>JAXMOJ010000005.1:0-314303 GCA_034669935.1 Cephaloticoccus sp.
AGAACCGATGGAATGGGAACGCAGCTGGGAATATGCCAGCTGGATCATCGAAGCCCGCGAAAAGGATTCACCTTTTCGCATCCACGGCAATGTGATGAACAATCACGGCGGCGCAGGTCAGTTGATCACCAATCTCCCCGCAGATGGCTGCGTGGAAGTTTCCTGTATGATTGATCGCAACGGCATCAATCCGACTCGCTATGGCGCATTGCCTGCTCAGATGGCAGGTTTATGTGATTCCAACATGCGCATGTTCGATCTCGGCGCACAGGCCTGCATCGAAAAATCCATCGAAAAAGCGATCTATGCGTTGATGCTCGATCCGTTGACTTCGGCCGTTTGCTCACCAGCGGAAATCAAGCAGATGACGCTCGAAATGTTCAAAGCGGAGAAGAAATATCTCAAAGGCTATAAGTAAACACCCCTGTGATTTGCTCGATTTTCAAACCCGAAACGGCTCCGACTGTTTCGGGTTTTTCACAAAATCTGCTAGAGCGAATCATGCGCCCCTCAGACTCTTCAAAACAACTGGTTTACGCCAAATCTATGTGCGCAGCTAAACAGAAACAAATCGGCCATGTCAACGACACCAAAGATGCCGCTGCTCGTGGTTTACCCGGTGAACTCTCCCGTCCGATAAAGATCACGATGATGGGCGCGGGGAGTGCCTTCACGCCGCGTTTAATGAATGATATTTTACGGATTCCGGGCGATAAAGGAGGAACAATCGCGTTGGTCGACATCGATCGTGAACGCCTTTCGACGATGACGAAACTCATCACACGTCTCGCGAAGCAATTGGGTAAGATAAATTGGAAGGTCATCGGTTCAGCCCAGCGCCGTAAGGTGCTCGCGGGCTCAGACTACATCGTGAATTGCATCGAGGTGAGCGGCACGGCTTGCGTGAAAATTGATAACGATATTCCGAAGAAATACGGGATTGATCAATGTATCGGAGATACAATCGGGCCGGGTGGCCTGTTTAAATCGATGCGCACGATTCCGGTCTTTCTCGAATTACTAAAGGACGCCGAAGAGCTTTGCCCGAATGCGATCGTCCTCAACTACACGAACCCAATGGCCATGATGTGTCTCGCCGCAGGTCGCACTTCTTCGATGCAAATTGTGGGTCTTTGCCACTCGGTCCAAGGCACGAGCAATTTACTTGCCCGTCGCGCCGGTGTGCCGATCGCCGAGATGGATTGGGAATGTGCCGGGATTAATCACATGGCATGGTTCACCAAATTAGAGCATCAGGGTAAGGACCTGTATCCGCTGCTCAAACGCCGGGCAACCGCGGACCTTAAGAAAGCGATGGCTGCGGGTCGTCCCCAGAACCCCAAGTGGATCTGGCCGCACCACAGTGTGGGAGGCCCCGATTGGCAGCATGACATTGTTCGGAAGGACATGATGCTGCACTTCGGAGCATTTATTACCGAGTCGAGCGGGCACCTTTCAGAATACGTCCCGTATTACCGAAAACGTCCGGATCTCATCCAGAAATACTGCCGCGAGGCTGGTGGTGGCGGATCGAGTTTTTATTCCAAAAGTTGGCCGATATGGCGCAAAGAAGCAGATAAGCAGCGCGCCAGAATGATCGCCGGAAAAGAACCGATGGAATGGGAACGCAGCTGGGAATATGCCAGCTGGATCATCGAAGCCCGCGAAAAGGATTCACCTTTTCGCATCCACGGCAATGTGATGAACAATCACGGCGGCGCGGGACAGTTAATCACCAATCTCCCCGCAGATGGCTGCGTGGAAGTATCCTGCATGATTGATCGCAACGGCATCAACCCGACACGCTATGGCGCATTGCCTGCTCAGATGGCAGGTTTATGTGATTCCAACATGCGCATGTTCGATCTCGGCGCACAGGCCTGTATCGAAAAATCCGTCGAAAAAGCGATCTACGCGTTGATGCTCGATCCGTTAACTTCGGCCGTTTGCTCACCAGCCGAAATCAAGCAGATGACGCTCGAAATGTTCAAAGCAGAGAAGAAATTTCTGAAGGGCTATAAGTAAGCCAAACTCAGAGGCTTCTTCAGACTACTCGCGTGGCTGGGCGAATTCGATCTCGTCAACGATTTGCCTTAATCGCTCGCGCAGAATCTTATCCTCTTCTTCGGGAGTCTTGTTGTAAGACTTCCCTTCAATTGATCGCTCTGAGAGTTCCACGCTCACCACATAGACCACGTTGTGTTGCACGAAGACGAGATTGCCCCGTTTCGCGACCACGACCTCCTCCTGCCCACCGAAATTTGCTACGAGCGAAGGGAACATCGTGCCTCCCGGCATCAAGGTGTAGCAAAGCAATGCTCCGCCGAAACGCTGCGGTTGAAAGATGGCAGTTTCGACGGTTGTGCCGGGAAACATTTGTCGAAAATCCGGCAGCACATAATTCGCAAAGAAAAGCGGAAGGTATTCTTTTAGTCCCCGGGTGGATAACTCCCAACGCTGTGTCGCATCCTGAGGGAATGCACCGATGCTGACGTGCGTGCCGTAATCGTCACGAAACACGACGACGGTGGGGGTATCGGATATCGTGCCCCCCAAATCAGGTAGGACCGGGATATGAACCCGATAATGAGATTCAGGAGAAATATAAGTGAATCCATCGATGCGCCCTACGAGACCGTCGATTGGCGATTGGGCCGCAACGACGACAGCGGAAAGCAGCAAAAGGATGGTGGTAGGGCGAAAGAGGGAGGGCATTGGACGTAGTGTTAAAAGCGTTCTCTAAAGTTTCAAGACACAGGTTCCGGAACAGAAAGTTCCGCCCAAAGCGCAATTGGCACCTGCTCCGGTCGAGATCGGGTCGAAAGCCCCGCGGCTTCGAGTTTCTCAAACCAGTGCAGTCCATCATCGGGCAACTTCCCGCGCAGTAGAGAACCGAGTTGCTTCCGGCGACGTTGAAAACAATCCCGAATCAACTGTTTGGCCACCCGGGTAAAAATCATGGGGGCGGGTCGACGCACGAGATGCAACAAGTATGACCCCACATCAGGTCGCGGATAAAAACAATGCGGAGACACCTTGTGCCCCGGCGCGATTTCATAAGCCGATTGCAAGAATACGGAGATCGCCCCCATCAGTTTGCCTCCCGGTTGTGCCGCGTATCGATCGGCGGCTTCGCGTTGCAACATTAATACCATGCGCGAGGGCAGCGGACCCGAGAGCACTTTGTCCATCCAGGGGGTGGAGATCGCATAGGGAAGATTCGCGACAATTTTGTGTTCCGTCGTTCCAGACGGCAAACTTGCGAGCGGATTGCCTACCGCATCACCTTCGGTCAGGTGAAAACGATCCGGATACTGCAGCATCAAGGTCTCGGTCAGGTGTGCGTGCAAAGTTCGATCTTTCTCGATCGCCCAGACGTCTGCTCCTGTTTTCAACAAAGCAGCGGTCAACGTGCCCAAGCCCGGGCCCACTTCGACCACGACATCACTCGCAGTGACTTCCGCGAGCTCGACAGATTTATTCACGATATTCCCATCCACGAGAAAGTTCTGCCCCAGAAAGTGCCGGGGAGTGTGATCGAGTTTGGTCAATAGCTCGCGCGTGGCGGATGGAGACAGCGGCATATCATAGCTAGAGAGAAGCAATTTGCGGAGACGTCAAACTACCTGCATCAGGGATTGACGAACTAGGGGGTATCCCTCAGATAATTACCCATGGATACAACTGACCCTGAATCAATTAATCAAACCGCCGAAGCTGTCAAAGCATGGCTCATGACCGACGGTATCGACTTCGGCATCCGTATCGTAACAGCGCTTCTGTTCTTCGTGATCGGTAAGTGGCTTGCGAAAACCATCAGCAACGGCATCTCCAAAGGCTTTGCCAAAAGAAAGATGGACGAAACTCTCAATGGGTTTCTCTCCCGTATTATTTACGTCATGCTGTTGCTCGTCGTGATCCTCGCGGCGGTGGATCGCCTCGGCATCAAGACCACTTCAATGGTCGCCATCATCGGTGCCGCCGGTCTCGCCATCGGTTTAGCTTTGCAAGGCTCACTCGCGAATTTTGCCGCTGGCGTGATGCTCATCATCTTCCGTCCCTTCAAAAACGGGGACTTCATCAATGCCGGTGGAGTTATGGGAATCGTCGAAGAGATTTCTATCTTCACCACCAATTTGCGCACCCCCGATAATCTCGCGGTCATCGTGCCTAATTCGCAGATCACCGGAGGCAGCATCACAAACTTTGCGGCGAAGGATACCCGCCGCGTGGATATGACCTTTGGCATCGCTTACGATGATAACATCAAAGCAGCCAAGGAAGCCATCTGGACCGTGCTCAAAGCAGACGAACGCGTGCTCAAAGATCCCGAGCCTACGGTCGGTGTCATGGAACTCGCTGACAGCAGTGTGAATATCGTCGTTCGTCCTTGGGTAAACCGTGACGACTACTGGGGCGTTAAGATGGACATGAACGAAAAGGTGAAGGAAGCGCTCGAAAGCACAGGCTGCAGCATCCCATTCCCTCAGCGCGACGTGCATATTCATCAGACCGACAGCCAGAGCGCTTAAGCTCGAATCTGATTCGTATTTCAAATCCCCGCAGCACTCAGCTCGCGGGGATTTTTTTACGCATGGTCAAATCCGTGATGCCATAGCCAAGCTGTTCGTAGAGATCGCGTGCGGCATTATTACTTCCGAAAACATGGAGCGAGAGCGTTGAGAACCCATGCTTACGGGCTTCGTGCTCCAAGCATGTCATCGCTTCACGGGCGTAACCACAACGACGGTGCTCCGGTGCGATATAGAGATCGTAGACATAACCTTCGCCTTCATAGCGACCAAGCCAGATGAAACCTACGCGCTGATCGTTTTCCCTCAGGCGAATCGAGAACAGATATTGGCCTTCGGTTACACGACCATCGGGGAGCAATTTTTCAAACGATTCTTCAGAGCGAGAAAGGGATTCCTCGGCCGTCCAAGTGCCATTGGCTACTTTGTCCGCCGCATAATCACGCACCCCAATCTGCCACCAGTCTTCGTAGTCCTGGGCCGTGATCGACTGGAGCGTGGTTTTCATTGTCCGGCAGTGGCAATTTCGTGCAAGAGGGTGCTGGTATCCGGAGCCTTCATGAGAGCCTCACCAACCAAGACCGCGTGTGCTCCCGCGTCGCGAGCTCGCTTGGCTTCGGTGGCGGAGAAAATTCCGCTTTCACTCACGGCAATCACGTCATCCGGAAATTGCGGAATCAGTCGTTCGCTGATTGCGAGATCGGTCGTGAATACGGCGAGATCGCGATTATTCACCCCGATGATCTTAGCGTCATGAGTTACGGCTCGCGCGAGGTCGGCTTCATTGTGAATCTCGAAAAGCGCGGCGAGACCGGCCGCATTCGCAGCGGCATAGAGCGTGCTGATTTCTTCGTCGTTGAGTGCGCGCACGATAATCAGTATCGCGCTGGCTCCAGCTTCACGCGCTTCAAGCACTTGAATCGGATGCACCATGAAATCTTTCCGCAGGCAGGGAAGTGCAGGAGCGCTCTCGCGAAACTGAGCTGTCACTCCGCGAAGATCATTCAGCTCACCTCCGAAAAATTTAGTGTCCGTTAGGATCGAGAGCGCGCTTGCCCCAGCGGCTTGGTATTTGAGCGCTTGTTCGGGAGCTGAAGCCTTGCTGGCAATCGCTCCAGCGGAGGGTGAGCGACGTTTTATTTCCGCGATGACCGCGAGTTGACCATCGTCACGACATAAGGCGGACGCGAAAGAAGGGGGAGAGGGAAGGGAGTCGTTGAGCTCTGAGAGCTCATCAAGAGATACGTCGCGAATCTGCGCAGCGATCTCCTGTCGTTTCCAAGCCATGATCTCAGTCAACTTATCCATGTGTTGTCACGGAACACGGGGATGCCCGCGAAGAAAAGAGGGAAATTAAGTGATTTTCCGACGCTTCCGTGTAATTCGTCTTGGTATGTCGAGCGCCATGAACGAACTTCGCGAAACAATCGCCCGCCTACGAGCCCCCGGAGGTTGCCCATGGGATCAGGAGCAAACCCACCAATCGCTCGTGCGCTGTCTGATCGATGAAGCCAGCGAATTGATCGAGACCATCGACACACTCGATATGCCTCACATGCGTGAAGAGCTCGGCGACGTGCTGATCCAAGTTCTCTTTCACGCTCAATTAGCGGAAGAGGCGGGGCATTTCGATCTCGATGATGTTGCGCGCGAGGTGAACGAAAAATTGGTGCGGCGGCATCCGCATGTCTTTGGTGAGCACTCCTTAGAAAATTCTGATCAGGTCCTCAAACAGTGGGATGAGATCAAAGCCGAAGAAAAACAGCAGGCCGGAAAAATCGAGTCGGGTGTATTCAAAGCATCACCGCCACGTTTGAATGCTTTACTGTTGGCCGAATCGATCTGGAAACAAATTCAGAAAAAGAATCTCGCCGGATCAAACCGCATCAACTCCGAACGAGTTGAAAATCTGGCCGCAGAGATGACTGATGATTCACTGGGTCAGGCTCTATTTGAGTTAACCGCCGCGGCGCGAGCTAAGGGATTGGATCCCGAAGGAGCGCTCCGTCGCAAATCCGATCAAGTGATTAACGATGTCGAGCAACACGCCGCCAATGCAACCTCTGCCTGAAACCGTTCTCACCGAATGGTGGCAGCCCTTTGCCGAGTATCTTTCGAAAGAGCGTCGGTATTCGCAGTATACGCTGCGCAATTACCGACAGGCCTTCGAAGATTTCTACTGCTGGCTAAAAGAAGCCGAGTTATGGGAGAAAGGAATCGATGCTCTGGATTCTCGAGACATGCGGGATTTCGTGATCGAGGCACAACGCAGGTTTAGTCGACGCACCTTGCATAACCATGTCTCAGCGCTACGGGCCTACGTAAAATATTGGATGCTCCAAGGTAAGCTTCGACGTAATCCTTTCACTGGCATTCCGCTACCCAAATTAGATAAGCCGTTACCGAAATTTCTCACTGAAGAGCAAATGAAGAAGCTGCTTCTAGGACCTCAGCGGTTACTGGATAACGAGAGTATCGACGCATTTACTGCTTGGCGTGATCGATTGGTCATGGAGCTACTCTACGGTGGCGGACTGCGAGTCAGCGAATTGGCGGGACTGAACTACGGCGCGATCGATTTCGCATCGGGAGTCGCGCGAGTTACGGGCAAAGGAAACAAAGAGCGCCTATGTCCACTCGGCAAGATCGCCATCGCTGTGCTGCGGCGATTCCGTGAAAATTATGCCCGGGAGAAAGGGCCCGAAGCTCCGGTCGTAATCACGGCCCGTTTCCAGCGTTTGCCTGTCCGGCAGGTGCAGTTGCTGTTGAAGCGTTACCTTTCATTGGCCGAACTTCCACTTGATCTCACTCCACATAAACTCCGTCATAGCTATGCGACACATTTGCTGAACGCAGGGGCTGATCTGCGTTTGGTGCAGGAGCTGCTGGGACATGCCCAACTAGCGACGACGCAGATCTATACGCACGTGAGCGTCGCTCGATTGCAGGAAGTTTACGCCAAAGCACATCCTCGGGCTTAGCGGCTGAGCAAGGCAGAGAGACAACAATAGTTAGGTATGATCATACCTGATTATTTATAATCAGGCCGATAGTTACCTAAATCAATCCACAATAGGATGATGGATTCCTATAATGTTCTCGTGTCCGGCATCATTCGTTCGTATAAATACTCATTGCAACAATGAGTCAGATCCATTTCCAAGAACTCTACTGTGAGCAGCACAGCCTTACACCCGAGCAATATTCTCGGCACCTGCGCAGTCGCGCGCTCTATCCGCATGCGCGGATTTTTGTGCCAATTCTCACGCTATTTGATTCCGATTACTTGGCTGCCGATAACGACTTCGTGGACG
Organism: Cephaloticoccus sp.; assembly: GCA_034669935.1. GTDB lineage: Bacteria > Verrucomicrobiota > Verrucomicrobiia > Opitutales > Opitutaceae > Cephaloticoccus. The sequence goes on from JAXMOJ010000005.1 coordinate 7,847, forward strand.
ACGTAGCCCAATTAAAGAGGTATAACGACTTTTTCAGTGCCAGTTTTCAATACATTCACCATCCGGTAAATCGCGGTTTTCTGCGCCGAAGATGTCGGTTGAGAGTATCGACCGAGAGAATGAGACGGATCGTGCGGCACACTTTGAAAGCTCAGGCCATCGTTTCCACTCAAGAAACCATGATGCCTTTCCCCAGAGATGCCAGTGAGACGGCGAAAACGTCGCAGAATTCTCCTGAAAAACCTGTTTAAAGAAGGTCGGATTTACAGCTCTTTGATCGCCTCGGCGAAAACCCCACACGCTCGATCAATCGCCGCTCCATTGTGAGCCGTGCTCAGGAATCCGGCCTCAAACGCACTGGGGGCGAGATAGACTCCTTTGCTCAGACAGCTGTGGAAAAACTTCTTGAAGATTTCCGCATCACCTTGGAGCGCAGTCGTGTAATCACGCACGGGAGTTTCATTAAAGAAAATACTGAACATCGCGCCACGTTGCGGCACTTGAACCGCCAATCCTTTGGCTTGCGCAGCTGCATTCACAGCATCGCGTAATTGCGCCCCCAATTGGTCGAGCTTCGCATACGGATCGAGATTTTCTAGCAGTTTTAAAGAAGCAATACCGGCCGCCATCGCCAACGGGTTTCCACTCAATGTGCCCGCTTGATAAACAGGACCATCCGGCGCAAGACAGTCCATAATCTCGGCTCTTCCGCCAAAGGCACCGACCGGTAAACCTCCGCCGATAATTTTTCCAAGTGCCGTGAGATCAGGCGTGATCGTTTCAATCTCTTGCACGCCACCCTTGGCTAAACGGAATCCTGTCATCACCTCATCGAAGATCAGCACACTGCCATGCTTGGTCGTGATCTCACGCAGGTAGGTGAGATAGCCCGCATCGGGCATGATGAAACCCACATTGCCACAATAGGGCTCGATAATCACACCCGCGATTTGATCAGGATTCGCGGCAAACGCGGCTTCGAGCGCTTCGCGATCATTGTAAGACACCACTACGGTTTCTTGCGCGAATGCGGCGGGCACACCCGCGCTATCGGGATTCCCATGCGTCAGAGCGCCCGAGCCCGCCTTGATTAATAACGAATCACTATGGCCGTGATAACACCCCGCAAACTTGATAATCTTATCCCGCTTGGTGTAGCCGCGAGCCAAACGAATGGCCGACATCGTGGCTTCCGTGCCACTGTTGCACATCCGGAGTTTTTGAATCGACGGAAAGAACTTCACGATCAGTTCCGCCATCTCCACTTCATACGGATTAGGCGTGCCAAAAGAAGTGCCATGATCGAGGGCTTCGCTGATCGCCGCTTTGATCACCGGATGATTGTGTCCGTGAATCGCCGGCCCCCAAGTGCAGACGAAATCGATCAGCTCGCGATCATCAGACGTCGTCAAAGTCGCACCTTGCGCCGACTTCACAAAAAAGGGCGAACCGCCCACCGAGCGAAAAGCACGCACGGGTGAATTAACCCCACCAGGAATAAGGCGCTTGGCGCGTTCGAAAAGATCTTCTGAAGTGGACATAATGTTAAACCGCTAATGAGCGCTGATGGCCGCTAATTGCCAGAGGAATTAACGCGTCGATACCATTCCAGCCGAGGAGATGCGCCGAAATTAATAAGATAGGCTACCTTCAATTTGGAGGCCTTGAGTTCATTTAACAGTTGAGCCTCATGTTCCGGGGCTAGGCAACGCACTGCTTTTAACTCTACGACCATCCCTCCGTTCACCAATAAATCGGCCTCATAATATTTACGCAGTTCATGCTCTTTAAACCTGATCTTCAATCGAGGTTTAGAAACGAACGGTATGCTGTCTTCGCTCAACTGGATTTCTAGAGCCTCCTGATAAACTTCCTCCAGAAATCCCGGTCCCAACTGATTATAAACCTCAAACGCAGCAGCCATCAGCGCGTAGCCCTCAGCTTTATAGAGATTTTCTTCATTCGCGGCCATTAGCGTTCATTAGCGGCTTAAGAATTCGGTTAGAATCAGCTCACGTATTTCTGCACGATGGGGATGCGACGACCGACGCCGAAGGCGAGTGGCGTAATCTTCAAGCCGGGGGCAGCTTGTTTACGTTTGTATTCGTTGAGGTCCACTTTGCGCACGATGTCTTTGACGACCTCTTCCGGATATCCTTTCGCGACAAGATCACCCGTGGATAGGCCTTCCTCCACGTAACCACGCAGGATACCATCGAGTTGATCGTAGGGCGGCAGGCTGTCCTGATCTTCCTGACCGGGACGCAGTTCGGCGCTCGGTGGTTTCTCAATCGTGTTGACCGGAATTATTTCACGCTCTCGATTCATCCATCTAGCGAGATCGTAGGCCTGCGTTTTAAACACATCGCTGATCACGGCGAGTCCACCGCACATATCCCCGTAAAGCGTGCAATAGCCGACTGCAATTTCGCTCTTGTTTCCGGTCGTGAGGAGGATTGATCCAAACTTATTCGACAGCGCCATCATCAGCACACCACGAATACGCGCCTGCACGTTTTCCTCCGTTACATCGTCATCCAGCCCGGCGAAGATAGGTTCGAGGGACTTGTCGCAAGCCGCGACCGCGTCAGCGATCGCGATGGTCTCGAAACGAATCCCCAAATTTTCTGCCAAGATCCGCGCATCGTCTTTGGAATGTTCCGAAGAAATGGAAGAGGGCAGCGATACGCCGATGAGGTTTTCGGCTCCGAAAGCTTCCTTCGCAAGCACGGCAACCAGCGCCGAATCGATCCCGCCTGAGAGTGCGATCAATGCGCGTTTGAATCCGCATTTTTGAGCGTAGTCGCGCAACCCCAGAACAAGCGCGTCGTGCACATCTTTCATGTCCTCCTGCTTGAAGCTCGCATGGATGACCTCTTGCTTCTCCTCCGTATCGACGACCCGAAACTCTTCCGCAAACGAAGCCAGTCCAGCCGTGATGTTTCCCTCGCGATCCGTCACGAGACTCCGACCATCAAAAACAAGTTCATCATTGCCACCGATCGCATTGACGTAGACGACGGGGCAGTGGAGCGATTTCGCGGCTTCGGTGACCAGCGATTGCCGCGCCTTGTTCTTGCCGTGATGCCACGGGCTCGCGGAGAGATTAATCATCAGGTCGCAATTTTCCGCCGCGAGCTGCTTGAGGGGATCGAGACCGCGATAGAGACGCCGCGTGCTGATCATCGAGTGAGTCCAAATATCTTCGCAGATCGTGATGCCGATGCGTTGTCCACCGTGCGCAACCACTGTTGGCGTGGTGGCCGGTTCGAAGTAGCGATCTTCGTCAAACACATCGTAAGTCGGCAACAGACATTTGCGGGCCGTGGCCTTAATTTCGCCGTTTACGCAAAACACCGCGGCGTTGTAACAATGCCGCCCATGCTCATCGGTGTTGGCGACTACGGTGCCGATCAACGCGGGCACAGCCTTAATTGATTTCAGGATCTCATTCACCGATTCCTCGGTGTGGCTTACAAAGCGGCGTTTAAACAGCAGGTCGCGTGGCGGGTAACCGCACGTCGCCAATTCGGGAAACACGACCAATTCGGCCCCTTGCTCAACGAGCGTTTCGTAAGCAGCGATGATTTTCAGGCGGTTTCCCGCGAGATCTCCGACAATGGTATTTAATTGGGCTAGGCCGATGCGCATAGTGAAAAGGTTACCAATGAAAGGATTTCCGCAACCTGACAACTCGCAAGGCTTGCCCTTCTGTATTCTGGCGAAGTTTCTAGTAGGAACATGACCACGAGTCCGCACAGTTTGATCCTCGCTTCGGCCTCACCGCGTCGGAAGGAATTATTGGGGCAATTGGGAATTCCTTTTCAGACCATCACCGCCGATGTGGTCGAACACGAGGATCCTACGACTGATCCGCGCAAAATGGTTTCGCACAATGCGGCACTAAAGGCTGATTGGATCGCAGAGCGTCACCCCGATGCCTATGTGCTCGGAGCGGACACCACGGTGTTTATCGACGGAATCGCTCTCAACAAACCCGCCAATGGTCAGGAAGCACGTGGGATGTTGCGTCAACTCAGTGGTCGCACCCACACCGTTTTCACTGGTCTGGCACTTCGTCATAAGAACACCGCTCTCCGAATTGACGAGGGTGTTGCCAGTCGGGTCACGTTCAAAACTCTGACCTCAGAGGTGATCGAAGCTTATCTCTCAAAAGTGCACACCCTCGATAAAGCGGGAGGTTACGCGATTCAGGAGGAGGGCGAGCTGATCATCGAGCGACAGGAAGGCTCACTTTCAAATATTATTGGTCTTCCGCTCAATGAAACGAAACAAATTTTGACGCGGGCGGGTCTGCGGCTCTGACTCGACCGAGTCTTAATTCATGACTTCTCTCCGCGAACAACCCACCAAGCGCCGGACTTCGCCTGTTCCGATTCCGGGAATGGCCGCGAAATCCAAGCACAGCTCGATGCAGATCGGATTGGTCGGGACGATTTTGGTGCATGTGCTGATCCTACTGATTGGCCCATATTTGCTTCGTTTGGATCATGGCGGAATGCCCGTCCCCCTCGAAACACAGTCCGATCCTTTCGAAATCGAGCTCGGTCCTGAGCTGACCGAAGAAAATCAGTCGCCGGAGCTGGATCCATTTAACTTCGTCGAGACCAATCCGGATGCACCGGATAATGTCCCCGACGACACCGATGCGTTCAGCGATCGTAATCAGCAAGTCGCCCAAGAGGAGGAGTCCGAAGACATGTCCGGTGAGCGACCGGTTTTAGAAGGACAGACCGAGATCGAATCAGAGAGAATCGTCTCGGGACAACTCGCTCCGATCATCCCGCCCATGCCCAGTGCTCCAGAAACTCCGAAAGAAGATCCGGCCGACGCCGTCGAGGAATCGACCCAAGCTCAACGTGAACAAATCCCACTGTCCGGATTTGAAGACGATGTGAGTAAAGAGACTGAAGGCATCGGCACCAAGGCCACGCAATTGGCGGAAGGAAATGCCGAAGTAGACGAATACGTAGAAGGCATCAAGGATGCGCCCATCGTCGACGGGCCAACGAGCCCCACGCCCCGCATCAATCCGCAAGTGCCACGGCCGCGACCTACACTGCAAAAACGCGCGCGACCTGCTATCTTCAGCCAAAATAATGTAGGCACCTCCAACATTGGCCCGATCGGACTGGATGCACGTTGGAGTGCCTATGGGCAGTATCTCCAGGAGTTGATTGAAACCGTGCAAATCCAATGGGATCGCATCCTGATTCAGAGCAAGGTTTATCCGAAATCCGGGAGCAAAGTGATCGTTTCTTTCATCCTCAATGACAAGGGAGAGATCACCCGAATTCTGGGGGTCGAAGGTTCTGGCAATGACCTCGCCAAACAAAACTGCGTCAGTGCGATTACGGATCGCGCCCCATATGGCGAATGGACCACCGACATGAAATCCGTGCTCGGAGATCAGCAACAGATGACGTTTACATTTTACTATCAATGAGCACTTCAACGCACGATTTGCTCTGTAAACTACCTCTCGGTCGGGAGGTTTCTTTGCTCAATCAGGATCGCCATGGTATCGGAGCATTTTCGAAGCCAGCCGGCGTGCTCTCCCATCCGAATAAACCCAGTGAGGAAAGCCGCTCCTTGCTGACTTGCCCTTACTCGATCGATGAAGAGTGCTACCAGTGGACGGATGCGCGAGGAGAGGTGCAAAAGATCTGGTTACTCAACCGACTCGATTCCGCGACTTCTGGTGTCATTCTCGTCTGCGTAGACCAGGAACTCACCGAGCTTATGCGTTTGCATTTTCGCCAAAAACGCGTGCGCAAAATTTATAACGCACTCGTGTTTGGGCATGCCCATCCGGCCACCCAAGTATGGCGTGATCGACTGGCCGTGCAGCGAAAAGGCGGCCAGATCCGCACCTCCAGTCGCGGCAATATTCCCTCCGAATGTAAGATGAAAGTTCTGCAGCAAGGAACGGTGCATGCTCTCCTACAGCTCGAACCGACGACCGGCCGAAGCCATCAACTACGGGTCCAATGCAACAAGCGGCATTTCCCAATTGTAGGTGACGCGACCTATGGTGATTTCTCCCGCAATCGCAGCTTCGCAAAAGAGCATGGCACCAAGCGTCTGTTTCTCCATTCACTGGAGACTTCATTCGAGTATACCTACAAAGGTAAGCGCAATCGGTTCAAAGCCACCGCGCCATTGCCGGATGGTTTCGGAATTCCCGCTTGAATGATCTGCTAGGTGTCATTGCGAGGCGTGCGGAGCAGGCCGCGGCAATCCACGATCTGGTGACAATGAAAACGAAACAGTGGCTGTGGATTGCTTCGTCGCTAAGTGACTCGCAAAGACAGACATTATTGCGTGCTGAACAACTCGCGGGATTGACAAATCAAATAACGCCCGACACCTCTGAATCCGTGAATCGTTTCGCCGCTTATTATTTTAGCTTTGGTTTCTGGGCATATTTTGCTCCGAAACACCTAGGCGGCTGCCACGAAAACTAAGCGTTTTATACTACTTCTATAATCGCAAAATGAGCCGCCCAATCCAGGGCGGCTTTTTTTTGTTTCTCAACCAAGACCCGACATGATCCTACCAAAACCAAATCGACTCAATCCCGAGCAAGTCGCCGAAATCACGGCGATCACCCAGGAATTCGACTGCCAGGTGCAGCCCATTATCGGAGATGTGCGCACGATCTATGCCATCGTGGGCGACGAGCGCGACGATCTCATGATTAATCGACTGGAAGGGCTCTCCTATGTTGAGCGAATCGATCGGATCCAATCACCCTTCAAACTGATGGATCGTCGTTCCGATCTGGCCAATGGCCGTCTCACCATCGGTGGCGTCACCCTTGGCGAAGAACTCTTGATCATCGCGGGGCAGTGCACGATCGATCCTAAAAATCCCAACCTCTTCTACGAAACATCAGCAGCGGTCAAAGAAGCCGGAGCGAATGTGATACGCGGCGGCGTCTGGAAGCCTCGAACCAATCCTTACAGTTTTCAGGGCGACCATAAATCGCTCGATATCCTAATGGAGGCATCGCGTCGCACGGGATTACCAGTCGACACCGAAGTCATGGAAGAGGAGCACCTCCAACTCGCGATCGAGGCAGGAGTGGATATGCTCCAAGTCGGCGCGCGCAACGCACTCAATTACTCGTTGCTCCGCGCCATCGGCAAAGCGATTGGCGATCGTCCGCAAACCTCCGTGCTTCTGAAACGCAGTGTGCATATGGGGCCGATCAATGAGTTTATCTCCGCCGCTGAATACATCGCTGCCTTCGGCAATCCCAACATCATGCTCTGTCCCCGTGGCACCACCCCGACGCTCGACGGATACCGCAACCATCCCGACGAGAGCGCCACGCCATTGTTAAAAGAAAAGACTTGGGCTGCCGTCGTCGTGGATCCTTCGCATTCTGTCGGCAAAGCCGAATACGTGCCCGCCGCCGCGCTGGCGGCGGTCGCATACGGTGCCGACGGACTCTGCATCGAAAGCCACATCGATCCAAGTAAGGGCATCGGCGACGATCCCAAGCAATCGATCACACCTGAAGTGCTCAGCAAAGTGATCAAACAGGCTAAGCAACTGTGGGAGATCCGGAGACAGTGATCAAAGTGATCTAGCCACATTGTCGCCATGAAGAAAACTGTATCGACCTCCAGACACGTCTACCCAGAACCCAGAAACAGCGTGGCTCAGATAATAGAAGATGCCGCAGCATACGGCATCCGTCGCGATGTGCTCGGGGTGCGTGAAGCCAAGGATCAAATATCGGCCCTACTGCAACGTGCCGCTGGCGTAGAGGAAATTGTGATCACCAATGGGGGAGTGCCCACTGTCATGATCGTGCGATACCGTCCGGTGATTCACGGAAAGCCATGGCAATCGTTGCGGAGCTTTCGGGCTACCCAGCCGCTGCAACCAGATTCACAAAAGCAGATCGACGCTGATCGTGAAGAGCGTTGCTGACTATGTTTCTCGATACCTTCGTCGCTGTGGCGATCTACACCTGCGAGCCGAACTCTAATGAACTCGAAGGATTTTAATCCATGAGCAAAGCTTCGTTTCCTCCGAAATGTTGCTCGGTGAAATGAAGCGAGCTTTGCTGGCCAAAGAGAAATCACATGCCATCACCCACGACCTCAGTGAAGCTATCTGGGGGAAATTCGAAGAACATTTGGCGAATAGCACGGTTCAGCTTGTGCCGCTAAATGGGATAGTCGTTGGCGAGGCAGTTGAGGTCATGCAGCAAGTCTATCCTCATGTCCTCTTGCGCACACTCGATGCACTCCATTTAGCGACCTATCTGAGTGTCGATGCAGGGCGCTTGTTTACCCGCGACAAGCGAATGATTCAGGCCGCTCGGGCTTTGGAGATACCGTTAGCTTCCGATTAGAGCAAACTCATCTGCGAATCGTCGTCAGGTGTAACCGTGATCTTTTTCTTCGGTCGCGCCTTGGGCGTGGCCGAGGGGAGAGTGACATCGGCATCGTCGCTTTCGAGCTTCGTGAGAATCGATTTGGCACGATCAATGACCGTCAGTGGTAAGCCCGCCAAGCGCGCGACTTGGATACCATAGCTGCGATCCGCTGCACCAGGCACCACGCGTCGCACGAAGACGATCTCGTCGTTCCATTCTTTGACGGTCACTGAGAAATTGCGCAGGCGTGGGAGATGTTTGTCCAGCTGAGTAAGTTCCTGATAATGTGTGGCGAAGAGCGTGCGCGGTCCGGCGTCAGCGCTGCCGTGCAGATGTTCAACCACGGCCCACGCAATCGAGAGACCATCATAGGTCGAGGTGCCGCGCCCGATTTCATCGAGAATGATCAGCGAGCGATCCGTCGCGTTGTTCAGAATATTGGCAGTCTCATTCATTTCGACCATGAAGGTCGAATTGCCTCGCGCGAGATCGTCGCTCGCGCCGACTCGTGAAAAAATGCGGTCCACTAACCCGATTCGGCATTGTTTCGCCGGCACCCAGCATCCGATTTGGGCCAGCAAACTGATCAATGCTACTTGGCGAATGTAAGTCGATTTACCCGCCATATTCGGGCCGGTGATCAATCCGAGCTGTGCATCGCTGGCGGAGAGGAGGGTGTCGTTCGGCACAAAGGCCGCACTGGTGCCGCTCGCAGTATTCGCACCGGGAGCTTTCAGCATCTGTTCGACGACGGGATGGCGTCCCTCGCTGATTTCGAGCGCATCGCTCTCATCGATCTCCGGTTTGGTGTAATCCCATTCGCGAGCGAGCTCAGCCCAACCGGCCAACACATCCAACTCGGCGAGTGCATCCGCCGTGCGGGTTAAGGCTTCCGCATCGGCCAGAACCGCCGAAACAAGTGCGTTGAACAATTCCTGTTCGCGTAGGAGGGAGTTTTCCTCGGCGTGGAGAATCTCTTTTTCCTTCGCCTTGAGATCCTCCGTCACATAGCGCTCACCACCCACCGTCGTTTGGCGACGGGTGTAATCCTCGGGCACGAGATGGAGATTCGCTTTGGTCACATCGATGTAATACCCGAAGTTATTCGTGTATTTTATCTTCAGGCTCTTGATGCCCGTGCGCTCCTGTTCCGCGCTCTCGAGTTCAGAGAGCCAAGTCTTATTGTCGCGCATCAACGCTCTCATCCGATCGAGTTCGGCATCGTGCCCTTCGCGGATGTAATTCCCATCCGCTACATCCGCCGGCATCTCATCCGCCAATCCATTCGTGAGCAGATCGCGAAGATCGGGGAGATCGACAATACGCTGGCTATATTCCTCGCCAAGCTTGCCGGAATACTCCGTCAACTCGCGGAGGAGCGTGGGAAGTTGCCCCAGGGTATCGCGCACACCACCGAGCTCGCGTGGATTGCGCAATCGATTCTGCAAGCGACCAAGGATCCGCGGAATATCACGCACGTGGCCGAGGCCTTTATGCAATTCCGCGAGACGCGTCGGCTGCGCGAGTAATTCACCAATCAGATTTTGCCGACGATGCACTTCAGCGAGATCCAAGGTGGGAGAGGACAACCAGCGTTCGAGCAATCGCGCGCCGGCCGCCGACACCGTGCGATTGATCGCCATGAGCAGTGAACCTTCGCGCGTGCCACGGCTGGAAGCGAAAACTTCCAGATTACGCAAGGTCGCCGGATCGAGGAGCAAGGTCTGCTCGCTGCGATATTCACGAAGTGCGCGGAGATTCTCCGGTTTCGCGCAGAGATTTTCCGTCGCGTAATAAACGAGCGCACCCGCCGGACCCAGTGCGGGATGGTCCTGCGCGAGTCCAAACCCTTCGAGATTTAACACCCCAAGCGTATCCATCACCGTCTTCGCCCCCGTGGCGGTTTCGAAATTATAAGCGGGAACCTCGGTGCTCAGCCGTTCCTGACAAAACTGATGCAATTCATGCAAAGAAACTTCGTCGTGTGGTGCGCTATCCCAGCGCGCCAATTCCTCTTCGGGCAGAATTAATTCCGCCGGATCGAGCGCCGTAAGCACGGGCAGCAGATCTTCGACCCTTTTTTCAGACGCGAGCTGAAATTCACCCGTCGAGAGATCAAGCCACGCTGCATGCATGCCGGTCTTGGTAACACTAATCGCACAGAGATAGTGGTTTCGATCAGCATCCAGCTGATTGGCGGCGAGAGTAGTTCCCGGACTGAGGATTCGCGTGAGCGCGCGCTTCACGAGTTTTCCCTTTTGAGCGACTTCCGTCTGATCACAAATTGCCACCTTCCGACCTGCCGCGAGCAGTTTGGTCATGTAATTATCCGCCGCGTGAAATGGAATCCCGGCCATCGGATAGTTTTGCCGTTTGGTCAGCGTAATTCCGAGCAGGCGAGAGGCGGTCACCGCATCGTCGTAGAACAGCTCAAAGAAATCGCCGAGGCGGAAGAAAAGGAGAGTGTCCGGCGGCAATCCACGCTTCACCTCGAAGTATTGCTGCATCATCGGGGACAGTTTCTTCTCTTTGCTCATGGACGTCGGAAACGCTCAAGGAAACGCGCCCCATCGCAAAGGAAAAAAGCGGATTTCGCACTGTCTAAGCCCACCGCATCCTACATTCGCGTCTACTCAGACCCTCCTCACCGAGACAGCTCCAACCTCACACGTCATCTATTAGTTGACGCGCGGTTTTGCGCTAGCAGGGAGTGCAGCGGAAGGATGCTTGCATCCCAGATTAGCGGAGATTGCTTGGGAGTTGCATGACACTTTTTCATCGAGAACTTGGAGGCAGCGGACTTCCCCCGGTTGTGATCCTCCATGGATTACTCGGATCTTCGCGTAATTGGCAAACCGCCGGACGCGAGCTATCCTCAAGGGCGCAGGTGTTCGCTTTGGATGCGCGCAACCACGGTCAATCGCCTCATCAAGAGGCGATGGATTACGAGGTGATGGTCGCTGACACGATTGAGTGGATGGATGCGCAGGGGCTCGATAAGGTGACGCTGCTCGGTCATAGCATGGGAGGGAAAACCGCGATGATGCTCGCGTGTCGACATCCGGAACGTGTTGAGCGTCTGATCGTCGTCGATATCGTGCCGAAAGATTACCACTGGAATTCACGTCCAGATGAATTTGAGGCCATGGCTGCCATCAACCTCGACACCCTTCCATCACGCGCGGATGCCGAAAAGCAGCTCGAAGCGGCTGTCCCCAGCTGGGTCATGCGAAAATTTTTCGTGACCAATCTGGAACGCAAGCCTGAGGGAGGGTGGCGTTGGGCGATCAATCTACCGGCACTGACCAAGGCGATTCATGTGCTCGAAAAGAACCATCTCACTGCGACCGATCTGTTCGCTGGACCGACTCAATTTATCTTTGGCGGCAAGTCAGATTACGTCACCGCCGAGGACCAGGCTTTAGTTGGGCCGCATTTTCCCCACGCCGAAATCGAGGTCATCGCGGAGTCGGGGCACAATCCGCACATGGAAGCGCGCGATACTTTTGTGAGTCGACTAAAGTTATCCGCCTCTCCCTCGTGAATTTGTTTCACAAGGTTCCGTGAACTGCTTCGCTAGGGGCTCATGGAGCTTCTGCAAACCGGTCCCTTAAAAACGTGGCAATCGCCCGAAACGCTTTCATTTAACCGGCTCGCGGCTCGCGCGACCCTGTTTCCCTATCCGACGCCAGCGCAGGCCAAGCGCAATGATCGCGCGAAATCGCCGTGGTGGTGTTCGCTGAATGGAGATTGGGATTTCCGGCTGGTGGATCGTCCGGAAGATGTGCCGACAGATTTCGTGCAAACCGATTTCGATCCGGCCAACTCTGCCGATTGGGGCAAACTTCCGGTGCCGAGCAATTGGACGATGCACGGCCACGACCGTCCGCACTACACCAACATCGTGATGCCTTTCGATGAGCAGGCCCCGAATGTGCCCGCCGTGAACCCAACCGGACTCTATCGCACAAAGATCACTGTCCCCGCCGATTGGAAGGACCGTCGAACGATTCTGCATTTCGGCGGAGCGGAGAGTGTCCTCTACGTGTGGATCGATGGTCAGCCAGTGGGACTCGCGAAAGACACCCGACTCCCCTCCGAATTTGATCTGACGCCTTACGTAACTCCCGGATCCACCCATACTCTCGCGGCAGTCGTGGTCAAATGGTCCGACGCGAGCTTCATTGAAGATCAGGATCAATGGTGGATGGGTGGCATTTACCGTGAGGTGTATCTGTATTCGCAGGCGGATCTGTTTATCGAAGACGTATTCATTCGAGGTGATCTCGATGCCACGCTCAAGCAGGGCACTCTGTATTTGGATGTTCGTGTGGGGTCTCTTGATCCGGTAGCCAAGGGCACCCGGGCTCAGGTGCAGCTCTTCGATTCTGCCGGAAAGAAGGTTTTTAAAAAACCGATCCTACAGGGTGTCCATGAATCGGATTTTTTCACAAATCCTCAGAAACGGATCGTCATGGCCATTCCCGTGAAACGCCCGCAACTCTGGTCGGCCGAATCGCCTGAACTCTACACCGCGGTGATCACATTAATCGACGCCGAAGGAGTTGCCGTGGAACACACGTCGAGTCGCGTGGGTTTCCGTCGCATCGAGACGAGTAAACGCGAACTTTTGATCAACGGACAGCCGGTGATGATCACCGGCGTGAACCGTCACGACCATCACGACACCCGTGGCAAAGCACTTACCCGGGCAGATATGTTGCGCGACGTCCTGGTGATGAAGCAGCACAACATTAACGCAGTGCGCACTTCGCATTACCCGAACGATCCGGCCTGGTATGATCTTTGCGACGAATACGGTCTCTATGTGTTCGATGAAGCCGATGTCGAGGCTCACGCCCACGCCAACACTATTTCTCATCATACACGCTATGCTCCGGCGTTTCTCGATCGTGCGATCCACATGGTCGAACGAGACAAAAATCATGCCTCCATCATCGTGTGGTCACTGGGCAACGAAAGTGGTTACGGTCCTCATCACGATGCGATGGCAGGTTGGATCAGGCACCGCGATCCAAGTCGTCCTCTGCACTACGAAGGTGCGATCACTCACGATTGGGCCAAGGGCCACGCCGCGACCGATTTGATCTGCCCAATGTATCCCGAGATCGAAAAGATCGTTGCGTGGGTGACTGATCCGAAAAACACAGATCAACGTCCGGTGATCCTTTGCGAGTTCTCCCACGCGATGGGCAACAGCAACGGCAGTCTGGGGGACTACTTTGACGCGTTTGAAAAGCACCACGGACTGCAGGGTGGATTCATCTGGGAATGGATTGATCACGGTCTCAAGCAAACCGCACCCAATGGCCGTGAGCATTGGGCTTACGGTGGCGACTTTGGTGATACCCCCAGCGATATTAATTTCGTCTGTGATGGACTGGTCTGGCCCAATCGTGAACCGCATCCCGGCTTGTTTGAATACCGCTACCTCATTCAGCCGGTTCGAGTCGAAGCGATCAAACCGCGCCGCGGTAAATTCCGCATCGCTAACCGACGCTGGTTCACTGATCTGCGGGATCTCGAGGGCTCGTGGACTCTACACGTCGATGGCGAAGTCGTCGCCGAAGAGAAGCTCCCAAAACTCCGCACTGCAGCGCAGAGCGCAACGGACATTCAACTCGAATACCCCCAGCTGTTGTTATCGACCCAGTCCGAAGTGCACGTGACGTTCCGTTTCTTTCAGCGGGAAAAAACCAAGTGGTGCGGTGCCGGCCACGAAGTGGCGACCGAACAACATAACATTCCAGCCAAAGCCTTTCTGAGGCAGCGGGCGGTTCATATGACTAAGTCGCAGAATCAGGACACGCCTGTCGTCCATGAAACGGAAACCGGATGGGAAATCCGCGCATCCTCACTTTCTCTCGAGTTGAATAAGGCGCAAGGCGTGATCGAAAACGTCTGCATGAATGGACGCGCTCAAATTCTCCGAGGCCCACAACTCAACATCTGGCGCGCGGCCACCGATAACGACGGACTTAAACTATTTCCCGTCGTCGGGTGGGGAGGTGATCGCATCCTCGACCATTGGCGCAAGGCGGGTTATGAACGACTGACGCTGATCAAGAGTGAGGTCTCGGTCGCAACGATTAATCGGTCAGTCGAGATCACCATCGATCAGAAGTGGCGTTGCCCCGGAGCGCAGAAACTCATCACCCACCAACATCGCTATCTGGTGAAGGCGGATGGCTCGATTCAGGTCGCCAATCATTTCGAAATTGATCGCAAATTACCGGAGTTGCCACGCCTCGGCGTCTCCATGATTCTGCCCCGGGGCCATGAAAAATTGGAATGGTTTGGGCGCGGTCCCTGGGAGAATTATTCCGACCGAAAGCGTAGTGCGCTGCTGGCGCACTATCGCAGCACAGTGGCGGATCAATATGTGCCCTACATCGTGCCACAAGAGCACGGAAACAAAACCGACGTCCGCTGGATGAAATTACACAACGGCAAGGGAAGTGGAGTGACATTTGCATCCACGCAATTGATGAACGCTTCCGCGAGCCACTACACCGCCGCTGATCTCTTTGCGGCCAAACACACCAGCGATCTCGATCCGCGACCAGAGGTTCACGTGAATCTCGATCTCGCCCAACGCGGCCTCGGCACCGGCAGCTGCGGCCCTGACACCTTGCCGCAATACCGTATCCCTGCCGGAGAGTATCAATTTGATTTCATGATTTCTGGATAAAGCGACGACCGTATTGAACCACCAAGGACTTTAAGTTGATCCCGCTGTATGTGTGCATTTCCTGTGATTCCCAGCCTCAAGGTCGAAGCGGTGCGAATGTAACGGATCCCTCTTCCGATTCATGGCGGAGGTGTGATTGAGGTATATGGAACCTTCCCCTGTCGTCGGGCGGTATTACTTCTGAGTCGGGATAACTCTTGTCGAGATGATGAGCTTCAGAGCCGGGTGGCCTCCCATTTTGTCAGAAGTAATCTGACGGTCATACGTTACCTTCCGGAAATTGAAGTAGTTTCACGTATCGTTGACCGTGGAGCCTTCCGCCGCCTACCCAGGATGATTCAGCAAATCTTGAAGGCTGGTTTGCTTTTTTGTTTTCCACGCTACTGGCGCTCTTATTCGACAACCAGAAGCATCCGGATGAGCACGATATCTAATCGCTGTGAATCATTGCGCTCCTTGATTCGATGGTTGGGACGCGACATGCAACTGTTGCTGTTTGCTCGCTCAGCCAGTAGCCGTCTAGCAACCATGGTCGCAGATGAAATGAGCATTCATCGAGTGGTCTGTGTGGGCTACCCACTTCAGCACCCGAAACAAGCTCTTGAACCTAAGCGATATAGGCATTTGGCCGCGATGCAACCCCCCTGCCTAATCGTGCAAGGGCAGCATGATCAATACGGAAACCCTCAGCAGTTCCGGAACGTCGGAGTCGGCCAAAATACTCAGATTATCCCAGTTGATGCGACTCACGATTATATCCTGTCCGAAGAGACCTGGACTCAAGTTCTCCAATCGATCAACAGATTCTATTCATGAGTCCCTGTGGCGCGAATCATAGAAACTGCAGGACGGTGAAACTCCAGGAGTGCGTCCTTCACTTCTCTGAACCTGTAAGCTTCGAATGCCTACCGTTTCACCCAAAGTCTAAGTGAACTGAGGAGGAAGTTTTCCAAGGCGGCGGCTTGGTTGAAATTCAAGCGGAGGAGGCCGACGTTCTTTTCGAGGGCTTTGATCGCCCCGACGAAGGCTGAAGTGATGGCGGTCTCACCCGCTTCGAGTTTAACCCGGGCAAATTCACTGGTGGCGTGTTCGAGATCGGCGAAGACTCGCAGCCGCAATCCGTTGGTAATGCCGGTTTCGATGGCGACTTGCTCGTCATCGGCGAGATCAGCGGGGAGTTTTGCCTTCTCCGCTTTCCAAATTTCTTTAGTCGCTGATTCCAGCATACTGACGAAACGCGCGATCAAACCATAGAGGGTGAAGATGTGATCGGAGACATCGCGCTTACTCGTCACGCCGGCACTGAGGCGCCCCAACCAGTTTTGATAATCTTTCAACCAAGGCTGTAGCGCAGGGTGATCAATGGGAATGGCTGCAGAGGGGAAACGGAATAAAAGCACGCGACTGCGGATCGTGGGGAGAAGGGCATAGGGGCGCGTGGTCAGCAGGAGCAGCGTGGTGTTGGCAGGAGGTTCCTCAAGTGTTTTGAGGAAAATATTCGCGGCGGCTGTATGCATACGATCACACTCGTGAATGATCGCGACCTTGCGCGGGGAAACGGTGCCGGAAACTTGCACCTTACCAATCAGCTCGCGCGTGTTTTCTGCGGAAATCTGTCGCATTTTTCCGGTAGGACGCAGCGCGAAGCAATCGGGGTGATTATCAGGATGAAAATCAGCGCTCGAATCTGAGGTGTTTTGCAGGCGATCTGCAATCGCGTGTGCCACCGCTAGGAGCGTCGCGTGATCGTCACCGTGCAAAAGCACACTATGGGAAAGCCTCTGACGTTTAATCGCCGCTTCGATGACCGCCACGGTGGGCGTGCCAGCAAGGGATGGGGGCCATTCCACGAGCGAACTCATCTTGCTTACAGTCCGAGTCGAACTTGCACGTGTTCCCAAACCGCTTTGGAAACTTCATCAATACTCTTGGTGCCATCGACGAGGATCACTCGGTCGAGCATTTCTTTGGCGAGTAGTAGATAACCTTCACGAACCTTGTGATAGAAATCGATATTCTCGCGCTCCATGCGATCCGGCAGATCAGTGACGCGCTGTTTCAATCGCGCCATGCTCACTTCCGGAGGCACATCGACAATCACCGTGATATCCGGCATTACATTGCCCACGGCGAAACGGTTGATCTCGGCAACCGCACCTGAGGCGAGATTGCGCGCAATGCCCTGATAAACGGTGGATGAATCAAGATAACGATCACTCAACACATATTTGCCATCGACCAAAGCCGGGGCGATCACTTCGCGAACGACTTGAGCGCGCGCGGCCGTGAAGAGGAGCAACTCGGTCTCGGCACACATCTCGTCGCCTTTGGAGTTATGCACGATGATGTTGCGAATCTGTTCCCCAATCTCCGTGCCACCCGGCTCGCGCGTGGTGATCACGTCTTTGCCGTGTTTCTGCAGCTGGGTCGCGAGCAGGGAAATCTGCGTGGATTTTCCGCTACCTTCCGGACCTTCAAATGAGATCATGCGGCCAGCGGGCTTTTCGGTAAGAGGCATAGAGTGAGTTTGGCTAAATTATTTCCAGTTGGCGAGGAAGGTTTCCAAATCGTCAGCGGTCGGGCTTTCGCCCGTGCGCACATAATGGCCACTGGTGCAGACGCCAATCCCCAGACATGATTCGGGGTCGAGCCCCATCAATTGACCCGAGCTGAATCCCGCGTTGAAGTGATCACCCGCGCCAGTGGTGATGAGCGGCTTGGCGACGTAAGGTCCGGGCACCCAATACGTCTCGTCACGAGTCGCACAAGCGGCGGATTCCTTGGGATGCACGACGACGGTCGTCAAATCGAGCCGTTCGCGAATCTTCGAGGCCATCGCCCGCAGTCCCGATTCGGTTTCGGTTTCGACGCCGAATCCCAACACCGAAAATACTTGCTGCGCTTCCTTGAGATTCAGACCGAGCGTGACTTGACCGAATTGCTCAAACTTCGCCACGGTCTCGAGCGCATAAACCAGATCGGAGCGCGAACGCTTCTCCGGATCGGCCAGATCGAAGAAGAATACCCGACCGGGCTTGACCGGAATTTGCGGTAGGACGCGCTCCACCAGATCCACGAAGATCGTGGTCATGTTTGGAATCATCGTCCAGTTCACGAGCGCCACGAGATCGGACTTCGTGAGGATATCACGGTAGGCTTGCGCCCCGATCACTTCCTCGATTTTTTCCGGGGTGATCTCATCGAGTGATTTCATCATGCCGAGCATGAGCTTACCGTCGGTGAATTCGGCTGCGGTCGTGGCCGCTGGGTCGCAGAGGCTGATTACCTCGGCCTGTTCAGCCATATCCGCAAACACGGGATTGATCATAGGTTTACCGAGGGCTCCAATATAGGTAAGACTCGATCCTTGGGTGAACAGGGCGTTGGCCATAATCGGGCCGTTACCGCCCAGCTTATCCATCCGCGGGTAGAATTCGATGTTGGTGCTCTTGCCGGCGGCGGCGAGTATCCGATCACCAAACTCCTGAATCGTATTGATCGGGGTGAAATTTTCGCCCTGCCCAGCGCGGAGCGCGACGGGAGTGACAATCGTATCCACGAAACCATCGAAACCCACGAGGGAGTGCCGGGATGAGAGGGTCGCGCGATTGGCGCGGAGCTCTTGAAGAGTGCGAGTTTTAAAATCCATGTGTAAAGAGAGGGCACAGGGAAGATTTACGCCTGTCAGTGAGCAAACAGAATCGCGTGCATCGCAGGGTTTTCCATTGAATGCCCCTAGTATTCGCACTCAGAGTTTTTTCAACATGTGCATGCCCCTTATGTTACCAGAATTTCCCATCGCGATGAGCGTGATCCAGATCTTCCTGACCTGCGACATTGTCGGTCAGGTCATCATCGGCGGTCTCGCCATTTTCAGTCTCATTGCCTGGACAATTATGTTCGGCAAGCACTTCGAGCTGAAGCGGCTTCGGATGCTCAATCACACCTTTGATTCCAAGCTGCAGGACGAACGGTCGTTGCTCGATCTTCCGGAGTCCTATCGGAATCACCGCTCCATCCCATACGCTGATATGTTTGCCGACGCGGTTGAGAGCTACTGGCGCGCCGCAGCCATCGGGAAAGAGAAGGGGAGAGACAGCACGCGTGCCCGTCTCGAGCATGCGGAAAACGCGCTGCAACGTTCACTCGGACGCCAAACCCTTCGCTACGAATCAAGCATGATCTTCCTCGCTACCATCGTATCCGGTGCGCCCTTCATGGGACTACTCGGCACGGTTTGGGGTGTCATGGGAGCCTTCAGCGCGGTTTCCGTGCAGCAAACCGCCAGCATCCAGACCCTCGCGCCGGGTGTTTCTGCCGCGCTCCTCACCACGATTGCCGGTCTCGTCGTCGCGATTCCCTCAATGTTCGGTTATAACTTCCTCCTGGCGAGCACGCGTCGACTCATCACCGAAATGGAAAACTATGCCAGTGCGCTGGCTGATCGCCTCGAGCTCGAATCGGATTAAACCGATTCAATTGTTATTGGATATTTCTTAATGGTTATTGCCCAATCCAGTCCCAGTAAAGTGACGCCGGAATACCTCGATTCATATCGGCACGACGTAGGCGGCGAATCCTCCGATCAATAACCAATAGCCATTAACAGATAACCATTTTCCCCTCATGGCTCGCACATTTAGAAAACAACGGCAGACGGCTCCAATTTCGGACCTTAATGTGACCAACCTGATCGATCTCGGGTTTACGTTGCTCATCATTTTTATGATCGCGACTCCCCTGATCAATCAGGAGCAAGCGATTCGCGTGAATCTTCCGACCGAGTCGAAACGTTCCCAGGATGAGCCGGACAAGAAACTCACGTTTCAGACCATCAGTATCAACCAGGACGGCATGCATTACTGGGGAAATCGGCAGATTCAATTCAGCGAACTCTCGGAGCTATTGGCTCAGGCTGCCCGAAAGAAAGAGCCTCCGGTCATCCGCATTCGCGCGGATTGGACCCTCCAATACCAAAAAGTCATCACGCTGATGGATGAGATCAAAAAGCATAAGTTGTCGAAGATCACCTTCGATACTCAGACCACGGATTAAACGTTCGCGATGCAGGCCAATTCACCAGGAGCTGTTTTTCTGTCAGTCACTTTTCACGGACTGATCATCGCCCTGATATTGTTGTCCGCGTATCTCCTCCGCCAGCAAGTTCCGGAGACCCCCAAGATTTTTGAACTCGTGGCGGGAGCGGGGAACAACTACGCCGCCACGGAAGCACCTGCACCGAGCGCAACCGATAAAATCAAATTCGACCTTCCGGAAGCACCGGCTCCCGCGCTCAAGCCACCGCCGCCCGTGAGTAAGCCGGAGCCACAGATCAGTAAACCTCCGCCGGTCATCACCCCAGATCCCGAACCTGTGCTGGCACCGCCTAAGAATGTGATCCCGGCGGAAAAGCCCAAGCCCGTGGTCACGAAAGTTGAGCCCAAACCGAAGCAGATGAGTTTGGCTGAGTTCCAGAAACTTCATGGCAAACCCAAAACTGCATCAACCAAGCCGCGGAAACCTCGCACGATTAAAGTGCGATCGATTGATGCCAACAGCTTCGCCAATGTTTCCTCAAAAGCTCTGACTGGTGCGGGTGGCAAAGCTCTCACGAGGGAAGAAGGGCGACTCCTCGACGGTTATATTGCCTTGCTTCTCCAACGATTGCGGGCCGCCCACCAAAAGCCTCCCGGGCTGAGCGATCTCCTAAAGGCAGAAGTGCGATTTAATATCGCGGCAGATGGCGTGCTCTCCTCGGTTAAGATCGTGCGAAGTTCCGGCAGTGCCGAATTCGATCAATCCGTGCTGCGGGCCTTCGCGAAAGTGCGCACAATTGGGGCTCCACCTAACCGCAAGAGCGATGTTTGGACCGTTACCTTCCGCATGCGTGAAGAGGGGTGAGGAAAAAGTCCTTGCCTTCACACCGAGAACGCTGATTTTTCTCCCACTTCGCATCAGCGAATGGGTCCTTAGCTCAGTTGGCAGAGCGCTTCAATGGCATTGAAGAGGTCAGCGGTTCGAGACCGCTAGGATCCACCATTTTATCCACCGCACCTCGGTGGATTTTTTGTCTCGATTCGGTTAGTTGTCAAAATAACCGCAATTTAATGAAGGGAAGAGCCGTTATATAGTGTATAGCTTCATTCAGGTTAGAGCTTCACCCCAAAGTTACCCCACCCATGGATTTATCTATTCTTCGTTACGAAATCACGCTGGCCTTCCGTCGATTGTGGAGAAGGCCCGGGCAAACCGGTCTGCTTCTGACCACATTTGGGATCTCAATCGCGCTGACGCTACTCAGTTGGTCACTGTTTCATACGATATTCTTGAAAGCCCCTGAGTTTGATCCTCAGGGCGACCTCTACATTATCAAGCAATCGGCCAAGACTCCCGGAGCTCGTCTGCAGGGATTCAATCGAGAGGATATCGATATCTGGAAAGCCAATCAGAAGGTCTTTTCCAACATCACCCACATGATGATGTATAAGTCTGCCTTTGTCTCCACGGGCGACTCATCCGAACGCTTACTCGGATCAATCCTTTCGTCCGAAGCCCTGCAGATGATCGGAGCCAAACCACTTATGGGTAGGCTCTTCACGTCTGAAGATGATAAATTCAAATGCGCTCCGACAGTTTTACTCAGCGAAAAAACGTGGCGAAGCCGATTTGACACGGATCCCAATATTATCGGTCGAGTGATCAAAGTGGACGGCTATCAGGCCGAGATTGTCGGCGTAATGCCGAAGACTTTTCGCTTTCCCAATAGTCAGGATATTTGGCTGCCCATCGGGTTCAACATTTGGGAGTGGAATCAACCTGATGATACAAGCTTCGATGCGCTCGCGAGGTTGAAGCCGGGGGTTTCCCCGGAACGTGCGACGGAAGATCTGCGCCTTATCATGGCAAATCGCGGCAGTGAAACGAACACGGCAAAGTATGATATGCAGATCAGCAGCAGGCCGATCCGAGAGGTGTATCTGGAGTCTTATATGCAGCGTAGTGCCGTGGTGCTCTTCGTGCTCTCACTGGTCTTCGTGATCGTCAGTTGTGCCAACGCGGCAAATCTCGTGATGATCGATTTCTTTGGGCGTTCAGCGGAGCTTTCATCCTCCATGGCTCTGGGGCTGCCTCGTTGGACTGCAATCCGGAATATCTGCTTTCAAGTCGCCGGCATCGCCCTCATCGCCGGTGTAATCGGATCGATTGTCATGATGATCGCATCGCCCTACGTGCATAATGCCCTCGTCCTCATGGTCGCGCCTTATTGGCTCAAGTTCGATTTCGCCTGGCATCACATCGTCGCCGCGATCGCGCTGGGCGGTATCTCCTGTCTGACCGCCGTCATGATTCCGGCCATCTATCTATTAGTCGTCAGTCCGGATCGGATTATTCGTGATGGAGCAGGCAGTAGTCGAGGCACGGGACGATCGATCTGGCGTCGTTCATTGCTGATTGGGCAAGTCGCACTCCTGACCTTACTCGGTGTCGCCGCGACTTTGCTGATGCAGTCCAATGAGCACATCAGCGAGAAACACTGGGGTTACGATGCTTCGAAGGTTTTTCTGGGTAAACTTGATGTGCCCCGGGTTGATTTTGCCACACATGAAGAGCGCGGTGTAATTTTCCGAAAAGTCATCGCCGAAATGCGCAGAATACCCGGCGTGCGCGATGTCGCGATCACGTTTAATCCACCGGGATACAGTTGGAATGCCCGCACGCGATATGCACTCGATCCCGCGACACTCACGAACGGCAGTGAAGATGGTTTCGCTAACAATATCACGGCCTCGCATGGTTTCTTTAATGCGCTTGGTGTTCCCGTCATTGCGGGTAAAGCGATCACCGAAGAACCCACCGAAGAAAGCTGGCGCGACATCATCATCAATGAATCGCTCGCGGCAAAATTATGGCCGGGCACAGATCCCATTGGGCGCTCACTCTATGTGAGATTTCCTTGGACCGATGCCGACGAACCCACCGAACAAGTAACCGTGCGGGGGATGACTCGCGACTTTCAGGCCGCCGGCCCCAAAGTTCCGAACAACGACATGATCGCCTTCTCATTTGGAGGTTGGATGCCGTGGAATCTGTTCATCATCGCAGGAGGCTATAATAGTCTTCCGACCACTAAAGAGATCAACGATGCAGTCTGGCGGGTCGATCCGAGGGTCGTTCCATATTTCCCGGACTCGATCAAAAACCAGATCGACATCGCTCTCGGCTACATGCGGCTGACGACCAAGTTGACCACGATCTACGCTCTCGCGGCAGCCCTCTTATGCGGGGTGGGCGTTTACAGTATTACCATCGCTCAGATTCTGCAGCGACAACGGGAGTTTGGCATCCGTCTGGCGCTGGGGATCGATCCATTCCGCCTCTGGGTGCGCTACGCTCGCGGCCACATCCTCACGACTGCGATCGGCGTAGCTATCGGACTTGTAGGCGCAGCCATGGTCATGCACACATTGAACTCCATGCTGTTCGGCGTTAAAGCTCTCGACTTGGCCACCTTTGCCATCGTCGCCGGGGCAATCATCCTGATCTCCGCCCTCGCCAGTATCCCGAGCCTCTATCGTCTCCGGCGAATCAAGCCCGCCGATTGCTTGCGCAGTCTCTAGTCAACGACGATCACACCTGGTTTACTTGTCATTGCGAGACCGCCACGGACAGGCGTGGTAATTCACGAATAGGAAAGTGCAACCAACCGGGAGAGCGTGGATGGCCACGTCTCCCGCTTGCGGGTTCCTCGTCATCAATGCAAAGGGGAAAGTGTAGGCCGCCTGCTTGCAGACGCATGATCATGCATTCATTGCCCACGGAACCTGGAGGTAGGGTGAAGCGTCCCGCTGAGCCGCCGATTGACTCCGCCGTCTCAATTCTCAGCCGACGTCATCCGTGACTTCGATCATGGCTTTGATTACACCGGTCTCCGGTTTGGTCCACGATTCGAAGTGATCCGTCACCTCCGTGAGTTTCGCGCGGTGCGTGATCCACGGATCGGTATCGATTTCGCCATTCTCGATCTGCTTGATGATTTGGGTGAACTCGCCGGGGAGGGCGTTGCGACTGGAGAGCACGGTGAGCTCGCGTTTGTGAAAATGCGGATCGTGAAACGTCACATCGGCCTGCACGAGGCTGACCATGATCAACCGTCCCCCTGGCGCGACGTAATCGAAACAGGCATTCATCGAATGCACATTGCCAGTCGCATCAAAGACGGCGGTAGGGAGGTCCCCATCAGTCAGTGCCTCAAGTTGCTCAGCAACATCGCCATTTTTGGCGTTTACCAAATCGGTGACTCCGATCTTCCCGCCGCAAAACGCGAGACGACTTTCGCTCACATCCACTGCGATCACGCGGGCTCCGGCCGCGCGCGCAAATTGCATCACGGCGAGCCCGATCGGCCCCGCGCCAATCACCGCAACATTTTCGCCTGTCTGGAGCTTGGCCCGGCCTACGGCATGGGCCCCGATCCCGAGTGTTTCGACCAACGCGAGCTGATCGTAAGACAGTTCCTCAGAACGATGGAGCTTGGCGGCTGGCACGAGCATCCGACTGCGATGGCCTCCATCAGTGTGCACCCCGAGCACTTGCAGCGTGCGGCAGCAATTCGGTTTTTCCTGCCGACAGGCTATACACTTGCCGCAGCTCAAATAGGGCTCCACGGAACAACGATCGCCAACCGCGACGTGGGTGACGTTTTCGCCCACCGCGATTACTTCTCCCCCGAGCTCGTGACCGAGTATACGCGGGTAGGTGAAAAATGGTTGGCGCCCCGCAAAGGCGTGAATGTCCGTGCCACAAACCCCAATGCGATGAATCCTAATCATAGCTTCATCTGCACCGGGATTGGAGGCGGGTTCCGTCTCGGCGGTGACGAATTTCCCGGGTTCTTCTAAGATGAGGGTGTGCATGAATTGTAGCGCGATTAAGAGTGCAGAGGGTCGTGATTTTCGGGGAGCCCTCGAGTGAAATTGTGATTGTGAATGGGTTCGAGAATTTCGAGGACCTTCGCGAGCAATTCCTGATCGATCGGCTCCTCGGCGTAGGCGACGTTGCGCCGGATATTATCAGGATTGGCGGTGCCCACGAGGGTTGTCGTGATTTCGGGATGACTGATCGAATACTGCACCGCGAGTTTAACGATATTCGCTCCGATCGATTCGCAATATTCCACGGCCCGTCGACAACCCGCAATGATTTCGGGCGAAGCCGGATGCCAATCGGGCGCGCCGCGTGGCGTTAAAACGCCCATGCCGGTGGGAGAGGCATTGATCACGCCCACTTGCTTTTTCTTCAAGTAAGGAAGCAGGGATTCGAGTGAGGTATCATTCAACTCGAAGTGGCAAAAGGAGAGAATGGTTTCAACCATGCCGGGATCAACCTGATCGATCACTTTGCGGAAAATATTGAGCGGCAACCCCGTGATACCTACGTGACCGATTCGTCCGGCAGTCTTCAGCTGATGGAGCGCAGGAAAGGTCTCGTTGACGATCTGGCTCAACTCTACGAATTCGATATCATGACATTGCAACAGATCGATGTAATCCACGCCGAGCCGCGCACAGCTTTCGTCGAGACTACTCGTCACTCGTTCGGCTGAAAAATCGAATGTCTCTCCGCCATATTGGCCGACCTTGGTCGCAAGGTAATAGCGATCACGTTTGATTCCTTTTAGACCGCGACCAAGCACCGTCTCGGCCTTGGTGTCGCCATAGTAGGGCGACACGTCGATGAAGTTGACACCGAGATCGAGCGCGGCGTGAACCGTGCGAATACTTTCCTCATTATCGGTGGCCCGAAATACACTCCCTAGCGAGGAAGCCCCGAAACTTAGAGCCGAAACTTTCAGTCCCGTCTGACCGAGCGCACGATATTCCATCAGGCCGATTCGATAATCATGTTGGCGTATTGCGTGGTATCGCCCGTGCGAATCAATCCGATGGCTCCGGGCACGCGTTTCTTGAGCGCCACGTGCGATTCGAATTCGAGCGTCGCTCCGATCGCGTCTTGAAAGGCGGTGAGTGTTTCCGGCGTATTGGCAGATTTGAATTCCTCGGCCATGCGCACGCTGCTGTAAGTGAAATTCGCTTTCAACGCGGTGAAGACCTGTAACACGGTCGGCACGTCATCGATCAGGGATATATCCACCGTTTCGATCTGAGGCCAAAAAGGGAAGCCGCGATCTGAAATCACGAGGGTGTTGGTGTGGCGAATCCGCGAAACGAGTTCGAGGAGGTGTGGATTGAGAATACCAGTGCGAAGCATGATGGGGTAAAATTAAGGGTGAGGGCAAAAATTCAATTGTAGGGCAGGGTCTCCGAACCCCGACTTGAAAGGCTTTGGTTGATCGAAGGCGGGGCTTGGAGACCCCTCCCTACATCTTAGAAGCCAATCGTGATCAGACATCGAGAGTGGAGCTAGTTGCCGGCGGCAGCGGCAGGGTGGGCTTTGGCTAATTCATCGGCCCCATCGGCGCGACCCGTTGCCCGAAGACGCTTCAGGTATTCAGGCAGCACACCACGTGTGTGCAACGGTCCACCTTCCAGCATGACCGTGCGCATTGGATCATCGGGATGCGTCGCGGTTTCTAAGATTTCACCCATCCATTTATCAAGCAGCGCGATGCCATGATTGCTCACATCGACCTGTGTGGGTGCGAGATCGTTTTGCAGATGCGGATCATCGACTACGTTGAACAGCATCACCGGAGGGAATCCGTGATAACCATCGTGGTAAGAACGAATGCATAGCCAGTCGCCCCAGCGAATCGAGCGTTGGCAACTCCAGGCCATTTGTGAGAGCACCAGCTCAGTGCGGTGATCGGCGGGCTGATTCGCGTTAAACTGAGGGGCAAAGCTCTTGCTATCCCAGCTGGTCGGCACTTCACCGCCCGCGAGTTCCAGCATCGTCGCCGCCATATCACCTTGATAGATCAGGGAGTCGTCCACGCGACCACGCTCACAAGTCACGCTCTGTGGTGGACGAATGATGAGCGGCACGCGCGAGGTAATCGTATCGGCGGTCTGGTGGTCGCCATAGATGTTAAACTCGCCGAGGTTCTCGCCGTGATCCGCCGAAATGATGATCCAAGTATCGTCAAGCCATCCGCGCGCCTCGACGGCCTTCAGCACACGCTCAATCGTGCGATCCGCGTAGAGCACGCCAGTGTCGTAGCCATCGAATACCTTGCGGGCATCGGCCATGTTGTTGATTTCCGTCGGCTGACGCGGGAAAGGTTGATTAAACGGATACTCCGCATCGAAACCGCAGACCTCACGGGCCGAATGCGGTCCGTATCCCGCGCGATGTTTCGCGAGCACCTCTTCGGTATACCATGCGGGCAGTGGCGTGTCGGCGAACGGTTCACCGAATTCCTCAGGTGTATTATAAGGTGTGTGCGGATCCCACACATTCACGTGCAAAAACCAATTGTCGGCATCATCCGGTTGGCGATTCACCCAGTCGAGCGCGAGCGGTTCGACGACATCCGCATTCTCCAGACCGCCACCGCCATTGTTATAAATCTCGTTAAACCCCGCATACCAATGCCACGCCGAGTGACGCTCACCAAAGCTGCTGATCGTGCAGGTGCGCAGCCCCTGATCGTGCAAGCAACGCATCCAGTTTTGCTGGCCATGTTGGGAAATGAAATCGCGACGCACCCCTTCGTTAAACATCTCCGAAGCCGTGCCACCGTGATTGACCACGCCGTTGTGAATCCCGAATCGCCCACTGAACAACGCGGTTCGCGAGGGTAGGCAGGGAGCATCCGAAACATGGCAGCCATTAAATTGCACCCCTTGAGCCGCCATGCGGTCGATGCAAGGGCTCGTCGCCCGGTGGTAGCCATAGCAGCCGAGATGATCGGCCCGCAGAGAATCAATATCGAAGTAGAGGATGCGCATAAGAGAAGGGGTTACGACAAGACCAACGCTTCAGGCTGATCTCTTCTCATGCAATAAGCCGCGCCCCCTGTCGCAATCGGAAAAGCACCGAACGACCTCGGTCGACTTACTTTGATGGCAAATCTCCCTCTTGTTTCAGAAACAAAAAATAAACACTCTTTCTCCCTTTTGTAATTACAAATGGATAGAATGATACCCTATAATTGCAGGTATGAGTATGCGCCCTCCATTGAAAGGACTGATGGCTGGCATAATCATCGCGATGGGGCCCCTCAGCGCGCAAGCGGTCGAGCCATCTGAGGTTCAGGTGATTGAGCTACCTCCTTTCTATCTGGAGCATTCTCTGCGGCCACCTTGGAGATATGCCGAAGTGCCGGGGGTAGAGGTTCTTTCTCGTTGCTCCGACGAAATCACGGAGCGGCTCATCGATCGACAGCATCGCATGAGGGAATTGCTCACCTTGATTCTCCCTCTGCAATTTCAGCACCACCACGATGTGCCACTCGGTTTCGTCCTCAATAATTTCAACACGCAACCAACGGTCAGCGAAGAGTTAGTGACTGATATGACCGGAGAAATGCGTTCGCACGATAGTTCCAAGCAGAAAAAAGAGGTTCAGTTTCTGACCAATTTTCGGTTTTGGGATCGTGATTCCATGGCGGTGTATTTCGTTTTCGATTCGCTGAGTTTCGATATCACGACCGTCACTCTTTCCTCGGGTTATTTACGCTACCTGATGGAAAACCGGTCTCCAGCGCTTCCACGCTGGTTTATCGAGGGCATGCTCGAATTGTATCAGGGCATCAGCCTGCCCGTGGCTCCCATCGTGCCTTCTTTAAACTCGGGCATCTATCACAGCGGATCAGTCAGCGATCCGCCGGAAATCGATATGGCAATTATCGCACCATTGGTATGGCTCTCGCCTGAGCAGACCAAGGAGATGGTGGAAATGATGTCGGGCACCTATGAAAAAAGCGGCTATCTTCGCTTCCCGCAGGGAATGGAACCGATTCCTTTGCCGCAGCTGTTGATGGCCCCGATTCCAGATGAAACTCGCGCACTTTGGCGGAATAGCGCCGCTCTCTTTATTCGATGGGCTTTGGATCCTGACCCCAGAGAGGTAAATGGTGTATCGAGTCGGTCGGGCCTCGCGGAGAAGTTCATGGACTCGCAACCCCTGTGGAACTTTCTGGATCGAGCGAGCCGTGAACCGGTTTCCGAAGCCATGTTTGAAGAGTGCTTCGGTGAACCGATGGAACACGTCGAGTCTCGCCTCAGACGATACCTGCCCGCAGCCACCCTCAGTGGCAGCACGATTCGATTGCATCCCAGCCACAACATCGATCCACCCGCATTCGTAATCGACGATGCCAGGATCGAGCAGATCAGCCGGGTCCGAGGGCGTTTGGAGCGATTGGAAATCAACTACATCAAGGAACTCTATCCCGAACTGACCGAGCGCTACGTGCAACAGGCACGAAAGACCCTCAAACGTTCCTATGATCGTAGTGATCGCTCCCCGCAACTTTTAGCCGAAATGGGGCTCCTGGAATGCGATGCCGGAAACGACCGCGCGGCCGAGCCATTTCTGTCAACAGCCGTAAAGTCCCGAATCGTTCACCCCCGGGTCTATTTCGAACTAACTCGAATCAGATATCAGACGATGCAATCAACTCAGCAGGGAACGGCACTTACCCGTGAGCAAGTCGATGAACTTCTTGGGATTTTGGAAGTCGCGTTCGAACAATCCCCCGCATTACCGGAGGTCTACGAATTGCTCAATAAAATTTGGTTAAGCAGTGGGGCAAAGCTATCCGCTGAGCGCATGGATCAAGTGATGAGAGGAGCGAAGAATTTTCCGGCAATGTTTCGGATCAGATATGGTCACGCCCTGATCGTCGCACGCCAGGGAGATCTGCTGAACACGCAAACAGAGATCGATGCGGCATTGCATTGGATCACTAACGCTGAAGAGCGCGGTAAATTGCTTGCCTTGCGTCAGGCGGTCTCCGGTGAGTGAAGAGAGAGTCTCTCAGAGCAGAGGCGGTTCTTCGCGCTGCCGCTCACGATGCATTCGCGCGAGCATTTCCCGCCAATGCGCATCTTCGACCTCACGGCGTTTCACCGATTTATACTCCGCATCTCCGGCCATAAAGATAAACGCGAAGAGCAGCGCGCCGAACCAGCTCTCCAACCAGAAGAACATCACACAACCACCAACAACTGAAAGCAATTTGCCGACGAGTGAAGCCCAGTGAGTCGCTTTGAGATAGGTGAACTTCGTCGCCAAGAGCGCGCGAAATATCCGACCGCCATCCATCGGAAAAACCGGCACGAGATTAAACACCCCCATAACCAAGTTGGCCCACAGAAGCTGATAGAGCAGGCCCTGCGCAGAGTAGAACATGATATGCTGCGGCAGCTGGTTAACCGGCCACCAGAGCAGGGCAGCCAGCACGAAATTGACCGCTGGCCCCGCAATGGTGATCACGAGCTCTTTGCTGGGTTCGCGGGGGAGCGAATCAAATTCCGCCATTCCTCCAATCGGCATCAGCAAGATTCGCCGCACGCCCACCCCATAGCGTCGCGCCGCAAACGAATGCCCGAGTTCATGCAGAACCACGCAGGCGAAAAACGCGCAAACCGTCAGCACACTCCAGATCAGTCCTGTCACGGCTTGCGCCATCCAGCCCTCATAGCCGATATACGCGAGCAACAGCAGAAAACTATAGTGAACCGAGAGCGGAATACCGCTGATTCGAAAAAGGTGCCAAGACCAAGACGACATGGCTTCACGAAAACCCACCCTTGCGGTTTCGCCAGCGTGAAGTTGGCATAGAGCCTGCACTAATTATCGCGCATGACTGCATCCAAACCCTCCACTATCCTCATTATCGATGATGACGCCGAAGTGCGTTATTCGCTCTCCCGGGTGCTCACGACCGAAGGGTATGAAGTCTCTGAAGCGGGTAGCGGTGAGGAAGGTGTCGCGGTTGTGAAAAAGGGACCGGCTCCAGACTTGATCTTTCTCGATGTGCGCATGGGAGGAATGAGCGGGATTGAAGCACTCCAACACATCTGCTCAGCAAATCGCCAGCAGCTGGTAATTCTCATGACCGCGTTCGGCACCGCTCAAACCGCGATCGAAGCGATGAAATACGGCGCCTTCGATTACATCATGAAACCTTTCGACCCCGCAAAGGTTCTCTCGCTCGCTTCGAAAGCACTCCAGACCCACGCCGACCTCAACGCCGTCGGCGATTACGAATCAACGGTCAACGTCGACGACTATCGCGAAGGTATCGTCGGTTCTGCGCCGGTCATGCAGGATGTCGTCAAAACCATCGGGCAGGTGACCGCGAGTGATGTCACCGTGATGATCACCGGCGAGAGCGGCACCGGCAAAGAGCTGATCGCCAATTCCATTTGGAAGCATTCGCATCGCTCCTCTCAAGAATTCATTGCGGTCAATTGCGCCGCGATTCCCGACAATCTGATCGAGAGCGAGCTCTTCGGTCATGAGAAAGGTTCCTTCACCGGGGCAACGACGCAACGCATCGGCAAATTCGAGCTCTGCGATCGTGGCACCATCTTTCTCGATGAAATCGGTGATATGGCGTTAGCCACCCAAACGAAGATTCTCCGCGTGCTCCAGCAGGGTGAAATTCAACGTGTTGGCGGCACCAATTCCCTTAAAGTAGATGTGCGGATACTCGCCGCGACGAATAAAGATCTCGAATCGATGGTGAAGGCCAAGACCTTCCGCGAAGACCTCTACTACCGCCTCAACATCGTGCGGATCAAAATGCCGCCCTTGCGGGATCGCCCGGAGGATATACCTCAAATTGTCGATTTCTGCCTGCAAAAACTCGCCAAAGAAAAGAAGACTCGCGTGACCAAGGTTTCGCCCGAGGCACTCGCCTTACTCACGAAGCACAACTGGCCCGGCAATGTGCGTGAACTGGAAAATACGATCTACCGCAGCGCGGTCATCGCTCAGGGCGACGCCATCCTCGTGAATGATCTTCCAGCCGAGATGGGCGGTTCAGCCGACGGATCTAATCCACCGTCAGCGACCTCGAGCGAATCGAAGCTCACGATCGAATCCGCTTTGGATTTTCTGCACAGCGAGTTGATCGATTCGGAGGCAGGCATGCTCACCATGGTGCAGCGTGAGCTCGCCCAGCGTGCACTCGATTCGCTCGATGGCGATGATGCGGCTACGGCCAAAAAACTCGGGATCACCAAACCTGCACTCAAGAATATTCTCGGTTCGACAAGTTGATGAATTGTCGCTGCGAGCGTGCGCGAGTAGGGCGCTGCACTTTTACTGTCATTGTGAAGAAAGTGCAGCGGACTGGGGCAATCCACGATAAGCTGTCATTTTACGTCGCCCGTGCTCGTGGATTGCCGCACCCGACTCAGTCGAACTCGCAATAACATAAAAGGCGGAGCGGTCGCTCTCGCTTTACATCGCGCGAAGCCTTCTTCGTGCTGTCGCGATGCAATTGCACCCCCAGGCCGAGCGCTTGCCTTTCGCACATTACGGACCATTCGTGACAACCGGTGACGGCGGCGTTCTCTGTTTCGACGCACATCATGCGCATCGCAGTCAGGACGAAGGCGCGACGTGGGAATCGTTTCCCTTATTTGCTGATCCGCAGAAATACCGCACGAGCATCGAACGCTCGCTCTTACGCACCCGCGACGGCACCACGATCGCAGCCTGGGTCAATCTCGAGGAAAAGCAGCACGCTGAAGAGTTTCGCTGGGGTGGGCCACCCGAGGAATTCGACCAATGGATACTACCTACTTATGTGAGTCGTAGTCACGACGATGGGGTGACTTGGGACGAACCGATTTTGCTCAATCGCCCCTGGTGCGGTTGCGTGCATTCGATGATCCAGACCCGTAGCGGGCGAATCGTGCTCGTGGCACAGGAAATCATTCCTGAATGGCGTCACGCCACCGTGATGTTTATCTCGGATGACGAGGGCGCGACCTGGCAACGCAGCAACGTCCTCGACAACGGCATCGGTCGCCACGACCACGCCGGTTCGTGTGAAGCCACCGTCATCCAACGCCCGGACGATTCGCTCTACCTGCTTTTGCGCAACGAATCGGGATTCCTCACCGAATCCCTTTCCACTGACGAAGGTCTCACCTGGTCCGAACAGCAATCCACCACGATTCCGAGCGTCACCTGCTGCGCTCAGCTGAATACACTCGCTGACGGCACGGTAACGCTACTCTGGAATCCACCGCCACGCTACGATCCAGGTTCTTCGACCTCACAAGAGAATCTGGCCGATCGGGGCGATTTAGCCGCCCGCGACGAGCTGGCATTGGCGCTTTCCCGTGACGGCGGTGTCACCTGGGAAACTCAGGAGATTGTGGCTGCCGATTATAGCAGGGTGCGCGATCTGCCCGAATTCATCCGCGCTTCCTATCCCTATCTTTACGAACGGCGTCCCGGTGAATTATGGATCACCACCATGTTTGGGGATGTGCGGATGAAACTCGATCCGACGAAACTGAGCCAAGGGAAGATTCCCCTCCCTCCGCTAGTCGTTCTGTTCGGCGATTCGACCACCGCCCGCCGACCGGCCGAAGTGAAGTCCGTCTATGCGGATCGATTGAAGCCTCTCCTCGTCGAGGCTGGCATCGATCACACGATTGCGAACCGCGGCGTGCCTGCCAACGACACCTCACACGCCATGGCTCGATTTGAAACTGACGTGCTCGCGCTAAACCCCGATCTCGTCGTCATCCAGTTCGGGCTCAATGATGCCGCCGTTGATGTCTGGCGTGAGCCACCCGCCACCGCACCTCGCGTCTCCCAGACAGACTACATCGCCAATCTTGAATCGATGATCACACGACTCAAGGAGCGGGATATATTCGTGATTCTGATGACGCCCAATCGCATGTATTGGTCACCTCTCTTGCTGGAAAGCTACGACCACGCTCCCTACAACGGTTCAGACCCGGAAAGCTTCAATCAGCTCTATATCGACAACTACGCCGCCGCCATGCGCGAGCTGGCAGCGAGGGAGCAAGTCCCGCTGATCGATATTAATCAGGCCTATCTCGATTCCGGCGATCCGCGTCAATTCCTACTCACGCGTTGTATGCAGCATCCGAATGACGCGGGGCACAAACTCGTCGCAGACCTGCTTGCGCCAGTGATGATTGATTTGCTCAAGGGGTGAGCCAATCCGAAGGTAGAGGCGGTTACCCTTAACCGCCTTCGATTGCACATTCAGGGCCGTTAGGGATAACGGCCCCTACCTTTACGAAGGTGGACGGGCGCGTCCCCACGCCCGTTGAAATCCATCTACCAAAAAGCCAAGCAAGGTAGGGCGTCTAGCGCTTCGCGCTGGCCTGACACCGTCCCGGAGAGCCAAACCCTTCGTTGATCACCCCAGTGTATAACCGGGCATCGGGACATGCCCAGCCACCTTATCCGCCCGTGCACCGAGGAGGAGGGACGAACACGCAACTACCGGCCGCACCGAGTTCTACTACTTCCACTCATGATCCCTTTTCGGGATCAGGAATAACCTTAAGGTAACGCCGCCTCGAACCACTTTTACCACGGAAGGGTTTACGCTCACTCGCATTGCCATAGGCCTGTCGGCGATAACCCCCGAGGGTCGGATCAGCCGCGCAATCCATTTGGAACTTCTGCATGCGATCAAAGATCGAGTGGAGTTGCTTGGGTTGAGTGTAAGTGTCGAGCCCGCTCTTCTCCAATACCGTGAGCAACTCATGCATGGATTCCAGAGTCGAAAGGCAACCCTGCTGGGGCTGGTGTTTAATCACATAGCGACTCGGCGCCGTGGGTATAAACATGATGCGCGGCAGTCGTTGCAGACTTGGACTAATCCGCAGCATCTTGCGCGCGCCGCTCCAAGTCGCATCAATGATAAAAACCTGCAAGGGCTTGCGAGTCAGCTCGGAGGGAAGTGGAGCATCAGATGAGAGGTTATGCGCATCCAGCCCCGGATAAAGGAGCACCGAATGATAGTCTGGATCGGCGATCTGCCGTTGCACGATTTCATTATCGTCAAAACCCATGCCCATCTGGATCTCGCTATTCGGTAAGCACAGATGCGCCAGTCGACCGGTGTTCGCTTTCTCGCGTTTAAACTCCTTCGGGTGCATGAGCAGCACGAATTTAGTGCGCGTGAGCATCGGCGTGATTGAATCACACCAGCATAGCCTCTGCGGCCAGAAACAACGATAGCAGGTCACGCGCCCCATGAGAAGAGACGCGCCGCACGAAATTGCTGACTTGGTTGAACAAATGCCACGTCTCACACTGTTCGGTTTCCTGTGTGCTCGCCAAGACCGCACTTTGGTCTCATCAGAAAAAGATGCCCCCGATCCTTATTCGCCACTGTCGCGCGATTTGCGCTGATCACGTGTTACCCGCCGCCGCCATCTTGATCGAAAATGGCCTGATCAAAGAAATCGGGGCCGATGCGGAAATCCGCTCCGACGCGACCACGATCATCGATGCGCAAGGCCAGTTTCTCGCGCCGGGCTTCGTCGATGTGCATTGTCATGGTGATGGCACGAATCGCTTCTTCGATGATCCTGCCTCCGTTTCGCACCACCTGTTACAGCAGGGCACCACGACCGTATTAGCCACCCTCGGCTATCCCGATATGCAAACGGGGAATATCGATGCGCAACTGCGCGACTTTCGGCAAGCCACCCAATCGCTCGTAGCTTCAAACGTCGCCGGCATCCACATGGAGGGTCCCTACGTGAATCCCAAATATGGTGCGCAAACCAACCGCGGGGTGATTAAAGACCCCGACGCCCATGAGTATCACCGGTGGCTCGAAGAATTCAAAGACCTGATCAAATGGTGGACCTGTGCTCCGGAATTGCCCGGCGCGATTCCATTCATCGAAACGGCAGTGCAAAACGGAGGCGTCGTTGGGGCAGGGCACAGTGAAGCCACTCCCGAACAACTGAAGGCCGCGATCGATGCGGGCCTGCAAGTCGTCACGCATTGGAGCAACGCCACAGGCAATCCCATTGCCGCCCAATACAAAGGCACGCGCTATCCCGGAATTGATGAGGCCGCCCTTGTCTTCGATGAACTCACCGCCGAGATCATTCCCGATGAGAATGGCCTCCACGTGCATCCGCTCATGGCGCAGTTGCTCTACAAAGCGAAAGGACCGGAACGCATTATGATCATCACTGATGCCGGTTACAGCCGCGATGACGATCCGGTGGAAACCGGTAAACCTCGTGACGTCTCAATCGATGCCCATGGCGATCTTGCCGGCTCGCGTCTCACGATGTCCGGCGCGTGCCGCAATTTCCAACGCTTCACGAATTGCTCCTGGCCGGAACTGTTTCGCATGGCTGCGCTCAATCCCGCCCGACTCCTCGGCCTCGATCAAGAGCTCGGCTCACTGGAGCCGGGCAAGCACGCCAATCTGATTCTTTTCGACGACGAGCTAAACGTATCGAAAGTCTGCTTACACGGCTCGTTTACGGAAAATTAGCACCGCGCTAAAAGCCGGTTAAAAGCTCGCCGGACCATGCTTTGAGAGTGTCGTGCGCACTTGGATACGATTGAGTGCGGACATGAAAAACGCGACATCGCTCCGGGCTCGCCGCTTCCTGCGAGGGTTCACTCTCGTCGAAATCATGGTGGTCGTTACGATAATCGGCCTCCTGGCCGCCATCGCGATCCCGGCGCTCCAACGCGTGCAACAGCGCGCGCGAAACAGCCGTTTTGTCAGCGATCTCCGCACCTACGCCCAAGCCTTCGAGACCTACGCGATGGAGCACGGCACATGGCCGCCGAATGGGTTGGATGGCACGATCCCCGCATCACTAGTCGGAGACATCGCCAACAAATGGAGAGAGACCAATACCCTGGGTGGAATGTGGAACTGGGACACCAATCGATTAGGCATTTCCGGGGGCATCGCCACAACCAACGTCAAGGTATCGGCTTCGCAAATGGCGGATATCGATGCGATGATTGATGACGGCGATGTGACCAGCGGC
This sequence comes from Cephaloticoccus sp., assembly GCA_034669935.1. Classification (GTDB taxonomy): domain Bacteria; phylum Verrucomicrobiota; class Verrucomicrobiia; order Opitutales; family Opitutaceae; genus Cephaloticoccus. Next base: position 44,925 of record JAXMOJ010000005.1, read on the forward strand.
AGTTTCCGCCTCTTTGGCACCCGCTACATTCTCGTGCTGGAGGAGTAGCTCAAATTCAAGCTTCGATCACCGGGAGCTGTGCCATCAACTCGCGTGGGCTTTGGCGCACGACAATATCCGCGGTGGGGTCCTGTTGACGGAGTGAGTTGCGCTGTTCTTCCATCGCCTGAGTGAGCAGAATCATGCATTCGGAGCGAAACTCCGCCGCATTCTTTCCGCGAAAGGCGAGTTTGATCGTTTTGCGGCTCACGATATCGGAGGTGCCTTTCTGCGAATCGCGCACCACCAGATCGGCGTGAAACGTGTGGCGTCCCACAAATGGGATCAGTGGATCCGTGATATGCACATTCGTTTCGAGTAGATAAGCGCGTTTGGGAGCGAAGGAATGCTGGGTGACTCGATACACGAGCCAGCCCACCATGATCACCGCCAATGCGACGAATAACCATGTAAGATCAATCGTGATCCGGCTCATCGACAATCCCACAAATACTAATCCAACCACAAGAATGCCCAGAAAGAGCCAAGGAAGTGATTTGAATCGAAATGACATACGCGGATGACGGGGAGGGGTGACACTACATGGAGAGCGACCTTCTGTGAAGTTATCTAATGCCCTGATTTCATTGCGCGCAAGCTCCACTCTATAGTTTAGAAACCTTCCTGGCCCGATCTCCTTGTATTGAGACGGCGGTTCTGCGAGTCTGATCTGTCTCATAACCCCATCCTCCATCATCATGTCTCAAGACCCCAACTACGACTTCGACCACTCCGTCCTCGATAAAATCGAACTCAGCCCCATCGGCGCAGTCGCGGTCACGCCGTCTTATCAGGATGCACTACGACGACTCTACGACGCGCGCCAAGTCTATGCGGATGCGGATCATAAAGACGGCCATGTGACCGCCCGTTCGCTGAGCGCGTTGCCGATATTTTTCGCGGAAAATCTCGATCAATTCATTGCGGGAGAGATCACGGAGGAGGAACTCGAATCCAACGCCAGGATCTACGATCGCTACGTCCAATCACTCGACCCCAGTCTCCAACCTCGCGCGGAGGAAAGTCGCATCATGGTGATAGGGAAGCCCGCGCATCACCGCGCCAAACACGGAGTGGAAATCGTCCACGATCCCATGCACATGCTATTCCTCGTGCCGGGCGCCGGACCGCATCCGGGCATCGCGGGTAATTATTTGCACGGATCTGTGTTCCACATTGGCGATGACGAAGCCACTGGCGCATGGGTCGTCAACGTGCACGATGCCGATGATGGAGCCGCTGAGTTTCGCACCCCGATGCTCACTGATGCCCTGGCCATGCTCGAAGACGTTCTGGCCAGTGCTCCGTTTCATTTGGACGAACTCGAGGGGCTCGGGTTTGAAATGAACTAGCACCGGCACATTGCCCACTTGGTATCGGCAAAACCCGATCCAAGTGGTGTTCCCAACATTCCAAACCACCGCTCTCCCGATGAGAGCGCGTTCAGAAAGTTGCGACTAGAACTTCGACGCCATCGTCTTGTGCGAATGTTCAGTAGGGAAGCTCTCGTAGTTGTGAGCACCGCTGGCGGTGTCTGCCCAAAGAGGCAGATTATCCTTACGGCCTTGCTTCAAGTTTTTCACATACTCCTTCATTGTCTCATGATCCTTAAAGGTATGACGACAATTAGGTCCGCAATACCCGTCCAAGTTACCCAGACGAGACATGAAGGCATCAACTGCAGCAAAGACCACATCCTCAGCATGGCATCCGATGGCTTCGGCAGTGCGTTCAATCGGCTCAAACTCTTCCCGTTCGAGATGTAATTTTATATTCATGGTATCTCCTCTTTCGGGCAATGCCGGAAGTCGGAACTGCCCATGGCGTTAGTCTATGCCATATAAACGCATTTGGCTGAGCATCTTTTGGCCAAGATCACGCGTGTCTTGTCGGTTACGGTTCACTTTCCCATGAGCGAGCTTGCGAGGTGCAACTTTCGCCGTCCTAGTGGGTATTATCCTTATGGGATTCCTGCGCTTCATTCTCACCGCCTTGCTCGCCATCTTCGCTTTAATCGCGGGATTCTTCGCGATGCTACTCGTCGCCATCACCGGGATATTCGCTTCGGTCTTTGGCGGGCCTCGTCGGAGACAGCCCGGATCACGCCCACGGCAAGCCCAGCCGCGCTCCCAAATTCAACCACGCGAGCGTCAACCAAGACCCATCGATGCCGACGTCATCGACGTAGACGCCAATGAAGTAGAGAGCAAGTAAGCGGTCAGGTGTCAGCATTCAGGACGTAGGGCGAAAAGTCCCTGCCGATCCGAAACACTTCCTTCTCCCCTTATCATTCTTCCTTCAGTCAGAAACCCGCCCGAAGCCCCAAGAGAACGAACGCTTAAACTTCTCGGATCCGCCGACGCGCACACCGTGAAACATCGTCTCGGCCATCTCGGTCGATCCGAGGAGTCGCGCGACATGGATCATTAACTCTGCATCTGCGATCAGGCGTTCGACCTCTTCGCCGGGATAGCCCGCCCAATATTTCAGGTCATGGAGGAATCCGGCCGGGTAGAGACTCACGCCGCGCCACGAATCAAACCAACCCGTCACACCATCGCTCTTAAACGGTTTCGCGGGCGGATCGCGTTCGATTTTCAACCACAGCTCATCGAGACCATAGAAATCGCAGATCTCCTTAATCGTTTCGAGCGGCACCTCTTCGCCAATCGCGGGCAGTTCCATCACCGGCATCGGCTCAGCTGAGTCCGGCTCGTTCGCCTGCAACAAAGGCGTCGCGAGTAAAAAGCAGAGTAGAAGTCGAAGTTTCAAAATATTCACGGAGAAGATGGGGTATTTTTAACCACGAAGGGGACACTAATCCACACGAATCATCCAGTCAGGTTAACCGCTAATAGTCGCTAACCAACGCTCATAAATAGACCTATCCTTGACTACAGAAGACACAGTTAAGCAAGGATTTAGATTAGTGATCATCGGTGCGGATTAGTGGTTAAATATCACATTCCTTGCTCGTGGATCGGCTTCGCGATCTTAGGGCTCTTAGTCGTGAATAAATACGCTGCCCCTCGGCCAATAAATTAACCACTAGGACTTAACCAATCATCCTCCGAATCTCATTCACGATCTCGAGAGCAGGATCATCCGGTTGGAAAAGATTGCGCGTCAGACCCACCGCGAGTTCGCGCGACCGGTCCGCGAATCCGATCGCGCCGCCATGACCACCCACACCGAAAGCGGCGGACGTATCACCGAGAATATTACCAGGCTCACCAATCAGGTAGCCCATCCCCCAACCAAAAGTCGGACTACTTTCGAGCCCGGGTGGGGGTGGATGCAATTGAGTCGTCGCTCGATTCACGCGTTCAGCAGACAACAACTCCACGCCATCGATACCACCGGGCAACAATGCCGCGTAATGTCGGGCCAAGGCTTCGGCCGACATGAGCCCGTTGCCCGCCGGTAAACAAGTGCGACGACTCTCGGGCCGATTCATCCACGCGAAGAGGGGCTCCATCGAATGCGGCACGACCTTCGGCGTGTCATCGTATTCGGGGATTTGTGCCTCAGGGTGCTCGAGCCAGGCTACCTGTGCTTCCGAATCCTCCGGCAATCCCACATACAGCTTCGTGATGCCAAGTGGTTCACAGAGGTTGGTCTGAACCAGCTGAGAAAACGATTGTCCCGTCACCCGACGAGCGAGCTCGCCGAGAATCCACCCATAAGTGAGCCCATGATATTCGCAACGCGTGCCGGGTTCCCATTGCGCGGGTGATCCCGCGATGGTCGCACAGATCGCATCCCAATCACAGGTCTCCTCATAACTCGTAGCGGCGGGCAGGGTGGTGATGCCCGCAGTGTGCCGCAACACCTGCTCAATCGTCATCGCGTGTTTACCCTTGGCTCCAAACTCAGGCCATACCTCGGCGATTCGCGTTTCGTAGGCCAGCAATCCCTTCTCGACCAGTTGATGGATCACCGTCGCGACGAGTCCCTTGGTCACCGAAAAGACCGGAAACAAAGTGTCGCTCTCAACCCGTTCACCGGACCGCACGTCGGCCACCCCGGAATACGCGTTCACGATCAGTTCTCCCCGATGATACGCCGCGACCTGAATCCCACGCTCGCGACCCTCCGCGCAAAGACGTTCAAGCAGTCCCTGAATGTTTTTCTGGATATGATTCATACTGATTTACCACTAAGATCACGAAGGTTCAGACAGGGCATTTATTTAACCGCGGATGAACACGGATAGACACGGATTTCTTATTAGGACAATCAGCGCAGATTCGCGGTTCAAGATAAGACACCTTGTTCGTGAATCGGCTTCGTGCCCTTAGCGTTCTTCGCGGTGAATATTCCGAGCGACGAAAGTTCAGCGCTGCACTGGTTTCGCCGGCTGCCCCGTGCGGGCGGATTCGTAGATCGCATCCATCAATTCACTTTGCACGATGCCGTTTTGCACCGAGGTGCGAGGTGCGGCGCGACCGAGAATCGCATCGACGAAATTATCATTGGGAGTCTGTGGTTCACCCGGAATCACGGGATACTTCACCTGCTCATTGCCTTTCCAGACCTTGATCCATTTGCCTTCCCATCCATCGATATCTATCCGTCCATGCTCAAACATGAAGTGAAGATCAGCCCCATTACTCGCGCAATTTCCACTCACGACCACACTCGCCATCACGCCATTGGCGAATCGTAGATTAATCGATGAATTGATATCCACGGGCGTGCCATGGTTATCGAGAAACGTAAAGACCTCCGCGATGTCCGACTCCACGCTCCAGCAAAGAGAATTGAGCAGATGAGCACCGCTGTCGTAGGCCTGTCCGCCGCCGGACAGTTCCGGCTTCTGTCGCCACGTTCCGGCCGTCGCCTTCATCCAATCCTGGGAAAGATAGCCACTGATCAGTTCCAACTTACCCATCGTTCCGCTGCGAATCACCGAACGTAAATATTCAAACTCCGGGGTGCAGGGTGTGTTATAGCCCACAATGAAAACCTTGCCGAGCTCGTCGAATCTCTGGGCCAGGGCATGCGCCTGTTCCGAAGAAGTCACCATCGGTTTCTCCATAAAGACATGCAGTCCGGCGTCGGCTGCGAGCATCGCATGATCGTAGTGCAGCGTGTGCGGCGTGATGATGATCACTGCATCCAGCTCGGCTTCGCTAAACAATGTCGCCGCATCCGTAAACATGGCCGGAGCGGGATCATAACCAGCAAGACCTGTGCGGCTCTTGTAGTTTTCAATCACCTCAGTCGACACATCGCACAACGCGGCGATGGTCACATCGGGATTAGTCATAAAACGTTCGGCATGCACCGCGGCCATACCGCCGGTGCCAAGAATAGCTAATCGAATTTTAGTCATGGAGTAGTGGGTTAAAAGCTAGGCTCGACGACAGCCGAATATACCACTCACGCAAATCTATTCAGACCATACCCTGAACCAAATCAGTTTTACCACTAATGAACACTAATCTGCACTAATGAAGACAGGCTGCTATATCTGAGCCCATCCGTGCAATCCGTGGCAAAATCAGCTCTGCCTCTCAGTGATTGGGATTAGAGTCCATTCGAGTCCAATAGTGGTTAAGAAACATCCTGCCTCACAGCCATTAACCCGTCCTCCTTCTGCCTTCTTACTTCTTCCTTTGGCGGCAGCTCCCAACTCCGATCGCCAATCTTCGCCCCTCAGTGTATCTCCACCTCTTGGCCGACGGCATCGACATAGATATGTTCCAACACCTCCGATTCCGGTGCGGCCAATCTTTGTCCCACGAGTGCGGCAAGAAACATCACAAAACCGATCACCAGCATCGCGGTAAAAATCCACATCCCCCAAGCCGACATCCCGAGCGACAATTGGCAGGCCCCGAGAATCCCGGAAAACATCGCGACCGATCCGATAAACAGATAACCGTAAAGATACGACGACCACATATTCGCATTTGGTCCAAACGTGCCGGTCACGAGAGTCTTACCCTCATCATCCTCCTCCAAACTGATATTGAGGCGAGGGGACCAGAAATGCCGCTCCTCCCGAGGGATCCGCAGACAGATAAATCCCGGAAAACTCTTCACCTCGCACTTCGCCTCGTTCCGGTGCACCTGATCGACGATCTTCCCCCGGGCTTCCTCACTCCCGTAGTCCAGCGTCTGCTTAAAACTAGGCCGTAGACTCAACGCGATCATGGCCAGTGATTCTTCGTGCCCCCACTGATCTGTCAATATCCCGAGCAACAGGTATTTCTTTAACCGCTAATGACCGCTAATAGGCACTGATTCCCCAAGCACAATCACGGACCACTGCAGACAAGGCATTGTCTCACGCGGAGGCGCGGAGATCGCGAAGCCTAATACATTTGTGTCTATTGGTGTCCATTCGTGGTTAAAGAATTCTGAGCCTATTCCAGCTCATCCTCAACTGGTAGCAATTAGTGCTTATTAGCGTGTATCAGTGGTTAAAAAACAGATCCGTTATTTCAAATTCCGATCTATAACCATTAACCAATAAATAATTATCAGTTCCCGCCGATGGCTTTCACCATCGCATGAATATTTTCACCGGGCGGGCGCGGGTTGTGGGTCCAATGCCCACTCTCATCCACCCCACGGCAAAGAATCGCGCCCTTCGTCCAGCGGGGATTGAGCGCTCTCACATCCGGGGTGCAGTAGCGAATCGTCAGACCACAGCGTCGACGATCGGAGGTATTCCGCTCAGAACCATGCGCGAGCATATCGGCATGCAAAGAGAACTGTCCCGCCTTGAGCTCATCATAGACCGGTTCACCCATCGCCTCGGTGCCTTCGATTACCTGTCCGAGCACCGACTTTGTTCCGTCCGTTTCGCGCCACTTTAAATGTCCCTTATTATGCGTTCCGGGGATAAACTTCATGGCGGAGTTCTCCCGGTCCGTATCATCAATCGCCAGCCATACGGTAACGGTGCGTGAGGGGGTAAACGGCCAATACGAGGCATCCTGATGCCAAGCCACATCCCGGGGATCGCCGGCCAGCTTGCAGAAAAAGTGCGTGCCCCAACTCAGAAAATTCGGACCGAGAATATCCTGCACATGATCCAGAATAATCGGATTCATCGTGATGTCGTAGAGCCCGGCACAATGCGATTGGAAGCCATTGATCGCATAGGCATCGAGATCACTCCGTTCCCGCTGAACTCTGGCCAGCAAATCATCGAAATAAGCCCGATTCGCATCCGCCTCTTCCGGCGTGTAGCACGACAACGGCATCACATAACCATTCTTATTATAGCCCTCGATCTGCTCCGCGCTCAGTCGCAACGGCGAATCATTCACGACCGGCTTAAAGCTCAAATCACGCGTGTCCTTGGAAGGAGTGGGGTCTTCGGGGTAGATCATAAAATACAGGATTCTCTAATCGGTTAGGATTCGTAGCCAGCCTCTGTCTGAAGACCAGTCATTTTTAACGAATTCAGGATGCGGTGAGGCAGTGAATGTTAACCGCAGATTAACGCAGATGGAAAAAGTCTGCAGTTACTGGTTCTTAGCTGATTGAATGAAGCGTTTGTATTCTAGGCGGGGACTACCGAAATTGATGAGTAAGCCTGATCCGATTCCCAATTCCGAAAGGCAGGGATTTCTTTAACCGCGAACGCACACTGATCTTAGCTAATTACGGACCGCTTCCGACTAATAACAAATATCCCCAACTCCGCACCAGGCTATGAAGGGCAGGCAATAGCCATTCGCCCATGATCAGCCGACTAGCACGGCTGATGCCCCCAATCGTCTTCCTTCAGCTGTTCGGCGAACTTCTCCATCTGTTCCTCCTCGGACAGTTCATTCGGATCTTTAATCTCGTCCGAAGGAGCAGGGGACGCCGCAGCATCTTCGGCTTTGCCCGATCCGTCGTTCGCTGACTGTGGCTCGTCACTCATGGTAGGGGAAGGTAGCAGTAATGCTTGGAATGTCTATTCTTTGCTAAGTGGTAAGCTCATAGCGATCAGCATTCAGCAGACAGAATTCAATGGGTAGGGCGAGGCATCCTTGCCCTGCCGTAGCTTTATGCGAAGGCGGGGCCCCGGTGACGCTATCTGCGAAGCCTTGGTGTAGTAGGAACCGTCAGCTTCCAGCCCTACACCGGAAAAGTTATTTCAACGCGGAGAACGCGGAGAGCGCAGAGGTGTTGCGAACAGATGGACCCTGCGCTCAGTCACACGGTCATCGCTCTGCCACACAGAGGTCATCTGACAACTTAATCTGCTCAATTCGTTTGATCAGGAAAAGTTTAGCTCGGCGTATCGACTGCCGCCCCGGGAACGGACCGGTCCACCCTGGAATTCCGGTATTCATCCGTGCAATCCGCGATAAAAACGACGCTGCCTCTCGTGACCTGGGTTTCAATTTCGCAACGCAGCATGCTTTCACCCTTCTTCATTCATCCTTCATCCTTCGTTCACCGTAGGCCGTCTGCTCGCAGATGCTAAATCCCACGTGTTCGAACATGTCTCCGCGAGACCGGGCGGGAGCAAGCTCGTCGCCTCAACCCATTCACAATTCAGGCTGAGCGTTTCCCATTATAACGCCCCTCGATAGGTCGAGCCTACACCCAGGTCACATCCTCTGAACCCGTCACGGGCAAATTGTCGGGATGAGGTGGATTGAGCGTTTCGCCCCAGCGCTCAATCGTTTGGTAATCCCGATCCAACACCGCCGACGTGCGCAGCACGTCTTCGGGAGCCCAATCCGCATAGAGCCGTTCCATTAACTCGGCACGGCGCTGAGCGCAGGCGGGGTCCTGGGCCAGATCATGCCATTCATCGGGATCGTCCTGTAAATTATAGAGCACAGGATGCTCGTCACCGTGATAGTGATACAGCTTCCACGGCCCCGAACGAATCATCCGCGCAGGCGCTTCACCGCTGCCACCAAGATGCTCGGAATAGGTCTCGTTGGGGTGAGATCCTGCATTCGGCTGTCCTTGCATGGGACCCCACAGTGAAGTCCCGTCCATATCAGCCGGAGTCTCCGCCCCGCCCAAATCGCAAAGGGTGGGCCCGAGGTCGATCAGGTTGCATAGCTGGTCGTTTACCTGACCGGCGGGGATTACTCCCGGCAATCGCGCCATCAACGGCACACCGACTGATCCTTCGTAAAAATTACTCTTCCACCAGCAGCCGTGTTCACCCGCCATTTCGCCGTGATCGCTGCAGTAGATCACGAGCGTATTTTCCGCCAAACCCGTCTCGGCCAAGGTAGTCAGCACGCGACCGATTTGTTGATCCAGATACTCGCAGAGCGCGAAATAGGAGGCGCGAGCCACTCGTATTTGCTCGCGAGTCAGCGGTTCCGCAATACCCCGCAATTGCCGAAAACGCCGTGCGGGCAGGGGCTCGCGCGCGAGTTGCTCGTCCGTCATTTCCGGCACATCCACTCGCTCATAATAATAATCGAACAATTCCTTCGGCGCAAAAAACGGACAGTGCGGCAATACGAAACCACCCACCGCCGCAAAGGGACGTCCGGCGGGATCAGATGATTTCTCCCGGAGATAGGAGCAAGTCGCCGTCGCGACATCCTCATCAAAAGCCTGATAGGACGTGCGGCCGTGACCCGCAATCGCCACACTCTCGCGGCACTGTCCCGCCGTATCACGCGGCATTTGCACAAATCGATCTGCCCCGGTTTCCTGCGCCCCCGGATGCACCGCGGAGTATTCGCCCATCGGCCGTTTTTCAAATCCGTGACGCTGATCACTTCCCACAAAATGCATCCGCCCAATCAACGCGGTTTCATATCCGGCCGCCCCCATCGCATGGGCCCAGGTCGGCAGGGCCGAACTCAGAATATGATTGTTTTTCCAAACCCGGTTGGATGACGGGTAGCGCGAAGTCATGAAAGCCATCCGACTGGGCACACACAGCGGCGAGGCGCAATACGCCTGGCTAAACCGCATGCCCTCGGCCGACAATCGATCCAAGTGCGGCGTGCGCACCACCGCATCCCCCGCGCAGCCCAGATGATACTTACTGTGCTGATCCGACATCAGAATGAGCACGTTCGGTCGGGCGGGGGATTCTTTCATGCGCAACACCTAGCATTGCCCGAACTCCTCGGAAAGCGGAAAGCTGTCCACGGTGGGATGTCTGTTCGCCTCCGCCGCTCTGAACCGGGCGCGAGAGAGCTCGCCGCCTACGCCCGATCGGAACTGCCAGCAGCAAGAAGGGGCAATGCCGCGGCCGCCATCGCTCACGCGAAGGCAGCACCCCGAACTGCGCCTCTCAATCTTCGCTTCAGCCGTAGTCCGTCTGCATGCAGACGCTTAACCAACACCAAGTGGAAAAAGCTGATCGCAGAGTGCTTATCACTCACCGCTGAAATTAATAAGAAGCGACGCTTCTTATTTAATTTCGATCAATTCCACTTCGAAAATTAGCAGGGAGTAGGGAGGGATCTTGGGACGCGATTGCGGACCATAGCCGATATTCGCAGGCACCCAGAGTTTCCACGTGTCGCCGATCGACATCAATTGCAGCGCCTCGGTCCAACCCGGAATCACTTGATTCACGGGGAAGCCAGCAGGTTCGCCACGATCCACCGAGCTATCAAAGACCGAACCATCCATCAACGTGCCATGATAGTGCACGACTACGTTGTCCGTGGCCTTCGGCTTCGCGCCGCCTTCAGGACCCGACTTGATGATTTTATATTGTAATCCTGAGTCCGTCTCGATCACGCCCTCACGGGTTTTATTCTTTGCGAGAAACTCGGCCCCGGGCGCCATCTTGATTTTGGCCTCGGCCTCCATCGCCGCCATCAGCTTTTTTTGCACCGCCATCATCGCGGCCTGCAGCTCCGTCTCCGTGATCCGACTCGGGCTGGCGGACAGCGCATCGGTGAGCCCTGCTTTGATCGCCTCCTGATCAATGACAAACCCAACCTTCTGCCCCAAATCTGAACCAATATTATAGCCGATCCCATAAATCAGCTTTTGCTCATCCGAGGATAGATCGAGTTCTCCAGCAGCATCTGAAGCGGGAGCGGACGCAGCTGGGGCCGCCGTGCTTACCGATTCCTTTTTACCGCAGGCCGTGAAGAGCAAAGCCAGTGAGGCGAGGGCGATCGTGATCGAGATACGAGGGAGGGTGAGGGAAGAGGGTTTAGACATCATAGGAAAGCGACATGGAGTAGGGGCCAACGGTTCCTGACAAGAAGGATCACCACGAAACACACAAAAGACACGAAATCGGGTTTTAAACGCGGAGGCCGCAAAGGTCGCGAAGACAGGTTGAAAGTTAGAAATGAACAATATGGCCCCACTCTTTTAACCGCAAATGGGCGCAGATGATGAAGATCTAATCTTCGACGTCGCGGCAGATGGCGTCGAATTGACGGGCGATGAGATCGATTTGCTCCGCAGTGAGTTCAACTTGGCCATAACTCTTGATCGCAATTCCCAGATTCTTTGAATTCTGAACATTGACGGGACCACGCGTGGTGTTCTTCACATACCAGCCGGGCAGGGCTAGCATCGGTTTCGCAGCAATCGACAGACCCGTCAGTTTGTGAATCCATTTCGTGAGCCACTCGGCTTCATGTTGAGCTTGTTTCAGTCCATGCCGATCTTCGACCCAAGGCCAAATCAACTGCGCTCCATCGTAGGTGACCTCGTGGTCCTTAAAACCAGGTCGAGCCCGGCCTTTGCGACGAGTTTTGGTTTCGATTAAAAATAGTCCGGTGGGGCCGATGACAACATGATCCAAATTGAATTTTCGATCTCCCGTAGATGCCGGGACATCGTGAAAGACTCGATACCCTTCGGATAGCAGGGATTCGAGTGATTCTCCCACTGCTCTTTCTCCGAGATAGCCGAGTTCGTAATTTTGCCACTTGATCAATTTTTTTAGCATCCAAATTGCGGACAAACACACGCATACGATCAAACTGATGCCAATGATGAGCAGTGCCATCAAAAGAGACATCTGCGGACAAATTTTCACCAGAAGCCAGAGAACCCCATATGAAATCAAAAGGGGAACGAGTGCCGCCCCGAGAATCTGAAAAGGAAACGCCTCATCTAATTTCGCCATTTCTCGCCGCAGAGATTCTCCGGGGCCTCTCAGAAGTTTAAATTCGACCGGCGGACGTTCTCGTCTTTTGCGTCGGCGTAAAGCGCCGAGACCAAGCACCACCAAGCTAAAGAGGACCGCATATACTAATAGGCCCAAAATCATCCATGTTTGTTTCTCCATATACAGACCTTAATTTTCCTCAAAGTAATCCGTGTCTAGTCGTTTGATCTCGATCGTGCGCATTGTGGAGACGCCGATGCCATGCTCGATCATGAGGTCCGCGAGACGATTGCCATCTATAAGAATGATTTTTTGGCTGATGTTACGGGCGAAATCGACCGCAGTATTCGCAAACGAGCTTGTCGTAATGAACACGCCTTTGTTGGCCTGCTGGCCGGCCAGAGCACCGACAAAACTCTGGATCTCTTTTCTACCAATCACGTTCTGCCAACGTTTGGCCTGAATATAGACGACATCGAGCCCGAGAGGGTCTTGATTGATGACTCCATCAATTCCTTCGTCGTTCGATTTTTTTGTCACCTGTCCTGCTTCTTCTCGGGAACCGCCATAGCCCATTTTTAAAAGCAGATCGAGAACTACGCTTTCAAACCGGAAAGGATCGATACGATGCAGTTGATCAAGCAAATCGGCATTGAGAGTGGCCTCCAGACTTTCGACCGCAGAATCGATGGCTTCTTCCGGAGTCATACTTGAAACCTCTGCGTCTTGATCACTTTTGCTCCCTGTTCCTCTTCTGATTTTTGATCCTTCAAGAAAGGAGGCAAATTTCGAGGAGATCTTCGCTAAGTAACTCCGCGTCAGTCGAGGCTCACCACCATCCAATATCTGCCGTCCCAGATCATTGATGCCATAATTTCCCTTGGTCGGGCGATCAAGCGCACCAGCTCGATAAAGATCGTAGCAGGCCCAGTTTACACGGTTATGCCATGTAAGCTGTGTTCCACTAGGGAGGCTTTGCTTCAAATCCTCATCAGTCAGCTGAAATGTAGGGGCCAGCAATTCAAAGACATCACGTATACGAGTGAGTCCATCCCGTGCAGCCAAAAGCTGTAAAGCGGGGCGTCGAATATCATCAAGGTCGGGTATTGGCATTGTTAGTTGAGGGTCAGTGGCATTTTTTCTTCTTCCATCGGCCTAAGCTTTAAAGTGCGGTCAAAACACTGATAGTTTCTGTGTGCGTGTTCGTTAGAATCCATCACCGCAACTTGATGCAAGGAGTGAACTGGTTCAGCCCCACATCCATGATCTAGTGCTCTAAAATTGATCTGATGGGTCTTCAAATAAATTTCCCTCTTCATCGCGGCTTATAACATAGATTTCCTGAAGTTTCGAATTCAGGTCTTTGGAATCCAGTATTTCACCAAGTTTCTCGACGATTTTTTGGTTAACGCCTACTAAGTTTTCTTGGCTTATAGAATTATATAGCATTTTTATATCCACCATATCCGACCAGGCTCTTACAGGTATTTTATAAACCCTTCTAGTCCCATATCTGCTATTTGTCGAACTACTTTCATTTACCATGTGTTCTATAAATACAAGTGCGTGCTTTGGCTCAGCCAGCGCCTTAGCTAACCAACCCTTAAGCTCATTTTCAGGCATCCAGTCCTTTATTCTGTATATCAAAAACGCAACTGCATGCAGGTTCCAAAACGAATCACCTTGGGCGCAAATCCAAAGTCGTTTTGCAACTGAGTCTCTTACCTCTTCTAAGGTGTTTAGATCGATAATACGGCTTTGAGTGTCGAATTCTTTTTTGCTACTGCTAACGAGCATAGAGACGCAGATCGCAGGACCAGTAATTGCAGCAGTATTTTCGATGGCTTCTTTTAATATAGCAGATCGTGTTTGGGGATCTTCAATTCCTCGCAATAATTGAACTGAGAGCCGAGCAAGTTCGCGTTCTGCATCAGCCCTAAATTCTACTCCGTTTTTGATTGAAGGCAGCATGTCAGAAATATCGAAAAGGGCATGTAACAATGTCCGAATTGTCGATTCCGTCAGTTCGTCTTTTACGGATAATAACCGTTCAAATAGTCGAAGTAATGCGTCCTCTTGTGCAACCTCGAGAAGTATATCCTTAGATGAGCTTATACTGTTTCTGGCCTCAATAAGTCGTCGCAGAGTGCTCTCGGAAATATCACCTTCTATCGGTGTAAGTTGGAAATATTTTGGGAAATGTTTTGGATGACATATTCGATTATCCCGATCCCAAGTCTGCTCATCCATGGAAACGTTGTCCGAACCTTGTGGGAATAACTCATAGAGAAGAGCACTCAGTGCTCGTTTTTGCACGGAACTTAGAGTAGTCCGTTCAAGTAACTCTTTCACACCTAGCTGAAACTCCTCCTGGAACTCTTTCTCTCCGAAAAGTAGCTGCAAATAGATTCTCCTCTTACTCTGAAAGGCAAACCGCACCCCATCGTAGGCTTCATGGTCAAACATTCTCAAAACCTCCAAACCTACTAAATCCGTAAAACTAACTTCTAGTATTTCGTCTGTGATGTGACTTTCAAAATAGAAGCCGAATACTCCGAGGAAACGCTTTACATCACGAGGTGTATCGAAATACGGCCAAATTCCATCCTCGAAGGTATTACGCCAACGTTGTTTAGCTTCTGCGTTCCAACGAAATTTGGCTCTGGCGTGAATAATATCGAGTCCATCGAGCAGCATTTTCCTGAGTCGATCTTCTGGTGGACTTGGAATATCCAATTCAACTTGGATCACCTTTTGGAGATATTTGTAGCCATTTTCCTTAAATACCTCCTGCAGAGCCTTCGCCACGCGACTCCTCTGAAATAGGAGTAGATAGGCGACGTTTGGAAAATCCGCATTTGCTTTAACGAGTTGGACTACGAGTAGAATTTCATCAATCGTAAGACGATCAAGGTCATCTATTACCACAAGAACTGGCCGCTCCAATTTTAACAACTGTCGCTTTAAATTCGCACGGGTATTCTCAAGAGATTGTTCTCCTGATCTGAACTTCCAATTAATTACAGCCGCTACTAAATCTGCGACCGGCGCGTATATTGCGCATAGCGTAGCGAATCCGATGAGTATAAGACTGAGTGTGGCAAAAATGGTTGAAAGCCAAACAGAATCAAAGTTTAGCGCCAGTAGACCAGAACCACCGCCGGCTATCAGTGTTGATATTGTTGCAAGGGATCTTTGGAGGTGGGTCGCCACTTCACGACTAGCAATTGTAATTGCCTTAAGTCCTTCCCACGCCCTCGCCAGTTTCCACGCTTTTAAAAAATTCCTTAACTTGCCCGTTTTGAAAGCTTTCCCTACTTCGTCAAAGAAACCTTGGAGTAGTTTATCCTGCCCACTCCATTGCCAAGGGTTATAGCTAACAATAGGAATTGGTGTCATGCCATTGTTTTTAGACTCAGCTTCCATGCACCGAATTATGAAGTTTTTGAAACTCGATTTACCAGATCCCCAATCTCCGTTAAGGCTCATGACCAAGCTACCCTGATTAT
This sequence comes from Cephaloticoccus sp., assembly GCA_034669935.1. Taxonomy (GTDB): domain Bacteria; phylum Verrucomicrobiota; class Verrucomicrobiia; order Opitutales; family Opitutaceae; genus Cephaloticoccus. The sequence goes on from JAXMOJ010000005.1 coordinate 60,495, forward strand.
GATTCCATCCCTGAAGCTCTTTGGCTATCCGCTTAGCAAATTCGCCACGTCCCAGTTTATCATCTTCAAGATTATCAAGTTCCCGGTCTGAAGACCACTGGTGAACTGGTTTTTCAATTTTAAAGTCCATCTTTTCAGTGAATTCTCTAGGCAATCGAAATTTCGTGAAATCTACAGTTGTCCGAGGTTCTGAAGGGTCTCGAGGATTTGGGTGATTTCGGTGAGGCGTTTTTTGGTGCGTTTACCAAAGTGAGCGGCGAGGGCGGCGGGGTCTGGGCCGATGGTTGGGATCAGCGCGCGGAGAGCGGTGACTTGATCGGGGAGTGTTTTGGGCCACGTAAGTTTGACTGACTTCGTGGTGACGGTTTCGGTGACTCCGAGTTCGGTTTGGGCTGCAGTTTCTGAGCTTTGGCCGGTGGGGTTTTGGTAATCGGGACGGAGCCAACGAATCTTGCCCTTCGCTTCTTCAGCGGCGCGTTCGTGATTGAGGGCGACGAGTCGGGTTAGCAGGTCTTGTTCGAGGGCTTCGGCTTGTTCGTCCTTCCGGGCCAGACGATCTGCCAAAGGCGTTCCGGTGTTGAGATCGTCCCAACCATAAGCAGACAGCACGGCAGCATCGATTTCGTCGTGGAGTTGTTTGACGATGGCGGCGAGTCCGTGTTCGTGGATCACACGCTCTTTGTCATTGAGTGGTTCTTCGCGGCGCAACTTTTCGACTACGTTGTAGAGGCCAGTCAGCGTGAGGTCAGGATGGGCGGCTTGTTGCTTTTTGCGATGCGCGTCGAGCTGTTCGCCGAGTTCACGAATGCGTGCTTTGAAAGGATCGTCGTCTTCGAGATCAGGGAACGGAAAAGTTTCAAAGCAGCGAGTTTTGTTGTAGCGAGGATCATTTCCGAAACCTAAACGGCCACCAGTGCTAAGTGCCCATGTGATATGAATCGCCGAGGCCAAAACGCCCAGAATTGCGGCATCATCGCTAGCCACATTGATGAGCATATTGTCTGGCAAAATCGATTGATCGAGGAAAACGAAGAACCGATGCTTTGAGGTCTCTGGTGTCGCGATATATCTAGTTAAATCGGAGATGCTACGGCGAAGCTCTTTTCTAGTCTTACCGTGTAGCCACCAAAACTTCGCATAAACGGCTCCATCTTTAGTGTGAGCTTTCGCATCACGTTCAGGTTTTACGCGCTCCAATACCCATTGATACAGGGCAGGATAATTTGATCGAACTTCTTGCTGTTTAAGTCCGAACAAATCAATCAATCGCACTCCACGTGAATTTGATGTGATATCTTTACCGTTCAAATAAGGACGGATTCTCTCTTTTATACCTGACACTGTCCCCAACCCGAGTTCCTTTGCTTCATTTTCCGTCACAATAAAACCTGAACCGTGGAGTTTAACTCCTGGGCAGCTTAGTCCTCTATTAGACGCTAGTGAAACAGCTGAACCTGTATCAGCTCCGACCTTCAAATTAGCGGCTATCTTGCCGAGGTCAGTATCGAGTTGGACTTGGTGTTCACCGTTGTCGATTTCGGTTTCAGTGGTCACACGATTCAATTCACCAGGTTTCGGATCGTTGGTCGCGACGGTCATGGCGATGCGCACGGCGGCTCCATCGGTGCTGTCCACCCAAGGGTGATCAGGAATAGCGTAGGCAAGGGTGAGTGGATTTTTCGAATCGCCGAGATGCTTTTCCAAGACACGGCGATTGAAGGTTTGGTGAATACTATTGGTGGTGATGAAGCCGAATCGCTGGACGAAACCAGCGCGGACGAGTTCGGCGGCCTTCTCCCACCAGAACATCACAAAGTCGGCAGATTCGGGGACGTCTTTTTTCCAAACGGATCGGAGGGCCTCGGTATAACCGTCACCGAGCAGGTCGCGCATGCGGGATGCACCAATAAAGGGTGGATTGCCCACGATGTAGTCAGCGGCAGGCCATTCGGCGCGGCGGGGATTACTGTAATCGTAAAGCGGTATCGTCGCGTCTTCGTCGGGCACTTCTCGGCCGGTGACAGGATGAGGTTTTGTCGTGCGTCCATCCCAGATCGTCACGAAATTTCCGTCGGCATCTTTGCGCGGGGTTTTCTCATCGTAAGCGAGCACCGCGTCTTGTTGACGGATGGTGCGATCTTTGGGGAGAAGCGGGCGATCCTGGGTATCGGCGCTGCCGGTGGCTTTTTTGTGCCACTGGAAATAACCGATCCAGAGCACGAGTTGAGCGATGGCGACGGCACTGGCGTTGAGTTCGATTCCGTAAAATTGTTGAGGACGGACTTTGAACTGCTCCATTTCGAAGGTGAGCTCGGTGTCGCCGAGTTGTTCGAGCAGTTCGAGCACTTCGCCTTCTAGGCGTTTCATGTGCTCAAGGGTCACGTAGAGAAAATTGCCAGATCCGCAGGCGGGATCCAGCACCCGAAGAGAACAGAGCTCGTGATGGAAAGTTTTAACAGCGGCGATCGCCTCATCGGTTTGATTGGAGATGGTGAATTGGGCGACGGCCGTTTTGACGGAATCCCAACGGGCGCGTAGCGGATCGATAATCGTAGGTTTAACGAGTCGCTCGACATAACTACGCGGGGTATAATGTGCACCGAGTTTGTGGCGGTCACGAGGGGAAAGTGCTCGTTCCAAGAGAGTGCCAAAAATAGCGGGTTCAACTTCGCCCCAATCTTTACGCGAAGCGTGAATCAGCAGGGTGATCTGTTCGGCGTTGAGCGGTAGTGCGGATGGGTTTTCGAAAAGTCCGCCGTTGAAGTGTGCTACCTTTTGAAGGAGGACGGTCGAATACTCGGAGCCGCTAGCCATGTCTTTCCAAAGTGCGGTAACGAGAACAGTGAAGCCGTGCGGGTTTTCCTTGGCCTTGAGGAGCATTTGCTCGAAGGAGGTTTTCGGCAGCAGCCCGACATCTTCGGCAAAGAGTGTGAAGAGAATACGTTGAAGAAACAGCGCAATGACTTCGGGCTCATGCTGCTCCTTTTCGAGCGATCGGGCGAGATGGGCGAGGGCGTCAGCCACTTCGCGAGTGACCTTGGCCGCGTGTTTACTCGGATCGAGCGAAAGCGGATCCGTCCAGATAGCGCGGAGGCGATCGCGGACTTTGGAGTTACGCAGATCATTGAGGGCGATCCGGTGTGACTTCGGATCGGGAAAGCGAATATAAGTGCCGCCCGTGCAGGTAAACTCGCTGTAGAGCTCGATCACATAACCGACATCGCAAACGATCAGAAAGGGCGGACGGCCTTCCTCATTGGGCAGATCGCGAATATAGAGTCGCGCTTGGTTATAGGCTTTTTCCAGAGCGATATCCCATTGCTTGGTTTCGCGAACACCATGACCGATTTTGGGCAAAGGCAGAGGTTCATCCAGAAGAGGGAGTTGGTTTGCCTGATCCTTCTTGGCGTGCGCGCCTTGCTTCGTTTCGAGCATGAAAGAACCGCGTTTGTAGAGATCGGCATAGACAGTGGTTTTAGAGCCATCGGTTTTGATGCGATCCAGAGAGCGATCGAAAACGTAGCGATTAAAGGCATTATCAGAGCCGGAGGGATCTGGGTGCGGCACTTCGAGAACATCGCAGAGTTCCGTGAGAAACATCTGGTAATTGGCACGCTCCTTTGCCTCGGCCTCCTCCCAACGGGCAATAAATGTCTCTATAAGTTCTGGAGTTGCCATGGGGTGCGACCAGAGCAACTAATATTGAATAGTAGAGCAAGCGCGTAAACCATCAGCGGGCGACTTAGACCTATACAGAATCAGCGGGTGCAAATCGGTATCCCTATCTGCGCTCCTCAGTGTAATCTGCGGTAAAATATGCCTGAGACCTCTACTTACCAAAAACTCGATCCACGGCTTCGCGGCGGAAATCGAAGATATGGCGGAGTTGGCGTTTGACCCAGAGCGCATGGACCAGATCGCCGAGGGGACCTAGGGGCAGGGCGTAGGTCACGTGATCGTGCATGAGCACGCCGTCGTCTTTGGGCTCGAAGCGGTGTTCGTGATACCAGAGACGATAGGGACCAATGCGCTGTTCGTCGACAAAGCGCACGCCCGGTTCGACGTAGCGGATTTCCGTGAGCCAGTTCACCCAGATGAGCGGCGCGACGCGGATGCGGTAGGCGATCAGCTGACCGGCATGCATGGGCCCGGGATCGCCCTTGGTTTCGAACTGCATTTCCGGCGGGGTCAGCGCATTGAGATTGGCGGGCGTCGAAAAGAAGTCCCACACGCGATCCGGTGAGGCAGGGATGAATTGGGATTGGGTGAGCGTTTGAATCACAGACCTAGTTAACCACAAAACACACGGAATGCACGAAAGGGAGGTAATTTAAAGCGAAGCCCGAGAGGCAGGATTGTTTTTTACCACGGATTGCACGGATAACACGGATTCCAATCCATTTGAGGTAGAGTAGGAATGTCTATTTGGGTAATGGCTAATGCCGATCGGTTATTTCGCAAGCGGATCGGATCAATCGCTGTGAGGCAGTGCTGTTTTTAACCACTAATGGACACGAATTCACACGAAGCCCGATCACCGATAGGCAGGGACGGCTGATTTGTTAATGGCTATGCGTTACATAATCTGTGCTCATCTGTGTAATCTGCGGTTAAATTTCGGTTCAGATCATTTAGCGAAGATTAGCGTCCATCAGCGGTTAAATCATAGATTGGAGACTCTGCGGCTTAGCGTCTCTGCGTGAGACAATCCGTGTCTGTTTTTTTAACCACTAATCCACACATATGGGCACTGATCCAAACCGTATGTCACGCAAAGCCGCTGAGACACTAAGAAATACCTCATAGAGGCAGCGGGTGGGCTGAAGTATAAATTATGAAGGAAGAAGGAAGATGAGGGGAAATGACTAATGCGTAATGCCAAATGCTGTGAGGCAGAATAGTTTTAAACCACAGATGACGCAGATCGACACAGATTCAAACCACCGAGTGGCAGGGACGGCTGATTTGTTAATGGCTAATGGTTAATGCCTATTAAAATACACTAGGGTGCGACCACCAAGAGGCAGGAATATTTTAAACCGCTAATCTTCACTAATGGGCATAAATCCGTGAGGCAGAGGCGGCCCACTGGGCCGAATGATTATTGGTTAATGATTAATGCTTAATTACAATTTCTGAGAGGCAGGGTGCGGGCTGAAGGAAGATTTATGAAGGAAGAAGGCGAGCGGCCCAAGGGGCCGAATGGTTAATGACTAATGATTAATGACCATTGTCTCAATCTCTCTTCCTGTTTCGTGCTTTTCGTGTGTTTAGTGGTAACAACCTGCTTGGCATGGGATCGCTTCTTAAGCGCTGATTAGCGTCCATTAGTGGTTAAAACCTGACTTGGCATTACAGATTACCGCTTAAAGCTATCCGCCATGACCCCCACACGTTTTTTAGTTACCCTGACAATTCTTCTAGGACTGGCGATATCTGCCCAGGCCGCCGAGAAATACCGGATTGCCGTCGTGCCGATGGGCACGACTCACCAATACTGGAAGTTGATTCATGCCGGGGCGCAGAAGGCCGAGGCGGAATTTCAGGACGCAGGCGTGGATGTGAAGATCATTTGGAAGGGACCGCTGCGCGAGGATGATCGCGATCAGCAGGTGCAGGTGGTGGAGAATTTCATGACGCGGCGCGTGAGCGGGATCGTGCTCGCGCCGCTCGATAACCGCGCCCTGGCCGCACCAGTAGAAATGGCGACCCGCGCAGGCATCCCCGTGGTGATCGTGGATTCACCGCTCAAGTCGGAAGCACCGGTCAGCACGATCGCGACGAATAATTACAAGGGCGGTCAGCTCGCGGCGCAGCGGTTGGGCGAATTGATGGGCGGCAAGGGCAACGCGATCCTGCTGCGCGTGCAGGTGGGCTCCGCGAGCTCCGAGGCACGCGAGCAGGGTTTTCTCGATGAGATCGCGAAGGCGTTTCCCGAGATCAAGGTGATCTCTTCGAATCAGCATGGTGGAGCGACCCGGAATACGTCGCTGCGGACTTCGCAGAATCTACTGATTCGTTTCGGCCAAGAGGTGAACGGTATTTTCTGTCCCAACTCATCGACCACCGCCGGCATGATGGTCGCGCTCGACAATGCCGGGCTCGGACACGGGAAGGTGAAGCTGGTTGGCTTCGCCAATAGCCGGACGTTCATCGAAGCACTCCGCACCGGTGAACTGCAGGGGCTCGTGCTCCAGAATCCCGTAAAAATGGGCTATCTCGGCGTGAAGACGATCGTCCAGGTGCTGCGCGGGGAAGAGGTCGTCAAACATGTCGATACCGGTGTAGCTCTGGCCACCCTTGGTAATTTGGATGACCCAGAGATTTTGGAGCTCGTCGGTTCCGAACTTTAACCGCGAAGGTCGCTAAGATCGCGAAGGTGCTGCCGAGAGGCAGAGCTGTTTTAACGCGGAGGTCGCGAAGATCGCTAAGTCGAACCACGGAGAGGCAGATTATTTTACCCACGGAACACACAGAATTCACGGAATGTAGGACTGAGTTGCAGGGCTTTTTTAACGCGGAGGCCGCGAAGGTCGCGAAGACCGAACCACGGAGAGGCAGATTATTTTACCCACGGAACACACAGAATTCACGGAATGTAGGACTGAGAGGCAGAGGCTCTGGATGTAAATCCGAACCATGACTCAGTGCAATCTGTGCACTCTGTGGTTCTTCGGGTTATCCGAGAGGCAGGATTGTTTTTAACCACGGGTGAACACGGATAGACACGGATCAGAATTAGTGACCCATTAGCGGACATTAGCGGTTAACCTCTGAATCCGGAGTTCCTACTTCTTCCTTCAATCTTCTGACTTCGAAACAAAACCCTCCGGATTCGCTTCGTGCCAACGCCAGGCGGTTTCGACAATGGATTCGATGGTGTCGAATTTCACGGTCCAACCGAGCTCGGTTTGCGCCTTGGTCGAATCGGCGTAAAGGGCGGGGGGATCGCCAGCGCGACGTGGCGCGATGGAATGCGGCACGGTCTTGCCGGTCACCTTTTCGACGGCGGCGATGATTTCCAGCACGGAGGTGGGATTACCCGTGCCGAGATTGTAGAAGAGTCCGGTGCCGGGCGTGGCGAGCTTATCAAAGACGGCGATGTGCGCGCGGCTAAGATCGTCGACATGCACGTAATCGCGCAGGCAGGTGCCATCGGGCGTGTCGTAGTCGTTGCCGAATACCTTGAGCGGATCGCGCAGGCCTTGGGCGGCGTCGATGGCGAGGGGAATCAGGTGCGACTCGGGATCGTGGTGTTCACCGATCTCTCCATCTTCGGCGGCTCCGGCGGCGTTGAAGTAGCGGAAGGCCGCGAAACTGAGGCCGTGGGCGTGCGCGAGCGATTTGAGCGCGTTTTCGATATCGAGCTTGGTTTGACCGTAGGGATTGATCGGCGCCTGGGGCATCGATTCGGTGATGGGCATCTCGGTGGGTTCACCGTAGGTCGCGCAGGTCGAGGAGAAGACGAACTTTTTCACGCCCGAACCGTGCATGCAACGCAGGAGGTGCAGGGTGGAGGCGACGTTGTTGAAATAATATTTGAGCGGATCGGTGACGCTTTCGCCCACGTAGGCGAAGGCGGCGAAGTGCATCACGAGCTCGATCTTCTCTTTGCGGAGAATCTTCCCGACCTCCTTTTCGTTGCCGAGATTCGTCGGATAGAATTTCACGTCCTCCGGAATCGACTCGCGATGACCATAGACGAGATTGTCGAGCACGACGGGTTTGTGGCCCGCAGCGATCAATTGACGGACACAGTGACTGCCGATGTAACCGGCTCCTCCAACAACAAGAACGTTCATTTTCAGAGCGTTGTATTGCTTTCGTGCCATGATTGGCTAGCCCTTTTCCTTTTAATTGTAATGAAACGCACTCGGATCGTGATCACAGGCGTCGGTTTAACGGCTCCAAATGGCAACTCCCTCCAGGAATTCCGGCAGAATCTGCTGGATGGAAACGCGGGGGTGGGACGGATGGATATCCGCTACATGGGCGAACAGCTCGCAGGCATCTGCGACTACGATGCGCTCAGATACCAGAAGAAGAAAGAGGTGCGGGTCGGCACCCGAGCGGGCTCGATTTCGATCTACTGCGCCCGTGAGGCCTTAGCAGACAGCGGGGTAGACTTCGATTCGGTCGAGAAGGATCGCGTGGGCATTTACATCGGCTGCACGGAACACGGCAACGTCGAGACGGAGAACGAGATCTACAATATTTCCCAGTTCGATTACGACACCAAGTATTGGTCGCACTACCATAATCCCCGCACCGTCGCCAACAATCCGGCCGGCGAGACCTCCCTCAATCTCGGGATCACCGGTCCGGCCTACACGATTGGCGCCGCGTGTGCCGCCGGTAATATGGGTCTGATTCACGCCGCGCAGATGTTGCGTCTGGGTGAAGTCGATTTCGCGATTTGCGGCGGAGTGAGTGAGAGTATCCGCACATTCGGCATTTTCGCTGGATTCAAGAGCCAGAACGCGCTCGCGACCCACGAGGATCCGAACAAGGCCAGTCGCCCTTTTGACACGGATCGCAACGGGATCGTGATTTCCGAGGGCGGGGCGCTTTACACGCTCGAGCGCCTCGAGGATGCCCAGGCCCGCGGCGCGAAAATTTACGGCGAGATCGGCGGCTATCACGTGAATAGCGATGCGAGCGACTACGTGTTGCCCAATCCCACCCGGCAGGCCGAATGCGTGCGTAAAGCGCTCCAGAATGCCGAACTTGAGCCCAGCGACATTCACATCGTCAACACGCATGCGACCGCCACGCCACTGGGCGACATCCAGGAATGCGAAGCAATTCGCGCGGTGTTTGGCGAAGGTTGCCCCGATACTTCGATTAACAATACGAAAAGCTACATCGGACACTGCATGGGTGCGGCCGGTGCACTCGAGCTTGCGGGCAATTTGCCGTCGTTCGATGACCTCACGGTGCACCCCACGATTAACGTCGATAACCTTGATCCGAAATGCGATTTGCCCGGTCTGGTGCTAAATCAGCCGCGGAAGGTTGCGAAGGTGGATACCATCCTTAATAACTCCTTTGGTATGCTGGGGATAAATTCCACGTTGATTGTTAAGCGGTTTGTTCCCTAATTTCCCAGACTCTCATTTCGATTATGACAAAAGAAGACTGTAAAAAGGTGGTGCTCGACATCATCAGCGACATCGCACCCGACGAAGACGTTTCCAATGTGAAACCCGATGTGCGTCTGCGCGACCAACTGGAACTCGATTCGATGGACTTCCTCGATATCGTCATGGAGCTGCGCAAACAGCACGGCATTGAGGTGCCCGAGGCTGATTACATGCAGCTCGCGTCGCTCGATAGCAGCGCCGAATACCTGACGCCCAAATTCAACGAGCTGGGGAAATAAATTCTAAGCGGTTAGCAATCAGCTATCAGCTTTAAGCGGTAAGCAAATTTAGCGGGGCCGGTTATTTTTAACCGGCCTTTTTTGCGGGTTGAGATGTTGTGCATTCAGATCTCTAACCACGAATGAACACTAATGGACACGAATCCTCTCCAAACCCAAACCACGTAATTCTGATGATTGTATCTGAGTTAATCTGTGTCCATCTGTGGTAGCTCTGCTTCAGTTCCAGTTTTCCAGCTTTCCACATTAAAAATAAGTGAATTCCTCTTCCAAATACGATGTAGCCATTATCGGCGCGGGCATGTCCGGCCTCGCGGCGGGGATTCGGTTGGCGCACTTCGGCAAGAAGGTCTGCATCTTCGAGCGGCACAATGCCGTCGGCGGGCTCAACAGTTTCTACAGCATCGACGGGCGCAAATACGATGTGGGCCTGCACGCGATGACCAATTTCGTGAAGCCCGGCGTGAAGGGCACGCCGCTGACCAAGCTGTTGCGACAACTGCGGATCAGCCGTGAGGAGTTCGCGCTGTGCGAACAAAAGCAATCGCGAATCTCGTTCGGGCCCAGCGGCGAAACCAATCTGGGATTTACCAACGATTTCTCGTTTTTCGAATCCGAGGTCGCACAACAGTTCCCGGCGCAAATCGACGGGTTCCGTCGGCTCGCGGCCGTGATCCGCACTTACGACGATGTTTCGCTCGATGCGAAGCCGGCGTCGGCCCGAACTGTCGTGCGGCGCCACATCTCCGATCCGCTTTTAGAGGACATGCTGTTTTGCCCGGTGATGTATTACGGCAGCGCGTCGGAGCATGACATGGCCTTTGGTCAATTCGTGATCATGTTTAAGGCCCTCTTCTTTGAGGGGTTCGCACGTCCGTTCGACGGCGTGCGCGTGATCCTGCGCGTTCTGATCGACAAGTATCGGGCGAGTGGGGGAGAGCGCCGCATGAAGTGCGGCGTGCAGAAAATCATTTCGCAGGGCGATTCCGCGAGCGCACTCATCCTCGACAACGGTGAGGAGATCATCGCCGATCACATCATCTCTTCGATTGGGGCTCCCGAAACGGAAAAACTGATCGCCAAAACGATCGCGCCGCAGCCTTCACCGGCGGGCCGATTGAGCTTTGTCGAAACAATCACGATCCTGAACAAACAGCCACGCGAGCTGGGCTGGGGTGATGATACGATCGTGTTTTTCAACGACTCCGCCACGTTCTCGTATGAACAACCGCAGAATCAAGTTGATCCACGCAGCGGCGTGATCTGCATCCCCAACAATTTCGATTTCACCGACGACCAGGAACTCACCGAAGGTATTTTCCGCTGCACCTGTCTCGCCAATTACGATCAATGGGCCACGCTCCCCGAAGAACAGTATCAAGAGGACAAGGGCCTTTGGTATGAGCGCGTGCAAACGAGCGCGCGACGCTTCATGCCCGCACTCGAATCGGAAGAGGTCTTAAAGAAGGCAACCCTAGCCACCGACATGTTTACCCCGCGCACGATCACGAAATTCACCGGCCACGAAGGCGGCGCGATCTACGGTTCATCGACCAAATATCGGGAAGGCCGCACCGCCCTGAACAACGTTTATCTCTGCGGCACCGATCAAGGTTTTTTAGGAATCGTCGGCGCGATGCTCAGCGGGATCTCGATGGCGAATTTCCATATCCTACAAAAAGGGTAGGGTTCGATCAGGAGAGGCAGGAGACACAGAATTAACCGCGAAGGGCGCTAAGATCGCGAAGCCAATCCTAAGGCATTTTTTCCACGGACGAAGCGCGTGAGCGCGTAGATGGTGAATCGCAAAGCGATTTGCCCTGGAGAGAAACGGAAGGGTGATTGAATCGGGTGCCCTGAGGGCAGATGAGTGAACAGCACACGAATGATCACGGTTACAGAGCTGCCGAGAAAAAATGAAAGCGGAAGGACGAAAGTTGAAGAGACGGATTTAGCCACGGATGGACACAGATGAACACGGATTCGGAATTAGTGTCTATTAGTGTGCATTAGTGGTTAGATGCATTGGATTGGGTGCCCTGAGGGCAGATGAATGAACAAAGCTGGAAAGCAGGAACGGAAAAACTTGGGTAGGGTTCGATCTCCGAGCGAACCGGTTATTTTAACCACTAATATCCACTAATTCGCACTCCTGGTGGGACCTGAATTTGTGATCCAATCCTAAGGTATTTTTTTACCACGGATACTCATGGATTCAGATCACCGAGGGGCAGGGTGTTTTTAACCACAGATGTCACAGATTAACACAGATCCAAACGCCTTTTTATCTGCTCACATCTGCGTTATCTGCGGTTTATGGATTAAAGATATCTCCGCGCCTCCGCGCACTCCGCGTGAAACTTTTGCTTCCGAGGTTTCACCTCAACAGGTCCGGCTCAGAACAATAGCCAATAAGCATTAACCAATAACCCATGCGAAGCTCACTTCGCCTTAAACGCGTGAGCTTCAGCGCGTTTCGCTTCGGCGGCGGCTTTCTTGGCGATCACACGGTCATAGCAATTGGGACAGGTTTCAGGCGGATTATAATGCGGGTGTTGCTGCTCTTCCTGCGTGAGTGGCATCTGGCAACTGAAGCAGAGTGCTGATTGCGTTTCCTCCAGATCGGGACCGACGCCCACGCGTTTGTCGAAGACGAAGCACTCCCCATCGTAATGCGCCCCGCCGCATTCCTCGAAGTATTTCAAGATGCCGCCATCGAGCTGAAAGATATTTTTGTAGCCTTCCTGTTCCATGAAGGGACCTGCTTTTTCGCAACGAATTCCACCGGTGCAAAACATCACCACCGGCTGCTCTTTCATTTCAGAAGGTAGCTCGCGCACCGCATTCGGAAATTCACGGAAGGTTTCGATCTTCGGATCAATTGCGCCCTTAAAGGTGCCCATCTTGATTTCGTAATCGTTGCGGGTATCGAGGAGCGTAATCGGCTTTCCCTCATCTAGCCACTGCTTGAGCGTCTTCGCGGGAAGCTTGGGGGAGGTGTGCGTGCCCGGAGCCACGCCCTCGATCCCGAAAGCGATAATTTCTTTCTTAATTTTCACTAGCATCCGACTGTAGGGCTGCTCATCGCTCAAACTCTCCTTGGCCGTAAGATCAGCTAAACCGGGCAACGTGCGCAGCTCCGCGATCAGGGCGTCGGTGGCATCACGCGTGCCCGCCACAAAGAGATTAATCCCTTCCGCGCTCAGCAGAATCGTGCCCTTCAGCTCCAATCGATGGGTCAACTCCAACAAATGCTCGCGCAGCTCGGGCAAGTTTTCGAGCGAGGTGAATCGATAAGTGGAGAGATTGATAAACGCGGACATGTGAAATGAGCCCTAAGCCTTAAGCGAAAAGCGCGTAGTCAGTGAAGATCATAATTTGAGACCCACGAAATACCGACCGGATAAACCGCTAATAGACGCTAATCAGCGCTAAAGGATCGATCCAACGCCCGGACATTCACCGCAGACGGAGCGCGTTAGCGCGCAGATGGTGAGAATCTTTGATTCGTGCCCCACAGGGGTGACAAGACGGGGTGCCTTTGGGCAGTCGCGGAACATTACACAGATGTGCGCAGATATGAATCAGCGAAGATCAGCGGTTAAGAGGATTGGGATTCCTGACTTCCTGATTTCCAGATTAAATCCGACAGATCGTCATCCAATCGACTTGCAACGGGCAGCATCCGCCGTGCTGATGGGTTACGAATGAAACCGCATATCACACTTGCTGAAACCTCGACTCCCGATGGCAAGTCCATGGCTTTGGTCGAGCATGATGGTGATTTCAGCATGCGGGTGGAGGGACGCGACCTGATGCATTCATCGGTTTCGGCCTCGGAGTTGCACCTCGGTGAGATCGCGGTGGAGCATCTACGCGGAGCAACCGAGGGGAGGGTGCTGATTGGTGGACTCGGGATGGGGTTTACGTTGAAGAGCGTGCTAGCCGGGGCCGGCGCGAATATCGCCGTGGAAGTGGCCGAGCTGATCCCCGAAGTCGTGGAGTGGAATCGCACTTTCATGAAAGACCTTAACGGCGGACTACTGAACGATCCGCGGGTGACAGTGCATACGCGCGATGTCTGCGCGTTGCTGAGTCGCTGCAAACCAAATACCTACGATGCGATCCTGCTCGATATCGACAACGGTCCGACTGCCATGGTGCAGAGGGGGAATGCGCGCCTCTACAATCGGCAGGGTCTGCAGCAGATTCGCCGTGCGCTCAAACCGGGCGGCCGCGCCGCGATCTGGTCGGCCAGCGTGGACAAGCAATTTGAATCTCGGTTGAAGGCGATGAACTTCAAGATCGAATCCGTGCCTGCACGATTGCATAAAAACGCCCGACGCAGCACCTACACGATCTACGTGGCGGATAAGGGGTAAAGTTAGAATTCAGAAGGAAGAAGGAAGAAACGGATTCCGATCAGCCCTCAGCTGTAGGCGAAGCGGGATGGGATCTCACCACTAGGGGCTCGGACCAAGGCATTTAACCACTAATGCACACTAATTGATCGATCCAACGCCCGGACCGTAACTTCAGACGGAGCGCGTTAGCGCGGACGTAGGGCGGAAAGCCCGCAGATGGTGTCGTCAACTAGACGGTAGCTCAATGAGCCGATGTGAGCGGTCGCCCGACCTTGAGACTGAGTGCGTTCGTGGTAATAACCTTGCGTTCTATGCCTATCAAATGCGTCTGCAAGCAGATGGCCTACCGCTGCCTATATCCGGATCGCATCTGTGCAATCTGTGCTTATACGCCGTGGATCAGCGTTGAGAGCTTTGCGCACTTTGTGGTTAAAAACAGCTCTGTCTCTCGGTGGTTATTAGTCATTAGGCATTCCTCATTTCCTGTGTCTCATTCATACTTCTACCTTCTTCATTCCGTAAAGCCTTGCCAGTAAGGACGGGGTTTTCTTCGCTCTTCCTTTCCCATGGCATATGACTGGTTAAAAGATGTGGCCGACGAGTATGACGTAATCGTCATCGGCAGCGGTTTGGGCGGCCTCACCGGCGCCAATTACCTCGCAAAAGCGGGGCATAAAGTGCTGCTACTCGAGCACCATTACCAGTATGGCGGACTCGCCACTTGGTTTCGCCGCAAGGGCGGGCATATTTTCGATATTTCTCTGCACGGATTTCCCTCCGGAATGAAGAAAAGTTGCCGCAAATACTGGACCAAAGAAATTGCCGATTCGATCCACCAGTTGAAAGACATCCGGTTCGTGAATCCACAGATGGATGTATGGACCACGTTTACGCGCGAGGACTATACCCGAGTGCTGCTTGAACAGTTCAATCTGGAGAAGGAAACCGTGGAAGCGTTCTACGATCACTTGCGATCGATGAATTTCTACGATGATAACACCGAAACAACCGGTGAGATGTTTGAGCGGTTCTTCCCCGGTCGCCCCGACGTGCATCGCTTACTGATGGAACCGATCACCTATGCCAACGGTTCCACCCCGGAAGATCCGGCGATCACTTACGGAATCGTATTTTCGAATTTCATGGGATCGGGCGTATTCACCTTTCAGGGCGGCTCAGACCTACTCATCAAGAAGATGGTCGATGAGCTCAAATCGAATGGCGTCGAATGCCGCAAACACGTCCTCGTGGATCGCATTCATGTTGAAGAACGCGAGGGGAAGAAAGTCGCCGCCGGGATCGTCGCCGGCAATGGCCGGATCATTCGCGCCAAGGCGATCCTCTCCAACGCGAACATCAAGAACACCATCTTCCGTCTCGCCGGAAAGGAAAACTTCGCTCCCGACTATCTCGCTGAAGCCGAGGCCGTGCGAATTAACACCAGTTCTTGCCAGGTTTATTTCGGGATCAAAAAGGGTGAATCGATTCCAAATATCGGGGATCTCGTTTTCACCTCTGATGCGCCTACTTACAGCAGCGACGAATTGGTCGATTTCCACACGACCAGTCGCACCTTTTCGGTTTACTATCCGGAGACGCGTCCCGGTTCGGACCGCTACACCGTAGTCGCGTCGCTCAATGGCAAGTATCCTGATTGGAAAGAGCTGTCCGAGGAAGATTACGCCAAGAACAAGCAGCGCTTGATCGATGAAGCGCTCGCGTCGCTCGAAAAATTCATTCCGGGAGTCACCGAGAAGATCGATTGGATGGAAGCAGCAACACCACGCACGATCGAACGCTACACGACTCATTTTCGCGGCACCTCTTTTGGCACGAAATTTGAGGGACTGAAGGTTTCGATGGATCTCCCTGAGCAGATGCCCGGACTCTATCACGCAGGCAGTGTGGGCATCATCATGTCCGGCTGGCTCGGCACGATTAACTACGGCGTAATCACCGCCAATAAAATCGACAAGAAACTCTACGAAGCGGCCAAGAAAGCAGAAGGTTGATTTTTTTACCACGGATCACACGGAATACACGGATCAGACCCATACCACAGAGTGATCGGCCAAGATCATTTCCAGATTCAGTTCAAAACCCCGTTCTCACATACCATTCCATCGGAGCCCATGCATGGCCCGCGTCGTAAATAATCCGTGCCATCTGTGCAATCTGTGGTTAAAACCTCTTTCTATATTTCATGTCCGAAGTTACCGATCTCATCCCGCATCGTCCGCCGTTTTTATTCGTTGATCGTATTGTCAGCGAAAGCGAAGACGGACTGATCGCCGAACGCACTTGGAAGGGCGAAGAAGATTTCTACAAAGGCCACTATCCGGATGCGCCCATTACCCCGGGGGTGCTGTTGTGCGAATCAGTTTTCCAAACCGGTGCGCTCTACATGGCCAAGCAAGCGCTCGCGGCTGGGGCCAAACCGGGCGAGGGAGTTCCGCTGCTTGCTAAGATCACCGATGTGCGTTTCCGCAATCCCGTCTATCCCGGCGATACGGTGCACATCGAAGTGCAGAAAAAAGAAGCTATGGGTGGGTTCACCATGATGAGCGGCTCGATTAAGAAAACTGATGGCACGCGCGTGCTGACCGTAAATTTTGCCGTCGCCTGGAAAGCCCCGGAAGGCTCCGAACAATCATGAGCGATTTCCTCAATCTATGCGGTAAGAGCTTTTTGGTCTTCGGCGTCGCGAATAAGAAGAGCGTCGCTTGGCATATTGCGAAAGCATTGGAAGAGCAGGGCGCGACCGTGATCTACAGCGTGCGATCAGAAGCGCGCAAAGCCTCACTGGAGAAGCTCCTCGCGGATAAACCCGTTTTCATTTGCGACGTAGAAGACGAAACCGCAGCCGAGAAACTCGCGACTGATGTCAGCGCCGCCGGACACTCGCCACTTCACGGCATCGTGCATTCGATTGCCTTCGCTAATTATAGTGAGGGTTTCAAACCGTTTCACGAAACGAAGCGGAATGATTTCCTGCAGGCCAATGCGATCTCTTCGTTCTCGTTGGTTGAGATCGCTCGCGCCTTCAAACCGCATCTCGATCCGCAAGCCTCGGTGGTCACCATCGGTATTTCGTCGCTGCAAGTCACTCCCGACAACTACGGCTACATGGGGCCAATCAAAGCCGCGCTTGAATCGACCGCTCGTTTTCTCGCCAAGTCTTTCAGCGAAGATACGGCCGTGCGTTTCAATGTCGTCGGCGCAGGGCCGCTTAAGACCAGTGCGTCGGCGGGCATTCCGGGCTACATCGAAAGCTATCTCTACACCGAGAAACTCACGTTTCGAAAAAAGAACTTATCCACCACAGAGGTAGCAAATGCTGCACTGTTTCTTCTGAGCGAACGCAGCAGTGGACTCAATGGAACAACTCTCGTGGTCGATGCAGGATTGGGATCCAATTTTTACGATCAGAATATTGTGAGTTTGGCGATGCGCCCCGAAAAATAAGCCATGCGATTTCAGCACACTTGTATTGAGTCGCTCGCGAGCGCGCTCCCGGAGGAAATCCTCTCTTCAACGGAAATCGAAAAGCGATTGAGCCCGCTCTATGAGCGCCTGCGTTTACCGGAAGGCCGGTTGGAATTGATGACCGGAATCAAGGAACGGCGGGTTTGGCCCGAAAACACCCGACCATCCGATGCCAGCGCGGCCGCCGGCAAAGCGGCCCTCGCCAAGTCCTCGATTAGCGCGGATCAGGTGGAACTCTTTATCCACAGCGCGGTGAGCCGCGATATGCTCGAACCGGCGACCGCTTCGTTTGCGCATCGTAAGATTGGCTTACCTGCCACGGCCCAGATTTTCGATGTGTCGAATGCCTGTCTCGGATTCCTCAACTCTCTGACGATTGCCGCGAGTATGATCGAATCGGGACAAATCAAATGCGCCTTGATCGTCTCGGGCGAAAACAGCCGGCCACTCGTCGAAGAGACGATCAACACGCTCAACACCGCTGATCTCGATCGCAATGGCATCAAACCCTATTTTGCCAATCTCACGATTGGCTCAGGCGCAGTCGGTGCTGTCGTTTGCCATGAAGATCTGGTGAAGAGCGCCAAGCATCGTTTGATCGGTGGGGTGGCCCGCGCGGCGACGGCGCACAGCGAACTCTGCCAGGGCGACACCCACGGGGCCGACGCACTTGCGATGCAAACGGATTCCGAGGCCTTGCTGATCGCCGGTGTCGGTTTGGCCCGAGAAACCTGGTCCGATTTCACCACGGAAACGGGCTGGAAAGAACCCGAGATCAATCGTTTCATCTGTCACCAAGTGGGAAGTATTCATCGGCTTAAATTGTATGAGGCGCTCGGTCTCGATTTAGCCAAGGATTTCTCGACTTTCGAAACACTCGGCAACACCGGATCGGTCGCCTTACCCGTGACCTTGGCCAATGCGATTGAGCAAAATGAAATCGGCGAGGGGACTAAGGTCGGCCTGCTCGGCATCGGCAGTGGCCTCAATTGCCTGATGCTTGCACTCGAATGGTAGACGCAATCATCAAAGGCAGGGCGAAGCTGACAGCTGAGCCGTTATTTTTTACTCATCGAGCACCAATCGCGGCTCGGCGAGGACGCCTCGCCCTATCTCCAACCCATCGATTGAAGTGAAAACGATTCCCGATTGGCTGAAGGAAGACTACCCCTTCGCGCAGAACTCATTCACGACGCCGCAGGGCGCGCGGATGAATTACGTGGATGAAGGCGAGGGCGATGAGGCCGTGCTGATGGTGCACGGGAATCCCACCTGGTCGTATTATTATGCGAAGTTGATTCGCACCGTATCGCCAAAACTCCGATGCGTGGCGCCGGATCACATTGGCATGGGTCTCTCTGATAAACCGGAAAACTATCCTTATGATCTCGCGACTAGAATCGCGGATCTCGAAGCATTAGTCGCAAGTCTCAATCTAAAGAAAATCCATTTGGTCGTTCACGATTGGGGCGGCGCGATTGGGTTTGGATTCGCGGCCCGCCATCCGGAATTAATCGGCAGGCTGGTCGTGCTCAACACGGCGGCTTTCCCCTCGGAACATATTCCGACCCGAATCTCCGCCTGTCGGTTTCCGTTTCTGGGACCACTCGTGGTGCGCGGAGCAAATGGATTTGCCGGTCCCGCTGTATGGATGTCGATGGATCGAAGGAAGTTGAAACCCGACGAGAGCAATGCGCTTTTGCTGCCTTACGATTCGTGGGCAAATCGCGTAGCGGTGAATGGGTTCGTGCAGGATATTCCCATGAGCCCGAAACATAAGACTTGGGAAACTCTGACCCAGGTGAGCGAGGGGCTCAAACTGTTCGCTCAATCTTCGATGCTAATCGTTTGGGGCGGACGCGACTTTTGCTTCAACGATCATTTCTACGGCGAGTGGATGCGACGATTTCCACAGGCAAAAACCAAGTATTTGGCAGACGCGGGTCACTACGTGCTGCTCGATGCCGACGAAGAAGTGATTCCGCCGATCACGAATTTTCTGATCGGCAGATAAACCACTAATTTTCGCTAATTAGCACTGATCCAAACCGTATATCACGCCAAGGCGCTGAGACGCTAAGGAATACCACTGAGAGGCAACGGGTGGGCTGAAGTATGATTTATGAAGGAAGACTGAGCGTGGAGTGCAGTGACGCCAAACTTCTGCATTCTTAATTCTTATTTTCCGCCCTTTGTGACCTTTGAGGTTAACTTCCTTGGGTCCTTGGGTCTTGGCGTGAGACAACCCGTGTCTGTTTTCTTTAACCACTAATGCACACCTACGAGCACTGATCCAAACCGTATATCACGCAAAGCCGCTGAGACGCTAAGAAATACCAATGAGAGGCAACGGGTGGGCTGAAATATGATTTATGAAGGAAGACTGAGCGTGGAGTGCAGTGACGCCAAACTTCTGCATTCTTAATTCGTATTTCTTACTTACCGATCTTTCCGTCCTTTGCGATCTTTGCGATTAAATCAAAGCCGAGTGCGGATGCGGACCGGGGTCAGCGACTTCGCGAGTCCCTCTGATTTAGTGCGCTTTGTTTCGTCCGTAGAGCTCGCCGAGTTCATTCAGATAATTTGAACCCTCTCGGTGCAGGATCTCCAATTCTTCAGCGGAGTAGCGCCACTGCCAATTTCCGGCCGGAAGTCCGGGCGTGTTTAAGCGGCAAGCCGATCCAAGACCGAGCAGATCCTGCAAGGGGAATATCGCGAGGTTACTCACGGCGGCGTAACCCGCGCGGACAAAGTCCCAATTGATTTCCTGCCCATCGATTCGGAAATAACGGCGCACATGATCCTGCGTCTTTTCGTCGGCCGCTGCATACCAACCCAAGGTTGTATCATTGTCATGGGTGCCCGGATACACGATATTGTTGGCCGCGAGATTATGCGGTAAATAGGTGTTATCGTTTTCACCGCCGAACGCGAATTGCAAAATCGACATGCCGGGTAGACCAGTGGCGCGACGAAGCACATGAACGGATTCAGAGAGCTCACCGAGATCTTCCGCGATCAGGCGACACTCCGGCAGGGCACTTTGCACGGCTTGAAAGAAGGGTAATCCGGGGCCGTTTTCCCAGTGACCGGATTGTGCATTTTCAGCATCAGCCGGAACCGACCAGTAAGTATCGAAACCACGAAAGTGATCGATGCGCACGATATCGTAGAGATCGAAATTGGCCTGCAGCCGACGAATCCACCACGCGTAATCGTCTTTCGCATGAGTCTTCCAATCATAGAGCGGGTTGCCCCAGAGTTGGCCATCAGCCGAAAAGTAATCGGGAGGCACGCCGGCAACCGCGAGCGGTTCGCCGGATTTCTGATCAATTTGAAAGAGTTCAGGATTCGCCCATACATCAGCACTGTCACGGGCCACAAAGATCGGAGTATCGCCAATAATTGAAATATCGAGCGCGTTGGCTTTCTCCCGGACTTGATGCCATTGACCAAAGAAGAGGTATTGGAAAAACGCATAGGCATCGGCGCGAGCGGCGATTTTCTTCAGAAGTGGAGATTTACGAGCAGCGCGATGGAACCGAACCGATTTATCCCAGAGCCACCAGGGTTGGCCCTGGAAATGATCCTTCAGTGCCATGAACTGCGAATAGGGCTCCAGCCAAGTGCTGTTTTTACGCTTAAACGCCGCAAAATTACCGTAAGGCAAATCGTTCTCCGAATTCTGGAAATTTTCGTAGGCTTTGAAGAGCGTCGGCCATTTCGTGGTGTAGAGAACGCCATAATCGACTTTTTGAGCCGGAAGAGCCTTCAGAGGGACCAGATCATCATCCGTCACCAATCCGAAACGCTGGAGAGCCACCAGATCAATCAGATAGGGATTTCCCGCAAAGGAGGAGAAGCATTGATAGGGCGAATCGCCGAATCCAGTCGGACCAAGCGGACATACCTGCCAATTCTGAATATTCGCTGCTTTCAGGAATCGCAGCAGCGAATCGACCGATTCATCGAGAACTCCAATGCCTTGATCACTCGGAAGCGACGTGGGATGCAACAGGAGCCCGCTGGACCGCGTTTTCAACCAATCAAACAATGGAGATGAGACAGCCATCAGACCAATCAGGACAAAGGGTGATGGAACCCATGCTTTCCACCTTGTTTATGATTAAACATAATATTTATTGTGCGCTAAATAACAATTATCCCTTGGGGCCCCAACGCTTTGTAAATGGATAATAAATGAATATCGGTCTTCCGATGACTTCTTTAGCCGAAATGAATCCCCAATAGCGACTATCCTGACTATCTGCTGAATTATCACCCAGAGCCATGTAAGAGTCAGCTGGCACGGTCATCGTTTCGCCGCTCTCAAGATCGTGCGTATTCCGATAACCCACATAGCCATCCTCGCGTTGAGCATTCTTATCAAACGCATCGGTGCCGGTGATCGGTTTACCGTTCCGAAAAAGCGTGTAATCCTTAATTTCGAGCGTATCGCCCGGTGTCCCGACGAGACGCTTCACGTAATATTCATCGATCTGACGTCCTGAATTGCGATCTTTCATGTAAGGGCTGTCGATTTGACCGGTCCGAAAAACGAATCCCTGGCCCACGCTGGGTTTCACGAAATGATAACTCATGCGGTCCACAAAGAGCTGATCTCCTGTCATCACGTCGAATTCCAGCACCGGATCCCCTTTTTCGACTGATCGATTCAACGGAATCCGCACCACTCGTTTTTGAGCGCGCGTATTCTCGTCAACCACCATCATGCTTTGCGTGAGCTTAGTGCCATTGCGGGTAATTTTCCGCACATAAGCGGCGAATTCAGCTTCACCGCCGAAATAGACCTCTCGCAACATCTTATCCACATCGCGAAAGTCTGACGGCACGCTTATACTCGTGGGCGCTCCTCCGACATAAAACGTATATTCCCGCACCACTGTGGGTAAAACGAGCCAATGCCGGCCCTTTTTCACCGTGAATGCCATTTCTCCATTCTCGAAGAAATCAGCCGAAACCGCACCATTATTTGGCGCTTCCGCAACTCTGCGTTGGGCTCCAAATGCTAAGAGTCGAAACGCTCGCGCGACATAAGCCGGCGCATCATCGGCTTTCGCGAAGACCTCGCCTGTCATGCCGTAATAGCTCGGCCACATCGAGTTAGTCGGAATCTTAAACGGCTGAATGAAATACGCGCGGAATCCCAGAATCACAATCGCCGCCACCAGGAAAAATTCGACGTTCTCAACGATCGAACTCTTCGGATAATGCATCCCCCCGAGTCGGCGTAGCGTTTCTTCCAGTGATTCGACCGCGAGCTTAAGCTTCATGCGCTCGGCTCGGTTTTTCACCAATCGCCGCACTCCCTGAATCTGAGTTTGGAGCTCTTCGAGCTCACTCTCCATCAACCGGTCGCGCCGATAATGATAGACCTTCTCCGCCAGCTCCAACCACTCACGTGCATTCGTGCGCATTTTGCGATCAGGAGAAGCGAATATTCCAAACACGGTGTGACGTCAGTTAATTGGTTTTGAGAACCTTGATAAAGGCATCTGATGGGATCGAAACGCGACCGAATTGTTTCATCTTCTTTTTGCCCTCCTTCTGCTTATCGAGGAGTTTGCGCTTACGGCTGATGTCACCACCGTAGCACTTCGACGTCACATCCTTGCGCATTTCCTTCACATTGGCTCGCGCGATGATGTTACCACCGATGGCGGCTTGTAGAGCGACCTTAAACATTTGCGGCGGGATGATCTCGCTGAGCTTCTCGCAGAGTTCGCGTCCCTTGCCGGCAGCTTTGTCGCGATGCACGATTGAAGCAAAAGCATCGACGGGTTCGGCGTTGATCAGGATCTCCATTTTCACCAGATCGGCCTGCCGATATTCACCGAGCTCGTAATCCATCGAGCCATAGCCATGCGTGATGCTTTTCAGGCGATCATTGAAATCGATCAGGATTTCATTGAGCGGCAGATTACAGGTCAGCATCACCCGATTCTCATCAAGGGTATCGGTATGATCGATCGTGCCGCGCTTTTCCATCACGAGCGCGAAGATATCGCCCATTGTTGTATTCGGAATATGGATCGAAGCCGTGATCGTGGGCTCGCGGATTTCCTCGATCGTAGCGGGATCAGGCAGGTTGATCGGATTATCGACTTCCTCCAGCACACCGTCGTGACGCACGACGTGATAAATCACACTTGGATACGTCGAAATAATTTCCACATCATGCTCACGCCGAATCCGCTCTTGGATGATTTCCATGTGCAACAGACCCAAAAATCCGCAGCGGAAACCAAAACCCAACGCGACCGAACTTTCCGATGAATAAACGAATGCAGCATCATTCAGCCGCAGCCGCCCCATCGCTGCCTTGAGCTTTTCGTAGTCATTCGTATCCACCGGATACAAACCGCAAAACACCATCGGCCGAACTTCCTTGTAGCCCGGAAGCATCTCATTCGCCGGCTTCGCATTCAACGTGATCGTGTCACCCGTTTTGATCTCAGCCGTATCTTTGATACTGCAGACCAGGTAGCCAACATCACCCGCATCGAGTGATTTACGTTTCTCCATCTTAGGAGTGAAAACGCCCACTTCCTTCACTTCGGACCGCACGCTGTTACTCATCAACTGCATCACATCACCCGGCTTCAATGATCCGGAAAATACGCGCAGATATGAAATCACCCCGCGATACGGATCATACAACGAATCGAAAACCAACGCACGGGTTTGCTCATAGTCAGCCCAACGTGGAGGCGGAATCCGTTCCACCACGGCTTCTAAAATATCCTCAATTCCGATGCCTGATTTCCCGCTCGCGAGAATCGCTTCTTCGGACGGAATCGTGAGGATATCCTCCAACTGTTGCATGCACAGTTCCAGATTCGCACCCGGTAAATCGATCTTGTTGATCACCGGAATAATTTTGAGATCTTGCCCGAAAGCCAAATGAGCATTCGCCACCGTCTGCGCTTCCACTCCTTGGGCCGCATCGATCAGCAACAAGGCACCCTCGCACGCGGCGAGACTTCGTGAAACCTCATACGCGAAGTCCACGTGACCGGGAGTGTCCATCAAATTGAGCTTATACCTTTGCCCGTTTTTCGCCGGATACTCCATCGTGACCGGATGCGATTTGATTGTGATCCCACGTTCACGTTCGAGATCCATCGAATCGAGATGCTGCGCCGTCAGCACGCGCTGGGTCACAGTATTGGTGTGCTCCAGCAAACGATCAGAAAGAGTGGTCTTTCCGTGATCGACGTGAGCGACGATGCAAAAATTGCGCGTAAGTTTTTCGTCCATCAAGGGCCTTAATTAGCTACGTCCGAGAATTCGGAGAAACTCTTCACGACCCAGGACCGGTCGGTGCGACGCGCCAATCCGGATAGCACTCCACCCGGTCCCAATTCCCAGAATTCGGTCGCGCCAGCGGCCGCTGCGTTGCGCATGCAATCTTCCCACATGACGGAAGAAACGACCTGCTTGACCAACGCGGCCTTGATCTCGGTCGGCTCAGCAACGGTGTTTCCCGTCGTATTCGTAAAGATTGTGAACTGCGGCGCAGCGAATTCGATCTCTTCGAGATAGGCCGCAAATTTTTCACGCGCAGGTTCCATCAAGCGACTGTGATAAGCACCGGCGACATTCAGCGGAATGACTTTCTTAATTCCACGTTCTTTCGCCGCGGTCACGGTTGTCGCAACGGCTTCTTTTTCACCGGAGACGATGATTTGACCGGGAGCGTTAAAGTTCGCCGCCTCAATGCCGAACTCTGCACAAAGTTTCGCGATCGTTTCGCGTTCTTCGCCCATAATCGCAGCCATCCCTCCAGTCGTCTGTTCGCAGGCTTCCTGCATCAGGCGTCCCCGT
The DNA here is from genome assembly GCA_034669935.1 of Cephaloticoccus sp. GTDB lineage: Bacteria > Verrucomicrobiota > Verrucomicrobiia > Opitutales > Opitutaceae > Cephaloticoccus. Next base: position 85,575 of record JAXMOJ010000005.1, read on the forward strand.
TCAGCGACAATTTTCAATCCCGTGGCGAAATCAAACACTCCGGCGGCGGCACAAGCCGTGACTTCACCCAAGCTGAGTCCCAAGGCATAATCGATTGAAGGTAATTTATCCTGTTCACGGAGCGCAGCCAACAGTGCAAGGCCATGAACGAAGAGCGCGGGCTGACAATGCTTCGTCTGGGTCAATGCTTCATCCGGCCCCTCGAAACAAACTTTAGTGAGCGACCAGCCGAGCACGTCGTCGGCTTGATCGTAGAGTGAACGCGCCGCCGCAGAATCGTTGTAAAGCGACTGCCCCATACCGACTTTTTGGGCGCCCTGTCCGGAAAATAGTAATGCCAATGCCATGATGTAACCGGTTAGAGAACCGTCCACGCAGGCAAAAACCAAGCCCTAAAATCGTTTCAACTGGGGGAAATACTTTTTTGCCTCATCATCGCGATTGATCAGAGGTGATACGTTCGTCGGCGTGCGTGGAGTCGGGGCTGGGGCCAAAGCGTTTCGACTCCCCGCTTCAGCATTAATCTGCGGGGCAATCTGAGTAGGCGTCCGAGGCACCGGTTCTTCAAAAGCGGGTGTTTGAAAATCCAGATAAGGATTCACTGCCCCGGTATGCTCCAGCTGATCGAAAGCTCGCGCCTCGGCAGATAGATCCGAGTAAGATGTCGTTCGGCTGACCGAAGTAAGACCTGGTGAGCCCACGGGATCACCGAACCACCCTGCCCCGGCGTTTTGCTTCGCGTCGGGCACCAGCAATTCACGATCCTGTTTACTTACCCAAGCTGCCATGAAGGCGGAAAGAGGGTTAATCACCTGATCATCGGCGGCGATCTCAGCTTCCTCTTCTTCTGCTTGTTTTTGTGGACTGAGTTGTTCCGCAATCATCTGCTCAAACGGATCCGCGTTAAGCTTTTCCTGCTCCTTTTTTAGTGAATCCGTTTCAGTCGCATCCTCCGGCTTTTCCAGCATCGCATCCAGTAACCAGTTTTCGGAGCGTTCTTTTTTCCGTTGCTCGAGCAAAGTAGCTTTTTGCGTGGGCACCATCGCGTTCGAAGGCTCCTCGGCCATCGGCATTTGTGGCCCACTGATCTGAGGCATCCGCAGTTGAGACTCCGAACTGATTCCGGGGGCTTCGCGCAGAGTATCAAATTCGCGTTTCGCCGATTCGATACTCACATGGCCCGTCTGATCGGGTTTCTCCGATCCGGCTCCCGCAATGCATACGCCAAATAACGCCGCGCCAAACAGGTGCTGCATGAAACGAACGCACATAAGAAAACCCTCAACTCTTGATGAAGATACCCTTGAGGTTCATCTCGAGAGCCTGCGGGAACGGAGAGAAGCGCAGACCATCGGCCTTGCTGATTTTGCCTTCGTTGATCAGGCGCAAAATATCAGCATTGAAAGAGAAACTCTTACTGTCACCACTGCCATCCATAATCCCCTGGAGCTTGTCGAACTCGCCTTCCAAAATCAGATTTTTCACGGTCGCATCGGCATTCAAAATCTCATTGGTCGCCACGCGACCACCACCCTCTAGCGCCGGGATCAGTTTTTGACAGATGAATCCGCGCAGCGAACCGGCGATCTGACGTCGCGCTTGTTCCTGTTGTTCCGGCGGGAAAAATTCAAACAGGCGGGTGAGCGACTGCGCGACAGTGGAGGCATGCATCGTCGAAAAGACCAAGTGACCCGTTTCCGCCGCCGAGATCGCGGTCTCAAAGGTTTCCTTATCACGCATCTCACCGATCAGAATAATGTCGGGATTTTGACGCAGCACCGACTTGATCGCGAGGTCGAAGCTCGGCACATCCAATCCGATTTCACGTTGCTGGAAGAGTGATTTTTCGTCCTGAAAAGTGTATTCGATAGGGTCTTCGATCGTGACAACATGCTTGTCCATGCCCTTGTTGATCCAATCCAACATCGCGGCCATCGTGGAGCTCTTACCGGATCCCGTTGCACCACACACCAGCAAGATTCCATCCTTGGATTTCGCTAAATCGAGGAACGGATCGGCATTGAGCCCCAGGTCCTCAAAGGAAGGCACCTGATCCTTAATGTGACGCATCACGATACTCACGAGCCCGCGCTGGTGAAACCCATTGACCCGAAAGCGACCGACCCCTTCAGCCGAATAAGCGTAATCAACCTGCCCTTGTTCCTCCCAGGTTTTCAGGAAAACCTCGGGACAATGCTCTTCGATAAAAGCCTGCGCTTCGGGACTGGAAATGGGATCCATGTCCACCGGCTTGAGCTTGCCGGAAAGCCGAACGTAGCCCGGTTTATTGGCTTTGATGATGATATCGCTGACGCCGCTTTCCACCGCCAAGGTGAGCAGGTCGTTAATTATTTCAGTGTGAGGTGTCATGGGATACGCAAAAAAGCGTTGCGGAATCTGTAAATGGCTCTGGTTTGTTCAGCAAGGCAACAATGCCTATCCATCGACATGAAAAACCCTTCGCTAACTGGCACCCTCACGGCTCTTGTGACGCCCTTTACCAAGCAGAAAGTTGACTTCGACGATCTGGATAAACTTGTCGATTTCCAAATCAAAGGCGGCATCGACGGTCTCGTGCCCATGGGCACGACCGGTGAATCGCCGACGCTCAATCACGAAGAGCACATGGATGTGGTGCGCGCCACTGTCGCACGCAGCCGCGGTCGCGTGCCGGTAATCGCCGGGACCGGTTCCAACTCGACACGTGAAGCGGTCTCCTCAACCAAGCTCGCGCATGAAGCTGGCGTCGATGGCATGCTCGTCGTCGCGCCCTACTACAACAAGCCGAGCCCGGAAGGTTTGTTTCAACATTTCAGTGCCATCGCCGAAGCGACGGATCGTCCGATAATTCTCTATTCGATTCCCGGACGTTGCGGGATTGAGATCGGCGTGGATGTCGTGGTGCGATTACGCGCCAAGTATTCCCATGTGCGTCACATCAAGGAAGCTGGCGGGAGCGTGGATCGCGTGGATCAGATTAAGAATGCGCTGGGCAGCGATATCACGGTGCTTAGCGGTGACGATGCGCTCACCCTCCCCTTCATGGCTGCTGGGGCCGAAGGCGTGATCAGTGTCGCTTCCAATCTCCTAGTTAAGGACATCGTGCAAATGGTCAGCGCGGCGCAGAAGAATGATTTTCGCAAGGCCGCCAAGGCACATCGCAAGCTCAACGCTGTTTTCAAGGCGCTCTTCCTCGAGCCTAATCCGGTGCCCGTGAAATACGCGATGCAACGTGCCGGCATCATCAAGTCCGCCGCGGTGCGCCGCCCACTCTGCGCTTCCAGTAAAGCGAATCAAAAAATCCTCGTCCAGGCTCTCGAAGCCATCGGCCGCTGAGACTCTATCATCATGGCACTCAGTATCGCACTCGTAGGATCACGTGGCCGCATGGGCCAAACTATCACCAAGCTCGCCGCCGAGCTCGGTATCGACGTCGCCTCTTCCATGGACATGGGTGACGATCTCGCGACCGGCTTGAAACAAGGTGATGTGATCATTGATTTCAGTTTTCACGAATCGACCAGCGAGGTCATCGATCACGCCATCGCGCTCGGCAAGCCGCTCGTCATCGGGACTACCGGCCATTCCATCGAAACCCGCGCGGCACTTTTAGAGAAAGCTGAACAAATCCCCTGCATCTGGGCGGGCAACTATTCAGTGGGGGTTAATCTTCTCAATGCATTGACCCAACAAGCTGCCAAGGTGCTTTCCACCGATTACGATGCGGAAGTCATCGAGATGCATCATCGCTTCAAGAAAGATGCCCCCAGCGGCACGGCGGCTCGCCTCCTCGAAATCTTACTCGAATCGCGCAAGCTCGGAGCCGAGGCGCTTCGTCACGGACGCGAAGGTATCCCCGGTGAACGCACCGATAGCGAAATCGGCATCCACTCGCTACGTGGGGGCGATGTGATCGGTGATCACACCGTGATGTTTGCCGCACAGGGCGAACGAATCGAACTGACCCACAAGGCCAGCGATCGCGGTATCTTCGCACGCGGCGCACTGCGAGCCGCCGGTTGGCTCAAGGATCAAAAACCAGGCGTTTACGACATGCAGGATGTGCTTGGGCTCGGAAAAGAATGATTACCTCAATTCAAGGCACTCTTGCCGCCGCCACTCCGCTCCACGCTATTATCGAACTCAATGGCCTGGGCTATGAAGTAAACATCCCGATCACCACTGCGGAGAAGCTTCCAGGAGTGGGTGAAAAAGCGAAACTTCATACTCTCGTCGTCTATCGCGAAGACTCACAGACAATGTATGGTTTTGCCGCGCCCGAAGAACGCGATTTTTTCCGCCTCATGATCGATCACGTCAACGGCGTGGGCCCCAAGGTCGCATTGACGATTATGAGTAAGCTCTCCCTCCCCGCGCTGCAAAGCGCGATCAGTGCAGGAGACATCGCCACGCTTTCGAAGTGTCCGGGTATCGGCAAGAAAACCGCCGAACGTCTGGTCATCGAATTGAAGAGCCGCGTCGGCGGGGTCACGGCGCCTTCCTCGGTCGAGGGTTCAGCGGCATCCTCTGGCGGCAATCGTCACAGTGATGCGGTGCTCGCGCTCACGGCTCTCGGTTACAAACCAGCCGATGCCGATAAAGCGATTCGCCAAGCGGCCCTCACGCTCGGTGCTGATGCCAGCACAGAGCAGTTGATCAAAAAAGCGCTGAATTAGCGCTGGAATTGAAAGGCGGTCATCTCGACCTGCCCTTCAAAGGATCGACGACCACGGTAAGTGCGCGGAGCTTGTTTCAATGCGGGCTCGACACTGAAAACCATCTCACTCGGATCGGATTCAATCGGATCGAGCTGCACGTTTTCCATCCAATCAAATCCCGACTCAGTTTCACGGGCAAAGAAAGCGCGAGCGCTCTCGGCTGTGGCCGGGGTGTTGATTAACTTCGGCGTGAATACGGATTGCAGCTTCGTGTCATTCGACGCAAAAACCGGCATCGCCAGACGCGAACGAGGGGGATTTGCCTTGGGGGCCGAGACCACCACTGTTTCGGCGGGAGCAACAGCGATCGTGGCCGTTTCCGCCATTTCAATCGATTGATTGGATTGCAGCACCATCACCACCGCCACGCAGGCAGCCGCCAAGGCACCGACCCCGGCATACCAGCCGCCATAGCCACCACGCTTGGGGCGCGACGCCTCTCCCATAAAGACAGGCTCGGTCTGGTCCGATTCGGAAAATTTCTCCGCAATCAGGCTACAACCTTTCTGCATCTGGCAATATTCCCGATACACTTTACGACGCTCCGGACTGCGCTGAATCTCCTCTTCCAAGCGCGTCGCGTCTTCCAGGCTGATCTCGTGATCGAGATAGAGGTTCAGCAATTCGATAAACTTATCCTGCTTCATCTTATTTAAAATCCTCACCGAGTTTAGACCGCAAGCTGTCGCGTGCACGGGCAATTCGGCTTTTTACCGTCCCCACCGAGATTTCCAATACTTGGGCAATCTCCTCGTAGGTCATGTTTTTAATATTTCTCAAAACGAGCACTTCACGGTGTTTCGCACTCAATTTTTCCATCCCAATTGCGATATTATCAACAAATTCCTGCGTGACCGTAATATCATCCGGTGTCTCCACCTGGGCGGGCAGCACATCCGCCAGCGTCATATCGCCCTCTGCCCCGATAGGTTGATCAATCGAAATACTCTTATCGCGCTTGCGTCGCCACCAATACCAATACCGATTTCGCGCCAAATTGGTGGCGATCTGATATAGCCAAGTTGAAAATGCGGAGTCTCCTCGGAAATTCTCCAAGCCGCGGTGCGCCCTAATAAACGCGTCCTGCGTGACTTCCTCCGCATCCTGAGTGTTGCGGAGTAGTTGATGGACCATCGCGTAGATGCGTCCCCAATAGCGGGATACCATCTCATCGAAGGCCGACTGATCGCCTTTTTTGAATCGTGCGACCAATAAACGGTCGAGGGCCACTTCTTGTGCTTTTATAGACATACGTTCTGCCTGCCTATGATCCGTATGTTGTTTGATTGTTCCCAATTTTTTAGAGCGATGTATTGGCACGGATACGTGGCTAGAGATGTCCGGTCAAACGAAACACCTGCTTTACGTGGGAGAAATTTCTTGCCATCGTTCGAATACAAAATCTATTTCGCACCTTTCCAGCAGCTTGGGTTGATAGCTCAACGGTAGAGCAGCGTCCTTTTAAGTCGTTGGTTCTGGGTTCGAATCCCAGTCAACCCACCATTCTGCTGAGACACATCCCCCCGGATAATTTCCATGAAACGTTTAGTCATAATCGAAGATCAAACCGCAATTCGGGAGATGTTGGTGGAAATCCTCCGGCTCGACACCAATTACAAATTGGTTGGTGAAAGCGGAGATGGGCAAAACGCCCTCAACCTTTGCCTTGAGATCAAACCCGATCTCATCGTGCTCGACGCCAAATTACCCGGCCTCAACGGCGTGGATATCCTACGGCGCCTCGTCAAAAAACTACCCGCCCTTCGTGTGCTCGTTTTTTCGGGCCATGAAAACCCCGTGCTCGTTCGTGAAATGCTGGAAGCCGGTGCCCACGGGTTTGTCGAAAAGACCGCCGGACTATTTGAATTTAAGAAAGGACTCGAGACCGTCGCCAATGGCGGCACCTACTTCGGCCCCGCTGTCGCGGCCCTCCTCCGCAATGTGGTTGCTAATCCCGCCGCCAGCAGCGCCGCTGATTTTCTCACTGATCGGGAACGCGAAGTCCTCCAACTGGTCGCAGAAAGCTACAGCACTAAGGAAATCGCCGCCAAGTTGGGGATCAGCATCAAGACGGTGGATAACCATCGCACTAACCTGATGCGCAAACTCAATTTGCATGATGTCGCTAGCCTCACCCGCTACGCCTTGGAGATTGGCCTCATAGAGTCCAAGAAAACGCCGTAAAATCCTTGCCGAATCCCTAGGCCTCAACAATAGCTCTTAAGGCCCTCCAATTACTGTTCTCTCCATGAAAAACGCTTCGAAAACATTTCTACTGGTTATCGCCAGTGCCGCTCTGATCCTTTCCGGTTGCTCTAAAAAGCCTCAACGCCCTGATCCGAGTGCAACCGTCATCGGTGGAGGCAGTGCAAATGGAAGTGGCAGCGAATTCGACAACTCGCTCAACCCAATCGACGTTTCCACCACGGCCGATCCCTACAGCCAGCTCTCTGGTCGTGACGGTGGTTTTGATCTCGATGGTCAAATGCGTGGAGTCCTCCAAGCCGTTTACTTCGATTTCGATAGCTCCAGCATCAAGGCTACCGAGCGTTCTAAACTGGAAGAAGCCGCCCAATATCTCCGCGACAACCCTAATCATCGCATTCTCCTCGAGGGTCACTGCGACTGGCGGGGCACCGCTGAGTATAATCTCGGTTTAGGTGATCGTCGCGCCAATGCCGCCTTAAAGTATCTCACCAGCCTCGGTGTTTCCGCCACGAGCGTAGAAACCCTATCCAAGGGCAGCCTCGAAGCGACGAAGAACGTCGACAAAGGCACCGCGGCTAAAGACCGCCGTGTCGAAGTCATCGTGATTCAATAAACTCTCTTTGCCTTGCGCAAAAAAGCCCCGGGGTAATCCGGGGCTTTTTTATTGTCCGGTTAAATTGAAGTTATTCGTCCGGATGCGCCGTGCGTCGGAGCACTTCCTGAATCGTATCGATGCCCTTGTTCATAATCGAGAGGTCAAATCCCTCGTTCGGAGCATGCAGATTATCCTCAGGCAAGAAGAGGCCGAGTAAGATCGCATCGAGATTCAGCTCGCTCTTTAAATCAGCGATCAATCCCACGCTGCCACCTTCACGTAAGTAAAGCGGCTCGCGCCCCCACACTTCCTTCACGACATTATGCGTGGCGCGAAAGGCTCGGGCCAGCACTTCTGATTGATCCTTGGGCGTATTATTCCGATCCGGCGGCACCACCAGATAAGGGGTCGCCCCGTGTTCACTGGTGATCTTGACCTTCAGGCCAGCCGGCACCCGATTGCGGATCTCGGCATAAATTTTTTCCTCCAGCTTTTCCGGAGTTTGATCAGGCACGAGCCGACAGCTGATTTTCACGCGAGCGCTTGAGGGGATAATGGTTTTGGAACCCTCCCCCTGATAGCCGCCGCCAAACCCGTTAAACTCCAAGGTCGGGAGGAAGCGAATCGCTTCAAACGGCGTGTAACCGGGCGGCACATGAAACTTTTCGATCCCGAGAAATTTCGCGAAATCCTCTTCGCTCAATCCCAGCCTCGATAATTGTTCCCGCTCCCAGGGCTGCACGTCGATCACATCGTCATAGAATCCCGGAAGATTCACCTTCCCATCAGGCGTATGCAACGATGCGCAGAGTTCAGCGAGCGCTTGAATCGGATTCATGATCGCGCCGCCATACATACCGGAATGCAAATCCACGCGCGCATTGCTCAACTCCACCTCGAAACAAATCATTCCGCGAAGTCCTACGGTAATCACCATCTGATCCGGATTGGGAATACCTGTATCGGAGAGAAATACGAAATCTGCTCCTGCCAGCTTATCGCGGTGCTGCTGGAGGAATGATTTAAAGTTTCGACTGCCGATTTCCTCTTCACCCTCAATCGCAAACGTGATTCGTAACGGTAAATCAGGCTCAGCCTCCAATAACCGCCCTACCGCCGTGATATGGGCCATCAACGGCCCCTTATTGTCCGCCGCACCACGCGCATAAAGACGTCCTTCCTTTTCAGTCGGTTCAAATGGAGGCGTGTTCCATAGCTCCAACGGATCGGCCGGCTGCACATCGTAGTGCCCATAAATAATCACATGCGGCCAAGACGGATCACCTTCACGCTTCCCCACGATGACCGGATGTAATTCCGTCGACACATATTCCACCGCGAATCCAATCTCGCCTAATAAGCCACCAACGCACTCACGCGCACCTTTCATGCCTTCAGCAAAATCCGGATCGGCAGACACACTGGGATGGCGAAGGTATTCCTTCAGTTTTTCTACAGGGTCAAACATGCCCCAATCTAGGCCGTTCGTTGGGGAACGCCAATCGGAAACATCTGAGAATTAACAGTAAGAAGCTGTGAAGGAAATCCTCGTTACCGGTGGGCAGGCACGTGCCCAGCCACCTTTTCCACAGCTTCTGAGAACCTATAGCACTGACAGATAACTTGTAGACTGTGAGCTTGTCGCGGTGTATGCCTCTATCTGCGCGAGCAAGCTCGCAGCCTACCCGCCACTCCTCGCCACTCCAATCAGCGCTTCTCGCGATTCTGCAGATAAAGCGTCACGTAGCGTGGAGCCGCTACCTTCAAGTCGGCGATTCGGCGAGCGTCGGCCGGATGCGTAGACAGCCAGGCCGGCACTTGGCTCGCGCCTTTGGCAGCCGACATTTTTTCCCAAAAAGTAATCGCCGCGCGCGGATCGTAACCCGCCTGAGCGGAGTATTGAAGCCCCATGATATCCGCTTCGCTCTCATCGCCTCGCGAGTGAGGAAGCACATACCCCACCGTCGAAATACCGCCATAAGCCATCATAAACAGATTCCGTTTCTCCTCTCCGTATTTGCTATCCACGACTGCTGCACCCACTGAGCCAACCGCACCAATGAGGGTCGCTTCGGTCATGCGTTTACCACCATGACGCGCGACCACATGACCGATCTCGTGACCAATCACACTCGCGAGTTCATCATCGGTGGAGGCCAGATTGAGCAGACCGGTATATACGCCCACTTTGCCCCCCGGCAATGCGAAGGCGTTGAGCTCATCCGATTGAAAAACTACAAACTCCCATTGTGCGCCCGGCAATTGATTGCCTACCACTCTCGCGATCCGCTCCCCCACGCGACGCACGCGTTCGTTGGCCTGAGGGTCGAAGCTGATGCGCTCCTGTTGTTTGATCTGCGCGAAAGACTGCGCCCCCAACTGCATCTCTTCACCGACGGAAGTCATCACCGCATATTGCCGGCCGGTGACCGGATTAGTGTAACAACCAGCCAAGACCACCAACAGGGCGAGAACAGCACCTACGATTAAACGGCGTGGAGTAAAACACATCATCCGGCTCATCCGATTAATGCTTAAAGTGGCGGATCCCCGTGAAGACCATGGCCATGCCACGCTCGTCAGCTGCTTTGATCACCTCAGGATCCCCCCGCGAACCACCAGGTTGAATCGCACAGGTCGCGCCTGCATCTGCGGCAGCGATCAATCCATCTGCAAAGGGGAAAAACGCCTCACTCGCGACGACCGAACCTTCGAGATCGAGTTTGGCTTCTCCTGCTTTCCAAACAGCGATCCGGGAGCTATCGACCCGGGCCATCTGACCTGCACCGACACCGAGCGTCTGCTCTCCGCGACAATAAACGATCGCATTTGATTTCACGTGTTTGCAAATCTTCCAGGCAAACAGCATCGAATCCATTTCTTCAGCCGTGGGCTGTCGTTTGGTGACCACCTTAAAGTCCGCTTGGTTCCCCAAGGTCTTGTTACGATCCTGCAAGAGCACGCCTCCGATTACCGTGCGCATTTCCTGCAACGAGTCCGCCCCCAGCCCCGCCTTCGCAATCATCAGACGAAGATTCTTTTTCTTCTGCAAAATAGCGAGCGCTACATCGCTGAACCGAGGAGCGATGATCACTTCGGTGAAGATGCCCGCGATCTTTTCAGCGAGTCCCGCATCGAGAGTCTGGTTCACAATAATGATGCCACCGAAAGGGGCTTGCCGATCTGTCGCATAAGCGAGTTCCCAAGCCTCTTCCAAACTCGCTGCACTCGCCACTCCACAAGGATTGGTGTGCTTGAGGATCGCGACCGTTGGCTTTTCAAAATCTCCGATCAGGTAAGTCGCGGCGGTAATATCGAGAATGTTATTATAAGAGAGATCTTTGCCCTGCAGTTTCTCGAAGTGCTCGTGAAAGGTGCCGTAGAGCGCAGCCTGCTGGTGCGGGTTCTCTCCATAGCGCAAGGTCTGAGCCTTGTCATATGAGAGTTCCAAAGAATCAGGAAAGCCACTGAGCGCAGCGATGTCCGGTGTATCGGCTTCCTGCGCAGCCAGATATTGCGAGATTGCCGTATCGTAGCTGCCGGTGCGTTGAAACACCTTGAGCGCGAGTTTACGACGCAGCGCACTAGTCGCATTGTCATCACCCATCGCCGCCAGCACGCCATTGTAGTCTGCCGGATCGCACACCACGGTCACGCTCTCATGATTTTTCGCCGCACTGCGCAACATCGAAGGACCTCCGATATCGATGTTTTCGATCGCTTCCTCAAAAGTCACATCGGGCTTCGCCACGGTTTCTTCAAACGGATAGAGATTCACGACCACGAGATCGATGAGATCGATGCCGTTGGCCGCCGCCTGATCCAAATGCTCCTGTTTATCGCGACGGCAGAGCAATCCGCCGTGAATCTTCGGGTGCAAGGTCTTCACCCGGCCTTCCATCATTTCCGGAAATCCGGTGTGTTCGCCTACCTCAGTCACCGGCAATCCGCTTTCAGCCAAGAGGCGTGCGGTGCCTCCCGTTGAAAGCAGTGTATAACCGTGCTGGTTGACGAGGGCCTGAGCGAATTCCGCGAGACCGTCCTTATTGCTGACAGAGAGAAGAGCCAGTTTAGCCATGACCAATGTTTTGCCTCATTCCGGCACGTGGTCGCAAGTGCGAAACGGTTTCGATCACATGTCTGACTTGCGCCCACGCCTTTCCCCGCTCTCTTTAAGTCGTGTCCTGCTCAATCGAACTCCCCGGGCTTTCCGCCAGCCTCGATAAACTGTGCTACCATCATGGTGGTTGCAGCCTGCCCGTGGATAAACCTCACGCCTTCGTGTATTTCGTGAGTATCCGCAACACCTCGGAGCACACCGTCACACTTTTAGGCCGCTAATGGGTGATCAATCACTGCGACGGAGAGCAGATGGTCATCGAAGGCGATAAAATCGTCGGCGAGACCCCCCGTATTCCCCCCGGCGAAGAGTTTTCCTACAACAGCTACCATGTCGCCAATGAAGACGCGATTGCCCATGGCTGCTTTCACGGCGTCGATGATCTTGGCCGTCCGATCCATGTGAGCCTGCCAGCTTTCGAGATGCGGATTCCAGCGGAATAAATCTTCCCGCGATCAGGCGCAATTTTTAAAACGCTCCCTGAGGTCACAATTCGTGACCACACATTTTGCAGTGGAGCGCCTTGGTGTCATGCCCGTCATGCCCGCAACCTTCGCAGTGGCGATGATCCATGGTGACCTTCTTAACCTCACGGTTCAATTCAGCACTCACGATTCCAGTGGGCACTGCAATGATGGCAAAGCCAGTTAACATCATCACTGAAGCGAGCATTTTGCCCAAAATAGTGACCGGTGCAATGTCGCCGTAGCCCACCGTGGTAATGGTCACAATACTCCAGTAAACCGCCTGTGGAATGCTGCTGAAACCGTGGTTCACCCCACTCTCAATGATATACATCAGCGTGCCCTCGATACAGACGATTGCCATCAGACTAAAAATAAATACGGCAATCTTCGGCCGACTGGCATTCAGTGCATTGATCAACACATGAGCGTCTCCCATATGTTCCGCCATTTTCAGGATCCGGAACATCCGCAACATTCGCAGAATTCGGACAATGATAAAGTGTCCCGATCCCGCCAAAATAAAATCGATGAAAGTCGGTAGAATCGAAAGCAGATCGACGATGCCGAAAAAACTGAAGATATACTTCTTCTTTTGCCTCACCACCCAGATCCTGAGGGCATACTCGATCGTAAAGAGGATCGTGAAAAACCACTCCATTCCATGAAGCAGCGTGGCATGTTCGGCTGCCACGGATTCCACACTTTCCAGCATCACCACCAGCACACTCGCCGCGATGAGGAACAGTAAGGTAATATCAAACCCGCGCGCCGATCCCGAATCGGAGAGAAAGATCACTCTCCAAATCTTTTCTTTCAGGGTATGCCCTTGGTGAGCTTTGGCTCTTTCTGAGATTTCTTCCATGTGCGATCTCCCCGATTTCTAACCTACTTCCTTCCCTCACGTCAAAAGCGGAAGAGCGAGAATATCGAATATCCCTTACTCGCGTGAAACGAAGCGAATTACCTCCGGAATAAGGTTTCCGTCAGCCCGGTCCTCTGCTGGAATCTTCTCTTATGAAGTTAACAGACCTCAATCGTCACGGTGGCATTGGTGCCAATTCGACCCTGCTCCGCATTGGCGATTTAAATATTCTCGTGGATTGCGGGCTCAATCCGAAGAAGAAGGGACGCGACGCGACTCCTGATCTCGCGCGCATCCATGAGGTTCAGCTCGACCTGATCCTGATTACCCACTGCCATCTCGATCACATCGGCAGTCTCCCTGTGGTGATGCGCGAGCACCCCGATACTCCCGTCATGATGACGAGCTCCAGTCGTATCATCATCGAACGCATGCTGCACAATTCCGCCAGTGTGATGATGCGTCAGAAAGACGAAGAGAACATCCCCGACTACCCGTTGTTTACGCACGGTGAAATCGAGCGATTGAGCAACCGGATGATCGGTATCCCTTTTGGTCACGCTAAAAAGTTCCGGGGCAACCGGGACGAGATCGAAGTCATTCTCCATCGCGCCGGGCATGTCGCGGGAGCGTGTGGCGTCGAGCTGCGACATAAGGAACGTCAAATCTTCGTGACGGGGGATGTGTTGTTTGAAGATCAACGCACTCTTCCCGGGGCCGAGTTTCCCTCCGGTCATTTTGATACTGTGATTATGGAAACCACACGCGGTGCGACCGATAGCGTGCTCCACCGGAAGCGACCCGATGAAATCAATCGTCTCATCGAAAGCATCAACGAAACGATCGAACGTGGCGGGTCATTCCTGATGCCGATTTTCGCCCTGGGCCGGATGCAGGAAATCCTGACGGTAATGAACGACGCTCGCAAATTCGGAAAGCTCGTCGATTGCCCGATCTACGCCTCCGGTCTCGGCATGGCGCTGGCCGAATACTTCGACGAAATCCGCCGTAAAACCAAGGGGGTGGATTTTAATCTCAAGTGCATCAAAGAACTCAAAGCCAAGCCACTTCCGCGTAAAATGATTGCGGGGAAAGACCCCCAGCAAAACGCTCTCTACATAATTAGCTCGGGCATGCTGGTGGAAAAGACCCCGAGCTATACCCTCGCCTCTGGCCTCGTCGGCCATGCGCGGAACACCATCGGTTTTGTCGGCTACTGCGATCCGGACACCCCCGGCGGTAAGCTCCTCGCCACCAAACACGGCGAATCCTTTCTCTTCGAAAAGGCTAATGTGAAAGCAAAGATCAAAGCCCAGATTGATCGTTTCTCATTGAGCGGGCATGCCGACCGCGAAGATCTCCTTGAATTCGCCCTCCAAGCGGAACCCCGCAGTATTATTCTCACGCATGGCGATCAGCCCGCTCGAGATTGGTTTAGCCAACAATTCGCTGAGCAACTCCCCGCCAGCACGGTATTCGATCCCGTGCCCGGCACGGAATACGAAGTATAAAATTCAACGTGAAGGGCTGCTAGCTGACAGTGCCCCAGCTACATCCAATCCAAATGTGGAAAGCTGGAAATCAGGAACCAAGACGGGGCAATCTTTCCCGATTATCTATGCGTTCCGTGCATTCTACGGTTAAAAACGGTTTCTAGGTTTAGAAAGATCGCACTCGTTCTCCCGAATCGTCGCGGCCGTCGCGAGACTACTCCGTAATCACATGTCTCCAGGCAAACGCGACGGATTAAAGATCCAACAATCGCCGCAGTTCAACCACGCCATCTTGAGTCCCCGCGAGGTAGAAAATTCGATCCATCTTGAGATCGAACTCTCGGAGTGGAAAGGGTGATTCGGTGATAAACTCGACCGCCCCACCACCCGCGAGCACCAGCGCCACCGCAGCAGCGATATCCCACACCTTCACGTTGTGATCAACCACCGCGTCGAACAGCCCGTTGCCTACATAGGCGAGATGAATCGTGCTCGTTCCAAGCGCGCGCAGTTTAAAGTGATCCGCCAGAATCCCAGCATGTGGTGCATAGGCCTTATCGTAAGGACTGTGGAAACCAACGACGCTTTCAGGTGCGAGTGGCAGATTCTTTAATCCGACCTTCTGCTCGCCCTCCCACACTCCATATCCCGGACCGCCACGAATCAGGGCCTTGCGACCCAGATCATAAACAAATCCGTAGATGGGTTGCCCGTCCTCGAGTAAGGCCAGACTAATCGCGCAATGGGGAATCCCCGTCGCAAAGTTATTCGTGCCATCGATTGGATCGAGCACCCAACAATACAGCGCCGTTACAGGAATAGGCCCATCGGCCGCGGTGAGTTCTTCGCTGAAAAATTGATCGTCAGGAAATGCTGCCGCCAAACTCGCAAAGATGTTTTCTGAAATCGCGATATCAGTTGCCGTCACGCGCGTGCCATCTTGCTTCCAGTCACTTTCCGCTTTCCCAAAATCACGATGAAGCAATTCAACCTGTGCCAACACAGCAATGTGCCCCGCAGTTATACGAGAGGTAATTCCAGAATCGTCCGACATCCTCCGTTTGTCCTGACTAGGCACAAGCGTGTCAATTTCTGAGCTCTTCCGATCCGCGTCTCGCGACGGACGCGACATGTGCGAACGAGGATCGGAATCCTTTCATAAATGAATCCGCCATGTTGTTTAACAAACACACTGAGAACAGGTGCGCAAAAACCTCTCATCTCGTAGCGGTCGTCGCGAGACCCCATACAGGTCTCCAATTATCAATCCTTCCTTGTTCGCAGTTGATGTCCGTGAGTGACGAGTTTTTCGCGTGACCCTTCGTTGAGTTTATCCATCACCGCCGCGAGCTTGCGACGCTTCTCATCGCCAGCGGCAAACATATCCAGTTGGCGCGCGCCCTCTTCGATTCCGGAAAAACGAATACTAATCAATCTAAGGGGCCGCTTCTTTCGCCAGGAAGCTTTCAGCAATGTAGGAATCAACGGATAAAAGAACGATTCAAGATCAGTCGCTTCCGGCAAGCTGCGCCCGTGCGATTCTTGCGTAAAATCGGGATAGCGAACCATCAGGGTCATGGTTCGCGTGCGTTTCCCGTCCGCGCGAATTTTTGTCAAGAGGCTGTCCACCATCCGTTTCGCCACACGTTCAATCTCCTCAAAATCACTGATGTCCTGCGAAAACGTTTCCTGATGAGAATAGCTCTTCGCATCATCGTGATCAGTGTGCACCACGCTGTCGTCCACACCCCGAGCTCGCGCCTGCATGCTGCGCCACCCTCGGCCGAAAAGTGACTCGAGCTCGCTTTCGTTGCGCTGCACGACATCTCCAATTTTCGTAACACCACGTTCCTTGAGCCTGAGCTGACTTTTCTTTCCGACGCCCGGCAATTCACCGATCTTGAGTGGTGCAAAAAACGCCTGCTCTTCCCCTGCTTCAACTACCTCAAATCCACGCGGCTTGTGATATTTCGACGCGACTTGGGCGACTAACTTATTCGTGGCGATGCCCACCGAAATAGGAATACGCAGTTCGTCCCAGATGCGCTTCTGCAGACCTCTCATCACCCCGACAATTTCCCCCGTGGAATGATAACCACAAGGCGTCAGATCGAGGTAACCTTCATCGACCGAGTTGCGCTGCACATGCGGAGTGAGCGTTTCACAGAGATCAAACATCTGTCGCGACACTTTCCCATAGAGTCCCGACGTGTGTTTAATCAAAATCAGATCGGGACAAACCTTGAGCGCGCGAGCCGTGGGCATCGGCGTGTAAACCCCACAGGCGCGAGCTTCGTAACTCGCCGAAGAAATAATTCCGCGATCTCCTCCCCCACAGGCACACTTGGTGCCTCGCAATTCCGGCTGCACCGCCTGTTCACACGAGACGAAGAACGCATCGGCATCGATATGAACAATTGTAGGTAGACGCGGCATTCACCACGTCTACCAGAATCTAAACCGGAGACAATCCCGGTGTAAGGAAGCCTTCTCGATTAGCCCTTGCGGCTGACCCGCTTCGAGTGCTTCAGGTCGATATCATCGAGGGCATCGATGTCCAAGCTATCGCAGAGGGCGGCGATCTGCTCCGCCTTGATCCTGCCGACTACATTTACAAATACGGCCTCTTTATTGTCATCGATCACGGTGACGACGATGCCTTCGATCGTGTCATCCGATCCGAGCTTGATATAGACGTCGACCTCTTCCTGTTGGTTCTTTTCGCGAACCTGAACGGTGGGTTCCCAGCCTCCTGATTTGAGATGGGCCCTGACATCGGCGATCTTTGATGCCGCATCGGCACGGTTGCTCTTGTCGAGTTCAACGACATTGACGCGGACATGCTTGATGCTGCGAAGGAGTTTCGCGGCTTCGGGGTCTTCAAAAGAAGCGACCATCGCGGCAAATTTGAGTAAAACAGGTCCAACGGTGATTTGCACCACGCGACCTGATTCAGTCGGGATGAAGGAACTAAAATCGACCTGGCCGCTGTGGGACTTGGCTGCAGCCGAAGTAGCGAAGGTTACCAAGAGTGTGAGAAGAGCTAAACTGGAGCGCAGGAGTGCTTTCATGGGAGAATTCATTGAGGATTGAAAATTGACCATTAAGGTCGCGTTTCCCTCAGAACCCATCAGGACCCGTAAAAGTTACAGAATAGCGCCGCTTTATTTCACTGCGCTTCCTGGAAGCTTCTTTGCTTTGACCGGCTTGCTCCATTTTTTCAGAGCCTGACCCGTCAACGAACGATTCTCTTTTTCGATCCCCTCTCGATCACCCGCATAGATCAATTCACCGCCCTGCTTGCCACCCCCCGGCCCAAGATCGATCAACCAATCGGCCAGATTGATGACATCGAGATTGTGTTCGATGATGATCACGGTATTCCCCGCATCGCGCAGTTTGAAAAGCAGGTCCATCAGTTTCTGAATATCCACCCAATGCAAGCCGGTGGTCGGCTCGTCCAAGATATAGAGGGTCTCGCCCTGCTGTTTCTTACTCAGCTCCAGTGACAATTTGAGACGTTGCGCTTCACCGCCGGAAAGCGTGGGCGCGGGTTGCCCCAGTTGCAGATAGCCGAGGCCCACCGCATCAAGCGTTTCCAGTTTATCCACCACACGTGGAATATTCCGAAAAAGTGTGATCGCCTCGCGCACGGTCATCCCGAGCACATCCGCAATCGAGTGACCGTGAAACATGACTTCGAGCGTCTCACGATTAAAGCGACGCCCTTCGCAACTCGTGCACGGCGCATAGGCATTGGCCATGAATTGCATGTCGAGTTTGATCACGCCATCGCCTTGGCAGCGTTCACAACGACCACCACGCACGTTAAAGGAAAAACGTCCCGCCTTGTAACCACGCACTTTCGCCAATGGCACTTGCGTATACAAAGTGCGCAACAGATCGAACAGCCCCACGAAGGTCGCCGGGTTTGAGCGTGGACTGCGCCCGATCGGGCTCTGATCCACGAGCACGAGCTTGTCGAAAAAATCGAGGTTCTCAATCGAACGATGCTTACCGGGCAACGACTTCGCCCCATTGAGTTTGCGCGCGGCCGACGCCGCGAGGATTCCATTCACCAACGAACTCTTCCCCGAACCACTCACCCCTGTCACACAGGTGAGCAAACCTACGGGAAATTTCGCATCGATCTTTTTAAGGTTGTGCTCTTGAGCTTCGCGCACCGTGAGCCAAGCCCCGTCCGGGCTCTTCGCCACGGCGTCACGCTCAACCTTCAATTTACGCGACAAATACGCCCCCGTCGCTGAGTCGCGCACCGGGAGATTCAGGCAAGCGGCCGCGGTGCCTTGAAAGAGAACCTGCCCGCCTTCGGTTCCTGCCCCCGGACCGATTTCGATGAGCTCATCGGCGATTCGCATCGTGTCTTCGTCATGCTCAACCACCAACACGGTGTTGCCGCGATCCCGGAGCGACCTGAGTTGAGCAAGGAGGCGTTCATTATCCGAGGGATGGAGCCCCACGCTGGGTTCATCGAGCACGTAAATCACTCCCATTAATCCCATGCCCAATTGAGTGGCCAGTCTCACCCGCTGGGCTTCACCACCCGACAAAGTCGCGTAATCGCGATTGAGTTCGATGTAACCGAGACCGGTATCGAGTAGAAAGTGCATGCGCTGCTCAATCCCGTTAACGACTTCTTTCAACGCTTCATCTTCGCTAAACTCTGCGACTAATTTCCGGGCAAACTCGTGGGCTGCATTCACATCCAGGGCCAGAAACTCCGGATAGCTCATGCCGCCTAAACTCACCGCCGCGCTCCGACCATTGATGCGACCGCCTTTGCATTCGGGACAAGTGCCACTGACCATGAATGTGGTGAGTCGCGCCCGAAATCCATCACTCTCCGTGTCACGAAAACTCTCTTCCAGGTCGGCGATCACCCCCGGAAAACGCATCGATTTGGCGACCCGCATGCGTTTCAACTTGAACGCAAATTCCCGCGAGCCAGCGCCGTGCAGGATCACGTCGCGCTGCTCTTGAGTCAGATCCTGCCATGGCGTCGTTTGATCGTAGGGCAATTGCTCGGCGAGCTGCTTCAGCAATGCGTTGTGTTTGATGATCAGGTTTTTCCCGCCGATCCGCCACGGTTTAATCGCACCGCCCTTCACGCTCTTGGTCGGATCAGCCACAATAAGTTCAGGCACGAAACGCAGCTTGCGACCCAAGCCACCGCAAGTCCCACAAGCGCCCTCGCGATGATTAAAGGAGAAATGTCGCGGAGTGAGTTTATCAAACGTGTCGCCACAGATTTCACAGGCCAGATGTTGGCTCAGGGGTAATTCTCGCCACGGGGCGTCGCGATCTTTCTGAGCTAAAATGATCGCGCGATCGCTTCCCTCGCGAAAGGCCAATTCGAGTGAATCCGCCAGACGCGAGCGTTGATCCGCATTCGCCACGATCCGATCCACCACCAAATCTACGACGACCTCTTTCACGCCCTTCGGGATGATATCGGCGCTATCCAAATCGACGACTTCACCGGCGATTCGCACGCGTTGAAAACCACGTTGCCGCAAACGGGGCAATTCTTCCCGGAGCACACTCGGTTTCGCGACCAGACAAGGCGCGAGCAACATCAACCGTTCCCCCGCACAGGTCGTGAGCACATGTTGCACATTATCATCAAGCGAGCGTCGCACGACTCGTCCTCCATCCAGCGGACAACGTTGTTCACCTGCCAGGCTCCAGAGCAGACGAGCATAGTCGGCGATTTCCGTTACGGTCGCGATCGTGCTTCGAGGTGATGACCCACCGGTGCGTTGCTCAATGGCGAGCACGGGAGATAGGCCGTGAATAAAATCGATGTCGGGCCGTTTCAGCTGATCGAGCACCTGTCGAGCCTGCGTCGAGAGCGACTCCATGTATTTCCGATAGCCCTCCGCATAGATTGTGTCGAAGGCCAGCGAAGATTTACCGGAGCCACTGGGCCCCGTCACCACCACCAACTTCCCCCGGGGAATCTTCAACTCAAGATTCTGGAGGTTATGCTCACGGGCTCCTTTAACGTGGATGTGGGTGGCGGCTTGCATCGGAAAAGATCAATCTACCGAAAACCGGCACCGAGCAAAGCAGGAAGTAATATTGGTGTAATCCTATGATTATTTATGACTTGAGAGAATAGTGTGATCGTTCACGGATAGAAGAAGTTAAATAGCTCTTTCAACCCTAACCCTACTCAAAATGATGGATACCTCTCTGCTTAGGTCGGCACGTTGCCTCTCCGGTTTATTGTTTGTCGCACTTGCCGGTTTCATTTTCACCCCACTCCAAAGCTCAGCTTTCCAATTCGAAGAAGGTGAATGGAGTGGCAGTTTCGACACCAATATCTCGGTCGGAGGGCTCTATCGCCTCAACGATCCAGATCCAGACTTCGTCGGGCTCGCCGCTGGTGGCCAACGCTATTCCGTCAACATTGATGATGGTAATCAAAACTACGGAAAGGGTTGGGTCTCCACTCTTTTCAAAGTCTCCCACGACTTTCAGTTGAGCCGGAAAAACTCGGGTATCTTTTTACGAGGTTACTACTTCACTGACGGTAAAACCGGGTCAACCAAGCGCACCCCATTATCCGACCAGGCGAGAGATCGCGTAGAACGCGGCGCCGAATTTCTCGACATGTATGCCTACACGCAATTCGACTTGGGCGATGTGCCCGTGGATCTGCGATTCGGACGACAGGTTCTCAGCTTGGGCGAAAGCACCTTTATTCCCAATGGCAACAATGTCGTTAATCCGGTCGATCTCTCCAAATTACGCGTGCCTGGTGCGGAACTGAAAGAAGCCTTTCTTCCTGTCAATATGCTCAAGGCCTCGATTGGCCTCACCCCCAATATCACGATCGAACCTTTCTGGCTGCTGGAATTCCGACGCAATGAGATCGACCCAGCAGGGTCGTATTTTTCGACCAACGATTTCGCCAGCCGCGGTGGAGACACGGTCTGGCTCGGATTCGGAGGTATTTCTGACTCCGGCGGTCTGAACAACACCGGCCTTGGCGGCATTCCACGCGCGAAGGATCATGAATATGGCAATTTCGACCAATACGGAATCGATGCTCATATTTACACCGATAGTGGCTGGGATATCGGCCTCTATTATGCCCACTATCACAGCCGGTCACCGGTCATCAGTGCGCGCACACCGAAAGTCGCCATCAGTAGTGCACTGGTGCAAGGAACCGCTCAGAGCATCGCCGGTTCGCAACTAGCCCCGGTCATGCTCAGTAACGGATTTCCCCCTGCTGGATTATCTTCAGCTCTGAGCACATTACTCGGAGCAGCTCTCACCGGGGTTCCAGCTGCGGCTCTGCCCGCCTCGATTCAGCCCTACTATCCCTCGGCCCAGGCAATCGCCGGCAATGCCCGTCAAGTGGGTCTGCTCACCGCAGCGAAAACCGCGACCTACCATATCGAATATCCTGATGCCATTGATATGTTTGGCGCGAGTTTCAACACCAGTCTCGGCAGCACCGGAATCTCGTGGCAGGCGGATATTTCCTACAAAAAAGGCGTTCCACTTCAAGTAGACGACGTTGAACTCCTTTTCGCCGCACTCTCCACGCTCGCTCCTCAATATGGGGCCAGTAATCAGATCGGCGACTACTTGGGCCAATACAATAAATACGTGCAAGGCTACCGCCGCCACGATGTGTTCACCGCCCAGAGCACGATGACCAAAGTCTTCGGACCGACGCTCGGCTCGAGCCAACTCGTGCTCGTCGGTGAGGCTGGTGGCGTCTGGGCCGACATCCCGGCGAAAAGCACTCTTCGCTATAATGCCCCCGGGACTTCGACCGGAGGTAGTGCCGCTAATCTCGCCCGGGGAGGATTCCCCAGTGTTCCCGCCACCCCGGAAAGCGCTTTTGCTGATGATTTCTCCTGGGGTTACCAATTGCTCACCAAGCTCTCCTATGAGAACGTCTTTGATGGGATCAACATCAGCCCTTCTCTGGGTTTTGTGCATAATGTTTCAGGCAATACGCCCGATCCACTTGGCAATTTTGTCGAGGGGCGCAAAAGCGTCTCCATCGCCGCCGAGTTTCTCTATCAATACACTTGGTCGCTGGAACTGCGTTACGTGAATTACTTCGGTGCCGAGAAATACAATATGCTAAGTGACCGCGATTATGTCGCGGCCACCGTGCGTTACTCATTTTAATCTCAACCAGGGACCCCCTCATGAAAATCCGTTTACTCCCACTGCTTTCTCTAACCGCTCTAATGAGTGTTTCGGCAAGTGCCGCTGTTTCCGAAGACCAAGCCGATCGTCTCGGTTCTGACCTCACCCCTCTTGGTGGTGAAGTTGCGGGTAACGATGCCGGCACAATTCCAGCTTGGGACGGTGGCATCACCACCGCTCCTTCAGGCTATACTCCCGGAGATCACCACCCCGATCCATACGGTTCCGAGCAGCCCTTGTTCACCGTCACGGCGGACAATTTGGCCGACCATCGGGATCAAGTGACGGCAGGTCACGCCGCCTTGCTCGAAGCCTATCCCGACTACAAACTCGTGGTTTATCCTTCACACCGCAGTGCCGCCAATCCCCAGCGCATCTATGATGCCACTCGACGCAATGCGACCAGCGCGAGCCTGGTGAATGATGGAGCCGGTTTTGCCAACGCGATTATCGGGGCCCCATTCCCCATCCCCCAGAATGGTCTCGAAGTGATCTGGAATCATCTCACCCGTTATCGTGGAGTCGCCGCCGATCGACACATCGGCCAAGCCATGCCCAACCGCCGTGGCAGCTACACCCTCGTTGAATTCAAGGACGAGTTTCTCTTCAACTACGTCCGCGAGGGTATCACCGCTGAAGAACTCGACAACGTGCTAATCTATTTCAAACAAGCCGTGGTGAGCCCTCCACGACTTTCCGGCACGATTCTGCTCGCCCACGAAACCATGGATCAGGTCAAAGAGCCTCGACGCGCGTGGGTCTACAATGCCGGCCGTCGTCGCGTGAGCCGCGCGCCCAATGTCGCTTACGATAACCCCGGCACCGCGGCCGATGGCATGCGCACCAGCGATCAATTCGATATGTTTAACGGAGCGCCTGATCGCTATAACTGGGAGTTGGTCGGCAAAAAGGAAATGCTCGTCCCCTACAACTCCTACCGGCTGCACAGCGACGATCTCAAATACAAGGAGATCCTCACGCCCCTCCACATTAACCAGGATCTGGCACGCTACGAACTGCACCGCGTCTGGGTCGTTAAAGCCACTTTAAAAGAAGGTGCCTCCCATCTCTATTCACGTCGCACCTTCTATGTAGATGAAGACAGCTGGCAAATACTCGCGGTCGATCAATACGACTCGCGTGGGCAGCTCTGGCGTGTTTCCGAAGCCCACTGCATCAACTATTACGATGCACTCACCTTCTGGAGCACCCTCGAAGTGCACACCGATTTGCAAGCCGGTCGTTATCTCGCCATCGGGCTCGATAATGAAGAGAAAATGTATGACTTCACGATCGATCGTGACCCCGGCGATTACAGCCCGGATAGTCTGCGTCGGTCCGGCATTCGTTAATCATCCAAGCTGATATTAAAAAAAGGCGGGCTCGCCCAGCCCGCCTTTTTTTGTTCTCTTAATCTTGTTCATGACGATCCCTCTGCGTCGTATTTTACTGCACCTCTCCCTCTGCTTAGGGCCAATTGCCTCGGCCGAGAATACGGCACCCAACATGCTGTTACTGGGCGCGGCCCACGCCAAGAATGCGGTAATACTCGTCGGTGAACGCGGCTCGATTCTACGGTCAAGCGATGCCGGAAAAACCTGGCAAGACAGCCCATCAGGAATCACAGCCACCATGACGTCGGTCTCCTTCGCTTCGGATGGCCTCCACGGCTGGGCGGCTGGGCATGACGCCATCATTCTCCAGACCACTGATGCCGGGGCCAGCTGGAGCACGGCTTATCAGGGCGAAAATCGGGAAGATTCGTTTCTCGATATCGAGGTCGTTGATCAAGATACGATCATCGCCGTAGGCGCCTATGGCTACTACGTCGAAAGTCGCGATGCCGGACGCAACTGGAAAGCGCGTTATGTTCAGGATGAAGACTCGCATCTCAACCGGATCACTCGCGCTGAAGATGGCACGCTGTATCTGGCCGGGGAAAGGGGCAGTCTGCTTGTTTCCACTGACTACGGTCAGGAATGGAACCCCTTATCTTCCCCCTATCAGGGATCATTTTACGGCATTTTGCCTTTAGCAAACGGCAACCTACTCGCTCACGGCTTAAGGGGACACATCTATCTATCCTCAAATGAGGGTGCGGATTGGGCTCCCATTGTGATCGATTCACATCCCCTGCTTTCAGTTTCTTATCAACTGCCCGACTCGACGATCATCCTGGCGGGCCAGTCACGCGCATTCCTCATCAGCAAAGATGGCGGCGCGACCTTCGAACCTTGGTCTGATGTAACCGTCACCACAGGCCTGGCCACCATCATTCAAAGTCCGGATGGTAAACTATGGGCGCTCGGTGAAGCTGGCCTTTCCATTCTGCCCACTCCCTAAATTCTGTGCCCACTTTCGTTGATAAATTCGCCAGCTGGGTCTTCCGTAATCGGAAGTTTTTACTCGGACTTTTTGCACTGCTTACGATTGTCATGGGCTGGTTCGCCTCTCAGACGAGAATTGACGCCAGTTTCAATAAGCAACTGCCACAGCAGCACGAATACATTAAGAATTTCCTGCAATATCAGGATCAATTCGGCGGTGCCAATCGTGTCGTCATCGCCCTGACCTCAAAAGATGGGGATATTTTTACTCCGGAATTTTTCAACGCGCTAAAAGTCGCGACCGATGAAGTATTCTACTTACCGGGCGTTGATCGCGCTCAAGTCACTTCGCTCTTCACTCCAAATGTGCGTTACATCGAAGTGGTCGAAGACGGTTTCTCCGGCGGCAACGTCATCCCATCCGGTTTTGAGCCGACGCCCGAGGGTTTTGCTCAGGTCCGCGAAAACATCATCAAATCCGGTAAAGTCGGCCAACTCGTCGCCAACGACTTCTCCGGTGCAATCATCAGCGCTCAACTCCTCGAAGTCGACCCGTCGACCGGCGAGCAACTCGACTACACCAGGGTGGCCAATTATCTGGAGGAGAAAATCCGGAACCGATTCGCCGATGGTGGAGACATCGATGTCGCGCTCGGGGTGCACATTATCGGATTCGCCAAGGTAATTGGTGATATCAACGACGGGGCTCAAAATGTGATTATCTTCTTCGCGGTCTCTTTCGCAATTACCGCCCTACTGGTCTGGTTCTACTCCCATTCGATCCGACTGACATTCCCCCCTCTGATCTGTTCATTGATCGCAGTAGTGTGGCAAATGGGCGCTTTGAATCTGCTCGGGTTCGGGCTAGATCCACTTTCGATTCTCGTGCCGTTTTTGGTCTTTGCCATCGGCGTCAGTCATTCTGTGCAAATGGTCCGAGCATTCCGGACTGATATATATGCCGGGAAAACTCCTCTCGTCGCCGCCGAATCGGCTTTCAAACAAATGCTCCTGCCGGGAGGTATTGCCCTGATCACCGACACGTTGGGTTTCATTACCATGCTCGTGATCAATATCCCGATCATCCAGGAACTCGGCATCACCGCCAGTCTCGGCGTAGGCGTCATCATCATCACCAATCTCTTCCTCCTCCCGATCCTCCTTTCGTTCCTCGGCCATCGATCTTACTCGGAAGCCGCCATCGCCAAGGCCCAGTTACACCCACACTGGAAAACACTTCTCTGCGTCACCCGCCCCCGCACTTCCATTAGTATCATTCTAATTTGGTTCGGCGCGGGTTTATATGGCTTCATCAAATCTGATGAAGTGCGCATCGGCGACCTGCACAGCGGTGTGCCAGAATTGCGCCAGGGATCGCGCTACAATGTCGATAGTGCCGTGATAACGGAACGATTCAGTATCGGAGTGGATATGATCTCTGTGCTCGTGCGTGGGGCTCCCGACGCCTGCGTGGACTACGACGTCGTCAATCTCATGGATCAGTTTGAGAGCTACATTAAACAGGTGCCAGGAGTGCAGTCTGTTATTTCACTCAGTTCTGCGGCCAAGGTCATCAACGCCGGATTCAACGAAGGCTCCCTCAAATGGCGTGTGCTGCCGCGCAATCCGCAAGCCCTCGCCCAAGTGGTCTCGCCGATCTCAACCTCCACAGGTTTGCTCAACAGCGATGGGAGCGTGATGCCGGTCCTGATATTCCTAACCGACCACAAAGCAGAAACGATTACTCGCATCACTGATGCCGTGAAAACTTTCCGCCGCGACAACCCATCGCCGAAAGCGGAGCTACTCCTTGCCAGCGGCAATATCGGAGTCATGGCCGCCACCAACGAAGTGGTCGCCGCCGCCCAACGTCCGATTCTCTACTGGGTCTTTGGCGCCGTCATCACGCTGTGTCTGATCACGTTTAGATCGATTCGCGCCACCCTCTGTATCGTGCTGCCCCTCGTGATCGTTTCCTTTCTCTCATACGCCTTGATGGCTTGGCTGGAAATTGGACTGAAGACCTCCACCTTGCCTGTCGTTGCACTAGGTGTGGGCATCGGCGTCGATTACGGGATCTATATTTTCTCCAAGCTCCAGCAATCACTCAAACGCGGCTTGCCCTTCGAAGAGGCGCTCTACTCCGCCTATTCCCAAACCGGTAGTGCCGTCGTTTTCACCGGATTCACCCTCTCAATCGGCGTCAGCACCTGGCTATTCTCCAGCCTGAAATTCCAAGCCGATATGGGTCTCTTGCTCGGCTTCATGTTTCTCGTAAACATGCTCGGTGCGATCATCCTGCTCCCCGCGATGGCGCGGTGGTTATATCGCGAAAACAGTTAACCTGCACTGAGCACGACTTAGGTCGGGAATGGCTATCCATACCGCGCTGAGACTCTAGAATGTAAATTCAGAGCCGTTCAGAATCTGCCCCCTATCCACTCACCACTTAGTTTAGATATTTATCCAACGGAGGCGTGATCAGATCGATCGTGGCGGGCTCATTGAGGTTTTCGAGAGTCACCAGCTCACAGCCAGTATCGATGTCTTTGTCCACCGTCTCACCGCGTAAGTTGGCCACGAGCGTTTTTACACCCAGGTAGCCCATCTTGAAAGGGTTCTGAACGACGAGCCCTTGCAGATCGCCGGTCTTCAATGCGGCGAGTGTTTGGGTGCCGGTATCGAAACCAACGAACTTCACCTTGCCTCCCGACAAACCAGCATCACGCAACGCGAGCAGCATACCCGTAGCCGAGGATTCATTGGGGGCAAATACGCCGGTCACATCGCGACCGAAGCGATTCAGCAAATTTTGCGCAGCGCGATAGGCCGTGTCACGCGTCGCGCCGGCGTGCTGATCGCTTGAGATGATTTCTATCCCGGGATACTCCCCTTTGATTGTGTCGAGGAAACCTGCCTCGCGCTGTTCCGTGCTCGTCGATCCCGCCAAAACTCGTAGCAAAATAACCTTCCCCTTCCCGTCCAGCAAACTGGCCAAACGATGTGCCCCGAGCACACCACCCTTGTAATTGTCGGTTGAAACGGTGCTCACGGGCTTATCGGAATTGAGCCCTGAATCAATAATCACCACCGGAATACCCACGCGTGATGCCATCTCCGCTGGCGCGACCAAGGCACGGGCGTCAAGAGGTGCGAGCACGATTCCACTCACACGACGCGCGATGAAATTTTCCACCACCTGCACCTGCTGCTCGCGATCATCTTCCCGCAACGGCCCCTTCCAGATCACCTTCACGTTCACGCCCTCTTCCTTCAATTCGCGTGAAGCCTTAATTGCTCCCGCGTGAATAGATTTCCAGAATTCGTGAGTCGTGCCCTTCGGGATAACGGCGACGCGATAAGACTCTGCACGAGCTACTAAACCAACACAAAGAAGAGCGAATAAAAGTAGGGATTTTTTCATAGGGGTAATGATGACTAAACTGAGAAAACCACGGATAAACACAGATGCACACGGATCAATCGCTCCGAGCTATTTCGAAATCCGTGTCTATCCGTGGGTAAAAATAAATTCGTTAAGCCTTCAGCTCAACGGTGACTTGAATTTCGACCGTGGTGCCGAGCGGCAATCCATTGGTTGCCACAGCCGCGCGGGCGTGTTTGCCGGCATCACCAAATACTGCGACGAAGAGATTACTTGCACCATTGATCACGGAAGGGCTCTGATCAAAACCGTTCACGGCGTTGACGAAGCCGTTCACCATCACAATGCGAGCAATTTTATCGAGTGAACCGACAGCGGCCTTGATGTTGGCGAGCGTATTGAGCGCGCATATCTCTGCGGCCTTCATCCCTGTTTCCACCGTGTGCGTATCGCCGACCTGACCGGTGTGGGTCATTTTGCCATCGATCATGCAGACCGTGCCGGAGCAATAGAGCAGGTTGCCCGTGCGAACGGTGGGCACATAACTACCACCGGCTGGTGGAGGTGTAGGTAAAGTGAAGCCGAGTTCGGCGAGTTTTTCTTCTGGGTTCATCCGGACAACCTGCCTGATTGCTCAGTGTCATGCAAAGTCGATTTTCAAGCGCTGCGAAAAAGGTGGAGCGTGTTGTCCTCAACACGCTGAGAGAGTCGATGCGTTTACGGTGAGCGTCTTGGGCACAAGACGCTCACCACTCTAAGGAGTCACAGTGGGTATAAATTCTACCGTCGCGACATCCTCCGCCTTCATCGGCTTTTCCAGAACTTCGAATTCACGGAGCAGATCAATTTCCAGCTGCACGCGTTCCAACAAAAGCTGTCCCATATGTTCCCCCTTGGTCGCGTCACCAGCCGCGAGCTGATGATCAATCAGCGCCTGACGTGAGTAGGCTAAATGCTCCGCCGTCATCTGCTCATTGCGTGTCATGATCAACTCATGCGCCGGCGCAGGATCGCCTTCGAGGTAATCTCGCCAGCCGCGAATCGAAGCAGTGACAAACGCACGAACCAGCTCCGGATCATCCCGCACCAAAGCACGGCGCGTGAGCATCACGTGATAGCTATCGTAGCCCGTTCCACTCAGCGGTAGCGTTCGCACTTCCGCCCCACGCTGGCGCGCAAAAAACGGCTCACTGGTCAGAAAGCATTGCTGAATCGTATCCTTGTTAGCGAGAAACTGCGTCAGCCCGTAGCTCGTGGGTATCAGGCCAAAATCGATGTCGTATTTTTTCTGAATATAAGGGATCCAAGTCATCCCCACCGCCGCGATCACTGTGCGACCATCAAGATCAGCGAAAGACTGCACCGGGCTGTCGGCATGCACGAGAATGGCCTGAGGATCATGTTGCAGTGTCGCGCCAATCATCATCAACGGCAGCCCTCGACTCGTGGCGAGAATCGCATCATCCCCGCGAAACATCCCGAAATCCGTCACGCCCTTGGCAATTTTGAGCAGCACACCCGCGCCCGGACCTCCCGAAATGATCTCCAAATCCAACCCCACTTCACGATAATACCCCTTCGCCAACGCCTGATAAAACCCTCCATGCTCCGCCTGTGGAAACCAATCACTCTGAAAGGTGACTTTGCGTAGATCGCTCTGCACCGTCTCAGGCGCCTTCCCACAACCGAGCAGAGCCGCAAGCCCACCAGCAATCAGGAACCATGAAATATTGAATCGCACGCGCTGAAGTTGAGTGGCGAAACGACAAACTCAAATCCCAATCCAGTTCAACGTCAGCGTTGTAGCCGAACCTTGATCTCACAACGCGGGAGAAAGTTTGGTCACTCGCAGCGCCAAATTTTCGTCTTCGACTCAAATTCGGCTCCCCGGCGATACTCAGACCATTGGGCTAGCTAAATTTTTGGCAGGCAGCGAGCTTGCTCGCGCTGGTGTATCTCGGAAGCACCTGCAAGCAGGCAGCCTACGAGGCGCAACTGCCAGGGGACACTTTCAAACTGCTACGGCAATCGCATCAGGCGTTTCGCGTTGCCGTGTATGATCGCTTTCAGCTGATCCGCGCTCAGGCTCGAGCGATGAACCTCGGCGATCAGTCGTTGCATCTGCGGCTCCTGATCAATCGTCGGATATAAGTTCAGCGGATAGTCCGAACCAAATAACACCTTCTCAACAGGAACGGCCGTGCAAAAGTCTCGCCAAAACGATTGCGGGTATATCAAAGGCGAAGCGGCGGTGTCGTAATAAATATTATCGGGGATTGGTGCCTTGGAAACCAGCGGCAATCGCCCTCCCCAATGCGCGAGGACGAAAGTCGTCCCCGGATGCGATTTGGCGAGGGCCACGAAATCACTTAACGGGGTGGTAACTTTGCCCGGGTAATTTCGACTCTCTGCTTCGGTCACATGCAGATTCACCGGCATCTTCAATTTGCCCGCGAGATTCATCGCCGTCGCAAATACCGGGTCATCAATCGAGACTCCTTGTGAATGGGGAGAGAGTTCCCCCAACCCAATCAATCCTGATTCATGGGCTCGAGTAAGTTCATCCATCGTGAGTGCCATCCCGGCACTCGGGTGAATCGTCGCGAAAGCGGACAATCGGTCCGGATGCGCCATCACGCATTCCGCATAAAATTGGTTCTGCAACGCGCAAGATTCAGGTTGCTCCCAATACCAACCCAACAGCACTCCTCGCGCAACCGCCGCCGCGTCCATCGCGCGGAGCAGCTCATCTACATTCGGAAAGCTCTGGACCGCTTGTCCTCCTTTGCGCTTCCGCGTGCAAAGCGTCGCCCAATGATCCTCGCCGTGTTCAGCCGCCCAACCCGCAGGGTCATGATTAACTTCGTCGGGATACAAATGGATGTGCGCATCGATGATCGGCATGGGAAAAACAAACTCGTTCTCATTCTTATTCTCCTTCTCAATCGCGCAAGCTGAGAACCCCGCCCCCATGTTTAAACGTTTCTTCAAACTAGATCAGCACGGCACGACTGTCGCTCGTGAGGTGCAGGCAGGTGCCACGACATTTGCCGCGATGGCCTATATTCTCGCGGTTAACCCCGCGATTCTCGCCGCAGCAGGCATGCCGGTGGAAGGGTTAATCACGGTTACCGCGATCACCGCTGCGGTCAGCACGTTGCTCATGGCATTGATGACGAACATCCCCCTCGCCCTGGCACCGGGTATGGGAATCAATGCCTACTTCGCGTATACGGTTTGCTTGGGACTTGGCGTGCCGTGGCAACAGGCACTCGGTCTGGTCCTGGTCAACGGCTTTGCATTTCTCGCCCTCTCCCTCTCGGGCATCCGGGAGAAGATTATCAACGTGATTCCGTTTCAGTTGAAGATGGCGATCACGTGCGGGGTTGGGCTCTTCATTGCGTTTATCGGATTGAAAAATGGAGGGTTGGTCATCGGGAGCAGTGCGACCCTGCTGACCCACGGTGATTTAAGCGCCCCTCCGGTCCTACTCTGTTTTCTGGGCATTTTACTCACCGTCGTGCTGATGGTCCGCGCGGTGCCGGGTGGCATTATCATTTCCATCGCGGCGATAACGATCGCCGGTGTATTCATCCCCGATGGACAGGGAGGGCGCGTCACTCAATTACCTGAGCAAATCATGTCTTTGCCCGCGTCGATGGGAGATACGTTTATGCAGTTTAGCCTGGGTTACTTTACGGCCAAACCCATCGAAGCGACCACGGTCGTGCTCACGCTTCTGCTCATCGCACTGTTTGATAATGTCGGCACCTTAATCGGCGTGACCCAACGCGCAGGTCTGCTCGATAAAAACGGCCACCTGCCCAATGCCGGTCGTGCGCTGACGGCAGACTCTCTCGGCGTGATCGCATCAGCGATATTTGGCACCTCGAATGTCGTGAGTTACATCGAATCCGCTTCCGGCGTGGAAGCTGGCGGACGCACCGGATTAGTCGGCGTAACGGTCGCCGGACTTTTCGTCGGCGCGCTGTTCTTCACCCCTCTGATTCAGGCCATCCCCGCCGTGGCGACAGCACCCGCTCTCGTGGTGGTCGGTATTTTCATGTTTCAATCGGTCGCACAGCTCAACCTCAAGGATCTGCGCGAAGTGGCCCCCGCATTCATCATTATCCTCGCGACTCCCCTCACGTTCAGCATCGCCGAAGGAATCGGCCTGGGTCTAGTCGCTTACACCCTGATCTATGTGGGCACCGGTCGCGCCAGAGATATCTCTTTTCTAGTCTATGTGTTGGCCGCGATCTTCACGGTTCATCTTGTTTCGTAAATTCGACGATCAGCGTTTATAAATCGTAGACAGCCTTAGGCCAGCAGTCTCCAGACAAACGCCACGGTCGCCGTGACCACGATGCCCATGACGACGGGAAGCATGGTCGAAACCAGCGTCCACTTCACACTGCCCGTTTCTTTGTAAATCGTGTAGATTGTCGTGCTGCATGGATTATGGAGCAAACTGAACAACATCAGGTTAACTGCGGTAAGTAACGTCCACCCTCCTGCTTCCAAAATCGCCTGGGTCGCCACGGTGGAATCCAATTCAAACATGACCCCGGCTCCAGGTCCCACGCCATGCACTCCCGCGACAAGCACCGTCAGCATGAGAATAGTGGGTATTACGATTTCGTTGGCCGGGATCGCGACCACGTAGGCAATCAAGATCACGCCATTGAGCCCCAAGGCGAGTCCGAGAGGATCAAGCCGATAGATCAGCCAATGCGCCAGGCTCGCGTCGCCCACATTGATATTCGCGATCAACCAAATCACTGCACCGGCCGGAATCGCAAACACGATCGCCCGCCAGAGCACAAACAGGGTGCGGTCAATCAACGACGTGTAGAGGGTGCGTAAAATCGCCGGTGGACGATAAGGGGGCAGTTCCAGGCTAAAGGCCGACACCTCCCCCTTCAGCACCGACTTCGAAAGCACCCATGATACGATCAGAGTAAACAGCAAGCCGAGCAGAGCGACGGAGGTTACCGCACCCGCCGAGACCAGACCCGCCCAGTGAGCCGGCACCATCGTGCCCAGAAAAATTGAGGCAATGAGGATCTGGGTAGGCCACCGACCATTACAAAGTGCGAAATTATTGGTGATGATCGCGATCAGGCGTTCGCGGGGACTGTCGATAATTCGAGTGGCAACAACCCCGGCGGCATTGCAACCGAAGCCCATCATTGTGCTCATCGATTGTTTCCCGTGCGCACCGACACTCTTAAACAGGCGATCCAGATTAAATGCCACCCGAGGCAAATACCCAAAATCTTCCAACATGGTAAAGAGCGGAAAGAAGATCGCCATCGGTGGCAGCATCACACTGATCACCCAGGCCATGGAAAGATACATGCCGTCGATCAACACCCCGGTTAACCAGGCAGGAAAGCCAAGGTTGATCGAACCTTCGCGGAGGATGGGCCACAACCAGTCCACCAGTAGATTGGCCAGCCAACCGGAAGGCGCATTTGCGCCAATAATTGTAATCCAAAACATCAGGGCAAAGAGCAGCAACATGATGGGAAATCCCCAGAAGCGGCTCGTCAAAATTCGATCCAGAGATCGATCAAAGGTAGGTCTGGCGGAATGCCCGGGTCGGGTGACCGAACGACTGGCGATCTGAGCCGCGTCGCGATAAATCGCTTCGACGATATGCTCATGCACATCACCCGGAATCTTGCGGCGCAGGTTGCGGGCCGAATCCAGAATGCCGTAAGGGTCCGTCGCAGGATTGGAGTTACTTTCGGTCGCCATCAGTTTGGGAAGCCAGATTGTTCCGCGGCTTGTGTGTTCATCGTTTGCGGCAGCGTTAAATCGCCCAAGGTGCCGTCGCGCAGAGCGGCGGCCAACGATTCGTCACCGCCGAGCAAACGCATCGCCACCCAACGCACGTTGGGTAATCCCGGATAAGCCCCGGTGATCTTTTGAACGAGTTCGTTCATCGCCTCCTTGAGGGCTGGAGGTTCATTTTGCAGTCGGTGCGGACGCCCTGTCACCTTGCGGGCACACACATCACCGATCGCGTTCAGTAATTCGGGTAAGCCTACTCCGCCCCGAGCCGAGGTCGGCACAACCGGCACTCCGAGGTCGCGTGACAATTGACGATCATCGATTTCCACATGATGTCGTTTAGCCTCGTCCATCAGATTCAGGCACAACACCACGCGATCTGTTATCTCGAGAACTTGAATGACCAAATTCAAATTTCGCTCGAGTCGTGTCGCATCAGCCACGACCACCGTCACATCAGGCTGCCCGAATAAAATAAAGTCACGGGCGATCTCTTCATCGAGACTGGTTGACAGCAACGAATAGGTGCCCGGCAGGTCCACAATCTTGTTACGCTTATCGGCATAGGAAAATCCGCCTTCAGCTCGCGTCACGGTCTTTCCGGGCCAATTTCCTGTATGCTGGCGTAAGCCGGTCAGTGCATTAAACACCGTGCTTTTGCCCGTATTCGGATTTCCCGCGAGGGCGATCATATGATACCAACGCTCCATGTTCACGCCAAGACGTTTGAGATTCGCCGCACGATAGATGCCGCAATCAGCGCAGGCCTCGTGGGGAGCGGGAGTTGTTTCGGTAGAAGTCTTCATGAAGAAAATTCGGCATCTGGAACGGCAACCCGCTGCCCGATGCTGATCATGCGCGCTTGCTCGCGCCGTAAAGCTATCATGGTGCCACGCACTAGATAAGCGGTGGGATCACCCGTGGGACTGGGCAGTTCCACTGAAATAATCGTGCCCGGCACAAATCCCAGATCGAGTAAACGACGGCGTTCTGCCCCACGGCAGGTCGCACTCAAACCGAGCACGCGGGCCTGTTCGCCCAGCTGTAAATCGGAGAGATACTCCTCGTCTAACAAATCGGCGGCCGTCACCTCAGGGATGGGCAGAACGCCAATGTTATTGGCCAAGATCGGAGCTAGCACGAGCTCTTGGCCTTCCGCCCAAAGGGTCAGGAAATCTGATTCCTTTGCCAGAATGCAGACTCGCATCGCAGGACGCAATCCCAGCGCAAGTAACTGACGGTAGACGGCGATAGGCTCATCTTCGATATGGACGAGCTCCAGCGCTTTGTTGATCGGAGCCGTGTTGAGAGGCTGTCCTTCATCGGCATCAAGCTCGCCTCCTAAAACCGGAATCACGTCCCCATGTGGATCGGTAATCGGATGCCCCAGTTTTGCTTCGAGATCACTGGCTTCCGCCGGTGAAAGTTGATGCTCCTTCTGTTCCGCCAATCGATGCCATTGAGCCTCGTCCACGCCTGTTTCTTCCGCCAGGTAGCTTTCCCATAAGCGGTGAGCGCGCACGATATGCAGTGCCAGATCCCGCCCTGATTCCAAAAGAGAGAGCTTGCCTCCAGCATACGAAATCAGTTTGCGATGCTCCATCGCAGTGAGCACTTCCGCCGCCTCATCATCACTGATGTGCAAGGCTCCGGTCACACTATTCAAAGTCGGCACCTGTCCATTAACCTCACACTTCAAGATGTGTTTTAAAGCGTCTTCCCGACGCACCCGGGCCAATCTTCTCTGCGCCTCGCGCCACCGAGAGACCACTCCCAAACCGGGCCAAAAAAGCAGCACCGCTATGACGAAAAATGAAAATGCCTGTAAGAGAGACATGATGAGATTTTAAGCCGCCCCCCCCACAACGATTTTCGCCGCCGCCGGCAATCCCAAGATGATTTCCTCACCGTCAACCAGTTCGCATTGCAGCACCCCACTCGCTTCTTCCCGCTTCAGAATCTTCACCGAAGCACCCGGTTTGAGTCCGTGATCCTGCACGTAGTCCAAAAAGTCTGCCGATTGATCGAGAATTCGCGTGACACGTAATGATTTTTTCAACGTGCAATCCTGCATGGTCGCTTGAGTAGCGCTGGTCGCGAAAACACCCTCGGCATTCGGGATGGGATCGCCATGAGGATCAACCGTAGGATGGCCCAGATAAGCATCGATTTTTTCAAGCACCCGATTGGAAACAGCATGTTCCAGCGCCTCTGCTTCCACATGCACCTCCGACCAATCCATTTCCAACGTTTGCACGAGAAAAGTCTCCACCAAGCGGTGTTTACGCAGCACGCCCAAAGCAAGGGCACACCCCACGGGAGTCAGGCGGACCCCTTGACGTGCTTCATGTTCCAACAGCCCTTGTGCCGCCATCGCTTTGACCATCGTCGTTACCGTGCCGGGCACCACTCCAAGTGCCTCCACAAGTGCGCTCATCGGCACAATCCCCTCGTGCTTCTGCTCATATAGGAGAGTCGCCTTGAGATAGTTCTCTACCGTGCTGGTTGCCATAATCGCATATTGAAAACGATTAATTTGGATTAACGCAAATTATATTTTGACTAATCAAAATACAGGCCTGATTCGATTTTGCTTACTCAAACTATGAATTACTTATACTCGTATTTTTCCCGGTCACTTCAATTGGAGCAACTCACCACAATCACCATGGCGATGTTACTGTTATCGGGAGGGGCCATGGCTCAGGATACTTATGAGACAGGTCATACTGTAAAAATGAAGTCATTTGTATCCACCGGAACAAGGACACAGCAGGCGGCCGACACGACTCCGATCCGGGTTGAAATAATGATGGCGGATGAGACAGCCCGTCTAGGCGCAGCCACTTTTGCCGATACCGTGGAATACATCCCGGGAGTGCAGGTAGAGAGCAATTGCCAGAATTGTAATACCACTGAAATCCGCCTTCTCGGTCTCGGAGGGGCCTACAACCAAATCGCATTTGATGGTCTCCCCATGATGTCTTCTCTCGCCGGAGTGTATGGCGTGGAGCAAGTCCCCGCCGCATTTATTGAGAGAATCGAAGTCGTGAAAGGTGGAGGCTCTTCACTTTATGGAGCCAATGCCGTCGCCGGTGTGATAAACATTATCTCCACCCGTCCCCTTCAAAATGGACAAATTTTCGATTATCGGACCGAATCCACCCATGGCGCTCCGGCTCATCAGGTTGGCTTTGTGAGCAACACCCTGTTCCCACGCCTCACGTTTTCGTTGTATGGACAAGCCTTCCACGGCCATGAATTAGATCTCAATGGTGATGACTACACCGAAAGAACGCGCCGGCGCATGCAAGTCGCGGGCATTCGCAGCCAATACACCGGCAAACGGATTGTGGTCACAGGCGATGTCAATTTCACCCATGAATACCGGCGAGGCGGAAACTTTCTGGATCGCCCCGCCCATCTCGCGAATATCACCGAGCAACTCGACACCCGGCGAACCTCAACCACGCTTTCCGTTGAATCCAAACATTCCCCACAGTTTGATTATCGAATGGTTCTGGCGGCGGCCTGGACCCAGCGTGACAGCTACTATGGAGGATTGGGTGACGTAGCCACCGATCCACACGCGTTAAATTACGATTTCAGCGACTACCAACAGGCTTTAGCTGACGCAGAAAATCAATACGGTGCAACGAGTAATCCCCTATTTGTTTTTGATGTCCAATTTAACCACTACCGGTCTGACCAAACCATTTCGTGGGGACTACAGGGCGAATATGAAGAGATCGACGATCGAAATATTTCCGCCACTGGCGGGGCCACTCAGGTGCCACCATTGATTGATAGCTTCTCCAATCTCGCAGTATTCGGCCAACATGAATGGTCTTTCAATGAGAAGTGGACGCTGCTTTCAGGGATACGCTTGGATAAAAATAACAAACTGAATCAAGCCATTCTTTCTCCACGCATTTCTCTAAGCTACAAGGCAATCGAAACTCTTACCCTGCGCGGTTCCTTAAGCACCGGATTCCGTGCTCCCCGAATCTTCGACGAAGATCTCCACATCAACACGCTCGGGGCCGACCCTGTCAGCATTGTAAACGCTCCTGATCTGAAGAAAGAAAGCGCGCTCGCCGCAAATCTCGGTGCAGTGTGGAACCCTCGCCCTTGGGCCGATGTGCTGGCCTTCGAATTCAACGGTTATCTGACCCATCTGCAGGATGCGTTTCAGTTATCCCCCATCATCACGGCCACCAACGGGGACTATATTCAGAATCGATACAATTCGGGCACCGTCCGGGGTGGCGGTGTGGAATTGAATGCCGCCTATTCCTTTTCGGCTAAGTTTCGCGCAGATCTAGGCTTGGTCTGGCAACGAACCCGCCATGCAGAACCGGTTGAGCTGTTCGATGACGGAGCAGGTAATCTGATTAAAACCACCCGTTTCAATAAAACACCGGATCAATTCGCCGTGCTCCAGCTCCAATATGAAAACCCCGAGCAGTGGGATTGGGCTGTGGGGGTCCGGCACATCGGGTCGATGAAAGTGCTGAACCATACGCGGGGAAGCTTTGCAAAGAAGGCCCCATTCACGCTGTGGGATCTTTCGATCGGGAAGCATTTCACTCTCGGCAAAGCAGAAGCCGAGCTTCGGATGGGGGTTCGAAATGTGACCGACGATCGTCAGAAGGACTACGAAAGCGGTCCCCTACGCGATAGCACCTACGTTTACGGACCTCGCCAGCCCCGTTCCTACTTTAGCAGTATCCGTGTGACGTTTTAAGGAAAGCTGCCGAAGAGGCACTTCCGCCTTGCCGAAAAAGGATCGACGCGGACAAACTGCGTGCCGTGTCGAAATCCTTTGCGCGCATCGTCTTCGCCCTGACCGCGATCTTTTTCGCAGCCTTTTTCATCTGGCCCATCATCCAGATTCTCAAAGGCGGGTTTATCGACGCCGACGGTAAATTCACCGTCGCTTACCTCACTTCTCTACTGAGTGACCCCTTGTATCTGGGCGGCCTGAAGAACTCCTTCCTGCTCGCCTGTGCGACAACGGGGCTGACTTTGATCATCGCACTTCCGTTGGCGTTCATCTCGGACCGGTTTATCTTTCCCGGAAAAGGCCTGCTTGGGTCAGTCATTCTCGTGCCGATGATCCTGCCCCCTTTCGTGGGAGCGATCGGTATCAAACAGATTTTCGGGCAATACGGTGCCGTCAACAGTTTCATCATCGAACTCGGATTACGGCCCGAGGGATGGACCTTCGATTGGTTCGCCGCGAATCAGTTCTGGGGCGTCGCGGTCATTCAGGCGCTCTCACTCTACCCGATCATCTATCTGAATGCCGTTGCGGCGTTGGCCAACATCGATCCGGCGATGGAAGAAGCCGCAGAGAATCTGGGCTGCACGGGATTCCGTCGGTTCTTCAAGATCACGATGCCGTTGATCAAGCCGGGACTGTTCGCCGGTGGCACGATTGTGTTCATCTGGTCATTTACCGAGCTCGGCACTCCGTTGGTATTCGATTACGCGCAAGTGACATCGGTGCAAATTTTCTATGGCTTGAAGGATATTGGTGGAAATCCGTTTCCGTATGCCTTGGTCGCGGTGATGCTCTTCAGCTCCATCAGCCTCTATGCGCTGGGGAAAGGAATCTTTGGGCGCAATGCACATGCGATGATGGCCAAGGCCACCAGCACCGGAGGTCCGCGCGAGCTTCCGCGTTGGCAAAGTCTGCTCTGCACGGTGATGTTTGCGGGCGTTACCCTGATCGCGGTGTTGCCGCATATCGGGGTCGTGCTCGTCTCTCTTTCGAAAGATTGGTATGGCACGGTATTTCCGCAGAGCCTCACCCTGGAAAATTTCGATATCGCATTGAGCCACGATCTCGCCGTGCCTTCGATCGCGAACAGCCTGAAGTTCGCCAGCATCTCGACAGTCATCGATATCATCCTCGGGATCGCCATCGCTTACGTCGTCGTGCGCACGAAAATCCGCGGACGCCAAGTGCTCGATTTCCTCGCCATGCTCCCCCTCGCCGTGCCCGGCCTAGTGCTCGCTTTTGGTTATCTCGCCATGTCGCAGGAAGGAAAATTCTTCGACTTCATCAATCCCGTCACGGACCCCACCGTCTTGCTCATTATCGCCTATTCGGTGCGACGATTACCCTACGTCGTGCGCTCAGCCTCGGCCGGTTTCCAGCAAACGAGTGAGACGCTGGAAGAGGCGGCCCAAAACCTTGGCTGCCCACCGATTAAAGCGACTTTTAAAATCACGCTGCCTCTGATTACGGCGAACCTGATCGCAGGTGGCCTCCTCGCCTTTGCTTTCGCCATGCTCGAAGTATCCGACTCATTGATTCTCGCGCAAAAACAGGCTTTTTACCCCATTACCAAGGCGATCATGGAACTCTTTCAATTGCTCGGTGATGGGAAATATATCGCCAGCGCTTTGGGCGTTTGGGCCATGGCATTTCTGGGGATTACGATCGTGAGCATGAGCCTACTCCTCGGCAAAAAACTCGGCGCAATCTTCCGCGTTTAAACCGTTATGCCGTTCCTTATCCTGACGTCGCTCGTCTGGGCGTTCTCCTACGGTCTCATCAAAGGCCAGCTCACCGGGATCGATTCCACGGCGCTCACCGTCATGCGGTTACTCTGCGCCGCAATTGTTTTTCTACCGTTTCTGCGCATCAAACTCATTCCAAAGCGCAACGCGTGGCGGCTCGTCTTCATCGGTGCAGTGCAATTCGGGATCATGTATGCGCTCTACTTACGCGCATATGATTATCTGAAGGCTTACGAAGTCGTGCTCTTCACTATCTTCACTCCTATCTATATCGCTCTACTGGATGCCGCCTTGGAAAGGCGATGGGAGTGGCGCCATCTATTGGCTGCAGTTTTAGCAATTGTCGGAGGAGGGATTATTCATTGGAAAAACGCACCCAGCAGTGATCTTGCGATTGGGTTTATTGTCATGCAATTCTCCAATCTATGTTTTGCAGTCGGGCAAATCGCATGGCGTCGTGAGCGACTCCGAATCCCAAAAGTGCGAGACTCCCAGGTTTTTGCCTTACTCTATGTCGGAGGCGTCGCTGCCGCCCTGATTGCGTCTCTATTCTCGACTGATTGGCTCAACCTACGCCTCACCCTTAATCAAGTCGGGGTGATCCTGTATCTGGGCGTGATTGCCTCGGGGTTTGGTTTCTTCTGGTGGAATCTCGGCGCGACCCGAGTCAATGCCGGCACACTGGCTGTGATGAATAATGCCAAGATACCCGTCGGTATCGTCGTCTCTATTCTCGTCTTCAATGAAAGTGCCGATGGACCGCGATTGCTCATGTGCGGACTGATCATGTTGATCGCTGTCGGCTTAGCAGAAAATTGGTTCAGCAAGAAAACAACCTAAGCTCAATTTCATGACCTCTTCACCTCGCCCCAACGTCGCCGCGCTCGGTAATTGGATCCGTTCCTGGGTGCAGCCCGACGGCGCCATCCACGGTTTCCACAACCATCCCGTTTGGGGCACTAATCCTTATCGAATCGGTGACATGACTGCGGGGCATACGACTTGGGCCTCACCCTTTCTCGCCGGTTTAGCTCAAGCGATCACACAACGACCGGACGCCCGCGCCCAGTCTCTACTCGAGCGTTTGATCGATTTTCAAAGCACCTCATTCCATGAAGACGGACAATACAATCACATCGGTTTTAACGTCGGAGAGATTTGCCAAAAGGGTCTTATTCATAATGCCCTACCCAATTGTTCGCTGGGACTGACCGCAATCTACGCACGCGATTGGCTCCCTTCCCAATCCCTCGATCGAATTCGCAGCGCCGTGCTCCGCAATCTGACCGAGGGCTGCATGCAATACGGCGCGAATGGGCGGCCCGATGAAACCTCGGTCACGAATCAAGACTACGCCCGTATCTGGGCAAAATTGCTTTTCATGCAGGCATTTGATGATCGTCGATGGCACGATGAAGTCCGTGAGGATATCGACTATATGATCGCCCATTTTCACATCACGGGAATGCCTGATAATGACTCCGCGGGCACGATCAGATACCAAGGCGTCAAAGACATTCTCGAACCCTCCGAATATTACGGGCTGATGATCTGCCCTCTAATTCTTGCCGCAGAACGCTACGATGAAGAACGCTACCTCGATGAAGCAGGTAAGCTTTGTCGTCACGTCGCGCGCTCGGCCTGGATCGATGAACGAGATCAGACGCGGTGCCACCGCATGTGGTATTTCGCTGACGACAAATGGCACCTCAACCGCAACCCGATGTTGATCGGAGGCATGGGCGATTCGCTTGAGGGCATCGAGCGCTACCTTCGCATCCGTCCTGATGAAGAGCTTCAAGCATTTCTCGACGCGACCGATCGCACCTACGCACATTATCAGCACCCGCGGGGGTTCTTTGTCTCGGGCACCGGTTGGCAGAGCGAAATCGACATCGCGCCTAGCACCGGTTGGCAAAGCCACGACTTCCGCTATCTGATCAATCGTCAAGGAGTCGGCGAAACTTTCTGGGATGAATTTTTTGCGCCCAACGATCGCACCTCCGTGCTGATCGGCGATCAATGCCTTTGGATCGAGCAAGGCCAGCGTTGGGCCGTTGCTGATTTCATTTGGCAGGACGTGTTTAATCTCGTGGGCCGGAAGGACTGTGTGAAATTCGGCCCAGACCTTCCCGATTGGATCGAAGGCGGCTGGCATGCTCCGAAAAATTACGCAATACCTGATCGGCCCGTCTTCATGAATACCGATGAAAACATCGCACTGTGGAAAGGCTCCTGGGATAATCTTGATGCGATGAGTATCGCAAAAAAGCCGCTGCACCAAGCGCCAGCGCTTTCCAGCTGACTGACTCCTTTACCCCACAGATAAACAACAAATCAAAATGCCTGAATCGAATCCCAAGTATGAGGCCTTCTATCAGGCTGGATTGGGAGTATGCGGCAAAGCATTCCTTGAGTTTGCTGAATTTGCCGCCAACCACCCGACGACTGCCGGTTCAGTGCT
Organism: Cephaloticoccus sp.; assembly: GCA_034669935.1. Taxonomy (GTDB): domain Bacteria; phylum Verrucomicrobiota; class Verrucomicrobiia; order Opitutales; family Opitutaceae; genus Cephaloticoccus. Next base: position 128,743 of record JAXMOJ010000005.1, read on the forward strand.
CGACCTCGGCTGTGGCCAGGGGCGCGATGCGCTGATGTTTGCCCAACAAGGCTATCATGTGCTGGGCGTTGATGTTGCCCCGACAGGCATTGCTCAAATGTTAGATCAGGCGAAAGCCGAGAACCTAGATGTCCGAGGAGTCGCCGCCGACATCCGAAACTTTCAGACCAAGGAGTCATTCGATATCATCATTATTGACCGGACACTCCACATGATCAGCGATGAATTCGAACGACTCCAAGCCCTGGCAAACGCGACATCATTTTTAAAACCAGTCGGGCACATCCTCATCGCAGACGAACGTTCCAACAAGAAACAAATTCAGCGATTCTTTAGTGACGAAGGAAGCGCATGGAAATTCCAGCAAGGCCTGAAAGCCACATTCTGTTTCGCCTCTCGCGGCTAGCCCACTGCTCAAATTGAGACAACGCTATCAACCGCCTCGCTCACGACGACGCGTAGTGCTTATTGATCTTTTCGGCCACGTCGCGAAAGCCAATATCCTCGGTGTAGATTGCTTTAAACTCTGCGATCGCCTCTTCCGATTTTTTCAAAGCATCGTAGCAACAGCCAAGTTCGTAAACTACCTCCTTCTTAAGCTCATCCATTCCAGTCAGTTCACTTTTGGCGGTGCTGAGCTGAGTCACCGCCAAATCGACCAGCCCACGTTGACGAAAACAGCGAGCCATACCCAATAACGAGGAGATGCGCAGCTTAGGGGTTTTCAGTGTCCGTTGGTATTCAGCGATCGCCCCTTCGGTCTGACCCGATGCAAATAGCAACTGAGCCAAGCGGTAGCGCCCGTCCAAATCTCCCGGATAGCGAGTGACAAAGTCTTTGGCTTTCTCGAGCGGGGCTTCTTCTGGCACTGGTTCTTCATTAGTGGTCGGAACCGTCTTCTCTTCCGGCACATTAATCTCTGAAGGCGTCGACTGTTTTTCCAGAGCTACCGCCTCGGATTCATTCTTCAACTTGTCGCGATAATCGCCCCTCTCATCCCAGTGCCCCTGATCCGTAGTGCGAGCTATTGATGCCTGACGCATCAAACTCTGAGCATCGCCATCGACAGCATTCAAACGCAACAACACATCCGCAATCTTCAGCGCCTGATCCGGCTTCTCCGCGGCCAACCAAGCCTCGCCCAAGGCCAACAAGTTACCACGATTCTCCGGCTCAATCTCCCTAATGGCATCGAGGGCAAATGCCGTCGTTTCGGGCCAGTCGAATTCACTACTCGCTTCTGCCAACAGTTTAAGCCCCACCAGACTCCGTGGATCTTCCATCAAGATTTTATCGGCTCGCGCTAAACTCTTTGCAGGACCGCCGCTTTTGCCTCCCAATGAAAATGGCAAATTGGTTAGACCACTCACTGCCTTCCCCATCCAGCCACCTTTAACGCTCTGTCGTAACTGTGCGACTCGCTGCAACTGACGCACCTGTATACAGCCCGGTTGATCGTGGAGAATTTCGCCACAAGCGGTGACCACGTATTCCGCATTCCCTTTTTCCAGAGCCCGTTGAGCATTCGCCAGCAATCTCTGCTGACGGCTATCTAACGACGACAGGGGCGTGTCCGGCATAGCAACATCCAAGCGGGTGCAATTATCGACGCAATCCTAGAGGATAGCTAGATCTGCCCCGGCTGCTGTTTTCAATCGCTCCATACCTGCCTCAACGACTTCAGCCGTCGGACCTTCGATCAAGAGTCTCAGTTTCGATTCCGTGCCCGAGTAGCGAACCAGCAAGCGTCCCGTCGTGCCCAACTCTTTTTCGAGTTCGGCCATCGTCATGGTGAGCTGTGAGCACTCAGAGAAATCACGTATCTCTTTAACATTCAGCGCGATGCTCGCCTGTGGAAATTTCTCCAAGACCTTTCTCAATTCAGAAAGCGGACGCCCAGTATTATGCATTACTTCAATGACTTTGAGCGCAGCCATCAACCCATCACCGGTAGTCGAGGTATCGCCACATATTATATGCCCACTCGATTCACCACCAAGCTCAGCTCCTACCTCGTGCATTTTCTCAATCACGTAGCGATCTCCCACCGAAGTCCGCAGCACAATACCTCCAAGCGCATTAATCGCCGCATCCACGCCGAGATTACTTTGCACAGTGACAACCAGTGTCTTGTTCGGAAGACGATTCTGTTTGATCGCATGAATTGCGAGCAACGTCAGCACTTCATCCCCATCCAACACGGAACCGGTTTCGTCGCACAGAATGCAACGATCCCCATCGCCATCGTGAGCGACACCCAATCTCGCACCACTTTCCATCACTTTCTGCGCGAGCAATTCCGGATGTTCACTCCCCACTTCAGCATTAATATTCGTGCCGTCCGGTGCATCACCGATTCCAAACACCTCAGCCCCGAGAGCACGCAAGACTTCAGGACTCGTTTTACTCGTCGCTCCATTTGCGGTATCAAGGGCAATTTTCCAATCGTTCAGCGCATTGGCGGGTAAATAATTCCGAGCGCTGCGAATATAATCCGTGATCGCCTGATCAGACGTTTCCAACGCGGGTGCTTCCAAAGAGACCGAGGCCGAGAGGAAACTCTCGATCATCGCTTCATCTTCATCGGTGAGCTTTACACCCAAGGGACCAAAAAACTTAATCCCGTTATCACATGCGGGATTATGCGAAGCGGTAATAACCACGCCGAGCCGTGCGCCACTGGCCTTTACCGCCAAAGCGACCGCAGGTGTCGGCAACACCCCTAAAGAAATCGGATGCGCCCCAGCTGATCTCAGCCCGGCGGCGACTGCCGCTTCCAACGCAACTCCAGAACCACGGGTATCACGTCCGATCAGCACACGGCCAACAGAAATACTATCACCCTGTTCTCGGGCCGACTGTCGACGTTCGCCAACGCCCTTCAACCAGTCCACCGCCGCTGCCCCTAGTCGTGCCGCAAATTCTTCGTTAATTACGGTGCCGCCGTAGGGGCCACGCACCCCATCGGTTCCAAAATAAACTCTTTTCATGACTGATAAAATTCTTTCGTGTCCGCAATCTTTTGGCGAACAGCTCCACCAACAAGTAACTCACGTGCAGTTGGGATACCCTCCTCAACCGAGTTTGTCTTCCCGGCAATCCACATCGCTACAGCCACATTCAATACAATCGTATCGGTTAAACCTTGAGGTCCCCGTCCGTCCAGAATCGAACCTACGATTTCCAGATTCGCATCAAGATTGCCGCCCACTAAATCCGAAAATGGTGATTTTACCAATCCATGTTTAGCGGCGGTCCATACTTCATCAATATGAGCCAAACGCCCGACACCACGAACCCGATTCGTCGTCGCCGTAGTCAATTCATCGATCCCCTTGCCGGGTTCAATCACTCCGTGAGAAGCAAGTCCGGACTTCACGCCTAATGCGCCCAGCGCATCAGCCAAGCGTGGAACCCATACCTCGGAAAAAGAACCGAGCAAAACGTGAGCAGGTCTTCCCGGATTGATGAGGGGGCCCAGAATATTAAAGACCGTGCGCTTGCCTTCCGCCGCCAACGCCTTTCTCACGGGCACGATGTGCTTAAATGCTGGGTGATAATTCGGAGCGAAGAAGAACACGAACCCCAGTTGCTCCATCGCTTGCTGAAGCTTCTCCGGAGGTGCTGCCAAATCCACTCCCAGTCCCGTCAGGAGATCAGCACTTCCGCATTGAGAAGTCATGCCGCGATTGCCGTGCTTCATCGCAGGCACCCCAGCGGCGGCCAAGGTTAACACGACCATACTGGAAATATTAAAGCCACCCGAATGATCCCCCCCCGTGCCGACTACATCGATCGCACGGTCCGACCAAGCCTGCACCCCGGGATTTAGTGCACGGTCCCGAAAGGCACGGGCAAAGTCCGCTACTTCATTCGCAGATTCTCCCTTATCATTCAGGGCGCTTAAAAAGGCCATTTTTTCATCCGCAGAGACATCAGCTTGTGTCAATGCTTCGGCCGCTGTCTCTATTTGCGCACTTTCTAAATTCGTGCCTGCGGCGAGCTGTTTCGACAAATCTGTTAAAGTCTCCATAAGCGGAAGATGCAGTCAGTAGGTCAGGATGGCGGCAAATAAAATTGCTCCCTCCTCAAAATGCTTCACCACAATCCCGTGCGTCTCTTTTTCGTCATCTCTCTTATCTTCGCGATCGCTCCACTTTGTTCAGCCGAGGAGGCGAATCTCGCTGAACTCGATCCAGTCGCCGAGTTAAGCCCCATCGACGCGATCGTTCTCGGTGTCGTTGAAGGGGTGACTGAATTCCTCCCGATTTCTTCAACTGGGCATCTGATAATCGCCACCCACTACCTAGGGCTCGAAGGCGAGGAACCGCTTCTCGATGCCAGCGGCAAGCCGCTCTGGCACAAGAACCCGTCGGAAAAATATCCTGAAGGCGAACCACTGACCTTAAAGTTGGCCGCCGATACCTATATCGTAGTGATTCAAGTCGGTGCGATTCTCGCCGTCCTCCTTCTCTATCGCGCGCCCATCCTCAGTATGCTACAGGGTCTCTTGGGACGTGATGCCTCAGGAGCCCTCCTCCTCCGCAATGTCGTGCTCGCATTTACTCCCGTCGCCATCATCGGCCTAGCTGCCAGCAAATTAATCGAAAAGCACCTCTTCTCCGTAAACATGGTCATCGTTGGCTTGGTGGGGGGAGCTGTCCTGATGATCATCGTTGAACGGTGGCGACGCACTCGTGGTGATGACATCAACCAAACCAAGGAACCCGCAGATCTTCGCCCCATGGAAGCCCTCACAGTCGGATTCATGCAATGCCTCGCCCTTCTCCCCGGCACCTCGCGGTCGATGGTTACGATTGTGGGGGGCTATCTCGGAGGCCTGGCTCCCGCGAAAGCAGCGGAATTCAGCTTTTTGGTGGGATTACCCGTATTGGCTGGGGCTGCCTTGCTCAAGAGCTGGCGATCAGGTCCCGCCATGATCGAGGTATTCGGATGGACGCATGTGCTCTTAGGCATTCTGGTGGCCGCGGTTTCAGCCGCGATCGCAGTCAAATTTCTCGTTACATTCCTCGCTAAACATGGCTTGCTGGTCTTTGCGATTTATCGAATTGCCCTCGCGGGGCTGATCGCCCTGTTTTTCTACCTGTAAACCGGCGGCACTTATAGCGCTTGACGCGACTCAAACCCACCCTTTACTCCCACTCTTTTCACAGCAAACATTGCCGTTTTAAGCGGCGCGACACACTTAATAATCACTTCCCATGGCACAACCTAAACGCAAGCAATCCAAACGCCGCAGCGCTAACCGTCGCGCAGCCAACGCTTTTCAAGCTCCAGAGTTCGCTACCGATCCTACCGATGGCACCTTGTTCCGCCCTCATTGCGTGAACCCTAAAAACGGTATGTATCGCGGTCGGCAGGTCCTCGACGTCGAGGTCTGATCGTCCAGTCTAAAGTTTCACCATCTCAATGATGGTTACTTCCTCTTCCGGCGAATCCGGGCGTATCGCCATAGACGCCATGGGTGGAGACCTTGGACCATCCGAGGTTGTTGAAGCGGTAAAATTGGCGTTGGCCAAAATTAATGGCCTAAATCCGATCACGCTGGTCGGCAATGAAGCAGAATTAAACCCACTGCTAGCGCGGGCTGGATTATCTGACCACCCCAGCATTGATGTTCTCCATGCCTCAGAGGTCGTCACGATGGAGGACAAACCTCTGCATGCTCTGAAGCGGAAGAAAGATTCCTCGATGGTTAAAGCCATTGAGCTGGTGAAAGAAAACCAAGCCAGCGTTGTTGTAAGCTGCGGCAATACCGGCGCATTGATGGCCGGTGGAACATTACGTTTGCGAACGATGGAGGGTGTGGCTCGTCCCGCCCTGGCTGCAGTCGTCCCTCGCGAAAACGGACATTTCGTCCTGATCGATGCCGGTGCCAATCCTGACGCAAAACCGGAACACCTTCTCCACAATGCGATTTTAGGCAGCCATTATTGTTCGGTTATGCTCGGGATCGAATCACCTCGCGTTGGACTCATGACGATCGGCACCGAGGAAGGAAAAGGAAACGCTCTCACCGCAGACACCCACCTCTTGCTGAAACGAGCCGAGGGCATTTTGAATTACGCAGGGCCAATCGAGGGGTTTCAGGTATTTGCTGAACACGTCGATGTCGTGGTTTGCGATGGTTTTGTCGGAAATATCATGCTCAAAAGCTGGGAGTCCCTCGTAAACTTCTTCTCCACCGTGCTGAAAGAAGAGCTTCGGGGAAACCCAATGCGAGCTACCGGCGCCGTTCTCTCCAAAGGCGCATTTCAGGCCCTCAAGGACCGAGTCAACCCCGAGCGCTACGGCGGAGCCCCCCTCCTTGGCCTGCGAGGCAATGTCTTGAAGGCCCACGGTTCCAGTAATCGAATCGCTATCTGCAGCGCGATTCGCGCGGCCAACGCTACAATCAAAGGCGATTTGAACCATCGGATCGAAGCCGATGTGCTCAGAGCCAACGAGCTACTTTCCCCCACGACTCTCTCATAATTTATCGACGTAAGCCTCTGTTCGGCTTCTCAATCTTTCCTCTTCTCTATGGCTTCCCAATCCACCGTCATCCTAGGCACCGGCTCATTTACACCGGAACGAGTTCTTACCAATGCCGATCTTTCGAAATTGATTGATACCTCGGATGAATGGATTCGCACCCGCAGCGGTATCCGCGAACGACATATCGCTGGTGACCATGAATCCACTTCCGATATGGCCGTGGGCGCGGCCAAAGCAGCCCTCGATGACGCCGGACTAACCCCAGCAGATATCGATCTCCTCATTGTCGCCACAATCACTCCGGACCTCGCTCTCCCTGCCGCAGCCTGTCTCGTGCAGGACAAACTCGGTGTCCCGACTCACGCCGCTTGCTTCGATATGAATGCCGCTTGTTCCGGCTTTATCTACGGTTTGGATACCGCTTGTGCGATGATTTCGTCTGGCCGCTATCGCAAAGCTCTCGTCATCGGTGCCGAAAAACTATCGCCCATCGTTGATTGGAAGGAACGCACCACCTGCGTTCTCTTCGGAGATGGTGCCGGTGCGGTAGTCGTCGGTGCTTCAGATGAGCCCAACACTGGCCTGATCGGAACCAAACTCGGTGCTTATGGGGACAGTGCTGAATTACTCTGGATTCCCAAAGGTGGGAGTAACTCACCTGCCACTCCCGAATCGATTGCTGCAGGCGATCATTTCATGAAAATGAAAGGCAAAGAGGTCTTTAAGCTCGCCGTGCGAGCCATGGATGAAGCGGCGCGCGATATCTTGGAACAACACGACCTGACTGCTGATCAAATAGATCTGGTCATTCCTCATCAAGCCAACCTCCGCATTATCGAAGCCATTGCTAAATACCTTCAACTCCCCATGGATCGCTTTTTCGTCAACGTCGATCGTTACGGTAATACTTCGGCAGCTTCAATCCCTCTCGCATTGGACGAGGCTAAAAAGTCTGGCCGAATCAAACCCGGAGATATCTCATTGCTCGTCGCATTCGGGGCGGGCTTGACCTACGGTTCGGCCCTGATTCGCTGGTAATTCGTTTTTCATGTTATCTTTAATGCTACGTCGCCTCACTTTTTCTCTCTTGGTCACTCTCGTGACCTTCGCAATTCCATCTCAACTTTCAGCAGAGGTTGTCTGGTCCCCCGACACCGGCTGGAGAATCGAGGGAGGGGCCCTTTCCGGACTGAGCGGTCTCGGAGGACGCAACGCCCTCGATTTGATGAACAAGGCGCGTGAAAAAGAAGAAAAGGGCAATTACCGTGCTGCGCTGAAAAGCTACAAGAAGGTTATCAAAAAATACAGCACCTCGATCTATACACCAGAGGCACTTTACCGGTCGGCAAAACTTTATCTCAAGCGCAAGCAATACGCCAAATCCTTCGATGCTTTTGGCTCGATCATTTCAAGCTACCCGAACACCCCTCGATTCAATGAGATCATCGGAGAGCAATACCGTATAGCGAGTGCCCTACTCGACGGAGCGCGCACTCATTATTGGGGTTGGCTGCCAGGACTGCCTGACCGCCCCAAGGGTATCGAACAATTCGAAAGAATCCTCCTCGCCGCACCTTATAGCGATTATGCACCACTCGCATTAATGAATATCGCGCGAGGCCATCAGAAATTGCATAACGAGATATTTGCGATCGATGCACTTGATCGAATGATCAACAACCATCCGCAAAGTCTGCTTTCTTCCGATGCTTATCTGAAACTAGCCCAGACCCACGCGTCTCTCGTGCAGGGACCTCATCACGATCAGGCGGCTACTCAGGAAGCCATTACCTATTTCCAGGATTTCATGATCCTTTTCCCCGGCGATGCCAATGTCTCCGCCGCTGAAACTGGTCTTGCTGACATGCGCACCATGCTGGCCAGAAGTAAGATCACAATGGCTGACTTCTATTTTTACAAACGGGACAACTATACGGCCGCCCGTGTCTTTTACAACGAAGCCATCACAGTGTATCCCGATTCAGACGTTGCTGATCTCGCGAGAGAACGCCTCAGCGAAGTCGAAGCCAAAGCCGCATCACACCGCCCTGATACAGGGTCCGATGATTCCGAGAAGGCTCCCAAGAAGAAGAAACGTTTCTTCTTTTTCTAATCTGATTTTTTGAGCGCGGATTCTTCAATATGCCACGCTTCTCTCTTCAATTTCTCACGGCGTTTGTGACTGTCTCGCTTTTCGCGGGTTGTGCAAACTACCAACTAGGCACGTCCAGTAAGCTGACTTTTGCCACTCTGCATGTCGCTCCAGTGAAAATGGTCGCACTCGTGCCTCAGGCCAAGCCCATCATCAGCACACAAATACGGACTGAGTTTATCCACGACGGACGTTTGACCCTCGAAAACTCCTCGGTGGCGGCGGATGCTACCCTCTTTGTTACGGTTCACGATTATGACCGAGAAGTAGGCACCGTGAGACCCGGTGATACCGGCCTCGCTCGCAAGTTCATCGTTACCATGACTGCGAAAGCGACCCTGACTGATAATCGAAACGGCAAAAACTTTTTCACCGCGCGAAAACTGACGGTAAAACGCGACGTCTATACCGATAGTGGCCAACAACAGGCCGAATATCAAATCCTCCCATTACTCGCAGAGGACTTGGCAGCCAAGGTCAGCCATGCTGTGCTGGACACATGGTAACCCCAGTCTCTAGACACCCGACCATCCTTGCGCCGTCGCTCTTGGCCGGCGATCACGCCAATCTGGCTGCTAGCGCCCGCTCCGTCGAATCACTCGGTCTCAAGTGGCTGCACGTGGATATTATGGACGGCCATTTCGTCCCAAATCTGACCTTTGGCCCCGCCACGGTCGCGGCACTCCGAAAAGCTGGAAACCAGATGTTTTTCGACACACATCTGATGTTATCGGAACCTCACCGCTATGTGGAAGACTTCGCCCAAGCCGGCGCGGATCTCATCAGCATCCATATCGAACCTGACTACGATCACCTCGCGACGCTCACCAAAATTCGCGAGCTAGGTTGCCAATGCGGCATCGTGCTCAATCCCGGCACTCCCGCAGATTCTATTCTACCGCTCCTTGAGCACGTGGACCTAGTCTTGGTCATGACAGTGCAACCTGGTTTTGGAGGGCAGTCATTTCAACCCGCCATGATCGAAAAAATTGACCGACTTCACCAATGGAGATTGGCACACAACCAAAACTGGCGCTTGGAAGTAGATGGCGGAGTCGACCTCGATCATGCACGTAGCTGTCATGCAGCCGGCGCCGATACATTGGTTGCGGGCACCGCATTTTTTAAAGCTCCGGATCAATCCGATTTTGCGCAAAAGATCCAATCGCTCGCCTGACAAGCCTGCCGGTGATTAAGGTGCGGTGCGGGCCAGTTCTGCCGCCCGCCGATATTGTGCTCTAAGTTTCGAGCCCAAGTCGCGTGCCATCCGCACTTCCTCTACCCGATTTTTGGCCCGCAAGGCGTCTCTAATCGAACCGCCAACTTCATCATAAGTGAGCAGAGACATATCATTGAGGACAGCCAAAGCATCGGCGGGCATACCTGCGTCGATAATCGCCCGCCAAGCTTCAACCAAATCCTTATGCGTATCGAGGCACATGACCCGAATACTGAAGGCCATTTCCCGAAACAGTCGCCCGGTCCATTCCGGACGGTAGACCAGTTGATCAACACCGGAGTAAGGCTCCGCCGTGGGATCTGATCGATACTGCTGCCAATTCTGGTGGGCATAATACTCACGACGCACGGGCAGTCTTCGCAGCGCAAATCGTTCAGGTCCCTCCGGCGTCCCGACTTTAAAATTCCACAATTTCTGCCCCTTCATCGACAGAGTGTATTCGATAAAAGCTTCACCGATCTCCGCATTCGGTGCCCCGCGCAACAGGCCAATGGGATCGACGGAACTCACCGTGCCACCTTGAGGGGTCACATAAACCAATCTCGCCGAATCATCGCGACGTTTAACGGCCTCCGCCTGATAACGTCCGTAGAAATCGATACATACTCCCACCGCCGAATTCCCCTGCGACACATCAATCGGAGGCTTCTGCGATGAATCCGTAAAGTAGCGCGCATTCGCTCCCATCAATCTGAGAATTTGCATTCCTGAAATCCATCCCTCTCGCACGGCCTGTCCTTCAATCTCCGCAGTCACATTTTCACTATTCCCTGCCGACAATTCGTTCAAACGCATCTGCATCTGCTGCTGAATCAAATTCTCAAAGGCCTTGGTGATCGATCCGCTCTTAGTCGGATCGCAGAGGGCAACTTCGCCGATTAATCGAGGATCAGTCAGATCACTCCAATGCTCTGGTGGCTGCACAATCCCGAGGCGCTTGAGAGAATCTTTGTTATATAATATCCCATAACTGCTGAGCACATTACCGATCCAGCGCCCCTCCTTATCCCAGTATTGCTCACCCGCAAAAGTATAGGGAATCGATTCCTCAGTAAACCATTCCGGATGAGTCTCCAAAATATTGGCCCTCACGAGCCGACCGGCTTGGGCTTGACGAATAAAGTCATAACTCCCTCCCCCAAAGAACAGATCGATACCGCATCCCACCTCGGAGTCTAAAAACGCCTGACGGGCTTCCCTCTCCCGTTCATTGGCGTCATCGCCTAAGCGCCGATTCGCGAAAGCGGCCTGCACCTCCATGCTCCAGGATTTATTAAGGGTGCTTTTCCAGTAGTTCTGAAACGAAGCCACATATTCCGAATCCAGAAAACGGGCGATCTCACTGGACCCTCCGATTACCCGCCAATCGATCGCCACGGTTCGTCCCGTTTTCTCCTGATACCATTCAGTAAACCCAGCCGTGAACTCGTGCCGGATCGCCTCATTATGCGGCGTGATAATGACGAGATTATCATCCGCCTTGCCTGTGTGCTCTTTCGCGGGGCGTAAGATAAAGGGCAGTGCGACCGTCGCCACCATTGCCAGTATGATTAACGCGCGCTTGATCATGACCGGTCAGCTCACCAAAACCACGACATCTTCCTTCGCGACCGTCGCATAGATATCACCGCTGTTCGCGCCGTCGACAAAACGCGGGTTGCGTTCAAATACTTTCAGTCGAGTCCCCTTCACCATCAGATCATATTGAGCCACCTCGCCGAGATAGACGAACTCACCGATCCGACCTTGCACGACGTTTTGATTCGCGTGGGTTTCATGACTCAACTCCCAGCATTCTGGTCGGATAGAGAGAGTGACTGCATCGCCAATCGAAGGAGGCTGCGAGGGATCACCCAGAATGCCCTGAAAAACACCAATCCCCGTATCCACCGTCGTATTCTCTCCGTCCATACCCGTCACCTTGCCTGCGATAAAATCAGTTTCTCCGATGAAGTGCGCCACCGTCTTCCTCGACGGACGCTTGTAAACTTCGCGGGGCGTCCCGACTTGGAGAATATGACCATCTTCCAAAATCGCCATACGATCTGAAATCGAGAGCGCCTCTTTCTGATCATGAGTCACATAGACGGTCGTGAGTTTAAACTCCTTGCACACGCGACGGATTTCCGTGCGCATTTCCAATCTTAGCTTCGCATCGAGATTAGAAAGGGGCTCATCGAGCAATAAACATCTCGGTCGGATAACCAGAGCCCGCGCCAAGGCCACCCGTTGTTGTTGGCCGCCCGAAAGCTGATTCGGGCGTCGATCCGCATAAGAGCTCATCCTTACGGATTCTAGTGCATCGCCCACTCGTTGTTTGATCTCGCTCTTGGAAACTTTCCGCTCCTGCAAACCAAAGGCCACATTTTCGGCCACACTCATGTGAGGCCAAAGCGCGTAACTTTGGAACATCATACCAGTATTGCGCTTATGTGGCTCCAGCTTGGTTACATCCTGGTCGCCAAACTTAATAATCCCTTCTTCGGGCGTATAAAATCCCGCCATACTTCGCAACAAAGTCGTCTTACCGCATCCACTGGGGCCGAGCAGAAAAAACAATTCTCCGGGTTCGATTTGCAGGTCGAGATTGTTGAGTGCGGTGACCGCCCCAAACCGTTTGGTGAGCTTCTCAATACTAATTGATATCATGCGCGCGTCGGGATATTTGAAGCAAGAATTGCCCCTCTTTGAAGTCAAAGGAAATACATCATTCTTACCGTAACGCATTGCCAGCCCGCGGCCCTCCACTACTTTCATTTCAGATTATGCCCGATTCCAACGATCCCCCACTCCATCCTGACCTCGAAAGTGTTTTAGTTACCCAGTCTCAGATTCACGGGCGAATCAAAGAACTCGGCCAACAGATCAAGGAAATCCATGGAGACGAGGAGATCACGATCATCTCCATTATCAACGGCGCGATCATGTTCACGGCCGATCTCATGCGTGAGATCGACAATCCCGTGCGCTTGGACTGCATCCGCATTTCCAGCTATCAAAATGAGACCAAATCCATGGGCACGCCCAAACTCATCCATAGTCTGACGCTCGACATCGCCAACCGAAACGTGCTCCTCATTGATGACATTCTGGACACGGGAAAGACCCTCGAGATGGTCTCGGGCATCATCAACAAACTCAACCCCGCCAAGCTGACCGTCTGTGTCCTACTCGATAAAGAAGGACGCCGCGAAGTAAAATTCGATGCCGATCTGGTGGGCTTTAAGATCCCCGATAAGTTCGTCGTTGGCTACGGATTGGATTTTGCAGAACGCTACCGCAATCTTCGCAGTATTGGCGTGCTTAAATCAGATCTGCAAAGCACACCCGAGTGGGCCTGAGGTCCGCGCTCAATCGGCCCACCACGAGGTCCTTCGTGAGCAGCATGATCACAGATGTTCTATTTCCCGGGAGCCCGCGTCCCGATTTCCAATTGCTTGTTCGCAACGGAGAACTGTCGCATCGACACGAACATGCATCGCGCCCCTATCAATCGCGCGACATTGGAATCGGCAAAGCCATGGATAGCGATTCAACGGCGCTTCTCTTTAACGGCGTCAGTTCGCATCTGCAATACGACGTCGAGGAATGGCCCGAGCTTAGCCTTCAAGGTGCCTATACCTGCCACGTCCGCCTAAAATTCAGCAAACCGGGAACGGAGAAATTCATCCTGGGCCGAGGTGGTTTCAATTTCCTCAGTCTACCCGAAATCTTCCCTCAAGGGAACTTCAGTCCAGGTGGAGGCCACCTCATACCTTCCAACAGCCGGGCTAGATGTTGTCCCAATCACCTCTATGATATTGTGCTGCGGTTTGATCCCGGATTTTCGACGGTTCGCTGCACCACTATTATCGAAGTTTACGACTCCAGCACCGGTATCCTCATCGGAACCAATCACCCCCTGCCACGGGCTTTCGATGAGATTGAATTCGGGCCCCACGATTCTGGCTTCCAGATCGGGCAAAGTGGTGACTACGCGAACTTTGAAGGCGAGATCCAGCAAATCACGCTGTGGAATCAATTCATCGCTCCCAAGCCAAAGTTAGCACCAGCCCTTCACTGGAGCCCAGATCACGAATCGATTCCAAACCAACCCGAACTTTACGACCAGAATGCCAGCAAACGGTGGCAACAATGGCTCGCGTCACGTCGACTGTTTCCGATAGCCGCTTGGGGCTATTTCCATCGCTACGAAGCCAATCTCGAGGAATACCAAATTTATCGTGATGCCGGACTCACCATGGTGATGGCTCCGCTAGGATCAGCCCTCATCGCAGAGCAAGCTGATCTCGACACGATCATTGGTCTTTGGCAGGACGACGGCAGCTATGCCGAGCTCTATCAAAACCCTAATCGCCTTGCTCACTATGTTGATTTTTCCAAGAGCACACTGAAGCGTTGCGCAGGCTACATGCTCGCGGATGAGCCTCGCTTTAATGGTCCCGGCATCCAAGAGCTCGCGCCCGGGTTTTCATACATTTACGCGCACGACAAACAGGCGCTGCCCATGGTCAACATGATGACCTACCCTTACAACATGGGCCGTGGCTTCACCGGCTACATTGACGATATTATCCGAGCCAATCACCCACCGTTTCTCGTGTCAGATCCCTACGTCCTCTTCGATGAAGGCCTCAGCAACGACGATCAGTTTTACGCGAATATCGAAATAGTGCGCGGACGATCTCTGGCCGCGGAGATCGGTTTTATGGGCTTCGTTCTCGTCACCGGACACCGTCGCAGGTTCCCGGAATACAGCTTTCGCACGGCAAGTGAATCAGATCTCTACTGGCAAACCAACACTCTCCTCGCCTATGGAGCCCAAGGACTCTGGTATTACAATTACCGCATATCCGGCGAAGGATTCGACGAAGCTTTGGTCACAGATCGCGATGGCATACCCACGGAGAACTACTATCGAATCCAGCGACTCAATTCCGGTATTCTAGCCATCGGTTCGATTTTGATGAAATTGAAATCAATTGGAGTCTTCCACTGCCCGAATAAACACGAACTCCTCCCGGAGTTCACCCGACCCTATTTCGACGGCGCGATTCGTGGAATCACTCAACTGCAATCCGAAGATATATTGATCAGTGAGCTTCAGGAAAATACTGCGGAATCATCCCCCATCTACATCATGCTAATTAACAAAAAGCACGCCGCCGATAGCTCCATAGATTCGCCCAAACTCCAGACCACACTCTCACTCAAATTTTCAGATAATTTCAGTATCGAGCGAATCCATAACGAAACGGGTGTCGCCAAAACACTCCCCCCTCAGACTCATTCCCTGTCCCTAACACTCGACGGAGGTGATCGCGCCCTCTTTCGACTTACCTCCACCTAAATGTGCGTCCGCTACAACTTACTCAAAGCGCAGTCCACGATTGAAACCATCGCGGAATACATCGCGAGCCAACTAGAAGCACCGCCCGAGACCGCCCCACGCTATAATGTGACTCTCACGCATACAATGCCGGTCGTCGCTTTGAAGTCCGCTCAGCCCCAAGTGCACCTGATGATGTGGGGGCTGGTGCCGCACTACGAACGGACCAAAAAAGCACAAAAACGCATGCTGCCCAATGCCAAAGCTGAAACGGCGCGGACGCTTTCCCCCTTCAAGGATGGGGTCACCAAACGGCGTTGTCTCGTTCCCGCCAGCGGTTTTTATGAATGGGAAACGAAGGGTAAACTAAAGCTGCCTCACCTTTTCACTCTGCGCGAAGATGAGCCGTTCGCTTTCGCCGGTTTCTGGGAGCCCGGGGATGCGAACGTCCCCGATTCCTATACCATTCTCACCACGGAGCCCAATGACTTGATCAAACCGATCCATCATCGCATGCCCGTTATTCTCACCCGAAAAACTATGAAAGCTTGGTTAGGATCATCGGCGTTATCCGATTCCGACTACCGAAAGCTAACTCAACCGATTGACGCGGATGCGATGCAAACACGCGCCGTCAATCGCTACGTGAACAACAGTCGCCACGATGGTCCTCAATGTTTGGCCCCACCGGACGAAGAACCGCGTGACTTGGTCTTGTTCTAGTCTCATTCACTCCGTCAGACTATACTCGATGTCATTCCCCCACCATCACGGGCCACTCTCGTGAGCTTTGCCAGCAGCCAAAAGCAGAACTATCTGCGTATAGCGGATGCTATCCGTCCCCACTGGCGGGACGATTTCCGCTTACCCGATCGTATTCAAAGACTCCTTGCTCGCGACAAAAGGTTTGGTTCACGTGACCGACGTCTCTACCGCGAGCTGCTCTACACCACGCTGCGCTTTCTCCCTTGGATCGAGCCCCTCCTTGCAACAAATCCCGATCAAGCCGCCGCCACGGTGGCCTGGCTCGCTGCGGATTTGAAATCGACCCGAAACTATCGAGCAGAGCTTACTCGAGATTGGCCTGATCGACCAGAGTCATTGGTTGAGACGGCCGAATTCCTAGGCACTGATACTCACGATCTTTTACCGGGTTGGCTGCACAAAGAATGCCCGAGCGCCTTCGATCCCGCCGAGTTGGCAACTCTTCACCGGCGCGCCTCGCTGTGGTTGCGCCTGCAAACCGATGAACAGCGCACCGTCACCGATGAATTTGATCAACGCGGATGGGCCTGGAAACAATCAGACATTCTGCCCGAAGCAATTGAACTCCAGACCGAAGCCGACGCCACCCAAACCGAGAGCTTCCTCGCCGGTGCTTTCGAAATTCAGGATCTGGGCTCACAATTAATTCTCGCGACTTCGCCCATCACGCGAAACCCACAGTGGCTCGATGCCTGCGCCGGAGCTGGCGGCAAGACTCTGCAACTCGCACGTATGCTTGGATCAAAAGGCAGTGTCACCGCCCAGGACATCCGACCCAAGGCCCTAAAGGAGCTCACCCATCGAGCAGCTCGCGCGGGCCTGAAAAACATCTCCATTACCACGACGCCAGATGATCAGCACTACGATGGCATCCTCATCGATGCGCCTTGCAGTGGCAGCGGCACCTGGCGAAGAGCCCCCCATCTTAAGGCCATGACAACCCCCGCGATCATCGCCCGCTACACCTCACTCCAATCGGAGCTGCTCGAGCGTTATTCTCAGCTGCTACGACCCGGCGGGCAGTTGATTTATGCCACCTGCTCGATGAATCAGAGTGAAAACGAAGATACGATTAAAGAGTTCATAACGAAACACCCTGAGTTCACCGTTACTCCACCTGAGGTAAGCCACGGCTACCAAACCGGGGACCTTGGGCTCTCCATCATGCCTGCCCGGCACAATACCGACGGATTCTTCGTCGCAAACTTAACCAGAACGTAATTTTTCATTGCCCGACCAGATGGGTCGGCAAGCATCAGCAAGTGGTTCCCGACTCCGACTACCGTATCAAGCTGCAGGTCTTTGAAGGCCCGCTCGATCTCCTGCTCTTTCTGATCAGAAAGAGTGAGCTCGATATCTACGATATCCCCATCGAGTCGGTTACGCACCAGTATATCGACGCTCTCCACGCGATGAAGGATCTTGATCTGGAAGTCGCCGGCGAGTTCTTCGTCATGGCTGCGACTCTCATGGAGATCAAAAGTCGTATGCTCCTGCCAAAAGGCCAACATGCGATCGATCCCAATGCAGAAGACGATGAGATGGACCCTCGTTGGGAACTCGTTCATCAACTCCTCCAATACAAGAAATTCAAGGAAGCCTCCACCAAACTCGACGAGCTCATTACGATGCGCCACGATCTCATGGAACGCTATGTTTCTTCCATGAATGCGGATGCGAGCGAACGTGAACTCAAACCCGTGGATCGCATCGACCTTTGGAATTCCTTCAACCTCGTGTTAAGGCGACTCGCTGAAAAATTGGTCGTCGGTGAGATTCGAGACGAACAAGTCACCGTCGCTGACCAAATGGAGTATCTGCTCGATTACATGCGCACCACGAAATCGTTTAACCTCACCGACATTTTCCCCGGTAAAGTAACATTACGCTTTCTCGTTTCGACCTTCCTCGCAATTCTGGAACTCACCCGACTAAAACGGATGCGAATCAGACAAGATGATGCCTTCGAAGACATCTTTTGCGATGCGATGGATGAAATCCCACTTGAAACCGAAGAAAACCCGAACACCGTTATCGTGTGACCAACAATCGCAATCAGCCAGAAGAACCCAAAGCCGGACTCGTCGGTATTGGACTCGATAACAAAGACGGACATAAACGCATTACCACGGGCGAACAATTCGCCATCGTGGGTGGTTCGGAGGAGACTCACGGTCGGATGACCGAGACTGTCGTCAAAACTTTCGAAACCCTCAAAGATCGAGGCAAACATCTCCATCAGGTCGAGAAAAAGGAACTCGGCGACATCATCAAAGAGTCCACACCTGAATAATCGTGTCATCGGCTCAGCCCGAATTTGCAATTCAAACGAAAATAGCTCACTTCATTTCCAATCATTAATTAATCATGTCTGAAAACATCACCGACCTCACCACCGACACCTTCAAAGCCGCTATTGCAGGCGAAACACCCGTCCTTGTGGATTTCTGGGCACCATGGTGCGGTCCTTGCAAAGCGATTGCTCCCATTCTCGAAGAACTTGCCGGCGAACTCGGCGACAAGATCAAGATCTGCAAAGTCAACGTTGACGAGAACGACGCCATTTCAGCGGAATACGGCATTCGAGCGATTCCAACGATGCTCGTCTTCAAAGGTGGCGAGATGGCTGAACAGATTGTCGGCATGCTCCCGAAGGACGCACTCAAGGCCAAACTCGAATCGCATCTTTAAGCACGACTGAGAATCAGTCCTGCCGAAAGTAACAGCGCATAAAGCGCGAGCAACTTTCCCGCATCGCCCAGCAACTCTATGAGTTCGCTGGGCGTTTTGCTATTCCGCAGGCGACGGCTCTGGCCCCATGCCATCAGAGCGAGTAAACACGGGAGCAGGAGCCATAAATTTCGAATCAAAACGGCTAAAGAAATTGGCACCAGCAGAGCGATCATCAAAGAAAGATTAAACTGGAGGCGGGCGAAACCCCGTCCCCAACGAACGACCAAGGTGCGTTTCCCCGCCAAACGATCCGTGTCCACATCGCGGTAGTTGTTTACCACTAAAATATTCGCCGCCAGCAATCCGATTGGCACTGACCAGGCAATCGCCTCACTACTGACATAGCCTACTTGCACGTAGAATGTCGCCCCCACTGCGACCAAGCCGAAGAAGATAAAAACAAACACATCTCCGAGCCCATTATAACCCAGAGGATACGGCCCTCCCGTATAAGCAATGGCACACAGCACACTCGCCACGCCGATGATCAGAAGCCACGGACCACCCCAAGCGATCAGCAATAATCCCAGCGTGAATGCCACCGCCAAAACAAGATACATTGCGCGACGCATGGTCTCTGCTTTGATCAAACCCGCAGCGACTGCTCGAACCGGGCCTACTCGGTCATTCGTATCTGCTCCTTTGATCGCATCGTAATAGTCATTCGCAAAATTGGTGCCGATCTGAATCAACAGCGCAAAGAGTAGACACACCCCAGCGGCCCTCTCATCAAACGCATGATCAGCCCAAGCCAACGAACTTCCCACCAACACCGGAGCCACCGCCGCCGGTAACGTGCGAACTCGCATCGCGCCGAACCAGACTCCTAACCCTCGGTTCGAATGCCTCATCGGCTATTTTTGCTTCTTGTTGAAGAGTGCCAATGAGCGTCGCGCCATAAGACTCACCACCACCGGCAGTGCGAATAAAATAGAAGCCGCATACACATAGTAATTGCCGATTCCTTGGAAAAGCATCCCCAGCAACCAAACGAATATCGTGTAGACCGAAAGAAAGCCCACCGGAGGAACCGGAATCGCCGAATTGAGCGTCCAGACTAGGAGGAAGGCAAAAAAGCCTGCCCCGACTCCACATAGCGTCAAGGCCAAACCCGCAAAATAAAAGAGTGGAGCAAAAAACGTAATTCGGCCTTCAATCCGCACAAATTGGCGAATGACGCCAATCGCAATGATCAAGACCTGGATCTCTAAAATGAAGGAGCCTGCCTGCAACGAAACGATCTCCTCACTGCCCTGAAAACAAGAACTTACTCCTAGGTCAGGATTCCCGATTAACAAAAGCCCTCCGGTCATCGCTCGAAGGAAATCAACATAGTTGCGAGCCTTACTGAACTCCTCTGAAGCATTCACACGATTATCCCCGGACTCCCGAATCCGCACAAAGTCACGTTTACGTGATCGACGACTCAAGCCGAGCTTTCGAGCAGCCCTGCGTCCGCCGCGTAACCAATGACGAGGCATCCACAGTAGGAGAATAGCCAGAATGAGGTAGAAATAGTTAATACTCACAGTATTTAGACCTCTCTGGCATGCGAAGATTCAACCCGTTGTCAAAAACCAACAGCGCCCCGCTGACCCTAGCGAATCTCAAAACCGCTAAACTGAGGCTCGCGTCTCTCCGATTCACGCTCCGTCTTGCGAATGTAGCCATGCATTCTCTCCTCGAGAGCATCAACAAAATCACCCACGTCTCGCGCTTGGCCTTCGATCTCTAAATGCACCCGACCATCCAACAGATTGCTCACAAACCCTGAAACCTCGAATTCACGAGCGACCTGTAGCGTGGCATAGCGGAAACCCACGCCCTGCACATGGCCGGTGAAAGTGACTGTTTCGTGCTGCACGTGCGACATTGTCCGCGCAGCTAACAAGCAGCCCAATTCGACATCAATCCGCAAAATTCGGTTTCTGAGTCTACGGTCATGCCGATCTCGATTTAGGATTTGCACTTTTTCGCACCTGCGACTCAGTTTTCAGCATCAATGAGTAACTTCGAATCTGACGCCTCAGCAGAAGGCGAATGGAACGACAGCGGTGAATTGGCTTGGAACGAATTCGATTGGGAACGCTATCTGCGTGAACAAGACGAAACGATCAACCGCTACCTCGCCTTTTACGAAACCTGCATCAGCAATCCTCAACGAATCGACGAAGTCGCCCGATTCATGGGATGGGACGACACTCAATGGGATGGTTCCGAGTCTCCGCAAAATGAGGATCCTTCGGCTGCTGAAATTCTGGCCGAAGACTACGCCTCGGTGCCTGAGGTATATACACTCCATAAAAACCCCATTTTCATCGCGACCAAGGCGATCTATTTACGCGCGCGACGCAATTGGGAACTCCTCGCTTCAGACTCCAGGAAAGTGCCACAAGATATCGCACTCGCCTATCTCAGTTCACTGAACAGCGGCGAAGATCACGCGGTGCAAGCGATCCACGCCCTCGAATTTGGCGATTACGCGATGTCGATCAGTCTGTTTAAACGCGCGCTCAATACATTGAATCAAACCCTCGCTCTCCTCAACCGGCCGGACGAGAGCGACGAGCGTCACCTGTTAGCCTATCGTGAAGATGTGCTCATGAGCATTTTTGATCTGCGTGAGATTTGGTTGCGCGTGATTAGTGAATGTCGAGGCGAACTGAAACGTCCTGCAGACGAAGACGAAACCTAATCGCTCATCAGTCAGAAAACGGCTTGCACTTTGAGCGATGTCCGTTTGCTTCTGAGCTCGATCCGGAGAGATGGCTGAGTGGCTTAAGGCAACGGTTTGCTAAATCGTCGTAGTGTTAATTCGCTACCGGGGGTTCGAATCCCCCTCTCTCCGCCAGTTCGAGCCCCGAGCGATCTCAACCCGTATCGCCAATACAGAAAAACCCGCGCAAATCTGCGCGGGTTTTTCGTGTTTAGAGCTCCACCAGTGCAAGTGCACCAGCAGGGAGATCAGTAGCGGTAATGTTCTGGCTTGTAAGGGCCATCCACCGGCACGCCGATATAGTCAGCCTGCTCCGGAGTGAGCTTGGTCAATTTGACGCCAATACGCTCCAAGTGAAGACGCGCGACCTCTTCATCGAGGTGCTTGGGAAGACGGTAAACACCCACTTCGTAGGTCTCCCGGTTTTTCCAAAGATCGATCTGTGCCAGAACCTGATTGGTAAAGCTATTCGACATCACAAACGAAGGATGCCCCGTAGCACAGCCCAAGTTCACGAGGCGGCCTTCGGCGAGCATGTAGATACTGTGACCATCCGCGAAGGTGAACTTGTCGTATTGTGGCTTAATGTTGGTGTGGGTCACACTCGCGTCCTTCTGCAAACGATCCACTTGGATTTCGTTATCGAAGTGACCAATATTACAGATGATCGCCTGATCCTTCATCTTCTCCATGTGTTCAAAAGTGATCAGATCGCGGTTACCCGTGGTCGTCACATAGAGGTCGGCGGATCCGAGTGTGCTTTCAGTGGTATTCACCTCGAACCCTTCCATCGCCGCCTGCAGAGCGTTGATGGGATCAATCTCCGTGACAATGACGCGCGAACCAAAGCTCTTGAGCGAATGCGCACATCCCTTACCTACATCGCCATAACCGCAGACCACGGCGACCTTACCCGCGAGCATCACATCAGTGGCACGCTTAATGCCATCGGCGAGTGATTCGCGACAGCCATAAAGATTATCAAACTTCGATTTAGTGACCGAATCATTCACGTTAATCGAAGGAATCAGCAACTTACCCTGCTCATGCAGCTGGTAGAGGCGATGCACGCCCGTGGTGGTTTCCTCCGAAACACCGCGCCACTCTTTTGCCAGACGCGTGAAGATTTCTGCATCTTCGTCATGGATGCGCTTGAGCAGGTTTTTAATTACCTGTTCTTCATCAGTATCAGCAGGCTGATTAACCCAATCGGAGCCATTTTCGAGTTCCAACCCCTTGTGCAAGAGAAGAGTAACATCACCGCCATCGTCGACGACTAGCTGAGGTCCAAGACCATCAGGGCCAACCAAGGCCTTCCAAGTGCAGTTCCAATACTCTTCGAGGGTTTCGCCTTTCCAGGCGAATACGGGAACTCCATCGTCGGCAATCGCGGCGGCGGCATGATCCTGGGTCGAAAAGATATTACAGGAAGCCCAACGCACGACTGCGCCGAGTTTAACCAAAGTTTGGATCAGCACCGCAGTTTGAATCGTCATGTGTAGAGATCCCGTGATACGAACCCCTTGCAGTGGCTTTTCGTCGCCGAATTTTTCGCCGACAGAGATCAGTCCGGGCATCTCATGCTCAGCGATCGCGATTTCCTTGTGACCCCATTCGGCCAGTGAAATATCCTTAACGTGGTAATCCTGATTGGCAGGAGCGGTAGTGTTGGTTGTGCCCATAACGTATTATCTATGCTAAATTATCTTTATTTGGTGAGTTTTTTCACGGCAGCTTTCAAAGCTGCAGTCTTGTTGGTTTGTTCCCAGGGAAGACCATCTTTACCGAAGTGTCCGTAATTGGTCGTGTCGCGATAGAACGGACGCAGCAACTTGAGTTGCGAAACGATTTCCGCCGGTTTGAAGCTGAAAACCTGCTGCACCGCTTGGGTGATAATATCGTCATCGACTGTTCCCGTGCCGAATGTCTCCACGCGAATGGAAACGGGTTTAGGATAACCAATTGCATATGCGAATTGGATTTCCGTATGCGTAGCCAAACCAGCCGCTACTATATTTTTCGCCACCCAACGGCCCATATAGGCCGCGGAACGATCCACCTTTGAAGGATCCTTCCCCGAAAATGCACCACCACCATGACGGCCCCAGCCCCCGTAAGTATCGACGATAATCTTGCGACCAGTGAGACCGGAATCGCCCTGTGGTCCACCGATCACAAACTTGCCGGTCGGGTTGATCAAATACTCGGTCTTCTTGTTCAGCATCTTGGCCGGCAGAACCTTTTTAATCATGTTGATCAAAAATTTTTCGATCTTCGCATGCGAAGTGCCATCGGCGTGTTGCGTGGAAATGACCACATTCACAATTTCCTTCGGCTGATCATTCTCATAGCGCACCGAAACTTGAGTCTTCGCATCCGGTCGCAGCCAAGGCGCTTTTCCTGACTTACGAATCTTGGTCAGTTCACGGCCAAGCAAATGAGCCCAAATAATTGGCGTCGGCATGAGCTGCTTCGTCTCATTACAAGCGTATCCAAACATGATGCCTTGATCGCCAGCCCCCTGCTCTGCCGTCTTTTTGCCCTGAGCCTTCTTCGCATCAACTCCCTGAGCAATATCAGCCGATTGGGCAGTCAGGTAGTTGTTAATAAAAACGGTATCAGCGTGAAAGACATCGTCGTCGTTGACGTAGCCAATTTCCCTAATCGCCTCGCGCACGACTTGATCAACGTTAAACGCATCATCCAAAGGACGCGACCGGCCGGTCTTCTTATCCTGCAACTTCGGAATCGTAATCTCTCCGGCAAGAATCACGACGTTCGACTTCACCATCGTCTCGCAAGCAACCCGGCTCTTGGGGTCTACTTTAAGACAGGCATCCAGAATACAATCTGAGATGTAATCGGAAACTTTGTCGGGGTGGCCTTCGCCAACCGACTCGGAGGAAAATACAAAGGAATTTGCCATAAGAGGTCCAAAATCTGCAGGCGCGAGCTGCTCGCGCAAGTAAATATCAACATATATCGGAATCCTGATATATAGTAATCCACTCAACTAGGGGCAATTCTCCAGCAGGATTCCCTTGCTAGGAATATTAGTTGGCAGAATCTTATGATTATCTGAACCTTAGCACGCCGTCGAAACGTGGACACCTCCGACACCAATCACTCCAAAGATCTCTCTGATTGCCGTATCCTCATCGTAGATGATGATCGACTCAACATCCGCATCCTCAGTGGAATGCTGAAAGCTGAAGGCTACCAATTGGAATCAGCAGCTTCCGGGGAAGAAGCTCTTGAAAAATACCCCAAATTCTCTCCCGACCTCGTCCTTCTCGATGTCATGATGCCGGGTATTAACGGATTTGAAACCTGCCGACAGTTAAACGAAACTTACGCTGCAGATTGTGCGCCCATCATTTTCATCACGGCGAAAAATGAATCCGACGATGTGGTCGAAGGTTTCTCCGCTGGCGGGATCGATTATCTACCCAAACCATTCCAACCTGGTGAAGTGGTCGTGCGGGTGCGCACTCACCTAAAAAGTCGCCTTCTGGATGAACAGCAAAAGGCACTCGTCGAGCAACTCAGCAAAGCCAATTCCGCCAAAAACCGCTTCCTCGGCATGGCGGCCCACGATTTGCGTAACCCGCTTGCTGGCATTCGCGGATTATCCGAATTCCTCCTCGATAAAGACCTCGGTGAACTCTCGACCGACCAAGAGGATCTCGTGAATAATATTCTGACCGCCAGCCAATCGATGCTCCAACTCGTGAATGAACTGCTCGACATGGCGACGATCGAATCAGGTGAGCTGAAGATTGATCGCAAAGACACCGATTTGATCGAGCTTATTAGCAAATCGATCTACTTCGCAAAAATGAATGCCGACAAGAAAGGCACCCGGATCGATTTCAATCCACAGACTGAGAGTTCACATATGTCGGTCGATCCCGATAAGATTAAGCAAGTCGTCGATAACTTGCTCAGCAACGCCATCAAGTATTCGCCGCCAAAGTCAGTCGTCAGTGTCGAATTCACAACGTCAGAGTGCGAGCATACCATTTCAGTTAAAGATCAGGGACCGGGCATACCAGAAGGCGAGCGAGATAAACTTTTCAAAGACTTCGGCCGTCTTTCCGTGCAACCAACCGGCGGAGAGAAGAGCACCGGTTTGGGACTCGCGATCTGCCGAAAAATCGTAGAGGCTCACGGCGCAACCGTGTCTGCCCAAAACCTCCCTGATCTGGGTTGCGAATTCAAAGTCACCTTCCCGCTCCAAACATGACATTTAATGGCACCATCTTACTCGTCGATGACGAGGCACACATTCGCAAACTCGTCGGCCTGATCGCCAAGCAATTAGGCGAACCCACGATCCTCGAAGCCGCCAATGGCGCGGAGGCCCTCGAAACCTACGAGCGAGAGCGACCTGATCTGGTTCTGCTGGATATCAGTATGCCGGTGATGGACGGACTTGAGACCCTCAAGAGACTTCACGTGCTCGATCCCGATGCCAATGTCATCATGCTCACCTCTATGGCTAACCGTCAGAGTGTCGATGAAGCTGTCAATCACGGGGCTCTCAATTATTTGCGTAAAGACATGCCGCGCGAAGAGATCCGCGAAGCGCTCGCCGAAACGTTGGTCGACTTAATCGAACCCGAAGAGTAATTACCATGCCTCCTTCCGATTTCACCGCCCCGCCAGATACCAAAAAAACGTCTCTGAAGGAGGTGAGATATTCTCTTCCCGAGATGCTTAAAGAAATTCAAGACGAGCGCACTACCGGTTCCTTCGCGATGGAGAAATTGGAGCAACAGGACATTAAAAAGCTCTTCAAGAAAAAGCCCGCCCGCCGTGCCAAGTCCAAAAAATAAGACTTTCCTCGAACGAATTCGTGAACTGCCCAATTTTGATTTTGGGCGAGAAATCGAGGATCTGTTTGAAAAGCACGGTCTCACTCCTGCGCTGCTACAGGCCGTTATCGACCAGCATTTGATCAGCACTGAGGTCGCCTGCCAAATGTGGGGAGATTCAATCGGCGTCGCATACGTCGACCCTTTTGCTTCCGTGATAACTGAAGAGGCGGTTGAAAAGCTCCCCGCAGAGATCGCTCAAAAAACCAAAAGCATTGGTCTTTATATTCTTGATGGGGTCATGACCACTGCGATGGCCACCCCCGAAAATGAAGAGCTGGTGGAACGTCTCAGTCAGATTGCTCAAATCCCCATCAGTCCCGTGTTAGCGTTACCCCGGGAAATCGAAGACGCCATCACGATCAATTATTCCTCGGAGCAAAATCTTGAGGAGAGCCTCGCCGAACTAGAAAACACCGATCTGTTCAGCGATACCGAAGATATTGCCGAAAAGCTCACGGCATTTTCGGAATCCAACTCCCTGATCCAGCTGCTCGATGAAATCATCTTTTTCGCCATGCGCGAACGAGCCACGGATATTCATATCGAAGCGCAGGAAACCCAATGCCGGATCCGTTTCCGCGTGGATGGTCGGTTGCGCGAAATGATCACCTATTCGCGCAAACTCCATCGCGCAATTATCACGCGAATCAAGATTCTTTGTAATCTGAATATATCGGAAACTCGCTTTCCTCAGGACGGTCGTTTTTCCATGCCCATTGGAAATCAAGCGGCTAACTTTCGCGTCTCGACGGTGCCCTCCGCTTACGGCGAAAAATCGGTAATCCGCATTCTCGCCATGACCGGCAAGCGGACAATGGTCACTTTGGATAAGATGATGATGTCGAAAAGCATCCTCGATCCGTTCAAACGTCTCATCCAAAATCCCAACGGTATCATCTTCGTCACGGGCCCCACAGGCTCAGGCAAAACGACCACTCTTTATGCCGCTCTGCACGAGATAAACACTCCGGATATCAACATATCCACGATTGAGGATCCCATCGAAATTCAACTCGAAGGTGTAACGCAAAGTCAGGTTAATAAAAACATCGATCTCGGCTTCCCTACGATTCTGCGCTCGTTGATGCGGCAAGATCCCGATGCGATTTTAATCGGTGAGATCCGCGATGCTGAAACGGCAAAGATCGCCACCGAAGCCGCCCTCACCGGGCATATCGTTTTCGCTACTCTTCACACCAATACGGCCGCCCAAGCGATCACACGTCTGATCCAAATTGGCGTGGAGCCCTACATGGTTGCGCCTTCGGTGATCGGCGTCGTCGCCCAGAGACTGGCCGCCAGAATCTGCGAAAGCTGCAAAGAATCTTATGTGCCAAACGAGAATGTCCTGAAGCGTTACTTTGACGAGGCTGCTGGACTGCCCAAGGTAAAGTTCTATCGGGGACGTGGCTGCACCAGCTGCCGCAACACTGGTTACAAAGGTCGCGTGGCTTTCCATGAACTCATTCTCGTAACCGAGGAAATACGAACATTGATTTCCGAGGAACGAAGCGTGCAGGATATCACTAAGGCTGCCGCGAAGGTAGGCTTCAAGCCGCTGCGCTACGATGGATTAAAAAAAGTGCTTTTGGGACTAACTACCATTGACGAAATAGAGCAAAAAACATCCATTGAATGGGAAACCTAACAGTTTTATTACCTGCCCATGTCCGATCTTCCCGTAATTGATCCCGAAGCGATTAACAATCTGCGCGAGCTAAGCCCAGATGATGACGCATTCATCATTGAGATCATCGATATTTTCCTGGAAGACACCCCGAAACGTATCGCCGAACTCGATAGCTCTTTGGCCAGTCAAGATGTCGAAGTATTCGGACGCGCCGCGCACAGTATCAAAGGCAGTTCAGCTAATCTTGGTGCCATGAACTTACGGGGAGTAGCCGAAAAACTTGAGCATCATGCACGCAATGAAGGTCTCACCGAAACGGGAGAGATGATC
Source organism: Cephaloticoccus sp. (assembly GCA_034669935.1). Taxonomy (GTDB): domain Bacteria; phylum Verrucomicrobiota; class Verrucomicrobiia; order Opitutales; family Opitutaceae; genus Cephaloticoccus. Next base: position 157,016 of record JAXMOJ010000005.1, read on the forward strand.
GCGGAGCTGAAGACTTGCTTTGCTGAAGCCAAAGTAGAGCTCGATAAGATCGCCGGTCGCGCTTGATCTCAGCCGCTGAGGAAATAGCCACGCTGCTTATCAGTGATAGGCATTTGCACCCGTTCCATCACATGGAGCAAATCTTCCCAAATCGCACGTTTGGAGCGATTCGACTTGTTGCGCAGAATATAGCTCGGGTGGTAGGTGATCATGAGAGGAGTCTGCGCAAATTCGTGCCATCTCCCACGCACTTCCCCGAGAGTCTTAAACGCATCAAACCCGATCAAACCGCGAGCAGCGGTCGCCCCCAGAGCCACGATCACTTGCGGAGCAACCACCTCAATCTGCGCCCGAAGAAAAGGCAGGCAGAAAGCCATCTCTTCTGCGTCGGGCGGACGATTACCCATTTGTTCACCACCAGTCCGATTGGGTAATGAGGGGCGCCAGTTCATGATGTTGCTTATGTAGGTCTCCTCTCGATTCAGCCCCATCCCTGAAATCATTTTAGTCAGCAATTGCCCCGCCGGTCCCACAAAGGGCTCCCCTTGAGTTTCCTCATCGGCTCCCGGCGCTTCGCCGACAAACATGATCTTCGCATCGATATCACCTCCTCCAAATACGAGCTGCTTACCGGGTGCTAACTGAGCGAGGCAAGTCTCGTTCTTTAAAACTAATTCACGCAAGGCTGCCCATCGTGTTTGTTTATCACCCTCGGGTAGGTCGACATGCGGAGGATCGGGCAAAGATTTCTTAAGCGCAGGTTGTTCTTTCGAAGCACGAATAATGGGAGCGGCGGCGGATTTGGTGGCAGGCAATCCTGCTTCCTTCGCGGGCGCTTCACTTGATGCATCAACCCGTTTCGAAACAACAGTCTGAAGACGGGCCAAACTATCCGGTGAAATGGCCACATTCGTTACCCCCGAGGCCTTCAGCCTTCGCAATTCCTCGGTCAGTGCTGTGATCGCAGTTCTCATTTATCCAGCTATGCTCGAATCGTGAGTTTATCCACGTATTTCCCCAGCAGATCGAACTCCACATTGAGGAAATCGCCCGCTCGCTTTTGACCGAGATTGGTCAGTTCCATCGTCGTAGGAATCAACCAAACCGCGAAGGTTTGCTCGGTTACTTCTGCAACGGTGAGGGACACTCCATCCAGAGCCACACTGCCTTTCAACACCACGAGCCGTCGCACTGCTTCGTCCCCCTTCACTCGCAGGTAGTAATCAGCTCCCCGCTGTTCGAGAATTTCCACGGAGCCCTGACAATCAATATGACCCGTTACAAAATGGCCACCGAGCTTTCCATTAAACCGCAAGCTGCGTTCGAGATTGATCGCATCGCCCTGTTGCAAAGCATCAAAATTAGTGAGTCGTTTCGTTTCAGCGAGCACATCAAATGTCAGCGTGCTCTCATCAAAACGCGTCACCGTAAGGCAGCAGCCATTGACCGCGATGCTATCGCCCAGGGCAACCTCATCCAGTGCGACATTCGCCTGGATCTGTAATTCCCATGCCTGTTCCTTTTCTTCAAAAGAAATTACCTGTCCTTTTTCTTCAACTATTCCGGTAAACATCGCTTTCGTTATTTAAGTTTCACCCGGAGCACCGCGGTATCGCCAGCTCGTTTCACCAGCAGCACGAATTCACCACGCTCTTTATCTTGGGCGATAGTTTCTAAAATCGATTCCGCATCTTCATACGAGGTAACCTTCACCCCGTCGATTTCATCAATCAGATCGTCGGTAAGTAGACCTGCCGTGCTCGCCGGAGCATTCGCTTTCACGAAATGGGCAATCACACCATGATGATCCTTCAGCTCTAATCGACGTTGCACTCCATCGCGATAGGTAAACCCGCGAATCGTCATACCGAGTGAATCAAAGTAGCGGCGCTCCGCCTCACGCGGGGTAAGCGGTGCATCTTCCAACACGACCTCAATCTGTTGTCGCTGACTTCCCCGCAAAATGCCTAACACAACTTTGTCGCCGGGATTCCGCCGACTCATTTCTCTTTGAAAGTAGGTAATCACCACCTGATCAGGTTTTAAAACCGGCAGGGGTTCTCCATTCAATGACAGGATCACATCGCGTGCGAGCAGACCCATTTTCTCAGCCGGGCTACCTTCCAGTATTTCACTCACCACCAAGCCCGCCTGATTTTCGAGTTCCAAGTAACTTGCTACTTCTGGATCGAGAGGTTGCAGACCGTTGGTCCCTAACCACACCGATGGACGACCTTCGATATTCGTCGGAATACGATCCAAGTGAGGAAGAATTTCATGGGCCAACATCACCACGGCGCTCTCATCGGGATTAACCATGACAACCGGGACACCTCCACGAATTCGGGAGGAGTATTGCATAAATGAACGGCCAAATCCTCCAATCGAAAGCCCTACAAATCGCCCGTCCTGATCGTATGCGGGTAAACCCAATCCAGAAACTTCGCTCATCGCGATGGCGGTCCTCTGGGGAAGGTTCTGTAAGACAGAGACGCGACTACTCATGAAATAGGGTTTAAAATCCTCAGCCTTTTTCTTCAGGCCCACGCCCCAGATTTCGTCCGTCACAATTGGTTCCGGAGCCTCTTCATAGGCCGAGATCGGCACGAGTCGCTCTCGCGCCACCTCTTCATCAACCCGGATGAATTCCCACCCCGTAAACTCATCACGTCCCAAATAAGTCGCCGAGTAGTCTTGCGTCGTCGGTTCGCCAGGAAAGTAGATTCGAAAATCCTCCAATTGCTTCGGGGAAACCCGCGGCCCGATAGCTTGGGATGGAAAAACAATCGTTCCGTTGTCATCAATCACGACGCCAAACGTGTTGGTCGAACGTCGATCCAGTTCCGTCTCCGTGAAAAATTCAACCGCCACCACGGTCTTCACGCGATCCTCCCACATGTCAGCCAATGTTGGCCCTCCATAGGAAATCAGCGCAGTCCAAGTTATTACGATGAGAAAGAGGAAACGACGGATCATGGTTTGAATACGTAAAGAGAGACGCGATGATTGCGACTGGTTTCAACTAAAACGGACGTAGGTCTCTCCGCATAAGCCTCATGCTGTTGTTTCGCGATTTCCAAAGATGTGACATCTTGTCGATTGATCTTCAAAATAATATCGCCGCGAGAGAGCCCCGATACCGCCGCCGGATAACCGGGACGCACGCCAATGACCACCATTCCATCTGATTTATCCAATTGGTGCTCCCGAGCATAAGTGCGCGACACCTTGCGCACGCTCAACCCCCACTCTTCAAAAGCCTCTTCTTCGCCCACGCGACTGATCAGTTTTTCGGTTTTCACGTCTTTCATATGTGAAGTGCCATTCCGAAATATCTCCAACTTCAGCGTCGCCCCTATGGAATGTGAGGCGATTTGATTTTGAATATCCGGCAGTTGTTCCGGAAACCGCCCATCCACCTTTTTCCCATCAATCGACAGCAAGATATCGCCGCCTCGAATTCCCACTTGAGCCGCTGGTGATCCGGTATCCACACTCTTGATCAGCATCCCCGTATTTTGAGCTAACTCATAAAACCCTTCCAGATCTTGCAGCACCCCGGGGACGATGCCGATGTAACTTCGCGTAATCTCACCGTCCTTCACCAAATCCCCAATGATTTTCCGCGCGACCTTGGAGGGAATCGCAAATGCGAGATTATCCGCACCAAGATAGCCGCGTGAATTGATTCCCACGACCTTTCCGTTTTCAGTGACGAGAGGTCCGCCGGAATTGCCGGGATTGATCGCCGCATCCGTTTGCAGCCAGGTATTGAACGCACCGGTCTCATAACCGCGCACTCCTCGCGAATCTTCGAAATGTCTTTGGGTATTCGAAACGATACCTCGAGTGACGGTGCGCGTAAGACCATAGGGTGTCCCGACCGCGAAAACGGTCTGTCCGGGATGCAGCTTATCGCTGTTGCCCAATTTCGCCGTGGCGAAGAGAAGTTTGCGTTTCTTTATTTCGGCCATGTCCAGACGAATGAGAGCCAAATCCGTCCAATGATCCCATCCGACTAACGTGGCACTGACGCGTTCCAGATTTGCCAAAGTCACATTGATTTCCACCGCCTCCGGACTCACGACATGGGCATTGGTCAGAATCAGGCCATCCTTGGAGAGTATTACACCCGAACCAATACCAGAACCAAAGCGTTTCGTGCCTCCCTCAAAAGTGACTTCTCGCACGTCAATTTTAACTACAGCATCTAATAAACGCTCAAAACCCGACGAGGTCGCCGAAGCAGTTGGAGTTAGCAGCAGCCCAACCCAGAGAAGGACGTTGAGCATGATTGACCGTGATGTCGAAAGGCGCACAGTGAAGGGTTTTATACGATGGCAACGCATTGCAAAGACTACGACTTTCGTCAAATAGAGCCCAAGTGGCAATCATTCTGGGCGGAAAATAACCTGTTTCAGGCTGAAACAACATCCACGCGACCTAAATACTACGCGATGGATATGTTCCCCTATCCATCCGGAGCGGGGCTACATCTCGGGCATTGCGAGAACTACGTGATCCCGGACATCATGGCCCGTTACAAACGTGCCCAAGGGTTCAACGTGCTATACCCCATCGGGTGGGATGCCTTTGGACTGCCGACCGAAAACTATGCAGTCAAAACAGGACGTCATCCGGTCGACGTTACCAAAGAGAATATCGCCACGTTCACGCGTCAGCTGAAAGCAATCGGCATCTCTTATGATTTCAGTCATGAGATCAATACGACCGACCCGGCGTATTTCAAATGGACTCAATGGATTTGGCTCCAGCTTTTCAAACGCGGTCTGGCTTATGTTGAAGATAAACCCGTTTGGTGGTGCCCGGCCCTCGGCACCGTGTTGGCGAACGAGGAAGTCATCGATGGAAAATCCGAAGTCGGCAAACACCCCGTCGAACGTCGCCCACTGCGCCAATGGGTATTGAGAATCACCGCCTATGCGGATCGCTTACTCGAAGGCTTAGATAAACTTGATTGGCCCGACTCCACCAAGCGTATGCAAAAAGCGTGGATTGGTCGCAGTGAAGGCTGCGATGTAGAATTTGATATCGATGGCCACAACGGCAAACGCTTGCGGGTTTTCACCACCCGACTCGATACGCTTTTCGGGGCCACTTACATGGTCATCGCGCCGGAACACCCGCTCGCAAATCAACTCACGACCACCGAGCAACAAGAAGCTGTCGACGCTTATGCCAAAACAGCTTCGGCAAAGAGTGACCTCGAACGAACCGAACTGGCGAAAGACAAGACCGGAGTTTTCACGGGATCCTACGCAATTAATCCAGCGAACAACGAAAAGATTCCAATCTGGATCTCAGACTATGTCCTCGTGAGCTATGGTAGCGGTGCGATCATGGCCGTCCCCGCCCACGATGAACGCGATTTCGAATTCGCCGAGAAATTTGGCCTGCCGATCCCACAAGTAATCGCGCCACAAGATAATTCCGCCGTTGAGCTGCCCTATGTCGACAAAGGAGATGCGGTGCATCTCATCAACTCAGGCGATTGCGACGGTCTCACGCCCAAAGAAGCCCAGCAGAAACTGGCCGCACATTTTGCAGCTGAAAATCGTGGTGGATTTACGGTCCAATACAAGTTGCGCGATTGGTTATTCTCCCGGCAGAGATATTGGGGAGAACCATTCCCGATCGTCTGGGTAAGCGAGGAGGACTACCACAAGGCTATCGCAGATGCAAAACTACCTCTGCCCGAGACACCCGTCAGTTGCACGATTGATGGCGTGATCCGATTCGCACTGCCCCTTCCAGAAAATGCACTCCCACTCAGCCTGCCGGAAGTTAGCAGCTACGAACCGACGGGGAATGGAGAGAGCCCCCTCGCCTCGATGACAGAATGGCTCGAAATCTGGCATGAACCCCAAACCGGGAAATCCGTCCCCGCCACTGAGGCTTGCCCTGATAAACACTGGGTGCTGGCACGCCGTGAAACGAATACCATGCCACAATGGGCTGGATCGTGTTGGTATTATTTGCGTTATCTGGATCCGAAAAATCCCGACGCCATCGCCTCTCGCGAAGCCCTAGATTACTGGGGCACGCCCGACCTTTATGTCGGAGGTGCGGAGCATGCCGTCCTCCACCTACTCTATGCCCGGTTCTGGCATAAAGTCTTGTTCGACCTTGGTGTCGTCCCCACGGATGAACCTTTCACCAAACTGTTTCATCAGGGAATTATTCTCGGTGAGGACGGAGAGAAGATGTCCAAGAGTCGGGGTAACGTCGCCAATCCCGATGAAGCCATCGAGAAGTATGGCACGGATAGCTTGAGACTTTATCTGATGTTTCTCGGGCCACTCGAAGCCATGAAACCATGGAACCCACGAGGTATCGAGGGAGTCCACAGATTCTTGCAAAAGCTGTGGCGCATCTGCGTCGATCCCGAAGGAAATCCCAGTTCGAAGATTACGGAGTCCGCTACCGATTCCCCTGACCTTCTCAAAGTTCTCCATGAAACCATCCGTAAAGTCGGCGACGATATCGAAAACCTACGCTACAATACATCGGTTTCCCAAATGATGATTCTCGTCAACCAGCTCCAAAAGGCTTCCGAAATCAATCTCTCCACTATGAGCTCATTTCTGAAAGTATTGGCTCCATTCGCACCTCACATCACCGAGGAGCTGTGGAGTAGATTGGGACAATCAGGCTCAATCACAACTGCCACTTGGCCAACTATTGATCAGAAATACTTAATAAGAAACGAATCGAAATTAGTTTTCCAAATAAACGGAAAACATCGAGGAGACAAAATGCTGCCAATTGATATCTCAGAAGAAACTGCGATAGAAGAAGCTAAGGCGCATCCCAAAGTGTCGCCACACCTAGCTGACAAAGAAATAAAGCGCGTCATCTACGTTCCTGGCCGCATCCTGAACCTCGTGATAGCATAAATACATTATCGACTTGCTTAAATTAGGGTTTATACCCTACTTAGAATAATCGAATGCACGTAATCACTGTAATCCAAGCATCTGTCATGAAAATCAAACAGCCATCCAGAAGTCTTTTTGCCGCGGTGCTCATCACAACCACGTTAGCTTTTGTCGCCACCACGCCTCTTAGTGCGGCGGGTCGTAAGAAGAACCCCACCAGCAAAGTATATGTCGCTGATGTTGAAGGGAAATCGGAAATTGATACCGGTGAAAAGATTGCCGAGCTAAACAAGCGCTCCGTTTATAGTGCACAGGGAACCGTCATCGAAACTAAGACAGACTCCACGAATGCCATGGTTTTTTCTAACGGCACTGGCATCCATTTTGATCCCGACACGCGATTAGAAATCCAAAAGTTCGTGCAGGAACCGTTTACCCCCAATCGGTCCGATATGGAGGTGGAACCTTCAATTTCCAATACCCGCACTTTTCTCCCCCGAGGCTCGGTGGGGCTCTGCACCAGTAAAATGGTCGCAGGTAGCACCATGCGCTACTCAACCCCCCACGCGAGTATCCGCATCAACGCCAGAAAGGCCGTGATTCAGTCGAGCAACAAAGGCACCACGGTTTCGGTGATGGAAGGTGAGGTCACCGTGCAAGCAGGAGATAATGATGCCGGGGGTTATGTGATCAAACCGGGACAACAAGCCTTCATGCCTCTTGGAGGAGGTCCCGTGCAAGTTATGGACATACCTCAAGCCCAGATGTCTACGCTCGATGACAAAGTAACGATGGCATGTATGGCCCGTAAAACGGTCTATTTCGAAGCTAAAGACAAAGCAGATAATCTGGAATTTGGTTCCGAAGATGATGTGACGGCATTTGACTCCGAGGAAGAGCAGGAAATTGTCGCCATAGAAACGACTCCTGCAAATAAACCCGCGCCAGAGTCTACGGTTAGCGCCGCTAATTTTTCCAGCTAGTAGCTTTCGCTTTTAAGCACGATTGCCAAAGATGCTGCGCTCCTCACCACATAAAATCGTTATAGCCATAATTCTGGCTTTCGTGATGGCCTGTGCTCCCGCAAGCGCATTGGTCAGCATCGACGACGGCAAAAATCAGTTCTTCGTCAATGCGAATGTATCCTACACATGGGATTCCAACGTATTTGCGAATAATACCAGCGGCGGTGATAGTATCTACGCGGCCTCTGTAGGCATCGATTTTCGCCGTCACGCCGGCATGATCGGAATCAATGGCAGTGCCTTTATGGACGCTTCCAGTTTTATCACAAATTCAGGTGAGAATTTCCTAAACCCACGTTTTGAATTAGAACTTACTAAGCAATCCGGTCGCACCACAGGCTCACTCACTATGGCTGTATCACGTCAAAGTAAGGCCGATGCGTTGGTCAACGTCCGGAATGAATCATGGAATTATAATGCGGGATTAAATCTTAAATATCCCGTCATTGAGCGCTACACCCTCTCTGGCGGAATAGGATTCGGATATCTCGATTACCTAGATAATCGACTGTTTGTCGATCTCGCGACCTACACGGCTTCGGTAGATCTCTTTTACGTCTATAATACTGAACGAGATTTAATTGCCGGTTATCGTGTCCGCTATGGTGAAACTTCTGCTGACTCCTCTTACTACGACCATGCATTCACAGTCGGCGTTTCCGGTAAGATTCTTCCTAAGGTAGGTGGAACCTTCAGAGCAGGCTATCAATTCCATGAACCCGCCAAAGGAATTGGAGAGTCATTTAGTGCTATCACCGCATCAGGCCAAGCCAAGTGGACTATCACAAAGAAGATATCTGCTGCATTACAAATTTCGAAGGATTTCACGACCACTTCAACCAACACAACGGTTGATGCCACATCCGCCAGTTGCGACTTTCAATATGGCATGAACTCTAAAACGTCCCTCTTTGCAGGCACGGGGTATGGCATTAATGAATTCTTAGGCGTTCCAGGAGCGGACCGAATAGATTACTATTTCACTTGGAGCGTGGGAGCGAATTACAACTTCAGCAGCTATTTGAAGCTGGCTTTGAACTACACCTATTTCCAAAACTGGTCTACCGTAAGTTTCTCGGACTTTACGCGAAATTCTATTAACCTGACTGCCAGCTCAACATTCTGATCTATGCCATTCTTCACCAAACGCATATACAGAAGTCTTTTACTCTCCTCATTGGCCATTATGCTATGCGGTGGGTCTGCTTTTGCGCAATCAACTCAAGAGATCGATCCACGGAAAGCTCTTGTCTACCGCATTGCTACTAATGATCGGATTCGCATTGGCGTCTTTCAAGAGCCGGATCTCGATATGATTGCCCGTGTCGATATGAAGGGGACGGTAAATCTCCCCTTACTCGGAACAGTTTTGGTCAAAGATCTCACTATAGCTGAAGCCGAAATTATCGTTGAAAACGCCTACCGGGATCAGCGCTATTTACGCAATCCCGAGGTTACAATCAGTGTTGAACAATACACTCCTCGTGAAATATCCATCCAAGGTCAGATCGGTTCACCCGGTCGATACGTCCTTCCGATCGAACAGACCATGTCAGTATTGGAACTCGTCACTAAAGCCGGTGGGCTGAGCAGCACTGCCCAAGGCAAAAAAGTTGCGATAACACGCATCAATCCAGACGGCACCAAGGAAGTCTTCGTCGAGGACGTTGAGAGTTTGATCAAAGGTAAAAACAAGGATAAGGTTCAGGACAGCTCACTTATTCTTCTCCCTGGCGACATCGTTTACGTGCCAGAGCGAATTTTCTGATCCCTTTATCCATGGCAGATACACCAGTCGCTCCCCCATCCCCTCCACCAGTCTCTACCGGACATGGCGACAATAATGATGCGTTCATCGAACGACGCACCATCCGGGATTATTATATCATCCTGCGAGAGCGCCTATGGATTGCGCTGCCTCTCGCGCTGCTTATTTCGATCGGCACAGGCTACTATCAGGCACAGGAAACGCCGATGTATTCGAGCACGGCCACTATGCAGTTCGAAAAGCCCGAAACAATTGTAACCACTCAACGGGTTGTTGATTCAAGTATTCGGACAGAAATCGACCTTAACACATACCTTCAACAACTTCGCAGCAACCGCCTGCGAACTGATATTGTAGAATCATTTACCCCCGAAGAGATAAAAATCCTTCAGCGGCCCTATCTGAAAGACCTCCAACCGGGATCATCCCTCCCTTCCCCCGGCAGTCTCCTGGGCTCAGTGAGTATTGATTCTGTGCGGAACAGTTTCCTCATCAGTATTACCATTCGTCATCGTGATCCGGAAGCAGCTGCCCTTGTCGCCCAACGTTACGTCGATCAATTTCTGAACTATCTTCTGAACAACGTCAGTGGGCGCAATGACCTCGCGGTGGAATTCTTGTATGAACGAGCTGATCAACTAAAAATTGAATCGGCGGAGAAAGCTAAAAAGCTCCAAGACTACATGCAGAAGCATAATCTCATCTCGCTGGATAGCAGTATGAGTATTATCGATGATCGCCTTCGCACAGTCAGCGCCGCGCTTACCGCAGCGCGACTTCGCCGAATCGAAGTGGAATCTCTTACGAACCAAGTAGAAAGTTTCCGTCAACAAGGTCTCAATCTCCTCGAGATTTCTTACATCGCGAATCACGGCACCGTGCCGAGCGTTAAAAGCCAACTGTCGGCCCTACTCCAAGAACAATCTCGTCTCGCTGAGCGGTATTTTGAAAGACACCCCAAAATGGTCGATGTCGCCAATGCTATTGCGGTGACCGAAGAACAATTGGATCGCGCGGTAAATCTCGCGATCGCCGATCTGGCTACAAGCCTGACCGAAGCCGAACAAAGTGAAAAAAATCTGGCGGAAGAATACACCCAGAGTGAGCAAGAAGCGCTGAAACTTCGGGGGCTTCGAGTTGATTACGAAAGCCTCAAAAGCGACGCCGATGCCGCCAAGAGCAACTATGGTCAGATTCTCGACCGCCTAAACCAAACCAATACGACCAAGTATTTGGAGAAAATCCCAGTGCGGCCGCTTGATCGTGCGCAAATCTCCGGCCACCCCAACACACCTAATATCCCAAAAATCATCCGCACGTGTATTAGCATAGGAGTCCTTGTTTTCTTTGGCGTGGCCATTGGGTTGAGTTACATCGATGACAGAATAAAGAGTGCGTGGGATGTTGAGAATTTCATTGGCGTAAACCTACTGGGAATCATCCCCGATCTCTCTGCGATCAAGGATGAGGATAAGTATTCTCTCCTGCTCAATGATAATCAAGCGCCCGGCGCCGAAGCATTTCTGAGCGTCTACAGCTCGGTCAAAATCCACTCAAAATTAGACTTTCCGAAATCAATTTTGGTCACCAGCACAATCCCCGGTGAGGGCAAAACTCTGATCTCTTGTAATCTCGCGGGAAGTTTTGCGAGACATGGTCGCAACACACTGCTCATTGACTGTGATCTACGTCGTCCGATGTTGCACCGTCACTTCAAGCAACAGAATACCGCTGGATTAATCACCTGGTTCGATGGTGGTGCCAATGCTGATACCGATCTTTGTAACGACCCGAGTCTGGGCATCATCAAAATTTCAGAAAATTTTTCCCTCCTTTGCTCAGGTGGACGTTCCAAGAGCCCTACTGAGTTCCTCGAGAATCCAGTCTTTGGCAATCTTCTGGAAAAGCTTCAAAAGGAATATGAGCTCATCGTAGTCGATTCTCCTCCACTGGGTGCAGTTACCGACAGCCTACTCATAGCTGAACGCACCGATGAAGTCATCTACGTTTGCCGGTTCAATCGAGCTTACCGCAAGCACATCCGCCTCTACATCAAAGCACTTCACAACGCCAAGAATGAGATCCTTGGAGTTGTGCTGAATGGTCTCACACCTCGGAGAATCGAATACTATTCGAACTATCGATACTACCGTAGTTACAAGAAATACTACGGCGCTCAATCTTAAGACTGAGTATCCTGATAGTTTCAGCTTCTAACCCACGGTTTCCCGGCTCAAGCTTCCCGGAGTGTCCCCACTCTCTGCATATCTCCCAGCTGGCTACAATCCCCAACGGCCCCTTACGCTTATTGCCGGTCAAGGTCGCTACCCTATTCTGGTCGCAGAAAAGGCACGAACTGCCGGTATCCCCGTCAGACTGATTGGCTTTGATGAGGAAACCGCCCCCGAACTCGTTGCGATTTTCCCCGAATCTGAGCGTCGCATCATAAAAGTAGGGCAACTCGGCAAGATGCTCAAAGCCTTGTCGGAATTTGATTCAGGTTACGCCTTGATGGCGGGTCAAATCACTCCAAAGCGTTTATTCAAGGGTCTTCACCCCGACCTCAAAGCCGCCCAAATTCTCTTTTCACTCAAACGTCGCAATGCCGAAACCATTTTCGGTGCCATTGCGGCCGAAATCGAAGCATTGGGCGTCACATTGCTGGATGCCCGATCCTATCTTGATGATCAGCTCGCGTCGGTCGGTTCCATGACCGGCCGCAAATTTCCAATACCTGAAGAATATCTTTCTCATGGCATCCACATCGCGCGGGAAAGTGCCCGTCTCGATATCGGCCAGGGCTGCGTAGTGCGCAAAGGCACTGTGCTCGCGATCGAAGCCTTTGAAGGCACCGATGAAATGCTCCGGCGCGCCGGGAGTTTTAAAACCGATGAATCGCTTTTCATTAAAACTGTCAAAGCCCAGCAGGACTATCGGTTTGATGTGCCATGTTTCGGCTTACGCACCTTGGAGACCATGAAAGAAGCTGGACTTAAATGCGCTGCGCTTGAATCCGATAAAGTAATCCTCATCGATAAACCCGCCGTCATCGAACAAGCCCGTAGTTGGGGAATTTCTCTGCTCGGCTTTGAGTGATCGTCACGCTCCACATCTCACGTAATATTAATCCGACATGGCAACCGACACCGTTACCGTATCCGTTAAAGGAGTAATGCCCACGACCAATGGGTGCGCGGTATTTTTGGGCGACGAAGAGAAGTCGTTTCTCATTTACGTCGATCACCCCGTGGGGAGTGCCATCCAAATGTCTCTCGCCGGCACGCGTAAACCACGACCTCTCACACACGATCTCATCGATAACATCCTTCTCGGCTTGGAAGCTAAACTTGATCACGTCGTGATTAACGACACGAAAGGCGACACATATTATGCCCGTATTATGCTGAAGATGAGCAATGAGCTTGGAACCAAAATCGTCGAGATCGATGCCCGTCCGAGCGACTCCATCGTCTTGGCTCTCCATCACCATAAGCCCATTTATGTCAGTAGATCCGTGTATGATAAGGAAGAGGATAAGACGGAGATCTTGGAACGCGTGCTACGCCAGCAATCTGACGATTCCGATCAAACCTGATCAATGGAACTGGCGACCAAACCCCTCCCACCACCTCTCAGTGAGGGTCAGCCTTTCACCGCGTTGGCCCCCATGCAGGACGTGACTGATCTCGCCTTCATGAAGGTCATCGCCCACTACGGGGCCCCGGATTTCTTCTTCACTGAATTCTTCCGTGTTCATTCCAATTCACGGCCGGAAAAACACATTCTCCGTTCAATCATCGAGAATCAAACGGGACGGCCAATTTTCGCTCAGCTCATCGGTGAAAATATTGAGCAGATGGCACGCACGGCCCGTGAATTACTCGACTATCCCATTGCCGGGATCGACCTCAATCTAGGTTGCCCTGCTCCTAAAGTTTACAAAAAAAACGTCGGGGGAGGATTACTGAGAGACCCTGGTCGCATTGATGAGATTCTGGCCGCCCTCAGAGAAGCATGTCCAGGGCTCTTCACGGTAAAGATGCGGATCGGATTCGATGATGACCGATATTTCGAGGCCATTCTTGAAAGCGTAAACCGGCACCGCGTTGATCTTCTTAGTCTGCATGGTCGCACCGTGAAAGAGATGTATCGCAGCGAAGTTCACTACGATTACATCAAGAAGGCTGCCCTTAAGCTCAACTGTCCGGTCTTGGCCAATGGAAACATCACCTCCGCGCAAACCGCCGTCGAAGTCCTCAGCGATACGAATGCCGCCGGTGTCATGATCGGCCGACACGCCATCCGAAATCCATGGATATTCCGTCAATGCCGAGAATCGTTTAACGGAAACGAAATCACGGCCATCACCCTTGCCGATGTGCGCGAATACATCGAACGCCTCTTCCACGCCACCAATCACGACAAGTTTCCCGAGCGCGCTCACGTTAACAAGATGAAGAAATACCTTAACTTCGTGGGCCAAAGCGTGGATCCCGACGGTTCTTTTCTTCACGACATGCGGCGCACGGCGACCGAACTCGAACTTTTCAAGATATGCGATCAACACCTTCTGTCCGATCCTGACAAAGAATTCGTTATCGAACCTTATGCCGGTGTGATTGCTCGTCCCAACTGCGAAACTCCTGTTCCCCACAATACCAAGGCCTGCTCACTCGATTCCATCTCCGCATGAAAGTTAAACTGCAATACGGCCAAACCGGCCTCGATCTTGATTTAGACGGTCTCAACGCCACCGTCCTGAACCCACGCTTCATTGACGGTTTGCCTGACGAGAGCGCTGCGTTTAAAGAAGCTGTTCGCGCTCCGATCAATTCGCGACCTTTAAGCGAGATCGTCCAAGCCCACGAAACCGTCGCTATCGTGCTCCCGGATGGCACCCGACCATTGCCCAGCGATCGCTTACTACCTTGGTTGTTCGCCGAGCTGTCGCACGTGCCGACAGAAAATTTCATCATCCTGATCGGCACGGGATCCCATCGGGCCAACACGCCTGAAGAACTCGATCAGATGCTAGGAGCCGAAATCGCGCGACGCTACCGAGTGGTAAATCATGATGCTCATGATCGATCGACCCACGCGCTCGGAGGACATTCTGAGAAAGGCTATCCGATCCACTTTGCTCGCGATTATGTTGAAGCAGATCGCCGTATCATCCTCGGGTTCATCGAGCCTCACTTCATGGCGGGATTTTCCGGCGGCTACAAAGCTGTGATGCCCGGTCTCGCTTCTATCGATTCGATCATGCAATACCACGGCGCACGAGTAATCGGCGATCCCCGGAGCACCTGGGGAGAACTCGAAGGCAATCCCACGCAAGAGCACGTTCGCGCCGGCGGCTCCCTCCTCCCGATCGACTTTTGTATCAACGTCACGCTTAACGCACACAAGGAGATCACACGCTATTTCTGTGGCGAAACCATGGCCGCCCATGTTGCCGGATGCGCCTTTTCTAAAACCACCGCGATGGTCGCATGCGAAAAACCCTTCCCCATCGTAGTTGCCACAAACAGTGGCTATCCCCTCGATCAAAATCTTTATCAATCCGTCAAAGGCATGTGTGCGGCTTCGCGAATTGTAACAGAAGACGGACTCATCGCCATAGCCGCGCGTTGCGATGACGGTTTTCCTGAACACGGCAATTTCCGGTCTATGCTCTACGAATCAAATTCCCCTCGAGAGTTGTTTGATCGAATCATGGAACCCGGATTTTCTGTTTTCGACCAATGGCAGGCGCAGCTACTTGCCATGGTGCGTTTGAAGTCGCGTGTCGGTGTGCACTGCGAATTGCCGGCCGAAGATTTGCAGCGAGCTCATCTTCTACCTATGCTCGATATACGTGCAGCGATTGATGCGGAACTAGAAAAGATCGGACGCGACGCTCCTGTCGCCATCCTACCCGAAGGTCCCTTAACGATTCCTTATCTAACGTAAACTAATCGAGTCCCAATTTCGCTCGACCCGCCTCTGAGATCATCTGGGGCGCCCAAACCGGGTCCCATACGATATGCACCTTGGCTTCGGCCACCGTCGGCAATGCAGCTATTTTCTCCCGCGCATCTTCAGCGATCACCGGCCCCATTCCACATCCAGGAGCCGTGAGTGTCATCTTCACTTCGACCACATGAACTCCTTCGTCGTTGGCTGATATATCCAGATCGTAGATCAATCCTAAATCCACGATGTTTACCGGAATCTCCGGATCGAAGCATGTTCTCAACGCAGCCCAAACAGCCTCCTCGTTGAATTCTCCGACGATGGGAGCTGATTTAATTTCTTCGGCCACGTAATCTTGCAGCGCGTCAGTATCCTCCTTAGCGATTCGGAAAAGCCCTTGGTCAGTCCGCACCGTTACGTTACCACCCAGAGTCTGAGTCACGAAAACGGCCAACCCTTCGGGAAGCTCTACTCCCTCACCTGAGGGAATTGCTGTCGTCGGGCATGCACGTGTTAAAATAGTATTCATTCAGGGAAGATTAAGAGTCATTGGCATTCTCGCGTAAAGGCCTTGTGGATCATTAAAGGTTCGAAGTGTCTCCAACTCCCCTTTCAGTTTTTTGACGATCACATTATCGAGGCCAGTGGCGGCACCTGCTGGCACGATATCGTTCACCAGATCTGAAATGGCTTCCGCCAATTCTTTCTTCCGCGGATATTCGACCAGTCGGTATTTTTCTAGTCCGGCTAGTTTCGCGGCATGTTCGACCGCATCAGTCAGTCCGCCGATCTCATCGACCAACCCCAGATTCAATGCTTCCTGCCCCGACCACACGCGCCCCTGAGCAATTTCCTCGACCTGATCACGTGGCATATTTCGTGAATCGGCTATCTTTGATATAAACTCGTCATAGATCCAATCCACCGACCGCTGAATCAATGCCATCTCGGCCTCAGTCTTCGGCCGACTAATCGTCATGGTATCTGCATATACGCCGGTTTTCACCTGATCGAACGTAATGCCGAAATCGTTGGCTAGTTTTTGAATATCAAAGAGGACTCCAAAGACCCCAATCGAGCCGGTTATCGTCATCGGTTCAGCATAGATCCGCTCACTGTAAGTCGATATCCAGTAACCGCCCGAAGCCGCGTAAGATCCCATCGAGACCACGACTGGCTTTTCTTTCCCAGCCAATCGCAATTCCCGTTGAATTGTCTCCGAAGCCGAAGCACTTCCGCCCGGACTGTTCACCCGTAGGACAATTGCGCTGACTGAATCATCAAGACGTAGCCTGCGCAGCTCACGAGAAAACCGGTCGCCACCAATCTGTTCTCTCTCTCCTTCACCATCGACAATTGTTCCTTCGGCATAAACCACGGCAATACGTCCTCCTCCTGAAGAACCGGAGGTATTGATCAGATTAGCATAATCCCGGAGACCAATTTGCGTGAATGGTTCCGATGCTTTCTGTCCCGTCTTTTCCTGCAACTCGGCCAAAATGACGTCACGATAAATCACCCGATCAACCAATCCCGCCTCTTTGGCTTGTTTCGCCCGGATCATCCCCTCCGTATCGACGACCTGTTGAATGTCGGCGATACTCAAATCGCGACTCACTCCCATATCTTCAATCAGGTTCCCCCATACATCACCGAGCAGCTGCTGCAGTTGCTGACGATTTTCTTTACTGAGATCTTCCCGAATAAAAGGCTCCACGGCAGACTTATATTTACCCACGCGTGTGACCTGAACCCCAATGCCATACTTTTCAAATGCGTTAGTGAAGAACATCGGTTCAGTCGCCAACCCAGGCATCATCAACAGGCCATAAGGATCCAATGCAATATCGTCGGCCACCGAAGCCACGTAATAATCACGCGTCGAGGCATAATTCAAAAACGCATGCACCGGCTTGCCTGAATCCTGAAAATCCATCAACGCACTACGCACTTCTTCCAGCGCAGCGTAGCCAGACCCCATTCCGCCAGTGCGAATCGAACCAATAATGAGCACACCCTTGATACGCTCATCAGCGGCGGCTGTCTTCAATGCCGCTGTCACTTGTCGCAACTGGAGCACATCCACGTGATTCCGGGAAAAACTCCCAAAATCAATCAGTGGAGGAGCATCGGTGATATTCGCCGATAAATCGAAAACCAGATAAGAACCACGCTCTACACCGACCGTTTTCTGTTCCATTGATCCCAGCACCACGAGCAAGACCACGACGAGAAGAAAGCCTGCTCCAAAAAAAAGCACGAGCGCTGACAATGCTCCTAATAGTGACGAGATAAAATTTCGCATGGATCAAACACTGCGCCTCTTTCGCTGCTCCCACGAGAAAATATCCGAGCCAGTGGCAAAACATTACACGAACCGACTACGAACAAGTTGCCGTGTATCGGCAGATCGCTTTTAGTGGACCTATGAGCGAGGAAAACAAGCTACTGACCACGAATCGTAAAGCTCTGACGATCAATCTGGACGATACGAAATACGGCACATTCGCAGAGATCGGTGCGGGCCAGGAAGTCGCGAGGGTCTTTTTCCACGTCGGTGGAGCCTCCGGCACCGTAGCCAAGACCATGTCGGCTTACGACATGGCCTTTAGTGATGCCATCTACGGCAAGTCAGAACGTTATGTTTCCCAAGAGAGACTCAGCTTGATGCTCGACCATGAATACGAGCTTTTGATCGAACGCCTCGCCGAACAACGAGGTGACGCGAGCCATTTTTTTGTATTCGCCAACACTGTTGCCGCACGTAATTTTGCCGGAACCAACGAAGCCCACGGATGGATGGGAGTGCGTTTTCAAAGCGAAGCCAGCGGCCCTGCCAGTGAGATCGTAATGCACGTGCGCATGTGGGATAAGGAGAATATCCTCCAACAGGAAGCTCTGGGTATTGTCGGCACCAACCTGCTCTACGCCGCTTTTTACTATCGGGAGGATCCCCAGAAATTTATCCATTCGCTCGTCGATAATTTATCAGCCGAACGCATCGAAGTAGATATGCTGGAGTTTCGTGGTCCGGAATTCGAACACCTTGATAATCGTCTCACCTCTCTCTATCTCGTGCAACATGGCCTCACCAATGCCGTGATGTTTGGCCCCAAGGGCGATGTCCTCCAGCCCTCGGAAGTCCTTCATAAAAAAGCAATCCTCGTCGAGAGGGGAAGTTTCCGCCCCGTCACCCACGTAAATGTGGATATGCTGAACTGCGCTACAGCCCAGTTCATGCAAGAACCTCTGGTCAAAGGTAAGGACCTTATCGTGCTGATGGAAATCACCATGCATAATCTACTTTCCAGTGGAGAAATTAATCCCGAGGATTTCCTCTCCCGGGTCGATTTGCTCAGCGACATCGGTGTCACCGTCATGCTTTCCGATTATTCCGAATGTTATCGCATGACCTCGTATTTCCGCCGTTACACCAAGGAGATGATCGGCGTGGCCATGGGGATCAATAACCTGCAGGAGATTTTCGACGAAAAATACTACGACAATCTCGAAGGCGGAATTCTGGAATCATTTGGGCGTCTTTTCCGGCACTCGGTAAAACTCTACATCTACCCGATGCAACAGGCCGCTTATGCTCATTATCTTGCCACCGGGCATGCGGAAGTCAGTTCGGCCCGAAAAAACACTTCCCCTTCATTCGGCGACGACGCTCTGATTCACGCCAAAAATGTTCAGGTTACCGCGCATTTACGCAATCTCTACGCGCACCTACTTGAAAATCACTACATCGACAGTATTTCCGGTTTCGATCGGAACATTCTGCACATCTTCGCCCCTGAGGTGCTCCGGCGCATTGCCGAACGTGACGCAAGTTGGGAAGAAATGGTGCCCACCGCCGTAGCGTCCGCGATTAAGAAACGGCAACTCTTCGGATACGTCACCTCCGACGAGTAAAGCAACCAGAGACACCTCCAATCATGCGGTTTTCCAAATACCACGCACTGGGTAACGACTACCTTGTCCTCAACCCCAACGACTACCCCGACTGGAGCGAACCGAACCCCGAGCAGATTCGCGCGATCTGCCATCGCAACTACGGTCTGGGATCGGACGGTATTTTATGGGGGCCACTCCCCTCGAATTGTGGTGATTACGGTCTGCGTATTTTCAACCCTGACGGCTCAGAAGCTGAAAAATCTGGGAATGGGTTGCGCATCTTTTCGCGTTTTCTTTGGGATCAGAAACTAGCTGACCAACCGCAATTCTCCATTGAGACCAGCGGAGGCCTTGTTCGGTCCTCAGTGCAAGAAACTGACCTTTCCGTCACAGTGGAAATGGGTCGCGTGAGTTTCAATAGCTCGGAGATACCGATGAGCGGGGAAAATCGCGACGTGATCAATGAACCTTTCACCATCCTCGATCGTGAGTTTCAGGTTTGTGCCGCCACGATTGGAAATCCGCACTGTATCATCTTACTGCCAGAAATCTCTCCGGAGATTGCTTCCCAATATGGACCTCCACTCGAAACACATGCTTCATTCCCTCAGAAAACGAATGTTCAATTCATGCAAGTCCTCGACCGGCAGAACATTCGGATCGAAATCTGGGAACGAGGCGCCGGCTATACCCTCGCCTCAGGGAGTAGCTCCAGTGCCGCGGCAGCGGTTGCGCGTAAGCTCGGCCTCGTCGATGATCACCTCACTGTCCATATGCCCGGTGGGAGGCTTTCGATAAAAATCACCCCGAAATATGAGATATCGATGAAAGGTCCCGTGAATCATGTGGCCGAAGGCCAAATGCAGACGGAGATTTTCGCGCCGAAACGTTAAGTGCGATCAGTATTTCACCGAACAACCATAGGGGCGCGTCGTGTCTGTTCGCACCGCCCTGCCCTCGGAAATATCCTTCAAGGCAGAGCGCACATAGTTTTCAGCGCGATCGATGTCGGAGATTTTCGTTGAGCGAATGCTATCAATAGCACCTTGATAGGCCAAAATACCATCTGCTGTAATGACATACATGTGAGGCGTAGTTTTTGCCCCGTAAAGGCGCCCGACACTTCCATCGCGATCACGAAAATAAGCGGTAAACGACGCTCCTTTTTCACTCTGCCAGCTTTTTACTGCAGCAGGTTCTAGATCACCCTGCGCCCCCTCGTGTCCGGAATTGATGACCAACCAGATCACACCATCGGCAATCGCGTCGCGTTGCACAGCGGGAATATTACCGCTATTGTAATGCTTCACCACAAATGGGCATCCCTGATTCATCCATTCTAGCACGACCGTTTTGCCACGAAAATCCGAGAGGCTGTAAGTCTTACCCTCTATATCCGTTAGTGTGAAATCGGGTGCGGATTGCCCCGTCTCCACCGCCCGACCAACGAACAAACCAAGGAACAAGGCGGCCCACACAACAACCAAACGAACGAGGAGATTATTTTTCATAGCACTCCTACGTTGAGCCATGATCCGTGTAAAATCCAGCTTCTGCCTCATTTTCTCCCGTTTTCCATGACTTGCCGCGGATACAAAGAAGCTTAGGGTCTTGGAATACATCCGATGCCGCTTCTTCGAGATATCCAACGTTCGTCCCGATTCTTGCAGTTAAACCTGGTTCTGCTAGCGGCACTGCTCGTCGCGTTGTCGATGTTTCTCTGGCCCCACTGGAATGAAAATCCCGATCTCTCGCATGGATTTTTCATGCCTTTGCTATTTTTGCTTCTGCTTCATGAAAGCAGGAATCATGGCGCGATGCGGTTTTTACCACCGCACCCAATCAAGACGGCGTTTACACTCCTTATTATTGCAGCTGGCCTCTTCATCATGGGAGCGGCTGGCCTTTATGCCGTCACGGTGGGCTGGTCGCACACCTTGGTTGCGTTTTTTTTGACGAGCAGTGCCTGCCTGTTTTTCTTGGCTGGATTGCTTACATTCTCCGATTCAAGTGTGCGACTCATACCGCTGAATTGGACCTCACTGGTGGCGATTGGGCTATGGATACTTTGCGCTCCTCTCCCCCCGGGCACGTATTCTCGACTCACGCTCACGCTGCAACTCAATGTGACTGATCATGTGCTTTCTGCACTCCATCTCCTGGGGGTCGCGGCCAGTCAACACGGCAACGTCATTGAACTCGCCAAAACCACAGTAGGGGTCGAGGAAGCCTGCAGTGGTGTGCGCAGCCTGATTTCCTGCGTATTCGCTGGGTTCTTTTTTTCCGCGACCTTGGTCCGCCGCTTTTGGCCCAGACTTATCATCGTCGGCCTCGCAGCACCACTGGCGTTGATCATGAACTTCGCCCGGTCACTCATTTTGACTCTGCTCACCAACGCTGGGATCGATATTTCCGGCACTTGGCACGACCTTACTGGATTTGCAGTCCTAGGCGTCACGGCTGTCATCCTCGGCGGTCTGGCCCTGCTGCTTGATCAGAAGACTGACGAGAACGTGTCGAACAACCCCAACTCCGCAGAGAACTCCCGCCCAACTGGACTCCTCCCCATTGGCCTGACGGTTGGCCTGCTGTTAGTTGCCTCCCTCAACCTATTTTTCTACGCCAAAACTCGCCCGGCTCCCCCCTCCAATCGCATTCCCCCAAACCTTCTAAGTATCCTCCCGGCCCAATTCAAGGGATGGCATGTCGATACCAGCACTGATCTTTATCAATTCAGTGGCATCCTGCAGACAGATAATCTCGCGCAACGCACCTATCGACGTGTCCTCAATGGCGAAGTCGCAATCTTCACGGTCTATCTCGCCTATTGGCAACCGGGCCAATCTTCCGTCAGTCAAGTTTCCATGCATACACCTGATGCCTGCTGGCCCGGTTCCGGTTGGAACCCCGTCGAGGTGCCTAGCCGTCGTGAAAAGCTGGTCATACCGGCTCGAGAGCTTCCTTCGGCCGAATCACGAAAATTCACCACCGGACGGTTTTTTCAGAACGTGTGGTTCTGGCATATCTACGACCGGAAACCGATCGACTTTGTCGAACCGCGTTCAGCCCTCGAACTTCTTCGTCACGCCTGGCACTACGGTTTTACCAACGAAAGCGATCAGATGTTTGCCCGCTTTTCCAGCAATCTGAGTTGGGATCAACTCAAAGATGAACCACTCATGCAGGAAATTTTTCGCAATCTGAAGCCACTCGGACTCTAACCCTATGCCACTCTCGGTTACCTCCCTTGAGAAACGTATTCTCGCCATCATCGCTCTATTAATCGTGCTCGGTTTAATTGGGCAGGCTGTGCTCTGATTCTATATGAATGCCCCCTCCCGCTTTTCCCTTCCTGTTCTTCTTGCGAGCACAATTGCCGCCATCTCGATCATCACACTCCTGTTGATCATCCAGTTGCTCAGTGCCGTGCAGACCGAGAACGCCATCCTGCGTCAACAACTCGCCATGGCCGAACTCAGTATTCGCAGTCTACAGAATCAAAGGGAGGCCGAACTCATCCTTAGTGAGCACGATATCGAAACTAAAACCCGTCCCGACCAGAGCTAACAAATTATTCTTAAATGGATTATAGAACTCCTGACACTTACTTGCGTCAGCGAAATCTAGCCTCGACGCCCCTCAAACCTCCCGAAAAACTAACCTAGTATGATCATTAAACCCAAGGTTCGCGGATTCGTCTGTGTCACTGCCCATCCTGAGGGATGTGCTGCCCACGTGCAGGAATGGATCGATTACGTCAAAGCTCAGCCCCCGGTTGAACAGGGGCCCAAGAAGGTCCTCGTGATCGGCTCATCCACCGGATACGGACTCGCATCGCGGATCACCGCCGCGTTCGGAGCGAATGCCTCAACTATCGGTGTCTTCTACGAACGTCCCTCGTCCGAAGACCGCCTCGGCACACCTGGTTGGTATAATACCATCGGCTTCACCAAAGCGGCCAAAGCGGCCGGTCTCTACACCAAGAACATCAATGGTGATGCTTTTTCGGATGAAATTAAGAAAGAGACCATCGACGCGATTAAAGCCGATCTCGGCCAAGTCGATCTCGTTGTTTACTCACTCGCCTCTCCTCGCCGCACTCACCCGAAAACCGGTGCTGTGCATAAGAGCTGCATCAAGCCAATCGGCCAATCTTACACCAATCAAACCGTCGATACCGATAAAGGTGTCGTCAGCACCATTACGGTCGATCCTGCGACAGAAGAAGAAGTCTCTGATGTGATCGCGGTCATGGGGGGCGAAGATTGGGAAATGTGGATGGATGCGCTCTCCGAAGCCGATGCCCTCGCACCCGATGCCCAGACAGTCGCCTATACTTACATCGGGCCCGACGTCACCTGGCCCATCTATCGCGATGGCACCATTGGCGTGGCGAAAAACGACCTTGATCGCGCCGCACGCGCCATCGATGCCAAGCTCAAGCCTACCGGTGGTCGCGCCTTCGTTTCGGTCAACAAAGCCCTCGTTTCTCAAGCCAGCTCGGCCATCCCTGTTGTGCCCCTCTACATTTCGATCCTCTACAAGATCATGAAAGAGGCCGGCACCCACGAAGGTTGCATCGAACAACTTTATCGTCTGTTCGCCACCCAAATGTATAACGGCAAGACCGCTGTCTTTGATGAAGGGGGTCGAACCCGCATCGACGATTTGGAAATGCGCCCCGAGATCCAAGCAGCCGTCCGTGAGATCTGGCCTCAGGTCACCACGGAAAATCTGGAAGAGCTCACTGATATCAAAGGCTACCGCAGCGAGTTTCTCAAAATGTTCGGCTTCGGTCTAGATGGCATCGATTACGATGCCGAAACCGAACCACATAGAGAAATGGAGTAATCCTCCGCTACAATCTCTCAACAAGGCGGGGCTATAACCCCGCCTTTTCTATTTATGCGAGCAGTCATTCAACGCGTTTCCTCAGCGCAAGTCGCGATCGACGGAAAAATCGTCAGTCAGATCAAACAAGGCATCCTCGTGCTAGCGGGAATCGCTCGCACTGATACCCCCGAGGATGTCGCTTGGCTTACGCGAAAAGTCATCGCGCAACGCATCTTTACCGATTCCGAAGATCGCATGAACTTATCAGTCGGAGGCGTCGGCGGTGAGATTCTCGCCGTCAGTCAATTCACACTTATTGCCAGCACCCGCAAAGGCACACGACCTTCATTCAACGACGCCGCCACTCCTGCGGTCGCGATTCCTCTCTACGAAAAATTCGTTCAAGAATTATCGGAGCAAATCGGGCATCCCATCAAGACCGGCCAGTTCGGAGCCGACATGGAAGTCAGTCTCGTCAACGATGGTCCCGTCACGCTCGTGATCGACTCCCAGCTGCGCGAGTAAGCCTTTTAAGGCACTGTAACAGAAATCCCGTTATCCTTCGTTCCAAGCGAAAGAATATACGGACCAGCTGATTGCACCCAGTCCTCGACCTTCGGGCTGCTACCTGCGCCTTCTGCCCAACAAGAGCGCAACATATCCGTATCCACGGTCCCCGGGCTCAACGGCACCGCAGCCATGCCATCGGGTAATTCCTCAGCCAAGGCCTTGGTTAATCCTTCGATCCCCCATTTCGTCATACAATATGAGGCGACATCCGGCGATACCGCACGTCCCCAGCCTGAGCTCATATTAACAATCACTCCTCGTTTAGCCTCAACCATCGGTGGCACGAAATACCGCAACACGTTAGCGACTCCACGCAGATTGACATCCACTAGTTTGGTAAACTCCGCGTCCGACTGTTCCCAGACCGGCGCGAGCCGATTCATCATTCCCGCATTGTTGATCAGAAGATCGGGAGCTTCTCCGATTCCCAATGCTTCCGTCGCCCACAATGATACTTTGTTATCCAAAGCCACATCCACGACTGAAAACTGATGGTCGGGATGATCCATTCGCATTTCGAAGATTTCCGGTCCACTCCTGCCACAGCCAATAACCTCATGGCCCTCCTTCATGTAATATTCGGCAAGGGCACGACCCAATCCACGAGTCACTCCTGTAATCACAATCTTCATAAATTCACGCTGCCCACTTTTATCCGGCGAGCAATCGTCTTGTCCTTATTTCCGAGTCTGCATCACGACTTTGTTCAGACCAAGTCGACGACACGCATCCCAGACCTGAGTGACGACGCCGAAGTGGCTCGTCTCATCCGCCTTCACCAAAATCGGTGTATCGGGATTCACCTCTTTCACTTCCTTCAACATTTCTTCCATCTTCGCAATCTCGACCACGCGACCGTTGAGTGAGATTCGGCCTTCATTATCGATCCCGATTTCTACCTTACCGGAAAACTGATTCTTACCCGAAGTTTGCACCTTCGGCACTGTGATATTCAAGGTCGTGGCCGAGCGAAACTGCATGGTCACGAAGGCGAAAAAGATCAGGATCACCAGCACATCGATCAGAGGCACGAGATTCATTTCGGGCCGCTTACGTCGCTTTGGATAAAGCTCACTCATTTCGCTTCGCGCTGCATGATTCTCTCCAGGATCACATCGAGTTGGGCCGCGTAATTCTCGATCTTACGCTGCAGCCAACCACTTCCAACCAGGGAAGGAATCGCGATACAAAGCCCAATCACCGTCGCTGATAGAGCGAGCGCCACGCCGGAAGTAAAAGCGACGGGATCAGGTAAGCCCGTATCGGGCGCGATCTGAGAAAACACCTGTAACAAACCTGTCACCGTGCCCGTAAGACCGATGAGCGGTGCGGCGGCATAGATCACATCCAAGTAAGGAATGCCGCGTTCCATTCGATTAAGCTCGAGACGGGCGAATGCTTTGACGGCGTCTTCATCCCCTTTGTGCTCTTCGGCAAATTCCACGATCCGTGATAGCACGGTATGCTGGCCGCCCATCAGAGGCCGTTGATGAATCACCGCATCCACCAAATCCTGCGGCATCACTGCTGCCCTGCGCAGGGCATACGCCCGTTCACAGATGATATACACCGCCGCCGCCGAACATAGCCCCAAGGGGTAAATCAACAGGCCTGCGCCTTTAAAAACGTCAATAACAGCGAGAGAAATCATAGGTAAGTCGTGAGTGAGACGTGCGCAAACAGGATAAGTTCGAAAAAATTAATCGCCCGAAGCGATATAGGGCAAGCCTGCCGCTGTCGCGTTCACAGCTTCCGCTCCTTCGAGCAATTCCGCAATCGTATCCCAACGTCCCTTAATCAGGGCATTACGTGCCGAATCGCGCATCGTCAAAGGCACTAACTCGTTTCCGTAACGAATCACCTCCCCCTCAAGATCTATCATAATTTCGATCTGTGGATCCGCTCCCACTGCGGTCGCTATTTTCTGAATACTCTCACGAGCCGCACTCACGCAGGGCAGTCCGATATTAGTCGAATTGCCGAAGAAAATCTCCGCGTAGTTTTCCGCGATTATCGCACGCACCCCGAATTTTCGGATGGCCTGCGGAGCATGCTCGCGCGAACTCCCACAACCAAAGTTCGCTCCGGAGAGCATGATGGTCGCTCCACGATAGTTATCATCATCAAGCGGGTGAACTCCACCAGACGCAGCTGCTGCTTTACGGTCATCCGCAAACAGCCCATCGCCCAACGCATCAAACGTCACGCATTTCAGAAAACGCGCCGGAATGATCCGGTCTGTATCAATATCATTACCGGGCACGATCACGCCGCGCCCGCTTACTTGGCTAAATTTTTCAAGTCCCATGGTTTTCTCCAATTAATTGTTCACACTGAATACTTCGCGGGCATCAGCCACCGCACCATTCACGGCCGCAGCGGCCACCATCACCGGACTCATCAATAAAGTCCGCCCCGTCGGGCTGCCTTGCCGCCCCTTAAAATTGCGATTCGAGGAGCTGGCGCAGAGCTGATCGCCGATTAATTTGTCAGGATTCATCGCGAGGCACATCGAGCATCCCGCTTCACGCCATTCGAATCCGGCATCCTTGAATACCTGATCGATCCCCAATCCCTTGCAAAGCTCGCCCACGATCTGCGAGCCAGGCACGGCAATCGCTTTTACACCATCCGCCACGCGATGGCCTTTGAGATATTTGGCCACCTCCTGAAAATCCGAGAGGCGCGCGTTCGTGCAACTACCCAGAAACGCCACGTCGATCTTCGTGCCTTTGATTGGTTCGCCTCCGGATAATTTCATATACTCCAAAGCTTCCACGATACTCTGGCGTTCATCATCCGATGAAACATCGGACGGCTGAGGCACGTTTTCAGTGACACTGATCCCCTGTCCCGGATTGATGCCCCAAGTAACTGTCGGCGGAATTTCTTCCCCCTTAATCGTTACGACATCGTCGTAGGTGCAATCAGGGTCACTCGCGGTCGCTTTCCAACGCTCCTCCGCTTCATCCCATGCCTTCCCTGCGGGAGAGTAAGGGCGGCCCTTCAAATATTCGAATGTCGTCGCGTCAGGGTTTACATAGCCCACGCGAGCCCCGCCCTCGATCGACATGTTGCACACCGTCATGCGCTCTTCCATCGAGAAACGATCAAAGACATCGCCCCCGTATTCGTAAGCATATCCGGTGCCGCCGTTCACCCCCAGCGTGCGGATAATGTGTAAGATCACATCCTTCGCGTAAACACCTGCGCTCAGAGAGCCCGTTACATTGATCCGTCGCACTTTCAATGGGCTCAACGAAACCGTCTGAGTGGCCAGCACATCACGCACTTGGCTCGACCCAATTCCCAAAGCGATAGCGCCAAACGCTCCGTGAGTGCTGGTGTGCGAATCACCACAGGCAATCGTCGTGCCGGGTTGAGTGATCCCCTGCTCGGGACCGACCATGTGCACGATCCCCTGTCGCCCTGAGCCCAGATCGAAATACGTGATATTGTGTTCATCGCAGTTCCGGCGCAGTTCCTTGATCATCTCATCGGCGAGCGGATCGCTAAAGGGTTCGGTCTGCCGATCCGTCGGCACGATGTGATCCACCGTCGCAAATGTGCGGTGCGGCATCGCTACCTTGATGCCCATATCTCGGAGCATCCCAAAGGCCTGCGGGCTCGTGACCTCGTGAATGAGATGCGTGCCGATTAACAACTGAGTCTGGCCATTCGCCAACTGGCGAACCGCGTGGGCCTGCCATACTTTTTCAAACAGTGATTGGGACATAAAGATGTGTGGTAAAGATTTTAGGAGGATACTGGTCGCGTCAAATCACCATGGAATAACTTGACGGTGAAATCCTATCAAAGCTTTACCATACTCCAAAATACTTAATATGATCTTTTTGATGCCTAGAAAGTATCAATATCCCTACGAGCTTCGGCACCTGATCTACTTTCAGGCGGTCGCCCGGCATTTACATTTCCGAAAGGCAGCTGAATCACTTGGCGTCGCCCAACCTGCTTTGAGCCGACAGATAGCCCAGCTCGAATCAGCCCTTGATGTGACGTTGTTTCACCGCACCCAGCGCCGAGTCGAACTCTCAGCTGAGGGCGATGCGCTCTTGCGACGAATCGAGCCTCTCCTCCAATCACTCCAAACTATACCCGATGAACTGCACGCCGTCGCGCAAGGTGAAGTTGGTCATGTGCGAGTCGCGTTTACTGGTCTCGCGATGGCCACTGTGTTACCCGGCATAATCCGTGAATTCGCAAAGGCGCACCCCGGCGTTCGGCTCGAACTCAATGAGTCCCCGACCTCCGCTCAAATCACGGCATTACGTGAAGGTGAAATCGATTGCGGTTTTTTCCATCCCGAATCGCGCGAACCCGTTGGGCTAAAAACGAAGTTATTGCTGCGCGAGCGAAATGGCCTGCTTCTTCCCAGCGATCACTCTTTGAGCAAGAAAAGCAAAGTTCGACTCAAGGACTTTGCGTCGACTCCCTTCGTGCTGTTCCCTCGATCATTCAATCCCGGTTTCTACGATCACATCCTCAGCGTATTTTCAAAGTCGGGCATCTCTCCGGAAATCGCGGAAGAAATCTGGCCGCGAGCGAATGGTATCGGACTGGTTCGCGCCGGATTGGGCGCTACCTTCATCACTCCCTCCGAAGCGAAACAACTCCCGACCGACATCGTATTTCGACCGCTGTCTGGTCCCACGCCAGAAAGTCGACTGGTCGTGGGGTGGCAGATAAAACCAAACCTGAATCCATCGGTGGCGGCTTTCATCCAAAGCGTGAACCTCATAAAAGCGGTTCTGTAATGGCCATCACACAGCTAGTTCCCATTGACGAACTGACGGTTGAAATCGACGCTGGAAACATATGCCAGCTTGTCACCTGCCTTCACGATTCATCCGAACGGTCACGCTGTTGGCGGCTCTGTTAAGTGGACTGGTCTTGTCCTCAGCGAAAGCTGATAATCTGGAGAATGGCCGAGCTCTCGTGGAGAACTTTACGGCCCGCGATTACCGCGGAAAGCCCACCCTTTTTGGAACAGTGCAAGATAAGGATGGGTTGATGTATTTTGCCAATTACGGAGCAATTGTGATCTATGACGGGCATCGCTGGGAATACGTCCCGATCTCCGAGAGCCCCGTTTTACAGCTTTTGCCAGCAAATGATGGGAGCATGTATATATCCCCTTTCGATGATTTTGGTCGGGCCACTCGCGACCGCCATGGCCAATGGCAATATGAAAGCTTCCGTAACCGGCTCCCTGCCGCCGTCCGCCAACCGGGACGCGTTTGGAACATCGTCCAGGTCGGAGAGGATATCGTTTTCTCCACCGACAATCACATTGTCACACTCCCGAAAGGTAACCCTGAGCACGCAGTGTTGGCGTCCATGCATGCCGACAGTGAGATCCCGCCCCCTCGCCATTCGCAGCAATCAATCATCGCCCTGCGCGCGCCCGGACAAGAAAAGCTCTTCTGGTTTCATCGTGGAGTCGGCTTGCACGAATATCGTAATGGACAACTCATTCCCTACCTCCCCCACAGTGAAGCGCTCAAAGATCCCCGCATCGCCTGGATCACACGTGATGCCCACGAAGAGATTCGAATAATTTGGGACGATGGCAGCGTTTTCATCATCGATGCTCAAGGTCAGGCCCATCCTTGGTCTCATAATGCCGGGCCACTGATGACTGATACATTCGTGCGGACCGCCCTAGTCTTACCCGACGGTGGCATGTATTTTGCGACGGCCACAAAAGGAGCCGTGCTGGTGGGACCAAATGCAGAACTCCGCCATCACCTTCACATCGATAATGGTTTGGAAACAAACACCCTGAACGGAGGCTTCCTCGATCGCGACGGTGGTATCTGGGTATCCCATATGTCCGGAGTTAGCCGGATTGATATGGATGAAAGAGCCACTATTTTTGACCAGACCAATGGGATTGGTGCCAGTGGGCTCGATCTCATTGTCCGGCATAAAGGGAGTCTTTTCGGCGGAAGCGATGAAGGTGTTTTCCGACTCGATAAAGCCGAATCAAGCGGACAGGAAACTCGTTGGACTCGCCTCCCCACGAATATGGGTCGGATCCGGGTGCTAAATTCCATCAAGGGCGAACTTCTCCTTGGCACCATGAATCAATTTGGGCGTTGGGAAAACGGGGAGTTTACTGTGTTCGATAATTTCAATGCGCAGGTCACGACCATGGAATTAATCCATAGTCGCATATGGCTCGGTCATGAAAAAGGAGTCCGTGTCTACGAGCGCAATGGGCGCACCTGGCAATTGCTTTTCGATGTAAAGGGCATCGATTCACCGGTCTTAAGTCTCAAACCTGAAGGTGAAGAGTCTGTCTGGATCGGCACTTTGACCCGGGGACTTTGGCAAGTGCAGGCACCGGTCAAACCTCAGCGAGCTGATCAAATCAAACTGCTTCATTTTACAGAGCGCGACGGAATACCCGGCAACGGCAGTGTCGTCGTCAATTCAATCGCAGACGGACTACTTTTTCACACTCCGGATACTTTTTACCGTTACGTAAAAAAGAACGGAGTCTTCAAACGAGACCCACGTTTCGCAATTGATGGCCACCCCATCCTCCCCATCGAAGACACCGCATTTAAGGCCACTCCTGATGGCAGAATATTTGCACAGTTTCAGCGGATCGGAAATCAGGGTATCGAGCATTTTTTCGGTTGGATGGACCAGGACTACACGTGGCATCCCTTACCTCTTCATTACCTCCAGCAACTCGGTCCAACCGGTGCAGTAAACCTATTCTATGAGGAGAAAGGTGAAGAACAAATTCTCTGGGCCACCGGAGCCGAAGCTACCCTCCGAATCGATCTGACGGCATCAGCCCAAATCCACGAACCCCCGCCAGCCCTCATTCGCTCCGCACAACGCGACGAACTAGAAATAAGCCCTCTGCTGTCCCGTATTCCGTTTTCACGTAGCCCCATTCGTTTTTCCTACGCCAGTCCAACTTTCCGCGATGGCAAATACATCCGCTTTCAAAGCCGTTTGGTAAATTACAATAACGTCTGGTCGGAGCCCTCCGAACGAACCGAAGTGGAGTTTACTAATCTGAGTGGAGGTGATTACATCTTTGAAGTTCGCGCCATGGGTGCGGATCGACGCGCAGGATCCGCCGCGCAATTCGCATTCTCCATCTCACCTCCTTGGTATCAAACCATTCCCGCACTGGCAGGCTATCTGCTTTGTTTGGGCATAGCCATCACGGGAATCGTTCGCCTGAGATTAAGCCGCTTGGAACGAGAACGCCGGAGACTCTCACAATTGGTCGAGACTCGAACCAGTGAACTCGCTATGGCGAAAGAAGAAGCCGATCAGGCCAATCAAGCCAAATCAACTTTCCTCGCGAACATGAGTCACGAGCTCCGCACTCCTTTGAATGGTGTGCTCGGTTATACCCGTATCATTCTGAGAGACAATCAACTCACCCCGACCAGCCGGGAACACGCCAGGATCGTCGCTAGCTCGGGGGATCATTTACTCAAGATGATTAATGAAGTGCTGGATTTTTCAAAAATCGAAGCAGGCAAAATCGAACTTCGCCCTGCTCCATTTCATCTCCACGGCCTACTGCGTGACATCGAAGTTGCTTTCGAGCCAAGAGCACAGAGCCGTGATTTAGATTTTCAAATAATCCGAGACCCACGCCTGCCGGCTCAGTGTATGGGAGATGCGCAGAAGCTTCGCCAAGTCATCGATAATTTATTAAGCAACGCGTTCAAGTTTACAAAGAAAGGCCAAGTCAAACTTGAGGTTCGTTGCCTTGATGATTCTGCCGGGCAGATCATTTTTTTGATCACAGATACGGGAGTCGGCCTCACTCCTGACGAACAAGCCAAATTGTTCACCCCATTTCATCAACCCGTCGAAGGTCGACCTCCAGAGCCGGGCACCGGGCTAGGCCTTTCCATCTGCCAACGACTTGTCCAATTGATGGGTGGTAAAATCGAAGTCACCAGTCACCCCGGCCGAGGGAGTTGCTTCGATTTCACGATTCCGATCGAAGAAATCAGCGGGGAGTTTACGTCTCCCAAAACTCAGAACGAAATCGTGACGGGTTATGTTGGCCCTCGAAAAAGCATCCTAATCGTCGATGACGTTGAAGTAAATCGCAACCTCCTCCGCGACCTCCTCGCGCCACTCGGATTCTCGACCGAAATTTTTCCCGACGCTCTCAGCGCCTTAGCTAGAATGGAAAATTTTCAGTTCGATGCGATGATTCTTGATCAGAGGATGCCCGGAATGAATGGATTGGAAATGGCCCGACGTATTCGTTCTCAGGATTTATCACCGCAACCTGTCATTATCCTGACCTCCGCTTCGGTGCTCTCATTTGATCCACAAGTCGCCTTTGAAGCTGGTTGTGATGACTTCCTCGCCAAGCCCTTCCATGAAGATGAACTCCTCAGCTTAATAAGCCACCGCCTCGACCTCGAATGGAGCCATGATAACCAGACTACGCTGGAAAACACTTCACTGGCCGAAAAGCCCTTCCCTGCATCTGATCAACTGCTTGAACCTCTGCGTGTAGCTGCCTCGCGTGGTGACATCACACGAATCAAGGCCCTGCTCATGGAGCTCCGTGAAAAGGACGCCTTGAATCCTGCACTCCAAAGTCAATTGGATCATCTTGCCGCCAACTATCAGATGGATCTACTCCGGCACGCACTAGATCCCTCAGCGACATAGCCTGAACTTCAACCAACATAGCGTAACGAAATCCTGCAAGTTGCCTTCGCGGGATTGACCACTCAAAGCAATCTCATTGCAATACACCTATGGCATCCAACGGCGTAATCCTGATCGTAGATGACACACCCGTAAACATCGGTGTGCTCATCGATACGCTTGGCGACTCTGGATATCAAGTGCTTGTGGCCGAGAGTGGAGCCAGTGCATTGAAGCTACTAAATCATGAGACGCCCAATTTGATTCTCCTAGATGTCATGATGCCGGGCATGGACGGGTATGAGGTTTGCCGCCGGATCAAAGCCAATGAGTCATGGGCGCAGATTCCCATCATTTTCATGACCGCACTGAACGATCCTGAGGACAAAGTGC
Source organism: Cephaloticoccus sp. (assembly GCA_034669935.1). Lineage (GTDB taxonomy): Bacteria > Verrucomicrobiota > Verrucomicrobiia > Opitutales > Opitutaceae > Cephaloticoccus. Next base: position 191,029 of record JAXMOJ010000005.1, read on the forward strand.
GCGCATTCAGCGCCGGAGCGGTCGATTACATCACCAAGCCTATCTACAGCGCCGAAGTCCTCGCCCGAGTGAGCACGCATGTAAATCTGCACCTGCTCAAACAACAGCTCGAAGATGAACTTGCGATGCGCGTTGAGGCGGAAAATCTCATCCGGCAATCACTGGACCTAGGAGTGCTGCTCTTAGATTCCCAAAATCAGATCATTTTCAGCACACGCCTGACCGATGCATTGCTCAATAAACACGCTGCGGACTTCGATGGAACCAACTGTCCCCTTGAGCTTCTCGGCTCAGACAGTCCGTTGGAGGTCAGACGTTTTTCCGAGGCAGGCAACGAAGACATTTCCATGTATATCGTGCAGGAGCGTAATTCTCCTCCCGGTCCCAGCGCATTATTACCTCTCGGCCTAACTGCACGGGAAGCAGAGGTCCTCTACTGGATCGCCCAAGGTAAAAGTAATCCAGATATCTCGATGCTCCTCACCACCAGTGTGCGCACGATTCACAAGCACGTGGAGAACATCTTCCGGAAGCTCGGCCTGGAGACTCGTAACGCTGCTGCTCTCACCGCTCTCGAAGTGCTCCAACCGAGAACATAAAAACCCCGCTCAATTCAAGCGGGGTTTGATTAAAACCTAAGATTGCTCGGAGGTGACTTCAGTCGTCTCCGGTGGCGTCTTGTGAGTGAAGGTGAGTTTGTCACCTAACCGGTCAACGAGGAGCGGCTCTCCATCTTTCACATCCCCCCGCAGAATAGCCTCAGCGAGCGGATCTTCGAGACAGGATTCAACCGCACGGCGTAAAGGTCGCGCGCCGTATTTTTCGTCGTATCCTTTCTCCACCAGCAATTCCTTTGAAGTATCGCTGAATTCCAAGGTGATTTTGCGGTCCTTCAGACGTTCGCAAAACTTCTCCAATTCAATATCGATGATCTTCACTAGGTCCGCTTTTTCGAGTGGACGGAAAAAGACGATATCGGAAATCCGGTTCAAAAACTCCGGCTTAAATATCCGCTTTGCTTCTTCGTTCACCTTCTCGCGCATCTTCTCGGCATCATTGATATCGTTGGCTGATGCCGAAAAGCCCATCGAAGTTTGTCGCTGCAACAACTGCGCCCCGACATTCGAAGTCATAATGATGATCGTATTGCGGAAATCCACACTCCGCCCTAATGAATCAGTGAGTCGACCGTCTTCCAAAATTTGGAGGAGCAGTTGGATCACATCAGGATGAGCTTTTTCAACCTCATCAAAGAGCACCACCGCATAGGGTTTACGCCGCACGGCTTCCGTCAATTGGCCGCCTTCATCATAGCCGACGTAGCCCGGAGGCGATCCGACGAGACGCGACACGGCAAATTTTTCCATGTATTCCGACATGTCGATCTGGATAATCGCGTCTTGGTCACCAAACATCTGTGAAGCAAGTTGCTTGGCCGTCTCCGATTTCCCCACCCCGGTGGGACCGACAAACATAAATGATCCAATCGGACGACGAGGATCTTTGAGATCCGCGCGGGAACGCCGCAAAGCCCGGGCAATCGCCGAGGCAGCCAGCTCCTGGCCGATGACTACTTTTTGAATCTCATCTTCCATCGAGAGCAATCTCTCGCTCTCTTTCTTTTCCATCCGATTCAGAGGGATACCGGTCCAAGCGGCGACCACTTGCATCATTTGATCTTCGCCGATTGGCACGCGTTTCTCGTCGCGCTCCTTCCGCCATGCTTCGTTAACTTCCTCCAACTTTGCGCGGAGTTGCTTCTCTTGATCACGAAACTTGGCCGCTTCTTCAAAATGCTGTTCAGCAATAGCCGTCTCTTTTTGAGCGCACACGCCTTCGATCTCTTTGCTCATCTCATCAAGATTGGGCGGGCGACTCATCGACGCGATGCGAGCACGTGAACCTGCTTCGTCCATAATATCGATCGCTTTGTCTGGCAGAAATCGTCCGGTGATGTAGCGATCAGAAAGTTTCGCTGCTGCTTCAATCGCAGCATCGCTGAAGGTCGCCTTGTGGTGATCCTCATACTTACCACGAATGCCTTTCAGAATCAGGATAGTGTCCTCAACCGAAGGTGCATCGACCTTCACCGATTGAAAACGACGATCCAGCGCGGAGTCTTTTTCGATATACTTACGATACTCGTTGAGTGTCGTAGCACCGACACATTGCAATTCGCCCCGCGACAACGCGGGTTTGAAAATATTCGAAGCATCCATCGCACCTTCAGCAGCACCGGCACCGACGATCGTATGGAGCTCATCAACGAAGAGAATGATGTTCTTCGCACGCTTGATCTCATCCATCACCGCTTTGATCCGCTCTTCGAACTGACCACGGTATTTCGTGCCCGCGACCATCAAGGCCAGGTCAAGTGTCACCACCCGCTTCTCCAAAAGGATCTCAGGAACGTGTCCCGCCGCAATCTCCTGCGCCAAGCCCTCGACCAGTGCAGTCTTACCCACCCCAGCCTCACCGATCAGCACGGGATTATTCTTCGACCGACGACAAAGGATTTGAATCACCCGTTCGATCTCCTTCTTCCGACCAATGACCGGATCCATCTCCCCCTTTTGAGCCAGTTCCGTGAGATCACGACCAAAGGCCTTGAGGGCGGGAGTCTTCACATCCTTCTTTTCATCCCCGGAGCCACCACCGCCTCCAGCGGCAGCCGCAGCTTCTTCGCCCCCGGGCTCGCCACCTGAAAATTGAGGATCAAGTTCACGCAGGATCTCGTTTCGAGTGCGCTCAATATCGATATCCAAAGACTTCAACACGCGAGCCGCGACGCCTTCCCCTTCTCGCAATAAGCCGAGTAGAATATGCTCTGTGCCCACATAAGAATGGTTGAGCACTTTGGCTTCCTTACCCGCGAGCGCTAGGACTTTCTTCACGCGAGGCGTGTAAGGGATGCTGCCGGGGTTTTTCGTCTCCTGCCCTGTGCCAACCTGCTTTTCCACCGCGGCGCGAACTGTTTCCAGATCAAGTCCCATTTTTTGCAAGACACTCACCGCGACGCCCTGCCCGAGTTTAATCAATCCCAGCAGGACATGCTCTGTGCCCACATAATTGTGGTTAAATCGATCAGCTTCCTTGCGGGCCAGCGCCAGAACTTGCTGGGCGCGTGGGGTGAAATTGTTCATCGGCTCTTGTGACATACGAGTAGGTGTTAAATTGGTATTAGCTCGTTAATTCTTATCGGTAATAGATGCGGGCTTCTCGAAATTGGCAAACTCAGAGCGCAAGCAACTGGCGCGGAGCAGGTCACGCTTCTCAGGCTCAATAATTCCCTTTTGAGCGTATTGCAAATGCCCCGGCTGAGTTTCAATGAACAACCGATCCACTTGCGAACGCTTCTCTTCGGGAAAGAGACCGAGATCCACCCCCAAGCGCACGAGCGAGAGTAGATTCATCGCTTCATTTGAGTTCAGGATATGGCTGTTTTGGAGAATCCCAAAAGCTCGGCCAATCTTGTCCAGCAACTTACCGGAATCCGTTTCGAGCAGTTTGGCGCGAGCATTCTTTTCGTGCTCTACAATCGTCGAGAGCACACTGCCTAGTCGTTTGATAATTGCCGGTTCGGCCTCGCCCAATGTCGTCTGATTTGAAATCTGGAAGATGCTGCCGCTCGCCTCGGAACCTTCTCCAAATTGGCCGCGCACGACCATCCCCAGTTGATTAACGGCTCGCGCGACCTTCTCCATCTGTCCTACAATCACCAGCGCGGGCAGATGCATCATCGCCGAAGCGCGCATTGCAGTCCCCAGATTGGTGGGGCAGGCGGTCAGATATCCGTGATGGGAAGAAAAGGCGTAATCCAGCTGCTCCTCTAAAACGCTGTCGAAATCGTTAATCGCATTCCACGCCTTCTTGAGCTGGAAACCCGAGCGCAAGACTTGGATGCGCAAATGATCCTCCTCGTTGATCATCACGGACACGGCCTGATTGTGATTGATCACTGCGCCTGAGCCCCCCTTCGAAGTGCTTAATTCACGGCTAATCAGATGCCGTTCCACGAGGATTTGTTTTTCGAGCTCACTCAACTCCGCGACATTAATGCTCAGGCTCCGCTTCATCTGCGGAGCCGAAACTACGGCCGCGCGGCAAATATCGAGCGATTCCTCGCGTTGCGCAGGCTGGGCCCAACCGGGAAACGGCATGGTCGCCAAATTGCGCGCGAGACGGATGCGCGTCATCAACACAATTGCCGTCTTGCTGCTCGACCCATCCGTCAATTCCGACGGGGTATCGATCATCGACGAGATCGTGATGGGCTTAACGCGTCGGCTCTTGCCCGTGGGTTTGTTTGGCTTGGCTGATTTCATCACGGCAGCGAGCAGCATCTTCGTAGCGTTCGGTTTTGATCGCTTCGCTGAGCTCGTCTTCCAGTTGGGTTAAACGGTCGTAGAGAGTTTTCCGCGCCAATGCGCGTTGCGGCACCTTGCCCGTATGGGTCGTGCCATTGTGCATGGTATCGAGCATCGTCGATATCACACCGGTGAAAGCTTCGTAGCAATGCGGACATCCGAATCGGCCATGTTTCTTAAAGTCCTGTTGCGTGAAACCACATTGCTCGCAAGTCACCGCGGTCTCGGTCTGCTCAGGATTCAATGATGCCTTAAGCAAAAGATCCGATAGCGAAAATCCACTCGGGTCAGTCACGCCCTTGGCTTGCGCGCAGCTTTCACACAAATCCACTTTGTGGACTTTGCTGTTCACAATTTGGGTCAGGTGCACCGTCGCGGAATTATCGCAAAGATCGCATTTGAGTGGATTGGCCATAGTATTCGTTCTTCCTCTGCAGATATAATGCCAAGCGCCTTGCGTCTGGCAAGTGCGTGACTCGAGTAATTCCCGAGCCAATAGCGCGCACCAGAATCGGTAATGCGCGACACAGTGTCTCGCTCGTCGATTTCGGATCGAAGAGCAACGTCCTTAGATCTTCGTGCCTTCGACCAGCACTCGTTTCCGGAATGAAGCCAAGAGCTGTTGCGTTATCGGTCCAGGCTTCCCGTTTCCGATTTCACGACCATCCAGCTTCGAGACCGGAACAACCTCAGCCGCCGAGCCGCTCAGAAAGCATTCGTCAGCGCACCAAATATCATAGCGCGTCATATCCATCTCGCGCATCGGCACGCCTAACTCTTCCGCAATATCAAAGATAGTTCCACGTGTGATACCACGCAGAGCTCCTTGCGATGAGGCCGGAGTGATGATTTCACCCTTGTGCACGATGAATATGTTATCGGCCGTGCACTCCGCAACTAACCCCTGATCATTGAGCATGATCGCCTCAAGTGCACCGAACTGCTTTGCCTCAATCTTACCGAGGATATTGTTGAGATAATTCAACGACTTCACGGTCGGTGGCAGAGCCGCCGAATTGATGCGTCGCGTGGGCACGGTGACAATCGCAAGACCATTGTCATAATATTCCTGCGGATAGAGGGATATCTTGCTCGCGATGATGAAACTCGAAGGTTCAGGACACATCCATGGCGACAGCCCCAGATCTCCCACCCCACGAGTCACGACCAAGCGGATGTAACCGTCCTTCAAATCATTCTGACGACACGTTTCACACACGGCATCGCTGAATTCTTTTCGAGAAAGCGGCATTTTTAACATGATCGCCTTGGCCGAATACTCCAGACGCTCCAAATGCTCGTCCAAACGAAACACATTCCCGTTGTAGAGTCGTATTCCCTCGAAGACGCCATCGCCGTAAAGCAAACCATGATCGAAGACCGAGATCTTCGCATCAGCTTCATCGACAAATTTTCCATCGAGGTAGATTTTCATAAACCATCTATCTACGGCGCGAAATTTTATTTTGTCCAGTCTCACGGCAGAGAATCGGATTGTCTTCATGACCGTGAAGGCGGACACTCTGCAAACCATTCGGTCGCCTATGATTACCTCTCCCCTCCGTCGCGCCCCATCCGGGTTTACTCTCATCGAACTGCTCACCGTGATTGCGATCATCGGCATCTTGGCCGCTATCGTCATCCCCACCGTCGGCAGTGTTCGCGAAAAAGCACAACGTGCGGTTGATGCCAATAATCTGAGGGAGATCGCCAAGGCCGCGATGATTTACGCCTCGGACAATAAGGATCGTCTACCCAATCCCGACACGATCGCGAGTAGCGGCGTCCTCACCGACGCCAACAAAGTCTTTCTCTGGCCGGGAATCCTCGCTCGCACCAAGGCGCTCAGCGACGCGAGTTTCTATTTTTCAAAAATTGACCCTTCATTCGACGGTGAAGTCCCCGCCGCCATCATCAGTCCGAATAATAACAAGGCTCTCGATTCCTCATTCACCAGCGGACGCGAGCTAAGTCTAGAGTTTGTGGGTGGCTTGAAAATGAGCGACCCTCCCACCACTCCGGTCGCGTTTACCCGTGGTCTCCGCTCCGATGGCACTTGGGATCCCGATAATGGGGTTTATGGAGATACCGGCGGCTATGTCGTATTTCTCGGTGGCAACGTCGAATTCTACCCCGATACCGCGACCGATAAATTCATCGACGTCAGCACCGGACAACGCACCGACAACATCCTGCTCGCAATCCCCAATCGCGATGGCGTGAAAATCTGGGGCACCTCGAAAGCAGGCACAGGAAGTCCCGGCGGAGTCTCAAAATAGGATAAACTCTCCTCTTCACTTCGATCAAAGCCCGGTCTTAAGCCGGGCTTTTTTGTTTTCCCGCTTTCCCCCGAGCACACCATGGTGCATGCTCGCTCTTTTACCATGACGACCGACGCTACCGCGAACGACCGACCAGAGCCCTCCATCGAGGCTGAAAATACCACCTATATCATCGGGCATAAGAACCCTGATGCCGATGCCATATGCTCTGCGATCGCCTACGCCGCGTTCAAAAAACAACGAGGTGAATCAGGTTTCATCGCCGCGCGATGCGGCAACTCCAATGCGCGGATCGACACCATTCTCCGGCGGTTCAATCAGCCACTGCCCTACTACTTGACTGATGTCAGCCCCCGCGTTCGTGATCATATGGTCAGTGATATTGTTTCAGTGGACGACAATGCGACCTGCGCCGAGGCCCTCGAAATGATCGACCGTCACGGTATCAGCGTGCTGCCGATCACCACTAAAAATCGCAAACTGCAAGGCACCGTTTCCCTCGCCGGTATGGGCAGTTTCTTTGTCCCCCATATCAATGAACCACGCCACATGCGGCAAGTTCACACCAGTTTGGACCGAATCGCGCGTTCCCTGCAGGCCAATATTCTGCACACGGTAGAGCCCTCCCGCCTCGAAAAACTTCACGTGCGTATCGGTGCGATGGCAGTCGGCACTTTCTGGAAAATCTCAGAACGCGAGGCGATCCCACCCTCGCAGTCCATTATCATCGTCGGCGATCGCCGCGACGTGCAACTACGCGCCATCGAAATCGGTATTCGGGCGTTGATTATTAGCGGAGATCTCCCCGTTGAAGACGATGTCCTCGCCCTCGCCCGCGAACGCGAGGTCAGCGTGCTCATCAGTCCCCACGATACCGCGACCACCGCTTGGGTCGTGCGCACCGCTTCCACGCTGGATCGAGTAATCGATCGCAACTTTTCGACGATCGACGCCGATACCACGATCGCCAAAGCCCGTCGCAGATTCGGTCCCTCTTCGAGCCATGCACTGATGGTCATCGACGATGACGGCATGCTTCAAGGTATCCTCACCAAGAGCGATCTGCTCAAACCCTCGCAAACTCGACTCATTCTGGTTGATCACAATGAAGTGACGCAGGCCGTAAATGGGGCCGACCAAGTCATCATTTCCGAGATCATCGACCATCATCGCCTCGGCGCGCTCAACACGCAGCAACCCATTCTCTTCATCAACGAACCTGTCGGTTCGACCTGCACCATCGTCGCCGATCTTTTCCGACGCGAGGGGCTGACTCCCAGCCCGGATCTTGCCGGTATCATGATGTCGGGGCTGATCTCTGATACGCTCTTACTCAATAGCCCGACCACAACCCCAAAAGATGGAGAGACCCTCGACTGGTTGTCGAAGATTGCCGGAGTGGAACCCAAGCAACTCGCGGAGGAACTCTTCAGTTCCGGTTCTGTAATTCTGGCCAGTCCACCCGACAAAGTCGTGCGTTCCGATTTCAAGATCTACGAAGAAGAAGGGGTCCGCTTCGCGGTCTCTCAAGTTGAAGAACTTGGCTTCGCTAATTTCCGCGCCCACGCCAAGCCCATCGCCGACGCGCTTCAAGGGTTGCGCGATGAAGAACAGCTCGCGTTTGCCTGCCTGCTCGTCACCGACATCAATACGCAAAATTCTCTGCTGCTCGCCAAAGGCGATTCGGGCTTCATCAGTCGCATTTCCTACCCTCACGTCGAAAAGGAAGAGGTCTTCGAACTCCAGGGAATCGTCAGCCGCAAGAAGCAGCTCATTCCCTACCTCGGTAGCCTGCTCCGGGAAATGTCCGCTGATGGCGCTACCCCCGTCCACTCAACTGCGCCGTTTATCCGCTCGTCGTAATCGGGTTAGTAAAGTCAATCTCCGCAATCATCATGTCTTCCGAAATAGAATCCACTGACACGCCTACCGACTTCATTCGCGAAATCGTCGCCCAACACGTCGCCGAGAAACGTTACGCGAAGATCGTCACTCGATTCCCTCCCGAGCCCAATGGCTTCCTCCATCTCGGACACGCACGTGCAATCCTGCTCAATTTCGGTATCGCCCGTGAAAACGGCGGACAATGCAATCTGCGATTCGATGACACGAATCCCGTGAAGGAAGATGCGTCCTACGTCGATGCAATCAAGCATGACATCAAATGGCTGATCGAAGGTTGGGCCGACGAACAACTCGCCTCCAAGCCCAGGGGCGCCGTGCCCGTCGCGCAGCAGATTAACGGTCGCACCGATTATCAGGTTCCTACCGCATCATCCGCCGATGCGGACACCGAAGCATTCACCGCTTCCGACTACTTTGATCAACTCTACAACTACGCTCTCGATCTGATCAAAAAAGGTCACGCCTTTGTCTGTGATCTTAGCGCCACGGAAATAGAAGAATACCGAGGTAGCCTCAAAGAGCCCGGCCGCGAAAGCCCGTTTCGCAACCGCTCCGTGGAAGAAAACCTCGACCTGTTCGAGCGCATGCGGGCCGGCGAATTCCCCGATGGGGCTAAATCGTTGCGCGCTAAAATCGACATGAGCTCACCCAACCTCTGGTTGCGTGACCCCCTGCTCTATCGCATCCGCCATGTCGCGCATCACCACACTGGCGATAAATGGTGTCTCTATCCGCTCTACGATTACGCCCACTGCCTGAGTGACTATCTCGAAGGCGTCACCCACAGTTTCTGCTCGTTGGAATTCGTCGTGCATCGCCCGCTCTACGATTGGGTCTTGGCCAGTTTGGATCTCCCGCGCGAGCTGCCTCACCAATACGAATTCGCAAAACTCATCCCCAGCTACACGTTGATGAGCAAGCGCAACCTCCTCCGCCTCGTGCAAGAAAATCACGTCGCCGGATGGGACGATCCTCGCATGCCCACAATCGCAGGATTAAGGCGCCGCGGCATTTCCGCCGCCATCATCCGTCGATTCGTAATCGGCACCGGCATCACCACCAACGATGACAGCATCACCGATATTGCCGCCATGGAGCATGTCATGCGCGACGAGCTCAACCAGACTGCCGAGCGCCGCCTTGGCGTGCTCAAGCCGATCAAGATCGTGCTCACTAATCTCGCACCCGACGAAGTAATCGAATGCGGAGCGACCAATGACCCGCAGGCCGAAACTCCGACCAAGCGGAAAATCAATCTCACCCGCGAGGTGTTTATCGAAAGCGATGATTTCGCCGAAATCCCTCCCCCGAAATTCCGTCGGCTCAAGCCTGGCGGCGAGGTGCGTCTCAAATACGCCTGCATCATCGGTCTCGATGAGATCATCAAAGATGCCGAAGGAAACGTCACCGAGCTTCACTGCACCGCACAGCTCGACACCCGCAGCGGCGAACCCAATTCGAGCAAGAAAGTGAAAGGCACCGTTCACTGGGTCAGCGCGACCCAATGCCACGATGTCACCACCCGACTCTACGACCGACTCTTCACCGTTGAAGAGCCTGGCGCCGAAGAAGACTTCGTGACTGCACTCAATCCTAACTCACTCGATGTGGTCACCGCCAAAGTAGAGCCCTCACTAGCCGACGCCCTCCCCGGTGTAGTCTATCAATTCGAACGCCTCGGCTACTTCACCGCCGATAGCACCGAATCTACTCCCGGCCAACCCGTCTTCAATCGAACCATCACCCTCCGCGATACGTGGGGTAAGTGACCGTCGGGTTTCGCTTAGATAGATTGGAGGAACTTCTTTAGACGTGCTTCTACACGTTCGCGACCGAGCACGCGGATGATCGCTGTGATGCTTGGACCGGCGTTCGTTCCGGTGAGGGCGAGACGAGCGATCGATTGATAATTCCCGAATCCCATTTCTTTGGATTCAGCTAGCTCCTTGATTCCATTTTCAATCGATTCGTCAGTTGAAAAATCAATATTGGACACGGCGGCGATCAACTCTTCCAAGCGCGCTTTCGGCTCTCCTTTTTTGAGCACCTTGGTTTTCACCTTCTCGATGATCGGGTAATCCTCGCCGAAGAAATAGCAGGTATAATCCGGTAGCTCCTCGAAGCTCTTAATCTTTGGTTGGCTCAACTGCATCACCTCACGGAAATACGATTCGTCGGCCGCCAAGGCAGTCGCACCCTTCTCTCCCTGCGATTCGAAAGAGCCGCGCGCCATCGCCACGAATTGCTCTGAAGGCAGCTCCAACAGATACTGCATGTTCATGTGCGCCAGTTTCTTTTCATCGAATCGCGCATTGCTCTGATTCACGCCGGGCAAATCGAAGAGTTTGATGATCTCTTCAATCGGCATTTTTTCGCGATCATCGCCGGGATTCCAGCCGAGCAAACAGAGAAAATTCACCAGAGCTTCCGGTAAATAGGCGCGACTTTGATAATCCTCCACCAACGCACCCTCATCGCGTTTCGACATCTTACCAGGGCCATTCTGTTTTAGAATCAGCGGGATGTGCGCAAACTCCGGCAAAGGCGCTCCGAATGCTTTGAATAACTCCACGTGCTTACTCGTGTTGGACAAATGATCCTCTCCACGGATCACATGGGTAATTCGCATCTCGATATCATCCACCACATTCACGAGATGGAAAGTCGGGCTACCATCAGAGCGCACGATCACAAAGTCCTCATCCTCCAGCCGCTCGACGCGACCGCGAATGTGATCCTCGATCACCGTGGGCTCGGTTTTCACCTTGGTGACTTCCTTTTTGCGATGATCGTCGAAAACGTCGTAACGCTCGCCAAGATGCTTAAACCACACCGCACCTTCCTTTTCGTAGGCGCGACCTGCATCGAGCAGCTTCTGCACGTAGCCTTGGTAAATCTCACTGCGCTCGCTCTGCCGATACGGCCCAAAGTCTCCGCCCTTTTGCGGTCCTTCATCCCAATCCATCCCCAGCCACGTCAGGCTATTGTAGATCACGTTGAGAAATTCATCACTGTTGCGCTCCTTGTCGGTATCTTCGATCCGCAGCACGAACACGCCTCCGGTATGACGAGCATACAGCCAGTTGAACAATGCCGTGCGGGCACTGCCGATATGAAAAAACCCGGTGGGACTCGGGGCGAAACGAACGCGAACTTGTGTCATGGTTAAAAAATGACCCAACAGGATTTGCGCTGCGGTTCCAAGTCGCGAATATCTTACGCCATGAATTCACCGACGAATAACGATCCGACCGGACAGGTCGCCCCATTCCTCAATGAGTTCACCACCGTAGCGAACGCACACGGCTTCCGTGAAGAAAAATTCGGCGATACCGACTCAGGCCCGTTGCTTGCGTTCACCAAACACACCCCCGGTCCACGCCCGCGCATTTACATCTCATCCGGCATCCACGGGGATGAACCTGCTCCTCCCGTCGCGTTGCTCGCATTGATGCATGATGGTTTCTTCGATGATCGCGCCAATTGGTTTCTCTGCCCGGTCATTAATCCGACTGGTCTGCAAAATGGCACCCGCGAGGACCATCAAGAGCGCGATCTGAATCGAGATTTCCTTGATCGCAAAACCCCCGAGATCAACGCGCTCACTAAGTGGCTCAATCGCCAGCCCTGCTTCGAGCTGTGCATTTGCCTGCATGAGGATTGGGAATCGCAAGGATTCTACCTCTATGAAGTCAATCGAAGTGGCCGGTCTGCTTACGCCTCAGAAATACTCGAAACCGTAAAAGCCGCACTCCCGATCGAGCCGGCCACTATGATTGATGACCGTCCGATCGATGAACCCGGGATCATCCGCCCCGTGAATGATCCACTCTTACGTATCGATTGGCCCGAGACGATTTACCTCATCAATCACCACACCTCGCTGGGTTATACTCTGGAAACACCCTCTGCGCTTGCCATGGGAAAACGAGTCCAAGCGACCAAGCTCGCGCTCGACGCAGCGATCAAGGCAGCAATCCGTGATTTCGGGCAAACGACGCCATATCCTCCGTCAACGGAGCCTTAAAGACTTTCTCGACCCATGCACCCGTCAGATCGATTTCGGCACAGTGCAACGCCTGACGTTTCAGGAGTAATTTTTCCGCCAAGCCATCGCTCCAACCGTGGTCGATAAACTCGAGGTAGAGCCGCTCATCCGGTCCGTAGATTTTATCACCCACCATCATGTGCCCCATCCAATGCGCATGAGCGCGGATCTGATGCTTGCGTCCGGTTTCAGTCACCACCTTCGCCAACGTGAATCCTTGCGAGACGGCCAGCGGGGTGAAATGAGAAATTGCCTCCGCCCCATCCTCCCGGACTGTCGTTTTCACATAAACCGGACTGGCTTGATCATCACCTAAAGGCTGATTCACCGTCAGCTCATCCTTCATTCCTCCAGTGAGGATCGCCGTGTAAGTTTTCCCAATCCGGCGTTTCTGCAGCGCTTTCTGCAAGCGACTCGCCATCGCAGCGTATTTGGCAAAGACCACCACTCCACTCGTTTCGCGATCTAATCGGAAAATCAAATGCACCGTGGGAAGTCTGGTGTATTCGCGCACGGCTCCAACCAAGCTCGACCACGGTCCCGCTTTCGAGGGATGGCAGACCACATCTCCCGGTTTATTCAGCACGAATAAATCGTCATCTTCATAGAGAATCCACGAACGGAGTTCATCCGGGGTAATCTGTCGCACCGTCGCCGGATCCGGCGGCGGCCGCGGTGGCCACGCACATGCTTTTCCGTAGCGACCGTATTTAACCCCATCCCCTTTGTTCATCGGGCAACTTTCTTCAATCGAAACTGAGCCAGCACCTTCGCCGCCAACCACGCTGCCAACGGCTTGGGGAGCTTAGTCACCAAGGCTACTCCGACCTTATTCTTCCAACCGGTGACAATCTGCGATTTCCCCTTCGACAAAGCTTTAAGCGACATCGTCACCACTTGCTCGCTCGTCATTCCAAGAGCATCTGCCACGCTTCCTTCTTCCATTCCGGCTCGCTTAAAGAACTCCGTGGCCGTTGGCCCCGGGCATACCGCCAGGGCCCTCACTCCACTTCCGTGAAGTTCCTGATCCAGGGCCAAACTCCAGTGTAAAACAAAGGCCTTCGTCGCGCCATAAACAGACATATATGCTGTCGGTTGAAACGCCGCCGTAGAAGCCACGTTAATGATCGCGCCCCCCCGCTCACGTAAGGTCGGGAGCAGGCAACCAGTTAGCTCAATCACCGCCTTCATATTAACCTCTATCATCTCCAATTGATGTTCGAGATTCGGTTCAGGAAAATTCCCGTAACCACCGAAACCACTGTTATTTACCAACAACACCTGGCCATCCTGACCTTCCTCACTCAACCACGAAATCACCTCAGCGCTCACCTCCGAAATCCGCCCTTTTTCAGCAAGATCAATAGAGATGTGACGTAGCTTAAGCTCAGCTGATTTCATCTCAGGATCGCGCCGAGATAGGTTGCAAAATTTCAACTCCGGATGCAGGCTATGCATCAGTTTGATGAACGTCTTTCCAATCCCGGAAGATCCCCCCGTTATCACAACGGCAGAGAAGGATTTTAGTGCTTCGCTTAGCGAGGACATGGATGGAAAGGTGAAGACATTTTCTGTCAGCAACCCCAACCCATGGACTGAAATATGAACAGACAAAACAACCACGAATTAATCGTTTCCGGCATTCACCTCGACCTGACCCCGTCTCTCAAAACCTATGTGCAGGAAAAAGCGGAACGATTATTTCGCCACGAAGATCGCATCGTGCGAATCCGTGTGGAACTAGAACTAGATTCCAAAGAAAACGTTTCCACCCGCTTCAAGGCCAAGGGCCACATCGAAATTCACGGCCCCGACATGAACGCCACCGTATCCTCCGACGAATGCCACAAGGCGGTCTCGCTCCTCACGGACAAACTAGACCGGATGCTTCGTCGCCGTTCGCGATTGAAAAAGGAAAAACGCAATCACCCGCATACGATTGAGTTTTCGGACGTGGCCTTACCCAAGGCCGTGTAACCAATACTCCAGCTTTCGTTTAGAAAACCCGTCCTTCAAGGCGGGTTTTCTTGCATCTAGCGCCCACGCCTACTCGACTGCCTCTGTGCTTGGCGACCTCACTTGGACTACCCCCGGCCGCTCTTCGGCGGACTCAATGCCTCTGGGCAACGGCGATATCGCCGCGAATGTCTGGACCGAACCCGACGGAGACATTCTCTGTTACCTCGCCAAGAATGATGCGTGGGATCACCTCGGCCGATTAATCAAGGTAGGTCGCCTCCGCATTTCGATAAAACCGGACCTGCTTGATCGCGGCGATTTCGAGCAAACCCTCTCATTGGAAGATGCTTCGATTGTGATCAGCAATGGCAGCACGACCATTAAACTCTGGTGCGACGCTCACTGGCCTCGCCTCATGGTAGAAGTGAACAGCGATGAAGAATGCGAAGTGCGCGTGAAACTCGATAAGTGGCGCACCAAGCCACGCGAGCTAACCGAACAGGAAATCCATTCGGCCAACGGCATCCAGGGATCGGATATCCCCCTCATTGCTATGCCTGATCAACTTGTGCGCAAGCAACGCAACGCAGTCGCCTGGTATCAACGCAACGAAAGTTCTATTTGGTCCACCGTGCTTAACCTCCAGAGCCTCGAAGAGTCCGACACTAGCGATCCTCTGATTAACCGCACTTTTGGTGGCTATATCCAAGGTGAAGGTTTCAAAAACAAAGGTCGCGATGGCCTGTCGATCCGGAAAGTTACCGAAGCCAGTTTCTCGATCACCTTACATTGCGCCCAAACCGAGTCCGTGGAGACATGGCTCGAACAGATCAAAAACCGAGCAGGATCGACTGCCCCTGCCACCATCGCTGATGCCTGGCGCGATCACCAAGCATGGTGGAATACATTTTGGAACCGCAGTCACATCCAGATTGAAAGTCGTGGCGACGATGGCGGTCACTCGGAAAAGATCAGTCAGCAGCTCGCGTGGCACCGATTCATGGTCGCGTGTTGTGGACGGGGCGAATTCCCCATCAAATTCAATGGAGGGCTCTTCACCGCCGACTGGCCGATTGAAGGAGAAAATTTTGATGCCGACTACCGACGTTGGGGCGGCGGCTACTGGTGGCAAAACACCCGACTGATCTACTGGGCCCTCCTCGGTCGCGGAGACTACGAGATGTTCCGACCGCTCTTCCGCATGTATCTCGACATGCTTCCGATGGCGGAGCACCGCTCCGAGAAATGGTTCGACCACGGGGGTGCATTTTTCCCGGAGACGGGGTATTTTTGGGGCACGCATCTACCGAGCAACTATGGTTGGGATCGCGAAGATCGTGAGCCACAGGATATTGAAAATCGCTATATTCGGCACTGTTGGATCAGCGGTCTCGAACTGACCGCTCTGCTCTTGGAGACCTACGAACACACTCAGGATGAGGCTCTGCTCCAAAATGAACTCCTGCCCATTGCGCGGGCGGTATTGAAATTCTACGCGCTACATTATCCGCACGATTCTTCCGGCCGCCTAAAAATCCATCCGTCGCAGGCTCTGGAAACATGGTGGGAAACGACCAATCCCATGCCTGAGGTAGCCGGTCTGCATTATCTTCTCCCTCGCTTGCTTTCTTTGCCTGACGACGCCCTCAGCGTGAGCGATCTGGGAGCCTGGCGTGCTCTCTCGGCCCGCCTACCGCGGCTCCCCATCGGTAAGCGTCACGGCAAACTCACTCTCCTCCCGGCCGACGAGCACGAAGTCGAACCTCACAATTCCGAAAACCCCGAACTCTACACAATCTTCCCTTTTCGATTGTTCGGAATTGGCCGTCCCGATCTAGAACTGGCGAGCAACACCTACCACCAACGTCTCTTTGCGGATACTGGTGGCTGGCGACAAGATGCCATTCAGGCAGCCCTTCTCGGCCACGCCGAACAAGCCGCCTACTACGTCGGTAAAAATTATACTCAGGACCACCATCCCGAAATCCGATTCCCCGGCTTCTGGGGCGCCAACTACGATTGGGTGCCTGATTTTGATCACGGCAGCGTGGGCC
This sequence comes from Cephaloticoccus sp., assembly GCA_034669935.1. Classification (GTDB taxonomy): domain Bacteria; phylum Verrucomicrobiota; class Verrucomicrobiia; order Opitutales; family Opitutaceae; genus Cephaloticoccus. The sequence continues at coordinate 207,644 of JAXMOJ010000005.1, forward strand.
AAATCGCCATTCAGGCGATGCTCGTGCAAACCGTGGGTTCACGCATCTACCTCTTCCCAGCATGGCCTTCGAATCGTTGGGATGTCTCTTTCCGTCTACATCTACCGGAAAAAACCATCGTCGATTGCAAACTGTTGGATGGCAAAATCACCCATCTCGAAGTCACACCCGCCCACCGCAAACAGCAGATCGTCGTGCTCCTCGATCAGGATAAAGCCAACGCCGCCGATCTTCCCTTCACCTATCCCGGATAGCAGTCCGTTGGCATCCACAAAAAAGCCGCCAATCTTTCGATCGCGGCTAAAAAGTGGTGCACCCGCAGGGACTTGAACCCCGAACCTCCTGATTCGTAGTCAGGCGCTCTATCCAATTGAGCTACGGGTGCACGAAGGGTGCGAAAAAGCAGATAGACGGGGATAAGTGCAAGCGAGAATTTAGGATAAGGTAACAAAACCTCAATTCACCACGTTTAGCCCTGACAAGCCAATCGCCAGTCAATCAATTCCATCTGCAATAACTTGCGGCCATTAAAGTGATTCCAGGCCAGCTTTACCGCCAAATCCAAGTCGGTATTCACCGGCGGCAGACGATCCGCCATCTTCCACGCCACGCCGTGCAAACGGCGTTCGCTATCCACATCAAAAGAAAAACGGAAATGCAGATCCTTAAACACACTCAAGCTGCGGTTTTTAAAACGAACTCCCCGCACCCCGAAGATTGGCTCTGAATTCCCCTGTCCAAACGGATGCAGCGTTTCGATTTCCTTCATCAATTTCTCATCCACGTCCCCCGCATCCATCCAGGCAGAAATATTGAGTTCCAACTCGGCGACATCGCTACCTGATTGAGCCCTGATCGCCTCCGCAAATTTCGACCGAAACGAGTCCAATTTTCCTTTGGCCGCCCCTACGCCAACTGCCATCGGATGCCCCCCCCAACTATCCAATTCATCACTGCACGCCGCCAAAATCTCCACGAGGTTAATACCATTCACGCTCCGTCCTGAACCTTTGGCTAAATCGCCATCATTGCCGAGCACCACGCACGGCCGGTTGTATTTACGGGTCACGCGACCCGCCACGATTCCCACCACTCCGGGATGCCAGTCTTCGCTGTAGAGCACAATCCCCGGATCATCAGCGTAAAGTTCGTCGACCATGTGCTCCGCATCCTTGGTAATGCCGCGTTCAATCTCCTGCCGTTCACGATTAAATCGATCCAATTCACTCGCGGTTTTCGCTCCGTAATTGTGATCATTACTCAGCAATAACTCCACGGCCATCGCCGCATCCGCTAATCGTCCACTGGCGTTAATCCTCGGTCCCAAACGAAAAGAAATATCCACCGGCGTGAGATCCTGGCCGTGAGACAATCCGGAGGTCGTCATCAAGGCGCGCAAACCCGGGCGACGCGTATCGCGTAACACGCGTAACCCGTATCTCGCCATCGTGCGATTCTCACCCTTCAGTGGCACCAAATCCGCTACCGTGCCCATCGCCACCAGATCGAGCTCCTCACTCAGCTTAATCTCAAATGCCGTCGGATGCTTTTCTTCCCGCAGCAATTTCAAGAGACCGTGCACGAGTTTAAAGACGAGCCCAACGGTGCATAAATTCCGTCCATCGACCCCAACCTGCCCCTCCTCGGCACTCACATGCGGATTGATCAACAATCCCTGCGCCAAGGCCTCCTCTTTCGAACGGTGATGATCCACCACGATGACATCGCACCCCTTATCGACCAGATAGGCTACTTCGTCATGTGAATTCGTGCCACAGTCGAGGGCGACGAACAAATCCGGCACTCCGACTTCCAAGGCACGATCGATTGCGCTCAAAGAAAGCCCGTAGCCGTCCTCAGAACGCCGTGGCACCACGAAGTGAGGCTGGAGCCCGAATCGCCGCAAAATCCCCACCAGCAGCGTCGTGCTGCTCACACCATCGACATCGTAATCACCGAGCACGGTGACCGATTGGCGCTCGGCAATCGCAACCTGGAGCCTCGCCGCCCCAGCCCGTAAATTATGCAACAGAAACGGATCGTGCAGGGTCGCGAGTTTCGGATTCAGAAAGTGAGACGCGAGCTCTGGGTCCGCCAAACCATTACGGAGCAATAGCTCCGCGATGATTCGGTTTACCCGTGCGGCAGATTTAAGCGACTCGACCTCTTTGGCCGGGGGCGGCGTGTAGGTCCAACGCATCAAGCAGTTCGTCCGGTCGGTTTACTCCGAAGCCTTGCTGGAGCCAGTCCACTCGTATTTCGGCGCCACATCAGCGTGCGCTTCGACATGCTTGCGATCGCCTTTGTGCCACCAGAAGAAGACGGGCGAAGCGATGAAGATCGAAGAGAACGTTCCAGTAACAATACCGACGATGAACGTGAACGAAAGTTCCTTCAGCACGCCTGTGCCAAAGAAATAGAGCGAGGATGCGGCGAGCAAAGTAGTGATACTCGTCATCAACGAACGGGCAAACACCCGATGAATCGCGAGATTAACCACATCGCGCAGACGGGTATTCGGATTGATCTTCAATTCCTCGCGGATGCGGTCAAACACCACGATGGTATCATTGATCGAGTAGCCCGCGATACAGAGGATGGCCGCAACCATGGGTGATGAGAACTGGTGACCCACCAGCACAAACCAACCGATCGTCATCAGGATATCGTGGACCGAGGCGACGACTGCACCGACGCCAAAGCCAAACTCAAATCGGAGGGCAATATAGATCAGAACGATGACCATCGAGCAGGACAGTGCGAGCAACGCGTTCCATTGGATTTCCTCACCAATCGAGGGTCCGATCCGGTTTTCACCGATCTTTTCCAATCCCGCTTCAGGATGAGCCTTCTGCAAGGCAGCCAAGGTAGCCGCAGACTTATCGTAAGCCGTTTCAATCCGCAGTGTAATGCTATCGGTTCCCAATTCCTCAATGTAGGTCGAGTTCACTTCGCCCAAATCATTATTCTCGGCGACAGTCCGAATTTCCGAAGCTTCGATCCGCTCCTTGAAATCAAGCGTGATGGAATCACCACCGGCAAAATCGATCCCATAGATCTTATCTCCCTTCACGAAGACGGTGCCGACTCCGAGGAGAACAACCAGCCATGAAATAATAAATGCCGGTCGCGCGTATTTGAGGAAATCGATCTTCGGCGCCTTGATGAAAGACATCATCCGGAATTTTTGGATCAGTCCCTTTTCGACGATCAAGTCGGTGATAAAGTGCCCGGTGATCAACACCGAGAACATCGTGGAAAACACACCGATGGCTAGAGTGACACCGAAGCCCTTGATGGGGCCCGTGCCCAAACCAATCATCACCGCACAGATCGCGAGCTGCGTTAAGTGGGCATCGATAATCGTTGTGAAGGCCTTGTCGTAACCGGCGGAGACGGAACTCCTCAGTCCCTTACCCAGCGCGAGCTCTTCACGCATGCGTTCGAAAATCAGAATATTCGCATCCACCGCCATACCAACGGTCAGAATGATACCCGCGATACCCGGCAACGTAAGCGTAGCACCGATACTGGCCATCACACCAAGAATGATCAGCAGATTCACTCCAAGTGTGATCACGGCCACGATACCGCCTACCGTGTAATAGGTGATCATGAAGGCGCCAACCAAGACCGTGCCAATCACTGAAGCTTTCACGCCACTCGTAATCGCATCCTCCGCCAAGGAGGGTCCGACTTCGTATTGCTCCTTAATAATCAGGGGCAAATCCAAGGGATTATTCAGAACGTCGGATAGATTCCGTGCTTCGCGTTCACTAAAAGTGCCCGTGATCACCGCACTATCGCTGTTAATCTCTTCACGCACTGCCGGGGCAGAATAAAGTTTTCCATCCAGCACCACGGCCATGCGACCAGCCTTCCCCGTTTGCTGACCAGTCTCCGCAATTTCTCGGGTAACTCTCGCAAATTGTTCAGACCCTGCCGTCGTAAATTGCAGAATCACTTCGGGCTTTCCGTAAATATCGGGACGGGCGAAGGAGTTTTCGATCGAATCACCTGACATCTCAGGGATGATTTTAATGAAAAGTTCTTCGACGACCGCATCGCGACGACTGTCATCTTCAAGGGTTAGAATTTCGTATCCCGGAGGCACTCCATTGAATGAACGTGGGGATAAAGTAGGATGAACGATCCGAAAATCCAAACGGGCTGGCTTCTTCACATTCTCCACCACTTCCGGATTCTCCTTGGGATCCAATCCCGGGAGTTGAACTTCGATGCGATTGTCACCCACAGGGCGAATCACAGGTTCAGTGACACCGAACGAATTCACGCGATCACCAATAATCTCGATCGCTTTGTCGAGTTTCTCCCGACGCTCATACTGGTTATCAACCTCCGCCGCACTTTCGTCCACTTCCAGCGTGATCGCGATACCACCACGCAAATCGAGGCCGTATTGCAACGGGCTCTTCGAAAGGTTCAATAGCTCTGCCAGCAAGATGTTATTGCGCTTATCAACATTCGTGAGACTGGCCTCGAAGCGCATCTCCGGAAAATACGACGCTAGGTCAATTTTTCGCTGTTTGCTGATCTGCTTGAGCGCGATGTAGTCACTGGTGACTTCACCCGCAGCATGCATCGCGGCCGCTTCATCCACTAAACGGGCAAACTCCGCCGTCTTAGCGGTCGCAGCCGATTTAGCGAAATCGGAGAATTCTATATTTTTTAGCGGAAGGAGCGAAGAGACTGCCCATCCCATAATGGCGATACTGAGCAGGAGCTTCCAGAGATTGCGTTTAAGCATGATAATTTTGGTTAAAAGGGACTGTGACGCTGGTCGATCTAACGTCACGAAACTGCGAACCTCGACTGATGAATACCGATTATTTTTTCTCGGCGTCAGTTTTGTTAAGCACAGTGCTGACGAAGGACTTACCGATTTCGATTTTGGTATTATCCGAGACGCGAAGCACAAAACGATCATCCTTCACGTTAGTGATTTGGCCGAAGATTCCGCCGTTGGTCACCACTTCGTCGCCGGTCTTTAATTCAGAAAGCATCTTGTCGTGGGCTTTCTGTTTTTTGCGCTGAGGTGCAATCATCAGAAAATACATCGCGGCAAAGAGCAGGATGATTGGCATGAGACCGCCAAAAAGGGATGGAGCGGCTGCAGCAGGGGCTGCTTGGGCGATAAAAAGAGGTGCGTCGGTCAATAGGGACATTTTCGGCATTGCGTGTTGATGTGTTTGAAAAAAGAAAACAGGCATCTAACTGATCCCACTCTGGTAAAAGCAAGCTATAACTCCGGACCTCCCGCCTGACTTGAAACGTAAATCCTCCACATCTTGGTCCGCCGCCAAATCCAAAGAACTCTATGGGTTTAAACGTTGGGGTGCCGACCACTTTTCGGTGGATGCCGAAGGCTTTGCTACGGTGCACCCGCTCGGGGACAGTAAACACATCCGAATTCTCGATGTGGTGGAGGAAGCCGTGGACATGGGGCATCGCGCTCCCATCGTCATTCGCTTTCAAGATCTGCTCCGCCATCGCGTCTCTCAGATCAACGAAGTCTTCAACCAAGCCATCGTCGAAGAAGACTATGAGGGCTCCTACCGCGGAGTCTTCCCCATCAAGGTGAACCAGCTCCGTGAAGTCGTCGATGAGATCATCGATGCCGGGAAAGAGTTTAACTATGGGCTGGAAGCCGGTTCCAAACCCGAATTGATGATCGCCCTCGCGATGCATGAAGGCACCGAGCGCCTCATCATCTGTAATGGCTACAAGGATCACGATTACATCCGCCTCGCCCTAATCGGCCGCAAACTCGGCAAACAAATCATCATCGTCGTCGAACAGCTCGCCGAGCTTGAAGACATTATCCGGATCTCGGCCGAACTTGATGTAAAGCCGCTGATCGGCTTCCGCGCCAAACTCCAGACCCGGGGCGAAGGGAAATGGGCTAAGTCCAGTGGCGATGACGCAAAATTTGGTCTCAACACCGCGGAGATCCTCATCGCCTGCGAGAAGCTCCGCCGAGCCAATCTTGGAGACTGCCTGCGACTTGTGCATTTTCACATCGGGTCCCAAGTCCCCAATATCATCACGATTAAGAACGCGGTGATCGAAGCCTCCCGGTTCTACTGTCAGCTCGCGAAGATGGGTTTTCCCATGGGATTGCTCGATGTCGGCGGCGGGCTGGGGATCGATTACGATGGCTCACGCTCCAACTACGAATCCTCCATGAATTACACCATGGCGGAATACGCCCGGGATGTCGTCTCCAACATCCGTGAGATCTGTCATGCCTCCGGGGTCGCTGTGCCCGATATCGTGAGCGAATCTGGTCGTGCGATTGTCGCTCCGCACTCCATGCTCGTGGTCGAAGTCTTCGAACGGATCAACAAACGCGAATCGCTCGGTAAACAGCATCAGCCGAAGGCAAAGCACAAAATCGTGGCCGATATGGAGGAAATGCTACGCAACCGCGCGAAGCTCGGTCGCCTCGAATGCTTTCACGATGCTCTACAGAAAAAAGAAGAGGCCTTCTCGCTCTTTAATCTTGGCTATCTCGACCTTGAAAATCGCGCTGCGGCGGAACAACTCTTCTGGCAGATCTGCGAACGTATCGCGAGCACGATCCAGACGATGGGCTACGTCCCTGAAGAATTGCATGAGCTCCAAAAGATGCTCGCCGATCAATACGTCTGCAATTTTTCGGTCTTCCAATCACTCCTCGATCATTGGGCGCTTAAGCAACTCTTCCCGATCGCTCCCCTCCACCGCCTCAATGAAGAACCCACGATCAACGCCACGCTCGTGGACATCACCTGCGATTCGGATGGCAAAATCAACAGCTTCATCGACGTCGAAGATGTGCAGGACTACCTGCAACTCCATCCGCTCAACAACAAGCCCTACTACCTCGGCATATTCTTAACCGGCGCCTATCAGGATATCATGGGCGATCTCCACAATCTCTTCGGTCGCGTCAACGAAGCCCACGTGTTTCTCGAAGACGATGAACCCAACGGATTCTACATCGAAGAAACCCTCAACGGTAGCCGGATCGCCGATGTGATTGAAGGCGTGCAATACAGCCAACAAGATCTGTGTCGCAAGATGAAGAAGCAGATCGATGCGGCCACGCGTAAGGACATGATCAAACCACGCGAAGGCGTGCGCCTACTCGATCTCTACACCAAGCAAATGCTCAACAAAACTTATCTGAGCATCGAGCGCGGAAAGAAGAAGAAACCGGCTAAGAAAAAGTAGACTCTGTTTCGCTCACTGCAGCAGATTTACTCCCGAAAAAATATGGGAAGAGTGCTGGTCGTAAACGGAAGTCGCGCCTGCCTTGGGGCCACGAGGATTCAAATACAAAGCGGCCTCGTCGCTGCCATACCACGGTAGCTCTGTGCCCAAACCATCAGGATACGCTTTCACCGCCAAAGCATCCGCCATGCGATACCGAAATTGTCCCTGGTAAGCTTTCTCCGAATAGAGTTCCACTTTGTTCATCGAATTTTCGATCAAGTGTTCCACCGGCAGCTCAAACGAAAGCAGCCCCGTGCGGCTCGTATAGCTATCTCCGTCCAGCGTGAGTGCGCGACCATTGAGCAACAAAATCCAACCACCACGCGATGGATTAAACTCCGAGCCAATCGAATCCGAAAGATGGAGATCCGCGCGCGCCGCCGTCACCGCATTAGCACCATCATCAAGGGCTCCGATATAGAAATGTTTGCACAGTCCCATGCGACGGTCCACCCGCACCACCGTTTCCAGCCAACCTTGGCGAGGGGTCAGCGACAGCTCTCGTTCACTCCCTGATTTGGCCATAAGCAAAGGTTCGTCCCATTCCGGATAGATTGCCCGAATGTTATCCGCACACGGCAGAGCGAAGAGGCCGACCCCGGCTTGCTTCGGTGAAATCCTCGGCGCCAGCCCCATGCGCCCGTGATTAAAACGCCACTCCTTGGTCCCGATATTTATATACGGTTCAAAGTAAGGTTGGGCCTCGGTGTAGCGCCGCGCAAATTCCGGATTCAAGGGAGAACCATCCGCACTCGTCGCTTTCCCTGTCATCGCCTGAACGTAGTTATATAATAGCAGCGACTCCGCATTGCGTCCCTGCGCATTTCCCAGTCCAGCCAACTGCTCGGAGGTCAGGTTATCAACAAACAACCACCGCTGACCATCCCAGACCTCAGCCATCGAATGGATCGCATTGTTTAGCGTGCGACAGGGAAATCCCGCGATCATACTCAGCGCGGCAAAGAGATTAGCCGCCCCCACACAGAAACTGGAATACAGCAATGTATCCACCGGATGACAACTCGGGTAAACCACACTGCGGTGCTCGTTGTGCAGGGTGACCAAAGCCTGGATGCGATCAATCACCGAGCTGGCATCCGATACCCCGGCTTTGGCATAGGCCTGATCAACAGCCTCGGCCAAAATATCCCAATCACGTTGGTGAGCCGTCTTCCCATCCTCCGGATCGTAACGCTGCCCTACCTGCAAATCCTCGGCCGACCAGTGATGGGCTTGCGCGTCATCGGAAGGATCATCGCCTGTTTCCGGAGGCACAGAAGCCGCCGAGACATGGCACCCCATCGGATCTTCATCCATGCCGACTGAGTCGCGCGTAATCGTGCTCTCCCAATCGAACTCAACATCGGGTCTCACATGCCGGTGGTGAAAGAAAGAGCGGCTAAACTCCCCACCCGTCGATTCATCGGGATGCTGATGCGTTAAAACGATTTCCCAATTCGCCGCCCATGGCTGCTCGCCGAATCGAATCCCCGCCGTTTTCCGATAGTCATGGTAATTCACGGATCTCAGCAAAAGCGCCTACCCGACGTTAAACAACTTAATCCCAGTCTCATCCCGACTTCGCGATTTCGGAAGCTCAGATCCCCTGCGGCACCATCACCCATCCGGAATGGGTGTTACAAACTGAAGCTCCGGTTTCGGGAGTCTCATACATTCCTGTGTAAAGCTCTGCTTGATCACTGCCATACCACGGCAGTTCAGTGCCCAAACCATCAGGGTAGATCGTCACTGCCAAAGTATCCGGCATCCGATAACGACATGAACCGGGATAGCTTTTCTCGGAATAGAGTTCGACCTTGTTCATCGCATTCTCCTGCAAATACTGCACCGGCAAATCAAAGGACAAGACTCCGGCATATTGGGATACCGCTCCTTTTTTCAGTGAAAGAGATCGCCCGTTAAGTTGGAGCACCCACCCGCCTCGACTCGGATTAAACTCGGTGCCAATCGAATCCGAAATATGGAGATCAGCTCGCGCTGATCTCACGGGATTACTTCCATCATCGAGAGCCCCCACATAGAAGCTCTTACAGAGCCCCAGACCGCGGTCCACGCGCACGACGGTTTGCAACCAACCCTGTCTCGGGGTTAACGAAAGTTCCGATTCGCGTCCAGACCTTGAGAGGAGCAATGGTTCATCCCATTCAGGATAGATCGTCTTGATGTTATCGGGACACGGCAGAGCAAAGAGCCCGACTCCGGCCTCTTTCGGCGGAAGCGATGGACTCAGCCCCATTCTACCGTGATTGAACCGCCAGTCCTTGGTGCCCAAATTAATGAACGGTTCGAAATACGGCTGTTCTTCCGTGTAACGAGTTCCATGTGCGGCCTGCAAAGGTGCACCATCCGGATACGCTCCCATACCTAAAAGAACCTCCAAGTAATTGTGATTCAGAATCGCCTCAGCTCTCCGTCCGGGGGCCGGGGCAAAATCTGCCAATTGTCCTTCGGTCAAATTATCCACAAACAACCACTTTTCACCGTTCCAGACCTCGGCCATGGAGTGGATCGCGTTATTGAGGGTGCGCGCCGGAAAACCCGCCACCATGCATAACGCGACAAATAAATTGGCCGCGCCGGTGCAGTAGCTCGAATGAAGCAACGTGTCCACCGGGTGCCGACTTGGATGGACCTCTCCCTTATGCTTGTTCTGCAGATCAACCAAGGCCCGGATGCGATCCATGGCGGCGCTCTCCGCATTCACCCCCGCATCGCGATAGGCCTGTCCAACCGCCTCTTCTAGGATATCCCAATCCCGCTGATGCGCAGTCTTACCGTCAGCTGAATCATAGCGCTGCCCTTCCTGCAATGCTTCCTCCGACCACTTGTAGGCAAAGATATCATCCTTCGGATCACTTCCCGTGCCAGGCTGAGTGGCGGCTCCCGACACATGGCAACCCATCGGGTCTTCATCCATCCCCAGCGAATCACGAGTGATCATGCTTCCCCAATTAAAATCAACCTGCGGACGCACATGCCGATTCAGAAAATAGGAACGACCATACTCTCCCTCCGATTGGCCATCCGGCCGGTCATGCGTTAAAACAATTTCCCAATGCGGAGCCCAATTCAAAAGACCCAACCGCTCGCCAGCCCATTTCTGATAATGATGATAGTTCACCTCTTCGGCTTAAACCGGATCAACCTGATGTGAATCATATTTTATTCTGCGACTGGCGGCCAGTTATGCTTGGGGTAGCGTCCCGCCAACTGTGCTCGCACATCGCGATAGGCCCCACTCCAAAAACCATCGAGGCTGTCGGTGATCTGAACCGGGCGCTGGTTAGGTGCGAGCAGTTCCCAACGCACCGACAGCTTCCCGAGGCCCACCTTAAACGCATCGGTTAATCCGATCACATCCTGCACGCGAGCCGACAAGATGGGGTTACCCTTTTCCCCGTAAGTGATCCGCGCACGTCGACCGCAGGGCAGTTCAACTCGTTCCGGCAAATAATCGTCCAGCACGGCGAGCTGTTCAGGCCGCAACCAATCCTCTAAGACCGGCATCACCGGTTTCGATTTCAGCGCCTTGGCCGAAAATTCACCGTAGCAGATTTGCTCGATCAAAGTCTCCCGATCCTCCGGCTTGATCGGCGCGACCTCCAATTCCGGAAACCATTCGGACAATCGATTCACCCTGACAATCCAGCGATCCACCTTCTCATCCCATCCAGCTAATCGGATTCTTCCCGCCATCACTTCCTTCGTGAGGATCGCGGCCGCTTCATCCTCCGAGGGATCGCCGTGCGCCGCTTTCGATTCAATCACCAAATCACGGAAGCGTCGTTCACTGCGCCTCACCACGCGCTTCGCAGTTTCATCGTAAACGACACCACTGGCGGTTCCATAGTCATCGGGGAACATTTCCTCTAACCACGACTCTTCAACCGCCGTCACCAGATTGAGCAGTGTATTCACTTCACCGCCACGCCCGCCGACTTCGGTGATTTCCGCCGCGACGATCAGCCGTGATTTCTGAATCGCACTTTCCCGTGCGAGCATTCCCCGACGGCCATGCACGAGTTCACAGCGCAACGTGCCGCCATCGAGACGTTTCGCCACCTGATCCGAAAACCCCGCGAGCACGCATTGCCGCACCGCGTTTTCATCCACCCCACGATCACCAATATGCAGGCCTTCCTTTTCCGCGATTTTCAGAAACTGCGCAAACAACGGTCCTACCTGCCGAGCGCTTTGGGCATGAATTCCCAACGACCGACAGGTCTCCATTCGAAAGTTGATTTTATCCGCATACCGCCACGCGCGCATCAACAGCAGAAAGTCACTTTCGCTCTCCTCGCCAAACGCATCCTCCCGCGCCTGTTGCATTTGCTTGGAAGCACCTCGTAAAAGAAAATTCCGGCCCTGGGCCAGGGCCGCAATCAACGCCACCGGCCGCACACAATCACGCTCCTGCCCTTCCAACAACATGCGCGCGTAACGCGGATGCAGCGGAAATCGTAACATCCGGCGTCCCATCTCCGTGATCGAGGTTGGGCGAACCGTCTCGGTGAGCCGCAGAGCCCTATTCGCAGCATGCCCAACTGCGCCGAGATCCGCCAACAACGCTTCCGCGCGTTCCAACGCGTTCGCATCCGGTTTCTCAATCCACGGAAACCCCACCACATCATCAATCCCACTCGCCTTCAACGTGAGCACCACTTCCGCGAGATCGAGCCGTTTCACTTCCGGCAATTCCTGCAACGTGCGCTGAGCATGTTCGCGTTCCGTCCAGAGCCGCACACAGATCCCCGGGGCAGTTCGCCCGGCGCGACCTGCGCGTTGATCCGCACTCGCGATAGAAACCTTTTCCACCAACAACGTATTGATGCCTCGATTGGCATCGAATCGGGCGACGCGAGCCTGTCCACTATCGATCACCACCGTCACTCCCACAATCGTGAGCGAGGTTTCCGCCACATTCGTCGAAACGATTATCTTCCGCGTTTCGCCTCGCGCCACCGCGCGATCCTGTTGCTCCGGCGGCAATTCACCATGCAACGGAAAACACTGAAAGCCACGCAACCCACGCTGATGCTGAATCGCCTCGACCGTGCGTCCGATTTCATATGCACCAGACATAAAGACGAGCATATCGCCCTCTGTCTCTGCCGCCACCCGCGCACACTCCCGAGCCGCCACCTCCCAAACGGGATCCGATTCAAAATTCACTGCTTTCGGCAAATAGCGAACCTCCACCGGAAAGGTGCGCCCCTCCGATGTAAGCACATCACATGGCGCGAGATAGTCTTTCAACACCACCGTGTCCAACGTCGCAGACATCACCACGATCTTCAGATCAGGTCGCGTGCTCTGCTGGATCTGCAAGGCTCGCGCGAGGGTAATATCACCATACAAGTGACGTTCGTGAAACTCGTCGAAAATCAGCGTGCTGATACCGCGCAAGCTCGCGTCTCCTGACATCTGACGCAGTAGCACTCCTTCGGTTACGAACCGGATCCGGGTCTGTTCCGAGACGCGCGATTCGAACCTGATTTGGTAACCGACCACGCCACCCAGTTTCGCTCCCATTTCCTCCGCGACACGTTTCGCGAGCATGCGTGTCGCCAATCGACGTGGTTGCAAAATGACCGCCTGTCCCTCGTCTAAAAAGCCGTGCTGGTGCAACATTTGCGGCAGTTGCGTTGACTTACCTGATCCCGTTGGAGCCTGAATCACCAAACGCCCCTGATTGCGCAAAGAAGCCACGATGGTCTCTTCCAACTCATAGATCGGCAATTCTCGGGATGGCATGGGAGAACAACGTTGTGAGGGGACGATTCTCAGGGGCAATTCTTTCTCGGAATAAACTCTATCTAAGTAACTCTTATTCAAGATGCTTAGTTTTGACGCCTCACTCAATGCGAACGGACTCGAACTCCGTCGCGAGACGCCCGATATCCTCCAGATCAACGTGGGTAAGTTGTGCAACCTCACCTGTTCGCATTGCCACGTAAACGCCGGCCCCGCCCGCAAGGAAATCATCACGCGCGAGACGATTGATCGGGTGATCGATTGGCTTGAAACGACTGACATCCACACGGTCGACCTAACCGGCGGTGCGCCCGAGATGATTCCCGACTTCCGTTACCTAGTGACACGTCTGCGCGAATTGTCCGTCCCCCGCCACATCATCGATCGCTGCAATCTCACGATCCTCCTTTCGCCCGAGCACGATGGACTCGCTGAGTTTCTTCGTGACCACCACATCGAAATCATCGCCTCCATGCCGTGTTACACGCCGGAGAATGTAAACGAACAACGCGGCGATGGCGTTTTCGACGACAGCATCAAAGCGCTCCAATTACTGAACGAACTTGGTTACGGGCATGAACCGCAACTCCCCCTTCATCTCGTTTACAATCCACTGGGCGCCAAACTCCCGCCCCACCAAGCCGACCTCGAAGTCGACTACAAGCGTGAGCTGCGATCCCATTTCGGAATCGAATTCAACTCCCTCTTCGCGCTCGCCAATTTACCGATCGCTCGCTTCGCCTCCTATCTGAAAAACAACGGCCTCTACGAAGATTACCTGACGCTGCTCGCCACTGCATTTAATCCGGCGACCGTTAATGGGCTGATGTGCCGCCGCACAATCAACATCAGTTGGCAGGGCGAAGTCCATGACTGCGATTTCAACCAGATGCTGGACCTCCCTCTCGGTGGCGCTGATCAGAAACCACGCTATCTCTGGGACATCGATCACCGCCAGTTGAGCGGCGAGCCCATCGCGACAGGTTCACACTGTTTCGGCTGCACAGCCGGTTGCGGATCAAGTTGCGGCGGTGCCCTCACCTAACCCTCTTCACATCGTGCCCAACCTACTGCACCTCTTGTTAAGCTCGTGTCTATTCGCGGTGACTTGCTCCGCAGAAACGATTGATCTCTTCGATAAGTTCGACGACAACTGGCGCGACTCGTGGCACGAAAAAAAGCTCTTCAGCAAACCGACGGTTTATCGCGTGACCAGCGATGAAGGTAAGCCTGTGCTCCACGGGGTCAGCCATTCGGCAAACTCCGGCCTACTCCGTGAGCTTATGCTTTCGCCGACCCATTATCCGGTTCGCTTACGCTGGCAATGGAAGATCACCCAAACCCTCGGCGCTGAGGCCTCTGAGAAAACGCGAAGCGGTGACGATTACGTCGCGCGGATTTGTGTCGTATTCGAAGACTCTTTCATTCCGCTGCGCACCCGCTCCATCCAATATGTGTGGTCATCACGCGAGCCGGTTGGAGCGGTTTATCGGAGCCCCTATTCGAAGCACGTGGGTATGATCGTATTGCAAAGTGGCGATCAAGCAGCTGGCCAATGGTTGGCCGAAGAGCGCGATGTCATCGCGGATTATCGCGACTATTTCGGACGCGATCCGCAGGGGATCAGCGCCATCGGAATCGTCGTCGATACCGACAACACCAACACTCAAGGTGAAGCCTGGTTTACTGATCTACAGATTGAGTTAGGTTCATCGGCGGAGGCTCGTAATTAGCCATGCCGAGCTCATCGCTATCACTTACCGTCATCATCCCCACGCTCAATGAAATCCCTTGGATCGCGCGGTCGATCGCCAACGTGCAGACGTGTCTCCCCGCAGCAAAGATCCTAGTCGTGGATGGCGGCTCACAAGATGAGACAATCAGGATCGCTGAAGACCTCGGCGTTGCGGTAATCAACTCTCCTCAAGGGCGCGGAATGCAAATGCACACCGCTGCGCAACAGGCGAAAAGTGACGTGCTCCTTTTTCTTCACGCCGACACCTTGTTGCCGGATAATGCCGAGCAAGTTTTGAGCGACTACTTTACTGAATTGGAAAATCGAATCGCTACCTTTCGTCTCAGCTTTGATCAGCCATCATGGTTTCTCAGCTCCTGTGCTTGGCTCACTCGATTCGATACGGTGTTCACGCGTTTCGGAGATCAGGGCATCGCCATCAGGCGCGATTTCTATCAGCAAATCGGCGGATTTCCGGAGTGGCCACTTTTTGAAGACGTCGAGCTATTGCGCATCGCGCGTCGACAAACCTCCGTGCGATCTCTCCGCGCTCAAGTCACCACATCGTCACGCCGTTTTGCGAAACGCGGCATGCTCAGCCAACAGTGGCTCAATGCCCGACTTCTTTGCCGGTTCCTGCTCGGAACATCTCCTAAAATCCTCGCCGCGCGATATCGATCATGAAGCTATTCACCATCATCATCCTTCTCATTGCTATGACTGCTTTATCCGCTTCCGCCGCACCAGATCACAATCTTTACACGGCCATTCTCTCCGATCATGTGCAGGAAGGTCGCGTCGACTATGACGATCTGAAATCCGACCCACGTCTGGCTGAGTATCTGGGACAAGTGGCGAACACCAACCCCGCCGAACTGCCCAACGAATCCGCCCGACTGGCCTTCTGGCTCAACGCTTACAACGCTTATACCTTGCAGCTCGTCATCACCCACGAGCCAGAGAAGAGCATTACCCAGATTGGCAAGGGCGGATTGATCCTCGGCTCAATTCTCAAAACCACCGCTTGGGATATTCGCTTCGCCGAAATCGGAGGCCAGAAATACACGCTCAACGAAATCGAACACGAAATCATCCGCCAAAAGTTCCAAGATTCACGCGCCCACTTCGCTCTCAATTGCGCTTCCGGCTCCTGTCCCGTGCTTCGCCCCGAAGCCTACACGGCTGACGACCTCGACGATCAGCTCGATGATCAGGCGCGAGACTTCCTCGCCGATTCATCACGCAATCGATTCGACCTCAAAACCAAAACCGCGTGGCTCTCTTCCATTTTCAAATGGTATCAAAAGGACTTCGGGAAGAATAAATACGACGCTTTGCTAGCAGCGGCTGAATATGCACCGGTAGACATCCGCAAGTCTATCGAAGCCAATCCACGCAGTTGGAAGATAAAGTTCTTGTCCTACGACTGGTCTCTTAACACCACGTCTGAAGCCGCCGAGTAACTATGAGCCCCCCGACTCTAGCTTTAATCATCAAAGCACCGCGTCCACGCGAGGTGAAGACACGCCTCGCCGCGACGGTTGGCTCTGGTCAGGCAGTGCGGATTTATCGGCAGATGGTGGAAAAACAGATTCAAGCAATTCCCGCCGGATGGAACATCCGCATTCACTGTGCGCCCGCCGAGGACATTGCCAACATGAAGGATTGGCTCGCGCCTCTTACTCGCCCCCACATGTCCTTCCACGCCCAACCCGAAGGAGATCTCGGTGAGCGAATCGACTCCGCATTCACTGATGCGTTTATCGAAGGCAGTAATTCAGTGATCGCGGTGGGTGGAGATTGCCCGGCCCTTGATGAGTCTTTTCTACGTCGCGCGGCGCAGGCTCTCGAATCGCACGATGCCGTGCTGGGACCCGCCAAGGACGGAGGTTACTATCTCCTCGGGCTTTCTGCTCCCTATCCCTATCTATTTGAGAATATGCCGTGGAGCACGCCCGTGGTGCTATGCGAAACACGTCGGCGGTTAGCCGAGGCGCAGCTTTCAACTTTCGAACTCCCCACCCTTGTCGACGTCGACGATGCGGAAAGCTGGGAGGATGCCGTTGCCCAAGGTTGGCTCAACGAGTAGCGAGCCGTAGTCAGACCTTCACCACGACCGTCGCGGCCATGCTGTCCTGCACGGCTTGACGATTCGGCTCCCAGAGGACCTTTGCAAAGCCCAGCAGTCCCATCGCGATACCGGCGATATAACCGCCATGTCGCACAAACCCATCCATAAAGGTAAACGCGTTACCATTAATCTTGGCGGCGCGAATTCCCCACAACAATTTGCCCGGCGTGCGTCCATTTAAAAGCCCCGCACATAAGGTAAAATACACGCCCGACCAACCAAAGGTCACTCCCAGTGCACCGACAAAACCACGGGCCCGACCCAGCCAAGTGCGACTATGTTGTCGCTCGATCTCTACCTCTTTCTTCAGCTCATCGACCTGCTTTTGCAGTTCCTTCGTCGATTCGCGCAATTGATTGTAGGATGCATTTGGCTCGACCCAGATGTTGCGTTTCATCGCCACACTTTCCTCCGTGCCCTGCAGCACCTCTAAATTAAAGGTCTCTGATTGCAGAAATGACCAATGGCCAAGCGCGAGAATCGATAGCCCCACCAGAATCAAACCGAGACCGCGACAAATCCATCGAAACAGACGCAAAGCCACCGGGGCCGACGCTTGATTGCCAAACAGAACCGCCAACATCACCCCAGACGCGATTCCCAGAACGGGCCCAGAAAGCCAC
This sequence comes from Cephaloticoccus sp., assembly GCA_034669935.1. Lineage (GTDB taxonomy): Bacteria > Verrucomicrobiota > Verrucomicrobiia > Opitutales > Opitutaceae > Cephaloticoccus. The sequence goes on from JAXMOJ010000005.1 coordinate 225,186, forward strand.
GACAGCACTCCGATACACAGCATATCGATCAGGATCGCTCCCAATCGACGCCACGGCGCAGCCAACGCCAAACCCAGCACTTCCGGCGCAACCGCCAATTTCTCTTCGCGCACCTTACGCCCTTTGATCACGCTATCGACTACTGATTCTTCAGCCATTCCCCTAGCCAGTGCTTATCAAGGCGGGGCGCAAGACCGTTTCGCGGCCTTCGGCCTTGCATTCCCCGATCCCGCTCGGCACGTTTTTCCTTTTCGCAAGTAACTAACGCGTCCGCGCCATGAACCAGAACATCCGTAACATCGCTATTATCGCCCATGTCGACCATGGGAAAACCACGCTCGTGGACCAATTGCTCAAGGAAGGTGGCGTTTATCGGGAGAATCAGGCTGTCGAAGATCGCGCCATGGATTCCATGGATCTTGAGAAAGAAAAAGGCATCACGATTAAGGCCAAGAATACCTCCGTTCACTGGAATGAGAAGGTGATCAACATTCTCGACACCCCCGGCCATGCTGATTTCGGCGGTGAAGTCGAACGTGCGCTCCGCATGGTCGATGGCGTGCTCCTCGTCGTCGATGCCTACGATGGTCCTCAGGCCCAGACCCGTTTCGTGCTCCGCAAGGCTCTCGCTCACGGCCTCAAGGTCGTCATCGTGATCAACAAGATCGACCGCGATAATGCCGAGCCGAAGGAAATGTATGAGAAGGTTCTCGAACTCCTCCTCGAGCTGAATGCCGACGACGAACAGTTCGACGCCCCCGTTGTCTACGGTTCCGGCCGCGATGGCTACATGGTCTTCGATCTCGAGGATGAGAAAAAGGACATGACTTGCCTCTTCCAAACCATTCTCGATCACGTGCCTCCTCCATTCGCCAAGCCGGATGATCCTTTTCACATGCTCGTTTCCAATATCGATTGGAGCGACTATGTCGGTCGAATCGCCGTGGGTAAAATTCTCGGCGGCACCGTGAAGCTGGGTGATCCTGTCCATGTGATTCGCCATGCGGACGGCCAACGCGTTCGCGGCAAAATCAGTAAAATCTTTGAGTTCACCGGTCTCGGCACCAAGGAAAACGAATCTTCCGGGGCGGGCAATATCGTCGGCCTTTCCGGCTTCGAAGACATCGACATCGGCGATACCCTCACAGCTGATCCCGAAGGTCACGCCCTTCCCTTTACCCAGATCGACCCGCCCACCCTTGAGATGCAATTCTCGGTCAATGACGGCCCTTTCGTCGGCACCGAAGGTAAACTCGTGACCTCCCGGCAATTGCGCGACCGTCTGATGCGTGAGCTTAAAACCAACGTCTCGATCACGATCGAAGACGCTGAAATGGGTGGCGTGTTCAACGTGAAGGCCCGTGGCTCCATGCAGGTTGCCGTGCTCGTCGAAACCATGCGTCGCGAAGGGTTCGAGTTGCTCGTTTCCCGCCCCACCGTGATTGAAAAGGTCGTCGATGGTAAACGCCTTGAGCCTTACGAAACCGTGTGGATTGAAGTGCCAGACGACAACGTCGGCACGATCATGCAAAACCTCGCGAATCGCAAAGGTCAGCTGACCAACATGGAAAAGATGGTCAACACGACCATGATCGAAGCCACCATCACCACCCGTGGCTTAATCGGTATGGAAATCGACGTCATCAATGCGACCAGCGGCCACGGTGTATTGAGTCACCTTTTCAAGGAATACGGTCCCTACGCCGGCGAAGTTCTCACGCGCATCACCGGCACGCTGATCGCGACTGAAGCAGGCGAAACCACCACTTACGCCCTCGTGATGTGTCAGGAACGCGGCAAGCTGTTCGTCGGTCCCGGACAACGTGTTTACGAAGGCATGATCGTTGGCGAGAATCCTCGCAATGAGGACATCGCGATCAACGCCGTGAGGGCCAAGAAGCTGACTAACTTCCGTTCTCAGGGCGATGGCGTTTCCGCCGGTCTCACTCCTGCCACGAAGTTCTCCCTCGAACGCGCGATCGAATACATCGCCACCGATGAGCTACTCGAAGTCACCCCGGAGAATCTCCGTTTGAGAAAACGCATTCTCAACAACAGCGAACGTCAAAAGCACGCCAAGCAGTCCAAGCAAGCTTCGAGCTAAAAGCTGTTCATCCTACTCAAACAAAACACGCCGTTTCATGATCGAAACGGCGTGTTTTTGTGTAGCAGAACTTGGAGCCGATACTCTCTTACTGCAAATCAAAGGCCGCTCGCTCGCGAGCGCAGAGTGACTTCCTTGCGCGAGCATGCCCGCCGCCGACCAACAATTGAAAGTGGAAAACGTCTAATTACCTTAACTGATCTCCTGCTCGTAAGCCGATGAATCAAGCAGCGCTTCAGCTTCTGCCGGATCATTCACCTTGATCTTCACGAGCCAACCACCCTCGTAAGGCTCCTGGTTCACCTTTTCAGGAGTCGCCTCGAGTTCAGGATTTACCTCGATCACCGTGCCGCCAATTGGGGCATAAATATCGGAAGCCGCCTTCACGGATTCAACGACGCCCAGCGGACCGCCAGCGATTAACTCCTCACCCTCGCCCGGCACCTGCACGTAAGTGATATCACCCAGTGAACTTTGAGCATAATCGGAGATTCCGATTACTGCGGTGCCGTCAGCTTCAAGTCTCAGCCACTCGTGGGATTTAGCATAACGAAGGGTGTCAGGGATATTACTCATGTGGTTTTCTTTAGTTCGACGAAGGGAGGTTTGACGAGATGCAAATTAAATTTCGTGCCGCGAATAGCCACGACAAGCGAATCATCAGATGCGGAAGCAGAGATCAATGCAGACCCAATCGCTTCATTCAGGATCGGTGACAACGTTCCGGAAACAACGGTGCCAGCCGGTTCCCCCTCAGTTGTCATCACCTCGGCCCCCGGCCGCACAATCCGCCGATCTCCTGTTTTGAAGAAAACAATTTTCTGTTTCGAGCCCTCAGCCTTTTCAGCGGTCAAGGCGGCTTTACCGATAAAATCGGATTCCTTTTTAAGTTTCACCGTCCAACCAAGACTCGCGCTCAATGGAGAGACGTCTGCGGTGATCTCATGACCGTAAAGCGGATAACCCGCTTCGAGTCGAAGACTATCCCGCGCGCCCAATCCCGCGAGCACGAGACCTTCGGGCTCGCCTGCTTGAAGGAGTGCCTCCGCTAGGGCAGGCGCATCACTTTGGGCGTGATAAAGTTCAAACCCATCCTCGCCGGTATATCCGGTGCGACTGATCAAACACTGCACTCCCGCGACAGTTCCTTCACCGAAATGGTAATACTGAATCGCACCGAGTTTCGCCCCGGTGAGCGTCTGCGCAATCGCCGCCGCGCGCGGGCCCTGAATCGCCAGCAAAGCATAATCATCGGATCGATCTGAAACCGAAACGTCGTAAGTCGCCGCTTGCTGATGAATCCACGCGAGGTCCTTTTCGATATTTCCCGCATTGATGCAGAGGAAATAATCGCCGGGTGCCCTCATGTAGACCAGAAGATCATCCACGACTCCCCCGTGATCGTAGCACATCGGCGAATAAAGCACGCGCCCGGGAAATAGCTTGCTCACATCATTCGTCACAAGGTGATCCAGAAACTCGGCAGCTTGAGGCCCGCGGATGTCCACTTCACCCATGTGACTCACATCGAACATCCCAGCCGCCCGGCGCACCGCTTTGTGCTCATCTAAGATACTGCGGTATTGCACCGGCATTTCCCAACCGGCGAAATCGACCAAACGCGCCCCGTGTTGTTCGTGAAAATCTCGCAGTGGAGTGCGTCGCAATTCGCTCATACCGAAGACTACGTGCCTCCCATTCGCTCCCCGCAAGGCTCTTTTGCCAAGATGCAAACTCTCGCAGATTATATTCGTAAATCACACAGGCTGCATAAACTAACCGTATGCTCTGGCTGATTCTCGCAATCGCGTTTACTCTTGGTGTCTCTTTCTTTTGCTCCCTTTTCGAAGCATTGATTTTGAGCACCACGGTGGCCGATATCGAGATCCTCAAGAAAGAATCGGCGAAACGAGGAGCCCGGTTGGAAAAGCTCAAAACCGAGCTCGATGAAACCATCTCGGCCATTCTCACGCTCAATACCGTGGCGAACACCTTGGGCTCGGTCACGATTGGCGGCCTCACAATCAGCATCTTTGGAGAGGCGATGCTGGGCATCCTCTCGGCCGCACTCACCTTGGCAATTTTGGTCTTTTCCGAAGTGCTCCCGAAAAATCTCGGCGTGGTCTACCGGCGACAACTCCAGCCTTACGTCATCTATCCGCTCACTTGGATTCGTAAGGTGCTCGCGCCGATCACCTATGTTTGCGGCCTTCTGGTGCGTTGGATGATCCCACGTAAAGTCGACACCCATGCAGATGACGAAGAGATCATTCTCCTCGCCGAACGTGGAGCTCAACAAGGCACCCTATCCCAAAGTGAATCCAGCATCATCGCCAATGCGCTTTCACTCGATGATGTTCGCGTGAGTGAAATCATGACGCCGCGCATCGTCGTCACAGCGCTTCGCGACGGTGCGACGATCAACGAAGTCTTTCGCGAATTCCCCAATCTACCTTTCGGGCGCATGCCCGTTTACAAATCCAGCCTTGATGAGATCGTCGGCCTGGTGAGGAGACGCGAGCTACAGAACGCCAAGGCTCACGATCGTGACAATGAGCTGGTGGAAAAGCTCATGCAGGAAATTCATTTCATCCCCGATACGGTAACGGCCGGGAATGCGTTGCAGGTCTTCCTCCGCACTCACCAACAGCTCTTGGTCGTCGTGGACGAATTTGGTTCCACCGCCGGTGTGCTCACGATGGAAGATGTGATTGAGCACCTGCTCGGCCGCGAGATTTTCGAGAAAGATGATGTCGCGGTGGACATGAGGGAACTAGCTCGCGCGAAGCAAAAGAAGCAATCGAGCGATAACTCAGGCGTAACCACCAATACGTCTAAGACTTAAGCACTCATGATCTCTTCAGCGGTTCTCGCTTACTGGACTCACGATCTAAGTCCCTTCGTCATTCGCTTCAATGAAAGCTTTGGCATTCGCTATTACGGATTAGCTTACTTACTGGGCTTTCTCACTGCCGCATGGTTACTGAGAAAATACGCCAAGGCAGGTCGATCACTACTCCCTATTCCTCAGATCATGGATTTCATCACCGCGATCGTGATCGGTGTCTTCGTCGGCGGTCGCCTGGGCTATTTCATCCTCTACCAACCGGCTTCTTTCTTCGAAGATCCACTCGCTATTTTACGAGTCTGGGAAGGTGGGATGGCGAGCCACGGCGGGTTCCTGGGCGTAGCCGTAGCAATTGCCTGGTTCTCACGATCTCAACGCATTCCTTTTTGGCATCTATGCGATCTGATCGCATCCACCACAGGTGCTGGACTGCTCTTCGGTCGCATCGCAAATTTCATTAACGGTGAACTCTGGGGCAAAGTTGCAACGGTCCCCTGGGCCGTCATTTTCCCGGGAAGCCCGAGTCTGGAGCCACGCCATCCTTCTCAACTTTATGAAGCGCTCCTTGAGGGAGCAATCATGCTGGCTTTCGCTCAGTGGCGTTTTTGGCGAAGCGATATCACCACACGCCATCCCGGGCGACTGGCTGGTGAATTCTGGGTCGGATACGCTCTGGTCCGAACGATGGGTGAGCTCTTTCGCGAACCCGATGCCGCACTCATCTTTGGTCTGAGTCGAGGCACCTTTTACTCGGTCTTCCTGGTCAGCGCAGGACTTTGGATGATTTTCAGAGAAAGTGCTCCGCTGAATCGGAAAGCCTGATCACACCACTGTGCCAGCCGGGATCAACGCGCCCTTAGGCACTACGAGCACTCCATCGCGCACAATGATCGCGCCGTCCGCATAGCGACCATCGAGCTTATCGGTGGCATTGAGCACGCAGCCATCACCAATCCGAGCATTCTTATCGATAATCGCTCCTTTAATCTGACAATTTTTCCCGACACCAAGATGCGGTTGGCCCGCTTGGGTATTGGCTGCCAGTTGATCCTTGGTTTCGTAAAAATCAGAGCCCATCAGCACAACATCTTCCAGCACCGATCCTTGATCGACAAAAGAACGCATCCCAAAAACACAGTGCTTAAAAGAGGAGTCGATGAGAATGGAACCATCGCCGATCACCGCATGATCCACTGAACACTTATTGAGCTTCGATGCCGGCAGATACCGGTCCTCGGTATAGATAGGAGCGATGGGATCGAAGAAATTGAATGGGGGTAAAGGTTGAGCCAGTGCGAGATTGGCTTCGAAAAAGGCTTTCACCGTTCCGATATCTTCCCAGTAACCTTCGAAGATATGCGCACAAAGCTTCTTCCGACCGAGGAGGCTCGGGATGACCTCCTTACCGAAATCGGTCATCGTGTTATCGAGTGCCTCAATCAACGCTTCGCGGTTAAAAACATAGATACCCATCGAAGCCAGACAGTGTTTCTCGCCATCTTTTGACTCGAGCTTGGCTTCCACTTCGTCGCTGAGGGTGAGGCCTTCGATCACCGCTGGATCTTTGGGCTTTTCCGCAAACTCTGTGATCGACAGATCATCGTCCACCTTCATCAAACCCAGCCCCTCAACCTTGGAAACAGGAAAGGGAATTGCCGCCATCGACACATCCGCCCCTTTGGCAATGTGGCTTTCAATGATCTCACGAAAATCCATTTTGTAGAGCTGATCACCCGAGAGAATCAGCACCAAGTCGTGCGGAAATTTCCGGAAATGGATCAGATTGCGCCGCACCGCATCGGCCGTGCCTTGATACCAATCGGCGCTCTTCTCCGTCTGTTCCGCCGAAAGAATATCCACAAATCCACCCCCAAACGGATCGAAGTGATAGGTGCCTTGAATATGGCGATGGAGTGATGCGGTATTGAACTGCGAGAGCAAAAATATCCGATTGATCTCGGAGTTGATGCAGTTGCTGATCGGAATATCGACCAACCGATACTTCCCCGCCAAGGGCACTGCCGGCTTGCAACGTTCCATCGTTAGCGGATGCAGACGTGTGCCACGTCCACCGCCCATGATTACTGCGAGAACATTCTTTTGGAGACCCATGGTAAATAATAGATTGGTGAGGTTTAGAAAACTTGTGAGACTCCCAGAGGATTACAGCCAACCACTTCAACGTCAGCACAATTCGTAACATCACCCACATCGATCATGCCGATTTTACCAAATCGTGACTTCCTGTTATGGCGCAAATTACCGGCATTATTTTTGTCCAGTATCGTGGTGACCTCCTTCGCTCCCCAGGCCGCCTCCGCTGAAATCGAATCGCAGTCATTCTACGTCAATTATTCGGCCTCCGTGCCGTCTGATCCCCTGCAGGTTCACCCCTTGGCGATCGTCCATCCCGATGCGCAGATTGATCTGGAACGAGCGCATACGAGTGAAACAACCGTGCTGGCTTATCTCAGCGTAGGGGAAATCGCCGCCGACGCTCCCTATCGCGCGCAAGCGCAAATGGCCGGACTACGAACTACCGGGATTAATCCGGTTTGGAAATCCGCCTACCTCGATCTCACTGATTCCCGCTGGGCTGATCTAATCGTCGACCAACTCGCCGCCGAAGCTGTTGCCAAGGGGTTCGACGGGTTCTTCCTGGATACCCTCGATTCGGTGCAACTCGCAGCGCCAAATGACGCAATCAAAACTAACGAGATCACCAACGCGCTCGTCGCATTAATCAAGCGCCTTCATCGCACTTATCCGGAGAAGAAAATTGTCGTGAATCGCGGACTCTTTGCCTTTGGTCAATTGAGTAGCGACATCGATGGCGTGCTCGTCGAATCGCTTTACTCAACCTGGGATTTTGACGCAAAAATCAACAAGCCCGTCGCGCCGCAAGAGACCGCCGCTCTGCTGTCGGCTCTCGAGAAAGTCACCGCGGCACAGCTCGAAGTCTATGTGATCGATTATGCCGCGCCGAACGATATCACCGGTGCCGATCACACCGCAGATCAAATCCGCAGCCACGGTTTCCACGCATTCGTGACCACCCCGGAACTCAACGGCAAGATGCTCGCGCCGGTGAGACAGGTTCCACGTCGCATCTGCTCCTTCTTTGGTAACCAGTCCCTAATTCCCGCCGATCAAGTCGAGTGGCCGGCTGATTCATTCACGGGAAAAGTCCTCCAAACTCCCCTTGAATGGCTGGGCTATGAAGTGGATTATTTTCGCATTCGCACCCCCCAGGACTTTCCTGCTCTGGGTGATGACTACCGCGCGATCATCCTGTCGCGCAATTGGGATATTCCTGCCGCGATTGAGGGCGCATTCCTCGATTGGTTGATCGCACAAAAGAACTCCGGGAAGAAAATACTCATTTTCGGTCAGCTTCCCTTCAGTAACTACGAACAGCAGCAACGCTTTTTCAAAGCGTTCGGGATACGAGGGGATGCGTCTGCCGTAGATGCCGCCACATCGGTTTCGTTTATTGAAACTGAAGATGATCTTCTCAGCTACGAAACTAAGATATCACCCATCGCACCCCAGCATCTCAATTTGCAAGCCTCGGTGGGAAGCCAAATCATCCTCGGAGCGGAAACCCAAGACCATGCCGGAGCTACAATTCGTTTCGATGCTATCTTCACCTGCGATTGGGGAGGGCTTTCACTTGATCCTTACACACTGTTCATGCGGGCGGACTTTGTTGAGTTTTGGAATATCGATCCGTTTGCCTTCATCACACGTGCACTTGGCGAGAGCGATTTCCCCGTGCCGGATACGACCACGCGCGACGGCAAGCGAATGTTTATGAGCCACATTGATGGCGATGGGTTTGCCAACGGCAATTGGGTGGAGCCCGGGCGTCACTCCGCCGAAGTCGTGCGAGATCGCATTCTCAAAAAGTATCCTCTGCCTGTGACCGTCTCCATCATCGAAGCGGAAATACGAGGAGCTGTTGTCGGTCAGGATCCAGCCGACGTTCCTCAGTTCGAATCTATCGCTCGGGATATTTTCAAACTACCGCATGTTGAGGCGGCCTCCCACTCATATTCGCACCCTTTCTATTGGATCAATGACGACCCCACCAAATCCAATTACGACTCCCAATATCTGCCGCTGAATACCCCATACCCCGGAATCGACTATGTCCGCGAAATCGATGACTCGGTGCGCTACATCAACGAACATCTCTCGCATCCCGATAATCCGGTGCAGGTATTCCTATGGAGCGGCAATTGCCGACCTCCCCCCGAAGCTCTCGCTCGCGTGCGCGAACTCGGCATCGTGAATGTCAATGGGGGCGATACGCTCATTACGAAAAGAATGCCCACGGTCACAGCAGTCGCGCCTCGCACGATGCCGTGGAATGACGAGTTGCAAATTTTTGCCCCCAATCAAAACGAAAATGTTTATACTAACAATTGGCAGGGTCCGTTATTCGGCACCTTCATCCATGTAATCGATACATTCAAACGCACGGAATCTCCCCGGCGATTGAAACCGGTTAACGTTTATTATCACTTCTATAGCGCCGATTTTCCGGCCTCGCTGCGAGCGCTTGAACGCATCCATGACTGGGTGATGACGCAATCACTCCATTCCGTGACCCTTTCTCAATACGCGCGTCTCGCTCGCGATGCCCGCCACACCCGGATATTCCGCACCGGCCACGAAAGTTGGGCGATCCTCAACCAAGGCCATTCGCGAACATTGCGCCTGCCGGCCAATCTTGCGGCTCGTATTTCGATGCAAGATTCTCAGGGCATCACTGGATGGAACCACCGCGACGGCATCACGTATCTTCACACCAATGGATCGCCCGTCATAACCATCTCTTTAGCCCAGGAACCAATCCAAATTCAAGCGAGATTGGTCAGCTCGACCGCAGAAATTAACTTCACGGAACTGACAAATCAGCAGATCACCTTTACCTGCGAAGATCTGCGCGAAATCGAGGTCATGTTCGCCGGCCTCACTCCCCGATCCCAATATGAAATCATAAGTTCCGGTGAAGTCTCGATCACCACAGTGACCGAAGAGGGTCAACTTGACCTCAGGCTTCCCGCGAAGGCAGAGGTGCGGTTACGCGAACTGGTTCCATGAGTTCCCTGCATCAGCCCAAACCCATTCTGCCCTGGTGGCAGCTCGGGTTATTGATCTGCGGATGTGCTCTCGGCGTCTGGTGGCTTCTCCCCGGAGATGCCGAGCTAATTGAAGACCTTATCCGCGATCAGTCATACACAAAAGCAGCTCAACGCCTCCGAGATGTTTCCGCTGATGAGCTGACCCTGAGGCCAGACTATTACCGGGCACTGAAACTTAAATTATCGCGAATTAAGTTACCCCCCAATGCATCGCCTGAACAACTCATGCAATGGTGGCAACGCGGCACAACTGCCTGGCATGAGACCTGTTTTTCGAGAGCCGTATATTCTGAGCTACTCCCGATCATCGCTCGCTTACCCGACCCCGAACTCGCCTGGGAGCACGCCCAAATGGAAAGCGCCGAAATCCCCCCCCAGCAATACCAGCGTCTTGCGATCCTCATTTCCAATGCTGCGCTCGCCGCGAACCAACCAAAGACCTCGGCGCTGCTTTACGCGAAAGCCCATCCTGTATCCTCACGTTCTGAAATTGAGGATCTGGAGTTGGCTCGTCGTTGGCAGCTCGCGGGGAATCCCGAGCACGCCCTGGCCGTGCTCAAGGATGACTCAACCGCCGCGGCCATCACTCTACGCATCTCGTTGCTTCGTGCTCTGAATCGAAATCAAGAGGCCGTCAGCCTGATGCGCGCGCGCCTTCTCCAGCAAGGAGCCGCTTCGATTGAAGCCAGAGAGGCTGAGGAGCTCGCGGCAGCCGCACTCGCCGCAGGCATTCCACAGGAAGCGATTCGGCACTACCAGATGTTTGCCGAGAATCATCAGGAGGATCTTACCATCCAGCGGAGGTTACGCGATCTGATGGTCGCAGCCGGCCAGCTGGAAGTCGCCCTACCCGTTTCACTCCAAATCGTAGAACTTAGCGCAAACGCGCCTGAAGAAATCCGAACCCATGCCAGGCTCGCCGAATACGCCGGAAAGCCAAACGAGGCTTTTGATTCTTGGTTAAAGCTCGCCGGGCGAACCGAAGATGAAGCAGCGATCGAGCGCCTCTTCTCCTTAAACCCGGGACTCCACCGCGACACGGAACTCGCTCAGGTGTTGCAACGAATCGGACCAGTCTCAGGCCACGAAGAATACACTCTAAGACTCGCCGAGTTGATGCAAAATATCGGCTATTATTATGAAGCCGAAGAATTCTTCGCAGACTATCTTGCCCTGGTGCCGGATGACTTCGAGACCGCGGTGACACTCGCCACGCTTCACTACGAACTCTTCGAGTATGAGGATGCCGAAAAATGGTATGGCTACGCCAGTGCTTTGAAGCCCGAGCTACTGGAAACGCGGATGGCTGTCGCAAATACCGTTATGATGCAAAACCGGCCGGAAGATTCCTTCCGAATTTATGAAGCTATTTTGCGTGATCATCCAACTGAAGAAGTGATCGCCAACTACATCCGCCTCGCCGAATCGTTGGGTCGCTACAAGGAACTTGCCCACGGTCTCCGCGAGCAAATCAAACGCAATGCCCAACCCAGTCTCAGCGATTATACCAGACTCGCCTATGCATTTGCGCGAATGAACGAAACGGCGCTTAGCGAGGAAACTCTCTATGAAGGCCTCCAGCATTTCCCCCATAACCCCACGATGCGTGTGTCGCTGGCTCAAATTCTGGCAGATCGCAAAGAATACAAAGAAGCCCAGCGAATCCTATCCTCATCCTCAAACCTTCATTCGGATCTATCCACCGCGCTACTTTATCTCGACCTGTTGAGGCTCAACAATGATCTCACTGAAGAGCAGCACTTTTTGACGTCCGACTTCGCTCCGGAAATCAGAGAAAACGAATCACTTTTAACCAAAATAGCCCGCAGTTATGAGGCCCAACAAAAGTTGGATGAAGCTACCATCATCTGGCGCAAGTTACTCGTCTCAGAACCGAACAATCACGAGCGCATTGGACACCTGGCCCGCGTCATCATGCGCCAAGGACGAGAGGCGGAAGCCCACGCTCTGCTGAAGCCCTATCTCAAAAACCCCAGCCCCGCCATTCTCCGGCTGGCCGCCGAGGTTTCCGTAGCCGGAGGTGATTACCTCAACGCGGAGCAGTATCAGCTCGAATTTCTCAGCCTCAGCTTTGCTCCCAGGGCAACCGACTGGGGCAAGCTCGGTGACATCCGACTTTCTCGAGGGGATGAGGAAGGCGCAATCCGTGCTTACCAATCGGCCAATCGCTTAATGATTTCAAGACTCCTCCATCCAGGAGAAACCGACCTCACCAAAGAAACCCTCGTAGCCCGGGCCCACTCCCTCTCGTTGGATGATCGACACTACCTGCTCTATCTGTCCGCGCGCACTCATGACGCGCAAACCGCGCAAGGACTGGCTCATGCTATCCTGCAATCAAATCCGAGTGATCGACAGACCCTTCTCGTGCTCGCATCGATGGCATTGGCGAAACAAAACGCGCAGGAAACTCTGCGCCTCGCACGGATTTATCTACACTTCTACCCAGACGATTATCAGGGACTCTATTTTTTGGGGGCCGGTCATTATCTCGCCAAAGAATACTCACAAGCCAACGCGGTATTAAGAGACCTGAAACACTCCCAATATCAAAACCGAAAGTATCCTTTCGAGACGGACCTCGCCTCTTCGGCCCTCCAAGCAGGAGATTGGTATCGTGCCATGCTGGCTTACCAGCAATTACTCCGGCATCACAATCTCAATGATGAGTTGCGATCGGATGTGCGCTACGTGCTGGATGGGATCTATCGCGCACATGGCCGTCGCATCGAATTCGGTGCTGACCGAACCCGCCTAAAACGCGCAGGGGTGTGGCGGTATCGAGGCATTCATGCGGCTCACATCAGCAACCGCAATTGGCTCGAACTCAGCTATCGTCGCGACCAAATCGATTTGCAGGATGCGCCCGGTTTACGAGCTGCCTCGCGACATCGCGAGCAGGTCGCCGCCAGGTTGTCCCGTTCCATTTCCACACGATGGAAAGGAGATCTTTGGCTCGGGGATTCCGGCCGGGGTCTCCTCGGCGGAGCAGCCCTTCGCTATCGTTTCGCCCAGCAACGTGAAGCCACCTTTGAACAAACACTCAGTGAACGTGCCACCGACAGTCTGGCCCTGGAAGCTCTCGATGGTCGCGAGTCGCGCAGCAGCCTCAATATCAATTGGCTCATCGAGGCCGATCTCTCGCTTGGCCTCCGCGCGCATACCCGATCAATCCACATCGGTGGTGATAAACTGGGACGAAGCACCGGAGCAGAACTCAATATTGATCAGACCATCCGGCGGCACGGGCCCTATATTTCTATCGGCTATCGCAGTTCCTATGCCACGTTTTCGCCCGAAGTGATCAATCTTGGTTTAGCCAATCGGGCCTCCCCCATTGCCGATCCACTGAGCGGCCCGCCTGCTCGCAACGCCATAATTCGTAACTTGGTCAGCTCGCGTCTCAATCGACATGGTGGCGGTCTACTTATTTCCGACAATATCGCCGACGCTTGGACCTATCGACTTACGCTGGGAGCCGACTATGATTTCGAACTTTCTTCCCTCGGCTGGAATGGGGGATTATACGTAGCGTTTTTTCCGCGCAAAAGCATAGAATTGTCCGCAGAAACGGGTTACACCTCCAGTGCCACCAACAGCAATGCCGGCAACGCTGCGACGCTGACCAATTTCCTCTTCCGCCTTCACTACTGATATCCCTCCCTCTCATTGTCATGAAAAACCTTCTCCTTTTGATCTGTGCTGTCGTTTTGAGCAGCTGCTCGTCCGTCGTCTACCACGGTGGGCAAAGTGAAGGATCGCTTTATATTCAGCGATTGCTCATGCCGCCATTTATCAATGCCACTGATGACGAACACGCCGGCCGAGCCCTGACCGAAATGACCGGAAGCGCTTTGGTCGAGGCAGGCATCCCTCTCTACCAATCCGAGGACCTTTTTCAGAAGACCATCACAAAGGATAAAGAGCAGGCGCCCATGAGCCAAACGGAACTGGCCCGCTCGGTTAATGCCAGTCACATCCTCATCGGAACCGTCCATGAATACCGTTACAAAACCGATTTGGATGGCGATCCGGCTGTCGGTATTACCCTGCGACTCGTCGATGCGGAAACTGGTGAAACCGTTTGGCAGGGCTCCAGCGGCAATGTTGGTTATGCCTTTGCCTCACTCACCTCGGCCGCTCAAAAAGCCGTGCGCACATTGATTCGCGATTTCCCCTCCTCCGGGAACTAATTATCACCCAACGCCTTCCCCGAAAGGGGCATTCCACCACGATTTGATGCCGCTAGCCTGCGATTACTCGCCCTATGGCCAGACTCGATAAGTTCCGCCCACGATCCGTCCTGATCGACGCCCTGGTTATCACCATCGGTGTGGTTGGAGCCAATTGGATCATCGCGAGTAGCGATCCCGGATGGATTCAGCTCAATCCCTCTCCCTACCTTCTCCTCCCGATTCTGATTGGCGCTCGTTACGGGTTTACGCCCGGCGTCGTGGCTGGTATCGCCGCAGGTCTGATTGTTGCCATCCAACATGCCTATGTAGGATCGATCTCCCTCCGTAGCTCACTAGCTGAATCGGTTTACCTCCACACCAGTTTCCTCTTTTTCGGAGGCATCGCCGGTGAACTCTATGGGTGGCTTCACCGCGAACGCACCCAGAGCGAAGTCCAACTCGATAAGTTACAAACGAGTGCGAAACACATGGATGCGGAGCTGCGTTATTTGCGCACCATGAAAGACGACTATGATCAAGCCGTTGCAGCAAGTGGAGGCCAAATCAGCACTCTGGATACCGAGTTGCGTCGCCTGCATACCTATTCGGCTGAAGACCTACCTGATGCCGTGCTCCAACTTCTGAAGAGACAAATTCGAGTCGCCGATGCCGCTATCTACACTCCGATCGATGATACTCCCCTCTTAATGAGACAGTCCCTCCTAGGCGACGACGCTCATCTGCCCGAGGAATTCTCTCCGCAGCAAAGCCAAGTCGTTCAATTGGCCATTGAGCATAAATCATTGGTTACCTTGCCACAATTACTTCAACGCACCGAGCCACCGGAAAAAGAAAACATCCTTTTGGCGCTTCCCTTGAAGACATCCGGGAATCAGCCCCTCGCCTACCTCCTGATTACCGGCATTCCTTTCATCTCTTTTACGCAGCAGACGGCAGATCTTATCGCACTCATTGGCAATTGGGCCGGTGAGCTGCTCGAGCTCAGCGATGGAGCCGGAAACAACTATCGGATTGTCCAAGGGCATCAAACACAGCGCATCTACTTCTATCCTCACTTCTCCCACGTAGTCCGCCTCGCCTATTCCGCCTACAGTCACCATCATCTTTCCTCCACGATTGTGATTTTCACCCCACCGGATGGCAGTGCCATGACGCAGGAAAACTTTGAGCAAACTCTCCTCAAAGCCGTGCGATCAGGCGATTTTGCCACAACTCTTAATCAACCATCGCCTAACCTTGCAGTGCTCCTTCCGCTGGTCGGGCAGCGTGGCACCGAGATATTTATTACCCGCTGTCGCATGTTCTTCGCAGAAAACAACGTTTCGCCCAACGCCGAACTCCAAGTGCGCACCATCCAATTCTCGCAACAGAAGAATCTGCCCCAACTTCTCCAGACGCTGGAATGATGAGCGGCTCGTATCTGTGATGAAGCTTCTCTTCTTTATCAGTCTTTTGCTCTCCACGGCACTGCAAGGAGTGGCGATATTTTTGCTGTTCCATGAAGGTTCCCTGCCCTTACTGCTTCTCACCCATCTTTCCAGTTCAGTCATCTGGGGCTGGGGCGCGACTTTTTTGCTACCCACAACTGGCCGCAGACTTTGGTGGCTGCCTACCTCATGTGCGCTAATATTCCCAGTTTGGGGAGCCCTGGCCTCCCTCCTGATCATCCGGGTTTTACGGCAGCCTCCTCCCAAGCAAATCGGCAAGAATTATGTGATCTGGGAGGCGCAAAACGAAGCGCGTTGGAAAGAGCCCACGGCTCAGGCCGTCTCCGCTCAAGCCGTGGTAGAAATTCTTCAAAGTCCGCATCCCGCCAGTCGACGCCAGGCGATTCTCTCTTTGCGCAATCTCGATCCTCGACTATCGATTCCTCTTCTTCGCAAAGGTTTGCTTGATAGCGATGAGCAGGTGCGGATCTACGCCCAAAACATCCTGGCTGATATCCTCGGCTACTTCGAAGATCGCATTAAAAATTTGGAGCAAACGCAGCACGAGAACCCTCAGTCTGCTCCAGCTGCCATCAGGCTCGCCGAGTCCTATTTCGAACTTGTTTATCTCGATGTGTCCGGGGACAGCGACAGCGATGCTCATAATCTTGGCCAGGCTCTCGCCCTCCTTGAACTCGCCCACGCACTCGATCCTGGATCTCAACGGATTGGGTTCCTGGCCCTAAAATACGCGCTTCGCGCGGACGATTTAACCAAGGCTAAGAAGTGGCTCCGAATTCTGGAGCAACAAAACTTCGATCCCAATCAGCTGATGCCATGGCGTTTGGAAATTGCTTACCTCGAACGCGATTGGGACAAGCTACGGACCTTATTTACCACTTACGATCACGAAGCGGACATCAATCCACGCATCGGTCAGCTGGGCCGCTTTTGGTTTGGTCAACGCACCAGCAGGGCATGAGTGACCCCGGATCCAAAAGCGAAACTGCCGTCGCCGATGTATGTCTCGTCCTCGAAGGCACCTACCCTTACGTCCAAGGAGGTGTTTCATCATGGGTGCACCAAATTGTCAGCCAGCTCCCTGAAGTCACTTTCGCACTTTTTTACCTTGGTAGTATCAAGGAGCACGCCAGTAAACGGCGTTACGAGCCGCCGAAAAATGTCATTTCCATCACGGAAATATTCCTCTTCGAAAAGCTTCCGGACCAAGAACTCGCACCTCGTAAAATACCAGCCGCTGCTCGAAGACAATTCTACTCTACTCTCGAGAAGTTCTACTTCACCAAAGATAAAGAAGGCCACCTCGATGCGTTCTGGTCCGTCATCGACGCTCTGGATGAACTGGCCGACGCAGGCCATGCCCCCACCTTCGCAAATCTCTGCCAGGATGAGGAAGCATGGGATCTGTTATTGAAGTGCTGCCAGCACATCGCTCCCAACGAATCGTTCATCGATTTCTTCTGGACGGTTCGTTACGTGCATCTCCCTCTTTGGATCGCCCTGAGATCGCGCCACGATCTGCCTCCGGCCAAAATGTATCATAGCGTGTCCACGGGATATGCCGGCTTCCTCGGAGCCATGGCCGCGCGTCGACGCCAAGTCCCCTACCTGATTACCGAGCACGGAATATATACCAAAGAACGTATCGCAGAAATCAGCCAAGCGGATTGGATCTATGACCCGCCAAGTCGTTACTTCGACATCGAGGAGCGGATGAGCCCCTTCAAACAACTGTGGATCGATCTGTTCACGTTTATCGGAGAAGTTTCCTACGATGGGGCCCATCATGTCGTCGCGCTTTATGAAGGCATCCACAAGCTGCAGATTGAGTTCGGTGCCTTTCCCGAAAAATTAGAAGCAATTCCCAATGGCATCGATCCGTCACTTTTCGACCCGGCATTCGAGAAACGTGCGGCACGGCTTGCCCAAGGTTTGGGCGAGGAAATCGTTATCGGTTTCATCGGTCGCGTCGTTCCCATCAAAGATGTAAAAACTTTGATTCGTGCCGCCGCGATCATCGTCGCACGAGAACCTCGGGCTGTATTTCATATCATTGGTCCGACCGAAGAAGATCCCGATTACTTTGCGGAATGCCAACTCATGGCCAAGTTAATGGGACTGGAGGAGAAAATCATTTTTATGGGTTCGCAGAATATTCGCGAAATCATCCACACCCTCGATGTGTGTCTCCTGACGAGTATCAGCGAAGGACTTCCGTTGATAATCCTCGAAGCTTATGCCGCCGGAATTCCCTGTGTCGCGACCGATGTGGGAGCCTGCCGCGAACTGATCTTTGGGCGCACGCCGGAGGACAAGGCACTCGGAAAAGCCGGAGCACTGACGAATATTTCCTCTCCTCTGGATACCGCCAATGCCGTCCTCAAAACGATCGAATCGGCGGAAACACTCCTCACCATGGGTAAGGCAGGCCGTGTGCGCACCGAGAAGCATTATCGCCAGGATGAGATCATGGGCAAATACCGGGATTTCTACGCCTGTCATGACTGGGCTAACAAAGCCGACGAACAAACAGGAGGCGCGAGCTAATGGCGGGAATCGGATTTCAACTCACCAAACTGATGCGGCCGCGCACCTTCACCGGTCTCTTCAAGGCTTATGGCTACGCCGCCTTGATCGGGAGCGGCCCTTGGGTGTTATCCATGATCACCATCGCGATCCTCGGCCTGCTGCTTCACCGATTCGGCGGCCGAGGAGACCTCGAGCTCTTTTTTGTCACGGTGACACATATTTTTGCGGCCTCACTGGTGATAACCGGTCCCTTGCAGCTCATTCTTTCCCGCTATGCCGCTGATAGCATTTTCACCAAGCAGGATGAAAAGGTTTTCTCATCTTTGATGGGCGGCGTGATTCTCACATTAGCGATCAACGCCGTGCTGGGACTCCTCTTCTTCACCTTTTTTGTCCCCACCACTCCTCTTTTTCAGATCGCTTCCACCGGAGTGCTGATGGTTGTTTCCACCATCTGGACGGCCTCAGTCTATCTCACGGCGATGAAGGATTATTTCGCGGTGGTGCGTTGTTTTGCAGTGGGTTACGCGACAAGTCTGATCGCAGCGTGGGGACTGGGTCTCGTCCTTGGTGTTGCCGGCACCATGCTGGGGTTTCTTCTGGGGCAAATCGTGCTTTTGCTCTCAATGCTGGCGATTCTTTACCGCGCATTCGGCACTGCTGGTTTGCCCAGTTTCGAATTTCTCGGCGCGTTTCGTAAACACCTGGCCCTCGCTGCTTGTGGCTTCACCTACAATTTGGGGATCTGGATCGACAAGGCCCTGCACTGGTGGCTCTCGCCGCATAGTCATCAAGTAGTCGGCGCTCTCCACGCCTCACCGCTATACGATCAGGCTATTTTTCTCAGCTTCCTTTCCATTGTGCCAGGAATGGCTGTGTTTCTCATGACACTCGAAACCTCATTCGCGTGGCGCTATTCGGAATTTTTCCGATTGGTCATGGGGAAAGGCACCCTCAACGAAATTCTCGCCATGAAGCAAGGCATGGTCGAGGCACTCCGCAATGGCGTCTCTTTGTTGCTCAAATTTCAAGGTGCGGTCACCCTCGCTTTCGTGCTGTCCGCTGAGCAATTGCTCGGGGCGCTTGGACTCGGTTCAGTGCAAACCTTGGTTTTCCAGTTCACGCTGATTGGAGTCTTCATGCTGGTTCTCTTTCTCGCCCTGCTCACCGTCTTGTTCTATTTGAACCGTCTGCGCGATGCTCTCCTGTGCAGTGCTGTGTTTGCCTTAACCAACTTCGCACTCACCTTCGCCAGCCTGATGTATGACGAGCGCTGGTATGGACTGGGGTTCACTGCCGCCGCATGCATCAGCGCTCTTCTCACCGGCAATCTCGCCAATCGCGCCTTGCATCGCCTCGAATACGAGACCTTCACCGCTCAACCTATCTATCCTTGAACGCCACCGAGAGAACGGCCACCGTTTCTCTTTTAGAACTATTTACTACTATGTGCGGAATCGTCGGATACATCGGAAAACAACAAGCCACGCCCTTCATCATCGAAGGGCTTAAACGTCTTGAATACCGAGGCTACGACTCGGCGGGTGTCGCCATCCATCAAGACGGATCTATTCGAGTCGCCAAAAAGACCGGGCGTGTGGTCAATCTCGAGAAGGAAACAGCTCGGCACGATTTCAATGGCACCTGCGGCATTGGCCACACCCGCTGGGCCACCCATGGCAGCGTAACCGATGCCAACGCCCACCCTCACATCAGCAGTGATGGCAACATCGCCCTCGTTCACAACGGCGTGATTGAAAACTACGTCTCGATCAAAAATTTCCTCTCAGGGAAAGGTTACACCTTCGCGTCAGAAACCGATTCCGAGGTGCTCTGTAATCTCATCGCCTATCATTTCGAGAAAGAGCCTGAAACCGCTGATACGAGCCGCCTTCTCGAAAGTGTTCGTAAAACATTAAGCCATGTCGAAGGCACCTACGGCATGGTCGTGACCAGCACGGGAAACAGCGAAGAACTCGTCACCGCGCGCAAAGGCTCTCCATTGATTCTTGGGATTGGCAAGGATGAAAACATCGTCGCCAGCGACGTCGCTGCTATCGTCAGTCGCACGCAAAATGTCGTGTATCTCAACGACAATGAAATAGCGCATATCACGCCGAATAATTTTTCCGTCACCACCGTTGATCAATCCAGCATCACACCAGTCATCGATACCGTTGATTGGTCGATTGAAAACGCTGAACTGGGTGAACACGCCCACTACATGATCAAAGAAATTTTCGAGCAGCCGGAGGCACTCGAAAACGCTATGCGAGGGCGTTTTTCCGAAGACGGTAGCACGGCCCAATTTGGCGGCCTCAATATCAGCGCCAATGAGTTTCGCGGCGTCGAACGATTCATGTTCTGTTCCTGCGGAACGGGTTTGCACGCCTGCATGGTCACGGAACATCTCATCGAGATGTTTGCCCACATCCCGGTGGAATGCGACTACGCCTCAGAGTTCCGTTACCGAAATACTCCGCTGTTCCGCAACACGCTCTTCTTCGTTATGAGCCAAAGCGGCGAGACGATCGACACTCTGGCCGCCCTGCGTGAAGCTAAGCGAAAAGGTTACAAGGTTCTCGCGGTGAACAATGTCGTGGGATCGACCATCGCACGAGAGGCCGACGGTGGAATCTATCAACATGCCGGCCATGAAGTCGGTGTAGCGTCGACCAAAGCGTTCACATCGCAGCTTTTGATCGGCGCGATGCTTGCGCTCTACATTGGTCGCATGCGGGATCTTAGCTACGGAGCAGGAGTTGAATTCGTCAATGCACTCAAAGACACACCAGACCTTGTGCGCACCGCACTTCAGCAAGCGTCTCACATCCAGGCCATCGCCAAGCGAATCGCTCATTATGAAGACATGCTGTTTCTCGGCCGCATGTCACTCTTCCCCATTGCACTTGAAGGTGCACTCAAGCTGAAAGAAGTATCCTACATTCATGCCGAAGGCTACCCCTCCGCTGAAATGAAACATGGCCCCATCGCACTCATTAGCGAGAAATGCCCCAGTGTCTTCCTCGCGCCGAAAGGAGAACTGTTTAATAAAATCGTCTCCTCCATGCAGGAGATCAAGGCACGTAAAGGTCCAGTCATCGCGGTCATCACCGAAGGCACGGTGCTACCGGATGGACTCGCGGACGAAATCATCACGATCCCCGATTGTCACGAAGCCGTCCTCCCCATCGTCGCATCGATTCCGATGCAACTGCTCAGCTACTATATTGCCGTGGAACGTGGATGCGATGTGGACAAACCAAGAAACTTGGCCAAATCGGTAACCGTCGAATAGACCTACCGATGCAAATCCATCCCTCCCGAGAAGAATTCCAGAAACTCGCTTCCGCCGGAAACGTCATCCCGGTTTATACCGATTTGATGGCTGACTTTGAGACACCAGTCTCGGCCTACGCCAAACTGAAACAGGCCGGCCCCTCCTTTCTACTCGAATCAGTCGAAGGCGGAGAAACCCTTTCACGCTACAGTTTCATCAGTTGCCGACCTCGTAAGATCTTCGTCTGCGGTCAGGAGACCACCGATATTCGTGTTCCTGGTCAACCCACCGAAACCGTGCCTACTCCTCACGATCCGCTGAAGATGATCGAAGCAGAAATGAGTGGTTACCGTCCGGTCACTTTACCGGGTTTACCTCGATTCACCGGCGGCGCGGTTGGATTTGTCGGTTACGAATACGTCATGCGCGTGGAGCCCACGGTGCCCGAAGCCAAGCACGACGAGCTCGGGGTGCCCCTACTCTATTTCATGCTTTCCGATTCACTGCTGATTTTTGATCGGGCAAAACAAACGCTGCGGCTCTGCGTTAACGCCCATACCGGTGACAATCCCGATACCGCCTACGATGCGGCTGTCGCCGAGATTGAAGAACTCCACTCCATTCTGAAACAACCACGTGAACTCCCTCCGGCACCATTAATCGATTCGCCAAAAATCGAAGTTCCGCCGAGTAATGTGACACGCGAACATTTCGAAAAATGCGTGGAAAATTCGAAAGAATATATTCGGGCCGGAGACATCATACAGGTGGTCGGCTCGCAGCGTTTCACCAAGCCATTTGAGAAATCACCCCTCGATCTTTATCGAGCTCTGCGAACGGTTAACCCTTCGCCCTACATGTTTATCCTCGAAACCGGCGATTTTTCCATCGTCGGAGCATCGCCCGAAGTTCACGTGCGACTCACCGATGGCAAAGTCGAGATTCGACCCATTGCCGGCACGCGGAAGCGCGGGGATACTTCAGCTGAAGATGAAGCACTGCAAGCTGAGCTTCTCGCCGACGAAAAAGAAAAAGCCGAACATCTCATGCTCGTCGATCTCGCTCGCAACGATATCGGGCGCGTCTGCGAATACGGCAGCGTCACGGTGCCGGACTTCATGACTGTTGAGCGCTATTCGCACGTCATGCACATCGTTTCTCAAGTTGAAGGAAAAATCGCGGCCGACAAAAATGCTTACGATTTGATGCGTGCGACCTTCCCGGCGGGCACGGTTAGCGGCGCTCCCAAGGTCCGGGCCATGCAGATCATCAGCGAGATGGAAGACCAACAACGTGGATTCTACGCCGGTGCTCTCGGCTACTTTGGCTACGATGGAAACATGGACACATGTATCATGCTCCGCACCGCTCTCCTGAAAAACAAGCGGGTCTATATTCAGGCCGGTGGAGGATGGGTCGCCGATTCATCCCCAGCCGACGAATATCAGGAAACCATCAATAAAGCATCTGCGCTCCTTAAAGCAGTTGCGATGGCTGAAGCGTTTTCCGATTAAACGAAGGAGATTGGGGCAAATCTCTCGTCCCCGTCCAGCTGCGCACGGATTGCTGCGACATGGGTGTGCCGCTGTCGCAGCAGATCGCAATATATGCGCCATGCTGTCGCACCGTGTCAGATGCGTTCCTCCTCATTCTCCTCTGTAGAGGCCTATTTCGGAGTATGGAACGGTTTTAGCTCTATTGTGAGGAATAAACTTCAAGGAACCAAACTCCTACCCTGAAGACTAATCGAAACGAGGACTCTCACTATGGCACAAAAAACAAAACATAATCGCACTCTCTCTGATCGCCGTGTTTCGCCGATGCCCCACGTCGAAGCAGCTCCGACTGCCTCCCCTTCCTTTCTTGAAAAACCTGCCGCGGCCGCTCCCCAAGATTACGCCCCAGCCGAAAGGAATAACCTCCAGCTCTACTTACAGGAAATCGGCAAGACTCCCCTCCTGACAATTCAGGAAGAGATCGATCTTTCCAAGCGCATCCAAAAAGGAGACAAGACGGCTCGTGATCACATGATCAAAGCTAACCTCCGTCTCGTCGTGAAGATCGCGATGGACTACAAAGATTTCGGGCTTCCGCTACTCGACTTGATATCCGAGGGCAATCTCGGCCTAATCAAAGCGGTCGAGCGCTTTGACCCGACCAAGGGCGGTAAACTCTCCACCTATGCCGCGTGGTGGATCAAACAATCCATCAAGCGTGCACTCGCCAATCAGTCCAAGACGATCCGTCTTCCGGTTCATCTTGTGGATAAGATTTCCAAGATGAGGCGCATGGCGACGGCTCTGACTGAAGAATTGGGCCGCGAACCAACTGATGAGGAACTCGCACGGGAATTGCAGATTCCGACCAGCAAGGTCGCGCATCTCAAATCCGTGAGCGTGCGCCCGGCGTCACTTGACGCTCCCGTCGGTGAAGACAGCGACTCCGCGACCTTTGGTGACATTGTCAGCGACGAAAGCGCCGTCTCCCCTTACGAGGGCCTGCGTGATCGGTCACGCAACACCGATCTCCATTCGATGGTGAACGCTCTCGAACCACGAGAAGCCGAGATCCTTAAGGATCGTTTCGGTTTGGAAGATCGCGACCCCCTCACTCTCGAAGAGGTTGGTCAGAAATTCAACGTAACCCGTGAACGCATCCGTCAGCTCGAGTATCTCGCCATCAATAAGATGCGTCGAGCCATGGCCAAACATGAAGCCATCCGCAGCGTCGAAGAGATTGAGGACGAGAAACGACAACAGGATCGGATGGCAGTCATTCGTGAATTTGCCGCCTCAAAGTCGATCACGACGAACTGAGAAACCTCAGATTTTCAATTTCAAAGGCGGGCTATCTGGCCCGCCTTTTTCGTGTCCAAATAACACCAACGTCAGACAAGAATTAAACGGTGTCATGGCGAGGAGTGTAACGACGTGGCCATCCACGATTGAGTAAACGTGACCGAATGGAGTAGTCATGGATTGCCGCAGTCCGTTCCGCTTGGCGAAACTCCTTCGCGATGACAGTCTATTGATCACGACCCATTGGTAGAACACATCCAGTTACCTCTATCCACCGAAGCCGATCTAACGTGATGCGACAAAAAAGCCGCCCGGAAATTAATCCGGACGGCTTGAGAGTTAAGCGGTTGGAACCGTGACTTATTCTTCCTTCTTGGAAGCTTCGTCGAGGATATCGCCGAGGTTCATCATGTCGGTGCCGACCTGACGATTCAGAGCCTCAAAGCTTGCCGTCTCGGCAGCGAGTTCATCGCTGGAGTAATCGGCGGCCTTGATCGACAGTCCGAGGCGACGCTCATCGCGATCAATCTTGATCACGCGTGCGCTCACTTCATCACCGGCGTTCAGAACATCCTTCACCTTCTCGACACGCTCTTCGCTGATTTGCGAGATATGGACGAGACCATCGATGCCATCCTTCAGATCAACAAACGCACCGAATGAGGTGAGCTTGGTGACTTGACCGGTGACGACGTCACCAATCTTGAAGTGCGAATCGATGTCGGACCAAGGATCATTCAGCAGCTGCTTCATGCCGAGGCTGATGCGCTGTTGTTGAGGATCCACATCGAGAACGGTCGCATCGACATCGTCGCCCTTTTTGAGGACTTCGGATGGATGGTTGACCTTGCGGGTCCAGCTCATGTCGGAAACGTGAACCATACCGTCGATTCCTTCTTCGAGTTCGATGAAGGCACCGTAAGTGGTCATGTTGCGCACCTTGCCGCTGACGCGCGCGCCAATCGGATAGTTGTGGCGGACCATGTCCCAAGGATTTGGCTCGAGCTGACGCAGGCCGAGCGAGATCTTCTGCTCTTCCTTCTGGATACCCAGAACAACGGCTTCGAGTTCCTGCCCCACCTTGAGCATTTCGGAAGGCTTGGTGATGCGCTTCGTCCATGACATCTCGGTGATGTGCACGAGACCTTCGACCCCGGGCTCGAGTTCAACAAACGCACCGTAAGGCACGAGGTTGACCACGCGGCCAGCGATCTTGGCGCCGACCGGATACTTGCGGTCGATTTCGTCCCAAGGATTCTTGGTGGTTTGTTTGAGACCGAGCGAAACGCGTTCTTTTTCGCGATTCACTTCGATGATCATGACCTCGATCTCTTCACCCTGCTTGAGCATTTCGGAAGGATGCGAAATGCGTCCCCAGCTCATATCGGTGATGTGAAGGAGACCGTCCATGCCGTCGAGATCGATGAACGCACCGAAATCGGTGATATTCTTGACCACGCCCTTGCGGGTTTGGCCTGGCTCGATCGTTTCGAGGAGCGAACGACGCTTATCAGCGCGTTGTTCTTCGATCAACTCGCGACGGGAAAGAACAATGTTCTTTCGCTCCACGTTGATTTTCAGAACCTTAAAGTCGTAGGTTTGGCCGACGTATTGGTCGAGGTTCTTGGGCGGTTGCACATCAATGTGCGAAGCCGGCATAAACGCATCGACGCCAATCGAGATAATCAAACCACCCTTCACCTTGGCTTTCACGCGACCAGCGGCCACGGAACCTTCAGGAAAGGTCGTCAGGATATTATCCCAATTCTTCTTCTGTTCGGCTTTGTCGAAGGACACCACGGGATTGCCGTTTTTGTCTTCGAGCTTTTCGAGGAGCACTTCGATTTGGGAGCCGATTTGCAGCTCGCCGATATCGAGAAACTCGTGGGCCGCAATCAGGCCTTCGGATTTGCCACCAATATCAACGACAACTTCGTTTTGGCGGATTTCTGTGATGGTGCCGGAGATGATTCCATCTTCCTTGAGCTGGTCAAAAGATGACTGCTCGAGCAACTCTTGCATTACTGAACTCATAACAATGACCGACGATTGGAAATGTGTGCTCCGCAAATTTCGCCTCACCGGGATGACCCCGAATAAACGGGATCGTGGGTTGACTGTTAACTAACGTAAGTGGCCGATGGGAGCAGTGCGACAACACCGGCTGAACCATAACTAATGTCGCGAAGGATCAGACTCGCGTGTTTGTCGGCCCATCGGCAAGCGGAAAGTGGCGATTTTCAGTCTTCTTTCAGCATCAGCTCCACCCCACGAAACAGCATATTATAGAGCAAATCCCCTCGAATCGGCATCTGTGTGCCATAGCCACCCGATTGGGTATACCGATCTTCAACTACCTCAGTCATCCAAACCTGCATCTCGGTTTCGCCTGGCATGGTCTCCATAAATTCAATTTTTACCGTGATCTGGCTCGCGCCGGTCAACGCATCATTCGCATTCACCCGACTCACCCCGGTAATCTTCCGTGAACTCGCGCGACCTCTAATCGATCGATAACCCATCTCGGACAATACCACCTTGGTCGCGGCGAAGACTTGCTCGTATTCCGACGGAAACAGCTTCACGCGAGGAGGTTCCGGCGTGAATCTGGCCTGCAGCCTCTCTCCAATCGATTCACAGCCACTCAGTCCAATCATGACTGCGATCAGGGCGAAAAATGTGATTCGGATAGTCATGCGGGTTGTTGCTGTGAAATACAGTGCAGTGTGCCCAAGCCCCAAATCAAATCGTAGCAATCTATCCCCACAATCTCACGATCAGGGAAACAACTCCCGATGATATTGCGCGCTTCGGCATCCCGCTTCGGTTGACGAAACTGCGGCACCAGCACCGCCCCGTTCACCACGAGGTAATTCACATAACTCGCCGGCACGCGCTGCCCTTGAAACGAAAATGGCTTCGGCATGGGAAGCTCCACGATATCATAGTTCTTGTCTTTACTCGTGCGAAAACCGCGCAAGCGCTCCAGATTCTCGGCCAAAATTCGATGGTTCGCATCGCGTTTATTGGGCTCCACGCAAGTGATGAATCCGTCCGCCTGATAGAAACGCGTGATGTCATCGATATGCCCATCGGTATCATCACCGATGATCCCGTCGCCCACCCAGAGAATCGTGGTCACGCCAAGGTAGTCTTTAAGGTTTCGCTCGATCTGCGCTTTCGATAAATGCGGATTACGATTTTCGTTGAGCAAACACTGCTCGCTCGTAAGCAAAACGTCCTGCCCGTTGACTTCGATTGATCCACCCTCGAGCACCATGTCGTTGACGAACCGGCGCAGCTTAAGCTTATGCGCCACGTTTGCCGGAATCTTGTTATCCAGATCGTAAGGCGGATATTTGTCGCCCCATGCGTTATAGTGCCAATCGGTCAACGCGACCTCCCGCGTCTTCCGATGCTTCACGAAGATTGGGCCATGATCGCGACACCACGCATCATTGGTCGGATGATTGTAAAATGTGACGCGCGACATCGCTGCTCCGGCCTTTTCACACAATCGCTTGGCTCGCGCCTGCAAGGGTTTCGCACAATTGATCCGCACTTTCTCAAACCGACTGATCTGGGTAACGATCTCTGCATAGACATACGGGATTGGTCGAAACTGCCCAGGCCACGTTTTGTAATTATGAGGCCACGAAAGCCACACCGCTTCTTGCGGCTCCCACTCCGCCGGCATGCGATACCCCTCAGCAGCCGGAGTCTTCTGATCCACGATTGGTTTCCTGTTTTTGATTTGAGTCATGTGGTAGGGCGCGACCGCTGGGCGCGCCGTTGCTGGA
The DNA here is from genome assembly GCA_034669935.1 of Cephaloticoccus sp. Lineage (GTDB taxonomy): Bacteria > Verrucomicrobiota > Verrucomicrobiia > Opitutales > Opitutaceae > Cephaloticoccus. Next base: position 253,360 of record JAXMOJ010000005.1, read on the forward strand.
CTGCGGACGGCCCGGCGGCCCGTCCCTACCTTCGATAAAAGTCTTTAATCGCTGAAACGTTTCGTCAGATCACCATACGCGTCGATCCGGCGATCACGCAAAAATGGCCAATGCGTGCGTGTCACATCCACGGTATCCAGCTCGATCGGCACGAGCATAATTTCTTCTTTGTCAGTGCTGCCCTTCTCCAAAATCTGACCACTGGTTCCGGCAACAAAACTCTGTCCCCAAAACTCGATTCCATCGCCCCCAATCGGCGTCTCATGCCCAATGCGATTCACGGCGGCCACGTAACAACCATTGGCGACGGCATGACTGCGTTGAATCGTTTCCCACGCCCCATGCTGATTCACCCCGTATTCCTTTTTCTCCGAGGGATGCCAGCCAATCGCTGTCGGATAGAAAAGAATTTCCGCCCCTTGCATCGCGGTGAGTCGCGCGGCTTCCGGATACCATTGGTCCCAGCAAATGAGCACACCGATCTTTCCAAACTTCGTCTCCCACGCCTTGAAGCCCTTATCACCCGGTGTGAAGTAGAATTTCTCGTAGAACAACGGATCGTCCGGGATGTGCATCTTACGATACGTGCCCAGCATCTTGCCATCGGCATCAATGATGATCGCGGTGTTGTGATACAGGCCCGCCGCCCGCTTTTCGAAAAGCGAAGCGATGATCACGACCCCGTATTTCTTCGCGATCTTTTGAAACGCCCGTGAACTCGGCCCCGGAATCGATTCCGCCAATTTGAAGTTTTCGTGATCTTCGTTCTGACAGAAATACTGCGAACGAAAAAGCTCCTGCGTGCAGATGATCTGCGCGCCCTTTTTCGCGGCCTTCTCCGTAAGAGAAAGCGTCTTCTTCAAGTTAGCCGCGGGCTTCGCGCCGCACGCATGCTGCAAGAGTCCGAGGGTAACCTTCATGATGCTTAATAGACGACTTTGTTGAGCGGATACTCGACGATCCCCTCCGCCCCAAGTTCCTTGAGTTGAGGAATAATTTCCCGCACGACACTTTCGTCGATGATCGTCTCCAGGGCGATCCAATCAGGATTGCTCAAAGTAGAGAGGGTCGGATTCCGCAGAGCCGGAATCGTTTCCACGATCTTATCCACCGAGTCTTTCAAGACGTTGAGCTTCAAGCCCACTTTAGATTCCGCTTCGAGCGCCGATTGAAGGAGCAAGGCGATCGTTTCGATCTTCTTACGCTTCACCGGATTTGCCCAACTGTCTTTGTTGGCGATCAGTTTCGTATTCGTTTCGAGAAGCGTGTCGATGATGCGGAGCTTGTTGGCGCGGATCGAATTTCCCGTTTCGGTAATATCGACAATCGCATCCACCAAATCAGGCACCTTCACCTCGGTCGCGCCCCAGGAGAACTCCACCTCAGCATCAATGCCCTTGTCGGCAAAATAGCGTTTCACGGTGCCCATCATTTCCGTGGCGACACGTTTGCCCGCGAGTTCTTCCGGTTTGGTGATGCCGGAAGCCTCGGGCACGCAGAGCACCCACTTGGACTTTTTCGACGACGCTCGACTGTAGATCAGATCGCAGACATCCACGATATCGGATTCATTTTCCTGAATCCAATCGTGTCCGGTCAGCCCACAATCGAAGAAACCGTGTTCGACATAACGGCTGACTTCTTGCGCGCGAACAAAACGGCCATCGAGCTCACTGTCGTCGATGGAGGGTTTGTAAGAGCGCGAATTCGTGGAGATACGCCAACCTGCTTTCGCAAACAGGTTTTTCGTAGCTTCCTCGAGACTGCCTTTCGGCAACCCGAGCATGAGAATTGGCTTACTATCAGACACGCGCTCAAAGCACACGCCCCCCCAGTAACCTTCAAGAAAATTCGCGGCATCTCCTAACCGTCGGAAAGTCTCACTAATCCATACTCAAATCAAATGTCGTCACCTTGGGTTTCAATCCCGGCACGACGCGAGGGTGGATCTCTCCGGCCACGTGACACTGGATGGTGCAGTTAAGTGTGGTCTTATTGACCAGAAATTCGCTCTGCATAATCTTCTGCTCTTCAGAGGCACGGGCCAAGGCTGCCACCACAGTCCCGACATAATTCTTTTCATCCAAACGCATGAAATAGTGAACCGCATTCTCTTCCGAGGTGGCGAATTCCCACCGCCCATCGTCGAGTAGCTTGATCAAAACTGAGGCTCGCAAATCAAATGACGCATTGCGACTTGCTTGAAGGACAACGGTCATTCCAGAACGCAAGTGATCCAATTGCAGCTTCTGCAAGACCAACACAGTTCCGTCCGGATAAAGCGGCAACATCACGTCTCCGTGACCGATCATGACATCCGAATTCGGTATCTGCTCAGCAATTTCCTGGGCCTTTTTCCAAGGGTGCATATCGGCAACCGCAATGGGCACCGGGCTCATTCCCGGATTTGCGGGTCCCACGGCTGTCTTATTGGTCACACCGTTGCAGGCATAAATAAAACACGTCATCACCCAGATCAAAAGTAAGCGTAATACGATGTGTATGTGGTTAGGCATAACAGGTATGCTTGTAATCCTGATCCCCTCCTCTGTCACCAAACAAAACTCCGCGTATTTTGTCGATTTTGCACCGGAAAGGATGTTTTTGACAACGAGCTGTGGTCATCTTGTCTATCTAGGTTGTCTACCACCCCACAGTCCCCTCGCACTGAAGCTAAACCACTGATCCTCGTGGTCGAAGATGAAACGGAATTGGCCGACGTCATTGCCGTTCACCTGGAAGAGGCAGGTATGCAGACGCAGGTTTACAATCGCGCTGCTCATGCGATCAAGTTTCTCGGCGGCAACTTTGCAAACCTCATGCTGCTCGATATTGGTTTACCCGATCAAACTGGTTTCGCGCTACTCGATGAACTGCGGGAGAAGGATATTTCCATTCCCACAATCTTCCTCACCGGTAACGACGAAGAATCAAGCAAAGTCCGCGCCCTGGATATGGGCGGAGATGATTACATCACCAAGCCTTTCAGCTATCCCGAACTCATCGCCCGCATCCGCGCCGTTCTCCGTCGCGCCGAAATCAGTCACGATCTGAACGTCACGAAAAACGTGAAGGTCAGCGACGAACCGTTTGGGTTCTGCGGAGCCAAGATCAATCCCGTGCGCCTCGAAATCACCTTCCCGAACGGCAGGGCGGAAAAAATCGGCCGCAAGGAGCTCGGCATTCTCACCCACCTCAATGCCAATCAGGGGATCGTGATTACCCGCAAAGCGTTGATTCATTCAGTCTGGGGAGTTCACGCCGATGTGCGCAGCCGTTCACTTGATCAATACGTCGTCAAAGTTCGCGACCTCTACAAGAAGCACGAGCTCAGCCTCGATTCATTCCGCACCGTTCACGGTGTAGGCTATATCTTCGATCCCAAAGGGATCTCGCCCGAAGGGCTCTAAACGATTCCAAAGGTAGGGCGAACCGGTCCCCGTAGGCCGCGAGCTTGCTCGCGCTGGAAACACGTCTCGCGCCCGTAAGCGGACTGCCTACATCGGAACGATGAGTTTCCCTGTTTTCTAAAACAACTCCGGTTGCGTGTAGCGTTTCCTTGCTTCAACCAGCGTGGATTTCATTTCCAGCTCTTCGAGCAAACGCAGCAATTCACCGATCTGCGGTTCAGTCTGTTCAGCAGCCACGGTCGGCAGATTCAAATCAAACCGGGTGAGTTGTAGATTCATGCGCAACCTCTCGGCATCAGCGGTGATCTTTTCCCGAAAACGATCTGGTTTCACTTCATCCGCGTGCGCGATGATGCCCTCGAGATTGCCGTAGGCTTGAAGCCACTTCGCGGCAGTTTTCGGACCGACCCCCGCGAGTCCGGGAATGTTGTCCGCCGTATCACCGACCAGCGCGAGATAGTCCGCGATTTGCGCAGGGGAGACTCCGAATTTCTGCACCACCCCTTCCGGGTCCATCAATCGCCACCCGCCCTTAGGATTCCCGGGAGCAGGCGGCAGTAGCATTTTGATGCGATCGTCGACCACCTGCGCGAAATCCTTATCTGCACTTACGATCAAAACTTCATGCCCTTGATCGGCCAACGCTACCGCCTGAGATGCCAATAAATCATCAGATTCCACCCCATGCTGTTCGATCCCGACCAACCCCATTGCTCTCGTGAGCGATTTCACAAAGGGCAACTGTTGCACGAGCGCTTCGGGTGTCTCCAGACGTTGCGCCTTATAATCCGGATGAATCGCCAAGCGGTCCTGAGAACCGCCCAGATCAAAAAACACCAAAGTCGCAGCCGGACTCTCGTCGTCATTCAATCGCCACAACGACTTCACCCAACCATGCAACGCTCCGGTCGGGAATCCATCGGTTCGCGTTAATTCCGGCATTCCGTAGAAAGCGCGAAACGCCAGATTAAACCCATCAACGAGCATCCATTTAGCCATAAGCAGAAAGCGAAACGGCGTAGTTCGAAAGCTCAATCCCAGAAGCATCAATTTCCCTTTTAGCCCAACAAACGTAGGGCGAACCGTCCTCGGTGAGCCGCGCGCTGCTGGGCACTGGGACGTGCCGGGCCACCTTTTCCACAGCTTCTAAAGAACCGCCAACTCAATCGCCGTTTCTGGCCTCTGCTCCTCCCGGAGTAATCAGCACGGGATTCTGAAACAAAGCGCTCGGGGCGACATTACGCAGGTTCTGCTTTTTCGGAGAACCACCCGGGCTCAACAAATTCGCCGTCACGAAAATCAACAGATTCCTCTTCTGCGCGCTCTCCCCTTTCGAACGAAACAGTTTACCCAAGATCGGAATATCGCCCAACACGGGAATCTTGTCGTTTACCTTCTTCACCTCTTCGCGAGTCAATCCACCCATGATCAAGGTCGCGCCATCCCAGATCGTAACCTTGGTCGAAATATCGCGCACCGAGAAAATCGGCTGATAGAATCCAGACGGCACTGTAACTGTTGTATTGCCTGAAACTGCTACACTCGGCCCGCCATATTCGACGAAGCCATCAAACTCCGTGACCTTCGGGTTCAAATCGAGACTGATACTGTAATCGTCTTCTTCTACCGTCGGCGTGACTTTCAATTCAACTCCAACATTGCGCATAGTGAACTCCTGTGGTGTGCCCGCGGTGATTGTAACTCCTGCTGAACCTCCTCCACTAGAACTTCCTGTGCCAACATCACTTTGCGTCTGTCCGAAGCTTTGCGGATACCGCAATTCCTGCGCGACCGTGATCGTAGCCGCGTTGCCCGAAAGCACGGTAATTTTCGGCGCGCTGAGTAAATCCGTGCCTTGTTGTTGCGACAACGCTCTAACAACCGCGTTCACATCAAACTCCCCGATTACGCCCGTGACATTTGCAAGGGCACTAGCCGCCGAACCTAAGGCTGCTGAACCCGGAATCTGTGGAGCTCCACTGCGTATAGGTAAATTAATAGCCTCCTGCGCTGCCTGAGTAGATTGTGACTGAATCTGGCCATTCTGAAAATATGAGAAATTGGTTGTTTCGGGAACTGAAGGTCGAACAATCTGCCCTTCTTGAGAAATACCACTACTGCTAAACGCGTCTGCAAGTGAGCGCCCTGAACTCTGATAAGTAGCTTGAGCCCCAGCATTCCGCTGAGTCGCTTTGGTGGTGACGTTCCAATTCACGCCTAACTCCTCAAGCGTGCCTTGCTGCACCTCCATGAATTTGGCTTCGATTTCAACCTGCCGAATATCGTTGTAGCGATTCAGGATGTTCCGGATGCGCTCCAGGTTACGCGCCGTCTGCGTGACGATGATCGATGATCCGTCGTAGGCCAAACTGCTACCGGAGGTGCCATCGAAGTTCACCCCGGCTTGTTGCAAAAAGGCCTGCATCCCCGGAGCTTCACTGCCCTGCGGGCCCTGATCATTACTCGCACCGGATGAAGAGAAGGGATCGTTCGAAGTAGTGTTTTTCGAGGGACCACCGGCACCCGTCATCCGTAAAACGGTCGCGCGGGAAACTGGGAAAAACGCGGTATCGAGTGTCGTCGATTCACCACCCGGGCGCACGACCACCGCATCGGATTGCACTTCGTATTGGTAGCCCACCGATTGGGTGACGAAATCCAGCACGCGTTTCAGTGAAGTATTACGAAGCGTCAATGTGACGGTTGGCTTTTCGTCACTCGGATCGAGCAACACGATATTCACGCCCTTGAGAGAAGTGGTCGCAGGATCGAACTCTTGCGAGATCGAAGCCAAGGCGCTCACGACTCTGCCGATTTCCACCTGGGTGAAACTCACTTGAGGTAAAATAATCTCGTCCAGTTTGATTCGCAACGGTGCCGTATCGGATTCACGACGCGCCGCTCGCGTCAGTTCCTGATAAACTTCGGGGCGTTGCCAGCTTTGATCCACATCGGCAAGCAGTGCCGTGCGTGTTTCACCACGAGGAGCTCCTGCTGCATAGCTTTGCTCATTTTCCAAACGCCGGACCATCCTGCGCGCTTCACTATTATCGGGATAGCGAAGGGTGACATCTCGATAGCTGGCGAGAGCTGCTTGGCGAGAGCCGGCCACATATTGTTGGCGGGCGCGATTCATCATCGCGTTCAGATTCGATTGTTCGGTCGAAACCGAGACACGCGGTGCGCTGGTCTGCACTGCTGCGATCGCCGTCTCCGCGCGAGTTTCGGCGCGTTCCAGCGAGCGCGTCAATTTTTCGACTGCACGATTGGAACCTCCCATGACCAAGCGTTCATCAAGGGCCACGCGAGCTCCTCCCAATTCTCCAGCCTTGAGTAGATAACGCGCCTGATCCACCAGGAGCTCACCACGATCTTCCTCGATCTCGCGAAGCGTTTCTGCCGTTAAGCTATTATTCGGCAAATCGGCCCTCAATTCAGACAACACGTCGAGCGCTTGATCATATTGTTTTTTCCGCGCCAGCGACCGAGCGATCTTTCGATCCTTGGTCGCCGTTTCTAAAAGTGTGCGTAAGCGGTCAGTCTCGGCGCGGGCAATCGCTTCGGCCTCTTCATCCAAAAAAATTACGGCCGGATCAAGCGACTCTTCCTTCAACTGAGGTTGCGCGGCCAATTGCTTTTCCACTTCCGCTAAAAGCCGCTCTACTTTGGCATCGCCCGGTGCCATTTTGGCCAATTCTTCGAGGGCACTTTTCGCCGTCCGATAATCTCCCGTGCCGCGTGCGTTCAGAGCTGATTCCATCAACTTCACCTTACGCTCGGTCGACGTTTGCGCCTGTAAATTGGAAAGGGCCAAGCAGCTCACCACAAGACTCAGGCATAACACCAGCCGGCATGATCTTTTACGGAGATTCGTTCTACTTATCATCATCGGGGGATTTCGGTGCGAGGGGCCTCAAGGTATGAGATTCGGAAGCACCATCGGACTGCTTCTCTTTGGTAACGTCAACTTCCGGCGGTGCGAGCCGGATTTTCTCAATTCGAAATTGTTCTCCACCCGCATCAATCAACTCGCCCTCCACGACGGTCATCACTTTTCCGTTCTCATCCAAACTCACCCAGGCCAATCGCCCGGAGGTGAGAGCCACCTCACCTTGGCGTAATCGCGTCTCCTCACCGGTGCGTTGATCCACAATCACTGCTACGGCCATCCGTTCTGTAATCGTCATACTCTCCGGAATTTCCCGCGCGATCTGTTCAACTCGAAACTCTCGAACCACCATCTGCAGAGAATCGATCACGGTTCCTTCACGTAACAGCAGGGTTTCGTGAGTTACCCTGTTTTCGAAAGTCCCCAGATAATTACCGGGCTCGCCGACAAATCCGATCAACTGCAGTGGAAACGCCTCACGATCGACCGTGTGCAAAGTCAGTCCGGGAACGATCCGTCTGCGAGAGTCATCAACCGGCATAATCGCCGCTTCGCGTGATGGCGGCGTCAGTCTGAATTTTCCTGACTGCGCATCATAGTAAACCTCAGGTGGCGTGAAGACATCGTAGACCCACTCCTTCCCCCGCGACATCGGTTCAGGAGCCCTCCAGTTGATCGATTCACTTCCATCAACAGTCGCTACCGCCATCGATTGATAATCCCCCGACCCCAAGGGCATCGCATGGTCTTGGGGGTCGGGATGAGAACTACTCAGAAAGCCAAACCATAACACCGAGGTCAGCAAGACCACGCCCGCCAAACCTAATGCCACACGTTCAATTTGTCTTCGCATCATGGAGTGCCCTCCGCTGTCGTCGGAATGATTTCCAGAATTTCCAACCCGACGGTAAACACACTGGGCATTCGCGCGACCAATGGGACCACTTTCGGCAATTCACCTGTGAGCACCAATGAGCTGCTGTTCGAGCGTGATCGCTGACGGCTCAAGTTGATCTTCTCCGGCGCAACCTCAATCGTGCGCACGCTGACGGGCAATCCCGACTGACCGAGACGATTCAACCACGAACGCAAGCTGGCTGTTTCCCCGCTGAACTCCACGCGCACGAAATCAGTTTTCACCACGCCATCGACTGCCAGTGACAGCCGGGCCTGCTCTTCCCATTCGTTGGTATCATCCCCAGCAGTGCGTTCGACCAGAGCCAACCGTGCGGGATTACTCATCAGCAGCATACTTAAAACACGTTCCAAAATCTGCCGTTCGCGGAAGACCTTTCCAATCTGCTTTTTGGGCGGACCTTCTTTGGCGTATTCGGAAAATCCAAAATATTCTTCTGGCTCGATCTGCACTGCATGAAGACGCGCCAAGGTGCGGAGTCGTTCCGTATAGGAAACCAAATTGAAATACGCATCGGTGCGTTCTTCAGGCACTGCTTCTTCGCTCATTTGCTTCGCGAGCGCACCTCCACTCAACATCGTTTCCAATCGAAGCACTTTGCCTTCATACGCCGCGACCTCAGCTTCAACTTTTCGTGCCACCGCTTCAATCGGCGCAGGTGTCACCTGCGACATACTGGTAAAATCACGGCTCAAGTTTCGCTCGCGCCGCTCTTCCTTTTGCGTCGATCCGATGCTCAGAAATAGTCCAGCGCCCTCCAACAACACGACGACCCCGGCAACAATCAGGGCGATCTTGAATCCTCGGTCGGAGTAAAGAGCCTTCACAAGGTTTCCTCCCGATTGATCACGATCGTGAGTTCAAACTTCAGGATGCCAGGTTGAGTCTTATCGAATCCCCCCGCGCTGATATCCTGCACATATTTCGATTCACCAAAACTCCGCAACAGCTGGTTCACTCTTTCGCGCGATGCCGAGCTCGCTTTAGCCGTGGGATTCTCAATATCCAGCAATTTACCCGACATCCCTAAACGAAGCGGAGCCCCCTCCTCCGTGTCCGATGACAAGGGTGAGACCGGTAAAATGACCATGCTCTCCAGCCACACATCGCCGACCGATTCCAAGCGGCCTTGCATATCAGCCAGAAACGACGTCCAGCGTTCACTACGCTGCTCGACCTCGCTTAAAGTGGCCACGCGTTCCCGGAGCGATTCGATTTTTTCAAGATTCTGCCGATTGCGAGTGTCCCACTTAATCAGTGGTCCGAGCTCTGCTTGCAGCACCCGACTGCGTTCGGCATGGCGCGACGCCGTGAGTTGCAAATAGAGGATCGGTGGCAACAGCGCCAAAATCAATAAAGCGGCCGCAGCCAACCACCAAGGTCGCGCCCGATGCGCGCTCTGTTCTGCCTGACGCTCCTCCGGCAAGAGATTCATCGCGACGCCTTCGCTCGTAAAATGAATCTGCGCCAAACCTGCGAGGGCGAGCAACGAATCGTCGAGTGGCACATCTCCGCTCGTGCTGCGTAGATCGAGATCAACCGACACATTCAGAGATCTGGATGGTAGGGCTGTGGATTCCGCGATGCGACGTTGCAAGTCCGGCAGGCGACTTCCCCCACCCAGCAGAATAATTTCTTCAGGCGTTTCGGCCTCGGTGTGACGCGAATAACTGAAAATCGAGCGGGTCAGTTCAGCCTGCAATCGCGCGGTAAATTCCATCACCGCTTCATCGATCAAAGCCTGACGACCCGAATCACTGGAGCGATTTCCCGCACTTAGCTCACGCTTCAGGGTTTCGGCTTCTGACAGTTCGCAGGATAGTTTCTTGGCCAGGAGTTGCGTCGCGAGATTACCTCCAAACGGTAAGGTGCGTAGGTAAAAATTATCGCACGCCACAAAGAGCAGTTGAGTCGATTTAGCGCCGACATCCACCACCAGTGACGAATCATGATTCCTGCCCGGAGCCGCTCGCCACGCCCGAATTGACGCCAAACCTCCGGGTTCAATTCCCGTCACGAGCAGTCCCGCTTGTTCAAAAACTGCACAGAGCTCATCCATCGCGTCGCGTTTCACCGCCGAAAGCATCAGCTCCACCTCTACACCGTCATCTGCTACTTCCGCATAATCCCACGCGACCTCGTTGAGCGGATAGGGAATATTCTGCGAGGCCTCAAACTGGACAATGCGATCCCGCTTTGATCGTTCCACCGCCGGCGTTTTTACAAACTTCGTCAACGCCAGGTGCCCCGGCACTGTGATCACACATTCACGCTCCTCCGAATCGAGACGCGACACGATCCGCGTAATCGCTTCACCGACTGCCACGCCCCATGGTTTCTCTTCCGCGGAATTGGCGAACAGAGCCTCGGTGGCGTGAGAATCCATCCGTAGCCCTCCATCTTTCTTCACTGCAAACACACCGCCGGATAAATGGGCAGCTCCACAATCAAAAACTAGGAGGTGAGAGGATGGCATGGACGACAAAGTGACCTACAAAAGCACTCGAAAACTAGGACTGATGGGTTCCCGTGGCGCAAGCCGTCAATTCTCTCATCGCCAGCTGGTCGGTTGCACCACCGTGGGAGTGTTATCCGGATCGAGGGTCGCGAAAGGAGTAAGATGCTGAGGTTGCAGGATCCCGTCGTTTGCCGCGCCCTCACTGGATACCTTGTCCATAAATTGATTCAACAAGCCTTCATTATTAAGCGCCAACGAGTAATTCCCCCGAGTCGGGCTCACATCCATCCCTTCGCCCACTAATTCCACCGCCCAGAATTTCGGGCCCCCTTGGATTTCATCGCGTTTAACAATCTCCGGTGGCAGGTAAAAACGCACCCTGCTGCGACCACTACGTAGCCCCACCAAGTCGACACTCGCCCGATAAAACTGCCACTCACGTTTACCTCCAGCCATCGCGCGTTCGTAACCGATAGACACCTTCACTTTTACACGATCAGTCACCTGCCCCAGACGAGATCGATCAGGTCGCGCCTGCAAAGAGACGTTCATAGTCTGCCAATGCTCTGTCGCCCCCAGCGGCGCACGCACCAGAGAAAATGTCGCTCCTCTTACTTCGATCTCATCTTGAGCCTGAACCCATGAGGCCCCTCCTAAAAAACAGAGCATCATCGCCCAACCCAACCAGCGGCTCAGAGTGAAACGGGTAAATTTCATAGACAAAAACATTGTCCGCCGTAAGTCGGTGGTCACGCTCAAAACTCCGTTTACGCGGGCAATCTCCATGCCGACCACCCTCGACTACAAAATCGCCGTCCTCGTCTTCCTCGAAAACCAATCTGGGGAGCAGCTACTCTTATTAAGAGCCAAGCCGCCCAATCTCGGTGTTTGGAGCCCCATCGGAGGCAAATTGGAAACCTCCCTCGGTGAGTCTCCATTTGAATGTGCCGTGCGAGAGACCCGCGAGGAGACCGGATTTTCTGTCAGCACCAAAGATCTCCACCTTTTTGCCATGATTGCCGAAAAGGCCTATGAGGGCGAATCACACTGGTTGATGTTTCTTTTCCGCTGCCGGAAACCCATTGAAAAGCTGCCTCCGGAAATGAGCGAGGGGCGCTTTGGTTTCTACTCCCGAGAGGCAATCAACACACTGGCGATTCCCGAAACGGACCGAAATGCTCTTTGGCCCATCTATGATCGCTATCGTGATAGTTTCGTTTCGTTGAAGGCTGATTGCGCCCCTGGATCTCCCGTGAAGGTTGAGATCGAGGAGATCACCCCGCCACTTGAGAGCAACGATGAGCCCCAGAATCGGGACTAATCACTTGATTTCGGGATGTTAAGCGCGGAGAATCATCCTTTAACCTGAAAGGCCCCCTCATCTGTGAGTAAAACATCTACCAAATCCGCCGATACGGCTAAAGCTGCCATCAACAAAGACCTCTCGAAGGAAGAGAAGCAGGAATTTCTGCGCACGATGATGCGGATTCGCCGTTTTGAAGAACGAAGCCTGCGAGCTTACCAAGGAAAGAAAATCGGCGGCTTTATGCACGCCTACATTGGTCAGGAAGCGGTTGCGGTGGGTTGCTGCTCACTCATGGGTGAAAACGATCACGCCATCACCACCTACCGTGATCACGGCCACGCGATTGCCGTCGGCATGGGAATGAACGAACAGATGGCTGAACTCTATGGCAAGGCCACGGGCTGCTCGAAGGGCAAAGGCGGTTCGATGCACTTCTTCGCCCCCGATCTTAATTTCTGGGGTGGCCACGGTATCGTCGGCGGCCAAATCCCTCTCGGCACCGGACTCGCCTACGCGCTAAAGTATAAGGGACTCAAGGGTGCCTCAATGGCCTTTCTTGGAGATGGCGCGGTCAACCAGGGTGCCGTCCATGAATCCTACAATCTTGCCTCGCTCTGGAAACTGCCAGTCGTCTTCGTCATCGAAAACAACGGCTACTCCATGGGCACCAGCCAGGCTCGCTCGTCCGCCGGTGAGCTCTCTCAGCGTGCCGCCGGTTACGATATGACTTGGGATGCCTGCGACGGGCATGATGTTTACGCTGTGCGTGAGATCATGGACAAGCACCTCACCCTCGCTCGCGAGAAATGTGAACCATCCGTCGTCGAAGTGCGCACCTACCGCTACCGCGGCCACTCAGTTTCCGATCCGGATAACACGTATCGTCGAAAATCCGACATTGAGGATTACCGCAAGACCAAGGATCCGATTCAAACCTTCCAAAGACGATTGATCGAAGAAGGCACCCTGACGGAAGAAGAAGCCTCTACCATCGACAAAGCCGCTCGCGCCGAAGCCGACGCCGCCGCTGAATTCGCCGAAGCCAGCCCATGGCCCACGGTGGAAGATATCCAGAAAGATGTCTATTGGGAGGTCGACAACCCCTCCGAACGCAAATCCACCGGTCGCATTTTTTTCAACTGATCTAATTCCTTTTTACCGTGCCTGAAATCTCATATCGCGAAGCAGTCCGCCACGCTCTGGCCGAGGAAATCGAGAACGACGAAAACGTCGTCATCCTTGGTGAAGAAGTTGGGGAATTTAACGGTTCCTATAAAGTAACCGAGGGTCTCCTCGAAAAATATGGTCCCAAGCGGATCGTTGATACCCCAATCAGTGAAGCCGGATTTATCGGCATGGGTGTCGGCGCTTCGATGCTAGGGGTTCGCCCGATCATGGAGCTGATGTTTTGGAGTTTCTATTCGGTGGCCTTCGATCAAATCCTCAACAATGCCGCCAACGTGCGCTACATGTCTGGCGGCTTGATCAACTGCCCGATCGTAATTCGCGGCCCCGCTAATGGGGGCACGAATGTCGGCGCGACCCATTCGCACACGCCTGAAAATGTGCTCGCCAATCACCCCGGCGTAAAGGTGGTCGTCCCCTCGACGGCTTACGATGCCAAGGGCCTGCTCAAGTCCGCCATTCGTGACAACGATCCGGTGATGTTTCTCGAAAACACCCTCCTCTACGGAGTTAAGGGTGAAGTTCCTGAAGATGAGTATCTTATCCCGCTCGGCCAAGCCGACGTGAAGCGCGAAGGCACCGATCTAACGATCGTGACCTATGGCCGCTGCGTGTTGCATTCATTGGAAGTTGCCGAGACCTTGGAAAAGGAACACGAAATCTCGGCCGAAGTCGTGGACCTGCGTTCCATCCGTCCGCTCGATATCGATACGGTGCTCACGTCTGTCGCCAAAACTCACCGCGTGCTCATCGTCGAAGAGCAAAAGCCTTTCTGTAGTGTCGCCACCCAGGTCGCCTACATGATTCAGAGCGAAGCCTTCGATGAACTCGATGCACCGATCAAGCGCCTCTCGACGATTGACGCTCCGGCCATCTACAGCCCGCCAATCGAAATCGAACAGCTCCCTAATCCTAAACGCATCCTCGCTGCCGCGCTTGAAGTGATGGCGTAACCGTTTTCAGCCCCCCACTCCAACTTCTATCTCCTAACCCGATCAACCATGGCCGAAATTATTGAAATGCCCAAACTCAGCGACACCATGACGGTGGGCACGCTGGTCAAATGGCTCAAAAAAGAAGGCGATACCGTAGCCAATGGCGACATGCTCGCCGAAGTCGAAACTGACAAGGCCACGATGGAACTGGAGTGTTTCTTCGATGGCACCCTCTTGAAAATCTTTGCTCCAGACGGCTCTGAGGTTGGCTTAGGCGAACCACTTTGCGCCGTGGGCGAACCGGGTGAAAAAGTAGAAGCTCCCGCCAAGAAAGCAGCACAGGAACCGACCAAGGATGATGAGAAGAAGGAAGAAAAGCAGGATTCCAAAGAGGAAGAAGCTGAACCCAAGCAGGACACTCCTGCTCCCAAATCAAACGCACCTGCTCCAAGCCCTACTCCGACTCCCGCCCCTGCGCCGAGCAATAGTGGAACCCGGGTAAAAATCTCTCCCCTCGCCAAGAAATTGGCCGCCGAAAAGAAAATCGATTACACCCTGATCAAAGGTTCCGGGCCAGGTGGGCGCATCGTTCGAGCTGATATTCTCGAGGCCGAGAAGAACCCACCTGCACCTCGTGCTGCCGCAGGCGGCGGACGCGGCAAACCGACATGGGCCTGGCGTTCCGCCTTCGATAAATCTCCCGTGCAAGAAGCCAGTGTTACTGCGATGAGCAACATGCGCGCGACCATCGCCAAACGACTGGTGGAATCGAAAACGCAGATCCCTCACTTCTATCTCGAAATCGAAGTCGACGCCGCTCCACTCGGAGCCTTTCGCGCTCAACTCAACAACGGCCTCGGCAACGATGGCGTGCGTGTTTCCGTCAACGATTTCATCCTCAAAGCCAGCGCCCTCGCGCTGCGTGCCGTGCCGGGCGTGAATGCCTCATTCACCAGTGAAGGCATCCAAACGCACAGTAATGCCCACGTCTCCTTTGCCGTCGCGATCGACGAAGGTCTCATCACACCGGTTATCACCGACACCGATCAAAAGACCGTCTTCGACATCAGCGTCGAAGCTAAGGACATGGCCAAGAGGGCCAAGGCCAAGAAGCTCGCGCCGGCTGAATTCACCGGTGGCACGTTCTGCGTTTCCAATCTCGGTATGATGGGCATCGCCCGATTCAACGCGATTATCAACCCGCCTAATGCCGCGATCCTCGCTGTGGGCACCACGGTAAAGAAGCCTGTCGTCGTCAACGATCAGATCGTGATCGGAGAACGCATGTCACTCACCCTCTCCTGTGACCACCGCGTCGTTGACGGCGCCCTCGGTGCCCAGTTCCTCAACGCGGTCAAAGACCACTTGGAGAACCCTGCTCTCCTGTTGGTCTGAGACCGATTTATCCCATTACAAAAAAGCCGTGACTCACATCACGGCTTTTTTGTGATCAGCTTTCCGCGCGTTCGCGGGCGTCGGATTCAATCAGTTTAATCAAGCCATCCAAAGTTTCACGGGTCTGTGCTTTGACGGCGGGTAGCGCTTCCGCCCCATCCACATCGGCATTCGCGAAGAGGTAGAATTTCATCTTCGGCTCGGTGCCACTACCCCGTGCGGCAAAGCTGTAGCCATTGCTCAGCGTAACGAAATACAGATCCTGTTTCGGAATCAGCTCGTCGTCGGCGTCGCGAATATCCTGCACGCCAAAATCTTGAAACTCTGCGACGGTCACATCGCCAAACGCAGTCGGAGGGGTTTCCCGATACGTTTCGAGGATGCGCTTAATTTTCGCATTACCGCTCGCGCCTTCGTAATAGATATTGATCACACCTTCGAGGTAGAAACCGTATTTCAGATAAATCTCATCGAGGTATTCAGGAATGGTGAGGCCACGTGATTTCACCGACGCGCAGAGCTCGGCAAACATCAGGCAAGCCGAGTTGCCGTCCTTATCGCGCAGGTAATCATTCGGGAGGTAGCCATAACTTTCTTCGGTGCCGAATGCGTAGAAGGTCGCGTGCTCTTGAGCGAGGACCGCGCGTTCCTGGAGCGAAATATTTTCGTAATCAAAATCAGCTCCCTTTGCCGCAAGCACCTGCTCTTCATACCCACGAATCTTGGCGGCAATCCATTTGAATCCAGTCAAGGTATTGATGACTTTCACGCCGTGACCTTCACCAATCGCATCCTGCAATTTCGTGGTGACGTATGTCTTGATGATCGCAACGCGATCAGAACCTTCAGCCGGAATCCATCCCAGCTCTTTGTATTTACTCAGTCGATATTCCGCAAGCAAGGCACCGATCTGGTTACCCGTGAGCAGTTCCATTCCCCCTTCACGATTGCGCACTGCGACCCCCATCCGATCCGCATCGGGATCAGTAGCCAGCAATACATCCGCGCCCTTCTCTTCTGCCAAAGCGACTCCTTCAGCGAGCGCCGCGGCATTCTCCGGATTAGGAGATTTGACCGTCGGAAAACGAGCATCGGGTTCAAACTGAGAAAGCACTGGTGATACATCGCAACCAGCATGAATCAGCAACGGCACAGAATGAATTGCGCCCGTGCCATGGATATTCGTGAAGACGACCTTCACCGGCGACTGCTTGAAAATGTTACGATCAATCACTGCCGTCGAAGCCACGGTCAGATACTCTTCATCCGCATCGCTCTGCAAAGTGACGACCTTGCTTAAGTCCTTCACCAGATACTCACCCAATTCAGACAAGGGCACGTTGTTCACTTCATCCACGATCCCCTTGTCATGCGGCGGCACCACTTGCGCGCCATCTTCAAAGTAAGCTTTGAAACCATTATCGTGGGACGGATTGTGACTAGCCGTGATCACCACACCGGTATGTGCCTGCAACGAACGCACCGCATAGCTCAGCTGCGGTGTTGGTCGGGGACCATCGAAGATAAATGATTCGCCACCGAGCTTCGTCCAAGTCGAAGCCGCCAATTCACAAAAATGCCGGGAAAAATGCCGCACATCGTGGGCGATGACTAGTTTCGGAGCAGCCTGATTCCCCTGAGAATCTAGGTGCCGTTTAGTATAGCGAAACAGTCCCACTACGGCTCGGATCAACGTAAAGTCATTGAGCACATTGCTTCCAATCGCGGCGTGCTCCGGTGAACCCGACGCAGAGATCTCCCCTGTCTCCGCCTTCGCGGTGACTTTGCCAATCGTGCGACCACGCATGCCCCCCGTCCCAAATGCGAGGTAGCAATAGAAGCGATCATTTAATTCGCCCCACTCTTCACCCTCGACCAATTCTTCGATACTTTGCACCGCCCATGTCGGCAAATCAGCCGCCAGAAAAGCCTGCAAGTTTTCGACCGTTGAGGTCATGAGATGGCCGTTTGCTCCAGCCGAGGAAATTGTGTCCAAAATGCTCATTGAAATTTGTAATCAGGTAGAAAGGTAGAGTCCGTCAGCAAGAGTGGGAGTTGGCGAAAGTTTTTTCCATGATTCGATAAACGTCTCCTCATCGTAACCGAAGGTCGGCGCGACCTCGATCGCCATGGCCGGTAAGCCGGTATCGTCAGTGGAGATAGTTTCACCGGCTGACTTGAACCACCGCGCGAATTGCCGCAGTTGATCATCGCGACATGTCTGCGCTGAATCCACACCTTCGGCGTTCTTGACCGGCGAAAAATCATCCACTCGATTCGTTTCGATCACCAGCGGGTTTCGCGCATACGGCAGCGCATCAAAGACGAAGAGCTCAAACTTCACGCCATTTGCTGCGGAGGGTTTCACGAGCTGGCCCGCTGAATCGAGCGAGGGCACTTTCTTATCCGCGCGATGAAAACTCAGCGATTCGCCGGTCGATCCCGATCCCGCCATGCGACGGATAAACTCCCGGTCTAAAATATGAATCGCGATACTGCCTGCTATGAAACGCAACCCACCATCCGCATCCGTTTGTTCCTGCATCGCGGCCGGGAGATCTGAATACTCCACGACCACTAGGCTTTCTCCTTGCTGACAAAAATGTCCCACCTTCTCCCCCGCATAGGCCTTGGGCACCATCTTGCTGCTCATTTCCGATTCCCTCAGAAAATGCCAGCCAATGAACTCAGCATCGATGCAACGCACCAACGGATTATCCACCTGAAAGTAACTCAGCGCATCAATCCCCTCGCGCTCCATGAGATCGAGCGCTCCACTGCGTTCCAAAGCGCGCAATGAACCGCCATGCCCATCGGGGCTCATCGCAATCGTATCACGACTTTCCAGTAAAATCTTTCCCTCAAAATCAACGGCAGGCATACGACCTTGTTTGAACAAGTGCACATGATCCGCCTCCAAACCAAAGCAATCGTGTTCGGCGAAAAACTTCACCGTGGATTCATGGTTTTGTAAACTGGTCATGATGAACCAATGCAGTGGTTTTCCGTAGCGTTGACCGGCCGCGAGCAGCTTTTCGGCGAAGACTTGAAACAAAGTCTTCTGTTTGAGCGGCGTGATAGGAAACGTGCCCTTCGGCCCATCATATCCCAATCGCGTGCCCTGTCCTCCCGCAACGGTGAATGCCGCGACACGACCTGCTCGCAGCGCGGATTCTCCGGCCGCGCGAGCCGCTTGCCATGAGACAGTATCGCCTCCGTTTTCCGGCAACGGCTCGTAAGGAGCGGGTTCCAATCCGGAAAAATCGACACACGTGCCCTCGGACTGCAGCAATGACTCAGTGAGCGCGGCGATCTCAGCAAGATCCACTTCAGCCGCATCCCCGAGGAGTCGCTCCTGACCCGCTAGATCCAGTTGGTCAAAGTAGGCGAAAACCTGCCCCTGCCCAGCTTGTTGGAATTTTTCGATCAAATCGTGTGCTGCCATAAAATTCGTTTTTCTCGATTCAGTCTTCAAATCGAAAGATGTATTCGTCCGGTTTGGCGTAAAACATACGCCTGCGAATCACTTTTTCCACATAAGCCGGATCTGTGCGCAAGCGTTCTAGGATCCGCTCCTGGTCGCGCAGTTTTTCCCGAGCCGCAGCAAGTTTATCCACACTCTCCTGGTGCAGTTTTTTCAATCGCTCGTATTCACGTTGAGTTTGCAGAAAATAATACGCCGAAGTGCCCGCCACCCCTAAAAACAGGGCCAAATACAAACCTACGATGAGACGACGGAAATTCACTTTCCCGAGTGAAGCGATTTATAGAAAACTGTAAATTATCTCTGTAAACTTTTTCCCCCTTGGTTTTTGCGTGCCTTTTCATTCTCAACCGACAATCTCACATCTTCCATGTATCAGGAGTATTACGGGTTTCAGGAGATGCCATTCAACATCACCCCGAACCCGCGGTTTCTATATCTCAGCCCCACGCACCAAGAAGCTCTGCAACACCTGAAATACGGTGTGCAGGAAAGGAAAGGTTTCATCGTGTTGGTCGGCGAGGTGGGCTGCGGTAAGACCACGTTGTGTCGTCGTTTCCTCAATGAGATCGATACGGAACGATTTGATACCGCCCTGATTCTTAACCCAAGGGTCACCGAGACCCAGATGCTCAAGGCGATTCTGACCGAACTTGGCGAAACCAAGCTCGCACGAAGCCAAGTGGATCTCGTCGCCCAAATGAATCGTGTGCTCCTCGAACGCATCGAAAAAGGTCGCGACATCGTGTTGATCATCGATGAGGCGCAGAACCTTTCTTTTTCTGTTCTCGAGCAGATCCGTCTGCTTTCAAACCTGGAAACAGATCAGCAGAAGCTCTTGCAAATCGTGTTAATGGGACAACCCGAGCTGAAAGATGTGTTGGCCCGCGAAGAATTGCGTCAGCTCCGTCAACGCATTCTCGTGCACTACGAATTGCAACCGCTCAGTTTGGATGACACTAGCCACTACATCCAGCATCGACTCACTCTCGCCGGAAGCATGGGGCAACCCGTTTTCACGAATCGTGCGATGAAAAAAATCCACCACGCCAGCAAAGGGATTCCACGTATCGTCAATAATCTCTGCGACAAGGCGATGCTCTCAGCCTTCATTCGCGAATCGGATGAAGTAAACTACTGGGACGCTCGTCGGGCTGTGCGTGATCTGGAAGCGCTGACAGAATAACGAAGAGCTGTTTCTATTTCGACATGAGCCTGATCAACAACGCGCTGAAAAAAGCCCAACGCCAACGCTCTGAAGGGGCAGCGTCCGCACCAACTCCCGGCGGATCATCCCATCGCCCGAGCAGACGCGGGAAAGCCATGCCTGCGCAAAATCTCATGCTCATTGTCGCCGGGGCATGTGTCGTCGTCGCGCTCTCAGTCGCGGTGACCGTCTATCTTCTGCGCACCCCGCATCCACCTGAAAAACCCGCATCTGTAGTCGCGAGCACTCCGGTGGCACCAGCCACTGCCACCACACCCGAGCCCCAAGCCACGGCTGCCCCTGTGGTCGCTATGCCCACTATCGCTGCCGATGCACCGGTTGAGGTAAAAACTGAACCCGTCGTTTCCGAGCAAGTTGAAGTTGAGCCAGAACCTGCCCCGATTGTAATCGCTCAACCGCTCCCTGAACCACCGCCTCCTGCTGCACCTGCAACGGTCATTCGGCCCGATGTGAACGTCTACACATTCATCGATGGATTGCAGGTCATGGGAGTTCGTTTTTCAGGCGCGAGCAGCAAAGTTTTGATGAATAATCGCGTTTATCGGGTGAATGATATCGTCGACCGACCACTCGGTCTACGCCTCACCGCGGTGACTGAGAATAGCCTCACCTTTGTCGACGCCAACGGAGCTAGTTACATCAAAAACTTCTAGCCGCGCGCGACAAGTCGATCGTGTTACACCAGACTCAACACCACCACACCCGCCTTCAGCAAATCGCCGATGGTCTGCTTTGCGCACTCTCCGTCGCCCTCGCCTACGCGTTTCGCGCCGAATTTCCCCTCCTCAATCTCCCCGAGCTGGAAGCGTTTTCCGATTACGCTTGGCTGCTGTTACTCGGAGGAATTTTTGGTCCGGTGATGCTCCATCAACAGGGGTTTTACAGTGCCGATCCGCTGACCTCGCGCGTCGCCACCATTTTCAAAATTATGCGCGGCTGCACCTATGCGGTGCTCGGGCTCGTGCTCTTTCTGTTCATCGTGCGGGTGCAGTTTGCGCGCTCGGTCATCATTCTCGGCGGCACCTTCGCCTCATTCCTCATCTACGCGCGCCATGAGCTCACCCAAGCCTTCGTCGCTCGAAACGCCCATTCGCAAACCCAGCTGCGACGTCGCATCATGTGGGTAGGGCAACCGGATAGCATCACCCAACTGCGCGGTGAACTCACTGCCACCGAACAAGCCTCCATCGACTCCGTTGCCGAAATAGAGCCGAATACCGATGCCGATCAGCAAATCTCTGAAGCTCTGCATACGCATTCGGTCAATGCGATCATCCTCATCCTCACTGGACTCTCCTCCGAAACGATCAACCAAATCGTCAAAGCCTGTGATCGCGAAGGAGTGGAAATCATCATCAATCCGGGACTTAACTTCGCTTCCCCTTTTCGGCTTTCGATGGATCAACTCGGCGGACAACCGGTGATGTATTATCGCGCGCAAGCCGCCCGCCCCTTCGATCTAGCGCTCAAGCAATGTGTCGATTATCTCGGCGCGACCCTGCTCCTGATTCTACTCTCCCCGCTTACTTTGCTTTGCGCTGTGCTGGTGCGTATCACCTCACGCGGTCCGATCATTTTTCGTCAGAAACGAGCCGGACTTAATGGGCATCACTTCGTCATGTATAAATTTCGCACGATGGTCGCGAATGCGGAAAACCAGCAGGTCGACCTCGCCGATCAGAATGAAATGGAAGGTCCCGTGTTCAAGATCGCCGATGACCCCCGGATCACTCGTCTGGGGCGATTCATGCGGCGTCACAGCCTGGACGAGCTTCCCCAGCTCTGGAACGTGCTGCGCGGCGAAATGAGTTTGGTGGGCCCTCGTCCCTTACCTCTCAATGAAGTGGACCGTTTCGAGCACAACACCCAGCGCCGACGCCTCAGCGTGAAACCGGGACTCACCTGCCTGTGGCAAATTCGCGGACGCAATGAAATCACCAGCTTCGAAGACTGGGTGCGCCTCGATCTCGAATACATCGATCAGTGGTCTCTCTGGCTCGATCTCAAGATCCTTTTCGCCACCATCCCCGTTGCCCTCTTCGGTCGCGGCGGGCGATAATTTGGTCCAGGGGTGCCTCCCGGTAGGACCCGATCTCCGAGCGGGCCGGATCCCCCGGGTAGGGGCGGTTATTCCTACCCCGCCCTCAAAAACCAAGATTCAATTCAAGGCGGTTAAGGATAACCGTCTCTACCTTACAATTCCTCAGAAACTCACACCCCCGACAAGATGTAAGGCTCAACCGCTCTAAATCCTTCGATCTCACACAGGCCATCCCGAGCCTCAGCATTCGCACAAAGATAGAGCGCGTAACCGCCGAATCCACCGCCACAGTATTTCTTAGCCAGAATTGATTTCTGAAGCTCGATTGAGATTATGCTCCCCGACTCTCCTTCACCCGGTAATTGATCCATCCCTTCCGCGATTTGCACGGCATAGGACTGATTCACCGCATCTGCTAGACCTTCAAGGCTTGAAGCCCACACGGCATCTCGCGCGGTTTTACCCGCAGCCTCGATCCCATCAAAATCGCGCGCGTTTTCCACTGTTGCAGGCGTATCGTGTTGAGCACCGGTCCAGTAAATCGCGAGACATCCCTTGAGGAAATCTGCGTTATGTTTGATCTCTAATTCCGGCTTCGCGCCGCTGCGCCAGACACACAAGCCCGTTTCGGCAATCACCGCAGGATCCTGCCAACCTACGCCCAGATCGAGTTCCGCTTCCACGCCATTCTTGCCATTGATCAGCGCCCATGCACCACTGCCGCCAAGGCCTGCGTTGCGTTCGTAAGGCCAGTCTTGCAGCGATACCGTCGGTGAGATCGCACAATTCACCACATAGCCACCCTCGCGAGCGAACTTGGGCACGTCCAGCCAACCCCCGCCGAAATCGACCCTTAATGGTGCGACTTGCGGCGCGCGAATATAGCGCACGATATCCGTCGTGGAGATCGGCGGAAACTCCGGCGGTGTCTTTGGCAAGACCACATACTCTGCTCCAATCTCATCACAAAGAGCCTTCTTCAGCGGCGTGTATTTGTCATCCTCGGTCACCGCCAACACATCCGGACGGATCCGCAAAAAATGCTCCCGAAAATCAATCCCCTCATCCAACCCTTCGCCCACGACGACTTCATCCACCACGGAAAGCCCATTTAGTAATGCCCGCTTGTGCTCATCCGGCAGCGAACTCTTCCGTTCCTTGTGCAACCAAAGCACATCTTTCGAAGCAAAACACACCGTCAGAAAGTCACCCAGTTCCCGGGCCTCCCGGAAGAATTGGATATGCCCCGCATGAATAATGTCGTAGCAACCTGAGACGAAAACTTTACGCATGGATTTAAGCGATAAGCACTAAGCGTGAAGCGGAAAGCCTAAACCTCAGTCATCACTCTCAGCAGATGTGAAACTCAGCAAACTGAATGAGTTGGCGAGCTGCGTCTTCGAAACATGTTCTCCCTAATGCACTGCGTTATTCACTTTCCTTGATCCAGCGCTGCACACCAGCCAATGACCGTGTGTTGAGAATACTATCCTTACTCAGCCAACCTTTGCGAGCGGAGTTGATGCCGGCAGCGACGTGTTCGAGTCCTTCGGTTTCGTGGGCGTCAGGGTTGATCGCACACATCAGCCCCTTCTCGGCGGCTTTGCGCCAGTGACGCCAGTCCATGTCGAGTCGCCAGGGGCTCGCGTTGAGTTCGATGATGACGTGATTCGCGATGGCCGCGTCGATAACTTTGCCCGCATCGACTTTGTAAGCCTCGCGTCGAAGGAGTAATCGACCGGTGAGGTGACCAAGCATCGTCGTGTGCGGATTCTCAATCGCACGGATGATTCGCTTGGTCATCGTAGATTCATCTTGCGTCATCGCGTTGTGCACCGACACCACCACGTAATCGAGTTTCGCCAGAATCTCGTCGTCATAGTCAAGCTCACCATCAGTCTGGATATCGCATTCCACTCCGGCGAAAACGTGGGTCTTGAAACGTTTTTCAGCATTCAGGGCATGAATGGTTTCAATCTGTTTGAGCAGCCGCTCTTCACTCAGGCCGTTAGCCTGAAAACTCGATTTGGAGTGATCGGCAATTCCGAGATAATCCCAGCCGAGGGCCTCGGCTGCCGCAGTCATTTCCTCAAGCGTATTTCTCCCATCGGATGCCGTGGTGTGATTGTGAAAGGCCCCGCGTAGATCGGACAGCTCGACCAACTCAGGCAAGTCATCCGCCTCAGCCGCCTCGATCTCTCCCAGACCTTCGCGCAGGGCTGGCGAAATAAACGAAAGTCCTAGAGCCTTAAACAAATCCTCTTCCGAATCGGCCGGTGTGCGTTGCGATTTATCCTCCGCTTTTTCTTTGGCCGTGCCCTCACCTTCGGCGGGAACCAACCCCCACTCGCTTAAACTCAATCCACGCGACAGCGCGCGTTGTCGCATCGCCACATTGTGGTCCTTAGAACCAGTGAAGTGATGCAAAGCGAAGACGAATTGATCTGCGGGCACGATTCGCAGGTCCGCCTGGAGCCCGCTCGCGAATCTCACGCTCGCCTTGGTTTCACCTTGGGCGGTCACTTCTTGAATACCATCCTGCGAAACGAACCACTCGACCACCGGTGCGAAATCTTCCGCCGCCACCAGAAAATCCAAATCGCCAATCGTCTCCATCCCGCGCCGCAGACTCCCGGCAAACTCCGCGCGTTCGACCTGCTTCAACTTTCGCAACCCTTCGAGAATCGGCACCGCCACTTCGTGCGCTTCCCACCAACGGTGCCGTTTGCCATAGACTTCGCGGTTCTTGATTCCTGCCATAATCTTCTCCTGTGATTTCGGACCAAATCCAGCGAGCTCCGCTACTTTATTCTCCTCACAGGCCTTCGTTAAACTCGCGATATCCGTGACGCCCAGTTTGCTGTTGAGGGCGCGCACCTTCTTCGCCCCGAGTCCGGGAATATCGAGCATCTCCACCAGTCCCGGTTCAATCGAGGCCTGAAGTTTCTCAAAAAACTCCAACTTCCCTGTCGTGTGCAATTCCGTGATTTTTTCCACGAGCGCCTTCCCAATCCCTTTCACTCCGCCCAGTTTCTCTTCTGCCACCAAGCGATCCAATTCATCATCCTCCAGAGATTCCAGCGTGCGGGCTCCGGATTGATACGCCCGAATCTTAAACGGGTTCTCGCCCTTCAATTCAAGCAGCACACCGATCTCATTGAGCACATCCGCAATCTCATTCTTGGTCATGGGTAAGAAGCTATCAGCAGACAGCGATCAGCTGTAAGCAAAAAGAGACCATATATCTCCCAGATGGGCTCAAGACACCCGAACCAATCAGTCTCACGCGGAGATCGCGGAGGCGCGGAGCAATTCAGAAACTAATTCGTAACAAATCCCCCACGTGATATCCCCGCTCCGCGCTCTCCCCTCCTCCGCGTAAAACCATGTCATCCCTCAGGGTATCGGTATCCGGTTTGATCCGTGGAATCCGTGGTAAAATTCTGAGTCTTTTACATCCCGATGTTGTTGTGTTCTCGCACCACAGCAGAATATCACCAATCTAATCCCATGCCTTTCACCTACCAGCGCACAATCCGTCTAGGCGACACTGATGCCGCTGGCATCATGTTTTTTGCCAACTACCTCGTGCTTTGCCATGAGGCCTACGAAGCGTCGCTCGCGTCTGCCGGGATCAGCATGCAGGACTTTTTCGGTGATTCTGATCTCATCGTTCCGATCTCCAAGAGCAGCACGGACTACTTGCGACCGTTGCAGTGCGGTGAGAAAGTCAGTATTAGCGTGCAACCGAAAGCAGTTTCGGAAAATAGCTTCATCATTGATTTCGAACTCACCCGTTTGACCCCA
This sequence comes from Cephaloticoccus sp., assembly GCA_034669935.1. GTDB lineage: Bacteria > Verrucomicrobiota > Verrucomicrobiia > Opitutales > Opitutaceae > Cephaloticoccus. Next base: position 279,414 of record JAXMOJ010000005.1, read on the forward strand.
CCGACCAAGATCGCTGCCCGTGCGCAGACCACCCATGTCTGCACCTCACGTAGTCAACGCGCGCGTGCGCCCATGCCGTCAAATATCGCAGCTTGGGTGGCTCAGGGCTAATCGACGCAACTCCGCACGGTTCACCTTTCCCTGATCGTTTCTCGGCCAATCGGCTGCAGAAAAACGCATAAAACCTTTGGGGCATTGGTGTTTCGTCAGATTATCCGAAGCCCAACAAGCGAGCGATGCATCACCATGGGAGTGATCACTTAAGTAGCACGCCACGACTTCCTCCCCCCATTCCTCATGGGGAAGGCCAAGAACCACAACATCAGTAAGCCCATCACATCTTCTCAGTATGGATTCAATTGATCTCGCGGAGACCTTCTCGCCACCGGTGATGATCACATCATCAAGGCGACCTTCGACCCGCAAATGCCCCGACGAATCCAGCCGCCCCAAATCAGTCGTCGAAAACGAACCTTCGTTTTGCTCCTCGCCGAAGTAACCCCGCATCACCGAACTACCGGTTAACTGAATAATACCACATTGATCAGCACCGACCACTGCACCAGTTTCCACATCACAAATTTCGACTCGTGCCTGCGGCAGAGCCCGGCCGCTGCTGCGATCACCAGATGCGAATTCATCTGGCGTTTGCGCCGAGATCATCGCGGCCGTCTCCGTCATTCCATAGCTGAAAACTACCGGTAGGTTCGCTGCCGATGCGGCATCGTCCAACGAGGCCCAACTGGGACCGCCGCCAATCAGGATCAGCTTCAATCTTTGCAACCATTTCACGGTCTGAGGGTCGGCCAGTAAACGCTGCAATTGGGTCGGCACCAGCGAAATAATTTCTTCACCGGAGAGCTCGGGCCAGTCGCCAGATTCTAACATTTTCCATTGCCACGCGAGATAACGCCCTCCCGTCGCAGCACAGCGCACCCGCGCCATCAACCCGCTCACATGCCAAGGTGGTAGCACATCAATCGCGTTTACTTTCTCGAATCCGAAGTGTTCGCAAAAACCACCCACCGCCGCACTCATGGTCTGCTCATCGTGACACGCAAATTTCAGACCACCGCTGGAACCTCCTGTGGGTATGCAGAGCCAACCTCTCTGGATTTTCGATTTTGGATTTTCGATTTTCAATTCCTTGATCTCGTCAAATCTCGCGCGTTGGACCGGTGTCCAATAGGGATCGATCAGGAAGGTGTATCCTCCATGCAGCTCGGCACATCCGGTAGCAGTAATGAGTGATTCTAACTGAGGGCGTTCCATACGGCCTCCTCGTTGATTCGCTTCACATCATCCCATCGCAAAAACGGGGCAACAAAAGGACCGTCCATATCCGAATTTTTAAATAACGGCCAAACCCCAAAACCCAGCGCGTGTTTAGAACCGTTCCAGGCAAAGGCCCGTCTGAATGCAGCTTTCGCCCCCACAGCCGTTTCCAGGGCGCTAGAAAAGACCACCCTGGCTTTGGCCTCGGCTAATTTCTCCAACACAGTATCAGCATCCGCGAACAAGCTGGTTTTCACCACATAATACCCAGGCCACCCCAGCTCGATCCATCGTGTCACATCATGAGCACTCACCACCGACTCATCCAATGCCAGCGGCGTCGGATAATCACCCGCCAATCCCAACAATAAATCCTCCGCCTTCCGATTCGCATCGGACGACTTGTCCGCCATAGTCTGGGCGACGGCGGAAGTAGGTTGCTCCACATACTCAACCGGATAGTCCGCGCAACGATCCAGCCACTTCTCAGCATCCCGACGGTCCCACGCACCATTCGCATCCAAGCGCAAGTTCGCACCTGAGGGAAGTCGCGCGCAGATATCGTCAAGTAGCACCAATTCATCGGCCACCGCACCTACCCCCACTTTCCACTTAAACGTGCGAAAACCAGCCTCTACCCGCGGATCAATCAGATCCAAAGCCTGTTTGCCCGCAGGTAACAAGGCTGCCACCGCATGTGCTGAGCTCTCCTCAGGTTCAGCCCAATCCATTCGGGCGCACTGCACCGCACTGCGCAGACATCCCAGAGAATCAGGCAGCTGATCCAATACCTCATCATTCGTGGCGGAGCCCAGTGCGCGGCATGCTTCCTCAATCTCTTCAATTGTCTCTGTGCCAAACCACGAAATCGGAGACGCCTCCCCGTAAGTGATCCGCCCTCCCTCGCTCTTCAATCGGAGAAGCGCCCCCTCACGAGCCTCCCAGCGACCTTGCCCAGTCCAAAGCGGCGCTCTGAATGGCAGTCGAAAACAGCGGTAGTCGAAGAGGTAATTCACTCCCCAAAAGAAACAGCAACTCGGGCCTGCTGTAAATTCCCACTCTTATTTCGATTAAAATAAAGATTCAGATTGCCGCGCTTCGAGATCCGTTTATTACGTTCACGGCAACACATGAATAAGGTTGCTACACAATCCATCACTCCAGCAGCTGCGTCTGACGCCGATTTCTACCTCTCGGCCGACGCATTTTTCCGGGCCAACCTCCCCGCCGCCCTGACGTTTGACGACGTCTCGCTCGCGACACTGTATTCGGATATCCTGCCCAAGGATGCGGATACCTCGACCAGCCTATCCGACGCGCTGCAACTCCACATACCGATTATCTCATCGGATATGGATACCGTCACTGAATCTCGCATGGCGATCGCGATGGCCCTGAACGGTGGCCTCGGTCTGATCCACTACAACATGCCAGCCAAGGAGCAGGTCAAAGAGGTCGCGCGCGTCAAACGCCACATCCATGGTCTTATTCAGGACCCAATCACCGTCACCGCAGACGAATACATCGGCGACGTGCTCGCGATGATGGAAGAGCGTAAATTTACCTTTAGCACCTTTCCCGTTGTTGACCCCTCGGGTAAACTCACCGGGCTACTTTCCGGAAATGTCGTCAAAGAACGCTACCGCGCGAAGAAAATTGCCGATGTGATGACGCCCCGGTCTCAGCTCAAGACTGAGCTCGAAAGCACCATCTCCAACGATCCTATTGCAGCCGCGGATAAATTTTTCACCGCCAATGTCGGCATCAACAAGATGCTCGTCGTCAATTCGAACGATGAACTTCGCGGATTGGTTACCAGTTCCGATGTCGAAAAAATCACCAGCGAGGCAAAATCACAGCGCAAACCCTCCCGCGATACTGATTTCCGATTAGTCGTTGGAGCCGCCCTCTCTCCAGTCCGCAAACCCACCGGGGAGCTCGATCGCGATTGTATCATCGAGCATGTCGGCCATCTCGTGGCAGAACACATCGACACCGTCGCCGTTTCTTCTGCCCACGCCCACACTTCGGGAGTCGGTGAAATGGTAAAACTCGTCCGTGATGCCTTTCCCGAACTAACCATCATTGCCGGAAATGTCACCAGTGGTTCGGGAGTCGAATTTCTCTCCGATTGCGGAGCCAATGCCATCAAGATCGGGCAAGGCCCCGGATCGATTTGCACCACCCGCGTCGTCGCGGGAGTCGGCATTCCCCAACTTACCGCACTCTACGCTGCGAGTCTCGCTTCGCAGAAAAAAGGAGTCCGACTGATCGCGGACGGCGGTATCAGTAAATCGGGCGATATCGTCAAAGCGCTCACGCTAGCCGATGCCGTAATCTGTGGAGGTCTACTCGCCGGTTGTCGTGAATCACCGGGTGAGATCATGGAAATTAGCGGTAAAATCTACAAATCCTACCGTGGCATGGGTTCACTCGCCGCGATGAAAGACGGTAGCGCAGCCCGTTACGGTCACGATAAGGATGACAAGGTTCGTAAGATCACCGCGGAAGGAATCGAAGCCCTGAAGGAAGTCAGCGGCTACGCGGACGATGTGCTCGCCAATTTAATCGGCGGTGTGCAAAGCGGCATGGGTTATCTCGGAGCCTCTACATTGGTAGATCTCCGAGAAAAAGCCCGTTATATCCGGGTAAGCCCAGCCGGTCAAAAAGAAGCTTCCCCGCACGATGTCGTGGAAGTCTCCACTCGTAAAAATTGATCCACCCAATCCTGAATTTCGTAATTTCTCTGCCCTTTATACGTCAACTATTAGTTGACGTATGATGTTTCATTCTGACGGAGATACTGGAGAAGCCAACACCGGCGAGGTAAGGTAATATGCGATCTGATGACACAGGTGGTCGCTAGTGTGGCCGCTTTTTGTTTGCGCTACCCCCACCCCTCGGTTTTTCAATTAACGGCAACAGGAGTCCTGCTGATTTCGGTTGCTGCGCCAACTATTTCTCTCACTCCGTTTCCCAGTCAGTTGATTGTCGATGTCGGCCTTTCCTTCGGTGATGAAGGTAAAGGACGTTTAATTCCCGAAGTAGCCGATGAGCTCCGCGGCACTTCCTCCCCCATTTCCGTCGTGCTGAAAGTTAATGGCGGTGCCAATTCCGGTCATACCGCGGGCGGAGTAAAACTCAATCTGCTGCCTGCTGGCGTCGTGGTGAAAGATGTTGATCACCTCTGTATGGGTGCAGGCGTCGTCGCTGACCCACGGAAAATCTGGTGGGAGGCAAAACCTCTCGAGCACAAGGGCTACGAAATCATCTCCCGACTAACCATCGATGAGCGCACGATGGTATCCGATCTCACCCATCGATTACTCGATCTCGCCACGGAGCACTATCGCACGCACACGCTCAAAGAAGAGCCCCGCGGCTCGACCGGTCGCGGTATTACTCCTGCCTACTACGAAGAAGTCGGCCAGTGGCAGATCACTTACAGCGATTTTCTCGCAGGGCCAAATTACTTCGCCCGCAAACTCGCCCAACGCGCTGATCGTGCTCTGCGCATGATTCAGCACGTGTATCAAATCGATGCCGCTACTTTCGCTGGGTTCTTTGACACACTCACCGAAGCCGAAGTTCGGGCCAACGCTGAAAGCATCGAAGCAGGCGTATTCGAAAAATCTGAATTTGATTTCACGCCGTTTCGCGGCGCCGAACCGTTTAGCCTAAACTTGGACCTGCTCACCAAGACTTATTGGGGCGCGGGCACAGCCCTCTCGGAAAATGTCGGCGAAGTGCGTTCTCTAATTCTTAAAGAAAAGAATGCGGGGCGCACGATTCTCGCAGAATTCGGTCAATCTTACTGGCTCGATAAACGCCACGGCTTTTCGCCCAACGTCACCGCATCGCATACCTTCACTCCCGAACTATTCGAAAGTGCCGGAATACCTCTTCAGCCTGTGCACACGATTGGCGTGGCCAAAGCATACGATACCAAAGTTGGCACCCATACGTTTCTCACGCAGATGGAAGACAGCCATCCGCTCACGCAGAAGTTAAAGAAAGTAGAATTTGGCACCAGCACCGGACGGCAAAGGATGGTCGGTTGGTATGATGCCGTGGAAAAAGGCGATGCTCTTCGCTACGGTGGTTTTCAAGACTACATGATCAATAAGGCCGATGTTCTGACCCACTCCGGTGATTGGAATGGAGAACTCCTGATCTGCACCGACTATGAAGACGCCGACGGCAAACGCTACCATCACGTGCCACGTAACGAAGCCGTGCGTAAAACTCTAAAGCCGGTTTACGAAAGCTACGCGGGATGGAGCGAAGACATCTCCTCCGTGCGGCAATTCGCAGATCTCCCCATCAATGCTCAGCGTTATGTCGCTGGCATGGCCAAATCATTGCTCAACGTGGCCTACGAAGGGCTCGATCGGCCGGCCGACGATCAGCTTCCAAATCTACGTTACCTCGGCGTGGGCCCGGAACCGTCGCAGATCATCAAGGACGTGCCAGCGATGGCCGACTTGATCAAGTTGGTTGAATAAATCTCACCCGCCCCCCGAATTTCAACGAATTGAAAGTAACCTATTAGGTTACTTTCATCATCATACTAGCGTGGGTGCTACGGACTAAAAATCCTGTAGGCTTCCTTCGCCTACCCCGTGCTCCGGCGCGAGGAGGGCCATCACTTCGCCAATTAGGTAGATCGAACCTGTGAGCACGAGCACATCGTCGGGTCCGCCAGCGGTGCACTGTGAGGGATCCGGAAATAAGGTCGGCAAATCGGTGCGATGCACCTCTCCCGTAAACTCCGCTGGCAGCATCGACTCGAGTTGCTCGTGGGTGCAGGCGCGCGCCTGGGAAGGAACAACCAGATGAATTTCGTGCGCATGTTTGCCAATCGTCGCCAATAAAGCACCGGCGCGTGCCACACCTAAAGCTCCCGTGATCACCACGGGCTTGCGGCCCGTTTCCTTGATCAATCTTGCTAAATTATCATCAAGAACCTTTGCGCCTTCCGGATTATGTGAGGAATCGAGAATCATCAAACGCGAGCCCATCCGCACCCGTTGCCAACGCCCCGACCAATCCACATGCGTGAGGCCACGGCTGATCACCCCTTCAGTGATCCGCCATTTCTCGCCGAGGACTCGCGCCGTCAATGTCGCCGTGGCCGCATTCCAACGTTGATAATCGCCCTCGAGGTTCGTGTGTGGATACTTTTCGACATCATCGCCAAACAAGTCTCGCACTGAATAAACCGTCGCCTCCATTTGCGCTGCTTTTGCGCGCACCACGGCCTCCGATTCTGGGTCCAATCGCCCCATCACCAGCGGACAACCTCGTTTAATGATACCGGATTTCTCAGACGCGATCTCGCCATGGGTGCTGCCCAACATTTCACAATGATCCAAACCGATGGAAGTGATCACTGACACGATGGGTGTTAACACATTGGTCGCATCCAATCTACCACCCAAACCTACTTCCACTAGGCCGATGTCGCATCGTTTCCGCGCGAATTGCAAAAACGCCATCGCCGTCACAAATTCGAAAAAGCTCGGATGATCTTCCAAGTCACCATTGGCGAGTTTCTCCGCAATGGGGCGTAGCTCGCGCACGAAGTCTGTAATTTCCCGTGAGGTCAAAGGTTGACGATCCACTTGCACGCGCTCGCCCAGCTTCACCAAATGTGGCGAAGTATACATCCCCGTGCGCCAACCTGCGGCATGTAAGATCGCGTCGAGCATTGCCACGACTGAGCCCTTACCATTGGTCCCCGCCACATGGACCAGTGAAAGCGATTTTTCGGGGTGACCCAATGCCTCCGCAAACAATCGCATACGATCGATGCCAAACTTCAGACCGTGCGTGGCCTTGAGACCAAACAGGTATGACGTCACCGCCTCGTAGTCGGTGGATGCGTCCGTTGACATGATCCGGGCTTAATTTTTCCGACTGGCGGGAGGCTTCTTCTTCACGTGAAGAGCCTGAAGGATCTCACCCAGGCGATCTCGCATCTCGGTGCGAGGGACGATCTGATCGATCAATCCACGCTCGAGCAAAAATTCCGATGTTTGAAAGCCCTCCGGTAAAGTCTGTTTCGTGGTATCCTTAATCACTCGCGCGCCAGCAAATCCGATCATAGCCCCAGGCTCCGCAAGAATCACATCACCCAAAGTAGCGTAGCTCGCGGAAACACCACCCGTTGTCGGATGGGTAAGCACCGAAACATACGGCAGCCCGGCATCGCCCAAACGCCCGAGAGCAGCACTGGTCTTGGCCATTTGCATGAGTGAAAGAATACCTTCCTGCATCCGTGCACCACCTGATGTGCTGAAAATAATGCATGGGATCTTGTGCTCAATCGCGGCTTCGATCGCGCGCGTGATCTTTTCTCCTGCCGCAGAACCCAGCGTGCCGCCGCAAAAACGAAAATCCATCACCGCCAGCGAAACGCCGATGCCGTGAATCTTACCCAGACCGCAAATTACCGATTCGGGGAGTCCGCTCGCCTTTTCGTATTTCTTGATTCGATCCACATAACTCGCGGAATCTTTAAATCCCAATGGATCCGCGGAACGCACTCCGGCATCTTTTTCTTCAAAAGTGCCTTCATCCACCAGGGAAGTGATACGTTCGCGAGCTCCAATCGGAAAATGATACCCCCCCTTGGGGACGACCATCTGATTCTCTTGAATATCTTTGGTGAACAAGGTCTCACCCGTGGTGGGATCCTGCGTGTAAAGCCCCTCAGGGAATTCCTTTTTACCGGACTTCCGCACCGTATAGGTGGGTTTATCGAATTTTATTTCTGCTTCAGCCATGGCCAAAAGTAACTACGTCAAGATTTAGGCAACCCGCGCGACGAAGCACGAGTGCACAACTATTGAGGGTGGAACCTGTAGTGAATACGTCATCAACGAGGATGTAGTGATGGTCGGCAGTTATGGCTGCCCCATCTCGCAGTGCAAAGGCATTTTTCAGGTTCGCAAGACGCGTTTCCTTGTCGTGATGCGTTTGCGATACGGTATCAATCACCCGCCGGAGGAGCTCTTCAACACGAGTCTTCCCACCAGCAGCTCGCGCTAGGCATTGCGCGGTCAACAGACTTTGATTGAAACCGCGTTCCCTCTCCTTGCGGGGATGCAAGGGCACCGGCACCAAAATCGCCCCACGCACCCACGAAGTGAGCTCCTCGGCTCTTCGAAACAGCGTCTCCATATCCTTGAGCGCATGAAGGCCGTGATGATATTTTAGAGCCAAAACGAGTGATCTCGCCGGACCTTTCGATAACACCGCGGTTTTCCCCTCCCCAAACACCGGCTTCAAATCCTGGCAATGGGGGCACATGCGTGCACCGCTGACTTCGCCGAAATACGGATAGCCACAGGTCGAGCAATGTGGCGATCGCACGACGGAAATCTTCCGCGAACACGATTCGCAGACATACCGAAGCTCTCCCTCTTCCACGACTCCCTGGCAATGCACACAGGTCGGCGGGAAAACCACATCACCCACCCCACGAATGATTCGCTGGGTCCAATCGCTCATCAGTATGAAACACTCATGAGGCAAAGCCCCTGCGGCGGAGCGGTTGGCACCAAGGCCGTGCGACGACGCGAGTTCAAAATTTCCGACACCTTATCGACTTCCAATCGTCCCTCACCCACCGCCACCAACACCCCGACCAAACTGCGCACCATCTTATAAAGAAAGCCTTCACCCTCTGCGGTGATCCGCACTTCCTTGCCCCGTTGCTTCACATCGAGCACCCGCAAATTCCGCACTGTATTTTCTTTGGCTGGTCCATTCAGTGCGGTGAACGCACGAAAATCGTGCCGTCCACATAGTAACTTTGCCGCTCGCTCCATCGCCTTCACATCCAGCGGACGGAACACGCACCAACGATACGGCCTCGTAAACGGATCCGCGTCTCCTGAGTGAATGAAGTAAGCATAACACTTCCCCTTGGCCTGAAAACGCGCATGGAAGTCATCCCCCACCTGCTTGGCTGATTTTACCTGAATCGATATGGGCAAGCCTCCGCGTAATGCGGCCAACATCGCGGTGGAACCATGCGACCAAATGGCATCGAAATGAAAGACCTGTCCCCGTGCGTGCACCCCCGCATCCGTGCGACCACTGCCATGAATCCGCACCGGAATTTTCAAGATCTCCGACAAGCGTGCCTCAATCACATCCTGCACCGCGGTCCCTCCGCTTTGGCTCTGCCATCCAGCGAATGACGTGCCATCATACGCGCACACACATTTCCAACGCGTCGCTTTCATCGTTCCTCCTCCATCGGCAATGCGGGCGGGATCCGTTGATCGAGAAAATCCTGCAAAATGATCGTGGCCGCCCGCGAATCGACCAGCCCACTGGCCCGCAAGTCACGCAGCTTGGATTTCGCGATCGATGATTCTGCTTCGAAGCTCGTCAAACGCTCATCGATAAAGTGCACCGGCAGACCAAACGCATCTCGAAGTTTATCCGCAAAGGCATCGACCTCTTTGGCCTTAAACCCAGCCGTGCCATCCATGTTGTATGGATAGCCCAATACCAGATCGGTCACGTTTCGCTGCTGCACAATTCCGCTCAAGGCCGTCCAGCGTTGTTCGTTCGATGACTGCACCAAAGCGGACAACGGTGTGGCCACGCCAATCTCATCACCATAACTCAGCCCGATCCGACGGGTGCCGTAATCTATACCCAAACAACGCATCTCTTTATTGGGACGCGACTCCACGCTGGGCGCAATTTCATTTGCGGCCCCGCCCGATTCGCCTCTCTTAATCAGATATGCCCGAACAGTCCACACACCTCGATGCCGACGCGCTCCGTCGCTACAATCGACAAATCCTGCTCGAGGAAATCGGAATTGAGGGACAACATAAGCTCGCGCGGTCAAAAGTTCTGATCGTTGGAGCTGGTGGGCTGGGGAGTCCGGCCGCGCTCTATCTGGCCGCCGCGGGGATCGGCACGCTTGGTATCGCGGATCTGGATCACGTAGAGGAGCATAATCTCCAACGTCAGCTCCTCCACCCGACTGCAAGTCTGGGCAAGTCCAAGGTGGATTCTGCGATCGCAAGCCTCCGCGCCATCAACCCGCTCATTAATTTGGTGCCCCATCGCGAAGGAGTGACGCCCGAAAACGCGGTTAAGTTGTTCCAGCAATACGACATCATCCTGGATGGCACGGACAACTTCCCCGTGCGCTATCTCAACAACGATGCCGCGTTTCTTGCCCAACGTCCGCTCGTGCATGGCAGTATCTATAAGTTTGAAGGCCAGATCAGTGTCCTTAACTCTGACCAAGGTGCCCCCTGTTACCGCTGTCTTTTCCCTGAACCACCGAGTGCGGGCAGCGTGCCTAATTGTGGTGAAGCGGGGGTGATCGGTGCGTTGTGCGGCGTGATCGGAAGCATGCAGGCCCTTGAGGTGATCAAGTTTCTCACTGGATATGGAGAACTGCTGAACGGCAAATTGCTCACCTATCGGGCATTCGATCATCAGACCACCAGTATGCTTATTCCACGTTCACCGGATTGTCCGCTCTGTGGATCGAAGCCTACAATTACTTCGATTGAACCATCCCGTTACACTCCCATCTGCGTAACAGCCCCCCCTGCTTCCATGAACGAATCCGAACATCCCGTAGCAATCACCGTCCCAGTCGCGCACCAATTGCTCACAGATAACCCTAGTGAGACGATCCTGATCGATGTGCGAGAACCTCATGAGCTGAATATCTGCCGGGTGGAAATCGCCCAGCACATTCCGATGCGACAAATCCCGGAAAATATTTCAGAGCTCCCCAAGGATAAACATCTACTCATTCTGTGCCATCACGGAAGTCGCAGCCGACGGGTCACTGATTATCTTCGCGCTCAAGGTCTCAAAAACGTCACTAATATCGACGGTGGTATTGATGGCTGGGCCATGGAAATCGATCAGGAATTGGCCCGCTATTGAGCGCTATCAGCGAATCAATAATACTGACCCACAAAAAAGCCCCGTGTCCCATAAGAGACACGAGGCAAGATAGTCTTTGACGAAGAAGCCTTATTTCTTCCGAGCCTTGGTCAATCCCAGCTCTTTCTTGATATTCTGAACACTGGGAATCGAAATCCCAACTGCCTTGGCAATAGCCGCACCGGTCTTACCGGCAGCAGTGAGCGATTTCACTTTGTTCTTGGTTTCAGCAGTGATGACAGCGCGCTTGCGACGTCCACCGGACTTAGTGGATCCCTTGCGGGCCGCTTTGCCGCCAGCAGCAGCTTTCACTGCTTTGATAAAGTCTGCGACCGTATCAAAACCGTATTGAGCAGGAAGAGCTTTAAGCTCTTTGGTGCGTTCTGAAGCTACTTCTTGCTCAAGCTTAGTGATCTTGGCGCGAGCAGCTGCGAGTTCTTTTATCTTATTTGTTATCATGGTGGTGATTGGGAATAAATCCTAGGGAATGGAAAAACTATGGCATAATATTAGCAAGCTCACACCGCATATTTTTAGCAATAAAGCCCATTTATTCTTCGATATATAATCCATCACCAATTAAATACGCCTATTCATACCTATTCCTAGTATTGCGACGGTAGGTGGCAGGCCCCATCCCGGCATAGCGTTTAAACACCCGACTAAAATGGTGCCTATTACGATAGCCCACTGCCTCCGCGATATCTTCTATAGTCTCATCTTCATAGGACAATCGACGAGAGGCCTCACGCATACGCCGAGCGGTCACATATACCGCCGGAGTCTGACCAGTGGATTTCTTAAACCACCTGATAAACGGTTCGATACCGAGTCCCGTCATTCGCGCCATCTGCTCATTGGTGATCGGCGCGCCCAGCCGTATATCTAACCAGGTCAATATCCTACGCAATCTGGGATCCAGAATTTCCCAGGACTGTGTATCGACCTCCACAAATGCTAAATGCAACAAGGCCTGCCCCAAGCGTCGCGCCTGCGTTACTCGCTTTGCTAAAGTCACATTCCGCAACTTTTTCGCTACTTCCTGAAACTCCTTCCCCACCTCGATTTCCATCGGCTTTGATCCGGAAGCGTGGACGTTGAGAGCTAAAGAGAAGTGAATCCAAAAATGGTTCAGTTTCTCTCTCGCGCCACAATCAAAAGACACCCCCTCGGGCAGGATGATGGCGTGATTCTGATCCAAATGATGTATTTGGCCACCGCTCTTAACCCATACGCCCGGTGACATATCGTAGAACAGGCGCCAAAATGGACTGGATACAGCACTGTGCTGCCAGCGGTGATCTACTTCAATTGCACCCAGCTCATGCATGCGAAACCCTTCACTCCCGCTGCCCACAGGTAGACGAAGTCCCTGACCCGTGAATGGGTTTCGCCAAAGCGTATGGTCAATTTTAGACATAAGTTAATCCCTATCAGGCATAGGCTATTTTCAAGATTTTTGATATATTTACGCAATGCCCCCTCTTACCGCCGAATCAGCAGTCGAAACACCGTCGCGCCACGTTTTGGTCGATCAAGATAGTAAACAGAAGCCTCGCACCGTGGCTCTCCTCTGCGATTGGCAATACATCGAACGCTCCATCCATCGCTTGATTGCCGGTTGGGGCCGCAATATCTCCGGATGGGAGGATAAGAGCACCATTCATCGTCATATCTGGGATCAGGCCGAGTGCGTGCGACGCCTTCGTGAACGCATCGCACAATTTCCCGGCGGCAAAGCCGATGCCCCCGTTTCCTCACAGCTGGAGCATCTCGCCAACAAGGTTCTACTCGCTCCGACTTTGCACGATGCGTTGGACGGTGTTTATGTTCATCTGCTAAAAACTCTAGTCGCGGCTTACGGAGAATATGTCGCGAGCGTTCATCCCGTCCACGATGCTCCCACGATCTCACTGCTCCACGAAATCAATCAGATCAAAAGCCAACAATGGCTCTGGTATCGCGATTATCGTCGACGGCATCCGCACACGACTGATGCGGCCTATCTTCAGCAAATCGATACAGCCCTCGACGAATGCGGTCACTTCCGCACCGCATTACCAATCAAAGATGGCGAGATCGCCAAACCAGCCGGAGTGGCCACCGATTTCAAACTAGCCCGATTTAGTGCCCGCAATGAACCGACCGTCGCTAAATACCCCTTCATGGATTACGTGCGGGCCGATTTCACCCGCAGCATCGAAACTCGCCGCCTCTTTTGGGCCTTTGGTTACATGCTCGAAAAGAATCTGCCCGACGACCAATTGATTTGGCTCTACGACGGACACTACATGCCTTGGGACTGGCACCATGATATCTCGCGTCACCTCTGGGATGAATCCAGGCACGGCGATTCCGGCTACTCCCGGCTGAAGGATTTCGGCATCAGTCTCGAAGAGGTCGGATTCGGCACTTATCAACAAGAGGAGCAGGACAAAATTCTAAAGGACTATGCGGAGGCCAAAGGACTGCCCATTGAGCAAGTCGCCGCTGATCAAAACGCGATTCTAGCTTCTTATAAGATGGACCATTTGACCGCGAAAGAAGTCTATGACGCGGTATTTCACATCGGCATGGTCGCGGAGACCGGCCACTTCGTCGTCAAAAACGAGAGCTATGTGGACTTCCGTGAGGGACAGGATCTCGAGTCCGCTGAAATGATGCTCTTCGACATCATCGATGAAACCGCCCACGTGCAATACGCCCATCGCTGGTTACCCCTGCTCGCGGAACACGCTCAAGTCGACAACTCCGACTACCGAGAACGCGCCGCGACTAAGCTCCGCGAATGCGAAGCCGAATCCGCCCGACTGGCTGCCGAATTCGATGATACGCTTTCACGCAACCCCGGAGACCCCGCCTTCGATTTTTATCAAGATCTGCTCAACCGCATCCGCGCTGCTACCCCGTTGACCAACGCGAGCTCCTGCCCGCCACGCACGCAGAAGCCGATGTGACCACCGGGAATCGATTCCGGACCGCGTAACTTTCATCGGCATTCGGCTTGCCCAATGCCGACCGTCCGCATTTTCTTGGCCCCTATGGCCCGTATTCCGATTGAGGACAACTTCGACGATGTAATCAACAAGACCCAACGCGGTCTCAAAATCACGGATGAGCAACTTGCTTCCCGCGCTGAGGTTAGCGCCGAGGATCTTGCCGCCGTCAAAGAGGGAAAGCCTATTATGGCCGTGATTCGACGGGTGGCTCGCCACCTTCGACTCAGCCCGGATGCGCTGGAAGAACTCACGAATAAATCGTGGTATCCCGATCAACCTTCGTTCCCCTGCGGATTCGCGATGTTCAACACTGTCTTTGAAGACATGACAGTGAACAGCTACTTGATTTGGGATCCTCGGACCAAACACGCCGCTGCGTTTGATACCGGTTCTGATTGTCAGGCCATGTTGGACATCATCAAAACCGAAGGTCTCGATCTTCGCTATATCTTCATCACGCATACGCACGAAGATCACATCGTCGATCTCCCCAAGCTCGCCGCTGAAACCAAAGCCGAGGTCTGGTCGAGCGCAGAAGAACCCGTCGATTTTGAAGGTGCGCAAAACTTTAAGGAAAACGCGCACTTCCACATCGGCGACCTCGCGATCAAAACACTCCTCACTTGGGGACATTCTCCGGGCATGACGACATTCTTTGTCACGGGTCTCAGCTGGCCACTCGCGATCGTAGCCGATTCGATTTTCTCCTGTTCCATGGGTGGCAGCCCCACCAACTTTGCGGATCAGTATCGCAACAATAAGGAAAAAATCATGCCGATGTCACGCGACACTGTGATCGCTCCCGGACATGGCCCGTTGACCACCGTTGGTCAGGAAAAACAGCACAATCCATTCTTTGCCCGCTAAACTGCCGGCATCACTCACCCTAAAATAACACACTATTATGTCTGAAAAAATTGCCTTCGTCGGAGTTGGTCGCATGGGCGCAAATATGGCCCGTCGCCTCAAAGAGTGCGGTTACAAAGTCTCCGCAGTTTATGATGTTTACAAACCATCTGCTGCGGCACTCGCCAAAGAAATCGGTGCGAAACACGCCAAGACCCTCGCTGCTGTCACCGCAGCCGCTGATGTGATTATCACCGTCGTTACGGACGATGCCTCACAACTCGCGATCTTCGAAACATCCGGTGATTCGTTGCTCACCAAGGCGAAGGGCAAAATCTTTATCAACTGCGCTACGATCACACCCAAGACTCACGTCGAAGTTGAACGTCGCGCGAAGAAGGTCGGAGCAAAGACGCTCGAAGGCTGCATGGCTTCCTCGATCCCCCAAGCCCGCAATGGCACGCTCTATCTCATGTGCGGTGGAGCGAAGAAGACCTTTACCCAGGTCAAACCCATCCTCGATAAGCTCTCCACTGCACTTCGCTATGTCGGCAAAACCGGTCAAGCTGCACAAGTGAAGGCCCTCGTGAATATGGTCATGAATATCAACACGGCTGGACTCGCCGAAGGTCTCGGCCTTGGTGACGCTCTGGGTCTCAATCTGGATATGCTTCGTGAGATCTTTCTCCAAACGGGTGCCAACTCTCAGGTGCTTAAAACCGACGGCGAGGACATGCAAAACCGTGACCACGAATGCTACTTCTCCGGTGCGCACGCCGCCAAGGATAGCACGATCGCTTGGACCCTCGGCTGCGAAAGCGGTATCAACATGCCTCTCGCCTCCGCGACCAAGACACAGTTCGACAAGATGGTCGCGCTCGGTCTCGGCGATCTCGATAAATCCGGTGTCGCCGAACTCACCTTCAAAGGACGTCACGCTTAACCCCTAATCCCACTATGCCAAAAATCGCTCATATCGCCAATCTCTGGTCCCTCGTCGGTCACCCCACACCGAAACGCGAGTGGTCATTGGAAAAGAAAATCGCCGCCGTAGCCGAAGCTGGTTTCGACGGCTTCACCACCATGCTCACGCCTGAGCATACGCGGTTAGCGAAGAAATACGGTCTCAAGCATCTGCTCGGTTTCATCTCGGATAACTCCGGCGACGCCAAGCAATACGCCAAGGCCATTAAGAAGCAGAAGGCCTGCGGTGCCGTGCACATCAACGTCCAACTCGACGATGATTTCACCAAGCCCAGCGTCGCTGCCCGCAATTGGGTGAAGATGATGAAGGAAGCCGATAAGATTGGCGGCGTCGTCATGTCCCTCGAAGTCCATCGTGACACTTGCACCGAAACTCCCGAAAAAACCTACGAGATTGTTAAGCTCTACAAGAAGGCAACGGGCCAAGCGCCTAAGATCAACTTCGACTTCTCCCACTTTGCGGTCGTCAAACATCTTGGTCCCGGAAACTACAGTGAATACATGCTCAAGTATCCTCGGCTGATTCAGGACTCCGAACAAAGCCATTGCCGCCCCTTTAATGGACATCACTGCCAAATCGCGGTGACCAATGGCAAAGGGAAGCTCACCGAAGGCGTGAAGAGCTACCTCAAGTTTACCGACGACCTTTTCCGCATGTGGAAGAAGGCTCCGAAGAACAAGGACCGCACTCTTTACGTCTGTCCCGAAATGGGACCCTACCATGATGGAGGGGCAGGATATAATATCGAAGGCCTCCCTCCTGCTTGGCCCGACGCCGCAGTCCTCCGCAAGGAACTCGCGAAGTCGTGGAATCGCGCGAAGTAAAATCTCGAGCGGCCCCTGTAGATCAAAAAGCCGACTCAGCCCTGAGTCGGCTTTTTTGTGGGCGAATCACTTAGCTGTATTTCGCTTTGATCGCGCGACCTTCAGTCGCGCTCCGATCGGCCAGATCAAGAATGTGAATGGGTCGACGCGACCATTCCGGCGTAATCACCAAAGGTGTGTTCTTGGTCAGATGATCGGCCACATTCTCATAATACTTGGCCCATTGCGGCTCAGGATTCTTTCCCTTCGTCACGACCGTCTTATTCGCCTTCTTAACGATAATTTCGTGGTTATCGTAGTCCCACCAAAATGTGCCCTTCGTGCCCGTTACTTCCATCATACCCGGTTTAGGATGAGCATCGATCATCGTGATGCGAAGCGTCACCCACGCACCGCTCCTAAAACGAGTCACGGCATAGGCTTCGTCTTCGATTCCATCTTCGCCCCACTTCGTTTTGCCTGCCCAGAAGCCACGTTTCGCATAGCCAGTCACTTCCGTAATTTCCGAATCAACCAGCTGAAGCGCATACTCCAATAGGTGCACCCCCCAATCGTAGAGAATGCCTCCCGAAATTGATTTACTGGAGCGCCACCAATCCCGTGGTTTATTCCAGCCACCCGCCCGGCATTCAATTCTCACCACCTCACCAATCGCTCCCGATTTCAGCACTTTGAGCGCATGCAGAATCGATCCATCCCAGTGGCGATTATGAAAGGTTGAGACGACGACATTATGTTTCTTGGCCGCCGCGATCATCGCATCGCATTCCTTCGTCGTGATCGCAAAAGGCTTCTCACACACCACATGCTTGCCGGCTTTAATGCATTGGAGAGCCAAGGGAGCGTGCGTGCTATGCGGCGTAATCAACACGATAAGGTTCACCTCCGACTTTTGCAGCATCTCAGTCACGCTGTGATATGTCTCAATGCCCGGATAATCCTCCGCCGCGACTTTCAACCTGCTCTCATCAGGCTCGGCCACCGCATACGGAGTCATGCCAGCTTTACGCATGTCATCCAAATGAAGGCGGCCCATATTGAAGGCCCCCCCGTATCCGACGACACCGACTTTTATGTCCTCAGCCCTCTTGAATCGAGATTTCATAACATGAGTGAATCGCGGAAACTACGGTTCGCTTAACGCGACGCCCATTCCATGCCACGCAACGTCATTTCGAGCTGTTGGGGATAGTCCGTAAACTCCTGACAAACGTGCCCCATCGCCGAATAGAAGACGCGACCTTTACCGTGCATTTTTTTCCACACGAAAGGCATCTCAACTCCATTGGTCCAGGGAGCACTCTCCGATTGATGCGTCGTCGCCACAAGCACCTCGTTATTCGGATCCACAAGCATGTAATACTGTTCACTGTGCACATCGAAATCCTCCATCCCCTGAGTGATGGGATCATCATGATTCACGATACGGATTCGATAGTCTTTCACGCCATCAGGGTGACACAGAAACTGCCCGCCCGTCATCCATTGGTATTCGACTGCCCCGCGAAATGAATCGCACATGCCGCCATGGAATCCCGCCAACCCCACTCCACCCAGAACGGCATCGATCAAGTTACGTTCCTGATCCGAGGAGATCGTGCCCATCGTCCAAATCGGCACAATGAGATCCTTCGCTTGTATGCGAGGAATATCTTCCAGCACCTCCAAAGAATCAACGACCTCAACATCAAAGCCGCGCGCAGGCATTTTCTCGGCAAAAAGAGCGGCGCATTCCTGCGGTTCGTGGCCGGTCCAACCACCGGCAATTATGAGGGCCTGTTTATTTTGAGAAGACATAAAAAAGAGTTAGGTATGATCGTTTGGGGTTAAGAAGTGAGTCTGTGTAGAGACCTTCCCCTACAACTCAAAGCAATTTCCACCACAAACTCTATCTGACGGGAATTATGTTAGACTTTACCGTGTCTTAGTTCACTTTAGCAGGCCCCCACCCATGGATAATATTAATCGTAAAACCATCCTCATCCTGGGACTTGCCCTCTCCCTGGTGATTTCCCTCCTCACCCTGCTTTTCCAACAAGGGCTACGGGAGAAAATGGGATCATCGTTTTACGTCGTAGGCTTGGCCATCATCGGCTGTATCCTCCTGGTGCTCGCAGGTTACGTTTGGGATCGCACGATGATCGAAAGATTGCGAAATCTGCGTGAGTCCGCCGGGCCGCAGATCCAAGGTGGGGACGAAGACCCTGATCATGATGAAATCATCGGTCTCGCCCGGAATATCGAAAACATGGCTCGCTCGCTGCAGAAAGTGGAAGCGAGCTACCGAGGAATCGTCGAAGATCAAGTTGACTTGATCTGCCGCTATCGTCCCGACGGACGCCTCACCTTTGTCAATGGTTCCTATGCTCGCGCTTTCGGGCGCAAGCGCTCCGAATTGGTCGGCGAGCTCATACCATTCATGGATGCCGGTCAAATATCCGAAAAAGACACTCTCCAAAAAGAGCAAAACCTGACCACCGCCGAAGGACAGATCTCGTGCATGCTCTGGGCCCAACGCCCCATCCATGACGACCGGGGTAACCTGTTGGAATTTCAAGCAGTGGGTCATGATATCACCGAGCGCAAAAACGCCGAGGCGGCCCTACTCGCAGCCAAGGAAGCGGCCGAGGCCGCTGATCGCGCCAAAGGAGAATTTCTCGCCGTCGTCAGCCATGAGATTCGCACGCCGATTAATGGCATCATGGGATTTGCGGATATGTTATCAGGCTCAGAACTCAGTTCCGAGCAGCGTGAGCAAGTGAGCATGATTCGCACCAGTGGTGTAGCCCTCGGCAAACTCATCAATGACATCCTCGACCTTTCGAAGATTGAAGCAGGCAAAGTCGAAATCGAACACTCCCCTTATGCTCTCCACAAATGCATCGAGGAAGTGACCGCGCTGCTGGAACCAGATGCCCGCGATATTGGACTGACGCTTGAGACCAACATCGCGACCGACGTGCCCGTAATCGTGAATGGGGATGAGACTCGGCTGCGTCAGATCTTAACCAACCTGATCGGCAATGCACTCAAGTTCACCGAAGAAGGTAGCGTGACGATCGAGGTATCATGCAGTAAGTCCCGCCCAGTGAACGATGGGCTATGCGATATCCGACTCTTTTTCAGTATCACTGATACCGGGATCGGGATTCCCTCGGATAAAATCTCGCAACTTTTCCGCCCCTTCAGCCAAGTCGACACCTCGATGAAAAGACGCCGCAATGGCACTGGCCTCGGATTGGCCATCAGCAAGCGATTGTGCGAATTGATGGGCGGCACCATTTCCGTGGAAAGTTCTGAAGGCTCCGGCAGCGTGTTTCGATTTACCCTTCAGACGAACTACGAAAAGGGCGACACCACACCTCCGATAGCTTGAGGGAATGGGGAACATCCGCGTAAATTTTATTTCAGTTCTTGCGGGGCGATAAAAATTCATCCAACTTTCGCCTCCTTGTATTAGTGGCGCGGTAGCCAAGTGGTAAGGCCGAGCTCTGCAAAAGCTCTATGCGCCGGTTCAATTCCGGCCCGCGCCTCCACTAATTCCTTCCAGATGAGGCATGAATGCTTGCGGTGAGTTCCGGTTCAATCGTCGTCATCGATATCCGCTGATCAGAGCTGATATTCAGGTTGCCAAACTTTGCGAGCCTTGCACCTTAGCAAGCACCCATTGCACCTGTGCCCATGCTTCTAGGTTTTGTCCCAACAGTTCAATCAGCAGACACATCACTCATGTGCGATGAGGAGGTTGCGGCGGCATGATTAAAGCTCTGCGCGAAAACATTGACCGGTTCCTCTCCCCCGGTGCTTTGGTTATTCTATCCATCGCGATCGTCACCACTTTCATTGTAGCTTCGCTCCCATCCAAGGTAGTCGATGGCATCCCCTTCTGGCTGACCGCCACGGCGCATAAGAAAGCTTACGTAAAACTAGTGGCAGAATGGAACGAAGAGAAGCCCGAGAAAAAAATCGGCATGACTCAATTGCATTCACGAGCTTTGGAGCGGCGAATGCTTTCGGGTTTCCTTTCCGGCACTCCCGTAGCTGATATCATCGAAGCTAATCTCGGTGTGGTCGCCAAAGTGTTTCTCGGACCAGTGAATGAAATCGGCTTCGTGGATCTCACCGACTACGTCCATGATGAGGGTATCTACGAGCAGATCAATGAGCCCTCCTTTGCTCCCTACATCTCGCGTGGGCATATCTTTGGCCTTCCTCACGATGTTCATCCCGTGCTACTTGCCTATCGTTCCGATATAGTCGAAGCAGCCGGCATCGATGTCAGCACGATCGAAACTTGGGATGATTACTTCCGGGTGATGCGACCGCTCTTTCGTGATCGCGATGGCGACGGACAGCCCGACCACTATCTGATGACCGCCGATGACACACGAGGTGATGTCGCGATCATGCTCATTCTGCAGGCCGGTGGTTCCATCTTCGATCAAAATGACAAACCCAACTTTGCCAGCCAGCGTAATGCCCATGTGCTCGCCAAGCTGACTACTTGGATCGCAGGTCCCAATGCGACCTGCACTGATGTGCCGGCCAATACCGCAGCGGGACATCGCCAGCGCCTCGAAGGATTCGTGATCGGCACTCTGGTTCCTGACTGGATGGCGGGCTCCTGGAAAATCGAAAACCCCGGCCTTAGTGGAAAATTAAAATTCATGCCCGTCCCCGCTTGGGAAAAAGGCGGACGACGCACCTCCGTCGCTGGTGGCACCATGATCGGGATCCCCAAAGCCAGCGAAAATTTTGAGACCGGTTGGGAATTCGTTAAACACCTCTATCTCAACCCCGAGCTCGCCAGGCACATGTTTGAGAACACCTCCATCATCAGTCCGGTCAAAACCACATGGAGCCAGTCTTTCTACGATGAACCCGATCCCTTTTTCTCCGGCCAACCGATTGGCCGGATGTATATCGAGCAGGCTCCCGAGGTCCCCCATCGTCCTTCCTCGCCTTATACTGCTGCCGGGGGACAAAAGATCTCCAGCTCTCTCATCGCTCTTGCTCAATACGCCCGGGCCAATGAAGTCTACGACGTTGAATCCTTAGAAATCGAAGCACTGCGGATTCTCCAAGATGCGCAAGCTAGTCTCGAACGTCTGATCTCGCGGAACCTCTTTTTGGTAAAGGAGGCCGAATGAAACGCTTAAACCTAGCTCCCTGGCTGTTTCTCACCCCCTTTCTGTTCTTGTTTTCATTGTTCACGGTATGGCCGCTGATCAACTCCATGTTCCTGTCCATGCAGCAGACCTACGGTCCCGGGCGCACGGAATGGGTTGGACTTCACAACTTTAAGTTTCTGCTCACTGATCCGCTGTTCTGGAAAGCCACGGCAAACACGGTTAAATTCGCAGCTGGCTCTCTCTTTATCCAGCTTCCCGTCGCATTGGGGCTTGCGCTTCTTCTCAATCGTCCTGCCCTCAAAGGACGCGCCTATTTTCGGCTGATCTTCTTCGCCCCCTCCCTCGTCGGCATGCCCTTTGTGGCCATGCTCTTTGCCCCCATCTTTGCCCGACATACCGGACTTCTGAACAAAACCTTAAACTATTTCATCTCCGGTTGGCCGATCGATTTCGCCTGGACGCAAAACTACGTGATGAGTGCGCTCATCATTGCAGCCCTTTGGATGAGCGCAGGTTTCAACATGGTTTACTTTCTGGCCGCCCTGCAAAACGTCTCGCGCGACCTGATCGAAGCCGCCGAAATCGATGGAGCAGGAGCATGGCATAAATTCTGGCATATCACCCTGCCGGAAATCCTACCCATCGCCGGCTTCGTCACTCTACTCTCCGTCATTGGTAGTTTTCAGTTATTCGAACTCAGCTACATCATGCTCAATGATAGTGCTGGTCCCGATAATCGTGGCCTCACCATTGTGATGTATCTTTACCAAACTGGCTTTGAAGCCGGTGATCTCGGCTACGCGAGCAGTATCGGCTGGGTGCTTGCACTGATGCTCATCACCATTGCCTTAATCCAACGCCGCATCCTCAAGCGACACGAAGAACATTGAGCCATGCAGAATAGAAAAGCAGCCGCCAACGCGATCGTTTACACCCTCCTCGTGGTGTTTGCGATCATCACGTTGATCCCATTTGCTCATATGCTCGCGGGGGCCCTCAAGACCAAGTTCGATTACGCGGCCACGCTCTTTCTGCCCGAAGGCGATGGATTTCTCGGCATCGGTTGGGACCGTATCACTCTCGACAATTTCCGACGACTCTTTGGCGAACTCAAAATCGGTCGGGCGATGCTCAATTCCCTTTTTCTCGCTTCGGTGCACGCGATTCTGACGGTGCTCTTCTGTTCCATGGGAGGCTATGCTCTCGCCAAGCTAAGATTTAAGGGACGCGAATTCGTCACCACACTCGTGCTTACCGCACTGATTATTCCTGGCCCGCTCTTGCTGGCACCGGGTTTCAAACTCCTTTACCAACTCGGCCTGCTCAACACCTACACCGGCCTGCTACTGCCCGGACTCACCCCGGCGTTTGGTGTTTTTCTCTTTCGCCAAGCCATGCTCAATGGCGTTCCCGGTGAACTGATTGAAGCCGCGCGAATCGATGGAGCTGGCGAGGCCCGCATCTTCTTCGAATTAGTGCTTCCTCTCGTTCGCCCGATGATGGGCGCATTTCTCATGATTAGCTTCATGGGCACTTGGAATAACTTCATCAGCCCCCAAATCATCCTCCAATCACCGGATCTGCACCCCCTTTCTGTCGCCCTTAATAATCTCAAGGGCCTCTACGGCACCGATTACGCCCTCATCATGGCGGGCACCATCGTATCAATCTCACCGGTCATGTGCATCTTTCTGCTTCTCCAACGTGAGTTTATCGCCGGGCTGACTGGTGGCGCGGTCAAAGGCTGAGCGAAGCGGCTACGAGCTCAGCTCTCTCTACAGGAATCTCACGCCACGCTTGCGACCTCGCGGGAATCGTCCCTAACTGAAGGCCAATCCATGGCCACCACTGTATTTACCATCGCCAATCAAAAAGGCGGCGTCGGCAAGACCACTACCGCGGTTAACCTCGCGGCCGCCCTCGCAGAGCAGAAAATCCACACCTTGCTGATCGATCTCGATCCGCAGGCCAACGCGACCAGTGCAATCGGAGTCGAGAAAACCGAAGGTCGCAGTCTCTACGCTCCCCTGCACGGCGATGGCACCGCCATCGAGATGATCACGCCCACCAATATCGAGCATCTCGCCCTGATCCCTTCCGAGGAAGACCTCGCCGCCGCGGAAATCGAACTTTCGCAGATGGAGAATTATCTCATGAAGCTCAGAGATGTGATCGCGCCGCTCCGTGCGACCAATGGCTACCGTGCCATCATCATCGATTGCCCCCCGGCTCTCGGCATGCTCTCCATGAATAGCCTCGCGGCGGCCGACCACCTCCTCATCACCCTGCAATGCGAATACATGGCACTGGAAGGCCTCGGTCAGATTTTGCGCAATGTCGAGCGACTCAAAACCGCCGATGTGAATGCCGACCTCGATCTAGGGGGCGTGATTATGACGATGTTTGACGGTCGCACCAATCTTTCCCGCCAAGTGGTCGATGAAGTAAAGGAACACCTCCCCGAAAAGGTATTCTCCACGCTCATTCCTCGGACGGTGCGTCTCAGCGAAGCGCCTAGTTTCGGGAAAACGATTTTCGAATACGATCCTGCCGGAGTGGGCTCGACCGCCTATCGCGCACTGGGGCAAGAAGTCATCCAACGGTTCGCTCTCTAATAAGCATGCTCGGCACGCTTAACAAGTATCGGCACGTCTTCCTCGTCGGCCTGCAGAGCAATCTCGTCTACCGGTGGAATTTCGCGCTGCGCGGATTCATTTCCTTATTCCATCTGATTGTCGTCTTCACCCTCTGGGCGGCGGCCTATCAAGGTTCCACGGAAATAGGCGGATTCAATGTGCAACAAACCATGACGTATTTCGTCATGCTGATGGTGCTGCAGTTTTTCATCGGTGCATTCAACGAAGACTATGAAATCAGCGAGGAAATCAGAAACGGTCTCATCAACCAATTCCTACTTAAACCGATCAACTATTTCACTTACCGATTCAGCATCTACATCGCCGCCCGCATGGTTTCGGGTCTCCTCATCCTCGTGCCGCTTTTGATCGCCTTCCCCTTTATAAAAGAATACCTCACTTTCCCCGACGAACTCTGGCGGATCGCCGTGGGGCTTCCCTCCGTGCTCTTCGCCGGGCTCATCCAATTCAGTATCGCTTACTGCTTCGGCATGCTGACTTTCTGGTTTCTGGAAATCCAAGGTTTCGTGATCCTCTCACTCGCCATTGAAACCTTACTGGGCGGACAAATGTTCCCCCTCGATTTGATGCCCGACTGGGTATTCAAGCTCTCCCAGTTTCTCCCCTTTTACTATCAGATGTATTTTCCGGCCGCGGTGCTCACCGGGCGAATAGATCAAGCTCTCGCGATCCAGGGACTGACGGTTCAAATCGGTTGGGTCGCTTTGCTGCTGGGTCTGAATCACTTCCTTTGGAGTCGTGGATTGCGCCGCCACACTGCGGTGGGAGGTTAATCGATCATGCTACACTATCTCAACATCTGGCTCGCCAGTGTGCGCTACTCCGTCGTTCGCACCATGATGTTCCGTTTCGATTTCATCCTCTGGTCCACGGTCGAATTTTTCTGGATGTCCGTTAACTTACTCCTCGTGACCGTGCTCTATGAGCACACCGACAACATCGCAGGTTGGAGCAAATACGAGATGATGCTCCTTGTGGGCACGGCCATGCTGATCCAGCGGTTTTTGATGGGCTTTTTCTGGAGCAGCCTCTTCGAAATGGGGCGCAATGTGCGCACTGGAAACTTCGACTTCTTCCTCGCTCAGCCCGGCAATATCATGTTCATGGCCACCACCCGCAAACTGGACCTCGACGGATTGATTAACTCGGTGGTCGCCTGCGGCGTCGTTATTTATTCGGCGATCCAACTGGGCCTCCAACCTTCGGTCACCGATGTGGTTCTCTACGCTCTCATGGTCGCCTGCGGCGTCATGATTCACTATAGCGCAATGGTAATCATCACTTCCCTTTCGTTTTGGATCACGAATACCCAAGGACTCGAAGGAGGTTACTTCACCTTGTTCGAATTTTCCCGCCTACCTCGACAGGCGTTTAAAGGAATAACGCGCTTCGTCTTCGTTTGGGCCCTCCCCATGGTCGTCGTGAGTAATATCCCGGCCGAAACCTTGATTCACGGTTTCAACTTTATCGATACACTCTGGTTCGCCGGCGTCACATTATTTTGGTTTGGACTGGCTGTTCTCATTTTCCACCGTGGCCTCCGCCGTTACTCAAGCGCCAGCTCATGAACACTGCACTGCAAACTCTTCAGCAAGATATCGGACACACCTTCAAGTCTACCGAGCTACTTAAACTTGCCGTCACGCATCCCTCGCTCACCAACGAGGATGAAAGCGTCACCGAGTCGAATCAACGACTTGAATTTCTCGGAGATGCCGTCCTCCAACTCGTGCTGACCAGTGAGCTCTATCAACTCTATTCCGCAGAACGTGAAGGCGTGCTGAGCCAACGTCGCGCCGCCCTAACCAAAGGTTCATTCCTCAGTGATCTGGCGCGCGAGATCCATTTGGACGCCTGCCTTTTTCTCGGCAAGAGCGAGGAAGAGAGCGGCGGCCGCACCCGCGACTCGGCTTTAGAGGATGCTTTCGAGGCACTCATCGCTGCCGTCTATCTTGATGCGGGCATTGATACCGCCACGAGGATCATTCGAAAAATCTACGGGCCCCTCGCCGATCGGCTCGCTTCCCGTGATCAGATTGAAAACCCGAAGGGCCACTTACAGGAAAAAGTGCAGCCCATCCACGGCAACAATGCTCTGAGCTACGACATCACCTCGACCAGTGGTCAGGATCACGCCAAGGTTTACACCGTGACTCTTTATTTCGGGCAGGAAGCACTCGCGACCGGACAAGGTTCTTCCAAGAAAGCGGCCGAAGAATCCGCCGCGCGTGCGGCCTTGGCTACATGGGAAGTGCCTCCCGAGGCCTAATCGATAAGGTTGTTTCGCTTGTCGGTTCCACGCATGAACAACGCAACTCCAGTTCGCCATTCGTATTCCGGAATCTGTCCGGCCGCGAGTGGATGCACGCTCACCGAGTTGATCCAGCACCACGCAGCTCCAGTCTGGGTGGTCGTCACTGCGGATTTAAAAACTGCGGAGCACCTCGCCGAAGATCTTCAACTCTTTCATCGCGCGTCTGAACATCCAGCCACCCATCATGTGCTGGCGTTTCCCGAATCCATGCCGGATTCCCGCGATATGCGCGAAGCCTTCAATGCTTCCAGTGATCGACTCACGGCACTTTCACAACTTCGCGCCAGACGACATCTCGAACAAACGCCCGACTCGCTTATCGTCGTCACAACACCAGCCGCCCTGCTCCAATCGGTGCCCTCACTGGATGAGTTCACCACCAACGAACTGAAGCTCACCAAGGGTCAGGCTCAATCTTTCAACGGTTTATTGGAACAACTCCAAACGCTCGATTATGATGCTGAAGCCGTGTGCGAAGCGCCCGGTCATTATGCGATTCGGGGCGGCATCATCGACGTCTATCCTGTCACGGCAAATCAACCCTATCGGCTCGATTTCTTCGGCGATGAAATCGAAGATATCCGCCTCTTCGATCCCGTTAACCAGCGATCCGGGGCCCACGTATCCGCAATCACCATCGGGGCAACTCCCCGAGTGCGACTTGCAGATTCCAAAACTGGCCTGGCCGACTACCTTCCTTCCAGCGCCGCCCTTGTATTTCTGGAGCCGGCCTCACTTGAAGAGGAATTCAGCGCATTCGCGCGCGAAGAAACGGACACCAATCGTCTCCAGTCACTTCGCACCAAATGCTGCCTGCACTTCGGTCTGTCCGATATCGATGAAGCCAGTGGCCTCTTTCATGATGCGTCGAGTGAGCGGACTTGGGACACCGAAAGTCTAACTCATCATCGTCGTTACCCTGACGAAGCCCTTGTCGCTCAGGAACGCCTGCATGTCGAATCCGAGGCGCGCGCTGAATTCCTGCAGCAACTCATCATCTGGCGCCAAGCGGGTTTCGGGATCGCCATCGTCGCTTCCAAGGAGGGCGAACAAAAACGCATCCACGAGATCCTCACTGAAGAGCGCCTGCTCAAAAAGATCACACCGCATTTTCTGCTGGGGTCACTCAATGAAGGATTCCGTATCACCTTTCGCGACGCGCCCACTACGATCAAGTGGAAGAAGGGCGCGGGTAAACGCGGTTTGGTGGTCGTCACCGAAACAGAAATCTTCGGCCGACAAAGGCAACGTCGCCCCTCCGTCAATCCCCGCGCGATTGCCCAACGCGCCCAGATCGATCAGTTGCTCGACTTCTCTGAACTCGCGGAAGGAGATTTCGTGGTTCACTTGCAACACGGCATCGCACTCTACCGCGGACTCACCAAACTCGATACCGCTCAAGGCATCAAGGAAGTCATCTCTCTCGAGTTCGACGACCATGTCACGCTCCATGTGCCGTTGCAGGAATCGCATCTTGTCAGTCGTTACGTCGGGCTCAGCAAGACGCGACCGCAACTCGGCCGCATTGGCTCAGGCCGTTGGGAAAAAGCCCGTAAAGCGGCCGAACGCTCCACGATCGACCTCGCGGCGGAGCTCCTCCGAATTCACGCCACGCGTGAAGCTCAGCCCGGATTTGCATTCCCCAAAGACAACACCTGGCAGAAAGAATTCGAGTCGTCGTTTCCTTACACCGAAACCCGTGATCAACATCGCGCGATCGAGGAATCGAAGAGCGACATGGAGCTCACCCGGCCCATGGATCGTCTCATTTGCGGTGATGTCGGATTTGGTAAAACCGAAGTCGCGATCCGCGCTGCTTTTAAAACGGTGCAAGGAGGCAAACAAGTCGCTATCCTCGTGCCCACGACTGTGTTGGCGCAGCAACACTTGAACTCATTCCGCGAACGCATGGCCGGCTACCCCTTGGCCATCGAGATGGTAAGCCGCTTTCGCACCCGACAAGAGCAGAAAAAGATTCTCGCTGCGGTCACCGCTGGCCAGGTGGACATCCTGATCGGCACCCATCGCCTGCTGCAAAAGGATGTAATCTTCAAGGATCTCGGCCTCGTAGTCGTTGATGAGGAGCAGCGCTTCGGCGTGAAACACAAGGAGCGGCTCAAAGCCATGCGTTCGATGATCGATGTGCTCTCGATGAGTGCCACACCCATTCCGAGGACGCTCTATATGGCGCTCACCGGCGCACGGGACTTAAGCGTGATCGAGACCGCACCGAGCAATCGCCATCCGATCCAGACCATCGTCAAAACCTACGACGAAAAGATTGTCACCGATGCGATTCATCACGAGATCCGACGCGGGGGCCAAGTCTTCTACCTCCACAACCGCGTGATGACGATTGAGGCGGTCGCCGCACGTTTAAGAGAGCTACTGCCTGACGTATCGATTGGCGTCGGTCACGGTCAAATGGAAGGTGATGAGCTGGAACGTGTGATGACTGATTTCGTTGCGGGTAAGCAACAGGTCCTCGTCTGCACCACCATTATCGAGAGCGGCCTCGATATCCCCAACTGCAACACCATCATCATTGAGGGTGCGGATCGATTCGGTCTCTCGCAGCTATACCAACTCCGGGGACGTGTCGGCCGGTTTAAACATCAGGCCTATGCCTATCTGCTGCTCCATCGGCACACCAAGTTACTTGAAGTCGCGCGTCATCGACTCACTGCAATGCGCCAGCACAACCAATTGGGGGCAGGTTTCCGCATTGCTATGCGCGACTTGGAACTGCGAGGCGCGGGCAATCTCCTTGGTTCACAACAAAGCGGACACATCGTCGGAGTGGGCTTTGAACTCTACTGCCAGCTGTTACGACAATCAGTGGCCCGTCTGAAGGGCGACAAGTTGGCCGCGACGGTCCGCGCTTCGGTAAAAATCGATTTCGTTCACGTCGGCGAAGGAGGTGGTGAGCAGACCACGCGACGTAACCGCTATGAAGACGGCTACACGGTGCTTAAAGATTTGGAGGACCATCCTTCGGCCAAACTCCCCGTCATTCAGGCACGCATCCCCGCGGAATATCTGAGCGAGACCCGTTTGCGCATCGACTGCTATCGGCGACTTGCCCTCGCCGATTCTCCCGAGGCATTGAAAGAAATCACCGAAGATCTGCGTGATCGATTCGGAGCCTATGGTCAGGAAATCAAAGCGCTCATCACGATCACAGAGATTCGTATTCGCGCGGAACAAAAGGGCTTACTTTCAGTCGAAACACAGGCCAGCCGCCTGAAGTGTTTGCGAAACAGCGGTCGCCGGGACGATTGGGTGCAAATAGGTGCCCGCTTTCCAAGGTTGACCGCCTCCAAGCCACTCCTACGGTTGCGCGAGATTATCACCTTTTTAAATAACCTGCCTAATCCATGACGTTTAGTCGTTGCGCCACCCTCGCCCTCACACTCCTCGGACTTTCCACCAGCGGATATTCCCAAACTACCGCTGTTGCCGACGATGGTCTCAACATGCGCTTTGTGAACGGAGTCGCTGCCGTGGTTGAAAACAAAGTCATCACCGTTGACGATATCCGTAAGGAAATCGCTCCACTCCTTCCTCAATTACAGCGTGAGGCCCGCAATGAGGAGGATTTCAACAAGCGACTTGAAAGTGTGCAGGACACCATCATTCAGCAGCTGATTGACCGTGTGCTGATCATCAATGAATTCCGCAAAGACGAAAAAAAGCAGATCCCTCCTGGTTTTATCGATAGCCGGATCGCTGATATTCAATCGGGCGAATTTGAAAACGATCGTTCCAAATTCCTCGCTTACCTGCGCAGTCGCGGCACTACCCTCCGTCAATATCGCACCGAAGTAGAAGACGATATCATTTACACTTACATGCGCCAACAACAGCGCAAATCACAGAGCATCGTGAGTCCGGTTCGTATCGAAACCTATTACGAGGAAAACAAAGAACGCTTCCGACAAGAGGATAGCGTCCATCTCCGTCTCATCCAGCTGAACCGCGCCTCCGATGAGTCCGAGGCTCAGTTACTCACTCGCGCGATGGAAGTGATTAACCGGTTCCAACGAGGAGAAGAGTTTTCTGATTTAGCCAAGGAATATAGCGAAGATTCCCGTCGTTCCAAAGGTGGTGATTGGGGTTGGCAGAAACGGTCCGATCTAAAGAAGGAATTCAGCTCCCCATTATTTAATCTCGATAAAGGAGATATTACCGACCCGGTCCTCACCCCCGAAGGATGTTTCCTCCTCTTCGCTGAGGATCGGAAATACGCAGGTATCCAACCGATCGACGAAGTGCGTGATACGATTGAACGCATTCTCATTCAACGCATGAGTAGCGTGAGTGAAGAGCGTTGGCTCGAACGTCTCCGTCGCAACGGCTACGTAAAGCACTACTGAGTCGTGGGAGATTTCAGTCTCCCGAGCGAGTTCACTTGGACCGCCGGAAGGGACGGTCTCGATATCGGGCGCTGGTCAGATCTCAGTAGGAGTGACCTCTTCTAGCGGCTCACGAACGTTTTCACAATCCGCGACATCGGTCCACTGACCCTGTGGACGGGCCCATTCAACCGCATTCGCAATCACCCGACGCACATTCTGGTCGAAGTAGGTCGGATACGTTTCATGCCCGGGACGGAAGTAGAAAATCTTGCCGTTGCCCCGCTGCCAGCAGCAGCCGCTCCGGAACACTTCGCCGCCTTCAAACCAAGAGATGAAGACCTGTTCATCAGGAGTCGGGATAGCAAACGGCTCCCCATACATCTCCTCTTGAGCAAGTTCAAAGTGCCGCTCGAGCCCCTGTGCAATAGGATGGCCGGGATTGCAAACCCAGATCCGCTCACGTTCGCCAATCTCACGCCAAGTCAATGAACACGCGGTGCCCAACAGACGCTGAAAGATCTTTGAGAAATGGCCGGAGTGCAGAACGATCAACCCCATGCCTTGCAACACACGCTGTTGCACTCGATCAACGATCCGATCCTCTACGTCGCCATGCGCGCAGTGCCCCCACCACACCAAAACATCCGTCTCAGCCAGGCGTTCTTCACTCAGCCCATGATCAGGCTCCTGTAATGTCGCGGTCGATACCTCTGCGTGAGCCAGCAACTCACTGATACCCTTGCCGATCTCGGTATGCATCCCATCGGGATAGATTTCCGCGACCGCGGGCATCTTGTGCTCATGAACATTCTCTCCCCAAACAACAACGCGTAATGGTTTCATCGAGAGAGGAATTGCAGTTTTGGTTAATCAGGGCCAGAAACAAAATCATTATGACCCAATCGGTCATCTATCCTGAAAATCGCCTGCAGAGCACCGTCCTCTCTGAACGCCCACAAGAACGCATGCTTCGAGTAGGTGCGGCTGGGCTCAGTGACACCGAATTACTCGCGATGCTGCTCCGCAGTGGCACTCGTGGCATGGATGTTCTGTCTCTCGCCGGAAAGCTGATTCAAGAAGCGGGTTCCCTCGCAGGCCTGATTGGTTGGCAAGTCGAAGATTACCGTAAACTCAAAGGCATTGGCCCGATCAAAGCTCTCCAACTCGTCACGGTGATGGAAGTTGCCCGACGCGTCCTCATGCAGGAAAAGGGGGAATCTCCCCTCCTTAATCAGGCCGACCTCGTCGCCGAATTCCTGCGACCAATCGCTCAGGGTCTGGCGGTCGAAAAATTCTGGGTGCTTTCGCTGAATCGACGGAATTGCCTGATCAAATGCACGGAAGTGTCCTCGGGCACGGCCACTGCAGCCCTGGCGCACCCCCGTGAGGTTTTTCGCATTGCGATCAATCAGACCGCCACCGCGATTATATGCGCACACAATCACCCCTCAGGCGATCCTGCCCCAAGCGCAGCAGACATCAAAATCACCCGCCAACTCAGGGATGCAGCGAGCACCGTAGGAATCGAATTTCACGATCACGTCATTCTTGGACGCCCTGAAGCTGATCCCACCTCACAGGGTTACTATAGTTTCCGTGAAGCTGGGGTTATATAGGCGCAAATAGCTTCTGATGGCAGTTGCCCACAGCTCGGGAAGCTCATAGTTTCGGAACATGCCCTCATCACGGCAAATGACTGAACGCAGCAAGTCGGTTGTTTCACGTCTGAAACAATCACAGGTCTTCCGTGATTATGAGAAGGCATTCCGCGAAACCACGGGGCTGCCCCTGAACCTTCGTCATTTGGAAGCACTTGATCTTCCACACCAGGGGTCACCACAGGAGAACCCCTTCTGCGCTCTGATGGCCCAATCGAATCAATCCTGTTCGGCTTGCCTACAGCTCCAAAGTGAAATTGAGGTCGCAGCACAGATTGAGCCTAAAACCCTCAAGTGCTTTGCGGGGCTATGTGATTCTTCGATTCCGATTAGAGTGGGCGATGGATTGGTGGCGTTCTTAGCAACGGGGCAAGTCCTTTTACATCAACCCAACAAAGGCGAGTTCACCCGCACCACCCAACAACTACTTAAGTGGGGAAGCGAAATTGATCTGAAGCGACTGGAAGAAGCCTACTTTCAGACCCGCGTGCTGAGCAAAGAGCAGTATAATGCCATTCTTAAGCTTCTCAGTATTTTTGCCCAACATCTCGGCGCTCTTAGCACTCAACTTCTTGTCACTGAACAGAAATCCGAATCACCAGCCGTCAGTAAGGCACGCGATTTTATCAGCAAGCATCAGGACGAGGAAATCTCACTCACTGAAGTTTCAAAAGCCGTTAACATGAGCGCGTTTTATTTCTGTAAGACGTTTAAGAAATCCACCGGCATGACCTTCACGGACTACTTGTCGCGGGTGAGAGTGGAAAAAGTGAAAAATCTGCTCCTCAATCCTCATAAACGAATCAGTGAAGTCGCCTACGCCTCCGGTTTCCAATCCCTCTCTCAGTTCAACCGTGTCTTTCGTAAGGTCACAGGAGAATCGCCGACTATCTATCGCGAGCGTGCACTCGACTCCCACTGACAGTGCGCCTGAGACGCCCCGGGTTCCAATTGACATATCGAACACAAGAGATCGATTTCCTGCACTCGCAGATGATGAAGCTCGAGATGAAGCTCCTTCAAAGATTTACTCCGTTCTGTCATGGATAAGTCTGGGACCGTCCTGAGTGCCCTTATCATCCCCTCAGTCATCGCAATTTCTCCCATCGCGAAAAAATCTAGCATGGGATTATGAGCACAGGGACAATCAGGCTCCTTCATCACAAAATTTTCAGGAGTCCGGTGAAAGTGAAGCCGTTCGAAGACCTCATCGCAAGTTTGCGGAATCTTATGGGTCAGAATCTCAGGATCCGCCAGAGGTGAGCGATGGGGCCGCGCACGCAGCAAAATCTCCCATCGGTTACAGATCGATCTTCGTTGGGCTTGAATGGCCCGAATAACTGTCCCTAGCATGAGAGCATCATACTCGTTTTTCACTCCAACCCTCTTCGCATCGTTTGCTAAAGCGTGTGCATCTTTTGGCGCATATTGGTATCAATGACAAAATATGCATAGCGGTCGGCAAGCTCTGCGGAGCAGAATTTCTTTCTTTTTTCTATCCTAATTCTTTATGTCTGTCATCCCTCTCACTTTGACCATCAGCCTGTGTCTGGTTTTCACATTTATTGTCTTCTTTCTGAAGGAAACCTCGCGACGCCGTTTCAGCAGTGTAGAACGTGAATCTCTCCTTCCGTTAGCCGATGAAACACCTCGCCTTGCGGGAAGTTCCACTCAGCAAGAAAACCACACAGAGGTAAGTAGTGAACAGGCCCCGTGCTCAAAAGCCGCAACGGACATTCCCCCCTCTCACAACTGATCCGAGATCCTGATCATTTAATCCATGACCGAACAAAAAGTAACCATCGAGTATAACGACCGGATCGTCCGGCATTTCTTACTCGCCACTGTCATCTGGGGTGCCGTGGGCATGCTCGTCGGAGTGCTCATCGCCTCACAGCTTAAT
>JAXMOJ010000006.1:0-270740 GCA_034669935.1 Cephaloticoccus sp.
GATTGTTCATCACATTGCCGTGGATGCGAAAAGGTGAATCCTTTTCGCGGGCTTCGATGATCCAGCTGGCATATTCCCAGCTGCGTTCCCATTCCATCGGTTCTTTTCCGGCGATCATTCTGGCGCGTTGCTTGTCTGCTGCTTTACGCCAGTTCGGCCAACCCTTGGAATAAAAACTCGAACCGCCATCGTAGCCTTCGCGGCTGTATTTTTCGATGAGATCTGGGCGTTTGCGGTAATAGGGAAGATACTCGGAAAGGTGTCCGCTCGATTCCGTGATAAACGCCCCGAAGTGCAGCATCATATCCTTGCGCACGATGTCGCGCTGCCAGTCCGGCCCCTCGACTTTGTGATGATTCTCCCAGACCGGATTTTTGGGACGTCCGGCCGCGAATGCCTTCTTGAGATCGGCCGTCGCCTTATGTTTGAGAGTCGGATACAAGTCCTTGCCGTTGTGCTCGAGCTTGGTGAACCAGGCCATGTGATTGATCCCGGCACATTCCCAATCCATATCTTCCACCGGGACTCC
Organism: Cephaloticoccus sp.; assembly: GCA_034669935.1. GTDB lineage: Bacteria > Verrucomicrobiota > Verrucomicrobiia > Opitutales > Opitutaceae > Cephaloticoccus. The sequence goes on from JAXMOJ010000006.1 coordinate 530, forward strand.
GGCGCGCCCTGCGAGTAGGCTGCTCGTGCCCTGCACGGAGTGGCAAAGGCCCACAACTTGCATCGAAGACGAACGTCCTGAAGCGAGACACATCATGGCCATCGGATTCGTGTAGTTGAGAACGATCGCATTCGGGCAAAGCTCTTCGGCGTCCTTCAGGACATCGAGAAAGACCGGGATGGTGCGCATCGATTTGAACAGGCCGCCCGGCCCGATCGTATCTCCGATACATTGATCAATCCCGTATTTCTTGGGGATGTCGTTGTCGAATTTCACGCAAGCCGTGCCGCTCACCTCGATGCAATTCACGATGTAGTCTGAGCCCGCGAGAACTTTACGGCGCTGGACCGAACCGATGACCTTCCAATTTGTCTTACCCAATTGCTTCGCGAGACGTGTGATGAGTTTAGTCATCGTCGAAAGGCGTTCGCGATCGATGTCGACCAACGCGATCGTGCCTCCCTTATCGCCGGGGATGCGCAAAATATCATTCATGAGCCGCGGCGTGAATGCACTCCCCGCGCCCATCATGGTGATCTTAATTGGACGGAGCATTTCGCCGGGTAAGCCGCGAGCAGCGGCATCTTTAGTGTGATCGGCATGGCCGATTTGTTGTTTTTGGGCAGCGCACATAGAATTGGAATACTGAGACTGAGATTAGGGGTTAAGCCACAGATCATGGATCACGCTCTGTTAGCGGCACGATAGCAAAAGGTTGATCCGTAATGTGCATTATGTGATATTTGATAGATGTCAGGATTAAGTGACTTCCCCGTGGTTCACGTCAGTGCCGAAGAACGCCGCACCGATCGCGCATACACTTTCAATAACGAGGATCGAGAGGCCAGTTACGCCCATGTGATTCAACGCACTTTGAATGGTGAGGCATATTTTCGTGATGCGAAAGGTATGCATCGTGTGCCCCAAGGACATGCGATGCTTTTTACGCATAATGAGCCCACGGGTTACGGTTATCCACCTACAGCGACAGAGCCTTATCAGCTACGCTTTCTCGCGTTTTCGGGGGCTGGACTGCACGACCTTTTTACACGTCTCCGCCAAGATTTCGGATCTGTTGTGAGCATGCCGGATAACTCAGAAGCCACCGCACTCTTTAATGAGACATGCGTGCGTTTCAAGGACCGTAACTTCTACGATCGACTCCACCAGGGGGAGCTTCTCTACCGCCTCCTGCTTTCGCTTTATCGTGAGCAAGTGCAGGCCACCCGCACGAGTGATCCCATCGAGTTTGGTTATCACTATGTGCAAAATCATTTCCGCTCCCCGGTAAATCTAAAGGAAGTCGCGCAGAAATGCGGTATCAGTCGAGAGCATTTCATCCGCGAATTCAGCGCACGCTATCCGGAATCTCCGGGTCTCATGCTACGACGCCTACGTCTCGATCATGCGCGCTCTATGCTCGATGCCACCCGACTCAGCGTGCAGGACGTCGCCCTCGCCAGTGGCTTCACCAGTAGCAATACCTTCTGCCGTGCTTACCGTCTAAAACACGGCACAAGCCCCGGTGCAGGAAGGCGCTGATCGTTTTTGTTTTCACCGCGAAGAACGCGAAGCGCGCTAGGACTGAAATCAATGCAGGAAAATCATCGATCCTTTTAACCGCTAATCCAATTCACGGAGTTTTACCACAGATTTCGCAGATAGGCACAGATCAAGACAGTCGATCCAAGTCATACCATGCAAAAGCACTAAGTTCGGAACCAGATTCTCATCCAGCTACTCCGAATCTGCGGTTAAGAGACCTGCTGAGTATCAGATCGATCCTTAGCGTTGATTAACGAAAATTAGCGGTAAAATCTTGGCTTGCTCTGCTCTTTGCGGTCTTAGCGACCTTTGCGGTAAATATAGATTAGTCCGCCAGCATCCGCTGGAGTTTAAACACGTCGCGCAGGGCCAAGCTTAAAACATCCTGCACACCCTGCAATTCGCGGTAGCGTGCCACGTTTAGTTTATCCGGTTTACAGCGTGTTTTTTCATTCACCGCGACGACTCCATCCGTGAATCGTATGATCTTCACCTTCGCGCTTTTCTGACGCGCTTCGGCCCATGCGGCCTGAATCGCGCCGCCGACTGCGGCGCCTTCATCTTCGACCATCGCCACGACCGGCACGGCGAAAATATCTGCCATGATTTGCCGCCAGGCGGGTGATTTCGCGCCCCCACCGGTTACGCGTATTTCCTTTGCTTTCACACCGAGTGACGCGAGGCGTTGTAATCCGTAGTTCATTCCCATCGTCACGCCTTCCATGGTCGCGCGAGCCAAATGGGCTTCGTTGAAATTATCCGCGTTTAGTCCGATCATTGCGCCGGAACCATCCGGCACGTTCGGCGTGCGTTCACCGGCGAGATAAGGCAATAATACAAGTCCACCGGCTCCGACCGGGGCTTTGCTCACGGCCTTATCGAAAGCCTGGTGATCTTTCCCCAAGAGCCAACGCATCTGCTCCGTCACCGTTGTTACATTCATCGTGCAGAGCAGCGGCAGCCAACCATCCGTGGATGAGCAAAACGCTGCGATCTCTCCTCGCGGATCGACGACCGCTTTATCTGCATACGCATAAATCGTCCCACTGGTGCCGAAGCTCGCCGTCACCACTCCCGATTTCACATTACCCGTGCCGATCGCCCCCATCATGTTATCGCCGCCACCAGCGGAAACGATTACGTCGGTCGAGAGTCCGTATTTCTTCGCGATCTTCGGCGTGAGAGTGCCCGCGATGGAATCCGACGAGCTCAATTCCGGCAACCAATCGGCTAGACGCGGATCAATCGCCTTGATGATTTCGGCCGACCACTTGCGTTTACGCACATCCATCAGGGCCGTGCCGGAAGCATCGCCATGTTCCATGAAGTAATTCCCCGTGAGATAGAAATTCAGGTAATCGTGGGGTAAGAGCACGTGGCGCAGCTTTTTAAAATTCGCGGGCTCGTTTCTTTTTAACCACAGAATTTTTGGAGCAGTAAATCCGGGAAGGATCGCGACACCGAGTTTTCGTAGCACCTCTTTTTCCCCACCGAGCTTCTTCGTGAGAATCGCACATTCCTCACTGGTCGATGTATCGCACCACAGTTTCGCCGGCCGGATCACGGAACCCTGATCATCAAGCGGCACGAATCCATGCTGCTGTCCCGAGATGCCAATGCCGCGCACTTTCGTGGCGTCCACTTTTGCCACTACCGCTTTAATCACCTTATTGAGTGCCCTCGTCCAAGCCTGCGGATGTTGCTCCATATGACCGGCCGGAAGTCCCGTGATCAGTTGGTGAAGAGCCCGCGCTTCGGCGATGACTTTGCGCGACTTCAGGTCGAGGACGACAGCCTTGGTGCTTTGGGTTCCTGAATCGATGCCAATATATAAACTCATGATGGGAATGTAACTCTCCGTAGTGCGGCAAGATTGCGCCCCCGGCGCAAGCCGGAGTTATGGAAGCAAACCTCTGAACAGAGAGGAAAACCACCAAATACACTAAAAACACGAAAGCGGATATCAGGAATAACCTCTGCATTACTCCTATCAGGTATCTGTCTGGTTTTCGTGTATTTAGTGTGTTTCGTGGTTAATATCCCGTCCCGGCAACTCTTATGCTTTTCAGAAGCACGGTTCACATCCCCCAACCTCGCTCGTAAATGCCTTTGACCAGAGCGATCGCGCCTCCCAAGTTGGACGGCTCTTTATTTAACCATCGACCATATCATTTATGTCTGAGTCCCCCACCATCATCTACACCAAAACTGACGAAGCTCCCGCTCTCGCTACCTATTCGCTCCTGCCGATCGTGCAGGCGTTTACCAAGCATGCCGGAATCAACGTGGAGACTCGCGACATTTCGTTAGCCGGGCGTATTCTTGCCCATTTTCCCGAAAGCCTCACCGAAGACCAACGCATCGGCGATTATCTTGCTGAGCTTGGTGCACTCGCCGGCCAGCCGGAGGCTAATATCATCAAGCTGCCCAATATCAGCGCCTCGGTTCCCCAGCTTAATGAAGCCATCGCCGAACTCCAATCGCAGGGCTTCGCCATCCCGGACTTTCCTCAAGAGCCTCAGACCGACGCCGAGAAGGAAACCAAAGCTCGTTACAGTAAAGTGATGGGCAGCGCCGTGAATCCAGTTCTGCGCGAAGGTAATTCCGATCGCCGCGCCCCTAAGGCGGTGAAGGATTACGCTCGCAAGCATCCGCACTCCATGGGCGCCTGGTCTGCTGATTCGAAGACCAACGTCGCCACGATGGGCGCCAATGATTTTGCCTCCAATGAAAAGTCCGTTGTCGTGTCCGACGCGACTGATGTGAAGATCGAATTCATTGCTACCGACGGTGCGATCACGGTTTTGAAGGAAAGCACACCCATCAAATGTGGTGAAATCATCGACGCAACTGCGATGAGCAAGGCCGCTCTCGTGTCCTTTCTCGATCAACAGATCGCCGCAGCGAAGGAGCAAAACGTTCTTTTCTCGCTGCACTTGAAAGCGACCATGATGAAGGTCTCCGATCCGATCATCTTCGGTCATGCGGTGCGTGTTTTCTTCAAAGATCTCTTTGCCAAGCACGGCGACACGTTTGATCAACTCGGAGTCGATCTGCGCAATGGTTTCGGCGATCTCATTTCCAAGATTGCGAAGCTCCCGGCCGATCAAAAGAGCGCCATTGAATCCGACATTGCGGCTGCCTATGCCAACGGCCCGGCGCTCGCCATGGTCAATTCAGACAAAGGCATCACCAATCTCCACGTGCCCTCCGATGTGATTGTCGATGCCTCCATGCCCGCGATGATTCGTGGTGGTGGTAAAATGTGGAATACAGATGGCAACGAACAAGACACCCTCGCCGTCATCCCTGATAGTTCCTATGCGGGCGTTTATCAGGCAACGATCGACTTTTGTCGTGAACACGGAGCGCTCGATCCCACCACGATGGGTTCCGTGCCCAACGTCGGACTGATGGCGCAAAAAGCCGAAGAATACGGTTCCCACGACAAAACCTTTGAAGCGCCCGGCAATGGCACGATCCGCGTGGTCGATGCTTCCGGCAACGTCCTGCTTGAGCACCAAGTGGAGGCAGGTGATATCTGGCGTGCCTGCCAGGCCAAAGATGCTCCGATCCGCGATTGGGTGAAACTCGCCGTCAAACGCGCTCGAGCCACTGGGGTTCCTACCGTTTTCTGGCTCGATGAGAATCGTGCTCACGACGCACAGATTATCGCCAAGGTGAACGAATACCTTCAGGAGCACGATACGGCTGGGCTCGATATTCGAATCATGGCTCCGGCTGCTGCGTGTAAGTTCAGCCTCGAGCGCATCAAGGAAGGCCAGGACACTATTTCCGTCACGGGCAATGTTCTGCGCGATTACCTGACCGATCTGTTCCCGATTCTCGAAGTTGGCACCTCTGCCAAGATGCTTTCAATCGTTCCTCTCATGAACGGTGGCGGACTCTTCGAAACCGGTGCCGGTGGTTCTGCTCCCAAGCACGTGCAACAATTCGTGGCAGAGAATTATCTGCGTTGGGATTCGCTCGGCGAATTTCTCGCCCTCGCCGTTTCGCTCGAACACCTCAGCGAAGCCTTCTCCAATCCCAAGGCCAAGGTGCTTGCCGATACCCTCGACGCCGCGACTTCGCAGTTCCTCGATAATAACAAGTCCCCCGCGCGTAAAGTCGGCCAAATCGACAACCGCGGTAGCCACTTCTATCTCGGTCTCTACTGGGCTCAGGCCCTCGCCGCCCAAGATGGCGATGCCGAACTCAAAGCGACCTTCACTCCTGTTGCCGAGCAACTCGCGGCCAACGAAGCGAAGATCAACGAAGAGCTCCTGGCGGTCCAAGGTCAGCCATGTGATATCGGCGGTTATTATCAGCCAGATGATGCGAAGGCATCAACTGCGATGCGGCCTAGCGCCACTTTGAACGGTATTCTCGCGACGATCTGATCAGAGATAGAAACCGCTAATGCACGCTGATTGGCGCTAATCAAATTCTAGGGCGGGATCCATGGATCCCGCCTTTTTTTGTTCCATTAACGGGATGTGATCGTGTCAGAGTTTCTTTCGTGCCTTGTCAGGCCATTCACTCCGTTCATAGAGGTGTGTTTCGTGGTTCAACTTTGGAGGATTGATTTCCTCGTCCTGAATTCTATTAAATCCGAATTGCCCCATGCCCACTGACAAGCAGCCCCTCGAAGAAGCCATCCATTCGATTTATGGATTCATAGAACGCACGGCCGAGAGAACTGATACGGGAATCACGTGGGAGACGATCAATTACGAGAACAAGCCGCATCATTCGATCAGCGTCTTCAACGGTGTCGGCGGTATCCCTTTTTTCCTGAACGATTACTACAAGTGTTATGGTAATCCTGTCGCTTTGGAGTTGAGCCAAGGAGCGATCGATTGGTGCGCGAATTACCAGGGTAAGCATCACAAACGTGGCCTGCACTTTGGGCAGACCGGAGTCGCGTTGGCCGCCTTGCATCGGGCGATTACCCTTAACGAAGACATCCCTGATCTGTGCCACAGCAATGCGAAGATCATCCTCTGCGAACCACCCGGCCCGATTACAGATCTGCTCGGTGGAGAAGCCTCCAACGGGCTGTATTTACTCAAGCTCTGGAATCATACCGGCAATCAGGATTACCTCCATGGCGCGGAACGCTGCGCCATTTGGTTGGAGCAGCAGATGGTGCGCGATGAGCACGGCACCCACTGCATGATTGATCCCGGAGGAACCGTGGGATTTCGCAAGCTCACCCACATGGGAGTCGGACATGGTATTGCCGGAGTAGCCCATTTTCTCACCTGCCTGGCAGAACATACTAAAGATCAACGTTGGGAGAATCTGGCACGCGAGCTCTTCGCTACGCTCGCCCGTTTCGCCCGTCCGATTCATGGCGGGCTCAATTGGCTCGGCTTCATTGGTCAGGAAGGCATGACACGTTGTCAGTGGAGCCATGGTGCAGCGGGGATCGGCCTAGTTTATCTCGCGGCGCACCGCGCCTTTGGTGATGCCGAATATCTGGAGACAGCAGTTAAGGCTGCCGAAACAACCTATGGATACGGAGATTACCGGAACAACTACACCCAAAGCACCGGCCTCGCAGGTGGTGGCGAACTGCTTCTCGAAACCTATCGAGCGACGGGTGATGCGAAGTGGAAAGATCGTGCAATTGATTTCGCTCATCGCAGTCTCGACTACAAAGAAATCACTCTCGAAGGTGACTCATGGCCCACAGATGCCAAAGGACTCTATTCCGCCGATTTCGATTACGGCGCGTCTGGTGTCGGCCACTTCTTGTTGCGGGTTTGTTCTGACCGAAAAATTCCGATGGCTCTAATGTGACATTTTAATAAAAATACAGACCGAGGTGCTACTCCTAACGAGGCGGGAACATTAGGTTCGCTAGTCGCAACACCCATAGCGGTAGCCCCGGGCGTGAAGAAGCCTTTTGTTCTTCTTTTATGTATACCTTCAAGAGTGCCAGATATGCCGATGTTGCAGTCAGAATATCTCTTTCACTTATTGCTGCCACCAGTGGTCGCTCTGTCCTGATATCTTGATATAGTTCAATTAAACGATCGATTGCAATTTCCAGACTGGCTTCGCGTCTGATCCTATTTGAAACCTTGAGCACGTCGTCAGAATCATAACGTCGGAGTTCTTTGCTGAGGCATCCTCTATGCAACTTACGAGTTAAAGTGCGGACCCCAAAATTGAGAGGACGCCATTCGTCATATGCCCATGAAGTAAGGAGCCCCGCAAACCGTCCATAATCGCTCACAATCACTGCTGCGCCAGTCGCGGCAGCTTCATGCGCGGAACGTCCTTTCGCAAACACCACATCATACTCCAACAGTATGTCTGCTGGATTTGCGACGGCTCCATTCAGGTCTTGTCCAATGGCCTCAACTCGACGAATTCCTGCCCTCGCACAAGCAGCACGAATGAGCCTCATTCGCATACTAGTCTGCGGATAGTTACTGAAAATCAGTGCACTTTGAGGGCTGCTGTTGATCCGGTCTCGGAGCTTGAAACGGTCCAAATCCACGAACGTTGGCAGAATTACAATTTGCTCAGCCTTAACGTCCACCCCCACTATTCGATCACGACAAGCTTCATCAACCGCGACATAACGACGGATTGAAGGAAACAGAATTGGCTGTTCCACCCAAGGCAAGGTTCCATGACAAAACAGCAAAGCCGGCACCCGAGGGAAACGAAGAAATGCGGGCATAGCAGCGAAATGGTGGTGGGCATGAATGACATCCGGTGCTGCATCTATTTTCATCAGATCATCTACCACGGTTACATCAGCCTTCCTCAACTCTTCGGCTACTTCTCCTAAATCAGAACTGTATGCAATGGGGTGATGGCCACGTCGCTTCAATGCGAGGGCGATATCGCGCACGTAAAGCTCTGTGCCAGCTCGCTGCGCTAGCGTGTTATTGGTGATCAAGATCCGCATCGATGGGCAAATTCTCGCCGGCCGCGAAGGTGTATAGAGCTTTCGCGATGGGCAGCATGTGTTTCCGAAACTTGATTACTTCGGTGTAGGATCCATTCGCCATGCGACGCTCCCCGTGTTGTTCATAAAATGGGACCTGACTACTGAACTGATTTTCATAATCCACGGCGGTATTACTTAGCAGACGCTCGTTCTTGAAAATTTCTGTTCCGAAACGCTCCACAGTCTCCTGAACTTCCTTTAACAGAGTGCCATCTACCGATTGAGCGTAATTAAGAGCTGCTTGAATTTTCGCCCCTCCCATTTCTTCATCGAGGGTCACGGTGATATCTGCTGGTGCATGTTGAGTTGTGTCTCCATCAGGGTGCCCCGTTAGTGGAAAAGTATAGTGAGGAATAAATCTTCCCGAATCACGGCTGGCTTTCTGTGCGGCCGATTGAGCAATTAAGCAGCATAAATCATGGGTTGGATTGTATCCCTCTGATGCGTCACTAACGATGAAATTGTGGCCACCTGAGATCAGGTGAGAAGCTACTTGCATTGCCATTTTGACAAAGAAATCGAGCTCCCCTTTTAGCACTAAAGTATATATTTCACGATCGGTATATGCCCCAAACAAAGATCCTGGAGTAAGGCCTAGAGACTGTAGAACATCTTTGGAAAGACCAATCCTTGGCTCGGAAATGGCCCCTGATCCGTCTGTGATCACCCAGACCTCTGGTTGCGTTTTTTTTAGCCATCCATAAATCCGTAGTTCATGTCCGGGATGACCGAGCAGCACGAGCGGTTTGTCAGCGGAAGAGTTACTATGCATTTCCAGATCAAACTCAGAATATAAAAGGGCGTCTAGCCGTTTAACAGCATAAGCACGATTGTTGGCACTAACGATTCGCGTATTTAGAAGCACTCTTGTCCATGAGTTTTATCTCGTCGTGCATCGGAGACGGTAAGGTTCCTGCTCTCGCATTCGGCCTTAATTTACCTTAAAGCAGAGCCCTCCCATCATCGGCATATCCTCTGACGCTACCTATTAGGCTCGCGATAGCGTCTGGCTCGCGCGGCGTGTTCGTCGTCGAATGCCATGAGGTGCTACCCTTCGATCTCAGCCCACTCGGCTTTGCTGAGCTTGATGTCAGCGGCAGCTACATTTTCCTTCAGATGGGCGAGACTGGAGGTGCCGGGAATCGGCAGCATGACGGGCGAACGATGCAGGAGCCAGGCGAGCGCGAGTTGCGAAATGGTCGCGCCGTGCCGTTTCGCTGCTTTAGCTAGAGCACTGCGGGGGCCGCCAATTTTGCCTGCCGCTAGAGGAAACCAGGGGATGAATCCCAGCTTGTGCTTAGTGCAGTAGTCGAGGACGTCTTCGCTCTGACGATTTCCAAAATTGTAGAGATTTTGCACGCTGACGATCGGCACGATTTTCCGCGCCTGCTTAATCTCATCCACCGAGACCTCAGATAATCCGATGTGTCGAATTTTGCCTTGTCGACGGAGTTTCTTCAGGCAACCCAGTGTCTCGGCCATGGGCACTTGCGGATCGAGGCGATGTAATTGGTAGAGGTCGATGCAATCAATTTTCAGGCGGCGCAGGCTGAGCTCGACGCATTGTTGTAAATATTCTGCGCGACCGACAGGTGCCCATTCTCCCGGACCCGAGCGCGTGAGTCCGCCTTTAGTTGCGATGATCAGCCCTTGGGGATAGGGATGGAGAGTTTGAGCAATCTGGCGCTCATTCACCCCTGGCCCATAGGAATCTGCGGTATCAATGAAATTAACCCCCAATTCAACCACCTTGCGTAGTAATCGGCGGGCGGAGGCAGGATTATCGGGCTCTCCCCAAACGCCCGGACCCGTGAGCCGCATCGCACCGAATCCGAGGCGATGCACCGGGAGATCCCCACCGAGTTTAAATTTTCCACTGGCCGCAGCTTTTGACTTCGAGATGGGGTGTTTACTCATACCTTAAGCTAGCTGCTCAAGGGCAGATTTGGCAAGCCATCCACCATGCAGTTGATCTGCATTTTAGAAGACGACTATTCCATTGCACTCAAATGGATGAAACGGGAAGATTCCGTCGATTAAGTTTAGACAAAGACAACCCATGCGTAGCCTTGGCACGCCAATTAAGTTACTCTTCTGCGCTTCACACCAAATCGATGTCCGAATCAAATACGTCCTCACAACCTGCTAAAACAGTTCCCTCCGATTGGAAAGAACAGGTGCTTCGCTATCAGAAGCCATCGCTCTGGCGGGCTATCTGGCAGATTACTAACTCGGTTGGCCTTTACGCGGTATTCTGGTATTTCGCCGTCACTACTCTCATCGATTCAATTTGGCTTTCGATGGGGTTTGCCGTGTTGGCTTCCGGGATGCTCCTGCGGGTCTTTATCATTTTTCATGACTGCGGGCATGGTTCGTTTTTCAAATCGAGAAAAGCCAATGATGTGGTGGGTTTCATCACCGGCGCATTGACGCTCACGCCCTACTATCACTGGCGTTGGGAACATTCGGTTCATCACGCGACTTCGGGTAATCTCGACAAACGCGGGATGGGCGACATTTGGACGCTGACGATGAAGGAATATCTCGAAGGATCGCCCTTCCTGCGTTTTCGTTATCAAGTCGCTCGCAACCCGATTATCATCTTCGTGGTCGCTCCTGTGCTCTTGTTTACGCTTTACCAGCGCTTACCCGATCGCACCGCTAGTCCGCGGGAGAAGAAATCCGTTTGGTGGATGAATCTGGCGATTCTCACCATCGCACTCGGGATGAGTGCGTTGGTCGGATGGCAGACGTATCTGCTGATCCAGTTGTTCATCACGGCGGTCGGAAGCGGCATGGGGATCTGGATGTTTTACGTGCAGCACCAATTCGACGAAACGCATTGGGAGACCGCTGAAGATTGGGACTACGCGACAGCTGCACTTCACGGCAGCTCATTCTATAAACTCCCGTGGATCTTCAATTGGTTCAGCGGCAATATCGGCTACCACCATATCCACCACCTGAGCTCGCGAATCCCCAATTACAATCTCGTGCGTTGTCATCGCGAACTCGCTTTTGCCAACGAGATAAAACCACTCACATTCTTGACCAGTTTGAAATCGCTCACCCTCCGACTATGGGATGAGGACGAAAAACGTCTGGTGGGTTATCGTGAAATGCGGGCGAAACGTCGTGCACGTAAACAAACAGCGTTCGAAGCCGGTATCGCTGAATTACAGGGCAAGTCGGGCCACAGCGGCAAAGCTTAGACGAAGGTTGCTTGTTGTGCCCGCTTCAGAGCCTGGAAGCTTACATTTTCGAGGACTCGTCACCGAACTTTACGTTTTCCAGTCCCCGCTGGATTTCGTAAATTGAGCCGCTGAATTTAGGCTCGGGCAGTGGCAATCGGACCGGCACCGGCGCGAGTCTCGGAACATTGACCGGTTCACCCTGAACGACTGTTGCGACATAGGATTCCCATGGGTTCTCCTGGGGTATAAGCGGCCAGGCGTCGGCGGCACAGTATTGGAACAGTAATAACCGGCGCGTGTTTGGCGACTGATTGGGAGATGACCCATGTAAGAGTCGTGTATGATGAATGGAGATGCCTCCCGCTTTTAAGGTGATGGGCACAGCGGCATCGGATTGGAAATCCGGATCGGTTACGGCTCCAATGAAAACACCGTCCTGGTGATGGTCGAGCAAAGGTCCGCGATGAGAGCCGGGTAAGACCATCAAGCACCCATTCTCCATCGTGGACTCGTCGATCGCGATACCGACAGCGAGTAAATCGTCGTTGGTGTGCGGATAGAATGCCCAGTCTTGATGCCACTCCACCGGACTACCCACATTCGCGAGCTTCAGATTGAGTTTGTTGCCATTGCAAGTGATGGCCGGACCGATCAGCTGGCTCACAATTTCAAGCACCTTGGGGTGCCGAAGAGCACGACGGTAGATCTCATGCTGCTTAATGGGATCTTTTAAACGGCGCAGCCGGGGTTTCTCCGGCGTGTGGCTGGGTTCAAGATCAAAAACGTGATCATTCGTGGTGACGCTTCGTGATTTCTCGACAAACTCATCTGTAACCCTGCGCAAGTCGTCCAACTCATCGGCGGAGAATACGCCTTCTACTCCCAGATAGCCCTGTTCGCGATAGGATTGGATTTGGTCGATTGTAAGCATCGTTTCTGTGGTCACAGCGGATTCAAGTTCAAGAGATCCATCGAAAATTGAGCCAGACCGATTCCCGGATTCGGTTGTGATGGCTCATCGGGATAAAGCGGCTGAGCGTCGTGCACGGTTGGTCGACCTTGATAGAAAACCCACACTCGATCTCGCCAGATCACCGGCTGCGCGATCGTGATTGTAAATCCGCAGTCGAATTGCCCCGCGGCACTGAGCGGTATAATCGGATCCCGATTGTTCTCCCTAGTCCATGTCCATCCATCTTTGCTGCTCACCAATTGCACATCCATGGTTTGATCGATGGTGTGGTGACAGTTGAGGAACCCTCCATAAATACCGGAGGGTGTTTTGAACGCGGTCAGCCAGTAGAATTGAAGATCGGGTGCATCATTCTCATCGGGTTCAAGTATTTGTATTGGACCGACCCAACGCCCGTCGAATTTATCGCACTTCCAGATCGAGATCACGCGATGCATCTGCTTCAGGTTGTCGCGATCCGTCGGCAAATGGGGGTTATATTTAAATGTTTGCTGATGGATAAAGTGGGAGCCTCCTTTGAACGGAGTCTTCGCATCCGGAAACGCATCGATTAACGAAGCGGCATCATTGGCTCCGGTGATAATCGGATGATCATGGAGACGATTCCATTGGATTCCGTCGGGGCTGGTGGACAAACAAATCCCCGAACCGAGTTTTGGATCCGGACAATCCCAATAGAGCATTTTCCAACTTTGCGTGGTATCTGGATCGTGTATGTCGCGAATAACTGAGCAGGGGTAAAACTGGCCCCAGTTATTTTCATTGTCGCATGAGCGCATGACGATGTTGGTGCCAGAATCATAGTCAGGCTTGGTCCAATTCACCCCATCACTGGAGCGGGCCAGACAGAGTGCATTACCTTGAGGCCCCTCTGGCCCTCGCAGTAAATAATAGAGCAAAAGATCTCCGGATGAGTCGTCGATGAATGCCGAGACGGGACTGATTCGCCCCCCCTCTTCCCATGGTTGATCCGGAAGGATAACGGGTTGAGTAGAACGGCTGAGCAACGCGGGGTGTTTTTTCATGCATTTGCATCGTTAACGGCAGCCTCGATCCGTGCCAGCATGGAGTTGGCTCGCGCGGGCGATTTAGCCCGGCGCGAGCTAATACCTCCTTATGATCGCACAAATACCAGACTTCCGTTCACCCATGTGTGGCTGACGCGACGATCATCATCCCATAAGACGAGATCAGCGGAGGCTCCTGCCTTCATCACCCCCGTATCGTTAAGCCTCAGCATCCGAGCCGGATTGGTTGAACCCATCCCCCATATTTCGTGTTCTGGCAAATCGATCCAATTGAGAAGATTGCGCATACCTTCGTCCATGGTCAGGCCACTGCCAGATAGCGTGCCATCAGTCGCGTGGCGGGGAGCATCCCCTGCCTTCACCCTCACCTGAAAGCCCCATGGCGTATCGTAAACATCCGGCGGTAAGCCTGCCCCGACCACCGCATCGGTGATCAAACACACTCCCCTGCTCTCCTTTGCCGCGATGGCTGCTCGTATCGCCGTGGGATGCACATGAATACCATCGCAAATGAAATCCACCGAAACGCGAGGATCGGCCAAGATTGATTCGACAGCACCGACCGGGCGCACGCCCGGATCTTGCTCATCGGGTGCGTAGAAGACATCGTAGAAATGAGTCGCGTGAGTCGCCCCTGCTTCGATTGCCGCCTCCGTCTGCTCGGGTGAAGCTCGTGTGTGGGTCAAAAACACCTTCGTGCCGTTTTCGACTAAGCGCTTAATGACCGGAATAATGTTCGGCGTTTCCGGGCTGACCGACATCGCGCTCATTCTGCCCCGACATGCTATGTTAATCTCTTCGAGCAGCGCTAAGTCACCCGGCAACGTGGGAGCGGCGGATCCTTTGATCGCCAAGAATGGACCTTCCAAATGAAGTCCCGGCACATTCACGCTCGTCACTTCGGGGATGGTCGCAGCTATTTCCGAAAGTTGCTCCAACCATCCCGGTTCCACTTGCGGCACGATTGTTGGTAGAATCGTGGTCGTGCCGAACTGGCCTAGTTGACTGCATGCGAGGAGGAAATCTTTGCGCGAGGTTGTATAGAGATACTGTAATATTCCGTGAGTGTGGACATCGATTAACCCCGGCGTGAGTAAATGGCCCTGTCCATCAATACGCTCACATGAATCGATTTGCTTTGGATCGATGATGCCCAGTGCCTCGATCCGACCGTTGCGAATCAAGGCATCGCCAGAGGTGACCGAATTACCCGGATCGACGATCCGAACGTTCTCAAGATAGAATGCAGTATGTTCCTTGGGCATGAGGGATTGGTCGATCAAGTGAAGGTCCGGGTGGTTTTATGCAATTAAGCAGCCTTACATTAGGGATAAAACTGTTCCGAGATCACCTTCCCATTCTTAACCTCATAGACACAAAGCTCGGACATGACTTCACGGTCCTGACCTTTCAGTTTCACATCCATCGTCATTGTGATGGAAAAAGCGGCACTCGCGACAAGTGGTTCGGAGACGACCAGGGAGTGGAACTCATCGACCATGCTGTTAAACGTATTCCCCTTGTCGATGATGGCGGGCAATCCTTTGGTGATTTTATCATAAACCGGAGAGGCTTCTGCTTCGATGCTGACGACATCCTCGGCGTAGAGTTCTCTCTGGGCTGCCTCCCATTTACCTTCGCGGCAGTAAGAGATGAGTTTTTCGGCAATTTCGCTGGTTGTCATAGGGCTGAGTGTTTTTTGGGGTTTAGAGTATGCGATCGTCGCACCGTAAATATAAATTAGCCTGCTGACAACAGTCTGTCAGGAGGAAATGTCGGTGTTACCTAGAACCAATTCTCGCAGAAGCAGCGTTGCTCGAGATTCTTCCCATCCGCCGCTTGCGACGAGTTTACTTACGGTTGCTTCAGTCAATATCTCAGCAGCCACGACAGATTGCTTTAGCCATGTTTCTATCGGTGCCATCAATTTCGGGTGCGTGAAGTCCCAATGGAAATCAGTGCCCTCTTCACCACTAAATACATAGCGATGAACCTGCCACCAGCCGTGTATTGCCCTAATCATCTGGTAAAGACGATCCGCAGCATCACCACTCGTTTCAAAGGGACCATGACACGCTCGCAGCACTTTGAGTCGGGTTTCCACAAATCGGGCGAGTAGCTGCAGATACTGTTCAGATCCACCGGGCAATAATTGTGCCGCAGGAGAGGCTAATTGCGAGTGGCGGATTCGTTCGGGCAAATCCCTCGACAAAGATTCGAGATTCAGATCAAGACATTGCCATGCTGGGATAAGTAGCTCCGCGTCTCCGCCGAGAAAAGCCGCCAGATCTCGCAGCACATCCCCGTCGCTACGGTCCAGATAGCTGGCATCACTCGTGGCTCGCGCAAAAAAGAATAGATTGGGCAATGCCATGATGGGTTGTTGAGCATTTCCCATCACCCCGCGGGACTTTTCTAGAAGCGGAGCCTCTTGTTTGAGGATTCTGCGGATGTCTTCAAATTGAAGCACAATAGCCGGTGGCGTCGGTTCATACTCAATTGCCTCGTAGCACAGGAGGGTCGATTTCTCGGTCAGTCCCGCCACCTCGGTCATCTTAAGAATCGTGCGTCCATTCCCCCTGCCCTCACGAATATGTCTACCGGGCAACAGCTCCCAGGGTTCGGGCAGGGTTTTCAGCTCCTCCAGAAAGGGTTCGATGAAGGGCTCCAGAGGTTCATTCCAAAACCCATGTTTTTCCCAATCCGACCCCCAACCATTCCAAATCCACGGGATGAGTTTCTGTTGCTGAGGGTTTATTCCCCAACGATCAATCACGGCTCGATCACTTTCTAAGACTTCAACAAATTGACGTGGTTTTGCCGCGGGATAGCCGCCGGGATCTCCATCGATCGTGACGTAAGCATCCGCATTATTGAGAATCTTGAAGATTGCCGATCGATGAGCTAGATACTCTTTCTTGGCCTTGGGATCATCAAGGCGCACATCAATCCGAAAGGGGTAAAGGTGCCTGTGCTTGAAGGGAGCAGCTGCGATCTCCGGACGAGAAGTGAGATTAGGACAAAACGTGAGCCAAAAATCCATCCTGCAGGCATGGGCATCCTCCACCAATTTTCGCATCTCCTCCAACTCATCGCGATCGGAGTCGGAGAGCGGCGCGGGCATGGCTTCCGTCAGAGGCCAAAACATCACAAGATTGAAATTCAACTTCTGGAGCAGTTGAAAAAAACGCCGAAAGTCCTCTCGTTTCCAACTTCTCACGGCAAAGGGATACGCGAACTCCCATGAGGTATGCAGGTAGAATCCCTTGGCGTAAGAGGAGGAATGAGTCGTGGTCTCGGAAGAGGTGGATTCCATGGAAATAAATGCTCAGGACGCCTTGGTTATCTGGATCGAGAAGCAAGGGGTTGCAATACACGGTTATTGACGAACCGATTCGTTTTTTTAATACGGCGCGAATTAGAATGGAGCCTCGGAGTTGCCTAATTGCTTGGCGCGTTTCCCGAGCGCATCGTAGGTCGCGTATTTGTAGAGTTCGCCCAATGTGGGATAGTTGAAACAGGTTTCGATAAAGAGATCGGCCGTGGCATTTGATTGCAGGGCCATTAAGCCGATATGGACTAACTCGGTGGCTTGCTCACCAATCACGTGAACACCAAGCAATTTCATGCTCTCTTGCTCAAAGAGCAGTTTCAGAAAACCCGTTTCCGCCCCAATAATTTGTCCGCGCGCATTGCTCTTATAGTGCGCGGTTCCGGCCACGTAAGAGATCGATTCCCGGCTCAACGCAGCCTCGGTCTGACCAGCCATCGAGCATTCCGGAATAGTATAGATTCCGTAAGGCAGAAACGTCGCGACCTTGGTCTTATATTTGAGGTCGAATGCGTGAACCATGGCGACACGAGCTTGCTCCATCGAAGTCGCGGCCAACGCCGGAAACCCCACGATATCACCCGCGGCGTAGATGTTTGGCGCCGGTGTTTGATAATGTTCGTTGACCTCGAGAACACCTCGACTGTTGGTGGCAAGATTGACCGAGGAGAGATTTAATCGGTCCGTATTTCCGCTGCGACCCGCTGCGACCAAAAGCGTATCCACAGATTCCGTGATCCCCGATTTCAGCGAAACTTCGAGGGAGGTTTTTCCCGGCCTCACTGTCGCGACCGTTTCCTTAAAGCGAATATCCACTCCCATCTCGATCATGTTAAGAGTGAGCAATCGGGAGATTTCCTCATCCAGAAAACCCAGCAGATGATCACGCCCTTCCAGGAGCGTCACATGAACCCCCAATGCCGCAAACATGCAGGCATACTCACACCCAATGACCCCTCCGCCCACCACCAGCATGTCTTGAGGGATATCATGGAGATCGAGAATCGTATCGGAGTCGTAAACCCGGGGATCTTCGAAGGGAAAGACATCTGGGCGGAAGGGACGTGAACCTGTTGCTAAGAGCACATAGTCCGCGGTGATCAGCTCAGAGGTGCCGTCTGATTTCCCGACCCGCACGGTATGCCAGTCGACCATTGAACCAAGCCCGTGATGGATATCCACGCGATGTCGATCCAAGTTCCCTTCGATGCGTTTATGCTCGGTTTCCTTAACCAATTTCTCCCGATAAAGGAAATCACGCGTAGTGACACTTTCCTTAAATGTCATGTTCACACCGAACAATCCCCGCTGACGAAAACCAGAGAGGTAAAGCGCAGTTTCACGGAGGGTCTTTGACGGGAGCGTGCCCGTATTGGCGGCGGCTCCACCCAGATCGCTCTCCCGCTCAATCAAGGCGACACGCTTGCCAAAATACGCCGCCTGGGCCGCTCCTTTTTCACCGGCGGGCCCTGATCCAATCACAATCAGGTCGTATTGGTAGGTAGACATAGGGGAACAGTCGTTGGTTTCCATCAACTGCTGGGGTGCTCGGAATGTGCGTTAACTGATCAATGATGTAAACGCCGCAGTTTGTGTTCGCTCAGAGACCGGAAACCTTCCTTGAGTAACCCTCCGATGTCGCGAAGTGTGATCCTCAACAAAACTCATCGCTGTGAACGCTGTCATTTCATGCCGCGCTGGTGTATTTGCGCCGGCCATGACTCCATCGAGCTACCGTTGCAAGTGGACGTGCTCATGCACAAACGAGAGCAGCTTCGGCCGACCAGCACCGGAAAGTTGATCAATCGGATTATCCCTGACTCCCGTAATATCGTGTTCGAGGCGGAATCGCCACCCAGAAGAGAAGATGTAATTTCACCGGGGCGCGAGTTGTGGATTCTTCATCCCAATGGAACTGAGCTTCCCGCTGACGTTTCGCCTTCAAGCATCCAGGTCATGCTCCTCGATGGCACATGGCGAGAAGCTGCCCGAATGTCGCAAACCGTCACGACTTGGGGACGGTTGGTGAAATTGCCGATGAAAGCGCCGAGTCGATATTGGCTACGGAAGAAACAAGGTGAACAAAGCTACTCCACAATCGAAGCACTTCTCTTTCTCTTGGGAGCACTGGGATTCGCCCATGAACAGGAACGATTGCGACTTCAGTTTGAACTGCACGTTTACGCCGGGCTGCGCTCTCGGGGAATCATGTCGATTGCCGACGAGTTTCTCTCCACTTCGCCCTTACCTGACGCGATGCCGGAATTACTTGAGCAAATGCAAGAGAAACGGCCCCTCCTATAAAGAGGTTACGCCATCCAGCCGTCGTCGATATCTGAACGAAAAGTGGCGAAATCTGCTTCACTTGCTCCAACATAAGGTGGCAGGAGACGCAGAGGAAATGACGGATCCTTCACTTTGTAGATCATCTTATCGAATCCGCCGTCGATATGAAACTTGCCGTGAGAGATCTTCTGCAGCGAATCGAGCATGGTTTGTAGATCTCGGAGATCGGCCGCCCGATGAGCATCATCACCGGCCACAAATGCTTTGGCTCGTTCGTCGTTGGCCGACGCGAGAGAAATCAGCAGGCCAACATCGTGGGTCTGGCGTGCATGGGCGTAACCGTATTCGGTGAAATAAAAGCGCAAACGTGGTGATATTTTCAACAAATCGGCAATCACTTCGGGATCCCGGGTGCCTGCTTTGACCGCGACCAAATTGGGATGCGCTAGCGCGAGTCGGGTGTATTCGACCGACGTAAGGAATCGTTTCGTGCGGAGCAGATTATAGTGATGGAAATGGCAGTCGGGAAATCGCCCGCAAGTCTCGGCGAAGAACCTATCCAGTTCTTGATCGTTCAGCTCGCCCCAGGAAGGAAGCGACAATTGAAAGTCACGAAATCCCATCTCTCTCCCCCGCTCAATCCTCTCAATAATGGTCGGCAAGGAAAGCGAGATGATTCCGAGCATCGGGTAGGCGTCACATTCCTGTGAACTTCGCCAGAATGCGCGGGCGATTTGATCGAATTGGTGTTCGGTAACCGCGTATCCCTCACCGGCGGTGCCAAAGATATAAATATGGGGGGTTAATCCATGCGCAATGGTGTGCACCTGCCGGCAAAACCTCTCCTCATCGAAATCATATTTCTCCGTCCACGGGATTACCGCCGTCGCCAGAATGTCAGCTGTTGGATTCATCAAAGCAGTGAATGGGTTTACGAGTTTAGTTGGCAAAACCTATCTACAAGTCGGAGCTGAATTTCCTGACCGCTGCTCTTGCGCCACAAAGCCAGCCTTGCAGTCTGTTGCTTCCTTCATGTCTCGCCTGAATTTCACCTTAGAAAAAACCGCTCAAGGTAGCAAAGCCCGCGCCACGCGTTTCCACACGCAACACGGCGAAGTGCAGACGCCAATATTTATGCCCGTCGGCACCCAAGCGACGGTTAAGAGCATGAATGTGGATTGGTTGAAAAAGGTGGGGTCAAATGTCTTATTGGCGAACACCTACCACTTGTTGCTCCGTCCCGGGCCGGAAGTATTTCGCAAATTCGGAGGAATTCATAATTTCATGAAGTGGGACCGACCGGTGCTCACTGATTCAGGTGGCTTTCAGATTTTTTCGCTGCCTGAAGAAAGGAAAATGAACGAGGAAGGGGCGCGGTTTAAGAGTTACGTGGATGGCACGGCTCATTTGCTTTCCCCTGAATCGAGTATCGCGATGCAGCGCGATATCGGGAGCGATATCATGATGGTGCTCGACCAATGCATCCCCTCGACTGCTCCTCACGATCAGACGGAAGCGGCGATGCATCTGACCCATCGTTGGGCTCGGCGTTCATTGGAGGCGCGCGGCGATTCACCTCAGGCCTTGTTCGGTATCGTGCAAGGAGCCTGCCATCAGGATTTGAGAATCCAGAGCGCGGAGTTTTTGCGTGAGCTGCCATTTGACGGGCTCGCTATCGGCGGTCTGGCCGTGGGCGAAACACATGAGGAACGCTATCGCTTCACCGATCTCGCCACTGATCACATGCCAACTGATCGACCACGCTATCTGATGGGCGTCGGCACGCCGATCGATATTCTCGAAGCAGTGCATCGTGGTGTGGATATGTTTGATTGCATTATCCCATCGCAACTCGCGCAGCGTGGCGTGGCTTTTACTTCGCAGCGTAAAATCCGGTTGCGACGAGGTGCATACAAACTCGCCGAAGAACCACTCGATGCAGCCTGCGGTTGTCACACTTGCCAGAATTACTCGCGGGCCTATCTGCACCATCTGGTGAAGGCCGACGAAAACCTGGGCTGGCAATTACTGAGCATTCACAACTTCACGTTTTATCACCGGCTGATGGCAGAAATTCGCGGGCATATTCTCGCGGATACGTTCGCCGCCTATTACGAGCAGAAGCGTCAGGCTCTGATCGGTGATGATGAAGATAATCCAGCGACACCCCCCAAACGTAATTCCTCGCGCGGCCCCATACGTCTCGGCGATTACGAAATTCATCCCGCACCACAGGGATTCAACAGTATTAGACAGATTAGTTCGGGTGAGGTGATGCATTCGGTGAACCCACCCGAGGAGGAGGCGAACCGACTCTATGTAGAGCAATCTGCTTTGAAAGATCGCATTTTGAAAGACACGGATCGGGAACTCGTCATCTGGGACGTCGGACTCGGGGCGGCGTCCAATGCCATGGCCGCACTCCATTGTTTCGAAAAACTCCATCAGGAGAATGCGTCTTCGATTCGCCGACGAATCCACCTCGTGAGTTTCGAATGCGATTTAGATCCTCTGAGATTGGCGGCACGTCATGCGGCCTACTTCCCGCATTTACGACATTCAGCGCCGCATCAATTGCTCCGCGAAATGCACTGGACGCATGAATCCGAGTTATTCGCATGGGAGCTGCACGAAGGTGATTTTCTGGCGAAGTTCGACACTACCGCTGTGCCGGATATCGTGTATTACGATCCGTTTTCTCAGAAGACGGATTCCCCACTTTGGACCGTGGAAACATTCCGTCGGATTGCCCGATATTGTGGCGGACATTCGGCTGAGCTCTACACCTATTCGGCCGCGACTTCCGTTCGCGTCACCATGTTGAGCGCCGGATATCATGTCGCGGAAGGGGTGGGCAGCGGCCCCAAAGCGACAACAACGGTCGCTTTTACCCAGCCGAATGGAATAAAAGAGCATCCTTTTCCACCGCAGCTTCTCGGAGACGAGTGGCTCGGCCGCTGGAGCCGTAGCAGTTCGCAGTTTCCCGAGAGACTACCGACCTCGGAACAAGCAGCCTTTGGCGCATCAATTCGAAACCACCCGCAATTTCAGTCCTGACCCTTACCACTTAATGTCCACACCCATCTGTCCTGTCTGCACCGTCGATGATGCCCTCAGCCATTCCGATCACTGGGAATGCGCTACTTGTGCCCACGAATGGCCCAAGGAAGACGCCCCTGAACCTTCCCTCTTAGTGAAAGATGCTCATGGCACGGTGTTGTCCGATGGAGACACGGTCGTCCTGATCAAAGACCTCAAACTTCGCGGTGGAGGTGGCGTGCTTAAAGGAGGGACCAAAGCCAAGAATATCCGCTTGGTCGATAAGGATCATGATATCGACTGCAAAATCGACGGCACGGCGATGGCGCTTAAATCCTGTTTTGTGAAGAAGGCCTGATCTCGTTTTGGCCGCGAGGCGAATTCTGCTCGCGCTCTTTCAACTGATCCTCTCAATAGGCAACTTATGTCCAATCCCATAAATCTCCGCACCCAAGCCGAATACTTTATCAAAGGTCTGACCGGAGGCTTTGTTGATCCCAAGGAAGTTATCGCTTGGGCTGACGAGTTGCTTGTCTCCGAAGCTGATACTGAAGAATGGGTGATCGATATCTCCACGAGTGATGAGGGCGACCGGATGGGTGTGCTTCACCATTTGCACTCAGTTAAGGGGGATATTGATGAAGCCACCCTGGCTTCTATGCTGGAAGGTAAATAAATCCGCACATCAACGTGCGGAAGGCTTCAGCGTAATTATGAGTTGTGGTGCGATCCACCTGAGGTGGGTGTAAGCATGATTTGTGATTGCACTATAAAGGGCGCTCACGTTCTCTCGGCGGCTTGTTCCGACCTGCTCGATGCTTTGATTGCACCTGGTGGGTAAAATATTTTCTCTTCTGAGAATGGCGTCGACCCCGCGTCGGCGCCTTTTTTGTCTCTATTTACTTTTAATGAAAAATCCATTCACCAAAAAACGCGGCAACGTGAAAGACGACGTGCTGTCTGGTCTGACCGTCGCGCTCGCCCTTGTGCCCGAGGCCATTGCCTTCGCTTTTGTGGCCGGAGTCCCTCCACTCACTGGCATGTATGCAGCCTTTATCGTCTGCTTGATTACTTCGCTGTTTGGCGGGCGTCCCGGAATGATCTCAGCAGCGGCAGGCTCATTGGCAGTTGTAATGGTCGCTCTTGTCTATGAAGGGAATCAACGAGGTGGCGATGGGGCTGGACTCGAATACTTACTGGCGACTGTCGTCCTGATGGGCGTGATCCAGTTGATTATCGGCGGATTGAAATTGGGCCGTTTCATTCGCCTTGTGCCACATCCGGTGATGATGGGATTTGTGAATGGTTTAGCCGTGGTGATTTTTCTCGCTCAGATTAATATGTTTAAGGAACGCAACGGAGCTGTTGTGGGCGAATGGCTCCAAGGATCGGCGATGATCACGATGATAGGCCTCGTGTTACTCACCATGGCGATTATCTGGCTTCTGCCAAAACTCACCAAAGCTCTCCCCTCCTCGCTCATGGCAATCCTCGTGGTCACGGGCATCGTAATGGCGGGCGTAAACACGCAAACAGTTGGAGATCTTTCTTCGGTAGCGGGTGGATTCCCGATGCCGCATTTACCGAATATTCCATTCACGTGGGATACCTTGGTTTTCATTTTCCCTTACGCTTTGATTCTCGCGGCGGTCGGCCTCATCGAATCACTCATGACGGTGCAATTAGTAGACGAACTCACCGAAACTCGTGGGAGCGGTAATCGTGAATCAGTCGTGCTCGGTATCGCAAATGTCGTGGCAGGTTTTTTCAAAGGGATGGGCGGTTGCGCGTTAATCGGCCAAACCTTGATCAACATTCGCTCGGGTGGTCGTGGTCGCACTTCGGGTTTCGTCGCGGCGATTGCTCTGATCCTGTTTATCCTGGTGGGAGCTCCGTTTATCGACCGGATTCCGATGGCCGCACTGACGGGCGTGATGTTCATCGTGGTTATCAGCACGTTTGAATGGGCTACCTTCGCGACCGTCGGCAAGGCACCGAAAAGCGACAACATGGTGATCCTTATTGTGACGGGTGTGACCGTAGCCTTTGATTTAGCCATCGCGGTCCTCGTCGGCGTGATCGTCTCTGCCTTGGTCTTCGCTTGGAAAAGCTCCAAGCACATCAATCTCAAGAAAACCAAAGACGAACCTGATGAACGGATCTATGTGTTGGATGGGTTACTTTATTTCGGTTCGGTCCGGGAATTCTCCGAACGATTCGATCCCGCCAATGATCCGAAGAATGTAGTCATCGATTTTCGTGACTCGAAGGTCTGCGATCTCTCCGGACTCGAAGCGCTCAATGCCCTCGCCGAACGATATAGAAAGATCGATAAGACTCTTCACTTGCGTCACCTTTCAACCGATTGCCAAGCCATGCTCAAGCAGGCCGGAACCCTCGTCGATATCGAAGTGATGGACGATGACCCACACTACAGCGTGGCCCGCGTCTGACCTGGATCGACCGAGCATGAAAAAGGCACCCGATACGGGTGCCTTTTTTGTAGGATTGATGAGGTGGATTACAAACTGCCGCAGAATCGGCTGAGTCGCTCCATCCCCTTGTGCAGGGTTTCGTCAGCGGTCGCATAGCTCAGCCGCAAATAACCTTCGGCACCGAAAGCACTGCCCGGCACCGCAGCCACTTTTTCAGTGTCGAGCAGACGCTCGCAGAAATCCTGATCTTTCAACCCAAAGCTGGAGACATTCGGGAAGAGGTAAAACGCGCCCTGCGCCAGTAGACAGTTGATGCCTGAAATGTCATTCAACGCGCCGTGGAGGTATTTTCGGCGACGATCAAAGGCGGTGAGCATTTCGTTCACGGCGGCCTTGGTCTTGTCCTGTTCGGTAATCGCGGCGAGTGCACCGTATTGAGCGAAAGTGGTCACGTTGGATGACATTTGGCTCTGCATTTCCGTGATGGCTTTGGCGATTGGAGCTGGTGCAACGGTCGTGCCGATTCGCCACCCCGTCATCGAATACGTCTTGGAAAATCCCGCGACGACGAGCGTGCGTTCCGCGGCTTCCGGCGAAAGCGTGGCGACACAGGTGGGTTTCGCATCATCGTAAATGAGGCGTTCATACATTTCATCGGACAAAATGTAGAGATTGTGCTTCACCGCTACCGCGATGATCGCGGCCATTTCATCACGTGAATACACCGCACCGGTTGGATTCGACGGATTGCAGAGAATCAGCATCCGAGACTTAGGTGTGATCGCAGCTTCGAGTCTTTCCGCAGTGAGTTTAAACTCTGTCGTATCATCACAGAGCACAAATGTCGGGGTGGCTCCGGAAAGCTTTACCATCTCCGGGTAGCTCACCCAATACGGTGCAGGAATGATTACTTCATCTCCAGGTGAACAGACGGCCAAGATCCCCAGATAACAGGAGAATTTGCCGCCGGGAGACACGACTACTTGGCTTGGAGCAACCTCCAAGCCATAATCGTCGGCATATTGGCCTGCAATCGCTTCACGCAATGCAGGGATGCCGGGCGTGGGGGCGTATTTGGTCTTACCGTCGCGCAGAGCTTGTTCGCAGGCTGCTTTGATATGCGCTGGCGTATCAAAATCAGGTTCCCCGGCCGCGAAGTTGCAGACGTCTTCGCCGGCGGCTTTCAAGGCCTTTGATTTTGCGTCCACGGCCAGCGTCGGCGATGGAGAGATGTTACGGGCCCAAGTGGATAGTGGCTGTGGTGTCGTCATTAGCTTTCGAAGGAAAGACTAAGCGCAGGCTCACTATTATTGGCAAGCATTGGGAATGCGAAAAGCATGTCATCTGCGCCTAGCGCAAACAGCTCGCGTCTGCCGAGAACTTCCCTCGACTGAATCGCGCCTTACTTGCGACGCACAGTCTTCTTCTTTTTGGCGACCGGCTTTTTCTTTTTCGCCTTTGGTTTCGGGGCAGGCATCGATTCGATGGCCATACGCAGAAGCTCCCCTACACTGACCCCTTTCACGCGAGCGAATCGCTTGAGGTTGGCGCGTTGCTCTGCATTTAACCGCACCGAGATCTGACGATGCGGAATCACTTCCGGCTGACATCCTGCGAAATCAAATTGATCCAACGCTGTCCGGATCACATCGCTCGAAGTTTCCGCTTCAAGGCCTTTCCGACATACCTCGATTTTCGCGAGCAGATCGAGAGATAGGTCAAATGTTACGGGTGCGGGCTTCTTAATCTGGCGGGATGGCATGGTGGTAAAATCGAGGAAAATAAGATGCAGCCTGATCCACTCTCAGGTCGCAACGCAAAAAATGACGAGCAAAGGCATTGACTCGTGTGGTGAATCCTTGATTTTCGCGATGTCTCCTCTCCCCTAAAAATCATACTATTTCCATGGCTCGTGTTGTAATTGATAAGCTGGTTAAAACCTATCCCGAAAAAAATGGCCCCGGCGTCACCGCCGTAAAGGGCATCAATCTGGAGATTGAAGATCGAGAATTTATGGTGCTCGTCGGCCCTTCGGGCTGCGGTAAATCCACGACCCTACGCATGATCGCCGGGCTGGAAGATATCACCGGTGGTGAGATCAGCATCGATGGCAAAGTCGTAAACAACGTTTTGCCGAAGGATCGTGACATCGCAATGGTGTTTCAGAATTACGCGCTCTACCCGCACATGACGGTCTATGACAACATGGCGTTTGGGCTAAAGCTCCGTAAGTTTCCGAAGGAAGACATCGACAAGCGTGTGCGCGATGCCGCTGCGATGCTCGGCTTGGAAGAGTTACTCGAACGTCGTCCCAAGGCATTGTCCGGCGGACAGCGTCAACGTGTGGCGGTGGGCCGGGCGATCGTTCGCCGCCCCAAGGTTTTCCTCTTCGATGAGCCTCTTTCTAATCTCGATGCGAAGATGCGGGTATCGACTCGCACAGATATTTCCAAGCTCCACGCCCGTCTCGGAGCCACTATGATTTATGTGACCCATGATCAGGTTGAGGCCATGACCATGGGAGATCGAATTTGTGTGATGAAAGACGGGAATATCATGCAAGTGGCCGAACCGCTCGACCTCTACAATCATCCGGAAAACATGTTTGTGGCAGGTTTCATCGGCTCGCCCCCCATGAATTTCTTCAAAGGCAAGCTCTCGCGTGACGGCAATCATGTGGTCTTTACCGAAACCAATACCAAAGAAGCGCCGTTCTCTGTTCAATTGACTGACGATCTTGCCGCGAAAGCATCCTCTTACGTCGGTAAGGACATCGTCTTCGGTATTCGCCCCGAAGATGCTCAGGACTCGCTAAATCTCAGTGCCCCTGCACCGGAACATACGATCGAAGTGAATGTGGAAGTTTCTGAGCCCATGGGTGCAGAGACCTACCTTTATCTCAATAGCGGTGAGCATTCATTTATCGCCCGGGTGCGTGCTTCTGACCGCTTCGATGTTGGTCAGAAGGTTCAAATTACCTTCCAGATGGACCAGGTGCATTTGTTTGATCCGACGACAGAAGACGTGTTGAAGTAATCGACACCACTCTTTGCATCATGACTTTCAGCCCCGAGGATAATCCTTGGGGCTTTTTGTTGATACAGCGACAGACTAGCGACCAAGAGAAACCGTCTGTTCTGGTGCAGGCACATCGATTGCGAGTGCTTCTGCCGTAAAAAGCTGGGCTGAAAAATCCATATTTAACGCTGCGCGTATTACTTGGAAACGCGTCTTGTCTCGAGTGACCTCATTGCGCAGATCAATTTTTTTCACCATCCACTGCCCTGACACTTTCTTGATGTCACGAACCGTCATGGATTTGAGGTTCTGCTCCTGTTGGTCAATCTGAACCGATTTGACCATCGCATGATACTGGGTGTCTAGATACACGCGCACCCCTCCCAAGGATGAGTAGTCCGTGGTCATTTCTTCCGGTGGATTCAACAGAAAAACATGGGCTATTCGCCCGAGGATCTTACTCGTTCCTTCAAACGTGAAGTCCGGCCAATAAAGGTAAGGCATTTGGAGGTCGAACAACGTCAATTCGGTTTGGGGAACAAGTGGAACAAAGAGATGCTTCATGGTCATTTCCGGAACATCCGTTCCATTGTTCCACGACCACACCTTCGGTTCGCTCCCATTCTGCAACAAATAGCGGCGCACTCCCCCCTCTTTGTCCTGTAGCTCTACGCGGGAGATGGGTCCTTTCTGATTTCGACTCCCCCATAACCGTCCTGAAAATGATATTTCATCACCGCGACGTGGACGAACTTTGAGTTCAAATTGCAGATAGTAGTCACCCTGGATTCCCATTCCTCGGAAAGACTCTAAAACCTCACGCCCCTTCTCCTGGTCGGGTTCGCCCAACTGCATGAAATTTGCGGGCACGCGAGTGGTTTTCGATCGGGGGCCTGCAAAGACGGCCGTGACCACGAGGCACGTGAACATAAAAAACGCCCACCGAATTATGGCGGGCGTGGACTGCAAATAGCCGAACACGGTCGGATTTACTCGGTGGTTCCCTCAGCAGGAACAGGAGCGTCCATCGTCGCGGGTGCTTCGATTGTCGGCAGGCTGCTTCCCTCACCAGCGTCGGTATTGGCGCGTTGGTAGATGTGGCCGAGGTAGAGGAGAAAGGCCAAAACGAAGAACGCGATTGTCATGTTAATCGTCAGCTTGCTCAGCATATTATCCGTATCTGCGCCGAAAGCGGCTTCAGTCATGCCACCGCCCAAAGCAGCGCCCATGCCCCCGTCTTTTGCCTTCTGCATGAGAACCAGCAGAACCAAAAATATGGAGATAAGGATGAGGATGAAAGTGAAAATTCCGAGGAGAATGCTCATAGTAAAGGTCGATAGCATCCCTTCATCAGACTCTTTGTCAATGCAGGGTTCGGTGCTAAAAGATAGCTGATATTATGTGGATCGGCGGTTCCGATTTACAATTCGACGCCGATTTTCGCCAACACCCGCTGTAAATCCTCGTTACCGTTATATTCGATCACAATGCGTCCCTTCTTTCCGGAATGAATCACCGCGGATCGTGCCCCGAGGTGTGAAGTCAGCTTATTAGCTATGTCCGCGACGGCTGCCGCATCCTTCGAAGAAACGCCTTTGGCGACGCGCTTCCTCTTCCCCCCCGTTACACTGCGATCACCCTGCACGAGCTTTTCAGTCACCCGAACACTCAACCCGCCTTCGATGATTTGACGCGCCAGTAACTTGCGTCGAGCGGCATCGGTCACCCCCAGCAAGACTTTAGCGTGGCCCACGCTGAGCAGTCCCTTACCGAGAAAACCCTGCGTCTCCGCGTCCAGCGAAAGGAGGCGCAAAGTATTCGCGACCGTCGCGCGGCCCTTCCCGACGCGATCTGCGGCGGATTCCTGCGTGAGGTCAAAATCTCTGATCAAGCTCGCGTAACCATGAGCTTCTTCAATCGGATTGAGTCCCTCGCGTTGGAGATTCTCGATTAAGCCGATTGTCGCCGAAGAAGCGTCGTTGGCTGAGACGATTCGGGCCGCAATTTTTTTGAGCTTTAGCGATTGAAAGGCCCGCCAGCGACGTTCACCTGCAATGAGCTGATACGTATCGCCTGTTTGGCGCACGACGATCGGTTGCAGCAGACCTTCCGAGCGAATACTTTCCGCCAATTCACTGAGTTGATCAGTCGTGAACTCCCGCCGCGCTTGGAATGGGCTTGGTTCGATCTGGGAAACGGTGATCTCCGCATATCCGGGCGCACCGGTGGGCACTTCCTTATCCGTAGAAGTCGCCTTTGGCGTGGGTGCGGCAGTCGATTTTTTAGCTTCGGTGGCCGGGGTGGCTTTGGCGATGAGACTGCCAAGTCCTCGACCGAGACGTGATTTTGGTGCGGCGGACATAGGATTATTTCTTAGCAGGAATAAAGAGTGTTTGTCCCACTTGAATGCGAGTCGGATCCGAGATCTTGTTGGCGTTAGTGATGTCTTTGACGGTCGCGTCGGTTTTTTTAGCGATTGAAGACAGTGTATCGCCTTTTTGGATCGTGTAACTGATCCCTTCCATCGCGAAATCATCCGAGAACTTGGTTTGCACGGTAGGTCGTTGGGCCATGCCTTTGGCGAGTGAATCAATGGCCGCATTGGTTTGGCGGGCGAGCTTGCTCATTTGCTTCGCTACTTCCTTGAGCACTTCGGATTTACTTTCCGCAGCGGCTGCTTTGGCCACACGATTAAGGTCCGCCATAGAATCACTGAGTTGTTCGACCGTGGCAAATGTCGCGGCGGTCGCATCGGCATTCTCTCTCAGTGAAGCATTTTCCCGTTCAAGATCTTCGATTCGCAATGTTAGTTGGCCGACTTGTTGCACCATCCCACGAACATCCTCACGTAAATTTGCGACTTCGTATTGCAGGGGAGGCGCACCTTGTGCGAAACCAACTGCGGCAGTGAGTAAGGATCCCAAAAACAGACGTATCAACATGCGATTAGTTTGGGAAAACGCGTGAGCAAAAACAAGACCTACCGGCGAAAAGGCGCATCCGACACTAGCGGAGGCATCTTTGCTGAACCTACTAACGTCCTTACTTCAATGGGAACCCCCCGTAGAAAATCACCCACCGGGAGCATTTTAGCTCCTGGGCGCTGTAATTTATGGAGCCGTAGAACACCATCTCCCGTCCCAATCAATAGGCCTTCTTGATCTGAGTTGAGGACCGCACCTGCGGCGCCCTCACCCGCTTCAGCAGTGGCGAGGCCAGCTTTTATGAGTTGGCCATCAATAGGCAGCACAGTGGCTGGCCATGGGAATAGTCCGTTGATTCGAGCTGCCAACACCGCCGCTGGGACAGTAAAATCGAGAACGCCATCTCCTTTGACCAGGCGGCGGCAGAAGGTCGCGTCGTCATGGACTTGCTCCGTGAACTCTAGATCACCCGAAGCGAGTTTCGCGAGGCTTCGACTCACCAGAGGCACACAGGCCTCGGAGAGTTTCCTCTCAACATCCAGAGCGGTATCCAAGCGCTCGATGGTAACTCTTTCACAATCGGCGACTGGACCTGCATCCAGCGCGCGCACAATGCGCATGAGCGACACACCTGTTTCATGTTCACCCATTGCGATCGCTGTCTGAATCGGCGAAGCACCACGATACTTTGGGAGAAGCGATGTGTGCAGATTTAAGGTGCCCAATCTCGGCGTATCGATAAAATCCTGTTTCAGAATATGCCCGTAGGCCATCACGAGTGAGAGGTCCGTGCGTAATTCCGCGTAAGACTTTTGGGCCGCTTCATCTATTCGCTCAGGTTGATAGACCTTTAAGTCTCTAGCCTCCGCCCATTGCTTGATCTCATTGGCGCGCAGCTTTTGACCCCGGCCGACTGGACGATCAGGTTGCGTAAACACCGCCGTGATTTGCACAGACTCCTTCGCGTCATCGTAGAGCCAGTTGAGCAAAGGCAATGCGATGGGGTCCGATCCGAAAAAGGCTGTTGTAAGCACACTCATAGCGATTTTCGGGTTACGATTCTGCAGGCGGAAAACAACAGCCGCTCAGTCTTCGAGCGTTTGCCGACTAGGGGTATGTTTTTGAGAGGCCTTAGCGGCCAGGGTGTTCTTAGAAGTATAGGGAGCGCCCGGCGTGTGTTTGTCTTTGCCGATTAATTCAAAATAGAAAGGGCATCCATCCAATTCGAATTCCTTGACCATGCCTGCTTGCAGATAACGGCGGTAACTCTCACTCAACTTCTTCTCATTGTTGCAGAATATCTTGATGCGAAATGGTCGGTAGCCCGATTGCGTGGCATAGTAGATTCGGAATCGTTTACCCCCCACCGCTGGTGGAGGCGTGCGCTCCATCATTTTCCCCAGCAAGTTGTTAAGACGACCCGTTGGCAATTTGGTATCCAGGGTGCGATAGAGCTTCACGGTCGCATTTAACATCCGGGATACCTCGTATCCACTAAGCGCTGACACGAAAATAATCGGGGATCCCGGGGTAAAAAAGAGATCTCCAAAGACGGCCTTCTTATACTTCTCTCGATACTGTCGCTCGGAATCATACCCACGGATTCCCTGCGGATCTTCAATCCCCTCGGGGCTCTTGAATGCCTTATGCACCAAGTCCCACTTGTTCACGATAATGACGATTGGCTTTCGCTCCTTGATAGCCTCACCGGCGATTGCCTTGTCCTGTTGTGTGACTCCATCAATGGCATCGAGCACGAGAAAAACCACATCGGTTCGCTGAATAGCTTCAAGCGATCGTAGGCGCGAGAAATATTCGACCGGAGAAGACAGCTTGGTGTTGGCTCTGATTCCAGCCGTATCGACGAGGCGAAAGTCATATTTCCGCTTGTTGCGTGCTGTGAAGGAGAAATCCAACTCCACCGAATCACGCGTGGTTCCCGGCACGTCACTGACAATCAATCGATCGCTCCGCGTGAGTCGGTTACTCAAGGATGACTTCCCTACATTTGGTCGTCCCACAAAGCAGATTCTAATTGGAGCATTTTTATCGTGCTCCCCTTCCTCGACGGGAACCGGCCCCAACTTCTCTACGATCTTCTCACGTAAGAAATGTTCTCCCCGACCGTGCTCGGCTGAGACCATCATGGGCTCGCCCAATCCGAGACGATAAGCTTCAGCCATATCTACTTTATCGTCATCAAAATCGGCCTTATTTATCACGAGCACAACCTCGCGTCCGCTTCGTCGCAGTCGCGCGGCGATGCGTTGATCCAGCTCGGTGATTTCATCGAGTCCATCGATAATGAAAAGCACGAGACCCGCCGTTTCGATGGCAAAGGCGACTTGCTCTTCCGAAGCCTTGGTGATTCGCGCGGGAGTATCATTGCCGGTCAGGCCGAGACCACCCGTATCGA
This sequence comes from Cephaloticoccus sp., assembly GCA_034669935.1. Taxonomy (GTDB): domain Bacteria; phylum Verrucomicrobiota; class Verrucomicrobiia; order Opitutales; family Opitutaceae; genus Cephaloticoccus. Next base: position 33,689 of record JAXMOJ010000006.1, read on the forward strand.
GCAAGGTGTAGTCACCGTCGGTTATCTCCGCGGTGATCACGTCGCGCGTGATACCCGCTTGATCGTGCACGATCGAAATGCGTTTACGGGCCAATCGATTAAACAGGCGGCTTTTCCCCACGTTAGGGCGTCCCACAATAGCTACTGATCTGTTCATTATTTTAACCCTTCAACAAAACGTTGGATCCTGTCGCAGGCTTCGATCAGATCCTCGTAACCGGTCGCGAAACACGCCCGCACATGCCCGCTGCCATTCTCACCGAAAGCGGTTCCCGGCACGACGGCTACTTTTTCGCTCTTCAGTAGATTGGACGCAAATTCCTCCGAGCTTAAACCAGTGCTGGCAATCGAAGGGAAGGCATAGAACGACCCGCGAGGCGAATGGCAGGTTAGTCCGATCTCATTGAATCGTCGCACAATCAGGTCGCGCCGACGGTGATACTGCTCGCGCATCTTAACGACGCTCTCTTCACCGTGACGCAGCGCTTCAAGGGCAGCTTCCTGCGCAACGATCGAAGCGCACATCATCGAGTATTGGTGCACCTTCATCATCGCTTCGATCAACACAGCTGGGCCACAGGCATAGCCGATCCGCCATCCCGTCATGGCGAAAGCCTTAGAGAAGCCGTGCAGTAAGATCGTGCGTTCAGCCATGTCCGGCAGGCTGGCGATACTCGTGTGCTCTCCTTCGAAAGTAAGTTCCGAATAAATTTCGTCGCTGAAGACCAACAAGTCTTTCTCCCGGGCGAAATTCGCGATCTTTTCCAACTGTTCACGACTGCACGTGCCCCCGGTGGGATTGCACGGCAAATTCAACATCAGTATCTTGCAACCTGGCTCCCAGGCCTCTTCCAACGCTTCCACGGTTAAGGCGAAATTATCCTTGGCATACGTCGGCACCGCGATGGCTTCGCCATGGACGAGCGCAATACTCGGACTATACGAGACGTAGCACGGTTGATGAAACAGCACCTTATCGCCGGGATTGCAGAACGCGCGGAACGCTAGGTCGAGCGCCTCGCTCACGCCGACGGTTACAAGCACCTGATCGTCCGGTCGATAGCTCACACTGAAATGCTTGGCGACGTAACTCGAAATTTCCTGACGTAACTCGAGCAACCCGAGATTGGAGGTGTAGTAGGTCTTTCCCTTTTCGAGCGCGAATATTGCGGCTTCTCGGATATGCCAAGGAGTGACGAAATCAGGTTCGCCCACGCCAAGTGAGATCACATCCTGCCCTTTCATCTTGGCGACAAGCTCGAAGAAATCGCGGATACCGCTTTTTGGTAGCGAGGCCACATGGTTCGCTACCCATTGTTGAGGGTCCTTACTCATAGCGAAATCCGGTTAAGGAGCGACTTCCAATCGCTCATTTGACGCATCCTGCTGTTCGAGCAGCACGCCGTGATCTTTGTAACAACGCAGCTGAAAATGAGTCGCGGTTGAAAGCACCCCTTCCATCGTCGAAAGCTTCTCAGACACAAAGCCCGCCACGTTTTGCAATGAGGATCCCTTGACGAAAACCAGCAAATCGTAACTACCGGACATTAGATGGCAGGTCTCCACTTCATCGAACCGACTGATCCGATCTGCGAGGTGATTAAACCCGCCTCCACGCTCGGGAGTGATGCGCACTTCAATCACGGCCCGCACGGCCGCAGCGGCCTCACCCTCGCGGGAAAGATCGAGCACGGGACGCCAGCCGAGGAAGATTTTATCTTTTTTCAGCTGCTCCAAATGCTGGTTAACCTCGGCTTCAGTCAAGCCGGCCACCTGCGCGATTTGCGCTGGAGACAGACTACCGCCTTCGATTAAGAGCTTGAGAACAGGATTCATAGGGACTGCGTTTATCCGCGAATGCGGGGGATTTTACCAGCGGAAACACTCCGCCAAGGCAAAGATCAAAGCGCTACCTCGCTCTAGCAACATTAGTCTTTCCGAAATTAGACTGCCGCATATGAACTAAAGGTCCTCCACTCTTGTTTCCAGCTCATGCCCGCCCCCCGAAATGAGGAAAGTAGTTCCTCCCCTGATTTACCTGTTCAGCCATTCCGCGATGCAGTGGAATTTTCGGCGATCGGCATTGCGACGGTCGGCCTAGATGGATCCTGGATTACGGTGAACAAGGCGTTATGCGATCTTCTCGGCTACACGCAGGAGGAGCTTCTCAGACGCACTTTTCAGGATATTACCCATCCCGATGATCTCCCCGCGGATCTTGAAAAAGTAACGCAAATGCTCGCGGGCGAATTAACTCACTATCACATGGAAAAACGCTATTTCCATAAGGACAGTCGTGTCATCTGGGCTATTCTCAGTGTTTCTCTTGTGCGGGATGATGAGAATGAACCGCTCTATTTCGTCTCGCAGATTCAGGATATTACACAGCGTAAACAGGCTACTGATGATCTCGCCGCCAGTGCCGAATTGCTCAGGGAATTCATGGAGCACAACCCGGCGGCCCTTGCGATGTGTGATCGCGATATGCGCTATTTGCATGTGAGTGATCGCTGGCTGGCCGAATATCAACTAAACCGTGAAAGTGTCATTGGCTATTCGCATTACGAGATCTTCCCCGATCAGGATCCCCGATGGAAAAAAGTTTATGAACAGGTTCTGGCCGGTGCGACCAAGGGGTGCGAAGAAGAAGCGCTCACACCTCGCCCCGATGGATCCCCCGTTTGGTGCAATTGGGAGATGCTACCTTGGCGCGATGCCAAAGGCGAAATCGGCGGCCTTATTCAATTTAACCAGGATATTACCCCGCAAATAGTCGCGAAACAGGAGCTGGAGCGACTCGTGCAGGATCTGGCACGGTCCAATAGTGAACTCGAACAATTCGCCTACGTCGCATCTCACGACATGCAGGAGCCCCTACGGGCAGTGGCGGGATGCGCAGAAATCCTCAAATCGCGATATGGCGATCAAATGGATGATGCCGCTGATGATCTCATCTCACACATCGTCGATGGCGCTACTCGCATGCAGGGCTTGATCAATGACTTGTTACAAATCTCCCAGGTGAGTTCTCAAGCGAGCTCATTTGAACACGTGGATACGAACGAAGCCTGTCGAGCCGCCTTGCTCAACCTTGACGACGTAATCAAAAAATCGGCGGCCCGGATCGAACTAGACGACCTGCCCATGGTGATGGGCGACCACACGCAAATCACACAAGTCTTCCAAAATTTGATCAGCAACGCACTTAAATACCGGAAAGAGGAACCTCCGATCGTCACCATTATGTCGCAAAAGAAACAGGAACTCTGGGAGTTCTCTGTCGCTGATAATGGCATTGGTATTAGCCCAGAATTTCATGATAAGATATTCGGGATATTCCAGCGACTCCACACCCGTATTGAATATCCGGGTTCGGGGATTGGACTGGCTCTTTGCAAAAAGATTATTGAGCGCCACCGTGGATCTATCTGGCTGAAATCTACGCTCGGCACTGGCTCAACTTTATTTTTCACTCTTCCTCAGAGTTAAACCAAGGATAGGACGATTTCCCACAACACGATAGAGATTTTATTAGTCGAAGATAGCCCCACGGATCGATTGATCATCACGGAGGCTTTTACGAAATCGCGTCTAAAGACCGAGATCCACGCCGTTACCGATGGGGTCGAAGCACTCAAGTATGTGAAAGGAGAGCATCCCTACACCGAGATGCCACGACCTGACCTGATCTTATTGGATCTCAATTTACCGCGCATGAATGGGCACGAGGTTCTCGCTACTCTCAAAGAGAGTTCCGACTATCGCACCATCCCGATTGTGGTTCTGAGTTCTTCGGCCGATGCTGAAGATATCAAAGCGGCCTATAGCCATTACGCTAATTGCTACATCACCAAACCGGTGGAATTTAAGGGTTTCATCCGCGCCGTGCGCAGCATCGAGCAATTCTGGTTTAAAATCGGGTCACTCCCCTCCCAGTAGCACGACATCCGGCTGTCTTTTAGAACGTTTGCGCGAACCTTTTTCGAGGAGTGTTTGCGTCGCGGTGGAAAATCCCGCAATTGTGTCGGTTCATGTTCGAATCTCTCACCGACAAACTAGGCAGTGCCCTGCGCAATCTCCGTGGCGTGGGCAAACTCTCCGAGGAAAATATGGCGGAAGCACTCAAAGAAGTGCGCACCGCCCTGCTCTCGGCTGATGTTCATTTCAAAGTCGCCCGCGAGTTTATCGACCGCGTGCAAACCGCCTGTGTTGGCCAGGAAGTCCTCAAGTCGGTCACGCCCGGACAGCAGATCGTTAAAATCATTAACGACGAGCTCACGGCCCTCCTGGGCGAAGGCACGACCGCGATCTCCGATCATAAGCCGCTCAAGATTCTCATGGTCGGTTTGCACGGTTCGGGTAAAACAACTTCCAGTGCTAAGCTCGGTAAGCTCCTCAAGAAAAAGGGCTACAAGCCCATGGTCGCAGCCTGCGATATCTATCGTCCCGCCGCCATCGATCAGCTCGAAATTCTCGCTCAGCAGGAAGAACTCGATTTCTACGCTGATCGAGATTCGAAGGATGTCCCCGCCATTGGTGCCGCTGCCATCAACGCCTCACGCACCGGCGAAAACGATGCCGTTATTTTCGATACCGCCGGTCGCCTCCAGATCGACGAAGATCTGATCGAAGAAGTGCGCAAACTTCGCGAGAAGGTGCAGCCCGATGAAGTGCTCCTCGTCGCAGACGGTGCGCTCGGACAAGAGGCCGTTAATGTCGCCAAAGCTTTTAATGATGCCCTCCAACTCACGGGTCTGATCCTCACCAAGCTCGATGGTGATGCTCGGGGCGGGGCGGCCCTTTCAATCAAGTCGATCACCGGCGTGCCGATCAAGTTCGTCGGCACAGGTGAGAAGACCGAGGATTTCGAAACCTTTCACCCAGATCGGCTCGCGTCGCGTATTCTGGGGATGGGCGATGTCGTCTCACTCGTCGAAAAAGCCCAAGAGAACATCGATCAGGATGAGGCTGAACGCATGGCCGAGAAGATGCGTAAAGCAGAATTCGATCTCGAAGACTTTCTCTCGCAGATGCAGCAGGTTAAAAAAATGGGCTCCATGCAGAGCATCATGGGCATGATCCCCGGTATGAACAAAGTCGAGCTACCCGGCGATGCCGACAAGCAGATGAAACGCACCGAATCGATCATCTATTCGATGACCAAACAGGAACGCCGCACACCTCGTCTCCTCAATGGCAGTCGACGTCAACGCATTGCCAATGGTGCAGGCGTCAAAATCGTCGAAGTCAATCAGTTGCTGAAGCAATTCCAGCAAATGCAGAAAATGATGAAGATGATGAAAGGCGGCGGTTCGAAAAAGATGCGCCGTCAAATGGAAGCCATGCAGGCTGCCCAAGGCGGCGCTGGTGGAGGCGGTGGCTTCCCCGGACTACGCGGTATGTGAGATTGCGAGTTTTTCATAGATTCCCCGTTCCCTCATATCTGTAGGCTGCTCGCTCGCGCAACGGCTTCCCGACACGAGCAAGCTCGCAGCCTATGACACCGTGATTGAACAAGTGATCGATCACCGAGTGGCGATCTCCATATCGTCTATCAGTTGTAGCTGGCCTCGCTGAGTCTTGGTTACCTCACCGCACAACCTATCCCGAGCTCAATTTCTGAATCTGTTCGAATCTCACGACCGCGCGATTCTCTTCACGTGAATCTTTCAGCGATACGGTGAAAAGCGCTTCCCAATCATTGAGCCCGTCCCGATCCACGAGCATTTGGGATACATTCCAATGGGCGCCATCATCTGCGTTATCCCAATGCGTGTGCTTCGCGGCACGTCCTTCAGGATCGAGTCGGAATGAGCCGCGTTCCTCGAAATAAGCGTCAAAACTACGGTAGTGTGCTTCTGTTTCACGATCGATCTCATCGTGCCCAGCGCCGCCGAACCCACCTTGCGCATCCCAACGTGCCACGCCTTGTAGCCAGAGAAAGAGTTCCGCGCGCACCAAGCGGCGAAACGATTTAACATCTCGAGTGATATCGAAGCTCTTCGGACGCGAGGGCTGACCGTCAGCGCTCGCGTCATCCGCCACCCAATCGGGATTCTTCATCCGCTCCCACTCTTCCAGCAGACTCGCATCGATCCCCCTGATGAGCTCACGGAAATACGCTTCCATTTCTTCGATCTCTTCCGTTTTCGAGGCGTCCGGAACGGTCTGGGCCAAAACCTTCCATACTTGAGAAAGATGCCGCAGCAGCAGTCCCTCACTGCGCTGGAGACCATATTCTTTAATATAATCGGAGAACGACATGTAGCGTTCAAACATCTCCCGCGCGATCGACTTGGGCTTAACATTCTCGCCCTCCACCCAGGGGTGCTCAGCGGCAAAGGTGTTAAACGTCTCGTAAACGAATTCACGCAGCGGCTTGGGATACTCCAGCTCATCGAGCTTGGCGATTCGCTCATCATACTCCACCCCGGCCGCTTTCATTTCGGCCATCTTATCTGTCTTCACCCGATCCAATTGCTTGCGAAGAATAATATCCGGATCTTCGACGATCGATTCGCACAGTGTGAGCACATCAAACGGATAATCAGCCGACTCTCGTTCGAGTTGCGGCAAGGTATCCAGCAGATAGAGCGACAGGGCTTGATGCAGTGAAAAATCCTCCTGCAACTCGACATTCACCCGCAGTTTACTTGGCTGCCCAGCCCGTTGTTCGCGAGGTATCACTTCCACGATCTTTCGCTCGATCAATCCCCGAAACAACTGCCATCCCCGTTTTCGCAGGGCCGTTTTTTTGATCGGGGTTTCGTGGCAGCTATCGATCATTGATCGCATCGCGCGACAGCCATCATCCTCTCTGGCCAGCATCAGCAGCAACATCCCATGCGAAAGACTGAACTTCGAGCTCAGAGCTTCGGGCGGCGCGACCTGTAATCGCTCGAAAGTCTTCTCATCCCAACTCACCGCGCCTTTGGCCGGACGCGCTTTGATTACCTTTTTCTTCTTCTGCGGGTTTCCCGCCGCCTTCTCTTCGGCTCGCTTGTTCTCGATCACATGATCAGGGGCCTGTGCGATCACAAAGCCACAATCATCGAATCCGCGACGCCCCGCTCGGCCGGAAATTTGCCGAAAATCGCGCACGGCCAAGATCGCTGATTTCACGCCGTCGTATTTCCATAGCTGAGTGAAGATCACCGTGCGGATCGGCACGTTGATCCCCACGCCCAACGTATCGGTGCCGCAAATCAGTTTAAGTAATCCCTTCTGCGCGAGTTGTTCGACCAGAATGCGATACTTGGGCAGCAATCCCGCGTGATGCACCCCGATGCCATGCCGCAGCCACCGCTTCACGTCCTTACCGTAGGGACTGTTAAATTTCACATCTTCCAACGCGGTCGCGAGAGCCGCCTTCTCTTCCTTCGAACACACATCGAGACTCATCAACGCCTGAGCCGCCTCGGAGGTTTCGCGTTGGGTAAAATGCACCAGATAGGCCGGTGCCTTATTTTCCGCCAGCACTTGCCCCACGCGTTCATTGAGCGGCGTTTCCGAATACTCAAATTCCAAGGGCACGGGCCGACGATCACTGCGCACCGTCACACACGATACGCCTGTCACTCGCTCGATATCTTTTTCGAAAAACTCAGTATCTCCAATTGTGGCCGACATTAACAAGAACCGCGCTCCCGGCATCGTCAGCAACGGCACCTGCCATGCCGACCCGCGTTCCGCATCCGAGTAATAATGAAACTCATCCATGATCACGGCCTTGATTGCCGTGGAGCGTTCCCCTCCGCCCAAGGCGATATTCGCCAGAATCTCCGCCGTGCAACACAACACCGGCGCATCAATATTCACACTCGCATCGCCGGTCATCATCCCGACGTTTTCCGGTCCAAAATCACGACACAGGGAGAGGAATTTCTCGTTCACCAGTGCCTTGATCGGACACGTGTAAACCGAACGTTCTCCCGCACAAAGGGACTTAAAGTGAAAGGCGGCCGCCACGAGCGATTTACCCGAACCAGTCGGTGTCGCCAGTATCAGATTCTTCCCATCGAACAATTCGAGGATCGCCTCTTCCTGTTCGGGATAGAGCTCCAGCCCCTTCTCTGACGAGACCGACAAGAACCGATCCAAAACCTCATCGGAAGTCGGACGACCCGAAAGTGGAGCTAGCGGTGCCGACGACATCAACTTGGCCGATCAGTTCAGCTTGGCCTGGATCAACTTACTCGCCTGACCGAAATCAATCCGATCTGCCTCGGGAAGCTTTTTGAGTGCTCCGATCACTTTACCCATTTCCTTGCGGGTTTGAGCGCCGGTGTCGGCAACCGCTTGGGCAACCAGCGCTTCCAGCTTTTCACCTTCTATGCTTTGAGGGAGATATTTGCTTAAGATAGCGATTTCGGCGTCGTTGGCAGCGATCAGATCATCGCGTCCGCCTTTGGCAAACTCCGTGTTGGCATCCTTCAGATTCTTCACGGCTTTCCGGAGTGTCGAGAGAACCAGACCTTCATCGAGATCCTTGTTCAGGTCCATCGATGCGCGCTGGATCGCGGCATCCGCTGTGCGCAGAATCGTCGCCGTAGCAGAGTCGCGTGCTTTCATTGCAGTGATGATGTCCGCGCGCAGAGTTTCGTATGTCGTAGCCATAAAGGTAACGTGCCCGTAGTTTGGCCGGTGTCGAGCGATGTTCGGGAGATTGCACCGGAATTATCCGGACGACAGACCTGATCGGCAGTGATAAGGTAGCCCCATGAAAATGTCCCACGATAAAATGTATTCCCGCCTGCTGGCCGGAGATGCGACGTGGAATGGCCGATTCTTCACCGGCGTGCTCACCACGGGCATATACTGCCTTCCTTCCTGTAAGGCGCGGAAGCCCAAATCGGAAAACGTCCGCTTTTTCGCCACCTGTGAGGCAGCTCGCGAGGCTGGTTTGCGGGCATGCAAGAAATGCCATCCTGACGATTACGCGCGAGGAGCCGATCCCGTGCTCGAAACCATCGAGGAGGTCGTCAGCGAATTACGATCTCACCCGGAAAACTTTAGCGATGCTCGCGCGGTGATTAGGCGCACTGGTTTCGGCAACACGCGTGCCTTCGAACTCTTTCGCCAACACTATCACCGCACCCCGGCCGACTTGCTGCTTAGAGCTCGATTGGCTGCGGCGAAGTCTAAGTTGATTGTCAGCGATTCGACGGTATCCGAGATCGCCTATGCAGTCGGCTTCGAAAGCCTTTCCGGTTTTCATGATAATTTCCAACGACTCAACGGACTGACTCCCAAATCCTATCGTGACCTGAAAGACAACCGGACATTCACCCTCACACTGCCTCGTGAATTCGAGATGCCCCACCTCCGTCGCGCATTGAGTCGCGACACTCATAGTTTATCTGAACGATTAGTAGGCGATCATTACGAGGCAGCCGTGAGAATCGATGCGGCCCCCGTGCTGATCACGATGCAACTGGGTTTGGATACCATTGAGGCCTCCACTACGGCTTCTGATGCCATCAAGAGTCATCGTATCGTCACCGGCCTGCTGGGGCTCGATCAGGACTGTGCTGCCTTTAATCGCCTCAGCGCCAAGCTGGGATTGAAGCGCCTAAGTGCGAATCGCTCCGGTTTGAGAGTGAGTCAAACTCACTCAATCTACGATGGGCTTCTCTGGTCGATCATTGGGCAACAGATCAACTTCCCTTTCGCGTGTCTGCTCAAACGCCGACTGTTCGAGCTCGCGGGCGAACCGCTGGGCAAAGGGCTATTCGCCGCGCCGCTACCTGAGCGCGTCGCGACCCTGAAACCCGCTGAACTGATCGCTTTGCAATTTTCCCGCCAGAAAGCCGCCTACGTGATCGACACTTCGCGATTGATCGCCACCGGGAAACTTAATCTCGAACAACTCGCCACGATGTCCGCTACCCGTGGCGAACGCACCCTGCTCGACGTGCGCGGACTTGGACCTTGGTCGGTCAATTACCTCATGATGCGTGCGCTCGGATTCGCCGATTGCGTGCCCTATGGCGACACCGGAGTGACCAGCGGTTTGCAAAGCCTCCTTACTTTGGAGACGCGTCCCGATGTGGATGCCACCCGCCGACTCATGTCGGTCTTCGCACCGTATCGCAGTCTCGCCACCGCCCACCTTTGGCAACTGAACCAACCCGAACCCTCATGACTGCTTACTACTCCTCTTTTGATACCCCACTCGGCCCCTTTTCTGTCGCCGTAAACGAACAAAAAGCCGTCGTCGCCACCGCCTTCGGCAAACGCTCTTCCCTCAAATCCCGCCTCTCTGAATGTCACTTAATAAGTGACATTCGCCATTGCTCGGCGGTCGAACAACAGGTGACTGAATATTTTGATAAGCAGCGTCACACATTCGATCTGCCACTCGCAGCCAAAGGCACTTCTTTTCAACACTCCGTTTGGCAGGCGCTGATCACCATCCCCTACGGCGAAACCGTCAGCTATGGTGAACTCGCAGCGCAGTTGAACCGCCCGAGAGCGGCACGAGCCGTAGGGCGGGCCAATGGGACTAATCCGATATGTCTCATTGTGCCCTGTCATCGCGTGGTCGGTGCCGATGGTTCGCTCACCGGATTCGCATTCGGTGAGCAGATCAAGGAACAACTCCTACGGCACGAGGGTGGGTTAGCTGCGGGCCTCGTTTAGTTTCACGACAAACTGTTTGAGTTTTGCGTGATCCTTTACGCCGGGGGCCGTTTCCACCCCGCTGTTAATATCTACGAAATGAGCTTCGCTTTGGCGGAGGGTTTCACCGACATTCTCGGGACTGATCCCGCCCGCAATCACCCATGTCTTTTCAGGATGATTCTTTTGATGTCGGGCAAACTTAGATCGATCACCAGTCTTCCCCGTTCCCCCAAATTCTTTCGTGGAAAAAGTATCGATCAGAAAGGTTTTCGCGAGTGGCAACCACTCTTCCGGCACATCCATTTCGGGAGGCAGCTTCGGCGCCAACCAGAGACGTTCAGGCGTCACGAGATCGCTCCAACCCTTGATTGTTTCCAGTGGGGTGTCCGCAACGAAGTGAATCTGAAACGCATCAAACCCAGCTTCTTTCATCGCCGCTAGTTCATCGAGATGGGGAGCGACGGTGATCGCAATCGTGCGGCGATCTGGCAGGTTTTTCGTCAGCGCTCGAAATTGATCCAAAGAGATATGCCGGGGAGATTGAGGATAAAGATTAAAACCCAGATAATCAGCCCCGCACTTGTCGGCACATTCCACATCGACGAGAGAAGTGAGACCGCAGACTTTGAATCGAATACCCGCGATCATGACTGGGTAAAGGCGTTGATACTGTCGATCACGTGAGCAACCTGCGCGTCGGACAGTTCAGGAAAAATCGGCAGGCTGATACAGGTATCACTGGTGAGTTCCGAAATAGGGAAATCTCCAAGCTTATATTCGAGGTCTGCAAAACACTTCTGCAAATGCAAGGGCACGGGATAGATCAGATCAGTGCCGACGTCGCAACGGGCCAAATGCTCTCGCAAGGCATTTCGTTGCGGGTGACGCACCGTGAATTGGTGATAAACGCTATCTCCATAATCAGGCGCCTCGGGAATAATGATCTCCGGATTCCTGATGCCAGCACGATACTTCGCGGCGATAGCCTGACGACGGGCAGTGTATTTCGCGAGGTGAGGCAACTTCACATTGAGGATCGCGGCTTGAAAGCCATCCATGCGGAAATTCCCGCCGACAATATCGTGATAATAACGACGATCCGAACCATGCACCCTTATATCCGAGGCGTGCTTCAAAGTCGCTTCATCACGTGCCACCAACATCCCCCCTTCCCCGCAAGCTCCAAGATTCTTGGTCGGATAAAAGCTGAACGTGCCCGTATTGCCGATTTGCCCGACCGGCGTGCCTTTATATTTGGCTCCAATTGTTTGAGCACAGTCCTCAATCACGTAGAGGCCGTGTTTGGTCGCAATCGCCATGATCTCGTCCATGCGTGCGGGCTGGCCGAACAAGTGCACCACGATAATGCCTTTCGTTCTAGGCGTGATGGCGGCTTCAATTTTGGCCGGATCGATGTTGTAAGTTGATTCTTCAATATCGACAAAAACGGGCTTGGCGCCGACGTAAGTAATGCCCCACGCCGATGAAATGAAGGTGAAGGGCGTGGTGATAACTTCATCGCCCGGACCGAATCCTGCCATCAGGCACGAGACATGCAGCGGCGCGGTGCCACTATTCATTCCGAGTGCTCGAGGATAGCCCAAGGTTTTTGCAAACGCGGTTTCAAAATCCTGCACGTCTTTGCCTAGGCAGAAGCGAGTGGCGTCGTAGGTAGCCGCTAGTGCGGCGAGTGCTTCATCACGAATCGACTGATGTTGCTGTCCGAGGTCGAGGAAGGGAACTTTCATGAGCCAAGTTTTTTAACCAGAGCGGTGACCAAGCTGTCGAGGCTGGGCTTCTTCGCTTCAAACGCCAGTGCCAAACCGGATTCGACAATCGTTTCACTCGTGAGCGTTCCGATGCTTCCGAACAAAGGAACTTTGGCGCCTGCCGACAATGCCAAGGCATCGCCTTGACTGACGTAAGATTGAACGGCCGAGGAACTGCCAAACAACACAGCATCGGCACCGTGTTTTCGGAAGTCGGCCGCTGAAGCATCATCGGTGAGTTCGTTCTGTTCCGTTTTATAAACCTGCAGTTGATCCACGATCGCCCGCCCTTCTTCTTCCAATATTTTGGTTAAGTCGTCTCGATTCAGGTTTCCGGTAATCACCAATACCTTGGCACTATCGAGACTCCCCGTTTCGATTAACGCTTTGGCCAGGGCCTCGCCATTACCCGTCTTGGGCTGGCATTCAACTCTCAGATGTAGATTTTCAATCGCTTGGGCGGTCGCATCACCCACCACCGCAAATCGAATCAGTCCCAGCGCGCGAATATCCTCAAAGAGTTCAAAGAATTGCGCGAAAAAATAGCGCACGCCATTCACGCTGGTAAAAACCATCCAATCATAGTTGCCGAGTTCCAACATCGTGTCGGCCAGATTTTGTTTCGAAATTTCGCGGCTGATTTTGATCAACGGCAGCTCGACCGGCTCAGCCCCCAATGCAGCCAGTTTCTCGGCCAGTTCCGAGGCTTGTTCCCTCGCCCGTGTAATCCCAATCCGGCGACCGGCTAGTGTCTGTTTCTTGCTCATATTAATCCCAATCGGTTGAGAATGTTCTGCGCCATATCGGCGGGTGCATTAAAGTCAGTTTCATCGAGCGGCAAGGTGCGCAACCCAATGTTTTCGTGAAAAAGAAAAAGTGTATCGTCGATCGCATGAGCAGCAAAGGCCGTGTGACAACCCGCTCCGAGGGCGGCTTGAAAAGCACGTTCGATTCTGACGTGTTTTGCGGTCACCGCATCAAAGACCGGCGCGAGCTTAGCGGCATCTTCGATCCGGGTTTGAATTGCAATCGCCCCCTGCCCGACAGCCGGAACCATCTGGCCTTGCTCAAGTCTCTGAAAGACCAATCCGGGCCAGTCACTGATTCCCAAACGCGCTAATCCCGCAGCCGCTAATACGGTGCCATCCGCGAGATGGTCATGCGCTATCTTGTTGAGTCGCGTATCAACATTACCGCGAATCTCGCAGAATTCGAGATTGGGGAAAAGCATCTGCAACTGTGAACGGCGTCGAGGACTTCCCGTCGCAAGTTTAGTCGGGGTTTCGATATCATCTCTTAGGACCAGCACGTCGCGCGCATCGGCTCGCGGAAGATAACCTGCAATCATTAAACCTTCCGGCATTTCGCCGGGAAGATCTTTGGTGCTGTGCACCGCCAGATCAGATTCGCCCTTCAGTAGCGATGCTTCGAGTTCACTCGTGAACAAACCCTTGCCGCCTTTTTGCTCGAGCGACCATTCCGTCTGACGATCCCCTGTCGTCACGAATTTCTGCAACTCAACCTCCACCTTTAATTCAGTAGAAAGATGCGTCGCGACCATCTCGCTCTGGGCCAGCGCGAGCGGACTTTTTCTGGTGGCTAGGATAAGTTTATGATCTGACACAGTGAATAGCGTAAGAAGTTCGGGCCTAAAAACAAGAATCGGCACCAACGGACAAGCCACTGGTGCCGATTCAGCTAATTGATTAGTTCAGCAGGATTTAAGCGTAAGAAGCCTGGGATCCCTTGATATTTTTCTTGGTCATCCAGGGCATCATGCTGCGCAGACGGGCACCGGTCTTCTCGATCTGATGCTTTTCGCCTTCCTTGAGGAGCTTGTTGTATTTCTTGAGACCGCTCTTGTGCTCCCTCACCCACTGGCGAGTGAATTTGCCCGATTGGATCTCAGCCAAAATCTTCTTCATCTCCTTCTTGGTGTCCTTGTTGATGACACGAGGACCGCGGGTGATGTCGCCATACTTGGCGGTTTCAGAGATCGAGAAACGCATTCCAGCGATACCGGATTCATACATGAGATCGCAAATAAGCTTCAGCTCATGGAGACACTCGAAGTAAGCCATTTCTGGCTGATAACCGGCTTCAACGAGAGTTTCGAAACCAGCCTGCACGAGAGCGGATGCACCGCCACAGAGAACAGCTTGTTCACCGAAGAGATCTGTTTCGGTCTCTTCTTTGAAGGTGGTTTGGAGCACACCGGCGCGAGCCGACCCGATGCCCTTAGCCCAAGCGAGGGCAATCTTCTTACCCTGACGGCTCTTGTTTTGATGCACCGCGATAAGCGCAGGCATTCCCTTACCTTCGACGTAGAGGCGACGGACCATGTGGCCAGGGCCCTTCGGAGCGATCATGATCACATCGACATCTGCAGGAGGCTTAATGAGATCAAAGTGGATCGCCAAACCGTGTGAAAATACGAGGCATTGTCCCTTCTTAAGATTCGGAGCGATGTCCTTCTTATACACATCGGCCTGCACCATATCTGGCAATGCGACCATAATCACGTCGGCGCGCTTCACGGCTTCGGCCGTATCGTAAACCTTGAGACCGTGGTCTTCGGCTACTTTGCGGGATTTGCTGGCAGCGTAGAGGCCGATGATGACCTTGCAGCCGCTTTCCTTAAGGTTCAGCGCGTGAGCGTGACCTTGGGAACCGTAACCAATGATGGCTAGGGTCTTCTTTTTTAATACGCCGAGATCGGCGTCTTTGTCGGTGTAGACTTTGGCAGGCATGATAAAACAACTAGGGGTTAAATGAATTTGTGAGATTGAGGATTAACGCTTCAAGGCGAGACGACCGGTCCGGGCAAGTTCGAGAATACCAAAAGGTTCCAGCAAACGCAGGAAGGCTCTGATCTTACCGTCATCGCCAGTGCATTCAATCATCAGATCGCTCTCCGTGAGATTCACGATTTTGGCACGAAAGATATCCTTGAGTTGGAGCAACTCGGAACGTGAACGCGAATCCGCTTTCACTTTGACCAGCACCAGTTCACGAGCCACGGCGGAACCATCAGGGAAATCAATGACTTCAACGACATTGATCAGCTTACGCAGCTGTTTGATGCAAAGATCCAACGCACGGTCATCGCCATTGAGCACGGCAGTGATTCGAGACATCGAATCTTCCTGCGTGGGTGCGACGTTGAGTGAGTCGATATTAAAACCCCGGCCGGAAAACATTCCGGACACTCGGGCTAAAACTCCGAACTTATTCTCAACGAGGACTGAGATCGTGTGTCGCATGATAGTATTGGGTGGTATTGCTCGGCTAGAAAACCCGCCCTGCTCCGAGGAGCGAAGGCTGGTGGACGTTGAGGGACTCGAACCCCCGACCCTCTCGGTGTAAACGAGATGCTCTAACCAACTGAGCTAAACGTCCGAGCCGAACGATGAAATAAGCCTTTCCCTGTGGTGCCTGACAAGAACTTATTCCGAAATCCGAATTAAGCTTATGTCATAACCTCTGCAGATTTGGCCTTCAGCCAACCGGTGCGCACCATCAATTCGGCATTCATCAATGCGTTCATCGCGGCGCCACGCCAGAGATTGTCACCGGTCACCCAGAATGAAAGACCGTTTTCAAAAGCCGTATCCACACGTAATCGTCCCACTCCACAAGTCACCTTCTGAGCGAAATCAAGCGGAGTCGGATAAAGTGCCTCCGCCGGATTATCCACGAGCTCAGCTCCGGAAAATCCTTCCACCGCTGCACGTGCTTCCGCCAAATCGACCGGACGCTCGAATTCTGCGCTCACGGATATCGAGTGAGCACGCACCACGGGCACACGAACCGTCGTGGCCGAGACCTTCAAGTCGGGCAGCCCCATGATCTTGCGAGTCTCCTGCGCCATCTTGGTTTCTTCACCGGTATAACCGTCCTCACCAAAGTCATCGATATGCGGAATGCAGTTAAAAGCGATCTGGTGTGGATAGACTTCATTCACGAGCGGCTCACCAGCAGCGTGGGCTTGGACTTGCGCTTCGAGTTCCTTCACCGCTTCCGCACCGGTGCCAGATACGGATTGGTAAGTCGAAACGATCAGACGCTTCAGACCAAACTGCTGATGGAGGGGCCACAACCCCATCATCATGACTGCAGTCGAACAATTTGGATTCGCGATAATACCCTGATGGGTGCGCAACGCTTCAGGGTTAATCTCGGGGATCACCAAAGGCACCTGCGGCTCCATGCGTAATGCCGAGCTCTTATCAATCACCAAGCAACCTGCGGCGACTGCATCTGGAGCCAGTGCACGAGTGACGGATCCGCCAGCCGCAATGAACAGAATATCGACATCGCCAAACACACCGGGCTTGGCCTCTTCGACCGTATATTTTTTATCCCCGCACTCGATGATCTTGCCTGCGGACCGGGCCGACGCAAACAAGCGCAGCGAAGCCAACGGGAAATTCCGTTCCAAAATGAGCCGGAGGAGCTCTTGACCGACCGCGCCTGTTGCGCCGACGATACCTACCGTGAAGGATGTGTTATTAGACATGGATAAACCTTTTGAACGGATCACTAAAGCTTGCGATGCCCTCGGCATCAAGCCCACAGCACGAATTTTGCTCGTGAATATCGGCACGCACACGCTGCAGTTCTTTCGCGATGGCGATCTCGTCAAAAGCTACGTAATTTCCACGTCGCGTCGCCCACCTTCCAATCTCAAAGGCTCCCTCGGCACTCCCCGCGGACTGCATGAAATCTCCGATCGAATTGGCGCAGGCCAACCTCCCGGTATGGTCTTCAAAGGTCGCGTCGCGATCGGTCAGCATTTCAACGAGTTGCCCCACAGTGAAACCGAAACGAATCTGATCACGACGCGCATTCTCTGGCTCAATGGCTTGGAGGAAGGTGTGAATCGAGGTGGCGATGTCGACAGCCACTCCCGCTACATCTACATCCACGGCACCAATCACGAGGCCCGCCTCGGCGAACCACTCAGCGCAGGCTGTGTGCTCATGAGTAACCTGGAGATGATGGAACTCTACGAACAGGTGCGTGTGGGCGACCAGGTGCTGATCGTCGATTGATCGAATATGCTCTGATCATGGCAGTTTGTGTTTCGCTTTTTTCTCCATCCTTGACCCGTAATTATTCAGTATTACCGCATTCCCCGAGCCGACTCTCTCTTCTAAGGCCGCCCCAGCGAGGCTTAATCAATTCGGGCTGCCGCTCGCGCCAAGCAGCTGAGTGTTTCAGAGTATCTCCGTTGAGCTGCCTCCCTGATTATTCTTCACCACCGTCGGGACAGAAACATGTTTTGAAGCTTGGTCGTGTTGTTATACGCGGTGCTTCAAACACCCCGACAAAACTTTGCTCAAGCAGGCGCAAGACCCTCGTTAAATCAGGGATTTATTGCTGATTCAAATTGCACGGGAAAACAAATACACATTGGCCACCAATGGCACAGGGCTGGCCGCCACATGACCAGATGTTGCCATACGCATCGGCTGAAGACCGAATGTCACTTAATAAGTGACATTCTTAGGCTCATGATTCCTGCCCCACAGCAACCGCAGGGAGTTGATCACCACCACCAAGGTGCTGCCTTCATGAGCCGCGACACCTACTGCTAATGGCACGGCACCAAACGTAGTCGCTAGCACCATGATGATGACCACGCCGAGTGAGATCGTCAGATTCTGCTTAATCACGCGGGCGGCGCGTCGACTAAGTTTCTGGGCGGCGAGAAAGTTCTCGATCCGGTCGTGCATCAAAATGATTTCCGCCTGTTCCAACGCAGCATCGCTCCCCCTAGCCCCCATCGCCACACTCACATCCGCTGCCGCCAAACTAGGCGCATCGTTCACCCCATCCCCAACCATCGCCACGCGGCGTCCACTCTGCCGGATTTCCTGAATCGCCTCAACTTTATCCTCCGGTGATAGTCCGGACCGCACTTCATCCACGCCAAGTTCCTTCGCGACCGCCTCGGCCGTGTGACGCCGATCACCGGTCAACATCACGACTTTGATCCCCAGTTTACGAAGCGCTTGCAGGACGCCCTTTGATTCAGCTCGGATCTGATCACGTAACAAGATTCGCCCCACGAGGTCTTTACCCAGCACCCAGACCTCACTCAGCTCGGCATCCGCGGCGGGTAGCTTTTGCGCCCATTCTGCCAGTGGTCCTGATTCGAGTAGCTCGCGTCTCCCCAATAATACATTCGCTCCTTCATGTTGTCCACGAAGGCCCTTGCCTGTGAGTGATTCAAACTCATCCAACTCCAGCATCTTTACCCCTTCCGCCTTGGCGTGACGATTGATCGCCCGTGCAATCGGATGCTGAGATTTAGCCTCCAGCGCGTAAGCCAATTCCATGACCTTATTCTCATGCCCCTTCGGATAGCTTTCGCATCCCACCACCGCTAATTCACCGGTGGTCAATGTGCCGGTTTTATCGAGTGCCACGGTTTGAATCGCCGCGAGCTTCTCAATCGCTGCTCCGCCTCGAAACAACACACCATGTTTGGCACCCCACGCAATCGCCGCTAAAATGGCCGACGGAATCGAAAGCACCAAAGCGCACGGACTCGCGACGACCATTAATGTCATCGCGCGGTAAAACGCAGATCGTGTCGCCTCCGTATTTTCGAACGCAGGCACATTGAACCCTACCCACAAGACGAGAAACATCAGCAGCGACGCACCGATCACAATATAGGTGTAGCTCGGACCGAATTTATCCGTGAATCGTTCACTCGGCGCGCGCAGCTTCTGTGCGGTTTGAATCAGCCGGATAATTTTCTGCAGCGTGCTCTCCGAGGCGAGCTTGGTGACCTTAAACTCCAGCGCTCCCCAGATGTTTATCGTGCCACTGAAAATCTGGTCGCCGGGTTTCTTCTCCACGGGGATCGCCTCGCCGGTGAGGGTCGATTCGTCACTGGCACTTTTCCCTTTTGTGATCTCGCCGTCCGCGGGAAATCCTTCGCCCGGTTTCACCACCACGCGATCTCCAATCATGAGGGCGTCCACGCCCACTTCTTCTTCGTGTCCATTCGCATCAAGTCGCGTCGCTTGCTTCGGTGCGGTTTTGAGAAGCGAACTCACCTCACGATGCGTGCGATCCATCGCATATTCTTCCATCGCGCCGGACGCGGAAAACAAAAACAGCAACAACGCCGCTTCCCCCCACGCTCCAATCGCGATTGCCCCGATGGCGACCGCCAACATCAGAAAATGAATGTCAAGTTTCAGCGTCTTGATATTCTCCCATGAATCCTTGGCCGCATCCCACGCGCCTGCAATCAACGCGACGATATACAACCCCCGGTAAAGCCACGTCACTTCCGGTAACATCGATTCGCAAATAAACCCGCCCAAGCCACCTACTCCGCAGATCGCAGCGAGAATTGAGAGTTCTTTCCATTCCGATTCATGCTCGGCCACTTCGGTCGGTATTTCCGGCCACTCCACCTCACGCCACAGCCAGAGTTTCTCCGCGGTCACACAATCACCACGCGCGACCAAGGTTGTGCCATCATCCTGCCGAACCGTGAAACCACTGAGCGCCTTTTCGCTTAAATGTTTGGCGTGCTGCTCCTCAATCGCCGCGATTGTTTCCCGCAATTTATCCTGCAGATTAGGTAGATCGACATCACCCCAAGTCGCCACTTGCAACCTATGTGTTTCCGGGTCGATTTTAACCGCACTTACCTTGGGCTGCAGCCGCAAAAATTCGGCCAGTTCCTCGCCCCAATCGTGCTTAATGTTTCCGGTCGATGCCATGGAGATATTAGACAAAGAGCCACCGGGTGAAGTCGCAAACCGAATTCCTAGACGCAGAGAAGTATCACTAAAGCGAAACTACAGTATTCGATTCGCGGGATAGATCAGCCGCGAACCCGATTTGGTGGCCACTGAGAGAATCCTCGATTGAGGTCGAAGAGATCGAAGGAGTGCCGCCACGCAACACTTCCACAAAATCCGCGATCAATCGCGAGTCACCTCCACCATGACCGCCCATCGCACCGCTCATATCGCCGGTCACATTCACGTCGACGACGCGCTCACTGTATTCATGGCCGGGCCGCGGGTCGATTTTTCTGACCATAAATTTGGAATCCTCGAAACACCCCTGAATTTCTCCTTTCGTTCCGACCAGATGTAAGTGTCGGGCCATTTTGGAGCTACCGCCCACCATGTTCAAGGTGGCGGAACAGCCATCGGCAAACTCGATCGCCACGGATTGATGATCCACGACATTGTTGTCGCATTTCCACACGCATCGACCAAACGGATTGTCTCCCTTTAACGAAGCGATTTTGTCTTCAATCGTCGGATTTTCGATTCCTTCGATCGATTGCCACACGTAAAATTTCCACCGCTCGGGATGATCAATGTAGTGCTTTTTCGCCGAGTAGTCGCAATCGGCCTCAATCGGACAATCGACGAGACAACGGGTGCCAGCACCTTCCGGAGCCTTTTCCGGCCGAAATTGAAAATTGCCGCCGACACTGGAAACTTTGACTGGTGCGACGCCGCTTTTCATCCATGTGATCAAATCCAGATCATGACACGATTTGGCCATCAACATCGTGGAATGACAGACGTCCTTGCGATTCCACTTCCCTCTCACGAAACCCACTGCCATGTGGTGATAAGTCACATGCTCCACCGCCTGCACGTTGAGGATTTCACCGATCGTTCCCGCCAAGACCTCTCGGCGGATCGCACTATAAAAAGGCGTGTAGCGCAGCACGTGGCAGACGCTCACCTTGCATTCGTGACGCCGAGCCGTCTCGGCCAATAAGTCCAACTCTTCCCGTGAAGTGGCCATGGGTTTTTCGAGCAGCAAATCATATCCCAATTCAAGCAGCGGCACAGAGGTGGCGACATGGTCCTGATCCATTGTGCCGTTGATGATGAAATCCGCTTGCTTGGGTTGAGCGGCCAATTCGGCAGCACTGTTGTAGATCTTACCCGGCTTCATCTCGAAACGCTTAATCGCCCGTTCACGTCTCCATTCCGAAGGATCGGCCACCCCGACAATTGAGAGTTTATCCGGGTGTTCCAGAGCATAGGCGGCGTAAGTGAGCGCACGGTTTCCAGCACCGACAATGATCGCAGTAAGAGGGGTGTTCATAAAGCGTGGGCACACTGGAAACCTCACCGACCGTTGGCAACTCGATTGCCCATAAATCTCTTACATCTCATTTACTTATTTTCGTTTGCGCGGAGGCGCCGCACAGGATTGCGTCGAGTGCTTCATGATCGGACTCCGCGATGACACAGACTCTACCCTGCCTCCGGCAACGCCATTGAGTCATGCGCCGGAGTTCGCGGCCAAACTGTTCAGCGAAGGCGGCTGGCTGCAGGATGGCCTCCAATTAGAGCATCGCCCCCAACAAGAGCAAATGGCCCACGCGACCGCGCGCGCCCTGGATCTGGATGAACCGCTCCTCTTCGAAGCGGGCACTGGCGTAGGCAAATCGCTCGCCTATCTCCTACCCGGCATCATTCACGCGGTCGATCAATCGCGCCAACTTCTCGTTTCCACCCACACGATTTCGCTCCAAGAGCAGGTGCAAACCAAGGATCTGCCGCTCTGCCGCAAAGTCCTTCGATCTCAACCTGAACTCGAAGACTACGCTGATTTCAAAAGCGCGGTGCTCGTCGGTAAGGGCAACTATCTCTGCCCCACGCGACTCGCGACTGCGCTACGTGACAAACAGGAGCTCTTTTCGACCCCCGAAAGCGATGAACTGCAACGTATCGCCACCTGGGCCGCGCAAACGACTGATGGCCTTCGCCATGAACTCACGCCTCCACCCTCTCCCGAAGTGTGGGAATGGGTTAGCGCCGATTCATCAGCGTGTTCGCGCAAACATTGCGATAGCGATCACTGTTTCTATCAACGTGCCCGCACCCGCATCAGACAGGCGCAGGTAATCGTGGTAAACCATTCACTTCTATTCGCCTTAATGAATGCCGGCGGTGGCGGTGCCGAAAGCGCCAACACCCGAGGGGTGCTATTTCCGGATGACTTTGTCGTGCTCGACGAGGCCCACACGGTTCCCGTAGTCGCCACGGACCACTTCGGATTGCGATTGAGCAGCTACGGTATCAATCGGATGCTCAAATACCTCTTTAATCCGAAGACACGCAAAGGACTGCTTTCCCGACACGGCGGAGCGTTTGAGCAACAGCTCGTCATCGATGTGATTGAGGCCGCCGAACAGTTCTTTGGCTTCCTCCGTGATCGCCTTCTCGCCAAACAACCGGTCGTGCGCATCCGCGAGGAAGGAGCCTGTGAACCATGGCTTGATGGGCCGCTCCAAGCGCTGATCAAAGCAATTGGCTCGCGCGCCGACAAACTCGACGATGGCAAGGAGCGCGATGAACTGCTCGAACAGAACTCACGTCTCAAAAGTTGCTTGGCTGGTGTCAGGTTCTGGCTCGCCGCTGCGGATGAAAAATTCGTCTATTGGCTTGAGCGCTCCGGCCGACGACAAACGGTTGTCACCTTACGCACAGCCCCCCTCGATATCGCGCCCTACCTACGCGATCAATTGCTCAACTGCGGCACCTCGGTGGTCTTTACCAGTGCGACGCTCGCAAGCGGCCCGTCATTGAAACCCTACCAAATCCGCATCGGGGCCGAGGAGGAGAAAGCGGTGATGGTCGCCTCACCGTTCGATTTCGAGCGCCACATGCGTGTCTTTGTGGCCGGAGATGTGCCGTTGCCCTCCCCCCGCGAAGCCAAACTAGCAATTGAATCGCTGACCGATTACATCCGCCACTGTTCGCTCCGCGTCTCCGGCGGCTCGCTTGTGCTGTTCACCAGTTATCACGACATGCGTCAGGTCGCCACTGCACTCGAAGCCGACTTCCGCGCCGCAGGACGTCCTTTCTTCATGCAAGGTGCGGATTACTCCCGCACCGAACTCACCCGCATGCTGCAAAAATCGGGCAACGGCATCTTGTTCGGCACCGATAGTTTTTGGGCCGGCGTCGATGTGCCCGGCCCCTCGCTCTCTCAAGTGATAATCACTCGTCTCCCCTTCGATCCGCCCAGTCATCCGGTGATTGAAGCGCGCAGTGAGTGGATCCGAAATCAGGGAGGCAATCCATTCAACGATCTCACCCTACCCGATGCGTTGATCAAATTCCGCCAAGGCGTGGGGCGCTTGATTCGCACCGCTTCGGACAAGGGATGTATTACGATTCTCGATTCCCGCGTGCTGGCCAAAGCCTATGGGCGACTCTTTCTGGCGAGCCTTCCCCAGCCCGAATTTACCCGTCTGACCGTGGATAATCGCGAACGCACATTTATTCCTTTTGATTAAACTCTCACCTCTACATAGCTCTAGCCCATGATCCGAATTCGTTCCGCAGCCCATACCGACATTGGACGCGTGCGCCGGCGCAACGAGGATCGAATGATCGACGATCAGGAACTCGGGCTCTTTGGCGTCGCCGATGGCGTGGGCGGTCTACCCGGTGGAGCTGAAGCGGCCGAGCTGGCTCTCGAAAATCTCCGGGCCCAACTCACAACGACTCCCGGCGATCCCGATATGGTGAAACTCGTGCGCGAAGCGAGCCATGCCGTGCATAAGCTTGGCCGGAAGCTCAGTCCCGCCACCGGTATCGCGACCACCTTATGCGTAGGTTACATCGTCGGGCAAATCCTCCACATCTCGCATGTTGGCGATTCCCGCTGTTATGCCTTGCGGGGAAACACCATTGAGCAGCTGACCACGGATCATTCCGTCGAAAACGAAATCCGTGAACGACGCGCCCGCGGCGAAGACGTTCACTTTCACGAGATCAATCGCAACGCGCTGACCCGCTGCATCGGGCAACCCAATAAACTGAAAGTCGATCTCCACGACTATGGGCTGCAGGCCGGCGATCTCATTCTCTTCTGCACGGATGGCATCACAGGTTTGATCGAAGACGAAGAGCTCGCCAAACTCCTATCCGAAGGACGCGAAGATGAACCGCTCAGTGTCCTCAAGAAAATCGTCGCCATCGCCCTCCAACGCGGCGGCCATGACAATGCCACCGCCGTCCTCCTCAACATCGATAGCACGGAATAATGCCAACCCGCGTCGAACAATTCCAGTCACTCTTCACCGCCAGCCCGGACAACGAGCTTTTTCGTTTCAGTCTGGCCCAAGCCTTCATTGATGCAGGCCGCGATTCCGAAGCGATTCCGCACCTCGAATACTGCGCGGAGAAGAAAGCCGATTGGATGATGCCCCGCATCATGCTCGGTAAAATCCTCCTCGCGTCCGGTGAAACCGCTCGCGCCCGCCCCCTGCTCGAAGCCGCCCTCCAGCTGGCCATCGATCAGGATCACGACGATCCGGCGGAAGAACTCCGTGCGATTCTGGACGGTTTGTGACACGGGAGCCCCCCCCTGGATTTTCTACGTTGGGGCAATCGCTCGGCTACGAATTGATTGAGGCTTTCGCCTCGCGCCGCCGCCTTCAATCAGCTCGACTCTGAGTGCGGATCGAATTTTGTTTTCGTATTGATCTACGGTATCGAGAACGGGTTCTAAGGATGTCCTTCTCTTTCGATTCCCTTGTCGACATAACTGTGAAGCATAGCGAAACCCAGATTTCTTACGTAAAATGGAGTTCAAGCCAATGCCCCTGAAGGGTTCCAAGACCCGACTTTTCATTTTGCTGTGGTGCGCCGGCTTCATCGGCATCATTTCATTTCTGTTCGTTGATCTCGGCGCGCTGATTGCGCTCGTGCCGACAGACGGCGATTTGCCCCCCCCCTCACTCCTGCACTGAAGCTCCTCAGTGTGGTGCAACCAGGGATAATTTTGGCGCTCGCGGTTCTGGCAGGAGTGTCGCTCGCACCAAAGGTCGGTCTTTCCGCACCATTGATCGAAGCATGGATGACAGGCAGACGAATCATGCCAGCCCTCAAACCGACATTAGTGGCCGGTGCGGTGGGAGGACTCGGCGGCGGAATAGGCATTGTGTTGATCTCCACGGCAATGAATCCGTTTTTGCCTGATGAAGCTGTGGCGAGCATTGCTGCGTTTGGTAAGTTGGTGCCCTTTCCCACGCGGTTGCTTTACGGCGGCATCACCGAGGAGTTGCTCTTGAGGTGGGGCCTGATGACTCTACTCGTCTGGGGAATCTGGAAGGTGGTAAAAAAACAACATCAGCAAGCCCCCTCTGGTTGTTTCCACGCCGCGATTTTGGCCTCCGCCGTGCTTTTTGGTGTCGGCCATCTTCCCGTGGTCTTTTTGGTCGTGCAGGACGTGACGTTCCCATTGATTGCGTTTGTCCTCATCGCTAATTCAGCTTTCGGATTGGTGGCGGGATACCTTTTTTGGAAACGCGGATTGGAAACGGCGATCCTCGCGCATATGACCGCACACGTGGTGATGTTCACGGCCAGTAGCCTAGGGTTATATTACTAAGTTACGCCAACCCCGACGCGTCAGGCTGCGCTATTTCTTCACCCTAGTGTGAAATTGGTGCCAAGGGCGGGATTTGAACCCGCGACCAAAGGCTTATGAGTCCTCTGCTCTACCACTGAGCTACCCTGGCAATTGGGAAAGGGGTAAAAGGCACAACTTTTCGACCAAGGCCACAAGTTTTTTCTAAAGATCATTCAGAGCGCAGCCTTCTCCCCTGTGATCGATCGATTTCCTCCAACTCGGGTTTGAGGATGCAAGTGAACGAGGTTCGCATCGGCTATGCTTGGTTACACTGATCGCTGCCTCGAAAGAGCGGGCTCATCATGGACGGCCTCAGACCCGACCATTTGTCTTTTGAGACTCCTTGGCTTAGGGTCTAAATCATAGTCTCAACCCTCCTTTGATCGCACCAGCATGAAAACAAATCCCGAAATCCAATCTCCCGAAACGAGTTCCCAAGTGAATCCAAGTTGCTCGACCGGCGGCTGCGGCGGGCCGGGACTTTGCCCGGGGATCGCACTCCTTCTCGCCTACGGTGTCGGCGGTGGCATCGCCTGGATCACCGGACTAAATTGGCTCGGCTGGACCATCGGTCTGCCTCTCGCGATCATCCTGATCACCGGAGCCTGGCGCTTCCTGCCCTCCCGTCAAAAACGAGGAGAGCTAAGCCCCAAGGCCCCGGATTCGAGTCGCTGATCGCGTCGGAACACGAACCGAAACTTCGGTTCGCTTACGAGACGGTTTTCGATTTTCAGTGCACGCCAGAAGTGCGGCGAATCGGCGGCATCCTTTGGTGGCTCCGTCCGTTTTTACCGCAGCCTTCTTTTCCGTGATCGGTCGATTTCCTCCAGTTCGGGTTTGGGGATGCAGGTAAACGAGATTCGCATCGGGGCATTGTCGGTCACCCCGAAGGCTCCGCCTAGAAACACGCTGCCGTTTCCGAAGGTATGATTGAGCGTATCCATCGCGTGATTGAGGCGCTCGCGGGCTTCCTGCACGGGTTGCTCGAATAGATCGGGCGTAAAGCTGCTCATGGGCAGCAGACGAATCAGCGTGATTCCGACCTGCGCTGGTTTCTGTCGGATCCTCGGGCGTCGGAGCAGCAATTGATTCAGCGCCAGCGTGAGACGCAGGGAATCCTGAGTTTCGGCAAACCGGATCTCGTCGCCCCAACTCTGCCCATCCTGATACGAGATATAGGCCGTCAACGCGCCGGCATAGTGTGCGATGTTACGCAGACGCATCGCGGCCTTTTGCATCAAGCGGTGCAGCACGGCATCGGCCTTGGCCATGGTTCGCAGCTTGGGCGGCAGCACATGCGAATGCCCCACGGTCTGGTGGTTTTGCATCTGCACCGGCACCACCTCGCCCCGCAGTCGCGCATACATGCGTTCGCCCTCCACGCCGCCCCAGATTCCCCGCAATTGGCCGCGGGTCGCCGCATACAAGCGCTCGACGGTATCGATCCCCTTCGCTTCCAACCGCGCTTTCATGCGGCTCCCGATCCCGTTGAAATCATCGATCTTCAAACCGAGGAGCCGCTGCGGGAGTTCTTCCTGCTCGACGACGACCAAGCCATCCGGCTTTTGCATATCCGTGGCCAACTTCGCGAGCATCCAGTTGGGCGCGATTCCGATGGAACTCGTCATGCTGGCGCCGATTCTCTTCTTGATCCGATGCTTGATCTGATGCGCCACCGTCAACGCCTTCGCCCGCGGTGCAAACGTCTTGGTGAGGTCGCACTCCATCTCATCAATCGATTTGACTGCCGTGATGTGGATGCACGATTCGATCACCTCAATCAGTCGGTGGTGATAATCGATATAAACGCCGGGCCGCGATTCGACCAAGTGCAGTTCCGGACACAACAGCTTGGCCTCCCTCACCCCCGTGCCGGTTTTCACCCCTCGCGCCTTGGCCGGATAGCTGGCCGCAATCACACAGGAGCTATCCGTCATTACCGGCAAAACGGCCACCGGTTTGCCTCTGATACGCGGATTTTCCTGTTGTTCGCAGGAGGCGAAAAACGAATTAAAATCCACAGCTAACGTCCGAAGGGGCATGACACCAACCATGTCCAGACTCGGAAATCTGAAAACCAGAATTCGACTTTATTTACTTGGGACTACCAATGTCCCACCCTCGCTGATATCCTGCCTGAGCCGAACGGCTCAGGCACCGTCACACCTATCGCTCTTAGCGTCTGAGGCTTAGGTGAAAAGAGAGCTTTGAGTGATCAAATATCGTCCGGTCCCAGCCAGCGAAAATAAGTGATGACGAATTTTTTGCCTAGTGCCTGATTCGCAGGATCCAGCCAGTCAGTCGTGCGCTGCACAATGGCCTCGCAATAGGCCACCGATTCAGGTGTCGCGTCATCATCATCCGCTGGATTCATCGCATCACCGTAAGCTCGAATGCGGAAAGTGTCGGAGCGAACAGCGAACCAATCTTCCATAGCTGTTAGAAATTCCTGGGCTGTAACACCCTTAAGTTTCCCTACCGCATTCAGAAGGGTTTGTGATGCAGTAAACTCTCCAACG
The DNA here is from genome assembly GCA_034669935.1 of Cephaloticoccus sp. Taxonomy (GTDB): domain Bacteria; phylum Verrucomicrobiota; class Verrucomicrobiia; order Opitutales; family Opitutaceae; genus Cephaloticoccus. The sequence goes on from JAXMOJ010000006.1 coordinate 62,034, forward strand.
GTTCGATAAGGTCCACTCCCGAGGCCTGCTATGATTTCATTGGCGAAATTTTGTGAACGAGTGTCCAATTGATTTGAATCGAAAGTTTCAACAATACCGCGCCAAATTCTCTCTGACGCGGTATTGACGTTAAATAGGCCATCGCGGCGTGTTGACGCATCAAGTAAACTCATGTGCAGCAAGGTCACATGGTGAAAGGTGTTTTTAATGGATGTGGCCCCAGCTCCTGCTTCATTCAACTGCTCATACGATATTACATTCGCGACATTCGTTGCATCTGGGGTCCAACTATATTTCATCAGGTTTATTGCATAAGAGCTGGGGGCAGGTGATGCTGGAGGATTAACTCCAGGAAGTTGAGCGCTCAACTTTACCCCCTCATCTCCGACCCAGTAGGCGTAATGTCCCAACTCGGCTGTTGGTTTAACAGCCTCCGAAACCAATTTCCTTGGGGCTAATACTGCGTCTCCAGGCAAGTATCGGCTCGCAAGTGTGTTCGTCGACCCATTACCGACCATAACGACGTTATCTTGGGATTCTGAAATAACTCTCTGGTCAGTGCCAAAGCTGAAGTTAGCAATAAAGTTTGATGGAGAGAATTCGCCGGATATAAGCCATACTGGTGATGTAGAATTACTCTGCCATACACCTGTCCACCGGCTATTTGCAGGTAAAGAACCAGATAAGACCTCAGCTGTCCCGGTCACCGAGTTGAGCGCGCCAGCTGTTTGTTGCAACTGAGCCAGCGACAGCCGCAACCCAAGCAACGCATTCTGACGCGCTTGTATCTGATAAACCGTCGTTGACCCCAGCTGCGTATCTACGCGGCCAATAAGAGAGATCGCGTATATTATTAAGACCAACATCGTCAGCAGACTAATCACAATAACCAACGCAAAGCCGCCACTTTCACGATGTCCTAACCTCATGACTCACCCCCAGCTACAAGTAAAACTCGGGCGGAATAAATTCTTGATTCTGCAATTACGACACCCCACCACCAATCTTCATCCGTAGCATAGACCGAGGGGCGTGTCATCAATCCCGCCTCCAGTTGCTCTAGCTGCGCTGCACCGCTTTCAGTCATCACTCGTAACATGACTTCAATAACATTCGGGAATTGGTTGCCTGCTGCACGATAGTCGCGGTCTTGCGTGTCATCCGGATACACGGTGCTTAGAGTCCCTTTACTGTTTCGGCGATACAACCAAACACCGAAATCCACGACGTTATCACAAAGAGCTTCGCTACCGCTAGGTGCCGCGAGCTCATTGTCTGATGCATCGGCATCATAGCCTGCTGCAAATGTGTCGTCAGAATTTAGAAACTGTCTAAAAAGAGTATAGCGCACCGCAGTTGAATTAACGACGTTAACCGATCCAGAAACAGGTCGCCTATTTATTTGATATCCCACTATGGCAGGACCGCTTTTTCCACCACTGCGAACATTCGTGGTTAGGAATCGCAGCCAAACTCCACTGCGACCGAATCGTGATGACTCAATAAATTGGCCGCTCTTATCATTCTCTTCTTTCAGGATGCTTACGGTATCCGGTTTATTTGGTCCTGCATTACTTACCCGCCAGTTATGATCTTGGAGGTTAGCAATATTCACTATGTCAATAGCCAGAGTAGCCTCCCCTGCCTCTCGGTATATTGCTGCTTTTAGATCCCGTGTAATTAAATCCAGAGCGACTTTGGCTTGTATGTTTGCTGACGAGTTATCCTGCACCTTCTTCCAGAGATTCAATGTGCTTCGTGTCACTGCAATCAAGAGTCCGGATAGCACTACAGCAATGGTGACTGCGACCAGCAGCTCGATAACTGTAAATGCGCTGGAGCGACGACTACACATGATCATGGCGCAAGGGTAACAATAAACTCGACAGTTTGAAAATTGCCTTCTTTTTCTATCCCACCTGCTGCGTCTACGGCTGAGTAAGGCCACGCTACAGTAACCTTCAATGGCAGCACTGGTCGTCCCGGTTGATAGGCAAGTTCGCCTGTCTCGAAGGATGAGACTTCAATATAGAAATACGCGGGCAATGCTGGTGTATTCAGCAAGTTTTTTGGCCGTAAATTCGAGCCTTCTTTACCTGCGACCAATATCTGCCCCTGTGGTATGTTGCCTGGAAATGCTCCATTCATTTCTGCATAGAGTAGGCTTTCGATTGAATCAGGTAACCGCAGCGCCGTTTGTAAATCCGTAGATTCTTCGTTCTGACGAATCAAACTAGGCAATAGCGCCAAAATCACAGCTACACCTCCAGCTACTACGCCAAGCGCGATTACTATTTCAATAAGCGAAAATGCTTTAGGCTGGCGGAGGTTCATTTCTACAAGTCTTGCCTACCATTCGTCATCCTCACCATACCGTAGATCGATACCGTAAGGCCTCGCACTTGTTCGGATGATACAAACGTAATGGGATATGTTGCAGTCGTATCCGACTGCTTATTTGCTGGTGCAATAACGATGTCGCCACCTGTTCCACCGGGCATTGTTCCGTTTGGAGTAAATTCACGATATTCCCATGGCTGCACATTACCAGTTATCAATGCCAAGGATGTGGTGAAACGTAAAAAACTAGATCCTATCTCTCCGCCGCTATCTCCGCCAATCCAAGAGCCGCCCTGACGCATTCCTTCAGTGAAACGATCCTTATGTGGGATGACATATATTCCATCTGGAAGATTGAATGAGGAAACTACCAGCGGTGAGCCATCAATATCTTCAACAAGAACGACAAATCGGCGATAGCGCTCCTTGTCTCCAGCGTCGTCATTGATCAGCAAACCTACATTAATGCCCTTAGTGATGGCTAACGTTCTCGCCGCATTTAACGCGTTCACCATGGTCGATTGAGCAGAGCGCATGGCGACGGTTTCATCTGATCCTCCAAGCCCTGAAAAAACCACTGCAGCCAAGACAGCCACAACTCCGATCACCACAATCAGTTCAATCAAGGTAAACCCGGATTGAACTTTTCTCAAACTAGCTCGCGCCGTGAAATATGCGGTCATTTCCAGCTGAAAATAAAATCGGGGCTTTCCGCATCAGCACCAGGTGCTGGAGCGTAAAAGGCGACGCCCATTCGAATGCCTGTGCTTGGTATGTCGTCGGTAGTAGGAGCAATACCATCTACTATCGGAGCTGAAGAGTAATCGGAGCTATCGATTCTACCGTCCAAATTTCTATCCACGAGGACCGCAATCTCTGTATTTCCAAATGCATCCTGCAATAAATTCGGCACCGCAGATTCAGTGTCGGTAAAATCACCTTCACTGAATGTATAGAAGGCGATACGTTTTCGATTCTGAGATGAAGCGGCACTGCCTATTGCCTCCCCATCACGTCTTCGACCAGCAAGAGTGTCGTGGAACAGATGGTCCCCTGAACTGACAGCGCCACCGTTTACTTTATTTGAAGCATCAAACGCGGGATAATACCCATACTCACTCCGGAACGATTCGATGGCTGCAGCCCACTGATTAAACTGCACTTTTGTTTTCGCTTTGTTGGCTGAAACTCGAACAGAGGAAACCGTGGGAATGATGATCGCCGCGAGGATGCCAATGATCGCGATAACCGTCAGTAGTTCGATCAGCGTGAAAGCTCGGCGAGCAGAAGTGAAATTACTTGGCATAGATATTATCCAGATTGGCTGATGCTTCTAGGTTTAGATATCCCGCGGAAGTCAGCGTGGCTACCGATTCCTGATCAGGCCCCATCGAGTAGAGAACGTAACTGTGGTTCGACCACGATGTCCTGTCCTTATATACGTATACATAACGCTGATCCCAAGGATCGATGAGACTAAGCGTGTGATCTGTCGTGGGATCAGTGGCGCCGTCGAATTCAAATAATTCCAGATCGAGCAAGGTGCGAGTATTCACAGGATCCCCATTCGCGTCCGCTTTACCGACCAATGCTTTGAGCAATCCTGTCGAACTGTTTGTCCGTGGATAATCTCCGTATTGCCGTTTGTAGCTCTCCAGTGCGGTGGAGATGGCCGCGAGTTCAACTTTGGCGCGGGCTTCCCTGCCTGATTCGCTCGCGCGACGCCCTACTCCAATCACAATCCCCGCGAGGATGCCAATGATCGCGATAACCGTGAGGAGTTCGATCAGGGTAAAGGCGCTGGCTGGATGCCGACGGGTCATCTCAAGAGACAATAAAAACGCCGGCCCCGTCGCAATTGGAATCTGCGAGGGACCGGCGTGAATTAAGCGGGCTCTACTGGGTTTAGGTGTCGGCCTGAAGAGCGGCGACCACTTTGAAGTCTTCGAGCGTGGTGACGTCACCCTTCACTTCGACTCCAGCGGCGATATCTTTGAGGATACGACGCATGATCTTGCCCGAGCGGGTCTTGGGCAATGCCGGGGCAAACTTGATGGTATCAGGTCGGGCAAACGCACCGATCTCCTTGGCCACATAGACGCGAAGGGCTTGTTTCAACTCTTCGGAAGCGGCCTTATCGTTCTTGAGGGTCACGAAACAGACGAGAGCGGATCCCTTCATTTCATCGGGACGACCGACCACGGCGGCTTCCGCGACCTTCGGATGCGCCACGAGCACGCTCTCCACTTCGGCGGTGCCGATGCGGTGACCGGAAACATTGAGCACATCATCGATGCGCCCAACCACCCAGAGGTAGCCGTCTTCATCGAATCGAGCGCCATCACCGGCGAAGTAGACACCCTTGATTTCGCTCCAGTATTGTTTCTTGAAGCGCTCATCATCGCCCCAAAGCGTGCGGAGCATTGAGGGCCACGGCTGTGTGAGGAAGAGTCTGCCGCCCTCGCCTTTGCGAACTTCCTGGCCGGTTTCGTCGAGAATCTTTGGCACGACACCAAAGAACGGAACCGCACAGGAGCCGGGCTTGGTCGGTGTGACGCCGGGAAGTGGTGTGACCATGATCGCACCGGTTTCGGTCTGCCACCAGGTATCCACAATCGGACAACGCTTCTTGCCGATCATCTTGTGATACCACATCCACGCTTCGGGATTGATCGGCTCGCCGACGGAACCGAGCAAACGCAGCGATTTGAGACTATACTTTTTAACGTAGTCATCGCCCCAGCGCATGAAGGCCCGGATGGCTGTCGGTGCGGTGTAGAAAATAGTCACCCCATGACGGTCGATGATATCCCAGAAGCGATCCGGCTCGGGATGATTAGGCGCACCTTCATACATCAGCACGGTCGCTCCATTGGAGAGCGGACCGTAAACGACGTAACTGTGTCCGGTGATCCAGCCGATGTCGGCGGTGCACCAATAAATATCCGTCTCTTTCAGATCGAAAACATACTTGCTCGTGATCGTCGTGCCGAGGAGGTAACCCGCACTGGTGTGGAGCACGCCCTTGGGTTTGCCGGTCGAACCACTGGTATAAAGCACGAAGAGCGGGTTTTCAGCGGCAAAGGCCTTGGCCTTATGTTCGCTGGAAGCCTCTGCCATCAGGTCGTGCCACCAGATGTCGCGCTTTTTCTTCATCGTGATTTCGTTCGACGCGCGCTGGTGCACGATCACGTGTTCAACGCATTTCACGCCCTTCTTGAGCGCTGCATCAACCGTCGCTTTGAGTTCGATGATCTTACCGCGACGCCAACCGCCGTCCGAGGTGATTACGAGTTTAGCCTCACAATCATTGACCCGGTCTTTGATCGATTCCGCACTATAGCCACCGAAAATCACGGTATGGATCACACCGATGCGGGCACAGGCCAGCATGGCAATCGCTGCTTCGGGCACCATGGGCATATAAATTGCCGCGCGATCCCCCTTTTTCATGCCGAGGGACTGGAGGCCGTTGGCGAATTTGCAGACTTCGCGATGAAGTTGCTTGTAAGTAAGCGTCTGGATATCGCCGGGTTCGCCTTCGAAGATGATCGCCGCTTTGTTCTCGCGGGGAGTGCCCAAATGGCGATCGAGGCAGTTCTCGGAGACATTTAGCGTGCCATCACCAAACCACTTGGCATGAGGCGCTTTCCAGTTGAGCGCTTTCTTGAAAGGCTTTCGCCATTCGAGCAGCTCGTTAGCCTGTTTAGTCCAGAACTTTTCTGGAGAGTTGACAGATTCCTTATAGAGTCTCTTGTAGGTGGCTTCACTCCCAAGGTTTGCTTGGGCTTTGAATTCGGCTGAAGGCTTGAATACCCGACTCTCTCGGGAAACTGAAGTAATCGTTTGATCTGGCACAATATGTGGCGGGTTAAGGGTTAAGAAACGCGAACGCTTTTTTATCCCGCTGCGAGTTTACAGCGTCAAGCGCAGGTCGTGTTTTAGACACTAATAATTTCTGTATGGCTAAGAAATCTCCTTCCGCATCTGCGGATAAACCCGTCGCAACAAACGATGAGGTTGAGAGCAACGCTCCTGAAGCAGCTCCTCAACCCGCTGAACGCGCACCGGCGGACAATCTCATTCAAGTCGAGGGCATCCTCGATATTGACAAGAAGCGTGGCGGCAATGGCCAGCTTCTCGATATGTCGAAGAACGGCAAACGTCGGCCTACGGACGTGTTTGTGCCGAAGGAGTTGATTCGTCGATTCAAGCTGCAAGCCGGTAGCTCCATCGGCGGCACGGCTTTTCCGGCCGAGGGTCGCTTTCCCAATCCGAAGATGAAGTTCATCGAGACGATTGATGGTGTGCCGATGGAAGAGCGTCGCTCGAAGCTCGATTTCACCTCGCTCACCACCATTTCCCCCGAAGAGCATCTGAAGCTTGAGGTTAAGGATGGTCGGATGACCACTCGCGCCGTCGATCTGTTCTGCCCTGTAGGTAAAGGCACCCGCGGTTTGATCGTCGCGCCTCCCCGCACCGGCAAGACCACCCTCCTCCGCGATATGGCGGTCGGCGTGCTCGAAAACAACCCCGAGTGCCATGTGATGATCCTGCTCGTGGATGAACGTCCCGAAGAGGTCACTGATTTCCGCCGCAGTGTTCCGGCCGAGGTTTGGGCCTCATCCAATGATGAGCAAATCGAGAATCACGTGCGAATTGCCGATCTTTGCATCGAACGGGCCAAACGCCTCGTCGAATGCGGGCGCGATGTCGTGCTCTTCGTCGATTCGATTACCCGCCTTTCCCGGGCTCACAATACGATGAAGAACTCCGGCCGCACCGGTTCGGGCGGTTTGGATGTGCGCGCCCTCGAAAAACCACGTCAACTCTTCGCTGCGGCTCGAAAGACCGAAGAAGCCGGCAGCCTCACGATTGTGGCCTCGGTTCTCGTTGAAACCGGTAGCCGGATGGACGATGTGATCTTCCAAGAATTCAAGGGCACGGGTAACATGGAACTCGTTCTCGACCGCAAATGCGCCGAAATGCGCCTCTGGCCCGCCATCAACGTCGCTTCTTCCGGCACTCGTAAAGAGGAGCTGCTGCTGGAGGAAAAGTCTCTCGAAAGCATCCATTTCTTCCGTCGCGCCCTCGTGCAGCAGAAGGTTGAGGAAGCCACCGAAACGATGATCGCCCGTCTTTCTAAAACCAAGACCAACGAAGAGTTCTTAAAACTTATCTCTCAGTAGTCTTTCGCTCTTGCCGATTCGGTATTGAACGAAGCAGACTCACCCTTCACACGCGGCCTCCGCCGTCTCCTGACAGTCAAAATAAACACGAATGCATAGTTTTTCAGCGCAGTGCCTCGACATGGCCCGATCCATGTTGAGCCACAATCTAGATTCCATCCAACCGAACGGCACGATTGCTCCGGTGGATGGCGAACAGTCTCGTCCCGACGAGCCCGGTCATATTGCATTCGCCTTAGGTGAGTTTTACCGGGCGACCGGTGAAAGCACGCTCGATGGCCACGATCTCGTTGATCTCGCAGCACGCTGTATCACTGCTCAGATGTTTACTGAGCCCGAGGCGGAAAACGGTCTCGCTTACGCGGCACTGGGATTACTCGCATTCGGTCCCTCGAAGGAACGCAACCCCGTGTGGGAACGCCTCGTCGACGAAACGAAAGAGCGCATTGAAAAACAGCTGCTCCATCGCAGCGACTACGATAATCACTGGCAGGCCTTCAACATCGCCAAAGCGGTGGCTCGATTCAGCCTCGGGCTTTCCAAGAAAGATGAGACCTCGCGCCTCATCGAACGCATGGTGGATCGGATCGATCAGACCAGCTCCACCGGTTTCTTTGACGATTCGACCGAAGGCTTCGGCGGTAATTTCAATCTCTACGGTGTGATGTCGTTCGTCTTTGTGCGCTCCGCCCTGCAGTTGCACGCGAATAGCGGTGTGCGTGATCGCAAGTTGCCGACGCTCCGCACCTACGCGGAGAAATACATCAAGATGATGCCTGATCTGGTCCGCGCGGATGGATTGGGTTGGGCCTTTGGCCGTGCCGGTGGCGCTTATGGCCAAATGCATTGCGTGAGTCTCATCTTGCAGGGGCTTCGCGACGGCTGGATCCCCGAGGCTCACAAAGCCAAATATTTCGATATCCTGCGTCGTCTCTTCCTCTATTTCTACGAGACCTACCTTGATCAGGAGCATGGTTTCCTTGATCTTCGCGATGATGAACGCACGGCCTACGATGCGCACACGACTCGCATGGCGAATTTCGATGCCGCGCGCTATTTGTGCCAATGGTCACGTCTGGCCAAGACGGTGCATATGCCCGCCAATCAAACGCCAATCGAGACTCCGGCGCGCAGTGGCCGTTTCGTAATTTTCGATAAGAGCACTCGCAAGGAGCAAGGCGTCTTCCTTTACCGGGATGCCGAAAGCGGTATTCACACGCAAGTGCCTCTGATCAGTTGCGGCGACACCCTGACCAGCGATGCGCTGCCCTTTCCGCATTGCCCCGGCGTCTTCGATTGGCCGAACAACGTTTACCTCCCCGTCATGCTCCCCGAGCTGACCTTCGGAGATCAAGTCACGCTTCCCGCTTTTTACGGAAAGAACTGCGTGACCGGTCTTGGCCTGCGCAATAGTTTCTTCTTCCGCTATGAGCAACCGGAGTTGATCAGCACGGAGGAAAAAATCCTCAAAGGTCTCGGTAGCGTGAAAGTGCAATGGAACTTCTCCGGCAAGAAGATCAGCTGTGAATTTGCCTACACGGTGAAGCAACAAGTCTCGATGGATAAGTTCCGCTTCGCCCTCGCGATCGCCGCACCTCACTCCCAATATCACGTCGATGGTTCGCTCACGCTCGGCGCTGAAGGCCATCGCTGCACGGTTGAAAAAGATGATTTCCAAGCCAACTGGCAGGAAACCGAGGTCGTGAGTAACGATCCGACTTACCGCACCAATTACGGCAAGGTTCATTACATCCAGCACTTGGTGCGAGATCATCCGCTGATCATGCGTCCCGGTCACGTTTACCGACTGGCTGTGAGCTACGATCCCGACATCGCCAAGATCGACGGCTGATTTCCTGAATCTCAGCCTTCCCTTTCAAGCGCCGACCGGGTTAAACCTGTCGGCGTTTTCATTTTTCCACCACGGCTACTTACCAAATGCTTTCACGACGCATCATTCCCTGTTTCGACGTTCACAACGGCAAAGTCACGCGTGGCGTGCAGTTTGGCAAAGCCGAAGCGGGTGAGCTTAATAATGTCGGCGATCCCGTCGAAATGGCCAAAGCCTACGATGAGCAAGGTGCCGATGAAATCGTCTTCCTCGATATCACCGCTTCCAGTGAAGATCGCGGCATCATGCACGATGTCGTGCGGGAAACGGCCGAGCACTGCTTCATGCCACTAACCGTGGGTGGTGGACTGCGCACGGTGGATGATATTCGCACGATGCTGAATGCCGGCGCGGACAAGGTATCACTGAACACCGCCGCGATCAAAAACCCGGAGTTCGTGCGAGAAGCTGCGCGGAAATTCGGCAATCAGTGTATTGTCGTCGCCATCGATGCGAAACGTGAGCCGGACGGAAAATCATGGAGGGTTTACACCCATGGAGGCCGTAATCCCACCGATCTGGACGCCATCGAATGGGCCCAGCGTGTGGTGAGTCTCGGCGCGGGAGAAATCCTGCTCACAAGCATGGATCGCGATGGCACCAAGGCGGGCTACGATATCGATTTAACTCGTGCCATCAGCGACGCGGTCGAAGTGCCCGTGATCGCATCCGGTGGAGCAGGTTCCCTCGAAGACTTGGAAGACGTGCTGAAGCGTGGAAATGCCAACGCCGTAATCGTCGCGAGTCTTTTTCACTATGGCACGCATAGTATTCCCGAAGCCAAAGCCTTTCTCGCAAGTCGAGACCTGCCAATCAGGACAACAAGCGCCTCGTCGTGAAACGATTCACATCGCCCACGGTGTGAAGATCGCGCAGCTCGGATTCGGTCAGGGTAATCCCAAAGGTCTCTTCGAGCGTCATGCAGATCTCAATCAAACTCAGTGAATCCAAGCCGAGATCTTCGCGCAACCTAACTTGAGCCGCACGCCTTTTCATCGAAGGCAACTGCTCTTCGGCGACATAGTGTGAAATAACTTCGCTCACGATCGTCTTCACTTCTTTTGGCTCCTGATTCTCGCGGTAGCGGGAAGCGGCCTCACGAGCCTTGGCAGAACAGCGGTTCAGCAAAAGGGAAGAATCGCCAGTGGGTGCGGTATCGGAATAACTCATCGTTATTTTTTAATGACCTTTATGTGCGTAAAATCCGCTATTCAGCTCATCCACTAAGAGGATGAATGATCTTAAGACGAGCCGTAATCCTCCAGACGTGAAGCTTAACGAAAGGTTACGCTTCCGGTTCTTTTCCGGACGTTTCTCCGGTGTTCGCAGGGGGTTCTTTTTCCGGCGACCCTACCAGCACGCTCAACTGCTCTTGCACAGCAATAAAGAAAGCAGGATCAAACTCACCGACCTCCACTTCGTAACGCTCCTTACTCTTGGCGTGCTCATAAATTGTTTTGTCTCGTGTCGCATTGAGCCCTTTCGGCCGGAGCAGCCGCTTTCGTTCCAGCATTAGAGCTAGAAATTGCACCAGCCGGGTATTCTCCTCACTGGGCTCGTTGTTCGGATCAGCGAGGGTAATAAACAGATTTTCAGCGGTAAGTTTCAACTCACGCTCAGGATTTTCGTTCTTAGCCCGTGGCTTGTAGGGCTTCACCCAGCTGCAGACCAAAGTGCCCTCTGCTTGAAATTCACCCAGCTGGCTCTCAAATACATCATAGCGCATGATTTCCATGGATTCAGCCCTCAGTAAATGGCTCACCACGCGGTCACCCTCGTTAAAAGGATCGCCCGAAACAAAACAGGTAGTCGCCAAAGGCTGCAGATTCATTTCCATTGGCTTTCTTGTTTACTTCCCCTCACCGCGGAAGCTAGCAAATTCATTATTCATATGAGCGGACGTATCATTGCCATCGGCGACATTCACGGTTGCCACCAGGAATTCTCTGAATTGTTGGCCCTCTTGCACTTGAAGCCGGATGATCGTCTCATCCTGCTCGGAGATCTCGTGAATCGCGGTCCCGATTCAATCAAGGTAATCGAGCTGGCCCGAAAGCATAACGCCATCGCGCTTCTGGGAAACCATGAAGATCGCCTGCTCAAGGCTTACCGAAAACAAGACCCTTCAACTCTGCGCGCAAACGATTTGTTGACCTACCGAAAAATGCGCCCGAAGGACTGGCAATATCTGGAGGGAATGAAACTCACGCATGAAGAACCCGAATTGAACACCGTCTTCGTCCATGGAGGCTTCTTGCCCAAAGGGAGTTGGAAGAAGCAATCTCTCGAGGTCGTCACTCGCATCCAATCAATCGATAAGGATGGCGTTCCACGGAAGCGGCGTGAAGCACCGGATGCCTTGCCTTGGGCTGATCTTTGGAAAGGACCACCCTTCGTCATCTATGGCCACACTCCGCGCGCGGAGGTTTATAAATGCGACTGGTCACTCGGTCTGGATACCGCTTGTGCGATGGGAGGAAAGCTTACCGCCTACATCCTCCCCCAGAAACATATCGTGCAGGTCTATGCGCACCAACGCTACTTTCCATGAAGACCCCATCTCTACTCCTCTGTGTTGATCTCCAACCGGTCTTTATCCGAGTGATGAAGGAGCCGGAAGCCTTGATCCGTCGCGCGTCTCTGGCCATCGCGGCTGCCCAAGGGTTTCAATTGCCGACTCTCTTTACCGAACAAGTGCCCGCCAAGCTCGGGGCAACCTCAGCGGACCTCCTCGCCCTGGCCCCAGAAGCAAAAGTCTACGCAAAGGACACTTTTTCCGCGTTCGATGATGAATCGATTTGCGATGCGATCGCGGCCTATGCCCCTGAAAGAATCATTCTCTGCGGATTGGAGACGCCCGTTTGTGTCTACCAAACTGCCATCGACGCTCTGCGAACCAATTACCGGGTAACCATCCTCAGCGACGCGATCAGCGCACGACGCCCGGCGGATGCCCAGAACTGCCTTACTGCACTACGCGCTCAGGGAGCGGAGGTGCTGCCCGTCGAAACAGTGTTTTACGCCCTGCTCAAATCCGTGCAGCATCCGTTCTTCAAGGCTTACACTCAACTCGTCAAAGCTCATGGCTGATCTCCCCCTTCTCCCTGTCTCAGATCTGAAGCAATTTAGCACCGCGGATCGCAGTCGCGAGTTTGCCAGCCTCTTGGTGGTGAAGCGGCTAAACCCCAAAACAGCCTCCAACGGTAATCCTTTTCTCAGTATCGAGCTCGGTGATCGAGGAGGATCATTCACCTGCACTATCTTTGGTGACAGTCCGGCCTTTGTTACACTCAAAGAAGCGGGCGAAGGCGGTGTCGTTCGTTTCGAAGGGAAAGTTGATTTTTATCAGGATCGTTTTTCACCTCGCGCGACCCGAGTTACTGTTGTGACCGAAGAAGAGATGGCGGCCCAGCCGGACGCGATTGAAAACCTCGTGGAGATGGCGCCGGAAAACGCCGAAGAGCTCTGGACCGAATTCAACGCGTTTATCGACGCGATTAAACACGATGAACTGCGCATGACGGTGCGTTCGGTGTTTGAAGATATCGGAGACTCTTTCCAGTGGACCCCTGCGGCCGTCGCCATGCACCACGCCTATCGTCACGGCCTACTCGAGCACACCATTCATATGGCTCGCGCCTGCCACGCTCTCCTCCCTCTCTACCCGCAAATAGATGCCGACCTCGCGATGTCGGGCATCCTCGTGCATGACACCGGGAAGGTGATTGAATACGAAGGCTCACTCGCCAGTAAACGAAGCCGTCGGGGTATTCTTCAAGGGCACGTCGTGCTCGGCTATCAGCTCGTCCGGAAAGCGGGACTGAAAGCCAAACTCGATGCTGACCGATTGGAACGTCTCGAGCATATCGTGCTCAGCCACCAAGGCGAACCCGCCTGGGGTGCCGCCGTTTGGGCCGCCACGCCTGAAGCCGTCTTTGTCTCCATGATCGATAATCTCGATGCGAAAATGGGTATGGTGCAACGGCTCCTCCGCCAAGCGGACGGTTCATCGGAATTCTCCGAACGTCACATGGGGCTCAATTCCCCGCTCCTCACTAAACCTATTTCCGAATCGCAAAGCGGGGATTAACCCAGCGTCTGGATGATGCGCACGATCGGCAAAAAGAGCGCGATCACGATTGTTCCCACCATGACGGCCATCACCACGATCATCAGCGGTTCGATCAACGACGTGAGGGCGCTGACGGAATTATCCACCTCTTCGTCGTAGCCATCCGCTACGCGTGTGAGCATCCCGGGAAGATCACCAGTCTCTTCGCCCACTTCGATCATACTCGGCACCATGTCGGGAAAGACCCCGGTGCTCCGCAAAGGCCCGGCTACGCCGTCCCCCTCTTTCACCCGATCATGCACCACGGCAATCGCCGACGCCACATGCGTATTTCCGCTCGTGTCTCCGGTAATGCGCAGCGCCTCCAAAATGGGCACTCCACTGGAAAGCAACGTTCCGAAAGTGCGTGTGAATCGTGCAATCGCGGTTTTCAAAAATAAATCGCCCATCACCGGCACACGTAGTTGCCAACGATGCAACAAAGTGATCCCGAGTCGGGTTCTGGCCAGCAGCTTGATTCCAAAAAATACGCCCGCCACGATCCCAATCGACCCGATGATGTTGTTTTTCAGAAAACTGCTGACGCCAATCACGGCTTGGGTCAGCGCTGGTAGTGACTGACCTTTAAGCGAAGTCGCAAAGATGATTTCAAATTTCGGCACCACGAATACCATCAATGCCGCCACAATGAGCGTTGCCACGATGATGATGATCAGCGGATACGTCATTGCCGACTTGATCTTCCCCCGCACGCGCACCGATTTTTCAAGAAACTGCGCCAGCCGATCCAAGACAACATCGAGCACTCCGCCCGCTTCACCGGTCTTGATCATATTCACATAGAGCCGATCAAACAGTTTCGGATGTTGCTGGAGTGCTTGGGAGAAAGTGCCGCCCGAGCGAATAGTCTCAGCCATCGTTTCCAAGACGTTGCGAAACGGAGCGTTCTTCTCCTGACGCGCCAACACCTCCAGGCTCCGTAACAAGGGCATACCCGCGCGAATCAGGGATCCGATTTGCCGCGTAAAAACTGAAAGCTCCTTCGCATTTAAGATACGTCCGAACGAAATGGATTTACCCGCGCGTTTCGCTTTTGCCGCCCGTTTTTTCGTGGGTGCCACCGACGCCTTTGCTTTAGGTGCATCCACTTCATGTTTCGCTGGTGTAATATCCAGAGGGGCAAGTCCACGACCCTTTAAGATCGTGATCACGGCCTCCATTGTCGGTCCCTCAACTACACCGGTGAGCTCCTGTCCGCTTTTCTGATCAATGGCGCTGTAATTAAATCCGGGCATCTCAGGTGTATTTTAAGATCTCTTCCACCGTCGTTTCACCATCCAAAACCGCCCGCATGCCATCTTCCCGCAGGGTCCTCATGCCAAGGGTAATCGCCGCCTGGCGGAGTTCCAACGTCGGGGCACGCTCCAGCACAAGTTCGCGAATCGAATCCGTCATCCGCAGCCATTCGAAAATACCGCGACGCCCATGATATCCTGTTTGATGGCAATGATCACAACCTGTCCCGTGATAAAACGAACGATCCCCCACTAAACGTCTCTCGATACCTGCACGTTGCAGCAATTCATCACTCGGTTGATAGGCCGTGCGACATTGCGGGCAGATCCGTCGCACCAAACGTTGGGCCAATACTGCCTCCAATGTGGAGGAGATCAGAAATGGTTCCACCCCCATATCGATGAGTCTCGTGACAGCTCCCGGCGCATCATTGGTGTGTAAAGTAGAGAGCACGAGATGCCCGGTTAACGAGGCCTGAATCGACACCTGTGCCGTTTCCTTGTCGCGAATCTCACCAACCATAATCACATCGGGATCTTGTCGTAAAAAGGAACGTAAGGCCGCAGCAAAAGTCAGGCCAATCTCCGAGCGCACCGGCACCTGCATCACCCCATCGATTTCGTATTCAACCGGATCTTCTGCGGTGAGGATTTTTAGCTCGGGTGTGTTAATTTCCCGCAACCCGCTGTAAAGCGTCGTCGTCTTCCCCGAACCGGTGGGACCCGTGACGACAAAGATACCATTAGGCCGACGAACGATTTCGGAAATCCCTCGGGAGATATCGTCGGGCAGACCCAGTTGATCGAGATCAAGCTGCACTGCCGATTGATCAAGCACACGTAGCACAACGCTCTCGCCAAACTGTGTCGGTAGCGTGGAGACACGTAGATCCACGGCACGACCTCCCAAGGTGATTTTGATGCGCCCATCCTGGGCGACCCGACGCTCCGCGATGTTGAGATTGGCCAACACTTTGATGCGCGACGCGATCGGCAGGGCCAGTTCTTTCGGAGGCGGCGTCATCTCGTAGAGCGCTCCGTCGATTCGATAGCGAATCTTAAACTCGTTTTCGAACGGTTCGAAATGGATATCGGAAGCATGATCCTTGACCGCTTGCACCAGGACGAGATTAACGAAACGAATGATCGGCGCCTGTTCCGCCATCGCCTCGATATCCGTCTCGGAGACCTCCTCCGGATCAGTCACATAACCTTCCGGCGATATTTCGCTCAGCAAATCTTCTAAGCTGGTCGTATCCTCGCCATAATAGCGCACAATCAGCGCCTCGACTTTTTCCGGATCCGTGACGACCAGGCGCACTTCTTTGCCCAGCGCAAAAGCAAGATCATCGACGACCTGTTGATTGAAGGGATCAATCGCAAGTAGCGAGACCGACTGCGCCTCAGCGGTTACGGGGATCACCCCATAATTTCTCGCCTGCTCAGGTGAAAGTAGCGCGACCAGTTCGGGACGCACCCGGTCGCCGGGATCCTCCAGATAATCCCAGCCGAGATGCAGCGCGATCCGGTTCAACAAATCACCGGGCTCAATGAGCTCCATGTCGATGACAACATCCGCGAAGGGCTTACCGCTCGCCTCATGATCCTGCAATGCCGCCGACAGTTCTTCCGCATCTAGTCGTTCTGAGCCCTGTCCAAGCAGTCCGTAGATAACTTGGCTGTGACTGGTGAACATGAGAACTAAGTTTCGCTCACACTTCCTGCAACGTTGCGCCAGCCGCGATCAGTTTTTCCCGCATCACCACCGGATCCTGAGATTTCTCCACGGCCTCATCGGGTGTAATTAACTCGCGATTCACGAGACTCATCAAATGAGTATCCATGGTGATCATACCTAGTTTTGCCCCGGTCTGCAGTTCGGAAGAGATGCGGAAAGTCTTGTTCTCACGAATCAGAGAAGAAATCGAAGTCGTCGTCAGCATGATTTCGTAACCTGCGATACGTCCCCCACCGATTTTCTTGCACAAGACTTGAGATATCACGGCCTGAACCGAGGACGCCAGCTGCGTGCGAATCATATCTTTCATATTCGCAGGAAATGCATCGACAATCCGGTCGATCGTCTTGGCGGCACTATTGGTATGCAGTGTGCCGAAAACCAAGTGACCGGTTTCCGCTGCACTAATCGCTGCTTCAATCGTTTCCAGATCTCGCATTTCACCCACCAGAATAATGTCGGGGTCTTGACGCAGCGCGCGGCGAATGGCCTCGGCAAAGTCGTCCACATCCGAACCGATTTCACGCTGAGTCACCAAACAACGTTTGTGCTCATGATAATACTCGATCGGGTCCTCAATGGTGATGATATGCCCATCACGGTGCTCGTTGATGTAATTAATAATCGATGCCAACGTGGTTGATTTACCGGAGCCTGTCGGACCGGTGACTAAAATTAATCCACGAGGACGGTAAAATAACTCCTTCAGTTTATCCGGCAGTCCGATATCGCGCAGGCCAAACAGGTCCTTCGGAATTTGACGCAGCACCATGCCGTAATTCCCTTTGGCTTTGAGCACACTCACGCGGAACCGGGCCTTGTCCAGAAAGGCGAAACCGAAGTCAGCCCCGCCATTGAGCTTGGCATCCTGCACTTTGCTGTCCGGTGTCACCGAAAGCATCAGTTGTTCGGTATCCTCCGGTGTGAGCGCATCACCCTCGATTGGCATCATGCTGCCGCTGATTCGGAGGGTCGGTGCCTGCCCCACTTGTAAGTGAAGGTCGGAGGCATTTTGATCGACCACAAGATCGAGCAGTTCGTTCATTTCATAGCTCATAGGATTGAAAATATACGGGGTTAACTGGAATCACCTAGCGTGATGGAAACGACTTCCTCAATTGTGGTCAAACCAGCGATCACTTTGCGAACTCCATCTTCACGAAGTGTGCGCATGCCCGATGATCGCGCTTTCTCGCGAATCCGCGCCACACTCACCCCGCTATGAATCATCGTTCTGAGATCATCATCGATGACGAGAAGCTCGAAAATACCCATGCGGCCACGATAGCCGGTGCCATGACAGGCCGGGCACCCCCTCCCTTTCTGAAAATTAGCGGCATCGGCAATCTCTGGCGTGATGTTGAGCTGGCGGATTTGCTGCTCATCGGGTTCGTAGGGAGCCGCACAATCCGGACAGATTTTTCGCACCAAGCGCTGCGCCATTACGCCGCGTAGAGATGTCGAAACGAGAAATGGTTTTACTCCAATATCCACCAATCGAGTAACCGCTCCCGACGCATCATTGGTATGCAGGGTCGAAAAGACCATGTGCCCCGTTAGCGAAGCATGGATCGAGATCTCTGCCGTTTCCAGATCCCGAATCTCACCGACCATCACAATGTTCGGCGCTTGGCGCAGCATCGCTCGCAACGCCGCGGCAAACGTCATCCCCACTTCACTGCGCACGGGCACTTGGTTGATTCCGCTCATTTGATACTCTACTGGATCCTCGACCGTAATGATCTTCCGATCCGGTTTATTGATCTCATGTAGACAGCTATAAAGTGTGGTGGTTTTTCCTGACCCCGTGGGCCCGGTGACGAGAAAGATCCCGTCGGGCTGTGAGATCAGTTTTTTAAAAACCTTTTCATCGTCAGGGAAGAAACCGAGTTCAGGCAGACCAAATTTGAGGCTCTCCTGATCCAGAATACGCATCACGATTCCTTCACCGTGCGAGGTCGGTAAAGATGAGACACGTAAGTCCAGGTCGCGCCCCTCTACCTTGATTTGAATACGACCGTCTTGAGGCAGTCTTTTCTCCGCGATACTGATCCCTGCCATGATTTTGAGTCGCGAGATAATGACCGCCTGTAATCGCTTGGGCGGTGTGGGCCCAGCGATTAACACGCCGTCCACGCGGAAACGCACCCGCAACCGTCGTTCCAAAGGCTCCACATGAATATCCGAAGCGCGTGATTTCACCGCTTCGGCAATCATCGATTCGACCAACTTTATGATCGGACCATCATCATCGGTCGCTTCGATCTGGCGCGTCGTTTCCTCAGATGGTTGCGGAGTCGCCTTCTCAGCCGACAAGATTTCATCAAATTCGGAATGATCGCGACCATAGTGACGTGTGATCGCCTGGGTCAGTTCGTCTTCGGCTGCGATCGCCGCTTCAATCGTCAGGCCCAATAAGTGAGCAAGCTCATCCACCCCTTCAGTCGCCAACGGATCCGTAATCGCGACATGCAGCACATCTCCCTCGCGTCGCAAGGGTAGCAGTTGATAGCGCAGTGCCTGCTCCTGAGTGATCAAAGCGAGAACCTCGGCCGCAATCACGAGAGACGCGACCTCGACGGTTTCCAAACCAAATTTGGCGGCCAGCACACGCGCCGTCTCCGCGGGATCGATCACTCCGCGTTCGATGAGGATGCGATACGGACTGGCAAGTTCGCTGTCAGCTTCAGCCGCTCGGTTTGCTGCTTCTCTACACTGTTCTTCACTCACCTGCCCCGCTTCACGCATCAACCGCAGAAAGAGACCATCTGAGGTTGATGCGGTATTCATGACGAGAGCCAGTGAATGGCTTAACGTAGGGTGAAGAGGAACTCCGCGTTGGTTTGGGTTTTCCGCAAACGCTTGATCAACATTTCCATGGATTCGATTGGACCAAGGCCCTGCATGGCACGACGCAGTCCGTAGATTTTCTCCAACTCATCCGGGTGATAAATAAGCTCTTCCTTCCGCGTGCCGGAACGATCGATGTTGATGGCGGGGAAGATGCGACGTTCGACAAGGCCACGATCAAGATGCAACTCCATGTTACCCGTGCCCTTGAATTCTTCGAAGATGATCTCATCCATTCGGCTACCGGTATCAACCAGAGCGGTGCCCATAATCGTCAAACTACCGGCCCCCTCGATGTTTCGAGCCGCACCGAAAAAGCGTTTTGGTTTCTGGAGAGCGTTGGATTCCAAACCGCCCGACATCGTTTTGCCCTGATTACCCGTCAATGCGTTGTAGGCGCGAGCTAACCGCGTAATCGAATCGAGCAAGATTACGACATGCTCGCCCTGTTCGACCAAGCGACGGGCTTTTTCCCCGACCATCTCCGCGCAATGCACGTGACTCTCGGGAGACTCATCAAAAGTCGAAGCGACGACCTCGCCCTTCGTGTGACGCTTGAAATCGGTGACCTCTTCCGGACGCTCATCAATCAGAAGCAGAATCAATGTGTAGTCGGGAAAGTTTTCCGAAATAGAGTTGGCGATGTTCTGCAGAATCACCGTCTTACCCGTTCTAGGTGGTGCCACGATCAGACCGCGCTGACCGAATCCTATCGGCGTCAAGAGATCGATCGTGCGCATCGAAACATCTTTCTTCGGCTCCGCAGATTCCAGGAGGATTCGTTGCAGAGGATAATAAGGCACCAATTCCTCGAACGGCGTCACCTTGGAGATTTCCTCCGGTTCCATGCCCATCACCTTCTCAACCCTCACCACTGCCGGACAACGATCCGTATCCTGCGGCACTTGCACGAGCACCTCTACCTTATGTCCCCGCTTCAAACCGTAGCGTTTGATCAAGGTATCGGCGAGGTAAGGATCTTCGGGATAAAGCCGGTAATTAACGTGCTGATGAACGATGAATGCGCCCTGCGCATTCTCGTCGATATAACCGCGGTCACGAATCGGTTTCTTCGCTTCACTCGCGAATTTAAATACCTCGAGCAGTAATTGGATTCGATTCGGGGCGCCTTCAAAGGTGGCCCCGTATTCACGTGCGAAAGCCGTGAGATCGGCCAGATTCTTCGCATAGAGTTCATCCAGGTAAAGTGGATCGCCACCACCGGAAGAAATCTCGGTCGCCACGGCTTCGAGTGCTTCCAGATCAGCGAATCGCTCTAAGTTGGGTAAGTCGCCTTCGACCGGTCTTGCTTCAGCTGGCCCGGGTTGGGCCGGATGAGGCGAACCCCCGCGTCCACCTTTTTGCCATTTACCGTTACCATTACGACCACGACCGCGTTTGTTACGACCACGGCCCTGATCGTCATTGCCACGCTGACGCTCGCGACGCGGGCCCCGGTCATTGTTCTTCGGAGCCTCGTCTTGACCTTTACGGCCCGGTTCCGGATCCGATTGGACTGAGCGGTCTTCATCAGACCCCTCACTTGCCGCGATCGGAGCGGCTTCCTTTTTCGCAGGAGGCGTCTCTTTCGCCGGAGCTGGTGCCATATCCAATTCGGATTGAGCAGGAACCGGGGCTGGTGCAACCGCCTCCGCGCTTTCTTTGGGAGCAGGTTTCGTCCGATTCGTTCGTGGCTTCGCGACGCGGGGTTTGGTCGCGCGAGTCCGCGTAGCTTTTTTCGGCGCAGCGGCATCCGATTTAGCGGACGCGGATGCAGGAGTGTCTTCGGGTTGTGGAGTATCTTCCATGGAGAAAGGCAGTATCGTGATGGCCTGATGGCCGGTTAGAGACGGGATTGCAGATCCGTATGCAGGATTTTCACCTGATCTTTGAGGAAGCTGATCGGCCCGTCGTTCCAGAGAACAAAATCGGAAAGTTCTATTTTCTTCGCCAGCAGCAGCTGTTTGGAAATTCGTTGCTCGGCAAGCGGTCTCGGAATCCCTCGCTGCTCCAGCCGTGCGAGTTGTTGATCCGGAGAAGAGGCCACGCAGACAATGAAATCAAACCAATTTTCCAATTGTTTCTCAAAGAGTAAGGGCACCTCGATCACCCAACGCCCTTGTGGTTCCGCCCGCATGATCGCACGCCATTCGTCGAAAAGCAGCGGATGGGTCAACTCCTCCAGCCAACGAAGGTCCGCTTCGTGCGCAAAAACCTTGGTCGCGAGCTTCGAGCGGTCGATCTTTCCATCGCGATCGAGGATCTCTTTGCCGTATTTTTCGGCCACCTCGGCCACTACTTTCGGCTCATGCAGAATCTTATCACGGATCAAGGCATCGGAATCGATTAGTGTAAATCCCTGCTCAGCCAACAGCCTGGATACCGTTGATTTTCCACAGCCCATTCCACCGGTCACACCGATGCATACTGGGTACTTCACCCTAGTTTGTGCTTGGCTCATTCCTTTCACTGGTCATTAGTCCTCTTGCGACAATCATAACCGCCCCTTCTGGATAAACGTAGCGCCTACATCATGCCCACAACAATTGATACAAATAATCCTGAGTTAGTGGCGGATTTCGTGCGAGAGCGATTTGAAATAATTTTTCCTGATCGGCAACCGGAGCTGCTAGATCGCCTTTTCACTGATACGACGGCTCTGTTCACCGGAAAGCATCCTGACTATCAAGCCAATGATCTGAAGTATCATGACCATCAACATACGCTTCAAGCCACCGTATGCCTGACTTATTTATTGGAAGGTCGGCATACCGCCGAAGTATCCCCTCGTCTCACGTCACGACAATTCGAATTAGCAATCGCAGCCGTCCTGCTGCACGACAGTGGTTATCAGCGCACCAATTCTGATACTGAAGGCACCGGGGCTAAATATACTTTCATTCATGTATTGCGCAGCTGCGCTTACGCCGCGAGTTATCTACCTCAGCTCGGAGTGACTGAATATGAAATAGATGGTTTGCTTGGTGCTATTCGTAGCACCGGACCAACAAGCCAAATTGCCCTGCTTCATTTTCATGATTCCATCGAACGCACGATTGGCTGCAGCCTAGCCACGGCCGATTATCTCGCGCAAATGTCGGCTCCTGATTATCCCGATGAATTAGGATTCCTCTATGCTGAATTCAAGGAGTCCTACGATTTTTTCAACACTCCGGATGATAAACGGTATTTTAAATCAGCCGCCGATTTAGAAAGCCGAACACCTGATTTTTGGGAACGCGTCGTGCGACCCAAGTTGGAGAACGATTATCAAGCGGTGTATAGATTTTTGACCTCTCCCCTTCCCGATGGAGCTAACTCCTATATCAAAGGGGTTGAAGAGAATATTGCGAAAATTAAACATCGGTTGGCTCGACGTGAGGCGAAAACCAAGTAGATAATCAATACATGCTTGCGACGATTGATTCAGCTGCCCTCCTCGGGATCACGGCTGAGCCGGTGCTCGTTGAAGTAAACACCGGTGAATCCGGCGACCCGCGTTTCGTGCTGGTTGGCCTACCTGACACCGCCGTCAAAGAATCGGATGACCGCGTAAAATCCGCCCTCGGCAATAGCGGCTTTGCGATGCCGCGCACACGCACGACGATCAATCTCGCTCCAGCCGATATACGCAAGGAAGGCCCGCTCTACGATCTACCGATCGCGCTCGGCATCCTCGCCGCCAGTGAACAGCTCCAAGCGACCGTGCCACTCGATGATTATCTGATCGCGGGAGAGTTGGGGTTATCCGGCGCGACCCGCCCCATCAAAGGGGCCCTCGCCATCGCTCGACTCGCTCGAAAGCTCGGAAAGAAAGCAGTGCTGCTCCCACCTCGTTCGGCCGAAGAGGCTGCGCTGGTTGAAGGGATCGTGGTGCACTGCGTCGAAAATCTCGATCAAGCCGTGCGCTTTCTCCGCGGTGAAATCGCCCTACCCACCGTGCAAACACCTCGCGCGGCTGATCAGTCCTCGGCCCACGATCCGGATTTTTCGGAGATCAAAGGGCAACATGCTCTCCGTCGCGCCGTCGAAGTTGCGGTCGCCGGCAACCATAATATCCTGATGATCGGTCCGCCGGGTGCAGGTAAGTCCATGCTCGCTAAACGCATCTCCTCGATCATTCCGCCCCCCACGTCCGAGGAGCATCTCGAAATTCTTAGTATTCACTCCGCCGCAGGACGCACGATTACCGGTGAGACCGCTTGGGGCACCCGACCGTTTCGCAGTCCGCATCACACGATTTCCGATGTCGGTCTGCTCGGCGGCGGAAGCATTCCCGGACCGGGGGAGATTTCGCTCGCCCATCACGGCGTGCTCTTCCTCGACGAATTGCCGGAGTTCAAACGCTCTGCACTCGAAGTCCTGCGGCAACCACTCGAAGACGGCGAAGTGTCGATTTCCCGCAGCGCGGGCAAAGTCACCCTGCCCTCTGCCTTTATGCTGGTGGCCGCAATGAACCCCTGCCCCTGTGGTTATCTAGGTGACGGCAAACACGAATGCCGCTGCACCCCCACGCAGATTCAACGGTATCGCGCTCGCATTAGCGGACCGCTGCTTGATCGAATCGATATCCATGTGGACGCTCCTGCTCTTTCGATTGGGGAACTCCGATCGGAGAAACCCGGCGAAACCTCCGCCGTGATTCGCGAGCGTATTCAAACCGCACGCACTCACCAGCACCACCGCTTCACCGGAACCAAAGTCACCTCAAATGCCCGTATGTCCCACGCGCAGATCCGCGAGTATTGCTCCATCGATTCCACGCTGGGCGATCTGCTGCAACAAGCCATGGAGCAACTCTCCCTCTCTGCTCGCGCCTACGATCGTATCCTCAAAGTCGCGCGCACCATTGCTGATCTCGCCGGAGCCGACAGCATCGAATCCACCCATCTTCTCGAGGCGATCCAATACCGCACGCTAGACCGAAAAGTCTTTTATTAGCCGCACGCCAATCGCGCGCTTGACCCCGTGTCGCAAAATCCAACTGTCTTCCTTTCTAGCATTGCCCCCATCGTCTAGCGGTTAGGACAGGTCCCTCTCACGGATCAGACCGGGGTTCGATTCCCCGTGGGGGTAGGCAGGCTAACAAACACCGGGTGCAGAGTCATGCCCCATCCAATTTGGTCTCGCGACACACGCGACGAAAGGCACCACCTCCCGGGCTCTCTTTCTCGTTCCTCGTTATCCAAATCTTTCTCCCTCCCTTCAACCACTCCAGAATTTTCCTCACGGATACGTCGCGGCCGTCGCGAGACCCAATCGTCCCCGCAGAAGTATCAGCATTTCCCTGAAAGCGAAATCGCACAAAAAAGCCCGCCGTTCAGGGGCGGGCTCGTAAAATTGGAGGTCTACTCGCTTAGACTTCGAAAAGCTCTTCAGCCTTGAAGAAACGATTCAGTTCGATGACGGCATTCTCATCGCTATCAGAAGCGTGGACGACGTTTGTCATCATGTCCGTCCCGAAATCTCCACGAATCGTGCCTTTGTCCGCTTTAGTTGAATCGGTTGGACCGAGCAGGTCACGAACTTTGGCCACAATCCCCTCGCCTCGGAGGGCCATGGCGATCACCGGGCGCGAGCTCATGAACTCTTCGATCTCAGGGTAGAAAGGCTTGTCCGCCACATGCGAGTAGTGCTCGCGAAGCAGTTCAGGTGTGAGCTGCATCATTTTGCATCCCACGACGGTGAAGCCGGCATTTTCGAAGCGGCTCAGCACCGCGCCAACATGCTTTTGCTCCATGCAATCAGGTTTATAGATAACGAATGTATTCTGCATAAAGGAGAACGATTACAATGGGACGCCCGTTTGGAAAGCCCATTTTTCGCCCAAAGTATAAGTCAAGAGAGCACGGACTGGAGCGCCCTTTCCAAACGTTTGTGCGTAAAACCGAAGGCACTCGCTTGCAGCACCCGAGGATTCACCCGTGAACTCGCCAGCAAAGCTTCATCCGCCATCTGCCCAAACAAAAGCCGCAGCACAAAAGCTGGAACGGGCAGCACGGTCGGCCGGCTCATTACTCGCCCCAGAGTTATCGTGAATTCCGCATTGGTCACAGGCTCGGGCGAGACCACATTTACCGGCCCGTGAATCGTCCCATCAGCGATCACATGATGAATCGCCCGCATCAGATCCGTTTCGCTAATCCAGCTCATCCACTGTTTGCCCGATCCTAATCGTCCTCCTACTCCACACTTGAATGCAGGCAACATCTTCCCGAGCGCGCCACCATTCCTAGAAAGCACGATACCTAATCGCAGGGAAACCCTGCGAAGGCCTAAGGTTTCAATTTCGCGCAAACCTCCCTCCCACTCCCGGCAGATCTCCGCGAGAAACCCTGCGCCCGCTTCACTCGATTCATCCAGCACTTCGTCACCGCGATCGCCGTAGAAGCCCGTCGCTGAAGCACTGATCAATGTTGTCGGTTTCTCCGAACATCCTCGGATCGCTTCCGTCAAAGTGCGGAGCCCATTCACGCGACTCTCCAGAATCAATCGCTTTCGTTTCTCGGTCCATCTCCCCTCGGCCACATTAGCTCCGGCCAAATGGATGACGGTATCGAATCCATCGAGGTCATCGGGATTCAACTCCCCCTCATTCGGATCCCAGTAGATCGCATCATATGCGACTTCACGGCTTCGCACCAATCGGGCGACGGCATGCCCCTGCCCCCGCAAATAAGGCACCAGAGCCGTGCCGACCAGTCCCGAAGCACCTGTGACGATGATCTTCATTTCGAATCCCTCAACTGTTGATAAGCAGCTAACGCTTCTTTTCGTGCTGTCGCGTGATCAACGATGGGCCGAGGATATTGATTGCCCAATTCAATCCCCGCAGCTTGCAGCACTTCGGGTGAAGCTTCCCAGGGGCGGTGAATATACTTCGAACCCAGCTTCGACAGTTCTGGAATCCACTTTCGCACATAGTCACCATTCTTATCAAATTTTTCGCCCTGATTTACTGGGGCGAAGATGCGGAAAAATGGTGCCGCATCAGCCCCGCATCCTGCTGTCCACTGCCAACCAAGCGTATTACTCGCTAAATCAGCATCGACCAATGTATCCCAAAACCACGCTGCTCCCAAAGTCCAAGGTAACCGAAGATGTTTCACCAAAAACGACGCCACGATCATCCGCACGCGATTATGCATCCAGCCCGTGTGCCAAAGCTCCCGCATCCCTGCATCGACAATCGGATACCCCGTCTGCCCCCGTTGCCACGCTTGAAGTTTAGTCCCCCCCGGATCGCTCGCCCATGGAAACCGTTCATAGTCTGCTCGCAAGGGTGCATGAGGTGTTTGAGGGAAATGATAAAGCAGATGATAGGCGAATTCGCGCCAGCCAATTTCGCTGAGATAAACCTGTTCGCCTTTACTCGCCGGAAACACTCCGGCCGCTTCGCTGCGCTTCTGCAGAGCCCGCCAAATCTGGCCTGGGCTGATCTCGCCAAAATGCAAATACGGGGAGAGCCGTGATGTCCCCTTAAGATGAGGGAAATCGCGCTTTGATTCATATGCATCCACCGCGGATTTTACGAACAGCTTGAGTCTCTTCTGTGCGCCGGCCTCACCCGGTTCCCAGTTTTCAGCGAACCCGTCAGTCCAGTTAATCTTCGGCTGCAGCTCCAGATCGGCGAGGCTCGCAGTCTTCGGCCAATGATCAGGCTTCGGGAATTTTTTAAGTCGCCCGGAGTTACTTTCTGCAACGCCCTTAGCCAAACAATGCCGCCAGTAAGGCGTGAATACTTGAAACGGTCTACCCTGCTTATTCTCGATCGTGTGCGGTTCAAACAGCAGCGCACCATTGAAACTCTCACCCTCAATATCCCGGTCGCGCAGGCGTTGTTTAATCTGCTTATCTCGCGCCATAATCGAAGGCTCATAGCGTCGATTCCAATACACGGCTTTTGCGCCCGTTTCCTCGCAAAGTGTCTCGAGCATTTCCCCACTCGCGCCAGCTCTCACGATCAATCGCGAGTTTAGCTTAGCGAGTGAGTTTCGTAGCGAAACCAATGAGTGGTGCAGCCACCAACGCGAAGCGGCGCCCGTCGGCCACTCGCCCTCGCCCGCTTCATCGTGAATGTAAACAGGTATGATCGCTCCACCACCCTCCAACGCTTTCTGAAGCGCTGGATTATCCTGCAAGCGGAGATCGCGCCGAAACCAGTATAGGATCGGTGGCTTCATCGCTGATCAGAGAATATCATCGTAGAGCGCTAAGTAGCCCCCGGCGGCACTCTTCCAACTAAAGTCGCGTTTCATTCCACGTTGCTGCACCGCGGCGTATCTTGATTTCTCAGAGTAGAGTTTCAACGCCCGTGACAGGGCATCACTCAATCCTTCTTCGGTCGGCAAAAACGTCAGACCTGTGCCGCTCTTCGCATCCTTGTCGGCATCGATGACTGTATCGGCCAGTCCGCCGACTTCGCTCGTCAGAGGCACGGTGCCATAAGCCTGCGAATACATTTGATTCAAGCCGCAGGGCTCGAACAGCGAAGGCATCACAAAGAAGTCCGAACCCGCCTCGATCAAGTGACTCATCGCCTCATCGAGCACGAGGCTCAATGCGACCTTGTCCGGCGCTTTGGCGACGAGGGCGTGCAGGGCTTCCTCGTAGCTGGCCTCTCCCGTGCCTAGCACGATCAGACGACAGTTATTCTTCAGGAAGAAGTCGGAGTTATCCAAAAGCAGATCGATGCCCTTTTGTTCCGCCAATCGACAGACCATCCCGAAGACTGGTCCCTTGAATTTCGGATCAAGCCCGTGCGACTTGAGCAACGCCTCGCGACACTTGACCTTCCCTTTTAGATCGTCCGCCGAATAGCGTGCAGGTAGCGATTGATCGGTCGCCGGATTCCAGACTGCGGTATCGATTCCGTTGAGCAAACCGACCAAATCGTCAGCTCGCGTCTGCACCACACCATCCAAACCACAGCCGAATTCTTCCGTTTGGATTTCCTCCGCATACCGGGGACTTACGGTCGTCACCTGATCAGCGAAGAGGATACCGCCTTTCATGAAACTGATTTGATTATAGTATTCCAAACCGTCGATGTTGTTCAGTTCAGTCGGAAGATTGGTCCGTTCGAAAACACCTTCGGAGAATACGCCTTGAAAGGCGATATTGTGAATCGTGAAGACCGTTCTTAGCGCCAAAGTGAGATCGTGACGACGCTCCGCGACTCGTAATAAAAGCGGCACGAGCGAGGCTTGCCAATCGTGACAATGCACCACATCGGCTTGCAAATCAGTCAGACGCAGTGTATCGACTACTCCTTTGGCGAAGAAGATGAAACGTTCGGCATTGTCTTCATAATCACGCTGTCCGGTTCCATACGGATTGCTGCGATCGAAAAATTCGTCACGACAGATCAAGTAGATGTCGAGATTAGGTCGCGGGGAAAATACCTCTACATGACCCGACATAAAGTCGTCACCCATTTCGATCTTCAGCCGCAGTTTCCGCGTAGCCTTAGCTACATCCGGATGTTGCAGCACCTGCCGATAACCGGGCAGAAACACCGCCACTTCATGTTGCTCATCGGCTAGCGCCACGGACAGCGCCGCAACGGCATCCGCCAACCCCCCTGTTTTTACATAGGGAAACAATTCACTAGCCACATGGACGATTTTCATCGCCCCACAACTAGCACCACACCTTACTCAATCCAATCCCAAAGCGTCGCCCGAGTGCCTCGCCCTGAAATATTTACATGAAAATTCGCGAACGCCTGCTCGCCCATCTGCGTGAGGCCCAGTATCGCCCCCAAGGCGAGGCCGATCTCGCCCGTAGTTTGGGCCTCCCAAAAAAACAACGCGCCATGCTCGCCGCCGAGCTGCGAAAGCTAATTTCGTCCGGAGACATCGTCACCCACAAGGGCAAGCGCTACAAACTCGCCAAACAAGCGAGTAAGCAACCGGTCAAACAGTCTCCCAAGCGCAGCTCCGAAATCACCGGCACGATTCGATTCCGCGCCGGAGGTTCCGCCTTTATAATTCGTGATGATCTCCTGGCCGATCAACCCGAGCAGACCAACATTCAGATATCTCCCGACGATACCGATGTCGCCTTCCATGGGGATCGTGTCGCCGTGAAGCTTCGTCCCGGCGTGCGCACCCGGCGCGAAGGTGAAGTCGCGGGTCGCGTGCTCCGCGTGATCGAACGCGGCCGCGATACGATGGTCGGAAATCTTCGCAAATCCGGGCGCCACTGGCTCGTCGTTCCCGACGATCCGCGATTCAATTTCGAGGTTCTCGTTAAGGATCCAGCCCGCGGCTCGCTTAAACCGGCTCCAGCGGCTGGCGACAAAGTAGTCGTTCAAATGGATGAGTGGCGCCATCGCCGAGATTCGCTGACCGGCACGCTCACCTCGCGCCTCGGTCGCACCCACGAACCTCGCGCGGAAATGCTCGGCGTGTTTGAAAAATACGGCCTCGATCCCAACTTCCCCGCAGACGTAGAACGCGAGGCAGCGGAAATCCCCAGCCATGTGCTCCCCACGCAGATGCGTGGACGCCTCGATTACCGTGAGGTGCCTACGCTCACCATCGATCCCGACGACGCCAAAGACTTCGATGATGCGATCTCGATTGAGGAGCTTGAAGATGGCGAAACCCGCGTCGGCATCCATATCGCCGATGTGTCAGCATACGTGAAAGCGGAGTCACCCCTTGATCGCGAAGCGCAACGGCGCGGCAATTCCACTTATCTGGTTGGCACCGTTATTCCGATGCTACCCGAGAAACTTTCCAACGGGCTTTGCTCTTTGGTCGAAGGTGAAAATCGCTTAACCAAGGCCGTCTTTCTCCTCTTCGGAAAGCACGGAAAGCTCAAAGAGCGCACCTTCGGCAACACGGTGATTCGGAGCCGCAAACGTCTCACCTACAAACAGGCCTACGCCTTTCTCTTCGAGGACGATCTTACTAAGATCAAAGCGATGCCGTTGCCGCCCAAGCACCAAACCGGATCGACCGGTCGCGCCATCAATCGCATGTCGCTCGAAGAACTCGGTGATATCCAGAAATGGGTGCGACGCCTGTGGGACCTCGCGTCCGGCTTACGTAAGGCGCGCATGAAAAAGGG
Source organism: Cephaloticoccus sp. (assembly GCA_034669935.1). Classification (GTDB taxonomy): domain Bacteria; phylum Verrucomicrobiota; class Verrucomicrobiia; order Opitutales; family Opitutaceae; genus Cephaloticoccus. Next base: position 92,488 of record JAXMOJ010000006.1, read on the forward strand.
TAGCCTCGACCTCGATATGCCGGAGACGAAAATTTTCGTCGATCCGGAAGGATATGCAGATCGTTTGGAGCTCATCGAAAACGACGAAAGCCACCAGCTGATCGAAGAGTTCATGCTCGCGGCCAATGAGTCCGTCGCCCAACTCACGAAACGCTACAAGCTGCCTTCGATCTATCGCGTTCACGATGAACCCGATGATGAAAAACTCGCCGAGTTAAGGAATCTACTCGCAACCCACGGGATCAAAGTGGGCGATCTCACAAATCGGCAAGAAGCGGTGAAGCTCCTCCTGATCCTCCGCGACCACCCCCAGGGTTATACGCTACGCACGCAGTTTTTACGAAGCCTGAAAAAGGCGTGCTACCGCTCCTCCCCCGACGGACATTACGGTCTGCACAAGAGCGACTATTCTCACTTCACATCCCCGATTCGACGCTACGCCGACCTGGTGGTGCATCGTGTGTTCGATCGCTACCTGATCCAGCATGCCGGATACCCCGCCCATCCGGGGAAACGCTCACACTACGATAAAGCACGGGCTGAAAAGATCGCCGAACATCTGTCGCTCACTGAAATCAATAGCCAGGATGCGGAACGCGACTCGGTGAAGATCAAGTTGCTCGAATTTTTCGAACGCGAGCTCACCAAGAAACCACCCACCGTTTTCCCGGCCATCATTACGGATATCCGGGCGCATGGATTCTTCATCGAACTCGAAGAATCAATGACCTTCGGCCTCGTCCCAGCTTCCTTGCTGAGTGATGACCATTACACGCTGAGTAACGATGGTGCTTCCATGGTGGGCCGAAAGACCAAGCGCCGATACAGCATCAACGATCACATCGATGTCGTCGTCGCCAAAGTAGATCGTTTCAAGCGATTGATCGATTTCACCATCGCGAGTGATTCCAAGCCGCCTGCTTCGAAATCAAATCGCAGCTTTGCTCCGACCAAGCCGAACCAGAAATCCAGCAAACCCTACCGAAAGAGCAAACCTGGCTCAGCCAAGAAGCCGGGAAAGAAATCGGGCAAACAAAAGTTCGCACAGAAGAACAAAGCAGCGATCACCAAGAACAAGGGGTCCGGTAAAAAGAGCCAGTCTTCGGCCACGAAAGTGGGCGAACGCCCCAAATTCGTGCCCAAGCGCCTCCGCAAATAGTTGCAGAACCCTCGTGGCTTTTCTTGAGATAGAGCCACGCGTCACTTCTTCACTATGCCATCCGCACCAAAGGCTTCCCGCATCCTCGTCATCCGTCGCCGTTACCTCGGCGACCTGGTGCTACTTGGCTCGGTGTTTCGCAATCTAAGGCTCAACGAACCTGCCGCGCATATCGCCTTGCTCTCAGAGCGTGCATTCGCGCCGATCGGGAAACTTCACCTCGATGTCGATCAGGTGAAGGTAATCCCCAAATCGATAGGCGAATGGCTAAAGTTTTGGAGCTGGGTGCGAAAAGTCGGTTTCACGCAAGTGCTCGATTTCGACAACACCGATAAGACCGCGATCATCACGAGACTCACCGGCGCGGCCGTCCGCGTGACCTACGACCGCGAGACCAATCCATTTCGACATCGCTGGATTTACACCGGCAGCGCCAAGGTCTCCAACCACTTCTATACCAGCCAGCACATCACCGAGACTTACCTGAAACTGCTCGAGCCCGTCGGGGTTCCCGTAACCAGCCGTGAGATTCGTCTCGTGCCACGCGAGCAGGATTTGCAAGTCGTCAAAAAATACGCGCTCGGGATGGGGCCGAAAATCCTCCTCCACCCCGGCAGCCGGAGTCGCTTTCGGATCTGGCCCAGCGAACGATTCGCCGCCGTCTGCGATTATCTGCAGGATGAGCTCAACGCGCAGGTCTTCATTGTCGCTGGTCCCGGCGAACTCACCAACGCCCAAGAGATTCAGCAAAAAGCTCAGGGCCATGTGGTGCTCATCGATGAGCGATTCCCCATCGGACAATTCGCCGCGCTGATCAGCACGTTCGACCTCTTTCTTTGCCACGACAGCGGCCCCATGCACATCGCGGCCGGAGTTGGCGTGCCAGTCGTCGCGCTGTTCGGTTCGCAGAATTCGGCGATTTGGAAACCGGTGGGTGAAGGACACACGATCCTGCAAACGGAACTCCCCTGCTCCTGCTTGTCCGATCTGCCCATCCCCTGCGTGAAGAGCGATTCCTACCGCAATTACTGTGTGCGCAAACTCACGGTTGATGAAGTCTCTGCGGCATTGCACCATAAGCTCGCGCCGCAAAGCTGATCGCTATGTCCGAGCTACCGCATGTGACCATCGCCATTCCGACCTACAACCGGGAAAAATGGCTCGCGGAAACCCTCTCCGGATTAACGACTCAGGATTATCCCGCCGAGCGGTTGGAAATTCTCATCATCGACAACAACTCTCCGGACAACACCCGCGAGCTAGTCGAATCGTTTTCGGGTGTCACCCACCCGCCCAAATATCTCCTCGAAACCCAACAGGGCGCCAACTTCGCCCGTAACCGCGCGCTCAACGAAGCGCAGAGCGAAATCATCGTTTACGGTGATGACGATATTCTGATGGGCGCGAGCTGGTTGCGCGAGTTGATGCAGCCCTTCGTTAACGATTCGGAAAAAAAGATCGGAGCTGTCGCCGGCGAAGTCGTTCCCGTATTTCCCGAAGGCTGTCCTGATTGGGTGCGTTCCTTTCACGGGCCTCAGGCCTTCCGCGAAGACATGGGACCGACCTCCGCCAAACAAGTGCCCATGAGCGCCAATCTCGCCTTCCGTCGCGACGTGCTGCGTGCACAAGGCGGCTGGGATACGAACGTCGGGCGCAAAGGGAAACGCGTTTTCGGTGGCGAGGAAAACGGCCCGATGCACCGCATGCGGCAGGCCGGATTCGAAGTCTGGTTTGCTCCGCTGGCGACCGTCGATCACCAGATGCCCATCGGCCGCACCACGATGAGTTATGTGAAACGCCACGCCTTTGATTCCGCGTGCTCGCGCGTAGTCGGGCGAGTGAATCTTGATCGCGCGTCCGGACGCTCTTCGGTCGGTTATCTAATCTCGCGCTTTCTGGGTAATATTCTCAAGTCGATTGGTTTCACTCTTGTTGCGCTCGTAAATCTGTTGCTCCTCCGCCGCGGAGAAGCCAAAAAGTCTCTCGTCCGCGCTTGGCGTTCGTGCGGCTACTTGTATCAAATCCCCCAATCCCTGTGGAGTTAACCCCCCTGCCACTTTCCGTCGTTATCGTCGCCCGCAATGAAGCGGAGACGCTCCCGCGTTGCCTCGAGAGTGTGAGAGGATGGGTGTCGGAGATCATCGTCGTGCTCAACGATACGACCGACGCGAGCGAATCGATTGCCCAAGAACACGGTGCGGTCGTGTATCACCGCGAATGGAAAGGGTTTCGCGATTCGAAAAACGAAGCGCTCGATCTCGCAACCCAATCGTGGGCACTTTGTCTCGATGCCGACGAAGAAGTCTCCCATCCTCTCCGTTTCGAAATCGAACGCTTCTTCGCGCATGATGATGACCAGAAAAACACCGGCGCAAAATTTCCGCGCAAAGTCTGGTTTATTGATCGATGGATCACCCATGGCGATTGGTATCCCGATTACAGTCTGCGCCTGATTAAACGCGATGCCTCGCGTTGGGGTGGCGATGAATTTGTGCACGAGAAAATGGAATGCGATGGCTCCGTCGCCACGCTGCGCGGCGATCTTCATCACTACTCCTTCCCCACGCTCTCCGGACACGTCGCCAAGATTAATCCCTTCGCCGATCTGTTCGTGCAACAGCGCCAAGCCAAAGGCGCGAAGTTCTCAGTTTTCTCGGCGCTCTTCCGCCCGTTTTGGAGATTCTTTCGCGCCTATTTTTTGCGATTCGGGTTCCTTGATGGTTACCCCGGTTTCTACATCGCTTGGGCTACCGCATTTGGCGCGTTCGTGCGCTACAGTCGATTGTTTGAAGAAGAAAATCAACGCCCACCCGATGTCTAAGGAACCGTTTCAGTTCAGTCGTGTGGCCGAGGAAATGATCGGCGATCTGCGCCGGCTTCCCTTCGAGGAACCACGCCGTCAACGGAAACGTGCGACCAAAGATCTCTCAACGGTGGTCGAGGAATTGCTGCAGAAGTATCAGGTCGGGCACGATTCGCCCGAACAAAAGATCCGCGATCACTGGAAGGAACTCGTCGGCCCAGCCAACGCCACCTACTCCCACCCAGTAACAATCGAACGCGGACGCCTCCTTGTCCTCGTTTCTCACTCGGTCGTCCGGAGCGAAATCTTTCACCACCGCGAAGCCATCGCCAAAAAAATCCAAGCCCTCCCCGGCTGCAAGGATGTGCGTAATCTGAACATTCGCGCTGGATGATGTTTCCCCAACGACTGTTCTGCTCCCAGAAGACCGCCAGATCAAAATCATGATTCGTAACGTATGCATCGAAGACGAAGAAGCTATCATGGGAATAGCCTCTGCAGTTGGACTATTCGAGTCTGGGGAACTCACACTTTTGCGTGAGATGTTTCGGGGTGCCGTCCGTGCAAATGATAATGACTCTGCTTTCTGGCTGGTAGCGGCAGAGGCCGAGAGCATTCGTGGTGTCGTTTATTGCGAGCCCGAACGCATGACCAACGGAACGTGGAATATTCAATTCATCGCGGTTGATCCAAGCCACCAGAAGCATGGATACGGCAAAAAGTTAATCGATGCTACTGAGAAGACTCTCAAAACCAGAAGTGGACGCATCGCGATTGTCGAGACAGCCGGAATCGAAGAGTTCGATCACGTTAGGGCATTTTATATCAGCAATGGGTATCAGCAGGTGTCGAGTATTCAGCATTTCTACGATGAAGGAGTAGATAAAGTTACCTTCTCAAAGCCCGTAGGTGAAAAAAATGAAGCCGGACAGAGCGTTTGAGCATTGAACACACTAGCGAATTTCGACTAACCAAAGTATTCCCCCATGAAAAATACCCCACTCTCACCTGACACCGTAAAACGCTACCATGAAGACGGTTTCATTCTGCACGACGAGCCGCTGCTTTCTCCTGAGGATGTGACGGCGATTTACGATGAGCTCGCGCCTCTCATATCTGGCGAGGCCACTCTACCTAATGGTCGGGTTGGAACCGAGAAAGCAGATCAGCCGGTGAGTCCTGAGAATCCGGTGCGGAAAATTGCTGGGCTCAGCTATTTCCTTCCGTTCTTTGAAAAGCTGGCGAAGTCACCCATCATTGTGGACAAGGTTGAGAAGCTATTGGGGCCAAACATCAAGCTCTACACCGATGAGTATTTCATGAAGAACCCCGCCCGTGAAGGAACGCCGTTTGCACCTTACACGTGGCATCAGGATGCGGTGAACTATCACTTTATGAATCCATTCGACGGATTCATCACCTGCTGGATCGCGCTCGATGAAGCGATCACTGAAAATGGCTGCATGCACATGATCCCGCGCAGTCACACGCATGGCGCAGTGGTCCCCACCGCTCGTGAGCGTTTCGTCGCACACCCCACCACCGCCGAACCCATTGCAGCCGAGGTAAAACCGGGGCACGCCGTCTTTCACCACGGTCTCAACTTCCACTGCAGCTACCCCAACCGCTCCACAAAACCGCGTCGCGCCATCGCCTTTCACTATATGCGAGCCGATACTCGCTACCTCGGGGTTGACCGTGAATCTACGCGCGAACTCGTCGAAGCCAACCGCACGTCCGATCCCTACCGCTTCATGCTGATCCGCGGCCAAGAGTTCCCGGACTGCGTTTAGTCCAACCCTTTTACCGCAAAGGTCGCAAAGAGCGCGAAGGTAGTCAGAATCACATCAATCAGAGATATGCGGAACGACCTAATAGGACATTGGTATCTCAAAGACCTAGGAGGACCGTTCCTCAATTTCTTGGATTGCGATCCCGAAGAACGAGCACAACTCGCTGGCCAATTGAAAGAACGATATGGCCGCAGTTACTTCCATGAAGAGTATCTCGCCGGTAGAGATGATGTGGAAAAGAAACTGCATAAGCGTTTCGTCGAAAAAGGCGGGAAGCCACAAATCTCCAGACCGATCTATTGTTTTCTGGGGGCGAATCCTTCGGAGCTGATTTACGGACGGCGCGAGCAATACGCATTCAAGTTCTTCAAGATCGCCGACATTCCTAGTGAGCTTATCTCGTTCACCTATCCAGGGAGTATCGCCTCCTTTCAAATCGCTGAACAGGATAGAGCTAAAGAATTTCGCTCCTCATATCACGGGAAGGTTTACCGCAAAGAGGAGATTTCCGAAGTCATTGCTGAGTTCGGGATGCCTGGGATCGATTTCGTTCCGATCGGATCACGCCAGTATGATGTCATCGTAGAGGCTCAGGTATGGAGCGCAGATATTTTCGAGGAATTAGACGAAGTCACTGACGTCGAAGTCTCATGGTTACCATGGGTTACCGATCCACCACCCGAGCGAGCAGGACTTAAAAAAGATTAGGTCAAAGGCCCGTCCGCCCTAATCCCTTTCACCACAAAGGACACTAAGAGCACTAAGCAGGAACCAATCTTTGGTTAAGGATTCTAGGAGCTAAGCAGTAAATCCAAGTCTCTCAAGTCACTTGCAGGCAGAGGCGAACCAAAAGCACGAAGTCCGACCTCGTGATCTTAGTGTCATTCGTGGTAAACCAGAATTTCCCCTACCTCAGTCCGCATCAGTCTGAATAGTGTGACTGACCTTACTTTTTTCGTGCCCGGGGCTTTGCTTTCTTGTGCGCTACGCGATTAATACTCGTCGCCAGGTGAGTGCGGGTTCTGATCGCGGTCCTCACTCCTTTGTCCGATGAAGCCAAAGCAGCTTCGATCTTCTTGAGGCTGAGTTCCGTTCGGCCCAAATGGCAGATCGGTTCACCGGGCTTCACGGTCGGCAGTGTAATCATCCCGAGCACAATGCCTTCCGTCGGTGCGGTGAGGGTGTTTTGTTGGCGACCTAAAAGGGTAAAATTTGAAGCGATTGCTTGTCCTTTATGGACCACTTGCCCGGGGACGACATGGAAGCGAAGGATGCCGCCGAGTTGAGCGCGCAACCATCGTGTGCTGGTGAATTTCGTCTGATAAAGAGGCTTGATGACGGCACCTTCGATCAGACCAAGATTGATCAGAACATTGCGCACACCCCTAACTCCAAATTGGACCATGGTTGGCTCCATTTTCCAGGGTTCTCCTGCTTCGATACAGATCGTAGGACACCCAGCGGCGGTCGCTTCGAAGCGAAAGGACCCATCAGGACCCGCTCCATTGATAATCAACTCAGATCCAAACGCTTTAGCGATTCGGTGCACTTTAGGATTGGTGAGGCGACCACGAACATTCGGATAATTCGTGCGCTGCATCGCCGCCGTGTGCAGATCGATCCCGTAGTCACTATTCTTCACCACGTTTTCAAAAATCGTGTGAGCTAGGCGAGCGGCCAAACTGCCCGTGGCGGAACCGGGGAATGAACGATTAAGATCACGCCGGTCAGGGAGATAGCGCTCGCCATTCTCAAATCCAAACACATTGACCACAGGCACCAAAATCAAGGTGCCACATTTTAGTTTCAGGTCATCATCAAACAACAGATCATGGATCACCCCGACCCCGTTGAGCTCGTCGCCATGAATGGCCGCAGTCACAAATACGGTCGGTCCGGGACGCTTGGCCCGGATTACCTGGAGATGAATGGAGACGTCATCCCCAAAATACGTCTCAGATACTTTGAGACGAACATTGGTCGTCCCCCCAAGAGGAATTCGCTCACCCCCAATGATCAGGGGCTTACGACGGAGAGGTTTTTTTGCGGGACTCATTTAGTTTCTTTGGCGACGGTATCAACCGCAGCAATCTCATCGGAGGGATCGGGCTGGGACAGCTTACCGATCTTGCGATTAGGTTTTTTCTTCGCACGCAAAGCGGGCAAGAGGTTTCGCAGCGCATCTTTCAATCCATAGCAGAGTAAAACATCACCAGATAAAATCGGGCGATCCTCACGTGGATTAGGAATCACCAATCCGCCCCGGTGAATACTGAGCACCACGATATCCTGCTGGCGGAGGCCGGAGTCTTTCACGGTCTTGCCCACGAAAGCCGACTTGGGACCGACCGGTAATTCGACCACCTGGTAACCACGAGCCAGTGACAAGCGATGCTTGATATCAAAATCCTCAAAATGCACGCAGTCTTCGAGATGCTTAATCATCTCACCGGCAATGTCCAAGCCGGTCGCGCCTTCGATTCCTTCGAGGCCAGGCGACGAGTTCACTTCCATGATTTGAGGTCCATCCTTGCCTTCGAGCATATCGACACCGGCGACACGTAATCCCAGAATCTGGGCCGCGCGCACCGCCGTAGCTTCATACTCAGGTGGTAGCTTAATCGATTCGGTCGTCCCGCCGCGATGCACGTTGCTGCGAAACTCGGTGCCGACCGCGCTACGTCGCATCGCGGCTACCACCCGGTCTCCAATCACAAAGGCCCGCACGTCCTTGCCTTTGCTTTCGGCCACGAATTTTTGGATGATCACATTTTGTTTCGTGCTTTGCAGCGTTTCGACAATTGCCTCAGCAATCTTCGTCGTATCCGCCAGAATCACGCCGATCCCCTGCGTGCCCTCGAGCATCTTAATAATGACCGGTGCTCCGCCTACCCGATTAATCGCGCCGAGGATAGCTTTGCGATCATTCACAAACGCAGTCGCGGGCATCCCCAGTTTGTAGCGGCTGAGAATTTGCAGAGAGCGCAGTTTGTCTCGTGAGGTCGAGATCGCATGGGAGCCATTCAGGGTAAACACACCCATCTGCTCAAACTGTCGCACGACCGCCGTGCCGTAAAAAGTGATCGATGCGCCGATCCGGGGAATCACGGCATCATAGGCGCTTAATGGCTTACTATTTCGAACGAGAGAAGGACCAGAGCCGTCGAGCTCGATACCCATTTTCATGGCATCCAAAGCCACCACTTTGTGTCCTCTGGCCTCTGCCGCCTCCTTGATTCGACGGGAGGTATAGTTCTTCGGTTCACGGGATAATAAGGCTATTTTCATTTGGAGGATACTTTAGGTTTTCGAGGCCGGGTAAGGTAGGTTCGACCCGCGTCGACGATGTAATGCGGCGCCAAGGCGGAACGTCCGATTAACATGCGACAAAGCATGTTTTCACGGCTTACGAGGGTAAATTCTGCGGGTTCAATCAAACCGCCAAGTTTCAGGTCTGTCGAAACGACATAACGGGTTTCCCGACTGCCATTGCTGGAGCGCACCACGGTTTCACGCACGATTTTGGCGGTGATCCATTTCCTTCTGCGTCGGTGAGAATTACTCAGCACGACATCAAAACGAACCTTACCGCCCGGTAGATGTTTGATCTGGTCAACATCCAACGCAGAGGTAAGGGCTCCCGTATCAATTTTGGCGCGCAAGGCGGAAATTCCCCACTCGGGCAGGGCAATAGATTCTCGCCAGCCAACGACGATCTTAGAAGAGAGAGGCATATATTAAAAGAGGACCGGCACGACATAACGTGCGAGCCAGTCGCATTTTTAGCCCCTCCTCTTCCAATCCGCAAGCTTAGCGAAAAGAATTACTAGAGATCAAAGCGAAGCCAAATCCCAGAATTTGGGTGGTTTGGTCGTGCTCAAAAATCTCTTCAATTGCACAATATGCTAACTGGTAGCAGTCTTACTAAACCCATGAAATGCTATATCGTCACGCTATTGGTCCTCTCCGCTGGACTCGTCACCAGTCGTGCGACGGATTCCGACTCAATCTACACATTAGTAGTCGAGGCTCGGGGGGCTCAGCCTGAAGTGGGTCAGGCGCTCTTTGCGTTGTTTGATTCGAAGAAGAGTTTTTTAAGAGAGCCTCACATTACCAGAAAGCAGCCGATTAGCGGTAACGGAACAGCTAAGTTTCAAGTAGAAGGGCTTGCTGCCGGCTCCTATGCCGTGAGCGTCGTTTACGATAAAGACAGCAACGGAAAGCTAAACACAGGGTTTCTCGGCATCCCCAAGGAGAAAGTAGGTGTCTCGAACAACCCCAAGGCGCGATTAGGGCCACCAAAGTTCAAAGATGCAGTCTTTGAGTTAACGAAAGACACTAGATTGGAAATCATTTTGGGTGATGCTAAGTGACTCCAAATGAGGCGTATTTCGGTTAATAATGAGCGAGCGAAAAAGGGTCAGCTCAGGACCGAAAAACAGCTTGAGATTACGCTTGCGCAGGATCGCTCCATTTTCGATTGTGGCCCCTTGCGTTAGTGGAAACCCATCGGTTGTGGGTCCCACCATGACTGGTTCGGCATCCTGTCGGATTGGAACGGTGACGCTGGCTAAACCGCGATTTCGGTCGTGGAGAGGCTGGTATCACGGAGTCTTCGGCCTCCCTACAGTCGTGCAAAATTAATCAAAAACCAATGTCTACTGTCTCAAAACCAGAAATCATCTCAGATTACAAAACTCACGATAAGGATACCGGCTCGTCCGAGGTTCAGATCGCGTTGCTCACCGCTCGGATCAATCACTTGACCGATCACCTGCGCACGCATCGTAAGGACTTCCACTCGCGCCGCGGCCTTCTGCAAATGGCGGCTCGCCGTCGTAAGCTCCTCGATTACGTAAAGCGTCACGATTTGGCGAAATACACCGAGTTGCTGCAGAGACTGAAACTCCGTCGATAAACACTTTGTCCCACAGGCGACCCGTTTCCCGGGTCGCCTGTTGTCTTCCCAGACACCGCGATTGGATCGGGATATTTCCGTTTGTCGCCCTCGCCCAAGGGCCCAGCGACGCCAAACGGAAATCTCTCGAATCATGAACGGAGAGACAAAATGGATTTTTTGAAATCCACCTGCAGCGATCAAACAACGTATCGCTGCCGCTCCCATTTCCGAGAGCACGGGGCTTGCAGGCCAGTGTCACTGCCCTCCCCGATTTATCCGCGACACTCATCCGAATAGAAAAGTAATGAAACAGAAATATAACGTAACGGTCGCCGAACTCGGTATGACCTTTTCCACGGGCTCAATCGCCCAACTCGCCGGTGGCGCAGTCAATGTGAACGTTGGCGAAACCAACATCATCGTCTCCGCTTGTGCCTCCCGCTCCATGCGTCCTGGACAGGACTTCTTCCCCCTCACGGTAGATTATCGTGAGAAGTATGCCGCTGCCGGTCGTTTCCCCGGTGGATACTTCAAACGTGAAGGACGCCCTTCCGAAAAGGAAATCCTCACCTCGCGTCTCTGCGACCGTCCTTGCCGTCCGCTCTTCCCTGAGGGTTTCCTCAATGAGGTGCAGATCATCGGTCAGCTCATGTCCTGCGACATGATCAACGATGCCGACATGTCGATGGTCAACGGTGCTTCCGCTGCCCTCGCGATCTCCGATATCCCTTGGGGTGGACCGATCGCCTGTGTGCGGGTGGCTGAGATCGACGGTGAATTCGTCGCCAATCCAACCATCGATCAGATGTTCGAAAGCACACTCGATCTCGTCTACGTGGGCACCGAAAAGGAAATGCTCATGATCGAAGGTTCTGCCGATCAGATCACCGAAGAGCGCTTCATCGAGGCTCTTGAGTTTGGCCAGAAGTCCATTCAACCAATCATCGTCGCGATCAAGGATCTCGTCGCCCAATGCGGCAAGGAGAAGGCTGAGTTCCCTCTCGTCGTCGCTTCCGACGAAGCCCGCGCTATCATCGAGCGCGTCGCAACCGTTGAGAAAGTCAGCGCAGCCATCTTCGGCTTTGAGCGCAATGTCCGCGACGCCAACGTCAAGGCGCTCAAGGAAGAGTGCAAAGAAGCCCTCACCGCTGAGCTCGGCGAAGACAAATTCACCGATGTCGACATCAGTGTCGTCTTTGAGGATCTCCAAGCCAAGGCCTACACCAACACCGTAATCGAAAGCGGTATCCGCTCCGACAAGCGCGGAGCCAAAGACCTGCGTCCTCTCGCTTCCGAAGCCGGTGTGCTCCCTCGCGTGCACGGTTCCGCGACATTCCAGCGTGGTGACACGCAGACCATCGCAATCGCGACCCTCGGGCCAACCAAGGAAGCCCAACGTCTCGACGCTTTGACTGGTGGAGTGACTTCCAAGTCCTTCATGTTGCACTACAACTTCCCTCCCTTCTCGGTAGGTGAAGCGGGCCGTTTCATCGGTCCCGGCCGTCGTGAGATTGGCCACGGTGCCCTTGCTGAACGCTCGATCGTTCCGATCCTCCCTCCTGAGGATGTGTTCCCCTACTCGATCCGGATCGTTTCCGAGATCATGGCCTCCAATGGCTCGACTTCGATGGCTTCCATCTGTGGTGGCTGTCTCGCGCTCATGGATGCTGGTGTGCCAATTATCGCGCCGGTTGCTGGCATTAGCTGCGGTTTGATGACTTCCAACAAGGAAGACGGCTCCATTGATCAATGGACGACGATCACCGATATTCTCGGTGAAGAAGATCACTTCGGTGATATGGACTTCAAGCTCGCTGGCACGACCAAGGGCATCACTGGATTCCAACTCGATCTCAAGATCAAGGGTCTGCCATTCGAAATTGCCAAGACGGCCATCTTCCAAGCTCGCGATGCTCGCATCGAGATCCTCAAGTCCATGCTTGATTCTCTCCCTGCACCTCGCGCCGATCTGTCGGCTTACGCACCACGTATCCAGACGATTCAAATCAACCCGGAGAAAATCGGCATGTTGATTGGCCCAGGAGGTAAGACAATCCGTCGCATCACTGAAACGACCGGCGCTCAAGTCGACATCTCTGACGACGATTCCGGCAAGGTCTTCATCTATTCGAACAATGCTGATTCCCTGAATCGAGCTCTGTCGGAAATCGACGCCCTCTGCGGTGGCGGTTCCCAAATCGAAAACGGCAAGATCTACAACGGTCGCGTCACCGGCACCAAGGACTTCGGCGCATTCGTCGAATGTCTCCCTGGCAAGGAAGGCCTCGTCCACATCTCTGAGCTGGCTGACTTCCGTGTCCGTCGCACCGAAGATGTCGTCAAGGTCGGTGATTCGATCACCGTGAAGTGCATCGGCATCGACGAACGCTCCGGTAAGGTCCGTCTCTCCCGCAAAGCCGCCATGGCCGAGCAGGAAGCTGAAAAGCCAGCCGAAGAGAACGACGCTCCTGCTGCGGAAGAAGCACCAGCCGACGCCGCTCCTGCAGCCACGGAAGAGAACAAAAACGAGCAATCGTAACTCGATTGCCGGGCAACGTTCCCGCATCTCTCAAAGCCGCGACGCAAGTCGCGGCTTTTTTGTGCCGGGATGTGTCATTGAACTCCGTCGGATCTTCCCATTCTGTCGAGAGCGTGAAATCTGCCGACCACCACAAAGGGTTGCGAGCCATTGCGATCCTGGAGGCATCCAAGGGGATCGTCGTTCTCATCGTGGGTATGGGATTGTTGCTGACTTTTGGTGAAGACGGAAAAGCTTCCGCTATTCAGCTGATCCACTACCTGCATCTCAATCCGACGGGAGACTATGCCGGACGGTTTATCAGGGCCATGGCCAGACTGGAAGAGTCTCAACTGAGCTTAGTCGTGGGCGTCGCATCGATTTATTCCGCCGCACGATTCATTGAGGCCTATGGACTCTGGATGCAACGGCGATGGGCCGAGTGGTTTGCCGCACTCAGTGGTGCAATTTACATCCCGATCGAACTCTACGAACTCTATTATCGGCCCTCGTGGATCACCTTCGGCGCGCTTTTGCTTAATATTGGAATCGTGGGCTACATGGTCTGGGTATTACGGGAATCCAAATTACGTAAAACATCAGATTAGAAAAGACCTGACAGCTGGAATGGAAACCTAAGACTGCGCGCTTCCATGAAGCTTCTTGTCACCAATGATGACGGTATTGATTCCGTTTTTTTACACGAACTCGTCGCCTCGCTCCAACGGGCGGGTCATGAACTCTTCATCGTGGCACCGGCCATGGAACAGAGCTGGAAAGGTGCGTCCAAGACCCGTGACCGGGGCGTAAAATCTCTCGCCGTAGACCGTGGCTTCGGATGCCCCACTTGGACCGTCGATGGCACCCCCAGTGATTGCGTGAATATCGCCCTTGAGCATCTGATTGGCACCGAGGTCGATGGCGTGGTCAGCGGGATCAATGAGGGTTTCAACTGCTCCATCGGGTTCATCATTGCGAGTGGCACCGTGGCAGGAGCGTGGGAAGGCGCGTTGCATGGCCTACCTGCCATCGCTGTCTCGCAGGATGTTTCCGAAGCCGTCTATCTGAATCTCAAACGGGATGGAGGAAAGCCGAACGAAGAACTCCTCAATTCCATCAAGATTGCCGCCGATCATACGGCTCGGTTGGCCGGTGAACTGCTGCCAGGCACAGAGCGAAACAGTTTCACGATTCACAACGTAAACTTCCCCTATCCTTGTCAGGAGAATTCAGAAGTAAAACGCACCGTGCCTGCGACCATGTTGATGCCCGGATTTTTCACCGCGCCGGATGCTCAGGGCCTGCATAGCCTCTTGTGGACTGAGGCTAACGATATCTCACCTGAAGTGCCCTTAACCGATGTGCGTTGCGTGGCGGAAAATCAGATTAGCCACAGTATTTTAGACTATCGCAAATTGGGTCATGCCTTAACGGCTGCGTCTGTTTAGCGGACCAGTGAAAACCCAACCCGAATGCTCGAAGTCCTCTTCCGGTAATCGAGTAAGCTCTCCGTGTAACCATCCCAATACTGGATCAGCAAGTAGGTCGCGAAATCGAGGTAGTGATCCATTTTCAAAGGATAGGTCAAATCGGCCTGGATACTCCCCTTGCTTCCACTGGCTCCGAGAATTCCCGTTAAGGAAAGTGCGAGACCATCATTCCGCCCAAGAACAAGGGACAAATCTCCATAGCCTCGATAATCCGCTAGATCCGGATTATTAGCCACATCCCCGACATAGGCGAAAATCCGAGGAACCAGAATAGCATGCCACTCTGAGATGTTCCCCAGCACAAACGCGGTTCGCGCATAGGCGATATTCAAACTTCGGGATTCCGGTCCAGCCTGCCCATTCGATTCATGCTTTAATGCGACTTGATAGCCCAGCCACTGGACAAACTCCTTCGCCTCCGGATCCACGAGCTCCTGCGATTGAAACACCAGTTCTGGCATGTAACTCGTATCATAGAACGGACTAGAATCATCATCCAGATTCCAGAGCGAACGTTGGGTTAATCCGAAATAGAGCCCTTGGGGTCCGCGCCCTTCATTGGTTTCCAAGGTGCTGTCACCAAACAAACGATACTTGAAGCTAAACTGAAACTTCGCCGAATGACGGCCCGAACCATAGATGAAATAGACTGATTCGTGGGGTTCGAAACGATCAAGAAAAGTCCGTTTGATCGCCAATGCGGCCGCTTGCGCTGTGAGGACATTGCTTAATGGAGCCGCCGCGATCTCCGGAGCATCTGCCTCTTCGTGCTTCTCGGCCACAGCGATTACTGCCCGGAGCTGCGCAGGTCTCTCTAATTCAAGAATCAGCTGCCCTTCCGCTCCTGCCGGCAGCTTAAATTGGTAAGAATGATAGGCAAACCCTCGTGAGGCCACGGGACCGACCGATAAATCCTTCGCTTGTAGTTCGATCAACCAACTTTGGCTTCGTGAGCTCAGATAACCAGCCAAGACCTGTGGTAAATCGTAGCCAGAGGCCACATCTGTCGGATTCATTACAACGAGATCCACCGTTAATTTTGCGTCCGAAGCGACCGAAGCAAGAGGCGTCATAAGATTGTATATCAACCCTTTTGCCCCCGAGTTCAGAGGCAGCCCCAACGCCATTGCGAAGGCCATAATCACTAAGACAGAACGCATGCCGGATCCTACCCGAATGCGCTGATCTGATGCACGCATAAACCTGTTCAAGCGGTTGCATTCAACCACGGTTATGATTCATTCGAGCCTCCGATGATCGAAGTGGAGAATCTTACGCGTATCTTTCGCACCTACAAAAAACAACCCGGCTTTTGGGGTGGCGTGAAAGGCTTATTCAAACGCGAATTTGAAGAGACTGCCGCCGCAAAAGAGATTTCATTCTCAATTGAAGAAGGTGAATTCGTAGGCTTCCTTGGTCCCAATGGTGCGGGCAAAACGACCACGCTCAAAATGCTTTCGGGGCTGATCTATCCGACCAGTGGCCAAGCGACCGTGGCGGGTTTCAATCCGACCAAACGAGAGTCTGCCTATCGTCGCATTTTCGCTCTCGTGCTGGGCCAGAAAAACCAGCTTTGGTGGGATCTCCCGGCAATTGAATCTTTCAATCTCCTGCGCGCGATCTATGCCCTCCCTGCTGATCAATTTCAAGAAACCCTCGATGAACTCGTCGACCTTCTTGATGTGCGTGCGAAGCTCAATGTCATGGTCCGGGAGCTCTCTTTGGGCGAACGGATGAAGATGGAGTTAATTGCCGCGCTCTTGCACCGACCACGCGTGCTCTTTCTCGATGAACCCACCATCGGCCTTGATGTCATTTCTCAGAAATCCGTTCGTAATTTCCTGCGTGAATATAATCGCAAGAACAAGGTCACCATCCTGCTCACAAGCCACTATATGGCTGACATCAAAGAGCTCTGCGACCGCGTGATCGTCATCCATAAAGGAGAGAAAATATACGACGGCGCCCTGGACCGACTCGAAAGTAATTCCGGCACGCGTCAGAAGATCATCACCTTCCTACCTTCACTTGAGGCGGGGGACTCCCAAATTGCTTTTCCCGCGACCTGGAAATCTCAACACGGCGAAACGACCTACGACGACGAGGGAAAATTCACTCTGCGCGTGCCCAGCGAAAAAGTGGTCGCCGTCTCTCAGGAAATCCTGACGGCAGGCCCAGTGGCAGATATCACGATTGAGGACATTCCTCTCGAGGAGATCATCTCAAAACTCTTCAACTCGAAGTCCTAGCCATTCGCCACGATTCATCAGGAAGGTCTGGCAAACTCCACGCGATTCCCAGTTGGTTCATCAGAGCTTCCAATCCGCGCGTCGCTGTCAGTGTGGCGCTCCGTAAATCATCTGCGTTCGCCCCGGCATCAATCGTTACCCACGATAGTTCGTCCGGACTTGCCAGTGTTTCGACGCGCCGCCCCAAACCGAATGACGGCAAGTATTGGTCGCGACGTAATCGCAGCTCACGAAGCAACCGGAAGTTAGTCTCAGCCAGAGAACAGTGAAGCACGTGTTGCGCAGCGCAGTATTCGCCCCGCGCGATTTTTTGCCACACCCAGAGAACATCCACCGCCGCAACATCAGCAAGAGCGGTTATCGCCGAATCATTCAACCGCACACCCGACATCTCCTTCGCCACGTGTTGATAGAAGCTCCCCCACTTGTCTTCTCCTTTGATAAATGAAAAACCCGAGCGCAGGCAGGTATTGATCTCGTCCAGTGCGATACGCAATTTGCGGTGCCACTGCTGGAATCCAAGCCGCATGCCCCATCGTGCCAGGTTCATTTGAGATTGGGGCACCAAAATCAAATCCATCTGCCCGGTTTGAAAAATGACCGTGAGCTTTTCGACACCTCCGGTCGCCTCCCGGATTGCTTGAAAGCGGAATCCCATATCTGGCATGACCGCAGCCCAATCAGTGGACTTCAACTTCCCCACGTCGCACGTCACGATGTGTAAATCAACATCCGACCACTTATCGTTTACCTCCGATTCAGCCATCGCTCCCGAGCCAAAGTGCACCGCGGAACAGATGGCCTTTTCTGATGCGATCCACTGCGCGATGGGTTCGGGGATATTCACAGCTCGTCCGGATTGAATCGTTTCTCAGCAAGAGCGGAGAGAAATCAAAATTTCGGTGCCTTGAATTCCCGGGCCCGCGTGGATGTGCCCTTGATGCATCCGAATTATCTCCTTCGCCAAAAACACCGCCATTCGGCCTTGATTGGGAACCGCATCTTTTTCGGGCTCGGGTAAAATACCCTCCAATTCGAGGTGACTGCCTTTCAGTGAAATCAACGCGGTGCGATCTTCGGCTTCTCCGGTCGAACGCAACTGCAATGCCAGATCAGGCGTGCCCTCAGCCGGGTAATTTTCCGTCATCGTATCCACGAGCGAATAGAGAGCGAAACGTAACAACGTATCGGCCACTTCAAGTTTCACTTCATCCGGCCCAACCGCGACTTCCACGCCCTGTTTCTGGCCGACTTCCTGCACGACGGTCCGAAGATCCACGGTTGTTGGCTCGATCTCATCGAGATTCTGGAGCATCTCCAAGCGCTTGTTAAGCTCTTCCAATTTTCGAATATCAGTCTTGAGCGATTCAATCATTTCAGGCGCACAGCGCTCTTCCGGCATTTGCCTGAAAGTCGCCAAGGAGACGAGTGCATTGCCCAATTCATGACTCAACGTGAGGCCCAATTCCCGCAACACGCTACGACGTTCCTCACGTTGCCGATCCACGGCATCGTGAACCTCGGCGCTCGCCTCCTCCCAGTAAGCCCAGACTCCACCGGTCTCGCTCATCAATCCCGCACTACCGCGGAATGGCTGATCCGCATGAGGCCAAAAACGGCACACTTCCCGCTGTTTGCGGACGCGACCAATCATTTCGCGCACCACTAGTGGGACCTGCCGAGGCACTTCTTCGTTGGGATTCAAGACCAACGTATTAGGCAAATACTTAGCTCCAAGATTGGCCTGTTCGGCCAAACGGGTCAGACGGCCCAATTGCGCCGAGCGAGCCAAGAATTGCCGCAGGAGTCGTGCAAAAAAAACTGCTCTCGTGCGATCTTGCTCCTCGTAAGTCTGGCCATCGTCACGCACCCCTAGCGCGATCAATCCCAGCAGCCGACCGTTATCATGGATCGGCACCAGTAAACGCGCGCCCCACATGGCCAGACGATTGCGCACGGCCAATTCGGTCACCGGGTCGGACTCATGAGTCCAATTGAGACCATCGATCACCACGGGATGGTATTCCAGAAATTCGACGAGCGGATCATCCGCTGCAAAAAAGGAAGTCCCTCGATCCGCGTGAAATCCATCGGCTTCGCGCAGGAAAAATACGGTATGCGATGCGTGAAGCAGATGTCGCGACGCACGGCGAAACTCCGCAATTAAGCGATCTCGGGTGTCGAAATTTTCGACCGCCCCTTCGAGAAAATCCCACCAATCTGCCGCGTCATCCAACGTAACCACGCGGGGTTCAGGCTTCACCGCTTCCGCCCGACGATTTTTTTCCAGCAGCAGTTCCACCATGGATTGCTTCTCGGCGAGCTCCTCCACGATCGCCAAGTAATCCCCCAGCTTGGTGGCACTTTCATCGTAGGATAAGTAAACTTTGGCCCGATTTTGAATCCGCGCCTGTTCGTAAGGCAGACTGCGCGGTTCTCCGACGTAAATCGTGGGACAACTACTCAACGATCCCGGGAGCAAATCCTCACCTGCGGCATCCAACACAACGACCGCCGCAAACCCCGTCTGAGTGCCACCGGGAAATGATTGGGACGAGAGACGCAGGACCGAATGTTCACCCTTAACTTGCTTTTTCCAAACAGCAGCCAGCGCATCGTCGGCTGTGGCTAGGATTATTAGGCTTGGCATGGAAATTTGATTCGGAAAGTGGCACCGCGACCAGGAATCGGTGGATCCACTGCAATTGTCGCATCAAGACCCGCGAGAATGTCGCTACATATCGCAAGTCCAAGACCAAATCCTGACGATTTTGTGGACTGAAAGGGTTTAAATAAACGAGGCAACATGTCCGCCTCAATCCCAGGTCCGCTGTCTTCCAGCGTCAGTTCAATAAATTTCGTCCCCTGATTCTGCGTGGCGACTTTGATCCAGCGCTCTTGACCATGAGAATCGATTGCCTGGATCGCATTGAAGCTGAGATTAAGCAGCACCTGCTTCACCGCAGTTGCATCCGTGCTGACCATGTCCGGTCGGGCCTGGAAGTCTTGCAAGATTTCCACCTCGCGGTCTTTCGCTTTCGTAGACACCAGCTCCAGGCTCGTTTGCAGGAGTTGATGGAGACTCATCGGTTTTGCGTCATAGGAACGCGGAGTCGCCAGATCCAACAATTGCTCAGTCAGACCATCGATTCGCGACACCTCGTCACCAATCAAACGGAAGAACTTATCCCGAAATACCGGGTCGCCATAGTGGTCGGGGAGGAGCTGAACGAACGTCTTGATCGTAACGAGTGGATTTCGAATTTCATGGGCAAGATTCGCACCAAGTAAACCCACCGTCGCCAATTGCTCAGCATGTTGGGCCTTCACTGAAAAATGAGCGCGCTCCATCGCACTTTCGATGATCGATGCCAATTCGAAGAGTTGCGCCACTTGAGGATAAGTGAATGGACGCCGACTGACTGGCACGCCGACGGCAAGCACAAGATTGAGGGTGCGCCCCCCAGTCGCGACGAGCACGCCCAGCTTGTTTTTCATCATGAACTTCAGTAGGTCTTGCTCCGAATCACCCGAACGTTGGCGCTGCAATCGCTCAGGAGTGGCCCAGCGGAGTTCACTTAAAGTGACGAGCAGACTGCTATCGGCGGGTAACGTGATCATCCGGCCGCGTAACTGACCGTTGTGATGCGAAAGCACATGAGCCGTTTCCGATTTAGACCACCCTTTGAGCAAATCCACATAGGCAGACTCCAACTTCTCCGGCCGCGATTCCCGGCGGGAAGTTTCAAACGCGATTCGTCGCGCATCCTCACCGCGTAAATTCAAATCAAAAACCGTTTCAAACCATGGCCCAGCGGCAGTCGCAAACCAGAGCCCCAAACCGACGGCGATCAAAAAAGCCAACGGTCCCGGAATGAGAAGAATCAAGAGTTCATCCGCCGACCAGACAAAGACCGCAACCGCTCCCACCAGGAATACTTTTTGCAGACCAATATAGAGAAAATGCCGCGCATCGAAAACACGCGAAGTAATCATGGCCCACGCGGTGCCCGAATAGAAACCCAACACCACGACAGGCTGCAGATGGATATAAATCGATTGATGCGTAATCGCATTCATCACCATCAGACCGAGTGCCGCAAAACACGCCGCGCAGCCCCCCAACAACAGCACCTGCAACTCGAGTTTCTTAACTCCTGTCGTTGATCGGGTTTGGATGAGCGTTTGCCCGCATAGAATCACATAAAGTAAAATGACTCCTGCGATATAAGTGTAGTAAGCCCATCCACGTATCCTCAGCTCAGGGGTGGAATGAAATGGGATAAACCACTCAGTGAAGCAGATCCATCCGAGAAACACTCCCGCGGCGGCCATGCACCAGCCCTGCCAATTGCGAAAACTGAATGTTTCCCGAACCACCTCTTTCGTGACCCAAAGATGGCATGGAATAAAAGCACCAACCATAGTTGCCATCCGCAGCCAGAACAAACCGTCTCCATGGAAAATCGCCAGTTCCAAGCAAAGCAACCACAACGCCACATGAATCGATGCCGAAAAGAAAACGCGATTAATGCCGCGTTTCGGATTGGCCCAGAGCACAGCAAAGCCCACTGCAAGCGCCGCTAAGGCCGCTAACATCGCAGGGTTCAATACTATTTGCTCAAAACCAAACATGCGTTTGTGCCGGAAAGTCCATGTGAGTTCACCAAGGTGACATCGTGCGCGATCGCTCGACACTGCCCAGATAAATTAAGGGCGCATTCGGGATCGGAATGTTGCCAATTCACCGTTGGCGGAATGATTCCCTCGCATAAACCCAGCGCAGCTATCCCCGCCTGAATAGCTCCGGCGGCGCCCAAGGGATTCCCCAGTGCACCCTTAATTGAGACGGCAGGTATCTCCGCTAATTGAGAGCCAAACACCTCTGTCAAAATCTGGGCCTCGGCCCGATCGACCAATTTATGCCCCGGACCCCACGCATTGATGCATTCAACTTCACCGGTTCGACGACCACCATTCGCGAGCGCGAGCTTGATCGCATCTTTTAACCCGACAACCGATTGCTCCGCCGGATCCGTCGCGTAGGCATAACCATCCAGAAAAGCAATGGCTTCACGCGGACTTTCTTCGGGTTCCAACACGAAGAAACACGCCCCCTCACTAATCACTCCCGTCGTGCGCCAGAGATCAAAAGGGCGACATAATCGCTCCGGCATCTCCGCAGTATCAGGCGCGAGGCCTGCCATCTTCAGCTCTAACATCGGATGGAAATATAAAGGCGCCTCGGTGCCGCCACAGATCGCAATCTCTGCTTCCCCACTCGCTATTTTCAATGAGGCATGGCCAATCGCATCGACCCCCGAGCAACACGCACTTTGTAACGCCAGAGTTTGTGTCGGGCCATCAATTCGATCGGCGATCTCACCGGCGATGGCACTGGTCGATGAACTAAATACTGCACTCGGCAAACCGAAGCCCGGTCCGGTTCGCACAATGCGATCCATGATCTTGTTCATAACCCCGAAATCCATCAACGACGCACCGGCGATAATCAAAGGGTGCTGATCAGCGAGCGCCTGAAGATCGAGACCGGCATCTTTGACCGCCAACTCGGCCGCCACCACCGCAAATTGAGAATGGCGCGGCATTCTCGAGAGCGACATGTCATGCGCCATCGTGTGAAAAACATCACTGGTGACCTCGGCGCCGACAAACTCTCCACTCTCATGTTTGGCGAGCGCAGGTAGTGCATGCACCCGCGAAACACTTTCCTGCATTCCCTCGAAGAATTCTTCGCGCCCCACTCCCGCCGGCGTGACGGGGCCTACCCCAGTGATTTTAACTCTCCTTCGACGGATCATCTTGAAAAGCGTTTATGATTCACGCGGCCTCACGCTGAGATCGCGGGAAACGTAAGCTCAATCGTCGTTCCGACGCTCACTTCGCTTTTAATTTCCATTTTCGCACCGTTCATGGCCAACAGGTGACGGCATATGCTCAAACCCAACCCTGTGCCCGTGCTCTTACTCGTAAAACCACCCCGAAGCGCCTTTTTGAGCGATTCCGGAGTCATGCCCTCTCCATCATCAACGACGGTGACCTGAACGAATTCCGGACCATCCTTGACGTTGATTACCAAATCGCTCGCGCCGGCTTCCAGTGCATTTTTAAGCAAGTTTTGGAAAACACGCATTAACTCGAATTGAGTCCCAGTCACCATGATATCGTGCGCCCCCTCAATCCTGATTGAGGCATCGTTGAAAAAGATCACCTCTTTGACTTCATGCGCGACTGCCACCACCGAAACAGGGCCTGCGTCAGTCTGCTCACGGTTGGCCTGCCTCCAATTTTCAGACAATTGATGACAATACTCAGCGGCCTTCTCGATGACCTTCGCGTAATCTTGCAGCTTACTTTGTTCCCCCGGGTTTGCTTCGGCCAAGGCCTTCGCCTCATCTCGTATTATCGCAGCATAACCGATCACCACGGTGAGAGGGTTGTTCAAATCGTGAACCAATTCCACCGAGGCGCGACCTTGCCAGATCTCCGGTTCCGCTTGGCTGATCTCGTTCTTGAGTGCCTCATTGCGCTTCTCCATTTCGCGATTCATACGCGCTTGCTGCCGACGTTTCTTGGTTTCGGCCGATTGCTTACGCACGGCTTCGACCAACTCAACAATATCGGGCGGTTTGCGAAGATACTGATTCGCGCCGTTAACCATGGATTGTTGCGCCGTGAGCAATGTCCCGTAACCGGTCAACATGATCACCGACACCTCCGAATCCAATTTACGCAGCTCTCCCAATGCGGTAATACCATCCATTTCCGGCATGCGTATATCCAGAACAATGGCAGAATACTCCTGCTTCTGAATTTTGTTGAGCGCCTCTTTTGCCCGTGAGGCCGTCTCGACCTCAAATTCTTTGGAAAGGGTAAATGCGATTGATTCACGCGGACCATATTCGTCATCCACCACGAGCACGCGTGGTTTCACTTTAGTTTCCGCTGAGACTGGGGGTATGTCTGTCACCATGAGCTGCTTATTTACTACAGTGTTTCACTCAAGTAACCTCTTGAGCATTCGCGTGTTTGCAGTTCGCTTCCACTTGTGTCAAGAAACGCAACAGGCAATGATTTGCACTAACTTCAGAGAGAGAATCTTTACGTGAATTTTACCAACTCTGCCCTCATTCCAGTCCTAATTACAGCAGTCGTGGTCACTGTGATCGCATGGCTGCTTCATCGGCAGAAACATGCGACTCTCTCCGAACGGCTACGCTTGCGCGAAGAAGATGCCCATCACGTCGCACAGGAACTCACCACCATTCGCCAAAGCGAATCGGAACTTCGCACCAAGTTGGCCACCGTCGAAGCCGCACTCTCCGCAGAGCGTGAAGCCCACGAACGTCTCTCCAACGAATTCAAAGCACTCTCCGCCGAGGCATTGAGTAAGAATAACGATCAGTTTCTTAAACTTGCCCGAGAATCCTTCTCCAAACTCCACCAGCAATCTTCCGACGATCTCGGCAAACGTCAGCAAGCCATCGATTCGCTCGTCAGACCGCTCAAGGAATCGCTCCAAAATGTGCAGACGAAGATTGGCGAGATTGAGAAATCGCGCGCCGACGCCTATGGCCGTCTCTCCGAACAACTCAAGTCACTCGGATCCGCGCAGAATCAGCTTCAGGCGGAAACCGCAAAACTCTCAACCGCGCTGAGTTCCACCAACACCGCCGGCACCTGGGGCGAACTGCAACTACGTCGCGTTGTCGAAATGTCGGGCATGTCGTCCTATTGCGATTTCGATGAGCAAGCTAGCGTGAGCACGGATGAGAAACGATTCCGTCCCGATGTGATCGTGAGGCTACCGGGAGGACAGCAAATCGTGATTGATGCTAAGGCCCCCAATGACGCCTATCGGGAAGCCGCCAATGCGACTGATCCGAAAACCCGCACGGCATTTCTCGCCACGCATGCGACCAAGGTCCGCGGGCATATCGACGCGCTTGGCGCAAAAAACTATTGGGAGCAATTTCAGCCCTCCCCCGAATTCGTGGTGCTCTTCCTTCCCGGCGATCAATTCCTCTCAGGTGCTCTTCAGGTCGACGCGACCCTCATTGATCGCGCCATCAATCGCAAAGTATTGCTGGCCACACCGGCTACGCTGATCGCTCTCCTCAAGGCCGCCGCATATGGATGGCGCCAAGAAGCGATTTCCAAAAACGCTGAAGAGATCGCCGGCTACGGTCGCCAGTTATACGACCGGGTTTCGACATTTGCCGACCACCTCAATAAAGTGGGTCGTGGTCTCGAAAGCGCCAATAAGGCTTACAACTCTGCCGTCGGTTCATTCGGTAATACTCTCCTCCCCGGCGCCCGACGATTCGAAGAACTCGGCGCCAAAGGTAACAAAGAACTGGGAGAACCCAGTAGCGTGGAAACAGCGCCTCGCGAAATCACGAAGAATTCCTGATATGGATCAATCCCACCCACTCCCCGCAATCGAAGGGTATTGGCAAGTTGTTCGCGCCGAACTTGGCGGACAACCCATGCCTCCCGATGCGGCCGAACACGTTCAATTACATTTCACGACCGAGACATATCGCGTCATTTTCGGTGGCGAAGCGACCGATGAAGGACGTTATCAGATTAACACAACGGAACCCTATCTTCAGATCGCGATGATCGGCAAAAAAGGCGTCAATGTCGGCAAAACTATTCCCGGTATTTTGCAGCTCAAGGGGAACCTGCTCCGAATTTGCTACGCCCTCGAAAGCAATTCTCCTCCCGCTGAATTTGCCGCTCCCCACGGCACTTTGCATTACTTGGCAACCTATCGCCGGAAGAAATAATCCCCGTGCCTCCTCCTGATCCTTCATCCCATTCCGGAAGTAAGCTCATGACTCATTTCATCGAAGAAATGAGTTGGTCTTCGCTCATCGCCCTCAGCCTGGTCTCGTTCTTTTTCTTCTACGGTTCGACCAATGGGCTCATCAAATTATTTGGACGTGACGTCGCGTCCATCGACTTTCCCATCGGCCCGGTCATCGGCGTAATCAGCGCCACCGTGCTCCTGATCATTTGCACGATCATAAAACTGCGGCGGTCGTCCTGAGATTTCATGTATTTGTCCGGCCTCAAGATCTACCCCGTCAAATCTCTGCGTGGAATCGAGGTATCGACGGCGCAGCTTTGCCCTCATGGGCTCGTCGGTGATCGCGGATTCATGTGGTGGATGATGACTATCAATTTCTGACCCAACGTGCTTTTCCCCGCATGGCGCTGGTGGGCACCGGATTAACCACAAATCGACTCATCCTGAGTCACCCCAGCCACGGTTCGGTCTCGGTTGGATTGAGCGACGAAGGACCGTCGCTTCGTGTGCAGGTCTGGCGTGATTCGGCTGTGGCCATACATTGTGGTAACGAAATCTCCGGTTGGCTTTCCGATTTTCTCGGTCATCCATGCCACCTCGTTCGAACCGGTTCCGGCTACCAACGTCCCGTCAATCCCGATCATGCGAAGCCCGGCGACGAAGTGAGTTTTGCTGATGGCTACCCTCTCCTCGCAATCGGCGAGTCGAGCCTCGCTGATCTCAATGATCGTATTCAGGAAAAGGGTGAAGACCCCGTGCCGATAGACCGCTTTCGTCCCAATCTGATCATCGCCGATAGCAAGCCATACGCGGAAGACAGATGGAGACGTTTTAAAGTCGGCAGTTCTGCATTTCGCACCGCCGGAGCCTGCGCTCGTTGCATCATCACCACGACCGATCAGCACACCGCCGAGCGTGGTCTCGAACCGCTGCGCACGCTCGCAACCTATCGACGTGATCCCGAGCAACCCACCCACATCAACTTCGGTATGAATCTCATCAACGAGAGCAAATCAGGCTCTCTGCGGCTTGGTGACACGATTTCGCCAACAGGCGCTCACCCCTAAAAGGATGGTAATATGGAAACCATCACCACTAATCGACTCACGTTACGACCTTTGATCTATTCCGACGCGAAGGCGTTAATCCAATATCATTCAGATCTGGAAGTATCGCGTTATCAAGGATGCAAACCGAAGTCTGATCAGGAAATCAGAACATGGGTCGATCAGTCAAAGAGATGTGATTTTCCCGCCCCCGGAAAGTGGCTTCAATGTGCGATTGTCCTCAGAAAATCTGCCGAATTGATCGGCGATTTCGGGATCCACGCCAAGGAGATCGATCCCAGACAGGTTGAAATCGGCATTACTTTAGCCTCAGCCTTTCAAAGAAACGGTTTCGCTTTGGAAACCATGGAAGCACTCCTCAATTATCTTTTTCGAAAGACAGAAACTCATCGTATTTTCGTCTCAATTGACCCGAGAAATACCCCAAGCTTAAAGCTCTTTCTAAAACTGAATTTTCGACAGGAAGCCCACCTCATCGAAAGTCTTTGGTTCAAAGGCGAATGGGTGGACGATGTGATCATGGCGATCCTGAAAAAGGAGTGGATGCGCACGGTTTCACCCGCGTCGTTTAAGAATTAGACGTCGTCATCGCGCAGCAGACGAAGACGTCCGTGGCGAGGCGAACATCCTGTGCTGCGCGATACGCATTCGTGGATTGCTTCGCCGCTTTGCGACTCGCAATGACGGTCGATTAAAGACGGGGTTGGCCTTAATTCGAATCCCGGTTTTCTTTCATCGCACCACCAACCTCCTGGAGCGTGCGTTCCAAAGCCCCTAGGTTTCGCTGATGCCAATCATGAGCCGCCGCTGACATCTTGGTGCGACGCGACTCATCGCTGATTAACTCCGCAGTGGTGACGATCAATTCGCTTTCATCGGCCACGACCACGGCCGCCCCCGAGGCAACTAAGTCACTCGCGATGAGACGAAAATTCCCCATCCCGGTGCCAAACAGTATCGGTTTACCCAGCACCGCCGATTCGACCGGCGTCTGCCCTTCCGTATGCGGCGCGAGGCTTTTCCCTACAAAGACAAGGTCAGCTAATTGCAGAAACGATCGCATCTCTCCCGTGGTGTCCCCTACGGCAATATCCACCGGTCCATCCGCGTGCTGCCGCGAACGAAAGTTCATCGTGAACCCGCAATACGTTAACTCTGATTCGATCTCGGCCCGACGTTCCGCATGGCGTGGCACGAGTAGCAGGCTGCAGGCGACTCCATCCGCACGGAGCTTCTGCAAGCTTCGCACGAGCGCAATTTCCTCACCCGGCCAGGTCGATGAGCCCATCAATACGAGTCCTTTCTCAGGAAGTCCCAGCTCGCGGCGGAGCTGCTGCTTCGCATCGGGTTCGATCGGCGCGATCTGCACATCGAGTTTGATGCTGCCGGTCATCGCAATACGATCCGCCTCTATTCCCAATTTCTGAAAACGTTCCGCATCCTGAGGCGAACATGCCAGCACGTGGGTAATGCCGCGCATCAGAGGTCGCACCAGCGCGCGTAACCGCATCATCCGTCGGAAGCTTCGATCCGAGAGTCTCGCATTAACCGCGATCACCGGCACGGCGCGTTTTCGGGCTTGATGAATATGTTCGGGCCACCGTTCGCCTTCGGTCAAAATCGCCAGATCAGGCTGCAACTGCCTCCAAGCGCGTGAGCTAAACGGCATCCAATCCAAGGGGAAATAGCCAATTCCAATCGTATAATCGTCATAGCGTTCGCGAGCCAGCTGATAGCCCGTGCTGGTTGTAGTGGTGAGATAGACCTCGATCGAGTCGTCAGCAGACCAAGCACGCAACATCGGTTCGATCGCGAGCATTTCGCCCACACTCACCGCCTGGAGCCAGATTCGTTTTGTTGCGGACGACTTAGCCGGGAGGGAATCCAGCGTGCCGAAGCGTTGACGAAAATTTTCCCGGTAACCACCTCGTCTGCGCATGCGGGCCAAATAATACGGAGTGCCCAGTATCAACACGGGTAGAAAGAGAATGCGATAAAGCCAGAGCATAGGGGTGTCTCTACTCCAAATACGCTAACCCTATCTTTCCGAGCTTTTTCCGCGTGACCATTGCACCCGATAGCAGATAAGCATGTCTCGTGATTCGCCCCTGCCTTGCCCTCATTGTCTGCGTTTTAAGTCTATCGGAAGTGTTTGGAGGACTCCCCTCCAGTTGGCCTCATGAACGCAGTGATATCGATCCTGATCCAGACATCACTTGGGGCGTATTACCCAACGGCTTGCGCTATGCGATCCGCCCCAATGCCGAACCCCAAGGTCGCATCTCCTTGCGATTCCTTGTCCATGTAGGTTCGCTCCATGAGCGAGAAAACGAACAGGGCCTCGCGCATTTTCTCGAACACATGGCGTTTCGCAGTGCTGAAAATCACGAGGGCGGATCGATTGTCGAGAAGCTTCAACGTCTGGGAATCGGCTTTGGTCCCGACAACACGGCGTTTACCAATTACGACTACACCATTTATCATCTCGAACTCCCGAATACTGATCCCGATACGCTCAAGACCGCATTAAACGTATTTCGAATCTACGCCGACGGCCTGACTTTTGATCAGGAGGAGATTGATATCGAACGTGGTGTCGTGCTCAGCGAGATGGCCACGCGTGACACGCCGGGAGCTCGCGCCGGTATTGCAACCGGTGCCTTCATCTACCCGCAATCTCGCACCATTAATCGCCAGCCCATCGGCACCGAATACCATCTTCGCAAAATGCGCGCTAAACAGTTCGAGGAATTCTACGACGCATGGTATCGGCCGGAGCGGATGCTTCTCACCGTGGTGGGGGCGATTGAAACCGAAGCCGCGGCAAACTTAGTCGAAGTAGTTTTCGGTTCGCTTCAGGGACGCGGAGCAACGCGAGACGAACCCGCCCTTCGAAACGACGAACTGCCAGTCTCAGCTCAGCCTTTGATTGGCGTTCACCGAGATGCGGCCTCGGTCGGACTTGGTCTTACTCTGACGCATGTGAGTTCGCCCCCTCCGGGTCCGAATACTCTCGCTGGAATGGCCAGCGACATCAACACGTCGCTCGCATTTAATATTCTACAGCGACGTATCAGCAAACAGTCTCGTGAGCGGGGATCCAGTCATGGGACACCACATATTCAATACGGCAGCCATCTCAAAGGATGGCGGCTCAGTTCGATCTCCTTGCCCACCAAGATCATGGCCTGGAGACTGGTGGTCCGCGCCGCAGATCAGGAATTGCGACGCGCCCTCTTGCACGGTTTCACCGAGACAGAACTTCGCACCGCGAAGAAGTATTTTTCGACGTATTACCAACAGGAGGTGCGCGCTGCTTCGACGATGTCCTCCGAGCAAATCGCCACCACTCTCGCCAATACGATAGCTTACGATCAAGTATATCCCAGTGCTCGGATCACCAATGAGATCATTCAACCTATCCTCGACAGAGCCAACCTGGAAAGTTGCCACGAAGCACTCAAAGCAGCCTGGGGCGATGAGCAGCCTCGACTCTTCATTTCGGCGCATAACAGCTTCAATATTGGAATAGATGAGATTGCCGAGGCCTATCGGCTTAGTCGGCGAATTGAAGTGCTCCCACCAGTCGATCATGGTATTCCCTCATTTGGATACACCGACTTCGGACCCCAAGGTAAACTAGTCGAAGAAAACCATGTCGCAGACCTTGATCTCACGCTCTCTCGATTTGCCAACGGCGTGCGCTACAATTTCAAGCAGACAGATTTTGAGGCCAACAATATCCTCATCAACCTGCGGGTAGGCTCAGGCCGCTTGTCGCAATCTCAAGACACTCCCGGGCTGGATTATCTGGCAAACTACGGATTGCTTTCCGGAGGTCTCGGCAAACACGACAAGAACGAATTAAGCGATATCATGAACGGGCATGTGATCAGCTTAAGTTTTTCCGTCGAATCCGATGCCTTCGTGTTTTCTGCCAATTGTGCTCCCCGCGAACTGCCACTTACCTTGCAAACGCTCACCGCGATTTTGACCGACAATGCTTATCGCACCGAAGCGATGAGGACGGCGCGATCAGGTTTCGGTTCGCTCTATGAACAACTTAATTCCAATCCCGGCGGACCAATTTTCTCTCTGGCCCCTCGCGTGATGACACGAGGTGACACGCGTTTCGGAGTGCCCAATTACTCAATCCTCTATAGTCGCACTTTGGCCGAATTAAAAGAATGGGTGGAGCCCGCGTTTAGACATGGACCGATCGAAGTGAGCATCGTCGGGGATGTCGATTTTCAGACTGCGACCGAAGCGCTTTCCTCCACGCTCGGTGCCCTCCCTACCCGTAATGAACGCGATAACGATGAAGCGGATCTTGTCGCCATTCCTCGCGCCAACCAAAAAACCAGCGTCAGTTCCATTGACGCTAAACTCGGCCAGGTCGGGGTCGCGTATTATTGGCCGGTGCATGAAGTTGAAGATGTGCATCAGGAACGACGTCTCGGCCTCTTGGGTGGCGTCGTCGAAGATCGGCTCCGCAAGCGGGTGCGCGAGGAGTTTGGTGCGGCTTATTCCGTGACGACTCGATTCAATCGAATCGATGGATTTCCCCATCAAAATTTTTTCACGACTTACACCGACGTTGAGCCGGCGCGAGCCAACGAGATCAGCGACCTGATCCGTAATGAGATCAACGCCATGCGAAGAGAAGGTATCACCAAAGACGAATTCGAACGCACCAAACAACCGTTTCTGGCCCACCGAAAAGTCCATCTGCGCACCAATCGATACTGGGGTTATACGGTGTTGCGAGATGCCCAGCAAAGAGACGATCGTTTAGCTTCCGCCCGAAATCGCTCGAGCGATTCAGAATCGATCAAACACGCCGAAATCCAAACACTTCTCGAGCGATACTTCGACCTATCCAATGTGTTTAAGTTTCGGACGGTTCCTCAGAAGTATCCGCCAAATCAGTAGCGAGCTTCAGGTTGAAAAGCGGCAAGAGACAAAGAAGCCCAATTACCGTGAGGCCCAAAACTGCGTAACCGGCCACATCGTGCACGGTGCCCTCGATCGCTTCCGGACTCGTGTTATAAGCGTAGGCCGTGAGGAAAAGGCTCCGGATCAGATTGGTCGCAAATGCTAGCAACATCGACATCACCACCAGAGGGATTTTCTTCCACAGTTTATCCAGAAATACCGTAGCCAGAAACGATCCCGCGAAAAGACAGGCCGTAAGGGAACGAATGCCCGAGCAAGCCTCCGCCACGCCGACCGGACCGGTGGGTAACATGAGCACATTTCCCTGCTGTTCCACGGGCATCCCCAGCATGTCGAAAACGAATGAGACAACCGTCACAACCTTACGTAATAGAAAGAGGCTCAATTGATTCTCAACGACCGAGACCATCGGGGCGGACACAAACCAAATGAGCACCGGAAAAATGAACAATGCGACAAGCGGCACCCGAGCATCTTTCGCCAGACTAGACGGGACGGCGGAAGGACTTTCCGGGGCATTCGTAATCAAGAGCCCAAACAGCAGTCCCACCGTGCCAATCGTGATCGCAAGTGTGCCCGGATATGATGGACCTGCTCCGGCTCGATAAAACGAACCCAACAGAAAAAAGAGAGCCCCGAACAGGAGGAAACCGGCGATCAGAAAACGCACGATCCACTTGCTCAACCCCACCGACCTCGGACTGCCTGGTGCCGAACAAGCTGCCAATGCGGTTTTAATACTCCCCCAACGTTCGTTCAAGACATAGGCGACAAACAGCGGGACCAGCCAACCGAAGCTGTAATCCTCTTTCTGGCTCCACCAATGCGATTGATCCCATGTCACGAAAAGCAGAAAGGCTCCTCCCAGCAACAACGCCGCCATGAAGGCGGAGGGCACATTAGCCGTAAGTTTGGACCAAAGTTTTTTCACTGATCAAATCGAATCCGTTGGATTTCGAAAAACATAAAGAGACCGTCAAACTTTGGCAAAGACCAGTGATGCGTTGGTGCCACCGAACCCAAAACTATTCGCCAAAGCCGCGTGGACCTCTTTTTTCACCGCGGTGTTTGGAGTAAAATTCAATCCCGTCTCAGCACAAACCGGATCAATATTCTCCAGATTGATCGTCGGAGGCACTACCCCTTCGTCGATCGCCTTTACTGCGGCCAAGGCTCCCATTGATCCAGCCCCACCCAACAAATGCCCCGTCATTGATTTAACGCCGCTGACATGAAGGCTCGACTTACTTTCTGCGAAGACTTCGGCAATCGCTGCGGCTTCCTCTCCATCACCGCCGGGAGTCGACGTAGCGTGGGCGGAGACATAGCCGACATCTGCATACGCTAGACCGGATCGATCCATCGCCGCGCGCATCGCGCGCACCGATCCTTCACCTCCGGGAGCCAGTGACGAAAGATGATACGCATCTGCGGAGGCACCGTATCCCCGAACCTCAGCATAGATCTTCGCCCCACGTTTCTTCGCCGTCTCATATTCCTCCAGCACAAATACGACCGCACCTTCAGAGAGCACGAATCCATTGCGATCTGCGTCGTAAGGCCGTGAAGCAGCTTGGGGATCATCATTACGAGTCGAGAGTGCGCGCATTTTTGCAAACGCCCCTACTGCCAGTGGCGTCACCACGGATTCGGAACCTCCCGCAATCATCACATCAACATCACCTCGGGCAATCGCCGCTGCGGCCTCGCCGATTGAATGCCCACTGGTCGCACAAGCTGAGGCCACGCTCATATTAGGCCCACGGAAATTAAGCATCAGGCTGACTTGCCCTGCCAACAAGTTGGGGGCGATTTGGATAATAAAGAAAGGTGAAATTTTCCGAAATCCTCCTTCCTTCCAGGTGTCATGCATGGCCTCCATTTCAGGCAAACCTCCCATCCCTACGCCTAAGCTCACTCCCATACGGTCTGAGTCGAGTTCCGCCCGATGAGCATCCAACCCGGAATCGGTATAAGCATCAACTGCAGCACCTGCACCCAAATGGGTGAAACGTCCGAATTTTTTGAGATCCTTCGGAGACAACGCCTGCGTCAACGTCGGCCCATCCGGTCCACGAGGACGCAACGGATTCGCCAGCTCCGCCGTCGGATCATAATTCTTAACTTCACCGGCAATCTGAGCCGTGCACTCAGTCGCATCGAAATGTGTGATGGGGCCAATTCCACTGCGTCCTGCCGCGAGTGAGGCCCAAGTTTCGGCTCCGGTATTGCCAACGGGAGAAACCGCCCCGAGTCCGGTGACAACAACACGACGAGGAGAACCATAGTTAGGATTATTCATGTAAATGCAGAGTAAGGATTAAAGTGGTAAATACTTGTGTGGTAACACCGCAGGGTTTCACAAACCAAAAGACGATATCCCGCTCGTGCAAACTATTGTGCATTCTGCCCTCATGCGCGTCTATTTGACGCAGATCCAATGGTGATGAGCTGCTTTGACTTTACCCGATGAAGTCTTTTCCTTGATCCCCTTATCTGATGGAGCAACTGCATCCCTACTGGCGCATGGAATATATTGAGGCGCCCCGTTATCCGAACTCTGAACGTCCATTCACAGATCTTCCGGCCCTCAACGATGATCGCTCTGCCCTCATCGTGCATCGTCGTGAGCATTCCTATCTCTTGATGAACCGGTTCCCCTACAATGCAGGGCATCTGCTCGCGATTCCATTCCGTGAGGTGTGCGAACTGGAGGAGCTCACCCCGGAAGAGCGTGCCGATCTGTTTGAAATCGTGGTTTTCGGTCAACGACTCCTCACGGCTGCGCTGAAGCCAAACGGCTTCAACGTCGGCTTCAACCTCGGCACTGCTGCCGGTGGCAGTATCTCGCACCTCCATGGTCACATCGTGCCACGTTGGAATGGTGATAATAATTTCATGCCCGTGCTCGGGCAAACGCGCACCCTTCCCCAATCACTAGCAGCCATGTGGGAACGCTTGACCGAAGTCGCGCCCACTCTAGACGCTTAGCAACCGTGGCCACCAAAACGCTCCAATATTCCAATCCGCGCCACCTCAACCAGCTTTACGCTGGTTGCGATGACAACCTCATCCATGCCGAGAAAGCACTCGGCGTGAGTTTAGTGGCCCGAGAGGCCTGGCTAAAAGTGGAGGGTCCAGCCGCCGCGTTGAAACTCACCGAAAGCAGCTTTGAATTTCTCGATAAGATTCGGGCTCAAGGCATGTCGATTCGCACCCCTGATTTTGAGCGTATCATCGAAACGTTTGCTCGTGGTGAGGGTGATCAGTTGCAGCAACTCGTCACCAACCCACTCGTTATTCCGACGAATAGAAAAACGATCGTCCCCAAGACGCTCGGCCAAAAATTATATCTGCAATCAATCCTTAAGCATTCGGTAGTTTTTGGCATTGGTCCGGCCGGAACAGGAAAAACCTATCTCGCTATCGCCGCCGCCGTCCGTGCCCTCCTCAATAATGAGGTAAAGAAAATCATCCTCACTCGGCCCGCGGTGGAAGCCGGCGAGGCACTTGGTTTCCTGCCCGGTGATCTGAGAGAAAAGATTCTCCCTTACCTGCGCCCACTTTACGATGCGCTCAACGATATGTTGGAGGCCGATGATATCGAGAGACTTTCCGAAAAAGGTCTTATTGAAATCGCCCCTCTCGCCTACATGCGCGGTCGCACCCTCTCAGATGCCTTCATCATTCTCGATGAAGCCCAAAATACGACCCCCGAACAAATGATGATGTTCCTCACCCGACTGGGCGAAGAATCGCGCATGGTCGTTACCGGCGATATCACTCAGGTCGACCTGGCTCGCTCCAAGCAATCCGGTTTGATCGAGGTCCGTCGAATTCTGGACCATGTTGAGGGAATTGATTTTCACACCTTCAGTGCAGCCGATGTCGTGCGACATCCTCTGGTTCAAAAAATCATCGAAGCTTACGACAATTATCAGAATCCGATCAGCCCGAAAATGGACGCTTAACCGATGCCTCGATTCAACATTTTCAAAGACCTTTTCCGCGGCCATAAATCGCGCCGCTCGGCCGAGCCCGGGGCCATCATGGTGTTTCTGGAAACCAGTCGCTGGATCACCGCTTCACTCTTTGCGTTTACCGTCATTGCGATCGTCGTGATCAGCTCGGTTCGGCTGAATACCGCCAATATCCCCTTTCTTCCCAATCAGCTCGCCACGACTCGTATCACGGCTGCAGTTCCTTTTTCCTACGAGAGCACCGAGAAAACCAAAATCGACCGCGAGCGCATCCTCAATCGAGTGCCGCGAGTTTACCGATTGGAAACCGAAGAACTCGTTCAATTCGAGGAAGCTGTTCACGACCTGCAGGATCAAATCATCGCAGCCGAAACCCTCGCCGAGTTCGAAGAATCACCGTCAATCGACATCCCTCTCGAGATGGTCAACGCGCTCGAATCTTTCAATGAGCGTGGTCCGTATGCCGTAAGCCTCAACGACCTTAAACTACTGACCACCGGAGTATCCGCCGAGCGTCGCGCCGTCCTGATCGAATCAGGCCTGCACGTGCTTCGAAAAATCTATGCCGATGGCGTCCATGACCATCAACTGTCCGGAGCGGCCTCCTCAAATGTCACGGTGCTCCAAGTTGCGCGTGACGATGGCGATATCGGCGTGCGCCGCGTGCAATCTCTGGCCGATGCTCTGACCTACCTTCGCATCAATCTCTCCGGTGAAGATGTGCCGCGACCGGTTTCCCTGGCCCTCTTCCGCATTCTCCGAAATGGCGTGTCTCCCAATCTGGTCTTTGACCGCAAGGCCACCGAACTGCGCGAGCAGACCGCTATCGCTCGGTTAAAGCCCGTCATCGTGAACGTCATTCAAGGCGAGACCATCATCGAACCGGATACACGGGTGACGGCCGAGCAATACGAAATGCTCATGGCTCATCGACGCGCACTCGACGAAAACAAGGATACTCATATCGAGCAGCGTTTGCACTTATTCGGCCGCATTTTACTCGTGCTCGCAATGGTGCTGGCGAGTGTCTTCTACGTTCGGCTCGAAGATCGAGAGACCTTTAACAGCAATGGACGCCTCACGCTTCTCGCCTTGGTGGTGATTCTCAATATCAGCATGATCCGAGCAGTCTATTCACTCGGCTCTTTCGGCTTCTTCATCGAGAACAGTGATTGGGCTTCAACCCTTCCCTATGTCGCACTGTCCGCGTTTGCGCCATTGATTGTGGCCATTCTGATTGATGCTGGTTCCGCCATCTTCATGGCACTCTTCATCTCGATTTTTACGGGGGTCATCTACGGAAACCGTCTCGATATTCTCGTCATCACATTTCTTGCTTCAACCGTCGCGATTTTTGCCAGCCGAGATGTGCGCAAACGCAGTCGAGTCGTGAGGGCCGCAACCTTCGGCGGGTTCACGGTTGCCCTGTTTGCGTTATTGGTCGGCTTCGCCGATCAACTCCCACTCACTACCCTGTCTAAACAATTCGGAGCAGGACTGGTCTCAGGAGCTTTCACCGGGATTCTTGTCGTCGGGCTGCTCCCGGTTCTCGAAAGCCTCTTCAAGCGCACGACAGATATTACTCTACTTGAGCTCACTGATTACAATCACCCCTTACTACGCCTCATGCAGCTTCAGGCTCCGGGCACGTATCATCATTCACTGATGGTGGCCCAGCTGTCTGAAAATGCGGCCAATGAGATTGGAGCCAATCCACTTCTGGCCCGGGTCTGCGCGCTCTATCACGACATCGGAAAAACCGTAAAGCCGGAATACTTCATCGAAAACCAGCGCAACAGCACCAACCCGCACGACACCAACAATCCTTCGCTCTCCGCCTTGATTATTAAGAGCCACGTCAAAGAAGGAGTCGATCTCGCGCGCAAACATCGCCTGCCTCGCGCCATCATAAATGTCATTCGTCAGCATCATGGCACGTCACTCATTCGGTATTTCTTCCATCGAGCGGTGACCGATTCTCGCGACAGCACCGCTCCTTTCGTCAATGCAACTCCCCGGGGCCCCTTGCTTCCCGGCATCAACCCGGCCGATGTCTGCGAAACCACTTACCGCTACGACGGACCAATTCCACGGTTTACTGAAAGCGCGATCATCTCACTCGCTGATAGTGTCGAGGCGGCCTCACGCAGTCTCCGAAAAGTCAGCCCGCAGCATATTGGTGAGTTAATCGATTCCGTCTTCCGCCATCACATCGAAGATAAGCAACTGGACGAGGCGCCACTAACTTTCGCCCAGATCAGTAAAATTAAGGCGAGTTTCAATCACACCATGCTCAACATGCTACACTCCAGGGTGGAATATCCTGAGGAGAGTAAACCCAGCGATGCAACTCCAGCATGAGTCGTTCGCGCCTCATCAGCATCGCTAACCAGCACCCGAAGCTTCGAAGCAAGCGACGAGAAATCGAACGAGTCATCACGGTGCTTGATCAACAAGCCCAACGCTTTCTCGGAGGATGCCCCGCCGGCGAACTCTCGCTCGTCTTCATGAGTGATCCGGCGCTTGCCCGGATTCACGCCGATTTCCTGAATGACCCCTCCGAAACCGATGTAATCACCTTTGAAGGTGATCCCGCCCTCAACACCGCAGGTGAGATTTGCGTATCAGCCGATCGCGCCTCCCACTACGCCGACCTTCACGAACGTGATTTTTCCGAAGAACTCACCCTCTATCTCGTGCACGGATGGTTACATCTCGCCGGATACGATGATCTCGAGCCGGCAAAAAAACGCCGCATGCGTGCGGCTGAAGCTCGCGCCATGAAGATTATCTCCGCTCAGGGCATCGATCCGGGTTTTGTTTTGCGCAAATAATTTTGCTTCCCCGGTTTTCTCGTGTGACTGTCAGGCCTATACCTATGGCTGAAGACAACTCGAAGATAATCACCTTTCGCAACGCTCTGATTACCGGGCTGATCTTACTGGCCCCCTTGGTGATCAGCTTGTGGGCACTCAGTCAGATTATCGACATCGTCGGAGGCAATGTGCGCCCTATCTTTGTCGTTTTCCTTCCGGATTTCCTCAAAAACGCCTCCCATCTCAATCTGCTCTGGGATGCGCTTTCGACCCTCATCGTTCTCCTGCTGGTTGCCTTACTGGGCTACGTGTCGCGCTACGTTTTTGGTAAATACCTCCTCAGTGTGGGTGAGCGAATGATGCTCGGCATCCCCGGGGTCAGCGCCGTTTACAATACGGTGAAGCAGATCGTGGATACTTTTGGAGCCCAGAAGCGGAATCTATTTAGCAAGGTGGTTATGATCGAGTTTCCCCGCAAAGACGCCTGGGTGATCGCGTTTCTCACAAGCGAGGGGCGTGGCGAACCTCAGGCCAAGACTCCCCAAAAGATCTCCACCGTATTCGTGCCCACCACGCCAAATCCCACCAGTGGATTTCTGATTCTCGTGCCAGATGCCGATATCAAGAAACTCGATATGAGTGTCGGTGATGGCATGAAGCTCATCATCTCCGGCGGCGGTGTCGTGCCCGAATGGCCAGCGGCTGCCAGTGACACTTCCCTCACCGAGAAAATCACCGAGTAGTCATCCGTGCCTCGTCCATCCCAGCAGGTCGAAGCGATTGTGCTTCTGAAACGCCCTCCCTCCGATTCGTTTCAAAACTACACCGTCTTCTCTGCCGATCACGGCACGTTTCTCGTGCTCCAGCGCACTTCGAAGAAATCCACGCAACATGCCCTCGACCTCTTCGATGAGGCAGCCCTACTCGTCGAAACTTCTAATCAGGGACAAACTTGGTTCGTCAAAGAATCACAATTAATCACCCGACATTCCGGGATCGGGCAAAGCTACGACGCCCTGCTCCACGCTTCCCACTTCGGGGCGATGATTGCCCGCAATCACGTGCACGAGGAAAGCCGCCCCCATGTGGCCGCGCTGCTCCGCCAAGCTCTCACCGCATTTGCGAGCACGGTGCGGCCTGACATCGCCCATTTCAAAGCACTCTACTGCTTCGCTCGCGATGAAGGCTATCCGATCAAACAGCATTGGATCCCCACGCTTCCCTCTGCTGATCGTCAGCAAGTAGCCGAATTGCTCAACAAGCCATTGAGTCAACAGACCGCCAGCGATTCCGCCGTCACTCGACTCCACCACCGGCTCGAAGAATACCTGCGAGGCCACACTGAAATTCTGATCGATTAACAAACGGATGGAATTCGATCTCGATCAACGCACCGCCTCGTTCAGCGTAGGTGAATTCTCAAATTTTGCGGTCGGCCCCCACAGCTCTGGCAGTAATTACCAGCAAGGTATCTGGCGGGCCCAACTTGGCACGCAGTGGCATAACGAAATTCGTCAGCAAGTCAGCGCAGAACGCACTGACGCCGAATTCGAAGTCCCGACCTCCGGTCAGATCGTGCACCACGGTTGGACGATTACCCTCAAAGGCCGCATCGATCAAATCCTTCCCTCGCCTGAACGCGTCACTCTACGTGAGATCAAAACCGTCATGCGCGCGCTTCCCGTAGATGACAGCGAACTCCGGCGCGACTACCCGGAATACTTTACGCAGGTTGCCACCTATCTAGCTCTCCGTCGCATCGCCGAGCCGGATCAGAAGTTTACGGCCGAACTTCTCTTCATCGAAACAGCAAGTGGTCTGGCTCAGACTATTCCCCTTAACCTCTCCGATGAGGCCATCCACCGCGCACAACTCGAACGCGTCACCGAATTTCTAAATCTCAGACTCCAATCTCGCGATCGGCTCCGCAATCTCAGTTTCCGCCCCGCCTTTGAGGCACCTCGCGCCGGTCAGGAAACCACCCGCGCCGACCTCACCGCCGCATTTGAGAAAAACCCCGCCGTTCTCTTCGAAGCACCCACAGGCTTTGGAAAAACCGGCGTGCTCCTGGAATTCGCGCTCGAACAATTACGCTCCGGCCATTTCGACCGCGCGCTCTATCTCACCAGCAAATCAACCGGCCAAATCCAAGTCGTCCATCAGTTGACGCAGATGACGAGCAGCCCACCGAGCGTTCCTCTCTCCACCCAACAACCATTAGATAACACCCCAACCACTCATCCCAATCCCCTTAAAACCAAGATGATAGAGCAAAAGTGTAACCCATTGGGTTACACTTTTGATTCGACCACAGCAGATTCGGGCACCGCGGTCGCGGCATGGCATGTGCGCAATAAATCCGAGCATTGCGTGAATCATACCTTCCACTGTGTGCGCGAAAGTTGCTCCTACCTGAAGGACATGGAGGAGCGCTGGGCCACCAGTGGACTGGCCCGTTTCTACCGACTGCAGAATCACGCCCGCGATCTGGACACCCTGCGTAACGCCGGCCGCGACGCAGGCATATGCCCCTACGAAATCACCCGCACTGCTCTGGCGTTCAATGATGTCTGGATCGGGGATTACAACTACGTCTTCGCTCCTCAAAATCGCGGACTCTTTTACGATCAGCCCGGTTTCAATCCGGCGCGCACCCTGCTTATTCTCGACGAGGCGCACAATCTTCCATCGCGCGCAGCGGATGCCCTCTCGCATCGCGTGCAAGTCAATGAGCTACGCCCTCTGCTTGCGGAGCTCGATCACCTGCAAGCCCCCGCGACTTTGATTCGAGCTTGGGAAAGTTATACTCAGTTTCTCAGCGCTCTCCTGCCCATGGATGCTCTGCCCCATGCGCTGGAGGATGATCTGATCGATACCCTTGATAAGATTGTCGCTCAACTCTCCAGCCAACCATTGGACTACGCCGCACTGGGTCCGGAATTCAGTGACCAACTCTGGCGCACGCAGGATTTGCTCGAATGGCTCCGCAACCATGAGTTGCGTAAACTCCTTTGGTGTCCGCGAGAAGGTGAGCTCGCGTTCACCTGTTTCGACGCCGCTTCATCCATCGGCGATACCTTGCGAAGCTACGGTGGTGTCGTCCTGGCTTCGGCGACATTAAGCCCAGCTTCAGAGTTCATCGAAAGTATCGGCATGCAAACAGTAGGGGCGATTATCCCTAACCGCCCTGAATATCCCCAGCCAGAAATAGGGCCGTTAGGGATAACGGCCCCTACCTCCACATTGTCATGGGTCCAAGCTGCAACCCCATGGCGCGACCAGGCCTATGACATCGCCGTCGATGCGCGGGTCGATACGAGCTACAAACAACGGCGGCGATATCTACCGATCACTGCCCGCACCATCTCCGCACTGCACGAATCGGCCAATAGCCCCGTCGCAATTTTCTTCCCCAGTTACGCTTACGCCGACTCCGTGCTCAAGGAGCTTCACGCCGATGGCGGAATGGTGAGGGTAGCTATGCAGCCTCGGATTCATGATTTGCAGGCTCAAGCGAAGTGGGTCGAAGAATCTCTCTTGCTCTGCGATACGCTCTTTCTCGTGCTCGGTAGCAGTTTCGCTGAAAGCATCGATTTACTCGGCGGGCGGATCAGCCACGCGATGGTCGTCGGTCCCGCTCTTCCGGAGGTAAACGCGGTGCAACACGCCCGGATGGCCGACCTTGACCACCAAGGCCGCGAGGCCGCCTTTCGACGCGTTTACCAAATGCCGGGATTACAAAAGGTGAATCAAGCCCTCGGTCGCTTGGTCCGCGCTCCCGGGCATCGAGCCAAGATCCTGCTCCACTGCCGTCGCTTTGCCGACGCCCGCTACGCCAACCTCCTCGCCCGCGATTACCAATTCGGCGTGAATATTGAGAACGACACAGATCTGCAGAGCTGGCTGGAAAATTAGCACCACTTCAGAACCCAGTCATTCACCTGCTTTTTGGCACCCTGTTCACCTTTCCTCTTTACCGGCTTAGCTCACGCCTTCAAAACCATGGCCAGTGGCCAAAACAAAAACCCTCGGATCCGACGCTATCAACGCCGCCATTAACCGGCTGGCCGATTCTATTTCTCAGCGTCACGCAAAAACCAAGGATTTGATCCTCTTAGGTATTGCCGATGGCGGGATCGAGCTCAACCGCCGACTGGTCGCGAAACTCAAGGTTAAGCACACCGGCACGATCGATATTTCCTTCCACCGCGACGATATCGGCCAAAATCCTATCCCCAAAGAATTCGCTCCCACGATTATGCCTTTCGATGTGCACGGAGCCACGGTCATCCTCGTCGATGATGTGCTTTTCTCCGGACGAACCGGCAAAGCAGCTCTCGATGAGCTTTTCGATCATGGTCGCCCCTCCAAGGTTGAGCTTGCGGTGCTCGTCGATCGCGGAGGCCGTATGTTGCCCATGTCTGCCAATTACATCGGAATTCCCCTCGAAGCAAAACCGAGTGAGAAAGTTGTGGTGAATCTAGACGAGAAAGATTCCGCGAAGGATTTCGTTTTGATCGAAGCGGGAAAGAAACAATCCAAAATCTGAGATCTAAAAATCCAAAATCAGCCATGCCCTGGACGCGCCGCCATCTCCTTACGCTCGAAGAGCTCAGTCTCGACGAGATTGATCAAATCCACACCACTGCGGCTGCTTTCAAACGCACGCTGAAACGAAGCGTCAAGAAGGTGCCCGCCTTACGTGGTAAGACGATCGTCAATCTCTTCCTCGAACCGAGCACCCGCACTCGAATGGCTTTCGATATGGCCGCGAAACGTCTCAGCGCTGATGTGATTTCCCTCGATGGCTCCAAGTCCTCGACGACCAAGGGAGAATCCCTTCGCGACACCGGCGAAACCATTCAAGCGCTCCAAGCCGATATGATCGTGCTCCGCCATTCGGCTCCCGGATCACCTCTCTACCTTTCCAAACTACTCAACATCCCCGTCATCAACGCCGGGGATGGAGCCCATGAACATCCCACGCAAGGTTTGCTCGATACCTTCACCATGCGAGAGCGACTCGGTTCTCTCAAGGGACGTAAAGTGGTAATCCTCGGCGACATCCTTTT
Source organism: Cephaloticoccus sp. (assembly GCA_034669935.1). Lineage (GTDB taxonomy): Bacteria > Verrucomicrobiota > Verrucomicrobiia > Opitutales > Opitutaceae > Cephaloticoccus. Next base: position 136,127 of record JAXMOJ010000006.1, read on the forward strand.
CAGCCGGGTAGCACGGTCCAATCTACACGCCCTGCGCAAACTCGGAGCCAATGTGACTGTCGTCGGTCCCTCGACGCTGGTGCCCGAACATTTCACGGCCTTCGGCGCCACCGTCTCTCACGATCTGCGTAGCGCACTCGCTGATGCGGAAGTTGTCATGTTGCTGCGTATCCAGCATGAACGCCAATCCAAGGGAATGTTCCCCTCACTCGGCGAATACACGAGTCTCTTTGGTCTCAACAACACGCGCGCCTCCTGGCTGGATCCCAAGGCAATCATCATGCATCCCGGCCCCATCAATCGTGGAGTGGAAATCGATAGCGATCTCGCCGATGGCACTCGCAGCGTAATTCTCGATCAAGTGACCAACGGTATCGCCGTGCGGATGGCCGTCCTCTACCTCTGCAGCGGTGGCCAACCAGAATTCGTGACCGCCAACTCCTGATAGGACAACTCATTCTCATTCCTCTTCATCTTACTCTTTCTCCCCAGAAGCATTCCCTATCCGCTGAATCTATCAGAGAACGATAAAGAGTAAGAGCACGAAGAAAGAACAATCAAAGATCCCTTTTCAATCTCATGCCCTCTCTCTGGATTAAAAACGCCCGGGTCATCGACCCCGCCACCAAGCGCAATGCCGTCGGCGATCTCTTCGTCAAAAATGGCAAAATCGTGGATTCGCTTTCTGCCACCGACCGCAAGCGTGCGAAGGTAATCGACGCCACGGGCCTCGTCGCCTGCCCCGGATTGGTAGATGTGCATGTGCATTTTCGTGAACCAGGCCAGACCCATAAAGAAACGATTCAAACCGGCACCCATGCTGCCGCCGCCGGTGGATTCACCACTGTGGTCTGCATGCCCAACACCTCGCCTCCGGCCAGCTCGAAGGGCACAATACAATACATCAAAGATGTGATCAAACGCGATGCGGTCGTGAAGGTTTATCCGACCGGTTGTATCACCGTGGATATGAAGGGCGAAGCGTTGGCCCCCATTGGTTCACTGAAAAAAGCCGGTGTCGTCGCCATCACGGATGACGGAGATTGCGTGCAATCGAATGAGCTCATGCGTCGCGCCTGCGAATACGCCAAGATGTTTGACCTGCCCCTCATGGATCACTGTCAGGACCATTCCATGACCGTCGGAGCCGTAATGAATGAGGGTGAAGTCTCCGCGCGTCTCGGACTCCAGGGTTGGCCCAACGCGGCCGAAGATCTCATCGTCGCCCGTAACATCATCCTCTCGACCTACACCGGCGCGCATATACACATGCAGCACATCTCGTCGAAAAATGCTGTCGAGTTGATCCGTCGCGCAAAAACGCGGAAGATCAATGTGTCGGCCGAAGCGATGCCCCATCATATGGCTCTGACCGATGAATCGCTCTCGACCTACGATACGCATTTCAAAATGAACCCACCGTTACGCACGGAGGAAGATCGCCAGGCCCTCATCGAAGGCGTGAAGGATGGCACGATCGATATCGTGGCGACCGATCACGCACCGCACACAAATTATGAAAAAGACATGGAGTTCAACTATGCTCCGAATGGCATCATCGGCTTGGAAACCGCGCTCCCCGTCACTCTTGGTGTGCTGGTCCGCGAAGCAAAAATGAAGCTACCTCGTGTCATCGACTTGATGACGCGTCTACCCGCAAAGTTATTCAACCTTCCCGCGGGAACACTGGAAACAGGCGCTGATGCCGACATCTGCCTTTTCAATCCAAAAGAAAAATGGACCTATGATGCCCCGGCTGGATTCAGCAAATCAGGCAACTCTCCCTGGGATGGCGAAACGCTCACCGGCCGCATCAAAACCACCATCGTGAATGGTCGCGTGGTTTTCAACGGCAAGCGGATCGTTTGAGACGTCTGCAGTTGACGTTGCGCCGACGTTAATTTTCCGCCGCACTCGTGCCAATGCCCACCGATTATTCCGCTACTGTTATTTCCATCGAACTGCTCCTACTCCTGAGCGGCTGCTATTTACTGTGGAAATGTGGCCTCAGTAAAACCGCCCGCGAGCAGGCCTCTGCTGCTAAAAATATTTTTCCCGAGTGGAATCTCAGCATCACCAGCTTTCTGCTGTTTATCTGGGTAATTTTTTGCGGAGGTCTGCTGGGCCAATCATTACTCTCACTTACGGTAAGCAAAGAGGAATTGGGTAGCACCGATATGCTGGTCGCCGCTGGTGCCGCATTTCACGGCGGTATGCTATTCGGCATTCTCATTTTCAACCACTTCTTTGACCGGCTTCCCTTCCGCAACCCTCAAACCTACTCGCCGTTTCGGAAAGTAATATTCGGAGTCATCACCTTCCTCATCGTGCTCCCCACCCTGACCGCGGTTGGTCTCGTCTGGCAGCAAATGCTTGAATCGCTAGGCGTGGAAATCCTACAGCAGGACTTGGTCGGTATGTTCGCCAATGAAGAATCCCCGAAACTACTCATTATGATGACCCTCTTGGCGATCACGGTTGCTCCCGTGACTGAGGAGTTAATTTTCCGCGGCGGCATTTTTCGATACATGCGCACCCGCACTCCACGTTGGGTCGCTTTGTTGGTGCCCGCGCTATTATTCGGTGCCTTGCATGCAAATCTCGCGAGCTTCGTGCCTCTCGTCGCCCTGGGGATCATCCTCGCTCTCGCCTACGAACGCACCGGCAGCATCGCCGTGCCCATGGTGGCTCATGGCCTCTTCAATCTCCATACGATCGCATTGATCTTGAGCGGAGTGACTGCGTGACGTCATGTCGCTTTTCACGAGCAACAAATCGGACTCGGTCGCTTCTCTCGGTGAAACCGCATTGATTGCAGCGATCCGGCACTGGCTGGGATCTGCTGCTCCGAAATCACCCCGCGGAATGGGCGATGATTGCGCGCAACTACCACCTTCCGATAAGCAGCAGTTAATCACAGTCGATCCCGTGATCTATGGGCGACACTTTGACGATGAGATCGCGGCCCGTCGGGTCGGCGAAAAACTACTCAAACGCAATCTCAGTGACATCGCGGCCATGGGGGGCCAACCAACGATTGCCGTCATCGCGCTCACCTTGGATCCGCACACCAAGCTCACTTGGCTGGAAGCTTTCTACCGAGGGCTTGCCGCCTGCGCGCGCAAATACCGAGTTGAAATTGTCGGGGGTGATATCGCCGAGGCAGCAAACCATTTTTCCGCGAGTCTCACCCTGCTGGGTCAGGCGACCACGAAACGCGTGCTTACCCGCCAAGGAGCGCAAATCGGAGATTCTCTTTATGTCACTGGTCGCCTCGGTGGCAGCCTCACCAGTGGTCATCACTATCGATTCAAGCCACGGCTAGCCGAGGGAGCTTGGTTAGCCAAACAACGCGAAGTCATCGCCATGATGGATCTCAGCGACGGACTGGGTAAAGATCTGCCCTCGATCACTCCTGCCGGTGCTCGCACAAGGCTCGATCAGAACGAACTTCCCTTGAATAAAAACTGCGATGTGCGGGCGGCTCTGACCGATGGTGAAGATTACGAGTTACTCTTCGTTGTATCGGGCCGAACCAAGCACGAAACTTTTCTTCGTAAATGGCGTAAACAATTTCCCCGGGTGCGTCTTTCTCGCATCGGTGAATTCGTTTCACTCCAAGATCCCACGGAAAATTCACTTCATTTGGAATGTTATTTTGGCTATGAGCATCTCCGCTAGATTACGCCAGGGGGTGACCACTACTTCGGCCGATGAGACCGAAACTCTTGCGGCTGGGTTTGCGGCCGAACTTCCGCCTGATACCACTCTTGCTCTCCATGGCGATCTCGGTGTCGGCAAAACCACTTTCGTGCGTGGTCTCGCTCGCGGGCTTGGCATTCACGGCGATGTCACCAGCCCCACGTTCTCGATATACACCCTTTATCGTGGTGCGAGCACACTCGTGCACTTAGACGCTTATCGTTTGGAAAACCCACAGGAAATCGACGACCTGCTCTTGGAAGACTTCCTGGTCACACCCTATTGCCTGGCGATTGAGTGGCCCGAAAAGATCACCTCCTGGGTGCCAGCGTCCGCACTGCATCTCGATCTTGGAATCACACCCGACGAGAAGCATACCATCGCATTGCGAAGCTAGGACTTTGGCAGAATCACGGCGACATAATCGCCCGAGAAACGAGCGACCTGCTGTCCCCCTTGTTCGAGCCAAGCAGACAGCGATGTCCTTGCTTTGCCGTAACGCTTTAAGGCATAGACCATTTTATCCCAATCCGCAGCAAGCATGCCTGCACAATGGGCCGTGAAGTCAGCCTCGATCGGCAGTTCATATTCCATCTGATTACGTTGAATCACCACACGGCAATGAAGCGCTTCGTCCAAAAGTGCCCAGTGAAGCCAGGTCCACGCTGAGAGAATCGCAACCGCCGACGCACTGCCACCAAACACCGTCGCGCGATGATTTACGTTTGCATCCAGCGGAGCTTCAAGCACGACGCCAGTCATGCTGCACTTACGCACCCGAACTCCCATCGACGCAGATATCGGGATATGCGTGCGCAAATACGCTTCCACATCAGTTGGCGCGCGTGAGGGACTCATCTGAACTACCGACTAAACTCAGTCTTTCTTCTCAGGTGTCTCTTGATCCTCAGAATCAACCGGCTCGGGTGCCGCAGGTGTTGGAGTAACCGGTTTCTTTTCCGATTCCACCACTTCCTCCGACTCTGACGCAGCCTCTTCCGCAGGAGCGGTTTCAGCTACAGGAGCGGCTTTTTCAGCGGGAGCAGACTCGTCCACCGGTTTGGCTTCATTCGCCGGTGCAGTTTCGGTGGCAGGTGCGGCCGCCTTTAACGGCTCATCAGGTTTCGTTTCATCAACCGTCTCCGTTTTTACTGGTGCGGCCTCTGCTGGTTTTTCCGGAAAGTTCTCGGGATCGTGCTCATCCGCCACTTTCTTTTTCGATTCCGGAATAGGAGGTGCGGCGAACAAACGACCATCGATAAACTCGGTCACATATCCTTCCATCACGAGCCAGCGAAGATCGCCTTGCATGCGGGTAAACTTGGCCTTCTGCGCATCGGTCACGGTGACTTCAGGTGCAGTTTCACCTTCTTTGACCTCGGTCGTGGGGGTTTCAATCCCAGCAAACTTCGAAGTCAATTCGCTCACCTTGACCATCGGGTGGGCTTCGATGAAGGAAATCAAATCACCAATGCTATCGGCAAAAGTCTGACCGGGCACCCGGAATTTCCTTTTCACCGCGCAAACGTAAGAGATGCCCTTGGAGCCTTTCTTGAAAATCGTAAAATGCTCACGACGTAAACGACCACGCAATCCGTTCGCCGTATCAAGAGGAAAGTAGCGTTGACGATCAAGAGCCCCGCGGACGGCGCGACGGATCTCGCTATCAGGCATAGCTTCGAGTAATCGGCCATGGAAACGCACCGTCTCGACCGAGCGAATGATTTGCTGGCGAGCATGCGAAAGCAAATGCAGTCGGGCATCCTCAATCGTATCGAAAGTAAGACCAGCCGGGGCTTCTTCAGTCACTGGCTCTTCGGAAACCGGAGTCTCTTCTTCGAGCTGAGCTTCTTCCGGTGGCGCTGATGCTTCCGTGGCCGCGGTCTCTGCAATAGGAGTTACCGGAACTTCGACTTCAGTTGTTGCTTCTGCGGATCCCTCTTCACTGGGCTTTTCTTCCGAAGATGCCTCTTCCTTATCGGCGGGTGCCTTCTCTTTGGAGCTGGCTGGCTTCACCTCATCATCAGTCTTCCAGGTGAATCGGGTTACCTTTTTCATCTGCTCCGTCCATTGCGTCACCACTTCGGGATCACGCACGGATTCGATGCGATTGCGAAATGCCTCTAGAGACATCCCTTTGATCTTCGTCGCGACGTGCTGCTGCACGAATTGATTGTAACGGTGATAATTCGGCGGACCGAGCAAAGCTCCGGTGATACCGCATTTATTAATCACCTGAAAATTACCGGTCGGAGCATCGACTTCGACTTCCTCCGTCGTGAAGAACTTATCCAGATGCTGAGTCATCACATGATTGACGACCTCTTCTTCACTTTCGAAGGGCATGCCATCGGGCACGGAAATGTAGAATGGTTTCTTATCTTTCGCGCCTTCCTTGTCGCGGCGAGCCAGCACCACAATGAAACGATCTTCTTTGGCGACGACCGTCTTGGCGATTTCGAAGAGTTCGATCGTGCGGCAAGAAGCACGTATCGTTTTCGCCAAAGCTTCGAAACTCGTGTCTTCCGGATAGAAACTAGCGGAGAAATAAGGGCTATCGTAAGGACCTTGAAAATGCTGGGGCGAACGGCCGCCATAACCACCCTCGCCACGACCAGCACTCTGCGCATCACGCCGCGGACGACGATCTCCACCACCTCGACGATCTCCACCACCAGGCCTGCCGCCGCCCTCGGGTTTGCGAAAGCCCCGGCGGTCACGACGCGGATCACCGCGATCATCACCACGTGGACGTCTGCCCTTCGGCTGCTTATCGGACGGTGAGGATTTATCCTGCGTCCATTGCGTGCCGAAGTTGAAATCCTGCAGTTGGTTTAGGTCTAGTTTATTGAAATCCTTTTTAGGATTTTCTGGCGTAGCTTTGTCGTCCATGGAGGCGAAGCGGAATGGTCATATCCGCGGAAGTTTACTTGGTGTTCTGATCTGAGGTTAAGGTCGGCGAGAGTGTCCATGCTTCCACGGTCATGACGCAAGCGATTTCATGACGTCTAAATTACCGTCAATCCACTCAGAAAAATGGCGCGATCGCCCCTATGATCCTTGCTCCGTCGTCTGAGGTAGAGGAGCACGATACTGATAGTCAGGTTCGATCTCTTGCCGACGCAGAATCTCTCCAATCTGACGCCATGTCGCGATCAACCCCTTTGGTGAAGGCGGCAGATCATCTTTAATCGCCTCGTGGAGACGTTTCAAATGATAACAAGGAACCGCTGCATACATGTGATGCTCGGTATGAAAATTCATCTGCCAATAGAGAAAACGGAACACCGGATTGATCAGAATCGTCCGGCAACAGAGTCGAAAATCCGGCACATTATCCTGCAAACCCACGTGCTGGGTATTATTACAAAGATAGAAAAGCCAACCGCCGTAGAATGGAGCTAATGTCGTGAGCACCGGCAGCATCCACCATCCCATCGCCAAAGAGACGACGAGAATCAGACCATGGCCAATGAGCAATGTGCGTGCCCATCGCACCGGCGGCTCCCTCAACCCTAGATCGTCAGGCGGGTAACAAAACAGCTCCCAGGGTGTTTCCATTTTCCCCCGTGCAATCCGAATCGTATATTTGAGGTGCCACCAGAGACTGGTAAAATTCAAAAAGCCCTGCAGGAAAAAATGCTTTTTCAGCAGCTTAACGGGTAACACCACTTCCTGATCGTCCGGCGGATGCAAAGTATGGCGGTGATGACGTTGATGACTTGAGATAAAAATCTCGAAGTTGATCCAGCCGAGAAACGAAACCACACGCATGAAAAATGCGTTGAGCGCTTTCGTCTTAAATACCGTGCCGTGTTCCAGCTCGTGCATCCCATTGATGTGAAAATTCGAAACCATCCCATGCAAAAATATCAGCGGCACGGTGATGAACCACGACCATCCCTGACTCCATGAAAAATACGCCAGGAAACCGGTCCCCGCGACGATCAGAAGAAAGCCCCCCGTCTGCACCCAACCGAGCCAATCGCTCCGTTGATGCAACTGCTTAAACAGTTCGGTCGAAATGGGAGATCGATACCAATCGATCGAGGGAGGTGTTCGCTTTACTGCCATGTAACCTTGGCCGTAAATCTTCATTCATCCCAATGCAAGCGCGTTAAAAAAAACTTACCACCGAGTGCAGCCATACTGGTCCTAAGCATGTCGAAATACGGAGGATGGCACCCAGGAAGGGACTGGTTTCGCTTCGCGAAATCCCGCATGCGGAATCGTTGCAGTGCAACGCCCCATCTCCGCGCACCCGCTACGCGGGATCGTTCCGTCAAACCCTAGGGTCTCGCCCTTCCAATTTCATGAAATAGTAACTCGGCCGTGCCATGCGAAGCTCGCTTAGCGAGCGAAGTATGGTGCTCAGGAAGGGACTCGAACCCTTACACCTTTCGGCACACGCCCCTCAAGCGTGCGTGTCTACCAATTCCACCACCTGAGCATTCAATAGAGAGGAAGGCGGACTAAGAGCAATCGCGGGCGGGTTGTAAAGCCCTGAAATAAACAATACCGTAAATCACTCCTACACGAACCCTTCAGCGACGATCCGCTAAGCCGCGAGCAAGCTCTGCGGCGAATAACGGTCCACGATAAATCAACCCCGTATAGAGCTGAACCAAGGTCGCGCCGGCATCCAATTTCTCAGCTGCACTTTCCGCATCGGTAATACCACCCACCCCGATGATCGGAAGCCGCCCCTCGGTCGCGCGCGAGATGTAGTTGATGATCTGCGTAGAATGATTCCGCAGCGGCTTGCCGCTCAATCCTCCCGCTTGTCCTACATTCTCAAACGGACCTGAACGATCCAAAGTCGTATTGGTCGCAATGATGCCATCGAGTCCAAATTCTGCGATTACCTCCAACACCACATCGATCTGCGGGTAAGTCAGATCCGGCGCTATTTTTAACAAGAGCGGTTTACGGTTCTTCCCGGCGACTTCATCGCGCGCACGATTAGCCTCGGATACGGCGCTGAGTAGTTCACGCAACCTCTCTTCGTCCTGTAATTTACGGAGATCAGGCGTGTTGGGACTGCTCACATTGAGCACCAAATAATCGGCATGATCAGCCAAACGCGCAAAACTGCCTAGATAGTCGTTCACGGCCTGATCGAGTGACGCCACTTTCGATTTGCCCAAATTGATGCCCAGCGGAATCCGGCGTTCACCGGGCCTGGCCTGGGTGGCCAATCGAGCAGCCACCGAGTCAGCTCCATCATTATTAAAGCCCATCCGATTGATCACGGCTTCCTCGAGCGGAAACCGAAAAAGTCGCGGCCGCTGATTGCCCGGCTGGCGTAGCATGGTCACGGTGCCGATCTCTACATGCCCAAAGCCCATCGCGGCGGCGGCCGGCCAGGCGCGAGCATTCTTATCGAATCCCGCCGCCAATCCCACGCGATTGGGAAATTTCAAACCCAGGCACTCGACTGGACGTGCCCCCATTCCGGATGACGCCCCATTGAGTTTCTCCATCAATCGGCATATGGGGCTTACTCGGCCCAATAATGCGAGCCCGTCCACCGCAAATTCATGCGCGTGTTCGGCCTCCAGACGAAATAAAAACGGCCTGACTAGCCTCTCATAAAAGTGCCCCATTGAGCGCGACAGTGAAACGGGTCGAAAAAAAATCAAGTGCGACGACGCTAAATGATTGCGGTGGGCGCATTTCCCACCCGAAAAAGCGCTTGCAACGTCGGAATTCTTTTCTGCTTGTTTTCTCGTATCTCGAAAACACGCTCCGCGAAAATACCCAAGCATCTATGGCCAAAGCTACAACTACTCTTGATTGGTGCATCATTCGCCTCGGCGATGATCACAATTGGTGGATCTCAGAAACCAGTGACCCCGTCCGCTGGGATGTTGATGGTCTCAGCATTATTGATCCCCGACAAGTCGATCACCTCATCGAAGTAGTCGAGCCTCTCCGTGACTACGGTTTCGATCAGGACCTCTTCGAATCCGCCTTCATTCTCTTCCGCATCGATAAGGAAGAGAAAAAAGGAGGCGTGCGCCTCAAGCGAGTGAAAGACTCTCTCTTCGATTCCGATGAAAAGCTCTTCGCCTTAGCCGATACTCTCGATGAGGAGAATGGCCCCTACGCCGACTTGCTCGATCACCTCACCCGCTGTCGCGTAAAAATGCTCAACGATCTCATTGAGTTCGAAAGCAAGCTCACTGTGGATGAAGTTGAAGACGAACTCCGTGAAGCGCAAAACGCCGATTTCATCGAAGGCAACGCCGTCCACACCTTCAACGAACTGAACAGCATTCTCGATTACGTGCCCGAAGGTTATGAAACCGACGAGGACAACGAGGACAAAGATCCCGACGAAGAAGACAACGAGGACATCCCTGATCTCGACGCCGAGGAAGAAGAAAAACTCAAGAATGACCAAACCCTCAAGTGGGATGGTGATGATGAAGAGGAGGAGGAAGACTCCGAAGACAGTAAATCGGATGAGCCGAAAAAGACTCCCGAGCGTCGAGGCAAGAAGCGTAACTAAACGACTTTTTCATTACAGTTTCAAAAAGACGGTCCCCGGACCGTCTTTTTTTGTGCACCCCAAAAGAGCCCCCTCATCCATCCAATCATAGCCGGAAAGATTGCCTTTTTCTTCAGATGTATCTGGTTGGAGAAAGTATGGTTTCCAATCTACGTGTTCGCGCCTTCCCCTTCCTCGCCGCTTGGCTCCTGTTTTTGACGGCATGCAGCACCGATGAAGTCACCGGCACCAACCCGACGATACCCACCGCCAACACCGCTGCTCAATTGCGAGCCGGTGACAGTCTCACCGTATCGGTGCAAAGCGTGCCGGAGCCCGGTATCAGCTCGGTGCAAATCGACGGCGAAGGATTCATCTCTCTCCCTTACATTGGCACCGTGATCGCCGCCGGTGCGACCACCGGAGAACTCGCCCAACGTATTCGTCAAACTTACATCGACGGAGACATCTATCGAGCCCTTGATGTCTCAGTCACCGTCACCGAACGCTATGTTTACATCGGCGGAGAAGTCACTCGCCCCGGTCGAATCATTTGGACCCCGGATCTCACCCTGACCAAGGCCATCCAATCTGCGGGCGGTTTCACCCTCTATGCCAAGGAAAGCCGCGTTACGCTCGCTCGTGATCAGGATGCTTACGATATCAACGTGACCCTGGCGCAAAAAAATCCTGCCCAAGATGTCCTCTTGATGCCGGGAGATTCCATCCAGGTGCCGCGCTCTCCTTTCTAATCACCGCATAACGGCACGACCTCACCTGTCATGTTTATCCCAGGGAGCTCAGTATCTGTTCTGTGCTTTGAGATTATCGTCGTTGCGGTAGTCATCGCCTTGATCGGCGCTACGCGACATGCCTACCGTGCCGACCCCACCGTGTCGCGCAAAGTTACGATGAGGGTATTTCTTGGTCTTTTGATTTGGCTCGGCGGACTGCTCGCGCTCATCAAAACCGGGCTCATGACAACTCTGCCGTTGAACGGGATGCCCGTATTCTTCGGCTCCGTGCTCCTTGTCAGCTTAGCCGTTGGGCTCTCTCCCTTCGGCGCGCGCTTGGCGAGCAATACGCCGATCGCCGCCCTAATCGCATTCCAAGCCTTTCGTCTTCCCCTCGAGCTCGTGCTGCACCGCTGGTCTGAACGTGGCACGATTCCGACTACGATGACGTGGACGGGACAGAATTGGGATATTGTCGCCGGTGCACTCGCGTTTGTTATCTGGCCGATCGCGAAGAATAGGAACGTCGCATGGACCTTCAACATCCTCGGCTCGCTGCTCCTGCTCAACGTCCTGCGAGTTGCCCTGCTTTCCAGTCCCGTGCCTTTCGGTTGGGACACTCAACCACCGCTTCAGCTTTTCTTGCACGCCCCCTACTTTCTTATCGGGCCCGTCTTAGTCGGCGGAGCCATCGCCGGACATATCATTCTGACGCGAGCACTGCTGCGTAAAAACTAAGACAGCCACGAACGGACTACGACGTAGGCCGCGAGCTTGCTCGCGCATTATCTACCTCGCGCTCGCAAGCGAGTAGCCTACTGTCGTAGAACTGGAATCTGAAACACTCTGCTCCCATTCCAGATTTACTTGAGCAGCTTCGCCATTTCCTTGGCAAAATAGGTCAGAATCAAATCCGCTCCCGCACGTTTAATCGCGAGCAGCGATTCGTGACGAACCTTCTCGTAATCGAGCCAACCCAACTTCGCCGCAGCGTGGATTTGAGAGTATTCTCCTGACACCTGATAAGCCGCCACTGGCTTGTCTGAAAAATCGCGAATCTCCCTGATGATATCCAGATAGGCCCCGGCGGGTTTAACCATGATGATATCCGCGCCCTCTTCCAGATCGAGCGTCGCCTCCTCCATTGCCTCGCGACAATTCGCCGGGTTCAGTTGATAAGTCGCCTTGCTGAGCACATTCGTCCCGGCGGCCTTCGCACTGCCCACCGCATCACGAAACGGACCGTAATAAGCCGAATTAAATTTCGCCGAATACGCCATGATGGCCGTGTTCTCAAAATTCTCGTCATCCAGCGATTCGCGAATCGCACCGATCCGCCCATCCATCATGTCGGAAGGAGCCACGATATCGACCCCGGCCCTCGCGTGCAGCACAGCCATGTTACAGAGAATATCGACCGTGCGATCGTTATCCACATCATCCTTGGCGTCTGTCAGCACGCCATCGTGGCCATGAGTGGTGAATGGATCGAGTGCGACATCGGTCGTGATCATCAAGTCCGGCACCGCTTTCTTTACCGCGCGCACTGCCCGTAAAATCAATCCGTCTTCATCGAGTGCTCTCGTGCCTTCGGCATCCTTCAACTTCGCATCCAATTTCGGAAATAAGGCTACCGCAGGCACTCCCAGCTTGTGCAACGCCCGACACTCCTTCACGAGGTCTTTGATATTCAAACGACTCACGCCCGGCATCGATTCGACCGGCTCGGGAGCACCCTGACCATCGATCACAAAAAGCGGTGCAATAAAGTCAGCCGGACGCAGAACAGTCTGCTCCACCATCGAGCGGAGAGTCGCATTGCGACGCAGTCGACGAGGACGTTGGGTTAAATCGAGCTTGAAGTTGGAAGACATAGGCAAATGGTTCTTCTAGCTATTACGCACGCCATGCCGTTGGTCACCACACATTTTTGCACTCAAACGCGTCAAACCTCCACGACGCGAACTACCTGCTGTTGCTGCATGCGTTAAACGCACAGCAACCCGCCTTGTCCGCCATAGCCTTGGCGACGGCGGAAAAAATCACTTTCCGCTGAGGCGGAAAACCTGTTAGCCAACCTCTTTCCGTTTATTCATGGCCATTAAGCTCTACGATTCTCTCTCCCGCAGTTTAAAAGAACTCGCCCCGTCGCACTCTGACGGCGTCTTCCGTTTCTACAACTGTGGCCCGACCGTTTACGCCTCCGCGCACATCGGCAATTTTCGCACTTTCATCGTCAACGATGTGATCCGTCGTCTGCTCGAACTCGAATTCGGCGCCGACAAGGTGAAACACGTCCGCAATCTCACCGACGTTGATGACAAAACCATCAATCGTTCGCGTGAAGAAGGTCGTTCCCTGGCCGACGTCACCAAGCAATGGACCGAAAAATTCTGGTCCGATTGCCAGGCCCTCAACTGCCTCGATCCCCACGAACAGCCCACTGCGACCGGCCACATCAAAGAGCAGGTCAACATGATCGAAGTGCTCATGGATAAAGGTAACGCCTATCGCGGGGCCGATGGTTCCGTGTATTTCAAAATCGATTCCTTCCCTGAATACGGAGCCCTTTCCCGCATCAAGGAACGCGAGCTCAAGGTCACCGACGATGCTGCTGATTCCGATCACAAGGATTCCGTTTCCGATTTTGCCCTCTGGAAAGCCTACAAACCCGCCGAAGATGGCGACGTGAAATGGCCCAGCCCACGCGGCGAAGGCGAAGGCCGTCCCGGTTGGCATATCGAGTGCAGCGCGATGATTAAAAAACATCTGGGCGACACGATCGATCTCCACACCGGTGGTGTGGATCTGCTCTTTCCGCATCACGAGAACGAGATTGCGCAAAGCCAATGCTGCAACGGCACCACCATGGCCAATCATTGGTTTCACGGCGAACACCTCCTCGTGAACGGCAAGAAAATGTCCAAAAGTGACGGCACCTTCTACACCGTTGATGACCTCGTTGAGAAAGGCTACTCTCCGGCGGCCCTCCGCTACGCCCTCCTCGCCGGCCATCCCCGCAAGCAGCTCAACTTCACGCTTGATTCGCTCCACGCAGCGGAAAAAGCGATCAAGACCCTGCGCAACTACCGCGATTCCCTGCCCGAGACCGGAGGCGATTCGGAAGTCTTCGCCGAAGTATTCCAAGCACTCGGAGAGGATCTCAACACCCCCGGCGCTCTCGGCGCACTTTACACGATCATCAACCGTGGAACCGAAGGGGTCGACCAGGCGTCCTTTGATCGCGTGATCTTCGCCTTTGGCCTCGACCTCAGTGAAATCGCTGCGCCCGAAGTTAGCATTCCCGACGACATTACCGCTCTCGCCGAAAAGCGCTGGGCCGCCAAACAGTCCAAAGACTGGTCGGCCGCCGACGCCCTTCGGGCCGAACTCACCACCGCCGGTTGGTCCATGCTCGACCGCAAAGACGGCTACTCCCTCGAACCACTTAAAAAGTAATCCGGTTCACGCCTAAAGTCCTCCTCACTACTCTCCACTCGCTACTCACTCCTTTTTCGCCATGCCCATGTCACCCTTAGAAGAAATCCGCCACTCGTGTTCACACGTGTTGGCTTCTGCTGTTCTCCGTCTGTTCCCGGACGCCAAGCTCGACATCGGACCTCCGACCGACACCGGCTTCTATTACGACATCGATCTCGATAAGGCACTCACCACGGACGACCTCGAAAAGATCGAGGCCGAAATGAAGAAGATTGCGAAAGAGAACCAATCGTTCCGTCGCAAGGAAGTCACACGCGAAGAAGCCGTGCAGATCATCACCGAGCGTGGACAGGAACGCTACAAACTCGGCCGTCTCGCGGACATCCCGGAAGGCGAAGCCATTTCGTTTTATGAGAATGGCGAGTTTATGGATTTGTGCGCCGGCACGCACGTGCGTTACAGCGCCAAGCTCAAGGCGTTTAAACTCCTTTCCATCGCAGGTGCTTATCACCGTGGCGATGAAAACAACAAGCAGCTCCAACGCATTTACGGCACCGCTTTTGCCAAGAAAGACGAACTCGCCGAATACCTCGAGCAACTCGAGCAGGCCAAGGCGCGCGATCACCGAAAGATTGGCAAGGACCTGAAGCTTTTCCACATCGATGAAGAAGTCGGCCAGGGCCTTATTCTCTGGACGCCCAACGGTTCGATCATTCGTCAGGAGTTACAGAACTTCATTTCCGGCGAGCTGAGCAAGCAAGGCTACCAACAGGTCTTCACGCCGCACATTGGCAAGCTCGAGCTCTACAAGACCAGTGGTCACTTCCCCTACTACAAAGACTCACAATTTCCTCCCGTCGTGGAGCGCGAATTTCTGGAACGTCTCAAAGGCGAGGGTTGCACCTGCGCCGAACTCTCGAATCGCATCGAGGCGGTTTCCCCTCATCTCGCGACTGAGATCAACAAACGCACTGGCACTGAGACGATCTCTGAATCGGACACCCTTCCCCAGGAGCAAATCGTCGATGGCTTCATGCTGAAGCCGATGAATTGCCCGCATCACATCAAGCTCTTCGATTCGCAACCACACTCCTATCGCGATCTCCCCGTGCGTCTCGCCGAGTTTGGCACTGTCTATCGTTGGGAGCAATCCGGCGAACTCAGCGGCATGACCCGTGTGCGTGGATTCACGCAGGATGATGCCCATCTCTTCTGCACCGAGGATCAGGTTGCCGAGGAAATCATCGGCTGTCTTTCCCTCGTAAAGACTGTGCTCACCACTCTCGGCATGTCCGACTATCGCGTGCGCGTAGGCCTCCGCGATCCCGACTCGAGCAAATACACGGGAGATGCCGCCAATTGGGACAAGGCTGAACAAGCCTGTCGCGATGCTGCGAAAACCCTCGATGTTCCGTTTACCGAAGAACCGGGCGAAGCCGCGTTTTACGGCCCGAAGATCGATTTCGTCGTCAAGGATGTGATTGGTCGCGAATGGCAACTCGGCACCGTGCAGGTAGACTACAATCTTCCCGTCCGCTTTGATCTCACTTACATCGGAGCCGACAACGAGAAGCATCGTCCCGTCATGATTCACCGCGCCCCTTTCGGTTCGATGGAACGTTTCTGCGGCGTGCTCATCGAGCACTTCGGCGGCGACTTCCCACTCTGGCTCGCGCCGGAGCAAGTTCGCGTGTTGCCAATAAGCGACAAGGTCATGGACTCCGCCGAAGACGTGCTTCGTCAACTTAAGGCCGCTGGGCTCCGTGCCGACATCGACACCCACAGTGACAAACTCGGCGCGAAGATTCGCCGCGGCGAACTCGACAAAATCCCCTACACTCTCGTGCTCGGCGCCAAAGAAGCGGAAATTGCCAGCGTCTCTGTGCGGTCCCGAGCCAAGGGCGACGAAGGCGTGCTTAAAGTCGCCGATGTGATTACCCGTTTCCAAAACGAGATAGCGTCCCGATCACTTGCGGTGAAGTCTGAAAGCAAGTAATAGTCTCAAATCACAACTATTATGAGTCACTACACCTTCACTGATAAATTCCGGACCATCTACGATAAGGGCTTGGAGCTCTACGCCAACGGCCAACGTGGAGCCGAAACGTTCTTCGACAAAACAGACACGGCCTTTCTCGCCGCCAACGGAATTACCGCTCAGCACCTCTACGATTACGTTGAAGACGCGACCAATTACGACGATCCCACCTATGAACGTGCGCTCGGTATTGAACTGGTTCGTCGCGACTACTTTCTCAACATTCAGAAAGGAAAAGCCAGTAAGGTCAGCGCTGATTCCGACTCATGGCCTGAGAAGTCCGATGAGATCAACGGGATTGTATGGCTCCCCCGCATCCTGCCCAAGGCCCGCGCTAAACTCCGCGGAGAACTTCCTGCTTCAACGATGTATTGCTGCGGTGGAGACCGAAAATTTTTCACGACCAACGACATCGAGCCATCGGAGTTTCTCTCTCTAATCTGGCGACATCTGGACAACGATCAAGCCATCATCGATTGGGTCGTAGCACGGGCTAAGGCGTAGACGACTTGGTCGCGCACACTGCGGGCTCACCGAGCCCGGCTCCAGATCCAAGGTAGAGTCGATTATCCTTAACCGACCTTTTTGAATAGGGCAGTTAAGGATAACTGACCCTACCTCATTTTCGTGCCTTTCGGGTATTTCGTGGTTCCTAAAACAAACTTCCCTGTTCAGCACCTTCGGCTTCGATCGTGAGAAACGACGCATAGCGTTTTTCCCAATCATCGAGCTTCTTGAGATAATACTTCGGATCGTAAGGAGCCTGTAACGCATCGTAACTGTCGAGGGGTCTCGCGCGTTGCCAATCGCTGGTCTGTCCCTTTTCACGGGGCAATATATAGTAGCTCACCCGCTCTCCCATTTTGGGTTGGGGTGACATCTTGAGCGCGACTTCCAACGAGGCGCGACGTGGTTTGCCACCGGCCGCGATATTCCGCTGATAGTTTTCCGGATTCTGACTCAGCATCTCACTCTTCGCCAATTGATCGATCGGCATCTTAAACTCCGGAATGCGCTCACGGAAATCCTTCAGCAATTCCTCGGGCGCCTCATTTACTGCACCGAGCAAATATTGAATCAGCCGATCCGAAAGTTGCTTCAGATATGGCTCAATCCCCCGCGATCTCAATGCACTGCCGCGCAGCGTAATTTTCCCGCCATCGTAAAGCGCGTAGTTCTTCGCTTTGTAGCAGAACATCGCGTCATAATTCCCGTCGTATTCGAGCTCGATCCCCTTCGGCAGAATCGAGGCCATCTTCGCCAACAGCTTTTCCGGTTCTGCGTAATACTGCTCGGATGAAAGGTAGATTCCATCTGTATCCGCTTCGAGCACCGTGCAACCAAGCCGATCGAATTCTTCGATCAAAGCCTGTAACAGGTCGCGTCCCTGTTTCGTGACTTCCGCAGCCAACTCCCCATCACCAAACCGGGCCCCACTGAATCCCAGATAGCCGTAAAATGAATTGATCAGGATCTTAAATGTCGTTTGCCGGGCCTGATATTCTGCCCGCAACGATTCGTCCTCCGAGGTCCGCGCGAGCTGTTTGTATTTCAGACGATACTCCCGGAGCTTGCTCAGCAGCGGGATAAACACACCCAGCGAATCGCTCTTCGGGTTGCGATTCATATTGAGCAGGAGGCTCGGATAAAGCGACGCCACGTCAAAGTGGAGCACGTGTTTGAAGACTCCTTCTTGAAAACTCTTAGTGTAACCGCCCTCAAAAGCCGACATCTCCTGCGGAAGCGCCACGGCCTCCCGCGCGTGATAATACTCTTCGAGAAACAGCAGATCCACCTTCGTCGACGAGCCCCGCAAACAAGCCTCCTGCAGCGTAATCGGAAACGCTTTCACCTGCTCAAAGTAAGTCGGCAACAACACATCCGCGACGCCTGCCGTTTCACGTAGATCGTCCTCCAAGTAGGCGCAAAACTTATCCCGATCTTCACGGTAACAGCCCGCGATCTTACTCCCTTCGATATAGGTGCGTTCCGCGCCCTCTTCACTCGTCACCCCGAAATACCTCGCTACCTCTTTGAGACCATACGCATTCATTTCACGCGTCGTGATATCGTAGAGCTGCACCAGCAAATAAGTATCGACGACCGTGCGCCCCGGCAGATCACAGCGTGGGAAATCGATCCAACGCTCGGCTATCTTCATGCGACTGCTTCTAAAGGCAGCCTTCTGGCCAAACCGCCCCCACAAGCACGGCACTTTGTGACGTCGGCACCGTTGGCGCAGAAAATCCAAATCGAACTTAAAGATATTATGCCCTTCGATCACATCGGGATCGAGTTCGGCCAGCGCCGTATTGAGTTCGAGCAGCAGCTCCCTTTCCGCTTCATCGGTTTCCTCACTTAAAACCAGCAATCGATTTTTGCTCTTCACGCGAAGCCCAATCGCCAGCACGCGATCCCCGGCCCGCTTCGCATCGCTAAAGCCTCCATCTTCGGAATCGGTTTCGATATCCAATTGGCAACGACGCACATCCGAAAAGGGCATCTCCGCAAATAGACGCTCCTTTTGCTGCAACAGAAACTGCGCCTCCATGGGCCGCAGCACATCCGTCCACCCCGATTGTTTGGCTACTTTTTGAAAACCCTTGAAAGCCTCCAATGAATCCGCATGCGCGAGCAGCGCCAACGGTCCATCACCTTTCAATTCCTCCAGCGTGATTCCGCTGATCTCTTCATCAAGCGGGTTCTCGCTCAGCCACAGAAACGGTCGAAAATCCGCCGTTTCTTCGCGGTTTTCACCAGCTGCATTTCGCCGGGAAACATGCGCCCAGCCTTCGTTATCTATCCAGACGCCACAGATTGAATCCGACATCAGCGGATCGGATTAGAACGGCCGCACATAGACCATCGCCAGAGCGAGCGCGGTGACTCCGAGCGTTAAACGAATCCAGAGCGAGGTATTCTGTTGTTTGCGGTAGGCAACTCCGGTCAGAGCCGCCAACCCCAACCAGCAGACAATCTTAACAATGGCCCAAGTGCCCTGAAAATCATACATGGCCTGCCACATCCGAATCCCGGTGAGCAGGACCAAGAGGCCGGCAATCCCGCTCCACATCATCGTCTTCTTGCGTTGCTCGGGAGCACCGGCGCAGGCGTAAAAAATCGTGCCCACTGCAGCGACTGCCGAGAGAACGTGGATAAGGTGCAGGGCGTTGGATTCTTGAATGCTCATGGTTTTGAAAAGTAAAGTAACACCCCGCCTGTGCCGTATGCCCAAGGGCTCAAGTCCTTTTTATGTATAGGTGGGCACCTCCTCCGCAGCGTTTGCTTTCCGATTTACGGCCTAGCAGCATCCGCGGCGTTCTTGGCTCCCGTAATGTATCAAAGGCGAAGAGCTGTTTAATAAAGCACCTCGAACACTGCAGGGTGTAGCCCCGAAGTTAGCTCGCGCCCGACCCGCGTCAAACGCGAATGAGGATATTCAGATTCTTTGTTTAAATAGCATCCTCTGTTCAGCAGAGATGTCTCGCGACGACCGCGACAAACTGAACCAAATTAGAACACCGTGATAGTTAGGCCTGACACCGAATCGAGGTAGGGTCGGTTATCCTTAACCGACCTCATGGGCTGCCCCTATCCAAATTGCCGCCCGATATTCCGTTCGACGAGCAAATCCACTTCGACTCGTCGCGGTCGTCGCGAGGCCATCCACAAAGCTTCCAGCTACGGCACCTCCTCTTTCGTGTCATTCGTGTGTTCAGTGTTTTATCTAAACACCATCTACGCCTTCGTTTCACCCATATCCAGGTGCTGAATAATCAGCTCCTGCAACGTCGCCAAAAAGATATAGCAGAGAAACACATTTCGGCGCGATTCCGGCAGCTCGTTCATCGCCACATCTCCGCTTTCCAACATCGCTTCATCGATATCCGGCAAGCGCTCCGAACGCAGTCGCAACCGCACGGCCGCACAGGCTCGAATCACCCGATCCGCCGTCTTCTCATCCAGCTGAATCGCGCCATCGCGAAAGAACTCCTCATCGAATAAGCCCAACAGAAATTCCAGATCGGCATTCTGCTCGCGCTGCAGATCCTCCACCCACGCCTCGCGCATGACTTCATCCAAGTCATCAATCTTCAGTGGCACGGCGAGATTCTCCGAAAGGCTTGTGGCCATTTCCCGAATCACGTCGAGCAGCGGCGCGACGACAGAAACACTTAGCCTGACTTCAATCCGTTTCATCGCGTTCCAAAACGGCGGAAAGGTGCCATTGGTGTAAGGTGTTGGCATAGGCTTCGGCGGGTTCACGCTCGCCACTCCAGACGATCGAACGACCGGCTTCGTGCACCTCGAGCATATGCTTACGGGCCTTCGCATCATCAAAGCCGAAGATCTTGCGCAGCACCATGACGACATAAGACATCAGATTCACCGGATCGTTGATCACGATCACATGCCAGAGTCCCGCCAAACGGGTTTCCGTTTCCGTAGCGAGTTCTGGCGCGGCGCTTGTTCTGGCCTCTACCCTAATCATGCTTTCGCTGCGGCTGCTTTTACTGCCTCGGCCAACACGTTTTCTGCTTCATCAAGTGCGACTTTCAGCACGTCTTTTTCAGCGCGCCATTTCATCTCCACGATCCCTTCCTTCAAGCCGCGACCACCGACCGTCATCCGTAATGGGATCCCGATCAGATCAGCATCTTTGAATTTAAAGCCGGGGCGTTCTTCGCGATCATCGATCAACACGTCTGCCCCCGCTGCTTCCGCCGCGAGCGCGAGTTTCTTTGCGACATCGGATGCCGCTTCATCCTGCGGATCAAGTAAAGTGACCAGCACCTGAAACGGTGCCGCATTCCACGGCCAGACGATCCCATTCTGATCGTGGCTCTGTTCGATGATCGCCTGCATGGTGCGGCTGATGCCGATCCCATAACATCCCATCACTAAGGGTTGAGTTTGTTTCTCCGCATCGGTATACGTCGCGTCAAACGTCTCTGAGTATTTCGTGCCCAGCACGAAGACGTGCCCCACTTCGATACCGCGACGGCTCTTGAGCGGTTGTCCGGAGATCGGATCGGGCTCACCCGCTTCCACCCGACGGAAATCACCGAACTTCGTGATCGCGAGGTCGCGCGTCACATTCACGTTGCGCACGTGCACGCCACGTTTATTGGCCCCGGTCACACCGTTGCCCACCAGCTTAATCGCCTCATCGGCAAATACCCCCGCGAGGGCGGCTTCATCCTTTATCGTGCCCTTGATCGCACCGAGGCTGCCGGGTTTCGTGCCCATAATGGCCACGATTTCATCGAAATTCGCCGGACGTGTAACCTCAAACCCAAGACTGCTCAACTTTGCTTCTTCGAGTTCGTCGCAACCACGCATGATCACAATGAATGGCTTGCCGTCGCCGACATAGACCAAGGTCTTAAACTGCGCATCCGCCGGCACATTGTAAGGTTCACTGGCCAACGCTTTGATCGTATTCGTGCCGGGGGTATCGAATTCTTCCATCTCGCCGACTGGATCGGCCACCTCAACATCCTTTGGCACAAGACCGCTCGTCGCCTTCTCGCGATTCGCCGCATACCCGCTCTCTTCGCAGTAGATGATGTCATCATCGCCGATCTCAGCAGGCACCATAAATTCATGCGAATAATCTCCGCCCATCACGCCGGTATCGGCTTCGACTGCAATTGCGAGAATTCCCAGACGCTTAAAGAAAGCGGCGTAAGCATCCTTCATTTTATGATAGTTCACCACGGCGCCTTCCTGATCCGCATCAAACGAATACGCATCCATCATCACGAATTCACGCGCGCGCATCAGCCCGTAACGTGGACGGATCTCATTCCGGAATTTCGTCGCGATTTGATAAAAATTCTTCGGCAGGTCACGATAACTCGTCAGCTCATTTTTGATCAACGGCGTAACGACCTCCTCGTGGGTCGGCCCGAGCACGAATTCAGGATCATCCGAAAGCTTCTGCCCATCACCAGCATGATCCGCACGATACATGATCTCACGCGTCGCATTCCAACGTGGACCGTTCTTCCAATTCTCAGCCGGGTGCAAATGCGGCATCCAAAGCTCGATCCCGCCCTCGCGATCCATTTCCTGGCGGCAAATCTCGGTGATTTTGCGCATCACCCGCTGCCCCAGCGGCATATAGGTGTAGAGCCCGCCGCCTAGTTTGCGCACGAGTCCAGCCCGCATCAGTAGCTGATGCGAAGCGATTTCGGCATCCGCCGGACTTTCCTTCAGAGTGGGAATAAAAAACTGGGACCAAAATTTCATGGAGAGCGGCAAGGAAACACCACCTGTGCACCGGAGCAATTTTATTTGCGCATTCTCCTCTCAGCGCGTTACTCGGCTTTCGCCATGCCAAAGCCTCCCGGTCCTCCCTCCAAACCCTGGTCCATGAAATGGATCGCTCTCGCCATCATCCTGTTCATGGCGGGCTACACTGCCGTTACGCTGCAATACCGAAAGCCGAACAAGGCCTACGAACCATTTAACGACATGAAGGAGCGCGGCCAGACCCGTAATCTCCTCACCGCTGGTTATCAACGCATCCCTGTGCGCATCGATCGGCCGACCAACCCGCGTCAGCACGAATCCACCGTCGATGCCAAAATTATACCCGGCGACATTCCACATACTTTACGTGAGAGCCTGTTTGATCAGCCCACCATGGCCGACTCCTACGAACAGCTCAACGCCACCGTGCATGCGAATACGCTCATGCCCTACATCCTCTCCGTGCAATCGGTTACCGCGGATCTCAAGCACCAGATCGCCGCTGCCTATGTCTACGTGCGAGGCGATCGAATTTTCATCATTCCCGAGATCGAAAAACTCGAAGGCGGCCTCCTCGCCCGGCGCCCCGACAACACCATGCGGCTGATTATCCCGGGTGGTGCCTTCAAGCCCGGCGACTACCAAGTGACCCTCGCCGGAGCGAAATCCTCGCTCAGCTGGGCCTTGCAAGTGCATTGACGCGAAGCACTTCTTCCGTAAAAACCGCGTTTCTCCAAGAAATGTCTTCCGATCAAGAACAGGCCCCTCCGGCCGCCGGCTCTGCAGCTCACGCGACCACCATCAAGCCCACGGATCTCCGTGGGATCTTGAAATACGTGCCCCGGTTCCAAGGTCAGATCTTCGTCATCGCGCTCGATGGTTCGATCATCGCCGACGAAAATTTCAGCAATCTCCTCGTCGATATCGCCGTGCTCCGGAGTCTCGGGATCAAGGTCGTGCTCGTCCACGGTGTAGGTCGGCAAATCAAAGACCTCTCCGCACTGCGCAGCATCCCGATTTCGGATGTGCACGGGGATGGCGTCACCGATGCGGCGACCCTTGATCTGGCGATCCGGGCGGCCTCTCGCGTCTCGCACCTCGTCCTCGAAGGCCTCGCGCAAAACGATCTCAAGGGAGTAATCACCAACAGCGTGCGCGCCCTACCCACCGGCATCATCAAAGGTGTCGATCAGGAATTCACTGGTCGCGTTGATCGCATCGATCGCGATTTCATCCTCACCTTGATCAACGATCAGGTCATTCCCGTCATATCCCCGCTCGCGTTCGGAGCCGACGGCAAATCACTCCGCGTGAATTCCGATCTGCTTGCCGCAGAACTCGCCGACTCCCTCGACGCGACCAAGATCATCTACCTCACCCGCCAGCCCGGTCTTACGATTCAAGATGCCGTGCGGCCACAGATCTCCGTGGAAGTGCTGCGCAAGCAATTGGCCGATGCCCCTGAAGAAGTCGCCGATCAGTGCCGCAGCAAAGCGCGCTACGCTGTCCGCGCGATTGATAACGGCACGCCGCGGGTTCACCTCGTCGACGGACGAATCTTCGATGGTCTCCTCAACGAGATTTTCTCCAACGAAGGCGTGGGCACGCTGATCTACGGCAACGATTACCAACAGATCCGCCAAGCCACGCTCCACGATGTGCCTTTCGTCTTCAGCCTCACGAGAGCGGCGGTGAAACAGGATGCTCTCCTGCAGCGCTCCCTCCAATCCATTGAGGAGCACATCGAGGATTTCTACGTGTTTGAAATCGATGAGAATATCATCGCCTGCGTGCACCTGATTACTTTCGACGATACTCCCGACATCGCCGAGATCGGCTCGCTCTTCGTGTTGCCGCTTTACCACAAACGCGGCATCGGCAAAAAAATGGTCAATTACGTCTGCCTCCAGGCAAAGGAACAAGGCGCCGCGACCATCGTCGCCCTCTCCACGCAAAATTTTGGCTTCTTCACCAAAGCCTGCGGCTTCACCGAATCCGACAAATCCGTGCTCCCCCCTCAACGATTGACCGCCTACGAGACCAACGGCCGCAACGCCAAAGTCCTCAGCAAGTCGCTCTAAATGTAGGGCGGGGATTCCGCTCCCGCTCAGCCAAGAAGGCAGGGTCCGCTCTCCGAGCGGACCGTCACGATCTGTCTTCACCACCAAGGACACCAAGAGCACAAAGGTTCAGACTGTTTGAACCGCAAAGATCGCCAAGAGCGCAAAGGATCGAGTTAGTGCCCATCAGCGCTCATTAGTGGTTTCGAACTCAGTATTCTTACTGCATCATTCTGCTTTCACCCTTCTTCCTTCCCCATTCTGCGGCATAGCGCGCAGCCCCGGTTGACTCTCGTCGCCATTGAGCCGTATCAACCTTGTATGAAGATCGCTTTCCTTCGCTGTGCCTTGATTGGAATTATCACTACCGCCACGGCATTGGCGCATGAATCCGGATCTCACGAGCATGAGGGTGCTTCGAATCTAAAAACGATCCGCGTGACCACTGCGGCCGACGGCAGCGTGAATCCATGGAATCATCTCGATTTCCACAACGATCCCAACGCGTTTCAATTCGCCATCGTTTCCGATCGCACCGGTGGCCATCGCGCGGGGGTCTTTGAAGATGCCATCGGTAAGCTCAATCTCCTCCAACCGGAATTCGTCATGAGCGTCGGCGATCTGATCGAGGGTTACACTCACGATGCAGCACAGATCAACCAAGAGTGGGATGAGTTCGAAGGCTTCATCGAGAAGCTTGAAATGCCGTTTTTCTATCTACCCGGGAACCACGACATGACCAATCAGACGATGGCCGCGATCTGGAAAGAGCGTTTCGGGCGATCCCACTACAGCTTCATTTATCGCGATGTGCTCTTTGTCTGCCTCAACACTCAGGATGCAGGCAAACACCAGATAGGTGCAGACCAAATCGAATGGATGCGCGATACGTTGGCTAAAAACACCGAAGCCCGTTGGACTCTCGTATTCCTCCACAGCCCTCTCTGGCGCTATAGCGATAAAGAGAAACGCGGTTGGCCGCAGATCGAAGCCGCCCTGGCCGGACGCAAACACACCGTGTTCGCCGGCCATTACCATTCCTATCTTAGAAACACGATTAACAATGCCAACTACTACACCCTCGCCACCACCGGCGGAGGCAGTGCTTTACGCGGCCCCGCTTATGGTGAATTCGATCAAGTGGCCTGGGTCACCATGACCAATGACGGTCCCATCATGGCCAATCTTCTCCTTGATGGGATCCAACCCGAAGATGTGCGCACCCAAGAAGGTAAAATCCTGATGGACAAACTGGGGTTCAGCTTAATGAGCAGTGAAATGATTTGGCAGAATCCTAAGCAGTCGCTCCCTCCCCAAATCGAACTACGTTCCGCCAATCCCACCGAGCATCCCATCGATATGAGTTTCGAAATCGAACCCACCACTGGCGCCACGATCGCTCTAGAACAAGGGCTCGATCAAAGTAGCACGGGTAGCTACCGCTTCACCCTCCAACCTCATGCCACGGTCGCACTCAATCTTGCCCTGAGCGGAGACCTCACGCTCCACCCTCATCAGGCGGCCAGTGCGGGAAAAATCAAATGGCAAGCTCTCCTTCAACCCGAGAACAAGAAAGAGCTCCGCTTACATGGATCTATCACCCTCCCGATCCTGCCCAAACTCCGGGTCCCGCACCACTCCGGCATTCAAATCGATGGAGACTTCCCAGACTGGTCCAGCGTCACATGGCACGACGTGAGTCAGAGCCCATTCCTGCGTGCACCTGACGAAGGCTGGGAAGACTCCGATGACTGCCGCTTTCAGTTCAGTTACGCTCGCGACGACCAAAACTTCTACCTCGCAATCGAAGTCCGAGACGAAGTCCTGCAGTCCCGGCCGAATCAGGAGCCATGGATGCAAGACGGCATCGAGATCCGCATGGATTTTCGATCTCCCGATTTCCATCGCAAAGCCAAGGTCTGGGATGGCGGCACCTTCTTTCTCGGCACATCGCCAGCCCCCGGAGATGGATTCGACTCCAACTACGTGATGAACGATCAAGAATCGCTTCCCTCCGGAACGCTGATCTGCAATCGCCGCGTGCCCGGTGGATACAACCTCGAGATCGCGTTCCCGCTCGCATCGCTGAAAGAACTACATGGCGACAAATGGCTAAGCGAAGGCCTCCGACTCAATATCGCGATCAACGACCGAGACAACGATAGCCAACAGGCTCAACTCTGGTGGCAGCCCGACTGGCGCGTAAACGAAAACATCCTCTCCTCCGGCACCCTCTTCTTCGAAGACTAAACCGAAAGGCAGATAAGGTTTAAACGCGAAGTTCGCGGAGGACGCGGAGAGTCGGACTGTTTAAACCACGAAATACACAAAACACACGAAATCAGAATAATCGCTTTTCGTGTATTTAGTGTATTTCGTGGTTATCTATTCATAACCTCAGTGGATCAGGATCCGTGTGTATCTGTGTTCATCCGTGGTTAAAATATTAGTCTGATTTAGTGCCCATTAGCGCTCATTAGCGGTTTAACCTCCGGATTCTTAATTCGTCATTCTGCATTCTAACTTCATCCTTCTAATTTTCAGAGTGGATCGCGGCATCATTGTGGGTATGTTGATCGCATGACTCTTCGGATCGGCTGCTCGCAATACACGGCAATCAATGGCGACGTATCGGCTAACCTCGCTACGATCACGCGTCTCGCTGAACAGGCCGCCAAGGATAGCGTCGCTCTGCTCGTTCTGCCCGAATTGGGTGTCACCGGATACGGTCAACCCGACATGGTCGCCGCGGCTGCCGAACCGATCCCCGGTCCGATCAGCCAACAATTGAGTGCAATTGCGCGTCAACATGGTTTGGCGATTGCCGGCTGCCTCGCCGAGAAAGACGAGCAGACCGGACTGAAGCACAACACCATGCTGCTTCTGGATGAGAACGGCGTGGAGATTCTCCGCTACCGCAAAGTCCATCTCTGGGACACCGAGAAATCCTGGGCCACCCCCGGCACCGGATTCCCCGTCGCCCAATTGCAGGACACGCAAATCGGCCTAATCGTCTGCTACGACACCCGCTTCCCCGAATCCGTCCGATCCCTCGCCAAGAATGGCGCGCAACTCGCCCTCTCCTGCGCCGCGTGGTTCGGCCCCGACGAAGAATGGGAACTCGCCCTCCGCTCCCGCGCCATGGACAACGGCATCTTCGTCGCCGGCTCCGTCCTCCTCGGCCCCCACTTCCACGGCGTATCCCTAATCGTCGATCCCCACGGCAAAATCCTCGCCCAGGGAAAACTCGGCGAAGAATCCGCCGTCACCGCCGACATCGATCTCGAGGTCATGACAAACTTCCACGAACGCGTGCCGCTGCTGAAGCATTTAAGACCGAAGTCCTATTTCATCCGAGATACAGAGATATAATCTTATGACCATAGTAATTCTATACGCCATCTTATCGATGCTCTTTTTTGGTGGAGGAGTATTCTTATACAAAATGGGAACTACTGGTTTCTCGTCTGGGTTAGGAGCATCAATATACATTTTAAGTCATATGATAGTATTAGGAGCTTTAGCCTTTTGGGAAAAAACAAAATTCAGCAAAGAGAGTTTCAAGTTTTTAATATGGGGAGGTATCCTGTCAGGATTAGCTCAACTATTTTTCTTTTTAGCACTACGATCAGGTAAAATCCATACGGTTGTTCCAATCAGGAACTTATCACTAGTTGTTACCGTTTTGCTGGGGTTTATTTTTCTATCGGAACAAATTACTTACACGAAAGGGTTAGGACTATTATGTGCTTCAGCTGCGATTGTGTTGCTTTCGATTTAAAGAATGAGGTCCGGAATAAACTCCACAAGTAGGCCTAAAGTCATCGGCAAATTACATCACTGCGTCTTTCCTCCTCATATGTGCCCGAAGCAATCGGATGGACATAACCGCAGAACGCTATTTTGTCCAAATCCCATGCCGAGCTTTCATCGAAAATCATGAGTCATCCTCAAGACCATTTCTCAGCAATAGCTGATGTCTATCATAACGGACGCATCACTTACCCTACTGCGCTATATGAATATTTAGGCGGCCTATGCGAAAGGAAAGAACTCGCTTGGGATTGCGCCACCGGTTCTGGACAGGCTGCAAATCACTTAGCGATTTATTTTAATCAAATTATCGCCACAGATATCAGCGATTCATTACTTTCGCACGCCATGAGAACTAAAAATATTGAGTTTCGGCGTGCTAGTGCTGAAGAATCAGGAATTGAAACTGATAGCCTAGATTTGATTACAGTAGCACAAGCTGTCCATTGGTTTGCTTTTGATGAATTCTGGAAAGAAGCGAAGCGGGTGATGAAACCAAATGGAATTCTCGCATTCTGGGGGTATGTATGGCCCATTGTTAATGATCAGATTGATACTCTACTAAATAGTTTCCGGGATGTCATTTTCGACTCCTGGCCAGAAAAGAATCTTTATCTTCAGGATCAATATGACGGTATCGAAGCTCCGTTGAAACGAGTTGAGAATCCAAAATTTTGGATCACAGAGGCTTGGACTGCTAAAGACTACCTCAATCATTTGTCTTCTTGGTCTGGGACACGATACTACCATGAGTCCTCGGGCGTTGATCCAATTTCAGAGATTAGAGATGAGCTTCTTTCACTTTGGGGAAATGGGCATCGGAAAGTCAGTTGGCCTCTAATTCTTAAAGTATACAGAAATACATAGCATGCCCATGCTAGAGGCGACGGCAAATAACCCGACTGAGGATCTGCGATTTTGATCTGCTCGAGGTTAGCAGAAAGGTAGCAGAAAGGGGTCAATGCGTTATTCTTGTGGTCACATCCATATCACCAATCGAGCACTGCTAACCTGATAAAGCCCTGAAACCGCGCGACGGAGCGCACGGTCCACCTCGACTTCGCGCTCTTAGTGAGCTTCGCGGTAAAACCAGAATCTACTCTGCCCGTGGTTGCCGCAGGCGATCCAAGAACACGGCAGCGATGAT
This sequence comes from Cephaloticoccus sp., assembly GCA_034669935.1. Lineage (GTDB taxonomy): Bacteria > Verrucomicrobiota > Verrucomicrobiia > Opitutales > Opitutaceae > Cephaloticoccus. Next base: position 165,813 of record JAXMOJ010000006.1, read on the forward strand.
CACGACGCCGATGATGATTTCCTGAAAGTAGGTCGGCCAGCCCATTTGTTGGGAACCGTTACGAAGCACGGCCATGATCAGCGCGCCGATCACGGAACCGAGCACGGTCCCTACTCCACCATACAAACTTGCTCCACCGATGATGACCGCCGCGATGATATCGAGCTCGACGCCAATCGCGACCGTCGGATCGCCCTGACGCAGGCGAGATAATTGCATGAGCCCTGCGAGGCCGAAGAAACAGCCCGCCAGCGCGTAGATGTAGATTTTGTTTCGGGTGGTCGCCACACCGCAAAGCCGAGCTGTCGCTTCATTGGAACCAATCGCGAAGATGTGCCGGCCAAAGACCGTGCGGCGCAACATGATCGCGGTGAGCACCGCCAGAATGAGCGCGACCCAAGCTCCCGCCGGGAGGGTTTTATCGAAAGGATTAAGGGTCGTCATCCAACCATTGATCGGCGAGCTGTCGTAGTTAACCGTTTCGTTATTCGCCAGCCATTTGGCCGCACCGCGCGCGATGCCCAGCGTGCCGAGCGTAATGATAAACGGTGTCATCCGCAGACCCGCAATCGCCGCCCCGTTGAGCAGCCCGATGAAACCGCCCGCTGCGATAACCGACAACACCACGGCAATCGTGGGCCAGTCCTGCTGAATCAACAGCGCACCGACCACACTCGTAAAGGCGATCACCGAACCCACGCTCAAATCGATCCCGCCGCTGATGATGATCAGAGTCATCCCCAGTGCGCCCAGCGCCACGATCACGGTCTGCGTGAGCACGATCTTGAAGTTCGCATAGCTTAGGAAAAACTCCCGCACCTCGCTATCGATCGAAAACAACGCGATCACGAGAAGGAGCCCAAAAAACGGACCGAATTTGGAAAGGAGAGATTTCATGAAATGAGGTATTCTTTTTTAACCACTAATGGACACCAATTCACACGAATACCGAAAGGTATCGATTCACAGACGATCGGAGACCATCCCTCCATTTTGGTTTGTATCTGTGTCATCTGTGCAATCTGTGGCTATTGGGTTCGGACTAGGATGAGCGCGTTTGCATTCTCCTTTTTACCACGGATCAACACGGATAGACACGGATTCCGTGAGGCATTGCAGCAGAGGAGATTCTGATTTTCAAAGCTCGATCCGTGTTCATCTGTGTCCATCCGTGGTTATATAATCGGTGGTTACTGTGCTTCCGTGGTTTCCGCGCCGATGGCGGCGCTCATCAGGGTTTGCTCAGACCAATCAGTGGTCGCTCTGGTTTCGACGACTTCGCCTCGACGCATGACAGCGATGCGGTCACAGAGGCCGAACAGTTCTGGTAAATACGAACTCACGACGACCACCGATCGACCTTCAGCAGCGAGCTGAGCTATCAAATCGTAGATCTGGGCTTTACTACCGACATCGATCCCGCGCGTGGGCTCATCGAGCAGAAAGACCTGCGAGGGGTATTCGAGCAGACGCGCGATGGCGACTTTCTGCTGATTGCCCCCCGAAAGTTCGCCGACAGTCTGATTTCCCGAGCGCGCCTTGATACCTACTTCCCTGATCCATTTATCAGCGGCTTCACCGGTGCGGCTCAGCGACAGGATTCCGCCGCGCGAGAGCTTCGCGTATTTCGGCAGGGCGATGTTTTCCGCAATCGTGAGCGGCAACATGAGTCCCTCCTCTTTGCGATCTTCACTCAGATAGCCGACGCCCTCGCGCCAGCGCTTCGCGGGGTTCGTGCTTATCATCGTGTCCGCATCCAAACCGAACGCGCGCCGGAGCAGTTCCGTGCGACCCGCGCCAATCAATCCGGCCACTCCGAGAATCTCACCTCTGCGAATCGAAAGTCCCTCGCCGATCGCAAACGCTTCATCGCCAATCGAGGGCGAGCGTTGCGGATAAAGCTCCGTCACTTCGCGTCCGACCATCAGACGCACAATCTCATCATGCCCCGTATCGGCGATCTCACCGCTGCCGACAGTTTGACCATCTTTGAGCACCGTAAACTTCTGAGCCACCTTCCGCACCTCTTCCAAAAAATGGCTGATATAAATCACGCTCACATCCTGCTTCTGCAATTGCCGGATCACATCGAACAGCCGCTCCGTGTCTTGTTTGGTCAGGCTACTGGTCGGCTCATCCATGATCAGAACGCGAGGTTTCGTGAGCAGGGCCCGGGCGATCTCAATGATCTGCTGTTCGGCGATAGAAAAGGTCGCGACCGGTTTTTCGATATCCAGATGTTCGTGCGCCAATCGAGCGAGAGCAGCTCGCGCCTGCTCGTGTGCTTTCTTTTGATTCAGCCAACCCCAGCGCTGCGGTTCATCACCAAGCACAATATTCTCCCAGACGCTGAGGTGAGGTGCGAGACTGAGCTCCTGATAAATCATCGCCACGCCATGATGTTTCGCATCGAGCGTATCCGCCGGCAAATAGCTCGCACCGGCCAATTCCATCGTGCCCGCATCCGGCACGATCACACCGCTAAGCACCTTCATCAGCGTGCTCTTCCCTGCTCCATTTTCCCCGATCAAAGCATGCACTTCGCCCGCGCCGACTTCGAGCGAGACCCTATCGAGCGCCTGCGTAGCGCCAAAAGCCTTGCTGATGCCATTGAGGCGGAGTCTCGGTGATTCGGAATGATTCGTCATACGCGGGGTAACGTGAGGGGAAGCTATTGGACTACGCTCTCGTTTGTCGATTCTTCGATCCAATTGGTCACAGAGCCAAACCGGAAGACAGACACAGAGATCGCTGAGAATAGTCAGAGTATCATCCTCAGTGGCCTCCGTGTCTGAACTCAGTGATCTCCGTGACCAACCTTCAGGTCGCAAACTCGCCTCCCAAATTTGAGCTGGTCATAGTCAGCCTGCCGTCAATCCTACCTCACCATGACCGATACCCCCGAGAGCCGCTTTCTGTCAGGTAGCCAACGGCGTGTGATCGGCTTCGCCCTGACCATGCTCGCGCTGCTGGGCACGGCAGCGTTGTTTATCGTCGGGTTCGTTGTGCTGGGACGCATGGCGTCGTTTTTCTCCGGCGTGCTTTGGCCGCTTGCCTGCGCCGGTGTGCTCGCGCTGATTTTGCGACCCGTGGTGGAAATCGCGGAACACAAGATGAAGATCCGTCGATTGGCGGCGGTGATCGTGCTCTATGGATTGTTCATCATCGCACTCGCAGGCGTGCTCGTCCTACTCGTGCCACCGGTGATCGATCAGATCCTGGACTTTATCGCCTACGCGCCGGAGTTGTGGGAAAATATCTGGGCCTACGGCACGCGGGTCTATCCCGAGTGGATCGCGATGATTCAGCATCAGTTGGACAATCCGGCCGTGCGCAAAATCGTCGATGGTCTCACGGATGAGATGAATACCCTCGTGTCGCACGCGCTGCCCTCGCTGAAGGCCGCCGGAATCGGAGCGCTCGGTGCCGTCACTTTCGTAGCTCATCTCGCGATCGTGCCGATCTATCTATTTTTCTTTCTCCTCTCGCGGAGCGCACCCACCAGTAATCTCGCCGATCATCTGACCTTCCTGAGTAAATCCGTGCGCGACGACATTCTCTTTCTCCTGAATGAGTTTATCGCCATCGTGGTTTCCTTCTTCCGCGGGCAACTGCTCATCGGTCTGATCATGGGCTGCTTGTTTGCTCTGGGCTTCACCTTGGTTGGACTGAAATTCGGTCTCGCGATCGGACTCGCCCTCGGCGTGCTCAACATCATCCCGTATCTCGGCACGATGATCGGACTGGCCGTGGCTCTGCCGCTCGCGTTTTTCCAACCCGAAGGTGGCTGGCAGTTGCTCGGCCTGGTCGTGGCGGTGCAGATCATCGTGCAGAATATCGAGGGTTGGTATCTCACGCCAAAAATCATGGGCGATCGCACCGGGCTCCATCCCGTCACGATCATCGTCGCGATCTTTTTCTGGGGCACGGCCTTTGGCGGCGTGCTCGGCATGCTGTTCGCGATTCCACTAACCGCGTTTTTCGTGACGCTCTGGCGGCTGCTCCGGATTAAATATTTCTCAGACGAAACCACGACGGACAAAATCGAAGCCACTCCGGTTTCTTAGACCGGCATGTCATGGGAGGTGCAGCTCAAGAAGGGTCTCTGGTTACCGCAAATCGGTTGGTGGATGGATGCGCAATTTTCGGCCGCACGCTCCGTCGTCACGCATGCGCATTCTGATCACGTCGGGCGGCACAAGGAGCTGATTTGTTCCGCACCCACCGCGCAGCTGATGCGCGAGCGACTACGCGGCAAGCGAATCGAACATGTGCTGCCTTACGGCAAGGCCGAGGCGATTACCGAAGACACTTCAATCACGCTCCATCCCGCGGGGCATATTCTCGGATCGAGTCTCGTGGAGCTGAACAACGAAAACGGCACCCTCCTCTACACCGGCGATTTCAAACTGCGGCGCGGCTGGGCCGCCGAACCGTGCGCCACACCGAAGACAGATCTGCTCATCATGGAAACAACCTTTGGCCTGCCCAAATACGATTTCCCCGACGAAAAGAAAGTGCGCGCAGATATCGTGGCATTTTGCCGGGAATCCCTAGCCGAAGGACGCAACCCGGTGTTGTTCTGCTATAGCTTGGGCAAGACTCAGGAAGTGTTGGCTGCGCTCGCGCCCGAAGGTTTGCCCGCGATGCTCCATCCGGCCGCGATGCGACTCACCAAAATCTACGAAAAATTCGGCGTGAAGTTTCCTGTCTATCGCGAATTCAAACGCGGTGAATCGGATGGACATATTGTGATCTGTCCGCCGCCACATCAGAAGAATGGCATTCTCAAGCATATTCCCGCGCGCCGCACCGCGATCGTCTCGGGGTGGGCGCTCGATTCGGGCGCGATCTATCGATTCAAATGTGATGCAGCGTTTCCGCTCTCCGATCACGCGGACTATCCCGACTTGTTAAAATTTGTGGATCAAGTGAAACCCAAGCGTGTCCTCACTCTGCATGGTTACGCCCACGAGTTTGCCCGGACCCTTCGAGAACGCAGCTACGAAGCATTCGCCGTCGGTAAAGAAAACCAACTCGACCTCGATCTCGGCGCCCTAACCTCGCGTTGACGCAACCAGATTCGAAATTAGCTTACCACTCAAACCCATGTTCCGACTCTCCCTCAAACCAGTCCAGTTACTCAGCCTGCTTACGCTAGGGTTTGTGCTCAGTCAGACGGCATCCGCTGTCGAATTGGCTTTGAGTGATGGTGAGAAAATGAAGTTTCGCGTGAGCTGGGGTATTTTCCGCCATGCCGGTGAGCTCACGATCGAAGCAGAACGCGTGACCACCGACGATGCGGATCATCTGCGTATCACGACCACGGCCGCATCCGATGGGATCGTAAAAGCATTCTATCCTTTCGTCGCGACGAGTGAGGCTTACTTCGATCCGGTAACGGGACGGCTCACGCACGCCAATGATGTGAGTGAAAAGAAAAAGAAAACCACCCGGCAAACTCTGACACTCGATTACGACCAACGCATCGCCGCTTACGTCAATGAAACCGAGCCCGAGAAGAGCACCGACATCGAGATGCCCGAGGGCAATCCCATGGATCTGATGATGAGTCTGGTGCAGACCCGCGACTGGGATCTGAAACCGGGTGAAAAACAAGACGCGCTCGTGTTGTTTGATGACGAGTTTTACGAACTCACCATCCACGCAGAGCGCTACGAAGAGCTGCGCACCAAATTTGGAAAACTTAAAGCTTTGGTCTTGGTTCCCAAAATGGAGAAGACGGAACCGAAGGGCATGTTTAAACGAGGTTCCACCGTCAAAGTATGGGTGTCACAGGACGAGCAACGACTCCCCGTGCGGATGGAGGTTAAGATGAAAGTCGGCAGAGGCATCATGACTCTGATTGAGCATCAGGCCGCAGCGCCACAGGACAAATCAGAGGAAGCGGAAATCGAAGCCTTAACAGTGGACGATCAGCCGAAAGCTGAGGCCAGCAGCACCTAGTCTTTTTCCGGATCGTCGCATCCTGATCGGTCAGATTTCGCAGCCCGTTCAGCGGCGTTTAATTTATTTTCGAATCTGCGAATTTCAGGCATGACTTTTCCGTAAGTGAGCACATTGCCTGTGGTGCTGTGAATGCAACACCAGTCAAGGGCGGGAAACCTAGTTTACTGAGAAACAATCTAAGGCTTTGCCTCATAGATGGAGTGGCCGCGATGCCGCTGACCTTATTGAGCCAGCCGGGTAACGTCGTGCTGGCAGCTCTGCTGACGGGGATATACAACTTACCCGCCAGCACTTACGGACTGATCGTTGCCCTGCCCTTTGTCTTCAATTTTCTGCAGGTCCTCCTGACACCACTGCTCGCCCAGAAACTCGATGCTCAGCGTCTCTGCGTCGCGAGTGGTTGGTTACATGTCATCGGATGGGTTTTCCTCACGGCAGCCCTGCCGTTCATCCCCATTGGAGATCCGGTGACCGCGAAATGGGTGTTCCTCGTCGGCTTTTCAATCATCTCACTCGCCTCGTCGATTAACGGCGTGGCATGGAATGGTTGGATGCAGGATGTGGTGCCCACTCGATTGCGCGGGAAATATTTTGGGAAGCGCAATCAATTGCTCTACGTCTCAATGATCGCGTTTCTCTTGAGCGTCTCCGGCCTGCTTTCGTTGATGAAAGGATCGCTGATTGCCTATGTGATTCTGTTCGGCGGTGCGATTGTGTTGCGAGTCCTCTCGGTCCTCTGGCAACAGAAGATGACTTCCCATACGAGTCACAATCCCGCCATCGCCCAACTCCCTTGGCAGGAACAGGTGAAACGTGTGAGAAGCAATCCAGCCCTGGTGCGATTCATCAGCTTCGCGGCACTCATGGGTTTCACGATCAATCTATTCGGTCCGTTCGTCCCCGTCTTCATGTATGAGCAACTCCAGATCTCGGTGGCCAAAGCAAACTGGATCCTGCTTTTCGGGCCGCTAGGCGCAGCAGTCGCCTTTCCTGCTTGGGGTAAGTTATCCGACAAACACGGCAACATTCCCACGACAATCGTCGCCCTCGCACTTTGGCAGGTCTTTAGCCTGATCCTGTGTTTCGTGGATACGGGAAATATCTGGCTGCTCTATATTGTCTCGCTCTCAGGTGGGTTATTTAGCGCAGGATACGGTATCGGTATTTTCAGCCTCCTCCTCAAACTTACCCCTCCGGAGTCACGCACGATGGGCATCGCTCTGTTTGTTTCCATTTCCTGTTTGGCCGCGGCGGTCGCACCTCCGCTTGGAGGCTTTATCATTAGTTGGGCGAAAACGCAGGGCTACAACCCACTCTCAATCTATCACTTCGCATTTATCTTCGCCCCCGTCTTCAGCATGTTGAGCTGCTTCGTGCTCAGGAAAGTGCCCGAAGAGAAACGTGGCAGGATCACCGAAGTCGTCGGTGCAATCCGCAACGTGCGCACGGTTGCTTCACTTTTCGGACTGTCGTTTTTGGTGAATCAGGTATTCGCTCGTGGTGGCAATCGTCGCCGCCGATCCTTTTTTCGATGAGTCAACTTACCCCCATCTATACCCTCACCGGCAACCTTCTCGCCGAGCGCACGCTCGAATACGACACGTGGGCAATCGGCAAGACCGAGCGTGCCACGCGCGAATCGTTCAATACCCGTGGCAAAGGAGTCAACGTGAGCAACATGCTCGCGCGACTCGGCACGGACAGCACGGCCTTGATCTTCGCCGGCGGACCGTCCGGGGCCGAAAGCGAAGCCTGGTTGCACCAGCGTGGAATCACCTATCGCAATTTTGAGACGAAGCAGGCCGCGCGCACGGGCACCGTCATCTGGAGCGAACAGCAGGCCGAAACCACATTTCTTGGTCCCAATGCCGTCCTCGATGCGGATGCGATCAACGCCGGTGCGGCTTTTTTGCACGACTTGCCTGACCATCAAGTGCTCGCGCTCTGCGGGAGTTTCCCCGGTTGGAGTGGCAACGACTACGAACCGCTTCGCAGGGAGATCAAAAGCTGGGCCCGGCGGGGACACCTTTACGTCGATGCCTACGGTCCACCGTTACAGGATATCGTGGCCCTACCCATCGAACTCATAAAAATCAACCGGCAGGAATTTGACGCGTTTTATTCCGAAGAGGAACGAGGCCAGTCGGTCGAATCGCGCCTGCGAGCAGCCGGTGAGAAATGGCCTGTGAAAAACTGGGTCATCTCCAATGGTCCCGATTCAGTCTGGATGACTTCAAGCGAAGGCGATCCGATCGAATTTGCTCCACCGAATATCACCGAAGTCTCACCCACCGGTTCCGGAGACGTGCTTTTCGCGGTGATCCTGCATGGATTGCTTACCCACCAATTACCACTGGCTAAGGCGGTCGAAGCAGCTCTACCCTACGCATCTGCGAATGCGGCTCATCCGGGTGTCGCCGATTTCGAGATTCCGCTCCAGCTCTAGATCCAGCGATTCAATCGGCTCGATCCATCGAAAATCACCTCGGTGAGGCTATCATTCCGCACGAGGCGTAGAATCCTCGTTTTCTCCCAAATAATCCTTGCTTTCGCTGACCCGAAACTGCTCTATCTCCGGTTTATTTATGAAAGCGACTATCAAAACCCAAGGCCAACAGTTCACTGTCACCGAGGGCGACATCCTAATTGTTAACCGTTATAAGGACACAGAAGCTGGTGCTACTGTGGAGATTAAGGACGTTCTGGCGGCCGGAGAAGGCGAAGCCTTCAAGGTCGGCACCCCTCTGCTCGATGGCGCATCCGTCTCGGCCAAAGTGCTTGAAAACAAGCGCGGGAAGAAGGTCGTCGTTTTCAAGAAGAAGAAGCGTAAGGGCTATGTTCGTAAGCGCGGACATCGTCAGGAACTGTCGGTCATTAAGATCGAGACTATCACAGCTTAAGGAGATTATTCGTCATGGCGCATAAAAAAGGACAGGGAACTTCAAACAACGGTCGCGACAGCAAGTCCAAGAGACTTGGAGTCAAGCACTTCGGTGGCGAATCCGTCATCGCAGGCAACATCATCGTTCGCCAGCGCGGCTCTAAATTCCACCCCGGCAAGAATGTCGGCGTAGGACGTGATTGGACGTTATTTGCTCTCGCAGATGGCGTTGTCACCTTCGACAAGTCGAAGCGCAGCGTCGCAGTCCTCTAAACGAAACATTTGTTTTCACTTTCAAACGCAGCCTATCATCAGGCTGCGTTTTTTATTGCCCGGCCCCACCCCCTGCCATGTCACCGGAGAAACTAGCCCAACTTCGTCGTCAACGAGAGCTCGTGAAGCAGCATCTCGATTGGCTCGATGCGGAAATCGCACTCCATTCTGGGGAGAAACCCACTCCCCTTAATCGGCAAACACCTGCCGCACCCGCACTCGATCCTGTTGATCCCACCAGCGCAGAGATTGACGATCCGCTCCTGCAGCATGATCCGCTTTCTTCGAGCACGGAAGCAAAACGAGGATGCCTGATCTTGTTCTGTGTCGCCTTCGGATTGTTGGCCGCGATCCTGGCTGGCATCTATTTCTGGAAATACAGCGACCGCCCCTTGCTCTTTCCCGACAAAGCAGCCGACGCGAGCTGGGCGCGCCCCATAACCATGTAGCCTGTCATTGCGAGTTGCCTCGCGACGCGACAATCCAGTGAGTGATGACCGGCAAAAATCCCCCTTGATACGCGGATTGCCGTGTCGGCCGAAGGCCTCCTCGCAATGACACGTGTGCGATTTCCGGAATCACTATAAACTACCCGACCACGCCTGCCAGACCTCGTCGGTGAATCGCATCGTGCGCACCCCGGTCTCGAAATCGGTTAACCGCACCGGAGTCTCGTCGCGGATCGAGTCCACGAAATCGGCTTCAACCCGCCATTCCTGTTTGAGTGTCTCATCGATCACAACTGGAGTTTCCACGCCGTTCGTATCGGTTTCCCACATTTCGGCGGTAAAGATACTGATGCGCAGACTACGCTCCGAGCCGTGAATACGGATTTCCTCACGCGAAGGTCCACGCTCCACTCCACTCAAGTGAATAATCAGACGCGTCCCGGTATCGTATCGGCCGAGAACGGTGAGACTTTCCGGAATCTTTACCTCGCCCATGGTTCCATCAGAGCGCAATCGCTCTGGCGTATGAATCGCGGCCTGTGCACATTCTACTTTCACATCCGCTTGCATCCAGCGTAGCACGGCCTCGTAGAAAATACCGAGGGCCATCGTGTTGTAACCACTCAACTCGAAATCCTGTCGCCAAGTCATCGGAGTCGAAGCAACCGCATTCCCATCCGTCGTATGAGTCACACAGATCTCACGAATACTGCCCAGGTGCCCCGAAACGATCTTCTCCCAAATGGTTTGATCCAATGCCAGCGTCATGGGTGATGGCACCACTTGGGCGACCAGATCGGAATGTTTACGGGATGCCGCCAACATCTCTTGAGCCTCAGCGAGATTTCGCGCCATCCGAGCCTCGGTGAGAACGTGCTTCCCTTTGGACAACGCAGCGCAAGTGATTTCCGCATGCAGATAAGGCCAGGTGCCAATGCAAATCGCATCAACCTCGGGATCAGCCACGACCATCTGCCAACTGTCCGCAATCCGCGGAATTCCAAATTCATCCGCGACCCGTTGCGAGGATTCGCGAGAACGATTCGCCACGACGACAATCTCCACGCCCTCAATCGCTTGAAAGCCGGGAATGTGCATGGAGCGGGTATTTTGCCCCGCCCCGATAAGTCCAATTCTCAAAACATCCGACATCACGTTTACTTTGTTACGGCGGGATAGCTCCCCAACCATTTTACGACTGGGCAAAATTTCTTTAATTCGGCCAAGGCCTCCTTCATCGCCGGATCATCATAATGCCCGGTCACATCAATGAAGAAGAAATAATCCCAAGGTCGTTTCTTGCTCGGACGAGATTCGATTTTGGAAAGATTCACGCCGCGTTCCGCCAAAGGCATCAGCATCTTCAACAACGCACCGGAATGTGACGCCGCTTCATCACCGAGCGACACAAGGAAACTCGTAATATCTTTTCCCCCACCCACCGGCCCGGAAGGTTTCCGACCGATGACGAAGAAGCGCGTGGTATTATCGGCCTTGTCCTGAATATTTTTTACGACGACGGGAACCCGGTAGTGCTCACCCGCGAGTTGACCGGCCACCGCCGCAGCCCCTTCTTCATCCCGGGCGATCTGCACGGCACGTGAGGTGCTCGACGATTCGACCAGTTGCGCGTGTGGTAAGTGACGCTGCAGCCAATGGCGACATTGCGCCAAGGCCTGATCCTTCGAATAGACTTTGGTGATTCCTTCGAGGGGCGCATTCGAAATCAGCGCGTGCGTGATCTCGGTGTAGATCTGCGCGACGATTTTCAAATCGCTCTCGACGAAACTATCCAAGGCTTCCCGCACCGACCCTTCCGTGGAGTTTTCAATCGGGATCACCGCGTAATCCGCCTCCCCCTTTTCCACCGCGGTAAAAATATCACTCACGGTCGACATCGCATGGTAATCCACACTCGCGCCAAATTTCTTGATCGCGGCGGCATGAGTGTTGGTCGCTTCGGGACCGAGGTAAGCGATCAGCAAGGGTTTCTCCAAGGCAATCGCAGCCGACATCAACTCACGATAGATCGCCTGCAGGGCTTCGTTGCGAACCGGACCGGTGTTGAGCGCACTGACTTTTCTGAGCACCGCATCCTCCCGCTCGGGCACGTAAATATCACCGCCGGTGCTTCGTTTGATTTTGCCGATCTCGGCGGCTAATTTCAAACGCTCGTTGATGATCTCAACCAGTTGAGAATCGAGTGCATCGATCTTATCGCGTATTGGGCCCAGTTCCATATCAGGAGTTTTTAGTCTCTTCTTCTGGAGTCGCCACCTCATTCTCAGGCGCGACTTCTGTAACCGAATCGGCGGAAACCGGTTCGGCAGCGGAATCGTCTGTCGGGATTTTCGAAGTTTCTTCAGCGGAAACAGCAGCCGCGGAATCGTGGTGTTCCACACTTACTCCTTCGAGATTAGGGGTTTCCCCTTCCCCTTCTTCCAGCGGCAACCCCATCTCAGCATCACCGGAAGGTTGCGGTGGATCCATCGCATCTTGCAGCCATTGATCGATTTGCTTGTTCGAAAGCACATCCGAGGCGGGCAGGTCATCAAGCGACTTAAGCCCGGAAAATTCCAAGAATTGATCTGTCGTTCCGTATTGAATGGGACGCCCGGGCGTGTCTGCGCGGCCCACAATGTAAACCAGTTCACGTTCGAGCAGTTTGCTGATTCCCGCGTCGGCCGAAACACCCCGGATTGTTTCAAGTTCACCCCGCGTCACTGGTTGGCGGTAAGCCACGATCGCAAGCGTTTCGAGCGATGAGCGGCTCAACTTCAAAGGAGGAGGATCATTGCGCAGCACGCGAATCCAACGCGCGTAACGTGGATGCGTCATTAAACGATAGCCTTGGGGTCCTTCGATTAGCACGAGTTCATCGCCCTCGGTGCGCATATCAGTCTGCAGCGTTTCCATGGCTTCGCGGATTTGAGTCGCGGTCACGAGAGAGGGCACATCACCGTAGAGTTCGAGATCTTCGGCATCATCCACTTCGATCTCGGCGGCTTCTTCACCGGGAACCTCAGGGGACGCAGCTTGAGCTTCGGTGCCTTCCGCTGCGGCAACCGGCTTCTTTTCCGCGGCTTCATGGAAGCGGGTGAACAAACCTTGGATGTCCTTGATCGACAAGGGCTGGCTCGATGAGAAGAGGAGCGCCCGAAGCACTTTTTTCAGATTAAAATCCATGCGAATATAGGGTCATGAGTGAATGAGGTGCGACCAAGGTGAAGCAATCCCTAAAGTATTACTCGCTCAAGGAATTGGCGAATGGCTTCAATTCTGGACATGCGGCTTGCCCGACCCGAAGCGATATGGTTCTTTCTGAGCCTATATCATGAGTGCCGATAAGCCCAAATCCACCCTTCGTAAATACTCTTCCGTCGTCGTCGACGGCAATGATCGCGCCCCCGCCAGATCCATGCTGCGCGCGGTCGGGTTTACCGATGAGGATTTTAAGAAGCCGCAGATCGCGGTCGCTTCCTCGCCCAGCGACATGACGCCCTGCAATGTCCATCTCGGCGAATTGAGCGAGCGCGCCCAGAAAGGCGTCTCCGATGCCGGCGGCAAGCCGGTCTATTTCAATACCATCACCGTAACAGATGGGATCAGCATGGGAACCAAAGGCATGCGTTATAGCTTGGTCTCCCGTGAAGTCATCGCTGATTCCATCGAGACGGCCGTCGCGGCCGAGGGATTCGACGGACTAGTCGCGATCGGCGGCTGTGATAAGAACATGCCCGGTTCGATGATCGCGATCGCGCGACTCAACCGTGCCGCAGTCTTCATTTACGGCGGCACGATTCTCCCCGGTTTCACTCCCGGCGACTGCGATCAGGAAAAGCCGCTTGATATCGTTTCAGTATTTGAAGCCGTGGGGAAACACGCCAAAGGCGAGCTCGATCAGGATGCCCTGAAAGCGGTGGAAGAATCGGCCATCCCCGGCCCCGGATCATGCGGCGGCATGTATACGGCCAACACCATGGCCTCGGCCATTGAAGCGCTCGGGATGAGCCTACCCAACAGCAGTGCACAATTAGCGATCAGCGAAGACAAACGCCTCGATTGCGAACGCGCCGGTGCCGCCGTCATGGCGATGCTCAAAAAAGGCATCACTCCGCGCGATATCATGACGCGCGAGGCATTCGAAAATGCGATCGTCACCTGTCTCGCGTTGGGCGGATCGACCAATCTTATCCTTCATCTCCTCGCCATCGCCCATGCCGCCGAAGTGGATCTCACCTTGAATGACTTCAAGGAAATCGGTGAACGCGTCCCCCTCTTGGCCGATTTGAAGCCTTTCGGTAAATACAACATGAGCCACTTGATTCGGGTCGGAGGGATTCGTCCGCTCATGAAGATGCTGCTCGATCGTGGCCTGCTCCATGGCCAGAGTCTCACCGTATCCGGCGAGACTCTGGCCGAATCTCTCAAGGATGTCGGACCCTATGGTAAATATCCCACCGATCAGGATATTATCCGCCCATGGGATCAGCCGATCAAACCAGAGACGCATTTACGCGTCCTCCACGGCAACCTCGCGCCCACGGGTGCAGTGGGGAAAATCACGGGCAAAGAAGGTCTCTATTTCAAAGGCACCGCCAAAGTTTACGAAGGCGAAGAAGAGGCGCTCATCGGCATTCTCGCCGGTGATGTCGTTAAAGGCGATGTGGTCGTGATTCGCAATGAAGGTCCGGTTGGCGGCCCCGGCATGCGCGAAATGCTTTCGCCCACTAGCGCCGTTGCCGGTCGTGGACTGATCAAGGATGTCGCTCTGATCACGGATGGACGCTTCTCCGGTGGATCGCATGGTTTCGATGTTGGCCATATCACGCCCGAAGCCGCCAATGGTGGCCCGATTGGCATCGTGAATAGCGGCGATATCATTGAGATCGATGCGGTCAAAAACACCATCTCGTTGCTTATCCCTGACGACGAATTTCAAAGCCGCATGACCGCCTATCAGCCACGACCGCCGACTGAGACGCGCGGTGTGCTCGCAAAATACGCCAAGCTCGTCGCCAGCGCTTCCGAAGGTGCGGTGACCGATAAGAATCTCTAAGCAATCACTCTCCATGTCCTGGTCTCGTTTCAAAACCCACTACTACCAAAATTCTGCTCTCGGGCTTGGCCTCGATATCAGCCGTATCCCCTTCCCCGATGATTTTCTGGGCAAGATGGAAGCGCCCATGCAAAAGGCGTTCGCCGATATGGCTGCGCTCGAACAAGGCGCCATCGCCAATCCCGATGAGAATCGCATGGTGGGGCATTACTGGTTACGCGCTCCCGACCTCGCGCCCAACGATGAGCTCCGGACCGCGATCGAAGACACGCTGACCTACATCAAGAGTTTCGCGCAGCAGATCCATTCCGGTGAGATCAAAACCGCCAGCGGGCAATCATTCACCCACGTCCTCGTCGTCGGCATCGGCGGCTCCGCCCTTGGTCCTCAATTTGTGAATCACGCCTTGGGACAACCGAGCGCGGACAAGATGATCGTCACCTTTTTCGACAACACCGATCCGGATGGCATGGATTACGTGCTGGATAGCTTGTCGGGCAAGCTCGCCGAAACACTCGTCGTCGTCGTTTCCAAATCGGGCGGCACGGTGGAAACCCGCAATGGCATGCTCGAATCCGCTGCTGCATTCAAAGCTGCCGGAATCGATCACACGAAACACTTTGTCGCAGTCACCGGTGCGGGTTCGAAGCTTGATCAGATCGCCAAAGCCGAAGGGTGGCTCAAAGATTTTCCGATGTGGGATTGGGTCGGCGGTCGCACCTCTGAACTGTGCGCGGTAGGACTCCTCCCCGCGGCACTGCAAGGTCTCGACATTGATGCAATGCTTTCGGGTGCGGCTGAGATGGATGCCGTAACACGCAACCGCAAGACCACCGAAAACCCCGCCGCTCTGCTCGCCCTCATGTGGCATTTCGCGACCGACGGTCGCGGCAGCAAAGACATGGTCGTCCTGCCCTACAAGGATCGCCTGCTCCTCTTTTCCCGATACCTGCAGCAGCTCGTCATGGAGTCCCTCGGCAAGGAACTCGATCTCGATGGCAATATCGTGAATCAGGGGATCGCGGTTTATGGCAACAAAGGCTCAACTGATCAGCACGCCTACGTCCAACAGCTCCGCGAAGGTGTGAGCAACTTCTTCGTGACCTTCATCGAAGTGCTCAAGGATCGCTCCGGTGATTCGATGCAAGTCGAAGACGACGTGACGACCGGTGATTACTTGCAGGGCTTCTATCTCGGCACCCGCGATGCGCTCAGCGAAAAGGATCGATCCTCAATCACGATTACAATCGACGAAGTTTCCCCCCGCACGCTCGGCATGCTGATCGCCCTCTATGAACGGGTTGTCGGCCTCTACGCCTCACTCGTTAACATCAACGCCTATCACCAACCGGGGGTCGAAGCGGGAAAAAAAGCCGCCACGGGTGTGATCGATCTGCTGGGCAAATTAAAGGCCGCCTTGGCCAAGGAATCCGGCACCGCCGAACAGCTCGCTCAAAAAGCAGACGGTTGCCCCGAGCTCAGTTTCAAGATTCTCGAACACCTCGCGGCCAACGGCAGCATTAGCAAAGAAACCCGTGAACCTTGGTTTGAATCGATCTACTCGGCCCGGTGATCTGAGGTTTTCACTTTGCAAATCCGCACCGACGAAACAGAACTTAATCCCGTGCGGTGAAAAATCTTTCGATCATCATAACTCTATTGGCCGTGATCGCTGCGGCAATTCTCGGCGGTCTCTATTGGCGCAGTGCCAGTGACAACTCCCGATTGGAGCTATCGCTCAGTTCTGCTCAATCACAAAACCAAATCCTCACGGCCAATCTCGCCACCGCTGAAGAGCTGACTGAGCAGCAGCAAACGCAACTGCACGCTCTTGATGCTGACCTGGGAGAAACTAAAACCTCCCTCACCTCGGCTCGCACCAATCTAATCATTCTGCAGCGTGAGATTGATGAGTTGGAGAAGAACCTAGCCGAATCACAGCAGACTCAACGCCACCTCCGTGGCGAAGTAACCTCACTCACGGCGGCCCTGACCCAAGCTCGCGCCTCAGAAGCTTCTCCTGAAACCATCGCCTCCTACCAACAAGCGATTCGCGATCTCGAGCAGCAACTCGCTACCCTCCAATCTCCTCCCCCGTCATCCCCGGCTATGCCCGTGCTGACCACACACCGCAGTCGAAACACTCGCGTGGTCAGTGTCGGTCCCTCGAACGCATTCGTCGTGCTCAACTACGGGGCGAGCCACGGTGCGCTCCCCTCTCAAAAAATGGACATTCAGCGTGGAACCAAACACCTCGCCACGGTTCAAATCAGTGACGTGCGGGAAAATTATTCCATTGCGCAAGTCCGTCCCGATTCTTTGCGTGACACTCTGCAAAAAGGCGATGTCGCCACCCTAACACCTTAAGTATTATGAAACACACCAAGACACGACTCATCGCACTCTTGCTCATCTTTGTCGGAGCTTTTCTCGTTGGCTGCACGACCCGGGGGAGCAAAGGCTCATCCATTCCATGGGGACGACCGGCTGATTTTGAAGGAGAAATTCCCGGACTCACGCAGCAGTGATACTAATCCCTACTCCCCAATCCGGCTTCGGCCGGATTTTTTGTTGGCATGGCTGACTCTTCCCAAAACTCATCGCTACAAGCCCAACCCGGCCACCTCTACGTCGTGGCGACGCCGATTGGTAATCTCGCGGATATCACCGAACGCGCCAAGATCATCCTCGGCCAGGTAGACGTCATTGCCTGCGAAGACACGCGAACCACCGGCGGTCTGCTCAAACGCCTGGAGATCACGCCCAAAACACTGTCAGCATACCACGATCACAACGAGATCGAAGCGGCGGAGAAACTCGCGGATGAACTTCGCGCCGGTAAATCTGTGGCAGTCGTCAGTGATGCGGGCACACCCGCAATCAGCGATCCGGGATTCCGCATCGTGCGAGCCTGCCGCAAGAGCAACCTCCCCGTGATTCCCGTGCCCGGGGTCAATGCGGTCGCGACCGTGCTCAGCGCAAGCGGATTGCCCACCAATGGATTTCTCTTCGCCGGATTTCTGCCGCCCAAGAGTGCCGCGCGCGTTCGCTATTTTGAAAAATATCAGGACTTCGATTACACCATCGTTCTCTACGAGAGTTGCCATCGGATCGAGAAAGCTGTCGCTGAGATCGTCACTACCTTGGGCGAGAATCGTATAATTGGGGTCGCCAAAGAAGTGACGAAGCTCCACGAGAAATTTCTCATAGGGGCGGCGAGCGAAGTGCAAACCCAACTCGCCCAGACCAGCCGTAAAGGAGAATTCGTCCTCCTGATCGCTCCCGCCACCTTCGAACTCTGATCAACATGCCCTCCGTCGCAGTCATCGATATCGGTAGCAACTCAATCAAAATTCTCGGCGTCACCCGCGGCGAAAATGGCGAACTTGAGCCACAACTCTCTGAAACCCTCGACGCGCGAATCAGTGAAGGCATCAGCCATGACAATCCCTGCTTGAGCGACGAAGGCATGCGTCGCGGCTTGAGTGCGATTCGTGAGCTTATCGCCTTCTCCATTCCTTTCGATCCGGACCAACTCCAACTCGTGGCGACTAGTGCCGTGCGCGACGCCAGTAATCGAGAAGCCTTTCAAGACGCCACGTTCGAAGCCACCGGTCAGCGCATCAGAATTCTCAGTGGAACCGAAGAAGCCAACCTCATCGGCAAAGGCATCACCTGTGATCCGGCGCTAACCACCCTCCATGATTTTCAACTCTTCGATTTGGGCGGTGGCAGCCTCGAATGTCTGAGCTTTGCCGACCGTCAGGTCCAGCGCGCCGAAAGCCTTCAATTAGGCTGTGTGCGACTCACGGAGAAGTTTATCCGCGACCGTTCGATTCCACTCCCCGCAAACGAACTTCAGAATATTTACGATTTTAGCCTGCAGACCTTTCAGGAAATCGATTGGCCGATTAATCCGACGACTCCTACCGCCATCGGCACCGGCGGCACCCTCGCCACGGTTCGCGCCATCACTGCCCAAAAAAATGGGCAACCCTTCGAAGACGCTTCACCTCTGCTCGACATTGACGTGATCAGGGTCATGCGAGATGAGCTCGCGTCTCTCACTCTTGAGGCGCGACAACGCATCCCTGGTCTCCCCCCAGCTCGCGCCGATGTTTTCCCGACGGCACTCACCACGCTCTTGGCAGTCGCCGCTCACGGCGGATTCTCATCCTTCCAACATTCAATCTACAATCTACGCTACGGAGTCGCCGCCGAAATGCTCGAAGCTTAACGCTTCTGCGATCGAGTCACTCCGCGTAAGCCCTTCATCACTGCCTCGAAGTCATCTGGCAACGGCGCACGCAGATCCATTTCCTCCCCAGTGATCGGGTGTTTTAAGTGCAAGTGCTCCGCATGTAGCATCACGCGTTCAGGCTGCAAAGTCATGGCTGCGATCGGCTTCCAACCGTAAACAATATCGCCCAGCAAGATGTGCCCGAGCGATTTCAGATGCACCCGGATTTGATGCGTGCGACCCGTATGAATCGTGCATCGCACCAAGGTAGCCACGTCTTCGAAAGACTCGACAATCTCCCAATCCGTGCGGGCGTGCTTCCCTTTTCGCTCATCTTCAACGACTGCCATTTTGTGCCGCTGTCCGGGATTGCGGCCAATCGGCCGATCGATCACACCACTCAGCAATTCCGGCTTCCCCGCGACGAGGGCGAGATACTCTTTGTGCAAACTCCGCTCGGCGAATTGAACGGACAATCCGCGGTGAGCCTCATCCGTTTTCGCCGCCACGATCACGCCCGAGGTTTCTCGATCGAGCCGGTGAACGATCCCCGGCCGCTCCACTCCCCCGACTCCACTCAACTGCCCGGCACAGTGAGAAAGCAACGCATGCACCATGGTATCCTCCGCCGTGCCCGCCCCGGGATGAACCACCATGCCGGGGGCTTTGTTGAGCGCGATAAAATGTTCATCCTCGTAAATCACATTCAGCGGGATATCGACGGGTTTTATTTCTGACGAGATGACTTCCGGCATGCTGAATTCGATCTCATCACCGCCCACTAAATGATGGTTACGCTTAATGATTTTGCCGTCTTTCGTGACCAACCCGGCATCGAAGGCCCGCTGAAACGCCACCCGGCTGAATTCGGGAAAGCCGATGGCAAGCGACTTATCCGCGCGCACGAGCATTACGCCGGAAGGCACGGTGTAGGTTTGTTTTTCCATCACGTTTCCAATGTCGCGATTTCAGCCAAATAAGACGCCCGCGCATCATCAGACACATCGGCCACGGTCCAACCATTCCGCGCGACCTGCGCAAGTTCGGCCCGGGTGAAGTTCAGTTCGTTTGCGAGCGTCGTATACTCTTCGGTAATCGAATTCGCGAAACAAAGCGGATCATCCGTGCTCACCGTGCAATTGATCCCGGCCTGCATCAACTTGCGGATCGGATGCTCAGCGATGGAAGGCACCACTTGCAGGCCCACATTACTGATCGGGCAAATATCAAACGTGACGCCTCGTTCCGCCGCCAGGGCGACGACTTCCGGATCCTCGATCGCACGCACACCGTGTTGAATCCGTGTCACGCCCAATTCCTCAATCGCTTCGCGCACTCGCGCAGCCCCATCAAACTCTCCGGCGTGGCACTTGGTCACCTTCCCCGCTTCACGCAAGCGTTGCCACACTTCGGCGGTCCCCGGCTCGGTCGGCATCAATTCATAGCCATGCAAGTCGATTCCCGCCAAATGCTCCCACGCGTGCATTTCATCAATCGTCGGTCGCAGCTCGGCATTCAGATCACTCCGCAACATTCCGGCAAAGACCCGCACCTCGAGCCCCGCGGGAGCTGCACTGCGAATCGCATCGATGATCTCCGGTCCAGGCACGTTGATAAATCCCGTGACCGGCAGATGAAAACTCGTCTCCACATAGCGCACGTTCTGCTCCACATGACGGGCGAAGATCACTTTGCACGCCTCGTGATATCGCTCGGCATTTGTGAACCAAGGTAGCGCGTTATCGAGCAGGATGCTTTCGAAATCGGGAAACGTCGCATAGCGATAGCTGCGTTCGCGAAACGGAGGATGCGCCGGGTATTGCTCCGGCCGCCAGTCGTGCAGCAGATCGTAAGGCAACGCGCCTTCGACATGCAGATGAGTCTCCGTATTCGGGAGCGATTGAATGAATGCCTCCATCACTTCGACTTACCCAAGAGATATTCGCGATTCAACTTGTGGAGCGACTTCGGCAGAAACACGCCATCCTTCCGGATGAGTTTGTCATCGAACCAGATTTCACCACCGCCGTAATCCTTCCGTTGGATGCAAACCATATCCCAATGCACCTGAGACTTGTTGCCATTGTCGGCTTCGCCGTAAGCTTGCCCAGGAGTAAAGTGAAAGCTGCCTGCGATCTTTTCATCGAACAGGATGTCTCGCATCGGATCGAGGATGTGCGGATTGAAGCCCAACGCGAATTCGCCGATGTAGCGCGCGCCCGGATCGCTATCGAGAATCTCATTCAAACGCTTCGTGTTTGATGAAGTCGCCTCGACTACTTTGCCCTTCTTGAACGCGAGCCGGATATTATCAAACGACGATCCGAGATAAACCGTCGGCGCATTGTATTGCACGTAGCCTTCGACCGAGTTCTTCACGGGACAAGAGAACACCTCGCCATCGGGAATGTTACGCAAACCACCGCAAGGCACAGCACCGATGTCCTTGATTGAAAAACGTAGATCCGTGTCCGGGCCTTTGATGTGCACGCGATCCGTCTTCTTCATGAGATCCGCCAACACCTTCATCCCCGCGCGCATGCGCTTATAATCGAGGGTGCAAACGCGGAAGTAGAAATCTTCAAACGCTTCCGTGCTCATCGCCGCCTGCTGCGCCATCGCGGCCGTCGGCCAACGCAACACCACCCACTTCGTCTTATTCACGCGATAGTTGAGCACCGGTTTCATCAGCCGGCTGATCATCTGCACCTTATCCGCCGGCACATCCGATGACTCGAAGATGTTATCCGAACCGCGCAGTGCGATATAGGCATCCATCTTCTGCATCCGCATTTCTTCGACCTTCGCGTGGGCCGCGTAGGCTTCTTCATCTGCTCCGATCACGAGTTCCCTCGTGAGACGCGCGCGATGTAACTGCACAAAAGGATGCGCTCCGCGCCGTCGCGCCGCCCGCACCAACGCAATCACCATCGCATCCGGCACATCAAACGCATCAATCAAGACGCGTTCGCCCTTTTTAAGTTCGGTGGAAAACCCAGTCAGCCCATCGGCCAACTCATGGAATCGAGGATCAATAATCATGGTTCCCAACAATTCGCGGCCGCCGCTTCCTCGCAAGGCAATACGTGCCCAGCAGTCATTCCCAAAGTTGAACGGCCCCAGTCTTAATTTCGCCACGGATTTCACGGAATACACGGATAATTACCTATCTCCGCGCCCTCTGCATCCTCCGCGTTTAAAACAAAACTTTCCCAATCCTTATAACGCGGAGTTCGCGAAGAACGCGGAGACGAAATCGCAAGGCAATATGACTTAGGCCAGAAGCGTCATTTTCAGATCTGTAGGCATGGAATCCTAGTTTCGACCTGCTCTTCGAAAACAATCATCCCAATACTCAGCTATCTCAGCGGCCTTCGCGGTCTTCGCGTCCTCCGCGTTTAAACAACACCTCTACACCACCTTTAACGCGGAGCACGCGAAGAACGCTGAGACGAAATCGCACGGCAATATGTATTACGCCGGTAGCGTCATTTTTCCTAAACTTCGCTTCATTCGCTTACGGGTAAGGCGGAATGACAGTTGGCTGCGAAACTTGGTAAACTACCAAGCCTACCATTGTGAGTAAGAGGCATATACTCAATATGCCAGCTACTATCAGCCAACGACCGGTGCATGTAGAACCAATTACAAACCCACCGACTCCGCACACTACAGTGACGACTGGGATAAAAACTAATAATATCTCATCTCCCTGCCCTTGCACCAGTAAGGGGCCAAGAAAGTAGATGACAGCAACCGCAATCGGAAGAACGACTGCATAGCCCATCAGTATGTTAAGAGGCTTATAGTTGAATTCGCTCATTAGCGTAAATGTGAAAAGCAACAGATTTCATGTCACGCACACGGTTCTACTCATCCTTCAAAGACATCGGCGCACGCGAGCCATTCTGCGGGAAGCAGAGACGACTGACGGCTTCGTCGAAATCGGAGGCGCCACGCAGGATTTCAATTTCCAATCGCAGATAATAAAGCGGACGATCCCACTCACGGCCCTCGTTGATGCGCACGGCATCTTTTTCCGTCGTGATAATGCAATCGGCATCTTCTTTGCGCGCGAGTGCTTCCAGTTCCTGAAAGTCGTCTTCACCATAACGATAGTGATCGAGGTAGCGCTCGCGGCCCACGATTTTTGCACCGAGGTCGCGTAAGAATTTCTCGAAACTTTCCGGCGTGGCGATTCCGCAAAAGGCCACGACTCGCCGCCCCTTGAGAAAGTCCAAGGCCTGCTTTTCATCGGAACCGAACCGCTGCAGATACTTGGGCTTGTGCGCGCACTCGATCGCATCGACCCCGGGATTGTGCTTCTGGATCAGGTCTTCAAGCTCGGGGTCGCGTTCCCCATTTGATTTGGTGAGGAAAACGTAGGAGGCGCGTTTCAAGTGCTTGATGGGCTCGCGCAAAATGCCGCGCGGCAGCAAATGGCCATTTCCAAACGGATTGGTTTTATCGACCAGCAGCAGATTGAGCTGCCCTTTGAGCGGAAGATATTGAAATCCGTCATCGAGCACGAGGGTGTCGCAACCGAATTCTTTGATCGCGTAGGCGCCGGATTTCACGCGGTTCTTATCCACGAGCACGATCACGCCGGGGAGATTCTTTGCGAGCATGTAGGGCTCATCACCGGATTGTTCGCTGTCGAGCAGCACTTTCTTCCCGTCGCTGACGATTCGTGGCGGCGGCTCTTCGCTGTGCGTGAGCGACCACCACCATTTTTTCCAGATCGGCGGCGCCTTGCTTTTATAACCGCGACTGAGGATGGCCACCTTGCGGCCCCGTTCATGAAGCGCGCGGGCGAATTTCTCCACGACGGGTGTTTTACCCGTGCCTCCCACGGTAAGATTTCCCACCACCACAACGAGGCAGCCGAGGGGTTGATCGTGCAGAATCCGATGTTTGTAGAGCCAGAATCTCAACTGGGCGATCCCGCTGAACAGATACGACATCAGCTGGAGAAACGCCCCATAGATCGCCGCACCGGTATCCGCGCGCCGCCCAAGAATCACATCAATGGTGTAGAGCTCGAGAGCGTTGGATTTTTTCTTCAGCCAGGAAGACATGCGCAAATGTCATCAATGGAGATTGACGAGCAATTTGGGAAGTCGCTTTCGTGTTAATTCACACTTTCTTACTTACATGAGCTACAAACTATTCATTCCCGGCCCAATTGACGTCTCCGAGAAAACGCTTCGTGCGATGACTCAAGCCCCCATCGGCCACCGCAGTCCCGACTTTGTCGCTCTCTATGAATCCGTGCAGCCTGATCTGCAGGCCCTCTTCTACACAAAGGATCCTGTTTACATTTCGACCAGCAGCGCATGGGGCGTGATGGAAGGCTCGATCCGCAACGTCGTGCACAAGAAGGTGCTCAATTGCATGAACGGGGCATTCTCCGACAAATGGCACGATGTCTCCCAACGCTGCGGTAAAGCGGCGGGTGCATTGAAATTCGAATGGGGCCAGCCCGTGGATCCCGAAGCCGTGCGACGCGAGCTCGCCACCGGCGATTACGACGCGATCACGTTTATTCACAACGAGACCTCCACCGGCACGATGAGCGACATCGCCGCGATCATGGCGGTCGTGCGCGAGTTTCCCGATGTCATTTCCATCGTGGATACGGTCAGCTCGTTCAGCGTCGTGCCGATCAAGAAGGATGAACTGGGCATTGATGTCCTCCTCACCGGATCACAAAAGGCCCTCGCGCTGCCTCCGGGCATGTCGATTTTCTCCGTCTCAGATCGGGCCCGTGAACGCGCCGCGACCATGCCGGATCGCGGCTACTACTTCGATTTCCTCGAATTTCAGAAGAACCACGAGAAGGGTATGACCCCCAGCACGCCGATCATTCCGTTGATTTACGCCCTACGCTCCAAGCTCGAAGACATCATGGCTGAGGGCGTCGAGAATCGCTACGCCCGCCACGCGCGACTCAATCAAACCGTGCGTTCGTGGGTGCTTGCGAAAGGATTCACTCTCTTTCCAGAGGAGAAGAACGGCTCTTTGTCGCTCAATTGTTTCAACAATAACTTGGGGATCGATCTACCGGCTCTAAACAAAGTTCTCAAGGATAAGCACCACCTCGTAATCGATGGCGGCTACGGCAAATTGAAGGGCAAAGCGTTCCGCATTTCGAATATGGGTGACGAAACCGACGAGACCATCGCTGAGCTTCTCTCCGCCCTCGAAAGCGCACTTATCGAAGTCGGAAATTTATCTAATTGATTAGCAGTGATTTACACTCCCTCAGAAGGGTGCCCGAAAAAACTAGGGCTTGTCATACTTGGCATCATCCCCTTACGGGTCGCCCCACATGAAGTCCCTTATCATCGCTGAGAAACCCTCCGTCGCCACTGATTTGGCCCGAGTTCTCGGTAAAGTCCCCAAAAAAGGTGAGCATTACGAAAATGACGAATACGTGATCTCATCTGCCGTGGGTCATCTCGTCGAATTGAAGATGCCGGAGGATATTGATAAGAAGAAATACGGCTTCTGGCGCCTCGCGGAACTGCCGATCATCCCGAAGAAATTCACGTTAAAACCCATCGAGAGCTCCAAAGATCGCTACGCTAAAATCAAAAAGCTCCTCGCCCGCAAAGATATTGATCAGGTAATCAACGCCTGTGATGCCGGTCGCGAAGGTGAATTGATTTTCGATAACATTTACCAGCTCACGAAGTGCAAAAAGCCCGTTAAACGCGCGTGGATGCAAACGATGACGCCGACAGGTATTAGGACCGCATTCGCCAATCTCCGTGATGGCGAAGCTATGGCGGGTCTCAGCGATGCCGCGCGATCCCGTAGCGAAAGCGATTGGCTCATCGGGATCAACGGCACCCGCGCGCTGACCAAGCGTATGTTTGGATCACGGGCCGGCAATGTCGCCTCCGTCGGTCGCGTGCAGACTCCCACCCTCGCCCTCCTCTACGGACGCGAGCAAGAGATCAAAAATTTCAAACCCCAGGACTACTGGCGCATCACCGCCCAGTTCGAAGTCGCGCAAGGGTCCTACGAAGGCGTTTACCAAAAACCGGATTTCAAAAAATCTAAGGATAACGATCACGATCGGATTGATCGCATTTGGGAAAAACCCACCGCCGACGAAATCATGGCAGCGTGTTCCGGACAGCCCGCTGCCACCGTCACCGACGAAAAGAAAGCCAGCACCCAAAGTTCCCCCCGGCTCTACGATCTCACTACTTTGCAACGCGAGGCCAACAACCGCTATGGCCTCCCCGCGCGCCGCACTCTGCAAATCGCGCAGGCGCTTTACGAAAAGCATAAGATGATCACCTATCCGCGAACCGATTCGCGGGCTCTCCCCGAAGATTACATTCCTACTTGTCGCGAAACATTGCAGCACCTCAGCGGTGATCTCGCCCCCCACGCGACCAAGGTCATCGAGTCCGGTTGGTTGAAACCGAATAAACGCATCTTCAACAATGCAAAGATTTCGGATCACTTCGCAATTATCCCGACTCCTCACGACGCCAAGAAACTCGATGAGATGGAGGCCAAGGTATTCGACATGATCGCGCGGCGATTCGTAGCGACCTTCCATCCTTCGGCTGAGTTTGATGTCACCACTCGCATCAGCGAGGTCGAATCCCACCGTTTTAAAACGGAAGGCAAGGTGCTCACCTCTCCCGGCTGGCTCGCCGTTTACGGCCGCACATCTGTGGACGAAAATAAGCCCGACGCAAAAGACTCCAAAACTCTCCCCGCACTCAGCGATTCTGATGGTTCTCCGGCCAACGCCAAGACCAGCGAAGTCGAACTCCACGCCGAAGCCACCCGGCCTCCTCCACGCTACAGTGAAGCGACTCTACTTTCTGCGATGGAAGCTGCCGGCAAGCTGATCGATGACGACGAACTCGCCGAAGCGATGAAAGAACGCGGCCTCGGCACTCCGGCCACCCGCGCCGATACGATCGACGGACTCATCAATCAGAAATATCTGGATCGCGAGCAACGCGAGCTCATCCCCACACCAAAGGCAGAACAAGTGATGGAGTTTCTCGTCGCCGTGAAAGCCGAAGCTCTGACCAGTCCCACCATGACCGGCGAATGGGAATTCAAACTCCGCCAGATGGAGCAAAGCAAATTTGCCCGCAAAGATTTCATGAAGGAAATAGTCGATCAGACTTCAGCCATCATCGAAAACGTGAAGACCTTTGAGGAAGACGAGTCGACTGCCCGTCGCACCGACATTGTCTCACCTACTGACAATCAGCCTCTGATCGAAACGCTTCGCGCTTACAAATCACAGGACGGCCTCCTCGCCGTTTACAAGATTGTCGGCGGGCGGAAAATGGAAGAGGCCGAAATAAAAGAACTCGTCGAAAAGCGCAAAATCGGTCCTCTCGATGGATTCGTTTCCGCTCGCACTCGCTCGCGTTTCTCCGCCCTCCTCCAGCTCGTTTACGACAGCGAAAAAGAGAAGTGGAAGACCGAGTTCGATTTCGGGGACAAGGTGGACATCAACACCCTCGAACCCATTTGGACCGATGAGAAAACCGGAGCCGAACTCTGTGAAGCGGGCCCCAATTTTCTCCTCCGCGAGAAGAAGGACGGCGAATGGAAGCAGACCTTCCGCGTCGGCAAGCTGATGTGCCAAAAGGAAATCACGCAGGAAAATGCGATCCAACTCGTCTCCGAAGGAAAGACTGCGCTGATCGAAGGTTTCACCTCGAAGAAGGGCCGCCCCTTCGATGCTTTTCTCAAACGCAACGATGCCCGGATCGCGTGGGAATTCCCTCCCCGCAAGCCCCGGATTGGCAAGGATGGGAAACCGATCGTCCGTAAAACCAAAGCGCCACCAGATCTTTCCAAGGCCAAATCTCTTGGCGAAAGCACTCTGCATCACGGCGAAATCGTGGAAGTAGGTGGCACCTACTATGTGCGCAAGCCCGATCAGGAAAATCGCTCCGTCTTCAAGATTACGAAGGAACTCTGTAAAAAGGAACTCCCCCTCGAAGAAGTGCAGAAACTCCTGACCGAAGGAAAAACCAGCTTGATCGAAGGCTTCGTTTCCAAACGCGGTTCCGAATTCAGCGCCTACCTCGTGCTCAATCCGAAAAAGGATAAAGCCGACTTTGAGTTTCCACCTCGGTGAGGTGGAAACATGGCGAACTCCAGAGGAGTGAGTCCCGCTGGGATGTCTCGTGACCGGGAGCCCGTTTACGGGCGGCCACGGGGCACAATTTCCGCCACGGTGAGGTGGGAATAAGGTGAGCATCATAATAGATGCGAATCCGAAGGATAATCTGAATCGGGTGTCCTCTTGCGGGCGGTCACTTGCCACAATTTCCGCCTCTCTAGGCGGGTATATGGCGCGCTCTCAGTGAGTCCGGAGGATGTATTGAGAGCAGGAGCCCACATGGCGCGGTCATTGTGCGGAATTGCGCAGGAACCTTGATATGTGCCAGTATGATCAAATTGTGACTAGCTTGAAGAACACTCTTATTCTAATCTTGAGCCTGACGACAGTCAGCAGCGCGTGGATTGCATGGCACCAGCAGCAGCAAATCCAAAGCCTCTCTGAATCCAAACTCACCACCTCAAGCTCTGACAAGTCTCGTTCCCCACAAAAATCTATCGAAAATACGATTCCGACAACGCTTACCACAGCTGGAGATGAGAACTCGGCAATAGAATCACCAACAGCCTCTCAAACAACGCCCAGAAATCGTCGCCGCGCGCTATTTCTTGAGGCCACCAACAGTCCAGAATACAAACAGCTCCAGCAAGTCGTGAGAATGGGGCGATTGGATTCACGCTTCGCCGCACTATATCGTAAACTCAATCTACCCGCTGAACCTTTATCACGATTGAAAGCGCTCATCGCGGAAAGGGAGAACGTGAGAACCGATATCTTTGCTGTCGCGCGTGAGCAGGGGCTCAATATCAGAGAGAATCGAGAAACCATCAACCAACTGATTCAGGAGAATCAGAATGAGGTTGATGCCACGCTGCGTGAAGAATTTGGCGAGACCATCTATGACACTTATCAACAATTCGTAACCGCTGAACGATTCTGGCGGGTCTCTGACCAACTGGGAGTGAAATTAGCTTACAGTCCCAATCCGCTGACCTTGGCGCAAAAAGAACAATTGGTCGATATTCTGTCTCGGACAAATCAGCAGACACAGAACCGAATTTCTCCAGGCCTCCGCGATCGGGTTGCCCTGGAATATGGAGTAGACGCTCGAACACCCATTTCCAATGACGTTCTCGATCAGGCACGCGGTCTGCTTACCCCCAATCAGTTCCAAGCGTTACAACGAATGAAAAATGAACAGGATGCTGCACTCAAAATGGCAGCAATCGTCCGTTCCAAACTCGAAGCGAGGAACACTGATACAATTAGGTAACATTCTTCATAACCCACTCAATCATTAGACAATTTTCTTGTCCAAAAATTAAACTAAGATAGATTAACCAAGTCATGATCGTAACAACTAAGGAGCTCTTCGACCACGCCTACGGCAAGTATGCCGTCGGTGCCTATAACATTAATAATGCCGAACAAACCATGGGTTTGTTTCAAGGAGCCATCGATTCAAAGGCCCCTTTCATTATTCAAATTTCCAAAGGGGCACGGAAATATACTAACAAGCTCATGCTTGAGAATATCATTCGGGCGGCAGGTGAGATTTTCCCTGATGCGATTTTCGCCGTCCACCTCGATCACGGTGATGAGGAAACCTGTTACGAATGCATCGAATCCGGCTTCTACAGCTCGGTGATGATCGACGCTTCTCATGAGACTTTCGAAGAGAACGTCGCCATCACGAAACGCGTAGTCGATGCGGCTCACGCCAAAGGCCTGTCAGTCGAAGCAGAGCTCGGTATGCTCGGCGGCGTGGAAGAGGATATCGTCGTAGAAGAAGGCAATGCCTGCCTGACCGATCCAGCCGAAGCTGAGGAGTTCGTGAAACTCACCGGTTGCGATTCCCTCGCCTGCGCGATTGGCACCTCCCACGGTGCTTTCAAGTTCAAGGGTAAGCAATCCCTGCACTTCGATGTGCTCGAGCAGATCCGTGATCGTCTCCCCAACTACCCGTTGGTGATGCACGGTTCTTCTTCGGTGCCTCAGGATGAAGTCGCTAAGATCAATGCCGCTGGTGGCGAGATCGCCGGTTCCATGGGCGTCGACGTGAAGGAATACCTTCCTGCCGCCAAACGTGGAGTCACGAAGGTCAACATCGACACCGATGGTCGTCTCGTCTGGACCCGCGTTCACCGCGAGCACTTCCGCGACAACCCTACGGACTTCGATTTCCGCCCTGCCGGTAAGGTCTTCATGGCCGAATACGCCAAGTTCATCGCCAGCCGTAATGAGTTGCTTGGCAGTGCTGGTCAGCTCGATTCACTGCGCGAATCTCTCGGTAAGTAAGAATACCAGTCTCTTTTTCAACGGGCGTCTTTTTCGGGAGACGCCCGTTTTGTTTAGGGCCTTGTCATTGCGAGGAAGCCTTAAGGCTGACGCGGCCAATCCACTAATCTCCAGACGGGCAATCCCATGCGTGGTTTGCCGCGTCGCTTCGACTGTAGAGCGGGATCGCTGTATCCTTCCTTGTAGTCTTTACGAGTTCGCGGCGGGATCAGTGATCCCTCCTACATTTGCTCACCCACTGTTCAAACGTCGCACGACTTCAAAAACGAAGAGGCAGCCAAACAGAATAAGCGAGAGCACCAGCAGCACGTTGGTCAGACGACCATTCTTTAACTCGCCCATCCACTCGCGTCGGTTGTTGAGTAGCAGCAAGACGGAGGCGAGAAATGGCATGAAGAATGCCCCTGCTATCGCGTAGAGAATCACAATCGCAACCGGCCGGTGCCAGAACTGCATCACGAGCGGTGGAAATGCCAGATAGACGAGAAACCAACGGTAGGCCGGCGTAAGGTTCAGCCCCTTCTCACGAGCCTGAGCCGCATCGGAAGCACGTCCCAGTGTTGCGACGCTATCCGCAAATAGATACGGCACGCCCTGCCACACCCCAAGCATCGAGGTGAAGACCGCGCACCAAAACCCAATCAGAAAACACAATTGCCCGATCGGCCCGAGCAACACGGCCAATTGATCTGCCAACGCCAGCACCAACGCTGAGCCCGAAGCATCAGCCGGTTTGGCGGTAGCGGCGATCACCACCACCGCGATGCCAAAGATTCCAGTCAGCGCGTAAGCTGAAACGAGATCCCAGATCGTTCGTCGATGCATGCCCTTCCCCCGCCAGCCTTTTTCCCGAATCCAATAGCCGTAGCAGAGTAAAGTCACACTGCCACCTACTCCGCCCATCACCCCAAGCAGCAAGGTCGCCGATCCCGAGGGCACGGAAGGCCAAACCAATCCGCGCATCAATTCACCCAGCGGAGGATTCACCAAAACCGCACACACCACCACGAGCACGAACATCAGCCCCATCAGCACCTTCATCACCTTCTCAAAGGCCTGATAGCGCCCCAATTTGACCAACGTAAATGCGAGCACCGCATGGATCCCACTCCACGCCGCAACGGGTAGCGGTATTTGCGGAAACAACGCTTTCGCCGCGACGCCACATGAAGCCATGAGTGCCGCCGCTACCAGAAAGCCCCAGAACACCAGATAAATCAAAAAATAGCTTCCCACCCATTTCGGCAGTCGGGTGCCCCATCCTTCGATCAGCGTCGTGCCTGTCGCCAACTGCCAACGCGAGATGCCTTCATTGAGCACGGCCTTAAAGAGCGCCCCCAAAGCCACGGCCCACAACACGAGCAGGCCGAATTTCTGTCCGGCCACGGCGGCGGCAATCAAATCGCCTGCCCCCACTCCGGTGGCCGCGACCACAAAGCCCGGCCCCAGGCTACGCCACCATGTTGTGGATGAGTTTCCTTCAGGGGTCGAATCAGCCATGCCAAGAGCAAGCCATGGTCGGACATAAAGACAAGCCCACCCCATCGCATACTCAGATAAATTTCTTGTCTCATATCCCATTCTCATTCGCCCTCTAGCCTGATGACAGTTTCCGTCCGAGGAACCATCGCATATCCTGATTGTCATCCATCCCCGTGTCTCGCCCCACTGCACAATCATCACCAGACGATTCCCAGTTAGTAAAACTGGCGATCACGGGCGACCAATCAGCGTTTGGCGAATTGATGCGCATGCATCATGAACGCACATTCCGGCTCGTCTATTCCGTCGTGCGACACGAACAGGATGCACGCGATGTCTGTCAGGAAGTTTGGCTGACCGTATGGAAACAGTTGCCAAAATTTCGGGGCGAAGCGCGTTTCACGACATGGCTTCATCCCATCGCCGTGCGCCGATCACTGGATCATCTTCGCAAACGTAAACGTTGGTATGATCGGTTTATTCCGTTTGCCAAAGATGACGAAACGAATGCCGTCACCTTCGAACCGATAGCTCCGGATACACCGCAAAGCGACGAACCTCGCCAGGACCGAATCGCCAAAGTGCGCCGTGCACTCGACACTCTTCCCCCTAAACAACGCGCTGTGCTCGCCCTCCGTGAAATCGAAGGTCTCACTTACGAAGAAATTGCCGCGACGATCAAAATCCCCACTGGCACTGTGATGTCACGTATTTATCATGCTCGCCGTATCTTGGCGAAAAAACTAGGAGCCTCATCATGAAATTCACCCGAATCATTCTGTTTCTCGGTCTCTTCATCGGAGCCACGACGCTGTATGCGTCCGGCGCCGATACACATCGAGTGCAGGCCATCCTCATCGCCGCTTCGAATGAGTCGGGCCGCACCGATTCACGCCTGTCACGTTACGAGCCCACGCTGAAACGCATCCTGCGATTCGAAAGCTATCGTTTTCGCGGCCAAGGCACCACCAGTCTCTCCCCCGGGCAATCCGGCCACATCTCACTTGGTGAAGGCCAAAGCCTCGAACTCACCGCCGAGAATAGCGGTAATCGTGGGGTTCGTATACGTGTAATCTGGGAGAAAAATGGACGCACCCTGATGAAGACCGGTCTCACGCTTCGCCCCGGCGTTCCCGCGGTGCTCGGAGGTCCCGGCACCGGTAAACGGGGCGAAGTTTACGCTGTGATTCTCACGGCCCGCTAATTCTTTAGTCATTATTTATCAATATGTTATCAGCATTGATAAAGTTTTTTTGAATAAACGTAGGCCACGTGACGTCACATGAAGTGAACCCATAAAATAGGAGTTAATATGAAAAAAATCGCCCTGTTCTCACTTCTCGCCGCCGCTATTATGATCGTCGCCCCCAGACCCGCCTATGCGGGAGACAAAGGGCTCGCTATTCTCGGAGGCGTCATCGGTGGTCTCATTATTGCGGATGCGCTTGATGGAGATAGTCACCACCACACCTCAGTCCATGTCGGCCATCGCGACGGTTACTGGCGCGATGTCCCTTACGATGTTTGGATCGAAGGCCGCTGGGTCGTCAGCAATCGCCACTACCGCCATCCCACCTGCCATTACGTCGCTGGTCACTACGAGACTCGCGTGCGCAAAGTCTGGGTCTCTCATCGCAGCAGAGATCGTCACTACTCTCACCGCGACCGCCGCGATTACCGTCGTTATTCCCATCACAGTCGCCGTCATGATAACCGACGCAACGATTCGCGTCGCCATAATGACCAAGATCGCGATCGAAAAGATCGGAACGATCGTCGCGGACACCGTTAAGCAATAACCAGCACTCTCCAATGAATTGCTCCACTGCCCAAGATCAACTTCTACGCGCCGCTGATGGCGGTCTCACTGCAGCACAGCAGACCGCTCTCAACGCGCACGTAGAAACTTGTGCATCGTGCCGTCAATACGCGGAGAGCATCGACGCTCTTCCTGAGCTTTTGCTGCAAGAAATGGAGTCTGTCCCAGTGCCAGACGCTGATGAGATGTGGAACGATCTTAGTTCCAAGCTCGGTGTTCCTGATGAGCAGCCTGCCAAGTCACGCCAGATCGCTCCGATTATTTGGTTAGCTGCCCCTCTCGCAGCAGCAGCGGCATTACTCTTTGCGTTTCTACCTCAACAAAATTTTGAAACGACTCCAGCCAGCAAGGGAAACACGATCGTCCAGGTGGATTACGTGGAGATCGAAGACCCCGATTCCACGGCCATGGTTTACGTCGACAAGGAAAGTGGATGGCTCGTGGTCTGGGCCGATGATCCCGCCGTGACTAACGGCTAGCTAAATTCAATTCTATTTTCGCGGGCGCGGACTTGAGCCTGCACGGTGCCAGCGAAACGTGGACTCCATCGGTTTGGCTGGAGGCGACGAAGAATCAGCGGCCCGCGCCGCTGCTTCACGCAACTTATCCTTCTTACTCTTGCGCTTCCCCTTCACCCCGCCGGTTGATTCGGGCTTCGGGATTTCGGTTTCAATCGGTTCAAATCCTTCGATCTGTTCCCGTGGGATCTGACGCTGATGGCGTTTCTCGATCAAACGGAAATGCGCATACGATTCCGCACTAACAAAACTCACTGCGACGCCACTCTCTCCGGCACGCGCGGTCCGGCCAATCCGATGCGTGTAATCCACCGCCGAACGCGGTAAGTCATAATTTACGACCACCGGCAATTTCACCACATCGATACCGCGAGCGGCCAGATCAGTCGCCACGAGCACGTGCAATTCTGACGATTGAAATTCGGCCAGAGCTCGCGTGCGAGCGCCCTGGCTCAATTCACCATTGAGCGCACCAGCCTCAATTCCTGCCCGCCGCAATTTATCGGCGATATGCTCGGTCGAATACTTCGTCGCCACAAAAACCAATACGCGCGACCAACCGTTTGTCTTTATCAAATGCACCAACAGTTGAGTGCGTCGCGGCACATCCACTTCAATCGCCCGTTCGAGAATATCCGGCGTCGATTCAGCAGAGGCTTCGATCTCGATGCGCACGGGATCATTCAGGATTGCTTCAGCGACAGCCGTCACCGCTTCAGGAAATGTCGCCGAAAAAAGTAAGTTCTGCCTTTCACCGGGGAGCATCTCAAGGATACGCCCCAGTTCATCGGAAAACCCTAAATCGAGCATTCGATCCGCCTCGTCGAGCACGAGCAGCGAAACAGTTGAAAAGTTGAATGCGTTTTTCTCTACCAGATCCATCAACCTGCCGGGAGTCGCTACCACAATATCCGCCCGGCCACGTAGCTTCATCATCTGCGGGTTGATCGAAACGCCACCATGCACAGTCACAATTTTCAACGAATTCGGCAGATAGCGGGCATACTCCGTAAAGGTGGATCCCACTTGCGCCGCGAGTTCACGCGTCGGCACCAGAATGAGAATACCCCGCGGAGATGTCGCGTGAGGTTCGGCAAAATTCTGCAGAATCGGCAGCGCGAATGCGGCTGTCTTCCCGGATCCCGTCTGCGCTTCGGCCCAAACATCTCGTCCCTTCAACACCGAGGGAATCGTCTCCGATTGGACAGGAGTTGGTGTGAGGTGTTTACGCTCTTCCAAGACTCGGAGCAAGGGAGCGCCTAATCCCAGTTCAGCAAAGGCATCCATTAAAGTGACACTTCGATTGTCTCGCCGTTAAACGACACTTTATCTCCCGCGAGCACCTTCTTTCGCTTCTGTGTCTCTACCTCGCCGTTGAGCAACACGTGCCCCTCGCTGATCACTTGCTTGGCCGCACCACCGCTATCGATGAGTCCGGCAAATTTGATGAGTTGGCAGAGCTCAATCGGCTCTGCCTTAATCGTAATTACTCTAGCGGGCGTGTCGGACATAATTGGTTTTTATTTTTTCGGAGCGACTAAACGAATACCCCCATTCGCGATCATGATACGGCGCGCTTTAAACAACGTGCCAATCGCCTGTTTAAACGCCTTCTTGCTCATACCAAACACTTCGCGGATTTCTTCCGGCGAGCTCTTGTCATCATACGGCATAGCACCTCCAGCCGCTTCGAGAGATTCCATGATGTCGCCTTGATAATCGATGATGCGACGATGTCCTGCCCGATCGAGGCCGAGATCAATTTTACCATCTGCCCGCACCACCCGGATGTAACCATTCATCTTCTGCCCCATTTTCAACTCCCCAGCGACTTCCGCACGATAAAGCAACCCGGTGTGGGCATTGTTCACAATCGCTTTGAAGCCCAAATCCGTGGCCCCAATGATGAGTAATTCCACCTCTTCCCCTTCCTGATAAATCGGCGGCGTTAGATCCAGATGACGACTAATGCGCGCGGAAGCGACGATGCGATCCGTGCGCTGATCGAGCAGCACCGCAACAACCACCCAGTAGCCTATCTCGAGACCCTCTTTCTGCTCACGGATCGGGAGCAATAAATCCTTGGACAGCCCCCAATCAAGGAAACAGCCCACGCGGGCATTCATCCCCACCACTCGCAACGAGGCAAACTGGCCGACCATCGCCAGTGGATACTCCGTCGTGGCTACGAGACGATCTTCGGAGTCTCGATACAAAAACACATCCACGATCTCCCCCGGACGCGATCCCCGGGGAATATATTTCCCGGGCAGGAGGATTTCACCCAGTTCCTCACCATCGAGGTAATACCCTGAATCCGTTTCATAGAGAATGGTGAGACGATTGCGTTTTCCAATCAAAGCCATGGGCGTAACTTTCGTTCAATCATGCTGGGGATCATGGCAGCCAGGGGAATTGGCTCGCGTCGGGCTCGCGCTTCTCACGCTGCGCGCGGTGAAACTCCTTCGCCTCATCACTCATGTAGTAGAGCATGGTCGCATTACCCGCCAGTTCTTGCAGACCGCTCTGACCGTCTACATCGGCGTTAAACGCACTCTTCAAGCAACGGATTGCCAGGGGACTGTTCTGCAGAATCTCCCGAGCCCACTGCACGCCTTCGTCTTCAAGATCAGCGACGGGGACGACCTTGTTCACCATCCCCATTTCTTCAGCTTCTTTCGCGCTATATTGGCGGCAAAGATACCAAATCTCGCGGGCCTTCTTTTGCCCGACGATACGCGCGAGATAACTGGAACCAAAGCCCCCATCGAAACTGCCCATCTTCGGCCCCACTTGACCGAATACCCCATTGTCCGCGGCAATCGTGAGATCGCACACCAAATGCAACACATGACCGCCACCGATAGCATATCCCGCCACCATCGCGATCACGACTTTGGGCATCGAGCGGATGAGCTTTTGTAAATCCAGGACATTCAGACGCGGCACACCATCGCCCCCGACATAACCCGCATGACCGCGCACACTTTGATCCCCTCCCGCGCAAAAGGCATACTTTCCGTCGGTGTGCGGGCCGGCGCCAGTCAGTAAGACGACGCCAATCGATTGGTCCTCTCGCGCATCACAGAACGCCTCGAACAGCTGGGAAACGGTTTCAGGACGAAATGCGTTCCGCTTTTCCGGTCGGTTGATGGTGATCTTCGCGATACCCTTGGTCTTGTGATAGAGAATATCGGAATATTCTTTGACGGTTTTCCATTCGGTAGGCATAGCGGACGGCAATCAAGATGGGGATTGGCGGCAACCTCAAACACTTTACCTCCATCGAATCCACCCATCTTTCTCCTTGGAGAATAGATTCGGCGTGACACTGTGAGCCCCGATGCAATCTCCCGAGACCGGTAACCATAACCTAGCCTGGAAAGGCTTAGCCATTGGCGCACTGGGCGTTGTGTTCGGTGATATCGGAACCAGCCCTCTTTACACCATTCGCGAGTGTATGGCCGTGCTCCCACCCGCGGAGCAATCCACCGCGATTCTGGGGGTGCTTTCCCTCGTCTTCTGGTCTCTCATCATGGTCGTCAGTATCAAATACACGATCGTGGTCCTGCGGGCCGACAACAACGGTGAAGGCGGGATATTCACGCTCCTCTCTCTGAGTCGAATCGATAAATTAGCCAAAGGCAGGCTCACTTTCGGCGTCGTGCTGGTCTTAATCGGCGCGGCGATGCTGTTGGGAGAAGCGATCATCACGCCGGCCATCACGGTGCTTTCAGCGACGGAAGGATTCCAACTCATCTGGCCCAGTGTGGCTCCACTCATCGTGCCGATTGCGTGTGTGATCCTAGTGGGTATATTCGCGTTTCAATACCAGGGAACCAAGTTCATCGGCCGCATTTTCGGCCCCGTCATGCTGGTCTGGTTTTTCGTGCTCGGCACCCTTGGGCTGTGGCATCTCGTGCAAACGCCTCTCGTTCTGACTGCGCTCAATCCGCTGCACGGCGTCCACCTACTTCAACACCACACGAAGGAAGCTTCCGTGCTCCTGGGCTCCGTCGTCCTCGCAGTCACCGGCGTTGAAGCGCTCTACGCCGATATGGGCCACTTCGGCCGCAAAGCGATTATGATTAGTTGGTATGGGGTGGTTCTCCCCGGACTAACCCTCAACTACTTTGGTCAAGGTGCTTACGTCTTATCTCATCCCGGACATGTCGAAAATCCGTTTCTCGCGTTGGCTCCGGAAGGTCCGTTGCGCTACGGCCTGCTGGCCCTGTCATTTGTCGCCGCTGTCGTGGCCAGTCAGGCGCTGATCTCGGGGGCCTATTCTTTGGTCAGACAGGCGGTGCAACTCGGCTACTTTCCCCGCCTGACCGTCAAGCACACCAACGCCGAGCAATCCGGCCAAATCTATCTCCCGCTCGTCAACGTCACTCTGGCGCTCGGATCGATCGCGATGGTGATTGGTTTCAAATCAAGTTCCGCCCTCGCCGCTGCTTACGGGATCGCGGTAACCGCCACCATGATTGTAACCACACTTACTTTGTTTGTGGTGATGCGTCGGGCTTGGAAATGGTCCTTGTGGCAAGCCTTGCCCCTCTGCGCCTTGTTTCTCTCGATCGACGTCGTCTTCTTCTCTTCTAATCTGCATAAATTCTACGATGGCGGTTGGCTCCCCATCACGATTGCGATTGGCGTGCTCGCAATCATGACGACTTGGAAGAAGGGCAAACAGGCCATCATGAAGCGCGTCTATGCAAATGAAATCACGGAGAACGAGCTCAACGACATCGCCTCCAGCAAGCACATTACTCGGGTCAAAGGCACGGGCGTGTTCATGGCGGGTAATCCCAACGGCACACCTCTGGTGCTGCTCCACCATGTGAAAGCCAACAAGGTGCTGCAAGAGACCGTGGTGCTGCTTAGTATCATAACCGAAGATGCGCCTTATGTTTTGGCCGACCAACGAGTCAACGTATCGGAAATCGGCCAGGGAGTCTGGCGAGTCATCGGTCGCTATGGCTACATGGAATCACCCGATGTGGCCGGGATCATTGAACAAACCGGAAAACTCGGGGTTGATTTAAATCCATCCTCCGCGACTTATTATTTTAATCGTGAAATGATTATCACCGGAGGTGATTCGGCCATGTTTGAATGGCAAAAACACTTCTACGGCTTCCTCAGCCGCAACGCCCGCCAAGCCCGCGATTACTATAACCTGCCTCCCACGCAGATCATCGAAGTGGGGCTTCCGATCCAACTCTAGTCATGTCTCACGAGCATACCTTTCGCGTTCTGACCATCGACGACTACGATCTTGTGCGCGATCTCTGGACGAAAACTGAAGGCATTGGTCTCAATGAATCGGACAGCAAAGATGCCATCGCAGCATTTCTCGAAAGAAATCCCGGACTGAGTCTCGTTGTTCAGACAACGAGCGGTGAAATCGTGGGCGCGGTGTTATGTGGACACGATGGTCGGCGAGGCTACTTACATCACCTTGCGGTGATAAAACACGAACGCGGTCATGGACTCGGGGCCGAGCTCGTTGATCGCTGCCTGGCACGTTTACGTGAGCTTGGCATTCGAAAAACCAACATTTTTCTCTTTTCTGACCACCCGTCAGGCCGTTCCTTTTGGGAGCATCAACGCTGGTGTCATCGCGACGATCTTCTCGTCATGCAACGCGGCGAGAGTGGCTGTTAATTAAGCCAGCTTCGCAGCAGCTTGGGTAAACAGCTTCTTGCGGAATGCCGCATCACGCTTGCGATCCGTCGTGATTTCGAGAACGCGGATACCCTGCGAAGGCAGCTCGGAGACTAGCTCACTTAAATGTGCGAGATCGCGCACCGCAACGTGATCAATCTGATGGGCGACACAGAGTTTGGCAAAATCCACCGATTGCGGAGTGGCGAAGAATTCTTCGAACGGTGGATTGAACTGCGCGACGGGCAAGTGTTCGAAAATGCCGCCGCCATTATTGTTGATCAGCACGATGGTGAGCGAACCGGTGAATTCCCCCCGCAGAAGCAACCCGTTACTGTCATGAAGAAACGCGAGATCACCGGTGAGTAATAGACTCGGTCGATTGCCGTGAGCCACACCGAGCGCGGTCGATAACGTGCCGTCGATTCCATTCGCTCCGCGATTAAAATACATCTGCACGCTCCGGTCCGAAACCGGCCAGAAATATTCAACATCTCTAATCGCCATACTGCTGGCGACATACACGGGGGTCCCGGCAGGCAG
Source organism: Cephaloticoccus sp. (assembly GCA_034669935.1). Classification (GTDB taxonomy): domain Bacteria; phylum Verrucomicrobiota; class Verrucomicrobiia; order Opitutales; family Opitutaceae; genus Cephaloticoccus. The sequence continues at coordinate 206,130 of JAXMOJ010000006.1, forward strand.
AGCGCGCGCCAGAGCATGAGTGATATCTCCTTCAAAATTCGGATGAGGCCGTTCCGTTTCACGTAGAGCATTTGCAATCACGTCGGACGCTTCGCGCCACGACTGTGCATAAGAAGTATCGGCGGTCTTCTGCGGGTTACTCGCAAGCGTTTCCACCGGCACACGCATGTGTCGCGTGCGACCATGCAGGCAATCGCGGTTATCCACTCGTTCCGTTACCAATACGATCTCCGCCCCACTCTGCTCCAACCAACCGCGCAATACTTTACTCGTGGGCCAACTGCCAAGACACAGCACATAACGTGGCACCAGATCACGCGCCTTCCTCTCGTTGCGCAGAATCGTATCGTAGCTACCAATCACCACGGCGTCATTCGTAGGGAAATGCCGCAGGGGCGAAACGCCATCGGCAAGAATCGGCCAGCCCAAACTCACGCTGAGTTCACTGATAATTTCCGCGTAACGTGCCGGATCACGACTCATTTCGGGTCCGGCCACGATCAGCCCGCGCGACGTCGTGGGGCGTTGCCACACCTTGCTCTCGTTCATCCCGGCAAAGCCCGACGGTTCGAGATGTGCAAAGAACTCATCATCGATCTCTGTTTTTATCGCAGTCGCCGCGTCATTATCAATCGGCACGAGTGGATCCCGAAAAGGCACATTCAGATGCACGACCCCCGGCTGAGGCAGGGAGGTTCGCTCGACCGCATGCGCGATGGTCTGTCGTAAATAGCGCAGCAGGTCGAGTGTCGCACCCGGCACCGACAGTTCGTGATAAAAAGACACATAGTCGCCGTAGAGCTTCTGCTGATCAATCGTCTGCCCCGATGCACACGCGCGCATCTCCGGCGGGCGATCCGCCGTCAACACCAACAAGGGAACCCCACTCTCCGAGGCCTCTACAATCGCCGGCAGATAATTCGCGGCGGCCGAACCGGAGGTGCAGACTAAAACGACGGGGCGGCCACTCTGACGCGCCAAACCTAGGGCGAAAAAAGCCGCTGATCGTTCATCGAGCACCGGCACGGTTTCGATGTCCGCATGAGCGGCAAATGCCATCGTCAAAGGAGTCGATCGCGAGCCAGGTGATGCCACGACCTGGCGAACACCTACCCGTGACATAGTCTCTGCAATCACGCTCGCCCAGAGCGTATTCTCATTTCGAAAGTCGAGTGCAGGTGTGCTCATGATTCAAACAGAGCCTCCTCCATCGCTTTGAATTTGAGCTCCGTTTCCGCGAGTTCCTTTTCCGGCTCAGATCCCTCCACGATTCCAGCTCCAGCATAAAGCCGCGCTTTCTTTCCTTCGATTAACGCAGATCGCAAGCCGACGAAAAATTCTCCATTTCCACGACTATCCACCCATCCTAATGCGCCGGCATACAGACCACGGGCGAAATGCTCCGTCGACTGGATACCAGTGAGAGCGGCCTCGCGGGGCACACCACCGACTGCCGGAGTCGGATGCAGATGAGAAATAATATCCAGCAAACGCACGCCGACCGGCATCGCCGTTTTAATCGGCGTGTGCAAATGTTGCACATTAGCGAGCCGTCGCAGCTTCGGCTTTTCGGGATAGTTCAACTGCAGCCCCATGGGTTGTATGCGCCGCAAGATCGAATCGAGCACGAGACGATGCTCACGCTGATCCTTCGCACTATTCTGCAACGCTTCGCCCAAAGCTTGGTCCTCTTCTTCGGTCGCGCCCCGTTTGGTCGAACCGGCCAACGCCTCGGTCGTCAACATCCCCCCGTAGCCTCGCACTAATCTTTCGGGGCTCGCGCCGATAAAACTCGGCCCCTGACCATTTGCCACGGAGAACGCGAAACACTCCGGAAACTTTTTCCGCAATCCGTCCAAAGCACGCAGTGGATCCATCTCCTGATCCGCCACCAGATCCTTCGCGCGCGCCAAAACGATCTTATCAAATTCACCCGCTCCGATTCGCTCAACCATGCGCTGCACGGATTCGCGGTAATGCTCAGGACTACTCACCTCACTCATCGTGATGCGTGGACTCTCGCCCTCGGCGGAGAACATCTTTTCAGCATAGGAGAATTCGCCAAACCTGGAGTGAGCGCGCCACACCTTTTCGGCAACCGCGGCGACATCCGTATCTTCATCAATCAACAGATTGGCGACGGCCACGGTGCGCTGGCCCTTCGTCGCTACTTGCCAGCGTGGCACAAAAATACTTGCGGAGGGAAACGCTAGATCCGAGGGCACTTCGTCAAAAAACGAGAACGCGGTAAAGAAATGCGGCCCGGCAAATGGCACGCCCTGATCGCCGACAATGATCGCATTGGCCAGCACGTCATCGACGAAAGCCTGACACTCCTCAAAGCGTGACGGACCGCTGCAGGTGAATTCAAGCACCGCTTCGGCCCCGGCGATGGCGAGATTCTCAGCCGGACGCTCTACGTAAAAATGACGTTCATCCGATTCAAAGATTGAGCCCAACACCGCCAGTGGATCGAGCGAATCTACTTCCAGCGAAATACTCACCAACTGCTGACGGTGAAATCGTCGCGCTGGTTCCTGGCACTTTTCCAGAAAACTGCGGAGTGCCTCCGAGCTCTGGTTTTCGGCAGGATCTAGCGAAACGAGATTCACAATTAGGCAGAGTTCTTATCAGCGGCCTGAATTCGAGGGAAAAGCACGAGGCTTTTCTCTACCGGACGATCAGCGAGACGGCCATCCCACGCGAGCTCATCGGTCCAGACATCACCCGGCGTATAGCCAAGCACACCGTGAATCTCTTCAGTCACACCGGGCGTCACGGGCTGTAGCAGGGTCGCAGCCAATCGCAACGATTCCGCCATCGTCGCCAGTGCGGTGCACAACAAGACCTGATCCGCTTCGTCGGTCGATTTGCCCAGTTTCCAAGGAGCGCGTTTCTCAATGTAAGCGTTGGTCGCAGTCACGAAAGACATCGTGCGCTCCAGCGCGGTGTTGAATTGGAATTTAGTCCAAAGATCCGTCACCTCGGCATGGGTGCTCGCCCAGAGCTGCTTCAATTCAGACTCAGGCTCTTCGTCTGGGCCTGCAGTCGGAATCTTCGCATCTGCGAATCGATTAGTCATGTTGAGCGTGCGGTTCACGAGATTACCAAGATTGTTGGCGAGTTCGGAATTATAGCGGGCTTGGAATTGCGTGTCGGAGAAGACGCTATCCTGCCCCACTGTCATTTCACGCATCATGAAATAACGCAGCGCATCGGCTCCGAATTGATCGACGAAAGCAATCGGCTCGATGACGTTACCCGTGCTTTTCGACATCTTGAAGCCATTAATTGACCACCAACCGTGAGCGATGATGCCGCCGGGTAGTTCGATGCCCGCAGCCTTGAGCATAATGAGCCAATAGACCGCATGAGGAGGCACGAGGATGTCTTTGCCAATCACGTGGTAAGCGGGCGGCCAGACACCGGGCTTATCCGCCACGGCAGAATAGTAATTCACCAACGCATCGAACCACACGTAGGTCACATAATCCTCATCGAAAGGAAGCGGGATTCCCCATTCCAAGCGTTCCTTGGGACGTGAGATGCAAAGATCGTTGATCGGCTCTTTCAGAAATTCGAGCACCTGCTTCTGACGAAACTTCGGAAAGATAAAGTCTTCGTTTTCCGTGAGGAAATCGATCAGCCACTGCTGATAATTCTTCAGCTTGAAGAAGTAATTCGATTCGGTGATCTCGGAAACTTCGCCGAAAATCTCGGGCCACGTGCCATCGTCGTTGCGATCCTTGTTCTGCAAGAACTGCTCTTGGCGCGTGGAGTAATAGCCCTGGTATTCAGCTTGGTAGATTTCGCCTTTATCGAAGAGCTGCTGCAGAATCGTGCGCACGACTTTCTTATGCCGCTCCTCCGTGGTGCGGATAAAGTCGTCATTCCTGATGTTTAGCTTAGGCAGAATCGCTTGAAACTCGGCGCTCGTTTGGTCGCAAAACTCCTGAGCAGGGATGCCCTGTTTCTGCGCGCTTTGCTGCACTTTCTGACCGTGTTCGTCGACGCCGGTCAAAAAATACACGTCATCGCCCATCATTCGCCGGACACGGGCAATAACGTCCGTCAGCACCTTTTCGTAGGCATGGCCCAGGTGTGGCGAACCGTTTACATAGTCGATCGCAGTTGTGATGTAGAATGACTTCATAGGAGAACAGGCTAAACAAAACGCCCAGTCGGCAAATGTCGAAAGTTTTGCTAAACGTTCGTCACCACGGAAATCGGTTTGCCTGTGACCTGACCGCGTCCATCGTTTTCACGACTCCCCTAATCGATGTCCAGCTTTGCCCGCCTCATCGGCCTCGCGGTCGTGATTATCCTATTCTTCCTTGTGACGGCCTTCGTCGCACAAGGCTGGCTGCACCGCGAACACCTGCGTGCGCAGCACGAATCGACCGAGACGCGACGTGAGCAGTTTCGAGCCGCATTGCAGCTCATGGAAACCAGCTCAACTGATTCGATTCGCGAGCAACTCCCTCGGTTGAATGCTCTTATCGACGCGACCATCACTCTTCAGGCTGCGGATCACGAGCTTCCCGCCGTGCCCAAAGGCCGCATCGCATTTCGAGAACCGCTTCCCGCGGTGTCCATCCAAGCAGATCAACACGCCATCATCGTTTATCAATTACCACGTGCCGCGCAGTTAGGGCTGCTCCATGGGCGAACATGGGGGTTGCTGTTGGCCGGAGCGCTTATCGCAGTATTCTCCTTTATTCTGCTCGGACTACTTTCGGGGCACCGTCCTGCCGGCAGTGGCGGAAGCAGAGCTCCATGGGCGATGGTTCGATCCGAGATGAATAGCATGGAACAGATCGCCAAAACTTCGGTTGATCGTGGGACACAGCTCGCCGCAGAACGCGACAACCGCGAGCGCATCGAAGAAAACCTCAACCTCACCCAGCAGCTTCAAGCCCAAGTGCTCGATGAGAAGATCAGGCTCGGGCGTGATTTGCACGACGATGTGATTCAATCGCTTTACGCAGTGGGCCTCATGCTGGAAGCCGCCCGCGTTACATTGGAAACTGATCCGGATACCGCTGATCAGCAGATTCAGCAATGTCTTGAACGACTCAACGCCAGCATCCGCGACGTGCGTGGCTACATCAAAGGGCTTTCTCCCGAAACATTAAGGCAAACCAATTTTCAAGCTGCGCTCAAGACACTGGCGGCTGAGTTGGAAGCAGGACGTAGAGTCGAATGGGAGCAAATCATCGATGAGGAAGCTGCCGGTGTTCTCAGTGCCGATCAAACGACCGAAGCGCTGCAAATCACCCGCGAGGCGATTAGCAATGCGCTACGCCATGGTGGTGCGAATAAGATCACCGTTCGTCTGCATCGCAATGATTCGGAGGTTGGTCTATTGATCAGCGATAACGGCCAAGGATTCCACCCAGAGTCGACCGCAAGCGAAGGCCATGGGCTCACTAATATGCAGGGTCGCGCGAGCCAAATTGGAGCTACCTTGCGCATCGACAGTTCCGCAGAAACCGGCACACGTATAGTAGTCACATTCCCGGTAAGCCCGGTTACGTAATGAGCGCGACAACTCAATCCAACATACAGTTATTGCTCATCGACGACAGCGAAGTCGTGCGAATGGGACTGCGCGCCCTCCTTGATGCTGCTGCCGGATTCACCGTGATCGGAGAAGCGACGGATGTGAAATCTGCCGTGGCCGCAAGCCGCGAGCTAAAACCCGACGTAATCCTGCTCGATATCCATCTCCCCGACGGAACGGGACTCGACGCTTGCCGTCAGATTCTCCGTCACAGTCCAGATTCGCGCATTCTCGTGCTGACGTCGGAAGCAGATGAGCGCCTTGTTGATCAAGCCATTCGCGCTGGAGCTCACGGCTACCTCCTCAAGGAAATCAACGCTCAAGCCCTCATTCAGGCGATCCGCGACGTGGCTGAAGGAAAATCCATACTTGATCCAACCGTGACCGCGCGCGTGATGCAGATGGTCAAATCGAACGGACAAGGCGAAGACACTTCTCTTTCCACCCTATCCCCTCAAGAGCACCGCGTGCTTGCTCTCATCGCTGAGGGGCAAACGAACAAGGAAGTCGCAGCCCAATTGGGATTAGCGGAAAAGACGGTGAAGAATTATCTTAGCACCGTATTTGAGAAACTGCATGTCAGCCGTAGGTCACAGGCGGCCGCACTCTATGCGCAGCAAATGAACCAACGCAGATAGGGCTGATTGGCCCTAGAGTAAATAGGGCCATTTATTGGGCCATTGGGCCCTTACGGATAAGGGCTGGTTCCGATAGTATGTGGTTGATGCAATTTACCCACCCGAGCCTTCCCCGGCCAAGTATCAAGAAAACTCAGCGCGGTATGACCCTCGTGGAAGTCATGGTTTCGGCCACGATCTTCTCTTTTGCCTCTATCGCGCTAGTCGGTCTCTTCATCCAGAATCAACGGTTCTCATCTTACCTCGGCTTCCGTTCGCAGTCCATCACCTCTAGCCTGACGATTCTCGAACAGCTACGTTTCCGACAATATCCGGAATTGGAAGATATCTACAATGACGGTAATGCCGGAAGTATCACCATCGACATGATCGATCCCTCCGTCTCAGGAGGATACAGCACGCTAACAATCCCGATCAATGTGCGCGATGGGGTCAAAGTATCCAGCGACTGGACAACCGCTTCGATCGTCGTAGATCCGGACACCACTGCTCCCAAGCTGCCCATGCGCTTCTTTTTCATGCTCACAAAAGTGAAACCCACCACGGGCACCCAAGTAGATCTATTTGAAGTCGTGATGCTGTATCAATGGCTCACCAAAGGTCAGTCCTCCTCTCAATGGCAAACGAGCAACGTGCGCCTGATCGTTCCCAACCTGAACCCTTTGACGTAACATGAAGGCACTACAGAAAAAGAATTCACGACGCTCCCTCCGAGGACACACATTGGTAGAGGTCTTAATCGCTGCGTCCGTATCGCTGATGGTTACTTCAGGTGCCCTCTGGTTAATCGTCCAAGGAACTCGCACTTCGACCGCCAGTGCCAATGCCATCGCCAATGATCTCACCCAATGGGGAGTGGCCAGTCGCCTCTGGATAGACTCGCGAATCGCCAACGGCATCACGATTTACGAGGATTCTGAGACCGAAAATGTCGAGAGATGGCTACGGGCAGTGGTTACAGATCGGGGAGATTTCGTCGTCTTCTCGCTCAGCGATACCGATGGCAACGGCCAGACCTTCTACTCACGCCTATCGGGCTATGAATTCGATGCCTCCGCCCGTGTCGTGTATCGCTTCGATTATGAGGTCCCTGCGGCTGACCAGTCGGGCAACACTCCGCTCGAAGATATCCTCAATGATAACCGAGATGATATCCGGGATACATACATCGTCGTCGCTTCATCCGTCGATGCGATCGATTCAAATGGGGTGTTCATCTGTCGCACTTCCGGCACCGCCGCAAGCTTCGCTTGTAAGGTCACCTCAGGTTCAGCCACCGAGAAAACCCTCAAAGAAAAGACCATCGAAGCGACGTTCTACGTTCGCAGCTAACCCAACACTTACCGCCATGAAAATGAATAACAAAGGGGCCTCCCTGATAACCGTGCTCGTCGCCGTCTCGATTGCATCAATCGCGGCCGCTTCCATCGTATCCCTAATGATGACGCAACGCAGACTCGCTCTCCGCAAAGAGCTCGAGATGCATGCCGTCAATGCCGCTGAATCCGCGATCGATTACGCCTATTCTGTCTTAATTAACAAAGTCGGCACTGCCGGAAATTTTGGTATTACTGAGATTCCTTCGACCGGTTTTTCCACACTCACCTTGCCTGCCAGCGGAGTAGACTTCCTCGATGGCGATATCGATATGCCAATCGCCACTTACAATGGCGATACTGGACTATTAGATCTTAATAGCGCCACCATCCGCGTGCTGCCAGTTGCTGTAGCATCTGATCGTCGATTCATCGACCCCGCCGATCCGGCCAACGATGATGATCCAAATCGCGGCCAATGGGTCTGGGATACTGAAGTGCCACTCGTGTCAAAAGTCACCGCGACTCAAGGTGGCCAAAGCTACAGTGCTTATCTCCGCAAGAGCATCGTGGGACGTCGCGTCCCGATGTTTCAACATGCCATTTTCTTTCAAGGGCAACTCCAACTCCACCGCGGATTCAAAATTGTCGGTCCGGTTCACACCAACGGCACTCTGATCCTGAATGCCCACAATGGCGATACCTCTGTCTTCGCCGGCGCACTCACCAGTTCGGGGCATTTCTATCGTGGTGCTACGGTAGACTCAGGTGGTGCGGGGCTAGATGCGTATGGTTACACCCCCGTCGATATCAATGGCGATCTGGATTTCTCTAACGCGATCAGCCCACAAGTAAATCTGGGAGTGTCGGGTAATGATCGGATCAGCCTCTATATTGAAACTCAGGAAATTTCGGGTTCCGATGTCGATATCACTGGATACTTAAATGGTGGTTTTGATAGTCGCTTGGCCACTTGGCAAAACGATGCCCTCCGCACTTTTAAAGGTAACTTACAGGACAAAGCCCATCAGACCCCCACCTTTACTCCTCAAGGCTCTGTGGCCTATCGTCAGGACGTCGTCGCGACCACGACAGTCAACGAATTCAGCAACGGCACCTATTCTCTGATCGAGCCACTCCTGCCTGCCACCCACTTAAGTCGCAAATCAGACACCGCTCGCTCCAACAAACTTGCGGCCAGAGCTGGGCTGCTGCTTCGGGTAGAGCGAAATAATGAGTTCCTACCCAGAGATGCATCCAATACTCTCTACAGTTCACAACTGGCCGATCCGGGAGGTGGAGCGCAGGCCTACACGGTGGGAGGTGTCACGCGCTACTTTCACACCGGTGGAGTGTTTTTCACGCCCGACAACGAATGGCGTGCCGCCAATCGCAACGAACGATTTGTGGTCAAAGGCTATAAGTATTTCGTAAGACCTAGCGCCGGCGTAGAACCGATCTATCTACCCGTGCGACTGCCTTCTGGCCTGATCGGCACGGCCAACAACGCCATCACGGCAGTGCAAGCAGGTGAACCCTATGCTGAAACGACGGAATATAACGCTGGCACGGGCAACTCGACCCGAGTCCTTCAAGGACTTCACGACGCCCGCCTCGGACGCTCAGTGGAACCTTTTACGTTGGACATGGCGCGACTCAAAGCAGTCGTCGAAGGCACCGCAGTCGATGCGACCGCATTAAATTTCCAGACTGATTTCGTCGTGGCCACAGACTGGAATGGTGTCGTCTACATCGAAATGCCAACCTCTCTGAATGCCGACTACTCTGTAGCGGCCAATATCTCAGACAGTGGAGGTGTCACGATCTCAACCCAGCCCTATACCTATGGTCCGGCCGAAACTCGCCACCCTGATCGTTGGTCTGAAGCCGATAATTTAAATCGCCCCGCTCGCACCGATGGGATCGTTCCATTTGCCGCAGCCTTGCGCCGCTACCCTCCGGGCTCTGTTTCCGAATCCGAGATGAAAAGTGCCGAATTCTCTATTCCTGCACTGCAAATCATCAACGCGTTAGAATTGCCGAATCCCGGCGGTAGCGACATAGGTCTGACTTTGGCCACTAATCTGCCCGTATATACCGTTGGCTCTTACAACAGTGATGGTAATGTGTTTACCAACACGAACCTCAACAGCACCGCGCCGGATGGCTACGCAACCCGCGATACCAACGAGATTCCCGCCGCAATTTTCTGTGACACTCTCACGATCCTCTCAAATCAGTGGAAAACCGGCAACCGTTACAAAGGGTTCCTTGGCTGGGGCGGAGGTGCCAACAACCGGCCCGTGACTGATCGGCTCGAGATAGCAGCTTGTATCGCCACTGGCGAGTATCCGGTATTTGAGTTTTTCACCCACGCCCTTGAAAGTTACCAGACGCTCTACAGCACGAACCCTCCAATCGTCTTCAAAGGCTCAGTCATTGGGATGTTCAAAAGCGAAATCCAACACATCAAACGTGCCTATGGGCGAAACCAAAACAATCAAATTGAAGATTACTGGAATGCTCATGGCTCCCACGCCATTCCCTCCGTGCGATTCCATCAGGACTTAGTCGATGGCACTTTTCCTCCCGGCATTCCCATGGCATTGGTTTTTCGGCCCAGTGACCACCGCTTCCTCCGTTCAGGCAATGCAGACGACCAAGTCATCCTGACCGCCGCAGGCTTCTAGTTCATTTCCTGTTCCCCGGACCAGGCTACAAGCTCAGCCCACGCTTTAGCGCGGTGGCTGAGCTTTTGTTTGGTCTCCGCGGGCAGCATTCCCAAGGTCTGATTGTATCCATGGGGGATAAAAAACGGATCATAACCAAAGCCTTCAGTGCCCTCAATCTGATCCGCTAAGGTGCCCTCGCATTTAGCCTCGAAAACAGCCTCTTCATTGTCGGGTGAGATCAGAACCAGCACACAAACATAATGTGCTCCTCGTTCCTCCTTGCTCACGCCATGCATGCTATCGACTAGCTTATCCAGATTCGCTTTATCATCACTCTCTGGTCCCGCAAAGTAGGCAGATTCGACTCCGGGTGCCCCTCCTAGCGCATCTACGCAGATTCCGCTATCATCCGCGAGGGCCCAAGCGTCGCTGGGCAGCAATGCCTTTAGCGCAAGTGCTTTTTTGCGAGCATTGCCCACGAACGTGCCGGTATCCTCGACCACTTCAGGCATCCCACCGACCTCGGCCGCCGAGAGCACTTCAAACTTCAGATCACTATTCCTGACCAGTTCCTGGAGTTCCCTGATTTTGTGCGGATTACCCGAGGCTAAATACAGTTTCGTCGACATGAAATTCATCAGGATACGCCATCCGCCCACGCGTCAACACATCCGCTCCCAATATCTCATGACGCACCGAATCCATCCGAATCGCATGAGCTATTTTCTCAGTTCGCAGACCACTCATCACCGGCTTGGCTCTATCATCCGCAAAGAACAGTGGAGCTCGGTAAGCGAACATGTAATCAATCTGGCGATCCCTCATCAATTCACTGAGCAACCGGGAACCGCCTTCAAAATAAACGCCCGCGATTTTTTCTTCGGCGCATTTGAGGCGAAAATCTTTGAGCCCCACCCTCTGCGTCTGCGTGGGTAGTCTCCATACTTTCACACCGAGATCGTTTAGTTTTCGCACATAGCCCACTCCAGCATGAGGCGTGGTCACGACAATCGTCCGTTCACGATATTCATCCGTATAAAGTGCGGGCATATTCCGATCATCCACCGTGCTCAAAAGTCCATCGAAAACGAATCTCCAAGGGCACCATTCCTCCTCGCCCTCTCTGCGCGCGGTCAACCTAGGATTATCATCCTTCACCGTGCCGGCTCCGACCGCGATCGCCGGAAACAGTCGTCGCCATTTCATCACATCCGCTCGCGCGAGCTCACCGGTTATCCACTGTGAATCACCCGTGCGACAGGCGATGCGGCCATCCAAAGTCGTCGCCGTTTTAACCGCGAGCAGTGGTTCATTCCGCGTGATCCAATGATTAAAGATGAGATTCAGATCAGTGCACTCCTCCGCCAGAACACCATCGATCACTTCAATACCCGCATCGTGTAGCACTCGTAAGCCTTGGCCCGCATGATCCGGATTCGGATCGATTGCCCCCACGACGACTCGTGAGACTCCGGCCTCAATAATAGCTTCGGTGCATGCCCCAGTGCGACCCTGGGTGGAACATGGCTCCATGGTCGTATAAAGTGTCGCTCCCGGCTGAGGTGGCTTGCCTCGAGCGAGCAGCGCCAATCTCTCAGCATGCGCACCGCCATCGGGTGCCGTGGCTCCTTCGCCGACAATTTTCCCATCTTCAACCAATACGGCTCCCACCATCGGATTGGGATGGGTGGTGCCCCAAACGCTGTGCGCTAATTCTAGCGCGCGTCGCATGTATCTTTCGTGATCAGGCGCGGACATGGGGGTTATTATTTCGTTCTTCCTCGACTGTCGTCTCCGGACCATGTCCGGGATAAACAATCGTCTCTCGTGGTAATGTGTAGATTTGCTCACGGATAGCACGCTCAAGTTGCTCAAAATCACCCCCCGGCAGATCTGTGCGGCCAATACTCCCTTTGAATAGCGCATCCCCTACATAGGCCGTCCCGGCTTTAGAAAAGTAGAACAACACATTTCCCGGACAATGTCCCGGCACGTGTCGCACTTCGATCTGAGCACCAAGTGCTTCCAGTTGGTCACCCTGAGTAATCCATTGATCCACCGTCACAGGTTCCAATTTCAACTTATCCTCCATGAAGCGATTCATCACCTCCGGCGTTTCGATCATGATCTTGTCATCGAGATGAGCTAAGACTCGCGCGCCGGTCTCTCGCACCACCTCTGCGGCACCCTGGGTATGATCCCAATGGCCATGGGTAATCCAGAGCTCTTTCAATTGGCACTTCTCTGCCTCGAGGATCGGTTGAACCTTGGCCCATATATCTCCTGGCGCATCAATGAGCACGGCTTCACCGCGGTCAGGATCGGTCAATAGATAGGCATTGGTCTGAATCAAACCCGAAGGACGCACATGTAAATTCATCACAATCAGTCCAAGCTACTCAGAGCAATCCGCGCAATCGCGAAAATTGCCCTTCACCTTTCCCTACTCACTTGGTAATTCGTTTCCCTTATGCCATCGCTCAAGTTCGCCGTTCTTGCCGGAGACTATATTGGTCCTGAAGTTATGCCCGCCGCATTGCGGGTGTTGAATCATGTCGCCCAACAGGAAGACATCCACCTCGACTACACCGAAGCCGATGTCGGGGGATGCGCTATCGACCGTCATGGCGAGGCCCTGCCCTCCTCAACGATTAAGATCTGCGAAGAGGCCGACGCGATTCTCTTCGGTTCTGTGGGCGGTCCCAAGTGGGAAAACCTTCCGACCAAGGAACAGCCCGAACGAGCTGCCCTCCTCCCCCTCCGCAAGCACTTCACGCTCTTTGCCAACATTCGGCCCGGGCTGCTCTATCCCGAACTCACCGATGCGTCTCCCTTGAAAACCAATCGTATCCCCGACGGCATTGACGTCGTTTGCATACGCGAACTCACGGGCGGCGTTTACTTCGGTCAGCCTAAAAGCACGAGGAAACTGGCAGATGGTGATATCGAGGCCATTGATACGATGGTCTACCGAAAGAGCGAAATCGAACGCATCACCAAAGTCGCCATCACTGCCGCGCGAGCTCGCGGGAAGACACTTTGCTCGGTCGACAAAGCCAACGTCCTCGAAACCTCCGTCCTTTGGCGACAAACCGTCATCGATTATGTGGCGAAACACGCACCCGACATCGAGCTGAGCCACATGTATGTCGACAACGCCGCGATGCAGCTCGCGCGCGATCCCAATCAATTCGATGTCTTCCTGACCGAAAATATGTTTGGCGATATCCTCTCCGACGAAATGGCCGTGATTTGCGGATCGCTCGGCATGCTCTCTTCCGCTTCACTCGGTGCGAAGAGCAATTCACTGGGCAATCCCTTCGGTCTTTACGAACCCGGCGGTGGCACCGCACCCGATATTGCGGGCCAAGACCTTGCCAATCCCTGTGCCCAAATTCTCTCATCGGCCCTCATGCTTCGCTATAGCTTCGGATTGGACGCTACCGCTACCCGCATCGAAACCGCTGTGCGGAAAACTGTCACCTCCGGCACCCGCACCGGCGATATCGCCTTCGGACAGGACTCCGTTGGCACCAACGAAATGACCGACGCCATCATCGCAAATCTTGAGAAAAGTGAAGGGTGAAAATTGAAAAGTGAATCTGCCAATCATCCGGCTCATCACGACATTCGAGAACGCTCATTTGCCTTCGCAGTTCGGATTATCACTCTCACTCAGGCTCTGAGCGATAAACCCGGAGCAGGTCGAACATTGTGCAATCAACTCCTGCGCTCGGGCACTTCCATTGGTGCTAATATCGAGGAAGCCCACGGGAGCCAGAGCAAGGCTGATTTCACCGCAAAACTATCAATCGCCTGCAAGGAAGCCCGCGAGACTCACTATTGGCTCCGGCTCTTCACAGCCACGAAGATATTGCCAGCCGAACGATTAGCAGATCTCACCGATGAAGCTAATCAGCTCATCGCCATCCTCACTACTATCGTGAAAAACTGCCGCCCCACGCCAAAAGCAAAGGGCTGACTTTCACTATTCCCTCTCCACCCTACACTTTTCTATCATGACCTCCGCCGAGATCCGCCAGTCCTTCCTCGATTTCTTTGCTCAGCAAGGCCACTCCATCGTGCCTTCTGCGCCTCTGCTTCCCGATTCTCCGGGATTGCTGTTCACCAATGCGGGCATGAATCAGTTCGTTCCGATCTTCCTCGGTGATCGCCAACCTGATCTCTCGAAATGGGCAGGTGCGACCCCCGGCAAAGATACACGCGCCACCGACACGCAAAAGTGCATCCGCGCAGGAGGTAAGCACAACGACCTCGAAGATGTCGGTTTCGACACCTACCACCACACCTTCTTTGAGATGCTCGGAAATTGGTCCTTCGGCGACTACTTCAAGCAGGATTCTATTACCTGGGGCTGGGAGTTGCTCACGAAAGTGTGGGGCATTCCAGCCAAACGCCTCTTTGCAACCGTTTACTCGCCTGACAAAACACTGGGAGATCCTTCCGAATTTGATCAGGAAGCATATGACATCTGGGTTAAAATTTTCAAAGCAGAAGGCCTCGATCCGGACATCCACATCGTCAACGGAAACAAAAAAGACAACTTTTGGATGATGGGTGACACCGGCCCCTGTGGTCCTTGTTCCGAAGTGCACTTCAATCTACTGCCCGATGACGACGAAGCACCGGGTCGTGAAGCGGTGAATCAGGATAGCCCGCGTTGCATCGAAATCTGGAATCACGTTTTCATCCAATATAACGCCAATGCGGACGGCACCTTCTCTCCTCTCGCCGCCAAGCACGTCGATACCGGCATGGGCTTCGAACGCGTTGCCGGCATCTACGCCACCACCGACGGCTTTAAAGACTTCAGCCAGGAGCCTTCAAACTATGCCGCCGATGTCTTCGCTCCGACCTTCGCAAAAATCGCCGAGCTCTCGGGTAAAAACTATGCCGCTACCGTCCCGACTAAACGGGAAGGATTGACTGATCAGGAAAATATCGACGTCGCTTTCCGCGTGCTCGCTGATCACGCCCGCTGCGTATCCTGCGCCATCGCCGACAGCATCATGCCCGGAAGTGACGGTCGAAACTACGTGATCCGTCGCATTCTGCGACGAGGTATCCTCTACGGAAACAAACTGGGGCTTCAACCCGGTTTCTTCGAGCAGCTCGTCGATCCGGTGGTGGATTCACTCGGTCCGGTATTCCCGGAACTTGTCGCACAACAGAAAATTATTAAACGCGTCATTCGCAGCGAGGAAGAGAGTTTCGGTCGCACCCTGCAAAATGGATTAAATCAATTTCAATCAGCGTTGGATCAAAACCCGGAGGCTAGGGTTGTCCCGGGCAATCAGGCCTTTCTACTTTACGACACCTTCGGCTTTCCGCTGGACATGACCCAGCTACTCGCAACTGAGCGTGGATTGAAAGTCGATAGCGACGAGTTCGAGCGGCTCATGGAGCAGCAACGCAATCGAGGTCGCGCCGCCCAAAAGAAAGAAGTTCTGGTCGCGGCGACAGAAGGCGATACCTGTGATGTAAAACCCACAGACTTTATCGGCTATGCAGAGACCAAGGCGCATGCTGAATTGATCGATATCGTCACCGCAGAGGAGGACACCTTTCTGGTCTTCGAGCACACCCCTTTCTATGCCGAAATGGGAGGTCAGGCTGGTGACTCCGGCACCGCATTAATTGATCACAAACTGGTGATGATCACCGATACCGTGAAAGATAAAGCGGGACGCTTCCTGCACAAAATCGATCACGATTCGCCAACCGTAGAAACGGGTAGCAAGGCCGAGCTCTCGATCAATCTGGCGCGGCGCCGCTCGATATCCCGGCATCACTCCGCGGCTCACTTGATTCATTGGGCATTGCGTAAGGTGCTCGGCACGCATGTGCGTCAGGCCGGCACGTCGAAAACCCCGGAGCGAATGCGTTTCGATTTCTCCCACTTTGAAGCAGTCACTCACGCGCAACTGCAAGAAATCGAACAACTCGTAAACGAGAAGATAATCGATAACGCCGCCGTTGAGACTTACGAAACCGAGTTCGATAAGAAACCAGAAGACACGCTCGCCTTTTTTGGCGACAAATACGGCAACATCGTGCGCGTAGTCGATATCGGCGGATACAGTCGCGAACTATGCGGTGGCACCCACGTAACCACGACGGGGGAAATCGGCCTCATCAAAATCGTCGCCGAGATGGCGATTGCCGCCGGCACCCGACGAATCGAAGCCGTCGCCGGGCAGGCCGCCTACGATTTCGTGACACATCGGGATGATGTGCTCAAAGCCATTGGCACCAAACTCAATGCCGGGCCTCTGGATGTGGTGAAGAAATTCGACGCCCTCCTCGCCCATCATAAAGATATCGAGTCAAAGCTGAAGACCATCACTCAAAAGGCATCCGCTGGCCACGCCGAGGAGTTGATTGCATCCGCGACCGAGAAGGAAGGACTGAAGTTCATTTCAGCAGTGCTCGAAGTCGAATCGCCGAACGACCTGCGCAAACTCGGATCTCAAATTATCAGTAAACTGGGCGAAGGCGTGGTGACGCTTGGAGCTGCTTTTAATGATAAAGCCACGATTGTCGCGTTCTGTTCTCCCAACGCAATTCAAGCAGGTTATCAGGCCGGCAAGATCGTCTCAGAAGCCGCCTTGCAAATCGGCGGCAAAGGTGGGGGGAAGCCCGATTTCGCGATGGGTGGCGGCAAGGAACCCTCCAAGCTCAAGAGCGCGCTCGGAATTGGCTAAGCATCGAATTCGTCAAGTAGCCCAGTGCTGAATCACTCTTTCGAGTTCGGACCTGCGCACTGGTTTACCAACAAAATCAATCATCCCCACTTTGCGACAATGCTCCTTATCTTCGGGGGTGGTATTGGCCGTGATCGCAATGATCGGCGGAGGCGATGCAATTTTGCGTTTAATTTCCTGCGTCGCCATGAAGCCATCCATAATCGGCATCCGGCAGTCCATGAATACAAGCGCGTAGTCGGTTAGGTTTACTTTAGCGACGGCCTCCGCTCCGTTCACTGCCAGGTCAACTTCGCAACCAAGAAGCGACAATTGCTTACTCAGAACCAAGCGGTTCACCGCATCGTCATCCGCTAACAGGACCTTGCGCACTGGGCACGACTCCGTTGCTTCCACCTTACCTTTGGCTACAGGATCAGCTGCCTCCTTTCCTGCCCCCGGCGTGTTGAGTGCACTCCAGAGCGTATCACAACTCAGAATAGGCTTCCGGATCTGTGCGCTCACCGGCAAGTCGGTAGCACTGATTTCTTTTATATTCTTCAACCGGAGCATAACCAAACGCCATTTTCCTTGCTCCAATACATCCGCCAGCTCCTTTCGCTCGTCGTCTGAAATCGCAATCGATTCATCCAGCAACAGGAGACGCCGGTCCGTCTTTTTACTGCGCGAGGCTTTCATTCGTGGAAGCACCTCCGTCAGTTGAGCCGCCGTCACGATACGATGGCCTTCACGGGCAAATACCATCTCGGCGGCTTTGCGCACAGGACCATAGTCGTCGACCAGGACAATCTCATCACCATCAGTTCGCATCACTACCTTCGGCGCTTCTTGACTCGGAACAGTAAGATCAAATTGAAAAGTCGCACCTTGACCTTCGGTGCTTTTGACTGAAATGGAACCTCCCATTAATTCGACCAACCGTTTGCAAATCGCCAACCCCAGTCCGGTGCCGCCAAACTTTCGAGTCGTTGATGAGTCTGCCTGAGTAAACCTCTCAAACAGTTTCGCCTGAGCCTCAGGCGAAATACCAATACCTGTATCCTTCACCTGAAACCGAAGGGTGGATTCATGAACTCTCTGTCCAGCCGGTGAAGGTAAAGCTTCAACCTGAAGCACAACATGTCCTCCATCGGTAAATTTTACCGCATTCCCGATCAGATTGATCAGAATTTGTCGAAGCCGCGCGGGGTCTGTGGATACACGATTAGGAACTCCTTCCCCAATCAACAAGGTAAGCTCCACATTCTTGCGCATCGCTCGAGGGGTTAAAACTTCGATCACTCCACGCAGCGGCTCGTGCAGATCAATTTCAACCTGCTCAATCACAATTCGGCCCGCTTCGATTTTTGAAAAATCGAGAATGTCATTCAGCACGGAAAGCAAAGCTTCGCCCGAGGCCTGCAGCGTAGACATATGCTCCCTTTGCTCGTGATTTAGGTCGGTATCCACCATCATCTCCGCCGAGCCGATCACCCCATTCAGAGGGGTGCGAATTTCGTGACTCATCGTTGCCAGAAAATCACTTTTCGCACGATTCGCTGCGGTGGCTGCTTCCATTTCTTTTTTGGCCCGGGCCGTCTCCTCCTTCTCATGCCGTAGCAAGAGGTCACTTTCCAAGAGTTCGTTTCGACGATGATAGATCGCGCGAATCCGGAGTGACACCCCTCCTGCCACCAAGACAATCAGCAGTCCGATCGCCGCAATTCTTACCGACCACAATTGCCACCAAAAAGGTTCAACCCGCAGCAGCACGCTGGTCTCCCGACCGATTTCTCCTGCTATGCTGACTGCGCGGACGCGAAAGAGGTAGTCTCCCGGTTGAAGGGAAGATAATCGCGCTACAGGCTCCACACCGGCATTGACCCAATCTTCGTCAACTCCCTCCAGGATGTAGTTGAAGTGAGTATCGCCTCCATAGCTCAATCCTCTGCCACCGTAACGAATATTTACCCGATCAGTGCCCGCATCGACCGTCACCACATCGCCATCTTTCACGTTTGAGACCAATGCCCGATCACCGTCTCTGACTTGCTCGATGTGAACTTGAGGGATTTGCGGAGTTATCCGGATATTTTCAACGTCAACACTCACGATCCCCTTTAAGGTCGTAAACCAGAGTTTCCCATCGGAGGTCCGCAAACCGGAATCTGGAAATTGCTGACGAGCAGCCGATGTCAGCATCCCGTCTCTTTTATCGAAGATCTGACAATCTACCTTATCCGATTCACCTGCGGCAACCGCGAGCAGAGAAACCCGCGTAATCCGGAGAATCCCTCTCTCCGAAGCTAACCAAAGGTCCCCTCTTTCATCCGCGACCGCAGGGCTCCATTTTCCACTGGGAATACCTTCTTCCGGACCATAGCGAATCCATCGATCATCCATCCGATGAAACAATTCCCTCGTCTGATTGCTTATCCAAAAACCAACCGACTCATCATAATACATCCCGTTTACATGTCCGACCTCCAATCCGGAAAGTGACGTCTGCAGACTGAAGGCCTCCCCCTCCTGCTTGAATAATATGCCTAGATGGGTTGTCGCCCAAATGAGTCCGTGCTCATCTTCGACTATTTCAACGATGCGACCATCCTCTTTCGGTCGAATCCTAAACCGACTCACCGGCTTCTTTCCTTCGATACTGAGGATGCCCCTCTCGGTGCCCACCCAGAGCAGACCACGTGAGTCAAAAAGCAAAGAATAGACATGGCGTGAGGAGATATCCTTCCACCGTAAATTCAGATACTCATCCCCCTGGAGATAGACAAGCCCCTCGCCATAAGTGCCCAACCAAATAGCCCCATCCTCCCCCTTTTCGAGGACTTGAATCCAACTCTGGCCATTTAACACGCCCCGTTCCAAAGGAGCCCCAAAGCGATGGCCATCAAAGGGCACGACTCCTCCTCCATGCGTGCCCACCAGCAGATTACCCGGGCTCATTTCGATCACGCTGTTCACCATCGGTTGCACCAAGCCCTCATCGTAGCCGTAGCTCATAAATGAACGCGGACGAATGCGGGTGAGCCCGCCGCCGTCTGACCCCAACCAGATATTTCCTTCGCTATCCGGATGGATTGCCAATAGCGCGTTATTCGCAAGGCCTTCATCTCGTCCACAGACAATATGACCATCGCTTTGGGTTTGATATATGACGAGCCCATGGCGTTCGCCGGCCACCCAAATGCTTTCATCTCCCCCCTCCCAAATGCTCACTTCGTCAAGTTGGTGACCTACGAGTCGCGGGATAGTTTTCACCACCTCACCATCACGCCAGAGCAACAACTCCTTTTCACTGGCCCACCAGACTCCGCCACCAGAAGCTGCTGCTGCGCCCATCACATGCGCATTAGACGCACCTTCGTTCTGACGATAAATTTCCTGCCAAACACCAGCTTCAAAATAAGCTAAAAGGCTACTATTATTCACCCAAAGCCTGTCCTGTTCATCAAAGAAACACCTCGTTTCCGAACGAATCATTCCATTGAACTGCAACTGTGGAGTTATCTTTACAAAACGTTCGCCATTCCAGCTCACGACATAGAGATCAACAAACGCATAAACTTGGCCGTGAGAATCAATCGCCAGCGAATAGACCACACCCGGAGGTAATCCATCCTCCTCCGTATAGTGCCGCCATCCTTCGCTGTGTTTATAAGTATAAACACCTTTGGAAGTTCCCACCCAGAGCGTGCCATCCGGAGCCACCTTCAAGGCCAATACCAACATATCTGCCAGGGGTATTTCTTCACTTTCGCCCACCGCAAAACGCAAGCCATCGAAGCGTGCTAAACCATCATAGGAGCCCATCCACAAATAGCCATCGGGGGTTTGAGCAAGAGCTGTGACCGCAATGTGAGGAGCCCCTTCGTCATGTTCCCAAGTCCGCACGACAAAATTTTCATTAAAATCTCCATGCGCACCCAATTCTCCTCCCCATGCAAAAAGCATCGATACAAGCGTGATGATACGGCAGTGGGTATTTATCGGGAGGAAATCTCGCACCCCAATAGGTTAAATTTCTACTCTACCAACACAAGCTGTGTTACATAAGGGATTTACCCCTTTCGTAATAAGCCAGATATGCTGATCTATGAGTATTGCCGTTTGCCTATAGGCGAACAACACATGCATTCCGGCCCACCATCACCCCCTTGATCCTTTTTTTCAAAAACAGTAAATTCTCCTTTGCCCGCATCAGCTATCGATTGAGTGGCACTCTTGTTGTGGTGGGATTGTTCACCGCCTCGTGCCGCCATCCTTTTCCCCAAAGGATGGAGCAAGCTCATGAAACCACGAGACAACGATGGCAACAACTGGCCCATCAGCCCCGTCCTACAATTGCCTATCTTGACTGGGACGAAGCAATCATTCGGCTCGAGAACTCCAGCTTCAAATTACAGGAAGCCAGAGAAGTGGTTCGTGTGGCCAAAGCTCAATGGGAAAAGCTCCCCCGCAACTTCATTCCCGAACTCAATCTCAACCTGATTTCGTCTCCAACTCTGGAAGAAGCAAGCGGAGGTGACTTCACCAGCACCTATTTCCAAATAGGTGGCTTGCTCGATCTGCCCACTCCATGGCGCTACAAAGCTCAATCATTCCAAGCTCAACTGCAATACGCCCTCGCTCAAACCAAACTGGAGATTCTCAGACGCGAGCAATACGTCGCGCTCTACCGCCTATTTCGCAACGCACAGCTGACGTCCCGGAAAGAAAAGGAACACGAGGCATTCAATAAAATTAGCCGGACTAGCCAGAGCGAGGCCTACCACAGTCAAATGATCGCTCTGCGCGATAGTATCACAAAGGAGTGGCATGAAATTGGTGATAATCTCGCCGAATTAATTAATGATCAAACCCATCGCTGGCTGCCCGATGGCCAGGCTAAGTTGCCGACTTTTGATTATGCAGATCATCCCCCCTCCATCGACGGTGAGGATGGCTTTGCCGCGCTCCAACTAACCCACACCGCATTGCAACTCGTCGCAGTCGAAGCTTCGCGTCAAGGGCTTCTCCTTTCATCGTGGCCCCGGTTTTCCGTGCTGATATCGGCCCCGCCCATTTACCAATCCACCTCAGGAAACAGCAGTTTTCTCTCTCTCGAAGATCTGCGTATTTCACCCTTCGTAGCCTATAGCACCGATTTCCGAGGACGACGAAAAATGGCGAGAGAGCAAAATGCGCGCCGGAGCGCGATCACCCTCCAGCAATTGGATCTGGCGATGCAAACAACACTCCTTCGCCTGCGCGATACGGCAGACTTGCTCACTCAGCTCGCTCAACAACGGGATCGTCTGGTCAAGGCCTATCGAGGCTCCTCCACGTTAACGATACCTCAGGACATCCAATCAAAACTAGATGAATTGGACAGTCAGATTGAAGAGCTTAACCTTACCTTCTGGATCTTTGATACCAGTCGCTGGCATCCGGCGGGATAACTATTCTGGTCATGACCTTGCATACAACACACCTCTCCATGTCTCGAATCCTCGCCTTCCTCTTTGCCTGCTCGCCCCTCTCGCTTTTTGGGATTATCACGCCGGAAAATGCCCCCCTGCAGTCCAAGATTATTCTGCTCAGAAGTGCCGCGATCATAAGACCCATTTCAACTCACCCCATTAAAGCTCCGCTCCAGGGTGCGTTCACTTTGCAAGCGGTAAACGGCGCAATCGACAAAGGGGCGATCATCGGAGCCTATAACGATCAGGATGTTCGCAAAAAACTCACCACAGCAAAACTGCGCCTGCGGATCGCTCGCCAAATGGAGGACGAATTTCTGGCCGATCTGCCTACGCGTCGTCACGAATCGAAGATTGAGATCACAAAGTTAAAGTCGCGACTGGCTCTGCTCAAGGCGATCGAAGCCGACCCGCAACTCAAGGACGACCTTCCTGAAAGTATCACGAACGGATTGCTCCATGAAAATACCGAGGCCTTGGAAGCTCAGATTCAGGCTGCCTTAGATCGGTCTAAGCTCATCCACCAACCGGACTATGCCAGTCATACCTCGGCCCATCTTCAGGTTCTCGAAGTCAGCCAAAGAGTTGCCGAGCTTGAACGACAATTGGAAAAAACAACGCTGTATGCCCCCAGTGCGGGCCAATGGCAAACGGCTACCCTCTTGAGATCGTCTCCCGTCCTCAACCTTACCTTAGGTCAGGATATCGGCACCATTCGAGATACCAGTCGCCTCGTCGCGGTCATCTCGGCCAATTCTCCCTTTCTTGCTCGCGCGAAACTGGAACAGACCGAAATCACAATCAAAGGTCCGGGAGGCGTAGATTATACCGCCCGTTTTAAGGAGACCACCACGGAAAGGACGCCGATCGCCGCCGAAAGTCGCGTTTGCTGGTATGAGTTTAGCGAAGAGAATTCCATGGCCCTATCTGGAATGGTCCTGAGCAGTAGTTTCGTGACCATCGTTCAAAACTGCCAACAGCCCGTATCGGTCATATCTAAACTTCAAGCCGCCCTCGCCCATCCCGGAGCATTCGAAGCAGGCTGGATCGAAGGGATCGCCGCACTCTGGCCGGAATGGGAGTTGGCCTACGAGGGCGAAGCCGCACTTGGTCTGGTGCGGAAAAACCCGTAAAATCATGTCCGCAATCGAGATCAACCATCTCAATTTTGCCTATCCGGGCAAAGCGGATCGCGAAATTTTCCGCGACTATGATCAATCGTTTGCCCCGGGACTACATCTGCTCCGGGGATTCTCCGGATGTGGCAAATCCACGCTGTTGAGGCTCATCGCGGGGTATCTCACTCCGGATCACGGCACGATTTTCATCCCCGGCGCAAATTCGCCTCGAGACCGTCGACATCAGGTAAACTCTCTCGGTTTCGTCTTCCAATCGATCAATCTCCTGGAAGCACTCACTATACGGGAAAACGTTCAAATCGTCGGTGCCCTCGCCCGTATGCCGAACGCCAAACTGAAAGCACAGTCGCAACATTGGCTCGATGTCATGGGCCTTTCCTCACTCGCGAACGAAAAACCCGATCGCCTCTCCGGCGGACAACGTCAGCGAGCAGCGTTTGCTCGGGCGATGGTAAAATCTCCCCGCATCCTACTCCTCGATGAACCTTCAGCCGGGTTGGATGACGACAACACGCTGGCCCTCATCAACGCCGCCGTTGCCTACCAGCAGGCCGACCGCAAACAAAGAATCGTCATCATCGCGTCACATGATGATCGGCTATCACCACATGCGGATGTGATTCACGAATTTTCACATCAAAAGATGGCGTAAGTATGACTCGGTTTTTCCATCTCACAGCCTACCTGATTCGCGACAGTCTCCTCCGTTGGCGAGGGCGACCTCTCTCGCCTCTCTCTCGTTTGCTGGTGGCCCTCTGTCTTTCCACCGCAACGCTCCTGATACTTTCATCATTTGCGTTGGGAAAAAAGACGCTTGAAGAGCGTATTCAAAAATTCGGCCTCAACACGGTCGTCTTGCGAACGCAATTGGCACGCTCAGAGGCGCCCATCCCGGCCAGTCATGACCTTTCACGCTACGGGAAGACCCTTAAGCTCAAGCTAACCTATTCTTCTGCGCAAATAAGCCTCGGGGGAAAAGCGATCATTGGTTTCGCTCACGATCATACGTTGAGAGAACTAACGAATTGGGGAGTAAAGGCAGATCGGCTTCCGGTTTTGATGACCAAGAGATTTCCTGCAGGCATCATTGTAACGGTGAGTAATGGCCCTTGGCAGGTGGAAGCCCAAACCGCAGTCGCCCCTCGAGAACTTAAATCTGCTGGCATCGAGGAGATGCTTATCGCCCGGCAACATGATTTTCCCATGCAGGCTCAAACGGCGGGACAAGCCATCACGATCCTTCGTGTCGATCATACTCTCCATTCGATCGATTCCATCGTTCACGCGCTTGAAGAGGTCGCCCACGCCGATCAGCCCCAGGGACACAATTCGCGGAAGGTTGAGAGTGCCTTACCCCTGCTTCATGAACTACGTGAGCTACAGAGTTCATGGGCGCGCTATGCATCGCTGCTCGGGATCGTGCTCGCATTCACGATCGCAGTCGTATTTGGAGCCAGCGCTATTTTGGAATATGAAATCACCGCATTCACCACCGCACTATTGCGAAGTTTCGGAGCCTCTCGAATTTCGCTCTGGCTCCAGCGATGCGCTGAATCCCTCATCTTGGTCAACCTAGGATGGGCTGTGGCCCTACTCTGTGCCCACACCATCTCCCAATCGGTCCTTCCACAACTCACCGCATTCCTAACCGACGCCCATACCCTTTTCCCTCTGATCGCCGCGCTGAATGGAGGAGCCCTCTTGGCAGGGATCCCAATCGCTTTGGCCATGCGGCGGCAAGTGGGCCTGATTCTGCAATAATGCTCGCTTCCGTATTTGTTATTTTACAACGACACAGTCCGTTGAAAGCATCGTCGGAACAATTGAGGCGCGATGCAGTCATTAGCCCGACTCCATTTAAACCTCCTCTATACAATAGCTTAAATATGTTAAATTCCGTAAAACATCTATCCCATCGATCCCTACTCGGATGCTTCATGCTCCTCTCAGTATTCCTGAGTGGCTGCGGCGGAGGCGGCGACGAAACGACTGGTTCAGTAACTTCCACTCAGGTTCTCTCCCCTAAAAATCTTGTCGGAGCAGTTTTCTTAGTCACCTACACCGACTCCCGTTCCTTTACCTTTACGGTTACCGATTCTGTCGCGGTAGGACTGACTCGTAGTGATGGGAAACAGGTAACCAATTGGAAAGTGGATGGCTACGGCACACCGGTATTAGGAATCGAAATTGCCTATGGCGCCTATACCGAAAACGTGCCGGACAATGCCTTTAACGTTTTCGATTACTACATCTTTACATTTACCAGCAAAACCGAAGGTCTCCTAACTCTGAGAGAAAACACATCACCGAGCACATTTAATGATACGCTCGTGCAAGCGGGAACATTCAAATTCACAACCTACCCTCCGACTGGTTGATCCCTGTAATTTTTTCTCAGGAAACGGCGATTCGTGCTCGGCATGATCGCCGTTTTTCGTAGCCCCAAACATTTCATCGAATGAGTTGCTGCTGAGAATCGCACGCTTCTTACTACTGCCATGTCGTCACTACCGACAACACCACAATCTTTCACCTGTGTCCTGGCATTTAACAGCTCGAACCTGCTGGCCGTGCGACAGCTGGGGAGTAAAGCAGGTCTGGCCTTCATGGGCCACGATTTAGGTATGGCCTCCGAGCGACTCGCCGCCGCGTTTCCCACCCACACCGCACCCACTAAATATTTTCAGGCGACTTCTCCCAACGGCACCTACGAAGTCTACTTCGCTCAAGTTCCCGATCTTACCAATGACCGCGAAATTCGACTAAAATCCTTGGAAGAGCTGGAGAGACCACCCAGCCAACTTTCGCCAGCTCTGGCCTCAATTCTCGAGCAACTTGATCCGTATCTGATCGATATCCCTTACCTTCATATTGGAGAGAACGATTTCATTTACAAATTCCGTCCGGAGAAAGAACGCAACGCCGCCATTTATGCGGAAGATTCGGTCTCCAGCGCGCTCTATCAATCAAAACTCTGCTCAGTCATCAAAACGCTCGCGCGCACGCATGAGCGGACAGCGTCGCAGCCTGTCTCATTGGATTTCGGGCCGATCAGTTATCATATTCCGAGCCACTTCGGATTTTGCCTTGGCGTCAAAAACGCCATTGAACGCGCCTACGAAACCCTTGCCGCAAATCCAGATCGGCGCGTCTTCATGTTATCTGAACTGATTCATAATCCGTATGTAAACAATGATTTACTCCGACGCGGGTTACGCTACTTGCAGACGGACAAGGGGGTTTCATATAGCCTCAAGGGCAACCCGATGCACCTTGCCCCGGATGAAGAGTCACTGTGGGACACCCTTACCCCCCAAGATATTGTCATCATCCCTGCTTTCGGAGCCACCGACGAAGATAAGCGTCGATTAGTTCGGAAGGGCATCGCCGTGTGTCAATATGATGCTACCTGCATGCTCGTGGAGAAAGTATGGAAAGCCGCACGCACCTACGGCCGTAAGGGCTACACCGTCATCATCCATGGCAAGGCGGAACACGAAGAGACCAAGGCCACCTTTTCAAATACACGACGTTACGCACCTGCAATTATCGTTCGTGATCTCGACGAAGCACGCCTGCTTGGCGAGATAATCACCTCTAAAGACCCCGCCAAACGAGCGACATTCTACGATACATTCTCCGGCAAACACACGCCGGATTTCGATGTCGAAAAACACTTCGAACGTGTCGCGGTCGTCAATCAGACCACTCTCCTCGTGAACGAAACGCGGAGCATCATTGCTCACCTGCGTGATATCTACGCCAACATTTACGGGACCGAAGATACGGAAAGAGTCGGAGGTAGCGGCCGCACTGATACCCTCTGCTACGCCACCCAAGTCAATCAAGACGCGTTGGCGAAAGCCCTGAACCAACCTCTGGATGCAGCCTTCGTGATTGGGGGAAAAAATTCCTCCAATACTTACCAACTTTACCGACTGTGTGAGCAAACCCTTGGCGAGCAGGCATTCTTCATCCAATCGGAAGATAACATCATTTCAACTGACTGTGTGCAGCACTTCATATTCCCCTCAGCACGCGAAGGCAGACCACATGGAAAAACTGTGGCACGACCTCTTTGGAGCGCATCTCACGCCGACACCCCCAAACGTGTATTGATCACCGGTGGAGCTTCGTGTCCGGACGGCATTATTCAACAGGTAATAAGTCGATTGAACTCGCTTTTCCCCGTAGAGTCTCTCCGCCCACTTGATCTAATTATCGATGAACTCTCCGATCTGATCCCAGAATAAGGACAGAGAGCAGTTCATAAAAAAGCCCGCCTCAAAAGGCGGGCGAATACGCAAAGATATACTTTGCTTAAAACTTGTAGGTCAATCCACCCCGGAAGCCTTGAAGGCGGGACAAATCAATATCCATTTTATAGCTAGAGGACTTCTCCGTAATATTCTGAGTGTAAGCTCCTGCCGTCTGGTAAAAAGAACCCAGATAGAGCCCGGCGAATTCTGAAAGAAGATACTCTAAACCGATATCTGCGTAGTAGCCGGTCATATTTTCCGTCTTGGTGCTAGACACCTGATCGATCACCGTTGCCGCCGTATCCACTGTAAAAGTGCGATCCACCGTGTAAGCGGAAGCCGAATGCACAAGAACCGGGCCACCACTCACGATAAACCGCAGATTGTCGTTGATTTGCACCCTAAAAGTGGGCCCGACTCGGAATGTCACATAGGTGCCCCGTAACTTTCGGTAACTGGTGACCTGCGTGTTATTAGTCGTGCTGGTTTCGGTGCGACTGTCCGGACTACGCCCCAACAAGATAGTGGTTTCGATGGTATCCCCATTATCATCCAGATCAAAACTAGGTGCCTCGTAGGGTCGCAAAGTCGTGGGAATAGTCTGTCCATCCAATGAATAGACATCGGTAACTGTCGTGATATTAGCCATCTCCTCCGCCCGAGCACTGGCCTGTAAGCCATTTAAGCTGACTCCCGCAGTAATCATCCACTCGACCCGACTACCGATTTTGCCCAAATCGCGCGAAACGACCAACTCGGCACCCAAACTGATTCCATGATCATTATTTTTCGTCGAGCCATCGGTCGTCTGCGCCGTATAGCTATGAAAAGCGAGATCGGCACCATTGTTCACCAGCTGACGATCATCGTCAAAAGCCCAATTGTTGGTCTTGCCATCGGTGGCTCCTTCCCGTGCATCGAGAAAAACGCTACCATCATGATATCCGCGAACAACATCCGTGCTCGTCGCATCCTGTAATTGAGCGAATGATACGACTAATCCAGTGCCTCCGAATGAGGTTTTCGCACCTGTAAGACCACGAAAGCCCACATGCATGCTAAATTTTGGTTCAACGTAATAATCGTCCAAATCGAAATTGGGAATTTCGTCCTCAGGGTTACCACGCCCGGCACCAAAACAAACTGAAGTAA
This sequence comes from Cephaloticoccus sp., assembly GCA_034669935.1. GTDB lineage: Bacteria > Verrucomicrobiota > Verrucomicrobiia > Opitutales > Opitutaceae > Cephaloticoccus. Next base: position 235,047 of record JAXMOJ010000006.1, read on the forward strand.
GGCCGAGGAATAAAAGTAAATAGCGATGCATTAGGTATAAGAGAGTGTCACCTGTGTGACGGGCAATTTATAAAAAGGTTTCCGAGAATTTGTGGGCAGACCAAACGAGTCAATCGGATTGCAGGTAATTTTCGAAAGATCTGTCGTCTCGAATTAGTCGGTAAATTCATCAAAATCGGCCTTAGCCGCCTTTTCTGCGGACAACGCCTTGGCTGCCTCAGGGTCGAGCTCTGCTTGCTTTTGCTTCAAACGCTCCTCCAGGGCCGCTAACCCTTCCGCTTGGTGCTCAAGTTCGGTTTCTTTTTCCTGCTGGGACTGAACTTTTTCAAAAAGTTTGTTTTCACTCTCTTCCAGAAAGGTTTCACGATCTCGTAACTGCTGCTTGGATTCCTTCAGGGCCTCCTCTTGCTGATCCAATTCAGCCTTCAGCTTCTCCAGAGCCTCCTGCTCCTCCTTGCTGATCGCCGCCTTCGCCGGAGTCTGTTTTGACGCAGCCTTCAGCATATTCTCTCGGGCCCGCAAGAGAGCCTCTCCTTCGGCCAGATCACGCTCATTTTCAGCGATTCTATCCTCTGCTTCACTCACAATTCTCTCTCGCTCTGCGAGCATGGCTTCAAGTTGACGCAGATTTTTCTCCAATTCCTGCATCCCTTCGGTATCGATCGACTTAGCTTCTCCCCAAGGGGTCATGGTCGCAGATACAATTTCCTTAATCGATTGGCGGGCTGCATTCGAGGCTTCAGAAACCTCAAACGGAGAATGTGTCTGCGCGCGTCGTCTCCGCAGCGTCAATGCGGGAGCAGCTGGCGTTTTCGTGGGAAACTTGATCGGGCTAACCGGTTTCTCAGGCATTCGGAGTTACTTTCCAAAAAGGCGTGAAATCGCGCCAAACAAACCGCCCTTCTTTCCGGACGTAGAATCGGTGGTTTTAACATTTGTGAGTGAACCGATAATTTCTGTAACCCGTGCCTCATCCTCCTCATTCCCCAGCACAATCAACTGGCGTGAGAGTGGTGTTTCCTCATTGAGACTGGCCACCACCGTCTTCCACTCGTCGGAAAAATACTCGATTGCGGCCTGCACCCGAACCGTATCGCCCTTCGTCTGGGCAAGACATTCGAAAAGATGCAACCCGGTGGCCCCAACACGGAACGGCACGACCTCACGGAGTCCATTCTCATCAACGTGTGAAAGTGCATTGAGGAGCTTCCGAAAATCCCCACCCACGATCACATTCTGAGACATGTTTTGCGCAAATCGGGCAAACTCTCCAATCGTCGTCAGCTTCTCTAATTTACAAAAATCACGCGTATCGTTATCCAACGCGGACAGCGCTATGGGGAAATCCTCGGGGATTTCCAACTTGGCCATGTTTTTGATGAGCTGATTATCCTTTTCCGCACTTTGCTCAGTATGCTCAAGCATATCACCGAACGGATCATCAAATGAGAGCGTGTCCTTCAGAATGGAAATCAGAAGTCCCGCCTTATCCGGATAGCCTTTCATTGCCAACAACTCGTTCACCTCATCAAAGGTGAGATCGATATAGACGGATGGGTTTTCTTCTTTGCCTTTAATCGGCCAATCGGGACCTTCCAAATTTTGGGCCAAGCTACTCAGGGCCGTGTCCACCATGATGGACGAAGCAAAGGCGGTGCGCACCTCATCCCAATTTTGGGCGGTAAAATTTTCGGTAGATTCGGACATCAGATTAGGGATTTTAGTCAGCGCCTTGTCGGATTAGTTCACTCGCAAGTCGGCGATAATCGGTCAACACATTCTCTTGGGTGGAATCGGCTGAGTCTTGGGAGAGTAACACGACAGGCAGACCAAGCGTCACTGCTCTTCGCACGACCATCGCATCACGGATTTGAGTTTCGTAGATTTTCGCGGTGGGGGCTACTCGTTTGGCCGATCGAAACTGATTCAAGCGAAGCTGCATTCTCATCTTTGGCACTTCAATATCCACCCCGGTTTTAATCGAGTTAAACACCACGCCTTGGACTTGAGCCGATGCCCCCATGGCGGCATCCCTGAAGCTGGCTGATAATTGATGAAACTTACCCAACTTATCTACCAACAACGTGAATCCTATCAGGCTCAGAGCATCAGGATTTGAAGGCACGATAATCTCATGGCTGGAAAATATCCCGCACTGCGAAGCCCGCAAAATATTCGGGGGACAGTCAAAAAAGATGAAATCGTATTCATCTTCAATCGCCGCCAATTGCTCTTGAAAATGCAAGTAATGAGGTCGCTTCGGATCCCCTTTATACTCCCCTTCCAGATCGACTAAATTAAAATCCGTGGGGACAAGATCCAATCCTGGCAGCACCTTTTCTCCCGCTTTATTTTCAACGACATCGCGCCACACAATATCTTCAATATGAGCACTGCCGGGGTCGAAAATGGAATAAATGGATCCCTCTCCGCTGGCATTAATCTTATTCCACCGATCCAAGCGCAGGAGCCAAATACTAGCATTCGATTGGGTATCCAAATCGAAGAGCAAGACCTTCTTGCCCAGCTTGGCCAGGCTGGCCGCAGTATTTACGATCAATGATGTCTTGCCGACACCACCCTTGTAATTGATGAAACTTATTTTACGCGCCATAATAGTTGGGTGCAAGTAGGCTGATGAGCCTGTAAGCAAAATGTTTACTTCCCCCCAACCCGCGAGTCAAAAAGGAGTTTTATCCTTTTTGACGCTTTATTTGCACAGATACCACCCATGACCAAGTCACACTTTCTCGATCAAATCCTCAGCCAACTCCAAGCGGAGTTCACGCTGCAATCCAAAGCGGCGCAACTCGCCCACGACGAAGCCACCAATGAGGAAAGTCGTCCCGAGAGCAAATATGATACCCACGGCCAAGAAGCGGCCTACCTCGCAGAAGGCCAAGCGCGACTAGCGGAAGAAGCCGGCGAATCGATCAAAGTCTACCAAGGTTGCGAATTCCCCGATTACCAGCAGACCGACCCGATTTCAATCGGAGCACTGGTGGCAATAAGTTCCGCCGAACAGACCACCCGTTTTCTCCTCGGCCCGAAAGCAGGCGGTCTGGAGCTCACGGACCGGCAGAATAACCCCGTCAATCTGATCACCCCGCAATCCCCTCTCGGTCGGCAACTCATCGGAAAGCGACTCGGCGATACCGTCTCCCTTCCCGGCAAAGATAGCAGCATTCAAACGATCACCGACGTGCAGTAAACACGACGGCGAGCTTTGATCCTTGGTGACCTCAACTCAATCGTTGAGACTAAATACGATCGGCACCGCCATGCGGAAACGCACCACGCGTCCGAGACGTCGCCCGGGCTCGAATCGCCAATGGGATACCGCCCGAACGGCTTCCTCTTCAAACCGACGATCCGTGCTATTAATCACATAAGGCGAGTTCACTTGCCCCGCTTCATCGACCGTGAATCCCACTAACACTAGCCCTTCGATTCCCTGTATCTTAGCTTCACCGGGATAACGCGGCGAAGTCTGCACAATGGCCCGTGGACTGGAATCCAGTATGCTTGATGAAATGGGTGATCCTGTTCGAAAGTCTCCGCCCTCTACTCCATCGATCGCACCTCTGATCCCAGATTTAATCCGAGTCATCTTCTCATGCGAAATGGCTTCGAAAGGTTCCACTGGAATGGTGAAATAATCCGTTGGGACCGGTTGGAGAAAATCAGGCAGAGAAACGTTCTGCGCATCGGGATCTCCCTGCACCTCGGCCTTAGAGTCCGCCCCCACGGGAGATTCAACTAACTGAGGGAAATCTACAATTTCGATCGTTGTCGGCATATCGTCGATGCCGCCTAAGCACCCGGTAAGCTCGCCGCGTGCGACTGCTTCAGGGGTGCTGCCGAATCCAAACCATAACGCGGCGTGCAAGATCAACGCGACGGCAATGGGTAATGCGAATTTTCTTTTCATGTTGTGCTCCTATTTAAGGGTTCAACATGACTACGGCCCAACCGCCGCTTTCTTAGAAAATCCGGGTGCGGTTTCTAGCTAGCAGCACACTTAAAAACCACCGTCGAATAAGGCGGCAACACCAGATTGACCGAGTATTCATGCCCATCGGCCGCGACCTGTTCCGTCGATACCGCACCTCCATTACCCAACCCACTACCTCCATAATATTCGCTATTGGTATTCAGCAATTCCTGCCACTCACCCGCCCGCGGCACCCCGATCCGATAGTTCTCACGCGAAATCGGGGTGAAGTGTCCCACCACGAGCAGGAGCTCTTTCGCCGTGTCGTCTTTGCGTAAATAAGCAATCACACTCGCTTCGTTATCGTAACAGGCGATCCATTGAAATCCCTGTGGATTCTGATCATTGCCCCCCAGCACGGGTTCGTTGCGATAAAGCCCGTTCAGATCCTTCACCAACATCCGCACACCTTCGTGATCAGGATACTGACACAAATGCCAATCGAGACTCTTTCGATAATCCCATTCATGCGATTGCGCGAACTCGCAGCCCATGAACAGCGACTTCTTACCCGGCCACATCCACATGTGAGCGTAGAGCGCCCGGAGATTAGCCGCCTTTTCGGGCACATGCCACGCCCCCATCTTGAAGAGCATCGAAGCCTTCCCATGCACGACTTCGTCATGCGAAAACACCGTCACGAAATTCTCAGAATACTGGTAGAGCATCCCAAAAGTCAGTTCGCTATGATGCCATTTACGGTGCACAGACTCCTTGCCGAAGTAACTCAACGTGTCGTGCATCCAGCCCATATTCCACTTGAAGTCGAATCCCAGTCCGCCCTCTTTCACGGGCTTCGACACTCCGGGGAAGGATGTGGATTCCTCGGCAATCGTCAGCACGCCCGGATAGTAACGGTGCACCAAGTCATTCGTGTAACGCAGAAACTCGATCGCCTCGAGGTTTTCCCGCCCTCCGTATTCGTTCGGCACCCACTCGCCCGCTTTACGTGAATAATCCAGGTATAGCATCGATGCCACTGCATCCACACGCAGACCATCGAGATGATAACGGTCGAGCCACGCGAGCGCATTACCTGCGAGAAAGCTGCGCACCTCACTGCGTCCATAATTGAAGATCAACGTCCCCCAATCCATGTGTGCGCCCTTCCGCGGATCAGCATGTTCGTAGAGATGCGTGCCATCAAAGCTCGCGAGGGCGAAATCATCCCGGGGAAAATGCGCCGGCACCCAATCCAAAATCACCCCGATATCGTGCTGGTGAAGATAATCCACAAACCACGCGAAATCCTCCGGTGAACCAAAACGATGCGTCGGCGCGTAGAAGCCCGTAACTTGATATCCCCATGACCCCTCGAACGGGTATTCCGCCAATGGCATCACTTCGATATGTGTGAATCCCATCTCGGTCACGTATTCGGCCAACTGAGGCGCGAGCTCACGATAGGTTAGCATTCTCTCACCGTTGTCCCCTGCTCGTTTCCAAGAATTCAGGTGGACTTCATAAATGGATATGGGGCGATCAGGTTTACCCGCAGCAGCTTCACGTCGCGCGAGCCAATCGGCGTCGTTCCACTCAAATCCCGATGTATCACAAACGATCGAAGCATTGTGCGGCGGTGATTCAAAGGCGGTGCCATAGGGATCTGTTTTCGCTTGAACCTCCCCGGCTTGGTCTCGGATCAAAAATTTATAGAACTCACCACTGGCCAAGCCCGGAATAAACAACTCCCAAACACCCGAGGCTCCGAGTGAACGCATCGGGTGATACCGTCCATCCCATTGATTAAAATTTCCGCCGACAGACACCTGTGAAGCGTTCGGGGCCCACACGCTAAACGCGACCCCCTTGACTCCCTTCAATGTGCGTTCGTGCGCGCCGAGTTTTTCGTAAACACGATGAGCCGTGCCTTCATTAAACAAATAAAGATCCTGTTCACCAATGCTCGGTAAAAACGTATAGGGATCGTCACAGCTTCGCTTTTCACCCTCGGCCGAGGTGACCTCAAAATCGTAATCGAAAACTACATCTTCGCCCTCAATAAAAACTTCAAACACCCCCGCCTCATGCAACCGGGTCATGGGCCATGATTGCGCCCTATCGCGTCTGCGGACGACGCATTCCTTCGCATTCTGAATAATCCCCCGCACCACTACTCCCTTTTTTTTCTTTTGAGTGCAGGGATGCATCCCCAGCAAGTCGTGCGGCTGAGCAGCCTGAGCATGCAATAAGGCGTTAAGTTCCAGTGGAGAAATAATCATAAATCAACGGAAAGATTCCCGTTGATTTGAGCCCGACAGAGACCTGCATCATCGTCAATTCGACAACGTGCCCAATTGCACCCTGTTTTTATCCTGTGAATGCATAATGTTACACCCAGCTACTCAAGGGCTTGCCTGAACGCTCTCCGCCGCCTTTGCTCCGCCCCGTGATTCGTTGTCTTTTCATTCTGTGCGGCTTCGCCCTGCTGATCCCTGTTTATGCGCAGGTAGACCCGATCGCTAATGCGGAACTCTCCGCTCTCACCACCTCGATCGATCCGGACACCAACGCCGTCACGTTTACCGGCGATGCCCGCCTGACCAACGGTAGCGCGCTGCTGGAGGCCGACGTGATTCGCTATTTTACCGACAGTAATCTCGCGATTGCCACCGGCCACGTGCGATTAACCGATGGCACTGATCGTATTCTCGCCGAGAAAATCACCTTCGATCGTGGCGATCTGTCCTTCACCGGTGAAAATGTGCGGGCGGGACGTTACCCGTTTTACATTTCCGGCGAGAGTGTCGCCGGGACGACCAGTCAAATCACGATCCATAACGCGCAAGTAAGTGGACGCGAACCCGCATTCTTCCACCCTTCCTTCAGCGCCGAAAAACTCACCTACCTGATTGGAGAGGAAATTTCAGCTGATTCACCCCGCGTCGGTTTCGGAGATATCCGCCCGCTCGCCCTTCCCCAAATTTCGCAGCGCATCGATATTCCACTCGTCTCCTACATTTCTCTGGGCGGAGGTTTTCGTTCTTCGCTGGGAGCTTACGCCGAAGCCCAAGTGCACATTCCCGTAGCCGAGGGCATCAAAGTCGGTGGTCTGCTCGGTGGCTATACCGCCCGCGGAATTATGGCGGGGCCATCCGGGGAGTATGAGATCACCAAAAACGATGGACGCGAAATCGTCGGCAATCTGCAGGCCGGATTCATCAATGATCACGGAGATAAACTCACGGATCTGCTCGGCCGTCCCGTGCCGGAGAATCGGGGCTACGCGCAATGGTGGCATACGCAGGATCTCACTTCGGATCTGCGAATCACGGCGAAGCTAAACTACTGGCGCGATTCCGAAATTCTTCGCGATTTCCGTCCACAGGAATTCTTCGACGTCCAAGCTCCCGATAATTATCTGCAAGCCGTTTACACCGGATCGAACTACCTCGTCACCGCCTTCGCCCGGGTCGCGCCCAACGATTTCCATCGGGTGCAAGAACGCCTGCCGGAAATCCATTTCGACTTACTTCCCCACGTCATTGGCAACGGGTTGCATCAACGTTTCCACGCGAGTTTCGCTTCCTTACGGGAAAAGCCCTTAGGCGGCATAGGCCCCACGACTAAGAGCGACCGACTTGATGCCTACTATGCCGTGAGCAAAACCATCTCCCACGAGGATTGGTTCAGCTTCACCCCGATCCTCGCCGGTCGAGTCACGCACTACAGTAAAACAATCGGGGCGAAGGATAGTTTCACCAGAAGTTTGGGCGAAGTGGGTTTCGATCTCCAAGTCCGCATGTCATCGGTTTCCGACTACCAAAACAAGACCTGGAAGATCAACGGTATCCGCCACCTCTTTACGCCTCGCCTTTCCTACCGTTACGTGACCGAAGCGGACCAGGGTCGCGCCGACATCCCGTCGATTGATAAACTTACCTTCCGCACCTACCTGCCCCCCATCGGACTCGGTGACACCCGCAATATCGACGACCTGGGTCCGACCAATGTGCTTCGTCTCGGATTTGATAATACCTGGCAAACTCGCAATCCCGAATACGGCTCCCGCGACCTCCTCGCATTCAACGTCGCGGCTGATTTTCGCTTTGATCGACTGCCCGGACAACGCACCGCTTCTGACATACATAACTTCATCGCGTTTACTCCCGCCCCGTGGTTGCAGTTCGATCTCTATCAACGCTTAGACCCCTACGATTTCAAATTGCAGGAGATCAACACGAGCCTCTCAATTTTTGATGGCAAAGCCTGGTCGATGCGGTTCTCCAGTCATTCTCTGCGGAACGAAATCGAAGAATACATTCTGCAAACCGATGTGCGACTCAATGAAGCTTACGAAGTGCTCGCGAAGCTCCACTACGACACCCGCCGGGATCGCTTCAACGAACAAGCTTACGGCCTGCGCCAAAACCTCGGCAATCTCTGGAGCCTGGAATACCTCGTCACGATCTACGACGGACCACGCCGGGAAAGCGATTTCGGATTCAGTGTCTCGGTGGATGTGATCGGCTTCTGATCGCCCTCTCTACTCAGAGCATCATCCCGGCGTAGAACTCGTTCAACGCCGCTTCGACTACCTCAAGCGACGCCCCCTGGCGGTGTGGGCCGAGGTGCCTCAAAAATGGCACGACGTGATTTGAACCGGTTGCCACCTCGCGCAGAAAAAGTCGGCCCATCGGGCCGGTGGTTTCCAAATAGCCGCTTTCGGTGAATCGGCGCACCGCCGCATCGACATCGTATTTAATCGCGCGGTGATCCACTCGCCAATGCCCTTGGAAATCCTGCGTGAGCACACAAAAATTCGCATGCGGACTACCATCCAAAGCCAGCCCAACCGCACCGGTCGTCACGATGCGCTTTCCCCTCCAATCACGGGTGGAGCAGATATGATTGTGCGAGCGAATGATCAGTGAGTCGTCCACCCCGGCGAACATCTCATCCAGATCTTCGATCGGAGTGTGCGGCAGCACTGAATCTGAATCACGTCGCGCCGAGGCATGCACGATCAACACGCCCGGTGCATCGGGCGACTGCCACGAAGTCGGCAATGCCGCGATCTCTTTGATCTGCTCATCGCTCATCGAATTATGCGTGTATTGGAGCGGTCCGAACTGAGGCGTCGCCCACAAAGGATCGGCGCGTTCCGTCCCGTAATCGAAGACGTAGCGTTCATGATTTCCTCGCAACACCGGACAGCCCATTTGCTTCACCCGCTCCCAACACGCGGCGGAATCCGGGCCCCCATCAACCACATCACCACTCACCACGATCTGATCCGGCTGTAACGTTTCGAGCGCCTCTAAGACCGCCTCAAGAGCGGGAAGATTTCCGTGGATGTCAGCTATGACCGCTATACGCATAAACCGATCTGAATAAATCTGTGCCCCGAATGCACGCCATTCGTCATTTTTCTTTCATACCGCTTATCCCAACGGCACGTGCAAAATTGACTTTCATTGCAAAGGAGTTCCGCCAAGTGGAACGACTGCCCATTCGGTTCCACTTTCTCAATCGTAGATGGCCACGCCGCTACACTCTTTGCCATGACACCATCGAAATTTTATTAGCGTTGGGATCACAACATCTGCCCCGCCATCGGATCGATTAATCCCATGCGCGTGGCAAAAGTATGGGCGATACTCGCTGCGGCATTGCGAGCCCGATCAGCCCCCTCCCCTTCAAAATTTTCGGCGATCGTTTCCTTAAACAACTCCAACCAGCGTTCGAAATGTTCCTTCCCCACCGGCAAGACTGCATGCAATGGAAACGGACGCCCACTGTAACCGGGTTTCCCCAGAATCATTCCATTCCAAAACGCATACATTTTCGGCAGATGATGCTCCCAATCCACCTTCGCCACATCCGAAAAAATCGGATCAAGCAGCGCATCTTCGCGCACTTTCTCATAAAAGGTATCCACCAATACGCGGACATCGGCTTCTGTTGTAATATCGGGCATCACTTCAAGAGATCGCCCCTACCCAGATTAGCAAGTGAGAGAAATCGTGAGAGCTTGATCCAGCTCAAGTTCAGCGCCTTTTCTTTCGGCCTCCGTTGGATTTCCCGTAGGTCGTCTTCGATTTGGGTTTCGCCGCCTTCTTATAATCCCCCGAACGCAGTGCCTCGACTTGATCGCGCAAGACCGCCGCGCGCTCGAACTCCAATTGACCCGACGCGGCAATCATCTCCGACTCCAATTCGGCGATCACCGCCTTCACATCCTCGGCCGATTCCTCAACCACAACCTCTTCCGTCTCACCTGAACCGTCGTAGACGTGCAAACTCGCCTGCGCGGCCCGTTGCACACTCCGTGGCGTGATGCCGTGCTCCAAATTATAGGCGATTTGTTTTTCACGGCGGTAGTTCACGGTTTCGGTGGTGCGTCGAATCGAATCAGTAACCTTATCGGCATAAAATATCACGCGACCCTTCTCATGTCGCGCGGCGCGACCTGCGGTTTGCGTAAGACTCGTTTCGCTCCGAAGAAAGCCTTCTTTATCTGCATCGAGAATCGCCACCAGCGCGACCTCGGGTAAATCCAATCCTTCGCGCAGGAGATTGATGCCCACCAGCACATCGAAATTCCCCAAACGGAGATTCCTCAAAATTTCCACGCGCTCGATCACATCGATATCACTGTGCAAATATTCCACTCTGATTTTAGCCTCCCGTAGGTAGCTCGTGATATCTTCTGAGAGTCGCTTGGTCAGTGTGGTCACTAACACGCGTTCTTTCGACGCGACCGCTCGCTGAATCTCGCCTATCAGATCCTCCACCTGCCCCTTGGTCGGCTTCAGTTCGATTAAAGGATCCAACAACCCTGTCGGCCGAATCAATTGCTCTGCAACAACGGCCGAAGCATCCAATTCATACGCCGCCGGAGTCGCCGAAACAAACAAGGTCTGTCCCGTAATCTGACGAAATTCCTCAAAGCGTTGCGGGCGATTATCCAAGGCCGAAGGCAAGCGGAACCCGAAATCCACCAAGTTCTGTTTGCGTGCCTTATCCCCATTGGACATGCCGCCAATCTGGGGCACGGTCGCGTGACTCTCATCGAGCATCACCAGCATATCATCAGGAAAGAAATCGATCAGGCAGCTGGGGCGATCACCCGTTTTGCGCCCATTAAGATGAAGCGAGTAGTTCTCGATCCCATTGCAGAACCCCATCTCCTGCAGCATCTCCAAATCGTAATTGGTGCGCATTCGCACGCGTTGGGCCTCAAGCAGCATCCCGTTTTTCTCAAAGTGCGCCACCCGCTCATCGAGCTCGGCTTTGATCTTCGCGATGGCCGGTTCGAGTTTATCCTTGGTGGTGACATACTGATTCGCCGGATAGAGATCGAATTGATCGAGGGGTCTAATCGCCGTGCCGGTCACGGGATCGAATTCACTGATTGCTTCCACGTCATCCCCGAAAAACTCCACGCGCAGCCCTTGTTCGGAATACGCTGGCATAATATCGACCACATCTCCTCTCACGCGAAAGCAACCCCGTTTCAGTTCGTAATCGTTTCGCTCGTAAATGTTGTCGACGAGCTTTTCCAACAGCACGTTACGGCCCAGCGGCTCGCCTTTGCGAATCGCGATACGCAGATTGGTAAAATCCTCCGGAGATCCCAAACCGTATATACACGATACACTCGCCACCACGATCACGTCGCGTCGCGAGACCAACGCACTCGTCGCGGCGATCCGCAGTCTCTCGATCTCTTCGTTTATTGAGGAGTCTTTCTCGATAAACGTATCACTCGACGCGATGTAGGCCTCGGGTTGGTAGTAATCGTAGTAACTCACGAAATACTCCACCGCGTTGTTCGGAAAAAACGCTTTAAACTCAGAATAGAGCTGCGCCGCCAACGTTTTGTTGTGCGACATGATCAATGTCGGGCGATCACACTGCGCAATCACATTGGCCATCGTGAAAGTCTTCCCCGAGCCCGTCACTCCCAGCAGAGTCTGGTCGCGATTCCCCGCCTTGATCGATGCGACTAGCTGCTCAATCGCCTGAGGTTGATCCCCCTTGGGCTCGTAATCGGATTTGAGGTCAAAGAGCATGTCAGGCGATTAGATTACGCAGATCTTCGATCAGTAATTCGTCCAAGCGATGCACCACCCGATCCGTCATCGAGAGTTCGTCGGCGGGATGGGTAGTCGCCACTCCGACCACTTTGATCCCACCCGCTCGGGCGGCCTCGATTCCCGCCATCGCGTCTTCAAACACGATACACTGTTCCGGCGCGCAGCCTGTCTTTGCCGCCGCTTTGAGAAAGACTTCCGGATCAGGCTTTCCGTGGGTGACATCCTCCGCCGTCACGATCCCGCCAAAGAGTCCTTCGAATCCCAGCACGCCCATGATCGTATCGATGTTGGCGCGATGCGTGGACGAGCCCACACAGCTGGGAATACCCGCCGCTTTCAAACGTTGCAGAAACTCCGCGACACCCGGCAGTGCCACCAATCCCTTTTCGATCACCACCTCCCGATAGAGCGCTTCTTTCCGTAACGACAAACGGCGAATTTCCTCCTCGTTATCCGTCCATTTCAGCAACGTCGGTATGATCCATTCATTTTTGCGACCAAATCCCACGGTGAAATGATCCGACGGAAGCACCTTCCCTTCCTCTTCCGCGAGCCGTTCCCAGCTTTCCTCGTGTTGTTGTGACGAGTCGATAATGACCCCGTCCCAATCAAAAATAATTCCCAGTGGTGATGTTGTTTGGCTCACAATCCAAAGACTTTGAGCACACCACCCCAGATGCCAGCCCAGAACTTGCGAATCTGTCCCATCGCGTCATCCGACGGAATCTGTTGGCAAAGGAAAACGCCCTCGCCGGAGAACAGGTCGTCAAACAGCGGGTTCATGCCGCGATAGTAGCCCCAAAAGGTCTCCGCCCTCACCGGGCGATAATCAAGATTCGGCGTGAACCCGATGATCGAATTTTGATTAGCCCGTCGCGCCTGCGGTTTCTCCGTCGCAGTCGTCGTAAGCACTTCAGCCCGCACCCCACGACTCCCCGCGACAATCAGACGACACGGCCCCACAAACTCGAAAAACCGAAACTGTAAAGTCACCCAAGACTGCCAGCGAAACAACTGCCAACGACGCCGGATTTTCACCCGTTTCTCCGTCGAAGCAATCGCACCCACGAGAAAGCTCGGACGCAAAATCAGCGAGCTCCCTTCCACCAAATTAATCACCGCCAGTTCGATGTGAGGATTTGCCTGATTCGATAAGGTCACCCTCTGGTTGGTCTCATCCTCGGCCGGTTTCATTTCGACCAATTCCGTGAGCCCGCTCGCGAGACAGGTAAAAGGCATCCGCCAATCAAACAGAAAGCGGGTCTTCTTTTGCAGGCCCTCATCCGAAGCCTGCAGGAAACGTTCCTTGATCCACAGTCTCTCGCCTGTTAGCAGCGGAATGTCCAAGGAGACACGACTCGGCGAGGTCTCCGGCATCTCCTTGAGCTGCTCAGACAGTCGAACGGGACGCCCCCTGATGATGGTGGGTGCGATCCCATAAAAGAGAAAACTCTTCACCACGCTGGGACCAAACAAATACAGCGCGACGGCTCCGAGGAGCCACCACCTGATTTTCAACCACGAGGCTTCCAAATAGTGCATCACCTTGGATTGTTGCTGATCGATCGCGACCAGACGCGCTTCGGTGCGGCCCAATGCAATCTCCAGGCCCTCTCGTTCCCAGGTAGTCCGGTCAAATTTCTCCTGCAGCACCGAGATCCTTTGCTCCGCCGCGGTTCGCATCCCGATCATTTTTTCTTTCTGGGCGAGATTAGCGGCTTGCTGCTCCGGATTTCCAATCAGGCGATCCCAAGTGCTCTCCAGTGATTCAAGTTTCGCGATAATTTTCTCTGCCTTCGTGACGAGTTCGCCTTCGGTCTCGATCTGCGCGGTCAGTGATTCCAACCGCTCATCGACATCGTCGAGAGCCCCATGGATTTTCTCCCGCTCCCCGTTCAGAGCGCGCACGATCTCGTTTCGCTGTAGATCGAAATCGACGTTATCCTTTAGAAACATCCAAACGCCGTATGAGGCCAAGGCCACCACGCCGATCAAAACGACCGCAGACACTTTCTGAAAAAGCCAACGAAAGAATTTCAAAAGGGATACCATAAGCTCACCGATTCTAATAGCGACCGGAACGCCCTGTGATGGAAGCAAAGACACGAGCAATGCCAATTGCTTAATCCAAGGAGATACCTCATCGTAATCATAATATCAGCCAAGTGTTCCTTACTAGGCTTCCTCAACCCCTTCGATCCGCATGTCTAAAGTCATCGTTTCCTCTCTTTACGATTCGGCCGTATTCAAAATGGCGTGCAGGCAGTTTGATACCGCAGCCGATGCCATCAACCTCCCCGAGCACATTCGTGATCGCACGAAATACCCCCGCCGTTGTATGGCCGTCGCCCTGCCCATCAGTCGAGACGATGGTTCGGTGACCGTATTCGAAGGTTACCGCGTTCAACACAGTGTCTCAACCGGCCCCTCCAAGGGTGGCGTCCGTTACCATCAGGACGTGACGATCGGAGAAGTCGCCGCTCTTTCGATGTGGATGAGTTGGAAATGCTCGCTCGTCGGCCTGCCCTACGGCGGGGCCAAGGGCGGCGTGATCGTCAATCCCACTCAGCTTTCTTCTCGGGAACTCGAACGACTCTCGCGGCGTTACATGCAGGAGATGATCAATTTCTTCGGTCCCGATTTAGACATTCCCGCGCCCGATCTTGGCACCAACGAGCAGATCATGGGCTGGATGATGGACACGTATTCGACCCATGTCGGCCACAATGAGCCCGGTGTAGTTACGGGCAAACCCATCTCCCTTGGCGGTTCACAAGGTCGACGCGAGGCCACCGGTGCAGGTGTCGCCTATTTGATCGGGAAGTATCTGGAGGATTTAAAAATCCCCATTTCCCAATCCACGGTCGCCATCCAGGGTTTTGGCAATGTGGGGAGCGAAGCCGCCCGGGCTCTGGTTAATTACGGAGCCAAGGTTATCGCCATCTCCGATTACACCGGCGCCATTTACGATCCCAAAGGTATTGATATTGAAAAAGCCTGCGCCTACCTGCGCTATGCGCCAACTTTGGAGGATTACCACCTGGGTGAACACATCACGAACGAACAGCTTCTTGAGTTGAAATGCACAGTTCTGGTGCCCGCTGCCCTCGAGCGCGTTATCACCAAAGACAACGCCGCGAAACTCCAGTGCCGGATCATCGCCGAGGCCGCTAACGGTCCAACGACCAATGCGGCGGATAAAATCATCGGGAAAAGAGGCGATATCGAAATCATCCCGGATGTGATCTGCAATGCCGGCGGTGTCGTGGTTTCCTACTTTGAATGGCTCCAAAATATGCAGAATTACTATTGGGATCGCGACGAAGTGATCCGCAAACTCTTCGCCATTCTCGATAAGGCGAAGGATGCCGTGGAATTCCAGAAACGTAAATTCAAGTTCAGCCGCCGACTCGCGGCATTGACGCTGGGAATCGAGCGTGTGGCCGACGCGAAGGAAAGTCGCGGATTATTCCCCTGAGGCCTTGCCCCCTTGGTCGGGATTCTCTGTGCTCCTCGCTTCATGCAATCACCCATCGGCGGACCTCGATTTTGGCGCAGGCTTGTCAGCCGGTGGTGGCAACCCACTACCCGGATGCAACGCGAGTGGGAACAACGCGCGCAAAGCGATTCGTTCGGCTACATCGGTCGCGGCTATGCGGAAACCGACGCGAAGTTTTGGTCTTCTGGCGAAACCGATCTCACTGACCTCATCCTCCGCGATATCGAGTTAAGTCCGGCCGCCTCCGCCGTTGAAATCGGCTGCGGCGTGGGTCGCCTCGTGCGCCCTTTATCTAAACGCGTCGCGCATGCCACGGGCGTCGATATCGCTCCGGGCATGATTTCACAGGGTCGCGAGCTGCTGAGCGATCTCCCCAACGCCCACCTCCACGCCACCGATGGTTCGCTCGAAGTCCTCGAGGACAACTCCCAGGATTTCGTGTTCTCGTTTGTTGTTTTCCAACACATCCCCTCGAAACAAGCCATCATCCGCTACATCCAGGAATCGGCTCGCGTCTTGAAACCGGGCGGTGTCTTCAAATTTCAAGTCGATGGTCGGGAACGCCCATTCTGGAAAGGTGCCGATACCTGGCTCGGCGTTTGGTTTAAGCCCGCGGAAATCAAACAGATCCTGACCGAAGCAGGTTTCAGCATCGTCGATACCTGGGGCGAAGCGACACAGTATTATTGGCTCACCGCCGAATTGGCGAATGATCAGAACAACACCACTGCCCACGCCACTGCCAACCGTCCCTCTTGGAAAGAAGCAGCGCTCAGCACACTCCTCCAACGATTATCCGTCACTCAACCTGACGCCACTCAATCCATCATCACGGGCCGTCGCTATCTCCGAGATTTCGTCGGCGCATTTCTTAAATCGCACGCCACGACTTCGCCGGAGAAGTTCATTCGATCATCATTTCGCACCGTTCTGGGACGCGACGTTGATGAAGCCGGATTACAGTTCTATATCAAGCAACTCGCCGATGACGTCAGCCGATCCTACATTATCGACTGTTTGCTCTCATCTGCGGAGATGCGCAGCCAACTGCGCCACAGCACAAGCTCGTAGCAATTCACCCGTCAGAGCTAGATGGGTTCCGGTATCGCGGTAAATTTTTCTCGTAGGACAGTCGTGAAAGTAGATGACTCGCGACGGGCAACGTCACGAATTGAAAGAAGATCGCGGCGACGATCTTTAGGCCCGACACCTCCGAATGAGGATCCAGCCATAGACCAATCAGAAGCACCATCAGACCAAACGTAAGTCCCTTCCCGAGAGCGTGAGCGCGGCAGAACACATCAGGGAAACGCACGGTGCCGATCATTGCGATAACGATCAAGATAGCTCCGATCAACATGACAACGGATGAGAGTAATTCCTGCATTAGGATTCCTCCTCCTTATCGTGAGATTTTTCGTCTCCTTCGTAGGGTAATGATTCTTGCAAAAAGAAGACAAATGCCACCGTGCCGAAAAAGCCCAGCGACGAAACGATCAGGATCAGTTCGATGAATAATTCTGACTGCCACCAGCGCGACAACAGCGCAGTGAGACCGACCGTGCACAACACCACGGCATCGAACGCCAAAATGCGGTCCACAATCGTGGGGCCTTTCGCCATCCGATAAAACCCGAGGAGCATGGCCACCCCCAGGAGGATCAGTGCGATTTGAAACAACAGGTCACTCATCGGGTGAATGCGAGAATACCTCGTTTGAGTGTTTGATCGATGGAAACCCGCACTGCATCAGTATCCGGGCAGTCCAGCACGTGCAAATACAAGCGCGTGAAATCCTCTGAAATATCAACCGTGCTCGTCCCCGGCGTTAATGTGACGCAATGCGACAACAGGATCAGCTCCAAGCGGCTCAGCTTGCTTACATCATAAATAATAAACTCCGGTCTCATGCGTTTGACCGGCACGAATAAGGTGAAGCGGATCAGTTCAACACATGCCGTGAGGAAGGCCCAACTGAACACGCCGACAAATGCCCAGGCCGCGATCATGCGGCGCACGTAATCGTGGCTTCCGAGCAATGATCGGAAAAGTGCGAGCAGCGCGAAGCCAATGACAAAACCAATCACAAAACCAATGAGTGAGGGTTCCGAGTGCAGTAGCAGCCAGATCACCGCGACGATTAGATTGAGGGCCAATGAACGCATGTCAGCTTCCTCCTCCCAGCAAGTATTGGATGTAGGCGGTTCGATCCATCAACTGCCGAGCTGCTTCAAACGAGATTCGCATGAAAAACTCCGCCCCCAGACCAATCACGATTGATAACGCGGTCATTCCGGCCGCAACGGCGGTCATCGGTTTCCAACGACTATCTTCCAAGTAGACCCCATCCTCCGCCTTCGGAGCCCAAAACGCACCGTTCCAAATTTTAAGCATACTAAACAGAGTCAGGACTCCGGCCAAAAGTGCACACGTGACCAACACCCACTCTGACTGCCTGAGGCCTTCAACAATGATCATGTATTTTCCCCAGAACCCGCTCAGTGGCGGCAGACCGGCCAGTGAAAGCGCCTGAAACAGGAAGACAACCCCCAGCACAGGAGTGAGCAGCCAAAGCCGTCCTGTTTTTCCCAGATCATCAGTGTGATTCAACGCAGAGACTGTGCCCCCAACCATAAACAATGTGCTCTTCACGATGATGTGATGCATCACATAGAATATCGCCGCTGCGAGTGCATAAGGGGTGAAGAGTCCAATCGCTAAAACCATATAACCGATCTGGCTGAGAATATGAAACGACAGGATACTTCGGATAAAATTCCGAGATACCGCGCCCAGAACTCCAAAGATCATCGTGGCCGCGGCCATCCAAGCCATGAGAGTGTGTAGAAGCGGCATATCCGGCGGCAATACCTGTCCAAATATCCGCAATAGCACATAGACACCCACCTTAGTCAGCATACCGGCATACAGTGCCGCCAACGGATTCGGTAAGATCGGATAGCTATTGGGCAACCAATAGAACAGCGGAAACAGACCCGCCTTCATTCCAAAGACAAACAAGAGGAGCAATGCGAAGACCGTGAGTTCCGGCGTTCCAACCATTTCCGTCGAACGTTCCGCGATCTGCGCAAAGTTCAGCGAGCCAAACAACCCATACGCCAGACCCGCCGCGACGAGGAACAGCGTGCTCCCAACCAGGTTCATGGCCAGATACGGGAAGGCCTGCTTAATATCCCAATCGTCTGCCTCCAAAGTGAGTAGCGCGTAAGAGGCGATCAGCATGACTTCGAAGGCGACAAACAAGTTAAACAAATCACCGGTGCAAAATGCCAAATTGATTCCTGCGACCAAAAATTGAACCAACGGCAATCGTAAGGGGTTTTCTACTTTTACCGGTAGCTCAGCAAAACCGAAGAGCAAAGCGCCCAGAGCCGTAATCGAACTGAGCACCAGCATGATTCCCGCCAGTAAATCCACCATCAGAACGATGCCGTAAGGCGCCGCCCATCCACCCAAACCTAGCACTTGGGGCGGCATTTCATACGCTCCAATCGCCAGCGCCAGAGCAACCCCCAATTGAATCGTAGCTGAAATCCCGACTAACCAACGTCGCCACGTCTTTGGGCGTCCCCCCAAGAGGGTGATTAAAGCCGTCAGCACCGGCAACGCGACAGGCAGAACAATCATCGAAGCGTTCATGACAGCTCCCTTTCCGAACGTTTCCGATCAGTTTCAAAAAGTTCGCCCGCGTTGGCTGTGCGCTGATCTAGAAACGTGCGATAAAGCAAAATCACTAGATAAGCGATGACTCCAAACCCAATCACAATCGCTGTCAGGATCAGTGCCTGCGGCAATGGATCAACCAGGGGACCGCCCCCCTCTTCCACAATGGGCGACGCCTTCCCGTCCGGGGATCCCGACATGGCTAAGAGGAAAATGTTAGCCGCATTCGACAACAAGATGAAGCCGAAGAGAATCCGCACAAAACTCGCCTGTAAGATCAGGTAGCAAGCGGCCCCAAACAACAGGCCGATCAAAATCGCTGTTTCCCACATCATCGGGCGGCCTCCTCTTCATTTTCACGGCGCACCGAATCCCGGCTGTGCTCGCGCTCCACCGGTTCTTCAAGTTCGGCCGCATAGCGGCGCCACTCACGCTCTTCGAGCGCCGTCAACCCGGAGATCGAGCGCGCAAGGATGAAAATCATTTTAGCCGTCACCCCGATCACGACCAAGAATATGCCAATATCAAAAATCAATGGTGTGCCCACTGACAACGATCCTAGCACTGGAACATCGGTAAACTTCCAATTGTAGTGCTTTAAAAAATCGGCCCCGACAAAGACCGGAAGCAGCGCCGTCAGGAAAGCGATGATCAGACCAATCGCAGCCAATCGAACGGGATCGACCCGCAGAATCTCCTGTGTGCGCTCTACCCCATAGGCGAGTGCCAGCATGATGAGTGACAAGGCCGAGACTAATCCACCAATGAATCCACCACCGGGTAAATTATGCCCTCGCAGCAACAGGTAGAGCGCGAAGATATTGATCAGGAAAAACAGAAATGAAGCAATGGATCGAAAGATATAGGAGTTCCCGGTTTTCATGACTGGTCCTCCTTGCGCTCTTCTTTCTTCCGACCCAAACCATAGCCGGCCGGCCCCATCGCACCTGCGGCATATTCCGCCGAAGTTCGGCGGTAACGCATCAGCAAACCAATTGCCCCCAGACATGCGATGATGAGCACAGCCGCCTCCATCAAAGTATCGAAACCACGAAAATCCACGAGGATGGTATTCACCGTATTTGTGCCATAAGCCAGCGGCACGGTCTTATCGAGGAAGTCGACGCCAATCGGATCTTCATGTTTAAAGCTCATCGCCATGAGCGCAATCAGCATGGCGCTCACCCCAACCCCAATCGAGATCACGACATTAAGAACCTGGCGCCAACCGGAGAATGTCCGCCCCACTTCAATCGATTCACTCGAGGCCGGAAATCTCGCCAACAAGAGCAAGACGAGCAGCAAGGTAGCCGATTCCACCAGGATCTGAGTCATCGCCAAATCCGGAGCGCGAAACAGCACGTAGTAAAACATGATGAGAAACCCCACGATGGACAATGCGATGAGTTGCGAGGTCCAGCGGGCCATCTTGATGATCATCCCGATCGCCACCGCGATCAGCGCGACCACAAAGGAACGCACCGGATCAAAATCAGCGAGCGTTGGGATTTCAGGGATCAGCGCTGAATAAATGTAGGGTCCACATATCAGCAGTAATAACAGCAGAGATCCAAATGCAATTGTGAGGTAGTTGAACTGTCGATCGAAGTGAAGCACCTCCCCTATTCTCCGAGCAGTCCGCGGTAGCGCCCTTACCGTATTTTCAAATGCAGTATCAAAACGCAACCATCTTGGCACACGAGCCCACCGCCACTGCTCTATTTGCATAATTGCATAGAGCCCGACTCCTGCCAGCACGATGAGCACACTCATAATAAATTCAGTGGTAACTCCATGCCAGATCGAGAGTGGCTTGTGAGTGATCAAATGCAGCCCCGGGGTGCTGAGCTGATGCAACGCACGGCCGAGCCAAACTGGCATCAGCCCGAACACCAAACAACCGACCGCGAGCAATACTGGCGGCAACTGCACCGCCAGACCGGGCGCATGGAATTTAGCGGCGAGCTTCTCAGGTATCTTCCCCCCAAAGACTCCCCAGAAAATCCGGCCCGAAAAAGCCACTTTCAGGACCGAGGCGATGACCACTAACAACACCGGATACCAGCTCAGCATCGCGCTGCTATCCCAGTAATCGAGCTTCGCCTTGAGCATGTATTCTTTGCTGATGAAGCCCAACGTCCCTGGGATTCCCGCCATCGATGCCGTGGCGATGAATGTGATCCCCGCGAGCAAAGGTAGCTTCTTACGTAGCCCACCCAATTCACGCACATCGCGCACACCGGTGGAGTGATCCACAATACCCACCACCATAAACAGGCAGCCCTTATAGAGAACATGGCTCGCGATATGCAGCATATCCAATTGCGTGCCTACGGGTGACGACATACCGTAGTATCCAATCAGAAATCCCAATTGGCTGATCGTCGAAAATGCGAGAATCGCTTTGAGATCGTTGGAGAGCAGTGCCATCAGCGCCCCCAGCACCATCGTGCCAAAACAGACTGTCACCAAAAGCGGCGCCCACATCTCGCTTCCACTGAAAACAGGGAAAATACGTGCGATCAAAAACACCCCGAGCTTCACCATGGTCGCCGAGTGCAAGTAAGCGCTCACTGGAGTCGGAGCCGCCATCGCGTTGGGCAGCCAGAAATGAAAGGGGAATTGCGCGGATTTACCCAACGCCCCAATCGCGATCAGCACGAAAGCCGCATTCGTTAACGCAGACGACTTACCCTCCAAGGCGCCGTTGAACAACGCGGCCAACTCATATGTGCCCGCCAGGTTCCCCAGCAATATGATGCCCGCCAGCATGGCCAATCCGGTCGATACAGTCACCAGCAGCGCCATGCGCGCGCCGTTTCGCGATTCCTCCTTGTCGTGAAGAAAACCGATTAGCAGAAACGACGAGACGCCTGTAAGCTCCCAGAAAACAAAAAGCAGCAGAAGATTGCCCGAGAAAACCGTCCCCAGCATCGCGCCCATAAACAGCAGCAAGTAGGCGTAAAATCGGTCGTGATGCTTGTAATGACTATCTAGATAGTGAGTCGCGTAAAACACGACCAACACGCCCATCCCACTCACAACCAATCCGAAAAACAGCGACAACCCATCAAGGACGAAAGTCAGATTCAGCCCCAGTGTGGGGATCCAAGCGAGTTCCACGACGTCCCTCGCCCCGGGCGAAGCTTGCAAAGCAAACTGCAGCAACAAACAAAACGAAAGTAGCGGCGCGGCCATGGCCAGCCAGCCCGTGCGCACGCCCAATCGCCTCCCTGCCATCAGAACAAAAGGCAGGAGCAAAAAAGGCGTGAAGATTGCGATGAGGAACTGAACGAGCATGACGATACGCGAAGAGCGACGATCTAAGCGTCGCTCCCAATGAGGAACACCTTTTGAGAGGCTATTCCGCTGTCAACTTGAACCGGCTATTCTTGGAAACTGGCCGTGAGATTCCAACGCCCCAAAAAACTACCCGCCTCTCCTTAGGGAAGAAACAGAAACATCACCAACATGACGACGGTGGGAAACAACGCTCCGAGCAGCAACTTCCCCGGCTCTACTCCATCCTTAAAGCTTGGCGAGAGGATCGATTGGCCCGCGGGATTTGGTGCATTCGCGATCACCGTAAGTCCACCACCAGCCACCGCACCGGCCACAACTGCATATTTCATTTCGTCGGAAAATCCCGGCACGAGTGAAGCGAGATAAGTGATGGCCGCATTATCATTAAATGCAGTAAGCACAGTCGACCCCAGCATCAGCGGAACCGTTTCCAGACTACGTAAGACCGGAGCGATCCACCATTGCTGCAGCGTGCCGTGAATAACGAGCCCCGCGAGGAAGAAGCCCACGAGCACCGGCCCTCGCAATTGAACCGGAGATTGGAACTGTTTCGTGGCCTGAGTGAAGGCCATATACATCAAGAAACCACCAATGAACAACGCAGTGTAATGTGCCGTGAACACCGTCCAAAAAAGTGCAAACATGTGAAACAAGCTCACCCAAAGCGGAATCTTAATCCGGTGATCATCAACCGGTGCCCCGTAGAGCTCTGCCTCACCATCCGGTTTAAACTGCTTGGCCAACTCCGCGAACTCATGACGGAAGAAATACCGGTAGGATACATTCGCGATGATGATTCCAAGCACCGCTTTCCAACCGAAGTTGCCCAACATGTGTAACAGATCCCACCCCCAGGTATTTGCCACCATGAGAACCGGCGGTGCCGCAAAATGAGTCAGGGTCCCCCCCACGGATACGTTTACAAAGAGCAATCCAATCGTGGCATACTTGAGTCGAGAGCTCGGATTGAAGCGGTAGAAATTCTCCAGCAACAGCAGAGCAGAAATCGTCATCGCGGCGGGTTCTGTGATAAAGGAACCCAAAATCGGCCCTACCGTCAGAATCGAAAACCACCAGGCCAGCGGAGTGCCTCCTCCAATCGCTGCGACCTTCGACATCGCGTTTTCCGCAAACCGCAGAATCGGTCGACTCGCGGCAATCGCCATGATCACCACGACGAAAATAGGTTCAGTGTAGCTCACTCCATGATTGAGATACTCCTCCGCCGTGAGCCAGCTCTCGGACATCGTTATCACGATCACCAAGGGAATGACCCAGATCCCAAAAACCGCTTCGATTTCGCCGAAAAAATGAAGAATTTTGCCCCAGAAACTGACATCGTCGGATTCACCATCCTGATTCGTATCGGTATAGCGTCCCTCGCGCCGGAGTTTCTCTTCATGACGTTGTTCCAACACATGCGCCCAATGTCGAAACTTGGCGCACAGGAAAGTATGCAATACCGCCAAGAAAAAGATCAGGGTGGCTGCGATGTTAAACGGCTCTTCCTCCGCGCGGTGCTGCAACACTTCCCAGAGGCTATCACTGGGTTTCTCGTTCGCTTGATAGATCTCCACCGGAACTGGAAACATCTCATCAGCTGAATGCGTAGGTTGCTCACTGGCTAAGCCACTGAGTGTCAGTAGACCGAAAAGTATTAAATGTGTAGTGATCCGCTTCATGTTCGTAACAACGGGAGAATATCATGCAGAGAGTTGATAAAATGAGAAGCACCAGCTTTGACTTTGGGCCGTTCGACATACCTTCCGAAGCCCACAAAGAGATCGACCGTCTCCTGGGTCTCGAAATCGCTGATTCCATCTCCCACCATCACGGTGCGATCAGGTGAGAGCTCGCCTTTCAAATGCAAGATCTGTGCCGGTTTACCGCCATTCCTCGTCGTAGGATAGCTTCGATCAAAATCGACGTAATTTCCCGATTCGGTAAATTGCAGCGCCACTGCCTCGATCCGAGAAATCTCCAAATACTCAGCCAACGGTTCGATCGCTTGCGTAAAACCCGCACTCAGAATCATCGGGGTCCATCCCATCGCTTTCACTTCCCTCATCGTGGCCCGGGCCGTCGGCTCGATGTGCTCGAGATACATCTGCGCGACTTTTTTTACTTCCGCCAAGGTCGGCCGTATAATCTCCAGCCGACGACCGAACACTTCCTCAATCGGAGTCTGCCCCCCCATCGCCGCATTCGTCATCGCTTCGATCTCGGCAAAACATTCCGGCCCACGCAAACGCGCCAATTCATCCACGCCCTCAATCGCACTTAATGTGCTGTCGCAGTCGAATAAGATCAGGTTGTGGGAAGACACGGATCAAGGGAGCCATCTCGCCTACTCGCTCGGCAACAAAAAAGGCCCGTCTTTTCAGACGGACCTTAAAATTTATGCCACAAGTTTGGCTTCGCTTACTTGCGACCGCGCTTGAACTTGTTGGTGAACTTCTCGACGCGACCAGCGGTATCGACGAGGCGCTTCTCACCGGTATAGGCGGGATGCGAGTCCATCGTGACTTCACGAAGGAACATGTAGTAATCTTCGCCATTGATCTTCTCCTGACGTGCCGACGTCAGCGTGGATCGAGTTAAGAATTGCTTACCCGTAGCCACGTCTTGGAAACAGACGTTGTGGAGAGTGGGATGAATATCAGCTTTCACGGAAATAATAGGTTTAGTGCCTTACCCCTGACGCGCCTTAAAGCGGGGATTGGTCTTGTTGATCACGTAGATACGACCCTTACGGCGAACAACCTGACAATCAGGGTGACGCTTCTTGGCCGATTTAATGGAGGAGACGACTTTCATAAAGAGCCAGAAAACAGAGAGCTAGCCTCTGACTGTCAACCGAAATTCGGGCAAAAATCAGTTCAACGCAGGGTCATCCGGCTCATCGGCGAGTAAACGCCATTCCACACTCTGAGATCCCAGCACATCGCGCCATAAAGTCTCATCCTGTTCGTGCGTGATGAGATCGTGAGGTAAGTCGGCCACCACCCACGTATTTCGATCCAATTCCGTCTCCAACTGCCCTCCCGTCCATCCGGCGTATCCCAGAAAGGCCCGAACCGTCATTCCCTCGCTCAAACATTCCGAGGCTTTGTCCGGTTCGATCCCGAAGTGCATCCGGAATCCATCCGGTTGAGATTCCCACGCCACCAGAATCAATTGGCGGTCCTGCACGGGGCCGCCGTGAAAAACTGGCACCGCTGCGAGCGGTCCCAAGGCGAAATCTCCGGTCAAACTCCCCAATTTCTTGCCCGCGGGCCGATTCAGCATCACCCCCATCGCGCCATCTTTGTCGTGCACCGACATCAGAATGACCGCGTGGTGAAAATTTCCGTCATTCATTGCCGGGTGCGCCAGCAGCAGTGATCCCGCCACGCTATCCTTGTTCTTCGTATGGGTGCGATGCCGTTCCATCGTTCTTACAATTGCAAAATCTGCACGCCAGCCTCGTCCAGCAAAGGGGTCACCAAAGGATCATTTTTGTAATCTTTCCGGTAGCGAATTTCCGCAATACCCGCTGCCGCCATGATCTTCGCGCAATTAATACACGGATAATGAGTCACGTAAGCCACGCAGCCTTCGACTGAGCTTCCCCGTCGCGCCGCATCTGCGACTGCGTTTTGCTCCGCATGCACTGTGGCCTGTTCGTGACCTTCGCGCAGATGCGAAACATGGGGCGCACTCGGCAAGAAGCCATTGTAGCCCGCCGCCACCAGGCGATTCTTCCGCTGCCCTCCCGTCACAATCACGCAGCCCACATTGAGCCGCTCACAACTCGACCTCGTCGAAATCAGCACCGCTGTGGCCATGAAATACTCGTCCCAAGAAGGCCGACGCGGAAACATTTCCGCGGCTTCGGCAATAATATCTACGGGTGAATCTGACTCGCTCATAATTAACGGTGTGTCGCCCTTCCCGAAAAATCCACCTCGAATCGTCACGATTTTTCCGCACACTTTTTCCTATGCCCTCATTGTCTGATCTCGTCACCTACTGCGATACCCGCACCCGCCGCACGGCATTCGTCGACTTCCCCGGTGCCTGCAATGGCCTGCAACTCGCCAATGATGGTCGCGTCACCAAGATCGGTGCCGCCGTCGATGCGGGAGTGATTCCCTTTCAAAAAGCTGCCGCCGCTGGGATCGATTACCTGATCGTCCACCACGGCATGTATTGGGATATGCCGCGCCCCATTACCGGCCCGGTCTATGATCGCGTCGCTACATTAATGAAGGCCAACTGCGCCCTCTACTCCAATCACCTCCCCCTCGATGCTCATCCCGAGATCGGCAACAACGCTCTCTACGCCAAACAACTCGGCCTCACCGGCACACGCGGCTTCATGGCGAATCAAGGCGGGGACATTGGGCTGATCTGCGCCAACACGACCCCACGCGATCAACTCCGCGCTAAACTCGAAAGCCTTTACTCTCATGTCATCGCCATCGAATACGGCTCGGAAACACCCAACGAAATCGCGTTCTGTTCCGGCGGCGGCTCAAGCGCGCTGAGCGATCTGGTCAAGACCGATGTCGACACCCTCATCACCGGCGAACTCCGCGAAGAGCACTTCAATCTCGCCCAAGAGGAGAAGCTCAACCTCTACCTCTGCGGCCACTACGCCACCGAAGTCCACGCCGTGAAGGCCCTCGCCAAAGAACTCTCCGAAAAATTCGACCTCCCTTGGGAATTCATCGCGACCGAAAATCCACTCTGATTATCCCCGCCCATTAAAAACACGCTTTCCACATTCGTGTATTTCGTGTGTTTCGTGGTGACTCCTTATGAAAAAAATCGCCATCCTCCACGGCCCCAATCTCGACCGCCTCGGTAAACGCGAGCCCGACGTCTACGGCCACGAAACCCTCAAGGATCTCGAAAAGATGATCCGCGCCGAAGCCAAAGCGCGGGGCTTCTCACCTACCTTCTTCCAGTCCAATCACGAAGGAGCACTCATCGATAAGATCCACGCGCTCACCGATCGCGGCGTGGATGCGTTTATCGTCAACTTCGGAGCGTATTCGCACACCAGCATCGCGTTGCGCGATGCGCTTTCCGCTTCCGGTAAACCAGCGATTGAAGTGCACATTTCTAACATCAAGAAACGTGAAAAATTCCGTCATACCTCGATGACCGCTGGAGCCTGCAAATCGATGATCTCCGGGAAAGGTTTCCCCGGCTATATCGAAGCATTGAAACGTTTGCCTAAATACCTGTGAGCGAATCCGCCCTTTCCTCCGCCGAAGAACTCCTCTGGCTCGTCTGCCACACGAAACCGCGCTGCGAGAAAAAATTCGCCGCGCTGATGAAAGCCGAAGGCTTCGAGCACTACCTGCCGACCGTCGTGAGCGTTCGTGAATACGCCAAACAAACCAAGCGCTTCACCAAACCACTCTTCCCCAGCTACGTGTTTGCCTGTGTGCCCGCCGAGCTAAAATCGCGCATCTATCAGATGGATCTCCTCGCGCGAGCGATCGAGGTGATTGATGTGAGAACCTTTCTCGCCCAAATCGAAGAGGTCAAAAAAATCGTCGCCTCCGGTTTCGAACTCAGCCTCAAACCGTTGCTCACCAAAGGTCGCGAAGTAAAAGTAACGGGCGGTCCGCTGAACGGATTAACTGGATTCGTGGATAATCCCGACGATCCCAAAGGCGTTCTCATTTCAGTCGATGTTCTGCAGCAAGGCCTGCTCGTGCATGTGCCTCCGGCGAATTTAACCGTGCTGCCTTAGACACCCCACGCTAGCCAAGCCGCTTTGGCGGCATGCATCACCGCACAGGACACGAGCGCTGCGGCAATATCGTCGGCCACGACTCCCCAGCCTCCGGGTAGACTTTGCAGTCGACCAATACCTCCGGGCTTCCAGATGTCGAATAAGCGAAACAACGCAAAGCCGGTCAGGAAAATCGCCCATGGCGGCAGCGGCCCCACCAAGTATGGCCAGCCCAAAAAACACAGAGGAATCGCGACAAACTCATCGAGAATCACTTCACCCGGATCGCGGCGGCCCATGCGAAATTCCGCTTCGCCGCAGATCGCCACGGCAACATAAGTGCCAATCGCACTCAGGATCAACGTGCCGAGCACGCCATAGCTTCCCGCGAAAAATACCGTGAAATACATCAGGCCCGCGACAGAGCCCCAAGTGCCGGGTGCAGGTAGTTTTGCGCCAATGGGTCCGAGCGTCGCGCAGTTTACCACTGTTGAGGTCGATAGAAACCGTGGCCACACAGGTTGTTTCAGAGCCATCGTCTCAATCCCTCACCACGTAGCCGTGCTTCCGGTAATACGTCCAACCCGAGGTGATCGTCATGATGGCAGAAAGCACAAACAGGGCCAGTCCCACCACATGCACTCCACGGGTAAGTGCGGAATCGCCCACATCACCAAAATCCGTCGCAAACATCCGCCATCCCAGAAGCCAGCCGATCGCGTTCATCTGTAGAAATGTCTTAAACTTCCCTCCTGCATCAGCCTCGACGACTACGTTTTTGGATGCCGCGACCATGCGCAGTCCTGAGATCAGAAATTCCCGGCTGAGAATACACAGCACCAGCATCATCGCTGCGATGCGGTATTCTTCGAAATACCCTCCATTCACCAAGGCGATCATCAGTCCAACGATCATCACTTTATCGATCACCGCATCCATGAAACGGCCAAAGGTCGAAACCTGCCCGCTTTCACGAGCCAGTTTACCGTCGAGCCAATCAGACAAGGCCGCCGCGATATAAAGCCAGAAAGCCAGTGTCGCGGACCATCGGAAATCCGCATACATCAACGCCACGATGGCAAACATCGCGGGGAATCGAGAGATCGTGAGAATGTTGGGTAAAGTGAGACGCAAAGGGACTGCGAAAAACGCATGACCTACGTCTAAATGCAATCTCGGAAACGTCTTAACAAATTCACTCATCGAAAAAGACGTTCGCTTGATCCCCTAATATCCCCTTACTTCTTCCCAGATATGCGACATTGCATCTATCCCGGCACTTTTGACCCCATCACCTACGGCCATATCGACGTGCTTAAACGTGCTTCGAAGCTGTTTGATCGCGTCACCGTAGCCATCGCCGAAAACGTCGGCAAAGAACCGCTCTTCACCCCGGAACAACGGAAGCTCATGGCGGAAGAGAGCATCACGGATCTTACCAATGTCTCCGTAACCACCTTTGGCGGACTGCTGGTGGATTTCGCCGTAGAACAGAAAGCCCATGCCATTATCCGCGGCTTACGCGCACTCTCCGATTTCGAATTCGAATTCAACATGGCGCTGATGAATCGACACCTTAAACCGGATCTCGAAACGATCTTTGTGATGCCCGCCGAACAATTCAGCTATACGAGCTCAACAATCGTCAAGCAGGTCGCCAAGTATGGTGGCGACATCAGTAATTTTGTCCCCCCGGGAGTCGTGACTGCTTTGAAAGAAGTAATCCACTGAGCCTGTTCGCATTGGGGGAGACGATTCGAAGCCAGGCTCAACCAGTCTCGATCTCGACGGACGAAGCTGAAAGGAAACCTGCGAAACAGGTTTGCCGTCAGGCCAGCACCCATTAGCCAGATATCGTGCATCGCATCTTTCTCCTGATTGCCTCGCTCCTTCTGCCCCTCACTCCGCTGATGGTTAGAGCAACCTCCCCGGAGGCATTCACCGAGGCCCACGCCTACTACCAGGCACAAAACTATGGAGCAGCCCGCGTCGCGTTTCAGGATATCGTTTATGCGAATCCGGATGATGCATCGGCGCGACATTACCTCGGGCGCATCGCGATGAAGCGCAATCACACCGATGCAGCCATCGAGCACTTCGAACAATCCACGCAGCTCGATCCGACCAATTCCGACTACTGGGCCGAACTCGGAGAAGCGTATGGTCTGGCCGCGGATAAAGCATCGGTCCTCGGACAGATCAAATTCGCAAAAAAATGCCGGGCGGCCCTGGAGCGAGCCGTCGAGCTCGCGCCTGACAATCTGCATGCGCGACGTGGTCTCGTTGATTACTACCGCCAAGCCCCCTCCTTTCTTGGGGGCGGTGTAATGAAAGCCTACGCGCAAGCCGAGGCCATCCGCGCCCAGGATCTAAATCTCGGCACTCTGATTCTGGGCCAGCTCTACGTCGCGGATCGTCGCTTCGCCGAAGCCACCACCCTCTTCCAAGAATTGTGCGCCGCCCAACCCACGAACTATCTCGCTCATTATTCAATTGGGCGAATCGCAGCCGAAAGCGGCGAACAACTCGTCCTCGGTGAATCTCACCTCCAACGCTGCCTCAAACTCACCCCCGGTAAAGACGAACCCTCCCACGCCGCTGTTCATTGGCGTCTCGGAAACATTGAGCAGCGACGCAAAAATACCGACGCAGCCCGCAACGCTTACGAGTCATCGCTCCAGCTCGATCCCCACTTTGCCCGCGCCACGAAATCCCTCGCCGAACTACCATGAAACTCTCATCAGACGAAATCAGGAGCTTTCAACAAGACGGATACCTCGGTCCCATCCGCGCATTCAGTGGTGACGAAATTGACCGACTCCTCGCGCCTCTTGATGGGATTCTCGACGAAAAGGAACCGACGCATCATCGCCACTTAAACGTTCGACCCGTATACGATCTTTGCACTTCACCCGAGATCGTTGAACGAATCGCCAGCCTCCTTGGCCCGGATGTCATGTTGTGGTCGTCCAACTTTTTCGTTAAGCAACCGGGCTCGCGTGAAACGCCGTGGCATCAGGATCAAAACAATGGCGGGCCGGCCGCTCTGGAGCCTCCTTTGAACATTTCCATTTGGATGGCCCTCGATGACTGTCTCCTCGAAAACAGCTGCCTCAAATTCGTCGCGGGCTCCCACCTCACCACCGTCAATCATGAGCCTCCCTCCGATGGCCATTATTTCGGTCTGGCCGACACCAGCAGCTTCGATCTCGAAAGCGCGATCAACATGGAACTCCGCCAAGGCGAATTCGTAATTTTCACCGACCGCGTCCTCCACGCCGCCGAACCCAACACCTCGGACCAACGTCGCGCCGGCATCGCCATGCGCTTCACCACGCCGTTCGTAAAAATCCTCCGCCCCGTCAAAGGCATGATCGTGAGCGGTGAGGATCACTTCGGATTCAACGACATCGTGAAGCCACCGTCAGTCTCATAACACATTAGAGGCTACTCTTAGGTGCCGCGATCCCTTGGGCTTGCCACACTATGATTCGTCGTTGTCCTCAATCTGCCTCATGACCGCTCCGTCACCTATCGTCGAATTCAAGTCAGTCACCAAATCTTATGGTGACGGCCCACTGGTTCTCGATGGCATCGATTTCACTGCCGAGTCCGGTGAGTTTATTAGTCTGATCGGCCCAAGTGGTTGTGGAAAATCCACCCTCTTACGTCTAATCGCTGATCTGAGTCCAATCTCGAGCGGATCGCTCAACATCGCGGGCAACACTCCCGAATCTAAAGCGACCGAACTCGCCTTCGTTTTTCAGGAGCCCACGCTCCTCCCTTGGCAAACAGTCGCAAACAATGTCGAGTTGCCCCAAAAGCTTCGCCATGTCTCCCCCCCGGAGCGCGCGACGAGCCGTGATCGTGCCCTGCAGCTCGTGCATCTCTCTGATCGAGGCGACGCCTATCCGCGGCAACTCTCCGGCGGACAAAAAATGCGCGTTTCCATCGCGCGCTCTCTCACCCTCGATCCGAAGATTCTCCTCCTCGACGAACCCTTTGGCGCGCTAGATGAAATGACTCGCGAGCATCTCAACGAGGAGCTCCTTGAGATTCGCGAGCAGCAGGGCTGGACCGCTTTTTTCGTCACCCACTCGGTGGCCGAGGCCGTGTTTCTTTCTGATCGCATCGTCATCATGAGCGCGAACCCCGGAAAGATCGCTCATGAAGTGGTCGTCGATTTACCCCGTCCACGCACCAGCGATACACGTTTATCGCGTCCTTATCAGAATCTCGTCGCTCAGGTTTCGGACCTACTCAGATCCGTGGAGGAATCCAAATCATGAGACGAGCGCTCACTACTATTCTGCTGCCTGCCGCGACTGGAGCAGCGATGATTGCGATCTGGTATGCGATTAGGCACGGTCTGTCAGAGGATTTCAAATTCCTGCTTCCCACCCCCGGAGAAATCATCGAATCACTCGACGACAATTGGAGCATTCTGGGTCGAGCCGTTTTCAACACCAGTCAAGGCGCGCTCCTCGGATTCGGATTGGCGATCCTGGTCAGCTCCCTCCTCGCACTTTTCATGTCGCTGTCATCGTTGGTGCGCATCGCTCTCTATCCGTATCTGATGATTCTACAGATGACGCCGATCATCATCTTCGCCCCGATCTTGATTCTCTGGGTCGGTCCCGGATTGCAGAGTGTCGTCATCATTACGTTTCTGATCTGCTTCTTCCCGTTGGTGGTCAACACCACGCAGGGGCTGATCTCGGCCGATCGCAATCTGGTCGAACTATTCAAAATGTATCGCGCCTCGCGTTGGCAGGAAATCCGCCTCCTGCGTATCCCCTCCGCACTCCCCTATTTCTTCACCGGACTCCGCATCGCCGCCGTGCTCGCCCCCATCGGTGCACTGGTCGGTGATTACACCGCAGGCAGCTCAGCAGGAAACGGCGGCGGACTCGGGTTTCAGGCAATCATTTACAGCAGTCAGGCCAAATACCCTGCACTTTTTGCCACGGCGGCAGTCACGTGTATTCTGGGTTTTGTTTTCGTGGCAGTCGTGCTCTGCATGAGCTGGTTCGCACTACATAAATGGCACGATTCATACCAACGCACCGATACATAACCTCATGAAGACGATTCGACTCCTTTCCCTCGCCACCGCGTTATTAGCCTCGCTCACACTTCAGGCCGCCCCCCTCAAGGTCACGGTCCAGCTCGATTGGTTCGCCGAACCGGAACACGGTGGTTTTTATCAAGCCCAAGCCAAGGGATACTTCGCGGATGAAGGTCTCGATGTGACGCTGATCCCCGGCGGACCCAACGCCTTCGTCATGCCCAAGGTTGCCACGGGCAAAGCGGACATTGGGCAAGCCGACAGCACCAGCACCCTGCTTCAACAGGCCGAGGGCTTGCCCGTCATCCAATTTGCCGCCGTGTTTCAAGACGATCCGTCTGGCCTGCTCGTAAATGCGAACAGCGATATCCACACGTTTTCCGATATCGAGGGAAAGACCGTCGTCGCGCGGCCCGAATGGGCGTTTCTCGAATTCTTGCGCAAAAAGCTCGGCCTCAATTTCACGCTCGTCCCCACCAACTTCTCGATCGAACCACTCCTCGGTGACAAAGAAGGTATTTTGCAAGGCTACTACATCGCCGAGCCCTATCATGTCGTAAAAGCCGGCGGGAAAAAACCACGCTTCCTCGGTTCATGGGAAGTCGATTTCCGAGCCTATGCCGTGCTCGTGACCAGCAAGCGTTTTGCGCGTCAGCATCCCGCCGAACTCAAAGCATTTCTCCGTGCTTACATCAAAGGCTGGCGCGATTACCTCGAAGGCGATCCGACTGAAGCGCATGCACTCATGAAGGCAGCCAATCCCAACAATACCGATGAATTCATGATGGCCTCGCGCCAGCTCATCATCGATGGCAAACTCGTCACCGGACGTGATGCCAACGGTGGCCCTGATCTGATCGGTCAACTCGATCCCGCACGCTATGATCGACAGATCGCACAACTCGAAGAACTGGGCATCCTTAAACAAGGAAAGGTCACCAGCGCAAAAGCGATGACGACCCAATACCTCCCCTAATCGCGATCCAGCTCGCGTCTTCCTATGCGCTCTCCTCAGCTCGAAAAATTTCTCACTCTGCTGGGGACGACCATGGCTGCGGGCAGTCTGGATAAACTCACCCTCGGCAAACCCTGCGGTCCTGATGAAACGCTAAAGAAACTCATGGTGCGTCCGGTCCAACTGAAGACCGGCCCTCACTTCAGTTTCGTCACTCGTCACACCACGCGCGATATCACCAAGAACCATCCGCCAGCTCGTGCGGTCGAAGAAATCACCAGCGCACTCGGTCGCGATTTTCTCGATGCTCATCTGTTCACGCCGACGGAACACGCCCAGCTCGAAACCAAACCAGATGGCACGGCACGATTGAAACTCACCAAAACTGAGGCGAAAGAGAAATCTCCCAACCCGAAATCACATGACAAAGAGCGGCATTACGTTATCCCGGCCGACGCGCCCTGGTTGCGATTACTCGGGATCACCAATGAACACGGTCAACCACGGGAAGGTCGCGCCGCCAAGTTTCGGCAGATCCAAAAATTTGCCGAACTGATCACCCACCTGGCCGCTGATGCCGATCTGCCCACGAATCGTCTTTTGCAGATTGCCGACATGGGCTGCGGCAAAGGCTACCTCACCTTCGCCGTCGCGGCGTTATTCGGTGAAAGCGCCCAAGTGCATGGAATCGAGCGTCGCGCCGATCTCGTCGAACTCAACAATCGCCATGCGGAGGAATGCGGCTTCTCAAATCTCAAGTTTTCCGTCGGCGATATCTGCGATGAATCCGTGGCCGATCTCGACAACCTAATCGCCCTCCACGCCTGCGATACGGCAACCGATGATGCCCTTGCCGCCGGAATCGCCGCCGAGGCTCCCTTACTGATCGTCTCCCCTTGTTGTCAAAAAGAACTCCGCCCGCAACTCACCTCGCCACCGGTTCTAAACGATGCTCTCCAACATGGTATTTTTCAGGAACGGCAGGCGGAGTTCGTTACCGATGCGATGCGTGCCCAACTCCTCGAATGGTCAGGCTATCGCACGAAAGTTTTCGAGTTCATCTCCACCGAACATACGGCCAAAAACCTCATGATCGCCGCGGTGAAAGAGCGCCCCAAGGGTGATCCCGAAATTGCCACTCGCATCAGAGAGTTTGCGACATTTTATGGGATCAAGCAGCAGCACTTGGCTCAACGCCTCTCGTTCGATCTTAACTCCATCCCATCATGAAAGCACTTCTCCTTCTGATCACACTTGTCACGGCGCCCCCACTAATGGCGACCAGCTTCAGTCATCGCACCATGGCGGAGAATCTCGTCAATGAGATCAGTGGCCCCGAGGTGCTGCAGAGCAGCGTGAAGCAAGCGCTGAATCCGTTCCTACGACAATTGAGCCGCGACGGCATGCCCGACGAGCTC
>JAXMOJ010000007.1:0-227998 GCA_034669935.1 Cephaloticoccus sp.
GATGAGCCTTTCTGCCGATCACGAATCCTTGTTCAAGACCTGGCTGGAGGAGCATCAAGGGATCGTCGTGAAGATCGCGCGTTCGTTTACCTCAACTCCAGTGGACTGTGATGAATTGCAACAGGAGCTCTTGTTGCAGCTGTGGATTTCAACGAAATCGTTCACCGGTCAAGCGAAGGCGTCCACTTGGATTTATCGGGTGTGTTTGAATACCGCGATGACGTGGCGGCGCGGCACCGACAGACGTGAGCGTCGAATAGATCCCCGCGCGGATATTGGACGGGCGGTGACACTGGCCCGCTCTCCGGCCGATACTGCAAGCGAAAGAGAAATGCTCGATGAA
Source organism: Cephaloticoccus sp. (assembly GCA_034669935.1). Lineage (GTDB taxonomy): Bacteria > Verrucomicrobiota > Verrucomicrobiia > Opitutales > Opitutaceae > Cephaloticoccus. The sequence continues at coordinate 344 of JAXMOJ010000007.1, forward strand.
CTCTACGCTGGTATTCATTCTCTAAAGGAAACGGAACGTGCTCTCTTACTGCTGTCACTTGATGGAGTGCCATACCGTGAGATTGGAGAAATTACTGGGCTAACGGAAAATCATGTCGGCGTCGCATTGTCCCGCGCTAGACAACGGCTCGGCAAAATAATGAAAGGAGTAATCGATGAAATGGAGTGATTACGAAGATGTATGGAAAAGGCAGAAGCTTCCACTGGGAGCTTCTGCGAATCTCACGGTGCTTAAGAAAACATTTGATACGCAGCACCGGAAGCAGGAAGCGACTTTGCGAGTGCGAGATTACGCTGAAGGAATTGCTGGGGTGATTGTATCCGTTGCAATCGGTTTTATCTGGTGGGGACAAGGTAAGTCAGGTTGGCCATTGGCTCTGGCGATTTTAATTACATTCGGAGTTACCTCGGTGTTTGTTCGAGAGCGCATTCTCGCACGGCGTAATCGCCTAAATCCAGATGCACCTCTGTTAGCCAAAATTGAGGCCGACTTGAATGAGTTGCGACGTCAGCGACATCTGATTCTCAAAATGTGGTGGTGGTATATCCTTCCACTTTTGGTGGCAATATTGATCGTTGGATCGACCATCACAGCCAGTAGACCTCCTTGGGACATCTCGCGCGACCCTATCTTTAAAACAGGTTTCTGGATATTTAATGGTCTGTTTTCCTGGTTTGCTTGGGTGATCAATCGTAATGCCATTCGGAAGAACATAAGCCCCCGGATAGAGGAATTGGAGAAACTGCGTCGTGACTTGATCACCACGACCGATTGATAGTGGCGTGGTCATCTTGTTGCAGTAGTTTTGAACCACACGGTGTTATGCATCCTATGCTTACCTTTCGGATGAAATGTTTACCTCTAATCCTGGCTTTCCTGCTGACTTCTGCCTTTGGTAAACCTCCCGAAGATATCCAAGATAAGTTGGATGTTTTTGCCAATGATAACCCGGGCGGGATCGCGGTGGCGTGGGTCGACGCGGATGGGGTGACGTTCTTTTCGGGTGGGAGGTTTTCATTGAATGACGATCGTCCCATTACTCCTGATACGCAGTTTGAGATTGGTTCGATCACAAAGGTCTTCACTGCGTTGTTGCTGGTAGAAAGTGAACGCCAAGGGAAGGTCTCCCGCTTTGATCCCGTGGGAAAGTATCTCTTGTCAGCGGATGATCCTGATCAGGAGAAGCTGGCCAAAATCACGCTGCATGCTCTCACCACCCATTCGGCTGGTTTATTAAAGATGCCATTCAACAGTTGGAATTACTCCGCTGGTCATGGGAGTTCTTCGGAACGCTACGACCGAGAAGCTATGATTAAGGCATTGCGGTTTAGTGGACCGAGCGCCCCGGTAGGGAGGGCTTGGGCCTATTCGAATTTTGGCTTGGCGATGTTAGGCGAGGCACTCGCCGAGGCATGGGGCGAAAGTTACGAAGCTATTTTGAGGGCACATGTGTTGACACCGCTGGGGATGAATCGAACTACGTTGGCGATCAGCGGCCGAGCGAGCCCCGACAATCTCGCTCCGGGGCATCATGATGGGAACAGGGTGGGTGTTTGGAGGGCGCTTGCGATGGCCCCGGCCGGAGCCTTGCGCTCTTCAGCTCGCGATATGTCTATTTTGCTGCAAGCCGCATTGGGCGGTAAAGATGCGCCGTTACAACAAGCGTTTATTGAGACAACGACTCCGCAACGAGAGGCAGTAGCAATGGGCGGACAGATGGGAATGGGTTGGCTGATCTCAGGTTCCGAAACAGATCCAATTCCGTGGCACAATGGGGGCACGGCCGGGCATCGTAGCTTTATGGGTTTCTCACGCGACCGGGGGCTCGGGGTGGTCGTTCTGACAAACCATCGGATCAATTTGGACAAATTCGGGTTTAACCTTCTCGGAGTTAAACGCCCGCGACCAACCGGGATGGTGGTGAAGGATGCGCAAAGTTATGTGGGAAAATATCGCGCTTCAGGTGCGGAGAATGTAAAGATCTCTGAGCAAAAAAGCATGCTGTATGCTTCTTTTTCTAAAGAAGGTAAGCGGATACTTCGCAAGATATCGGGGGATCGATACGCGGTTTTGAATGTTCCGGCAGAGATAGTGTTTGAGCGCGACGCTGCTGGAAAAGTGGTGTCCTTGGTTTATAACCTGAACGGGGAGGACACCCGGGTGAAAAAGAGGGACTGACTGGTCGAACCGTAGCAGTGATCGCTATTGGGCGGAGTGCAGTTCGGGAAAGTAGAGCGGGGCGCTCAGTGCGAGTCCGTCGGCGACGCTGGTGAACTCTCCGCCGTCGCGGATGCGGTTAGCTCCGAAACGGGTGTCGAATTCGCCTCTCAGGTTTCTGATCAGAGAGGTGCCGCCGGTGAGGAACACGGTTTCGATACTCGCTTGATCGAGTTTATCTTCGCTCATGAATGAATCGAGGCGACCGACGATTTGCTCGGTGAGATCAGAGGTGTTGGCATCGAATTCGGCGAGAGTCATTTGCTCGTCGATCTGAATGGCGGGATGCGTGAATCGGATGGGTGCGACGTCTTTCGACGTAAGCGCGATCTTTGCTCCTTCAATCACTTGGAAGAGGGCGAAGCCTTGGTTTTGTTTGATGAGCGCTTCGAGTCGATCAAAGGCGGCGGGATTACTTGAGAGGCGCGCCATGCGCCAGATGAGGTCGAGCTTCTTGGCGTTGCGGAGGAAGACGATTTGATCCCATTGGCAGATTTGCCGATGCAAGGTGTCGGGCACTTCGATTTGCTTGCCCCAACTTTCATAGGTGCAGCCGCGCCCGAAGAGCGGCGTGAGTTTGTGCCACATGGTCGCCGAATCGTATTTGTTGCCCGCGACGGGAATGCCGCCAGTCGCGAGGATGTCGCTTAGTCGATCCGTGTGGCCTTGCCGTTCAGGATTGAGTTGCACGACGGTGAAATCCGAGGTGCCTCCGCCGAAGTCCCCCACGAGGACGCGCTCGGGTTGATCGATGCGCGCTTCGTAGGCGAAGGCGGCTGCGATCGGCTCGTATTGGAAATGGATTTCTTCGAAGCCCGCGAGCTCAGCGGCGTGACGCAGCCGGTCCTGCGCGAGCTGATCATCATCGGAATCAGTCGAGAAGATGGCCGGGCGTCCCATCACAACGCGTTTCACATCCTGTCGGGTCACGGAGTCGGCCTTGGCTTTGAGGTAGCGCAGGAAAAATGCGATCAGGTCTTCGAGGAGGTAGACCTCGTTGTTCACGATGGTCTGCTCGAAGGTGCGGTTGGGCAGGATGCTCTTGATCGCCTGAAAGAAACGACCGCGCATCTCGTCCTGCACATAACGTTGTTTGGCGGCGTCGCCGATGATCGGTGGATCCTTCGATAGCGTGTAGGGGAAATACATGAACGACGATTCGACGTCTCTGATGCGAGGATCGCGCACGAGCTCACGTTTATCCGTATCCCAGATGGTGATGGCGGAATTACTGGTGCCGAAATCAATACCGTAAACAAACGTGCTCATGGAGAAGGACACGACAGGCGTGCCAAGAGGGAGGAATAGCAGGGAGAAGTGGGGCAAGCCGCGTTATCCGCAGGCTGAAGGGCGCAGACTGATACTCTGCGTGCTCTCGCTAAACGAGGGGCGAGGAGGCCAACGCACCTTAGCGCATCCAGCAAGCGGAAATTTAGAAACGGGAGAACTTTGAATCAGCGAGGCAGCCAAGGGAGCAAAACATGGCGTGACGCCAACACGAAAAAGCCGCCGACCAGATGGCCGACGGCTTGGGTGAAGTGAAGTGGATCGAGGGTTAGACTTGCTCGAGGAGCTTATACATCCGCTGCACCATGGGCGTGGCGTCTTCGAGGAGGCCAGCGCTGATCAGGGCGTTGTCGAGGATCTGACCGGCGACGAGGCCCGCCTTTTCAGGTTCGGCGCTGTGAAGATCGTAAACGCGCTTCATGAGTGGGGCTCGTGGGTTGATCTCAAGTTTCACCTTCAGAGGGCTGTCTTCGCCATCCTTGTTCATTGCTTTCATCATTTGACGCATCTGCGGCGTCATGAATTGATCAGCATTGAGGGCAAGGGCAGGGGAATCGACCAGTCGGTCGCTGGAGTTCACCTCTTCGACGCGGTCGCCGAGCGTCTTCTTGAGCCACTTGGTGAGCTTCTCGACTTCCTTCTTGGACAGTTCGCCTTCGGGTTGATCGAGATCGGAGAGCTCGACATCGGAGGAATTGGCTGCCTTGAGGTTCTTGCTGTCGAACTCACGCACGTTGGTCATCACATACTCGTCGACCGCTTCGTAGCAGAAGAGGACTTCGAGGTTACGAGCCTTGAACGCTTCGAGATACGGACCGCTTTCGATCGAGGCACGATTAGGGCCAACGAGATAGTAAATCTCCTTCTGCTCTTCGCCCATCCGGGAAACGTAATCGGCGAGCGAGGTGGTTTTCCCGGCTTCGGTGAGCGACGATTCGAAGCGGAGCAGCTTGATGAGCTGATCCTTGTGATTGAAGTCCATGGCGGCGCCTTCTTTGAGGAAGATACCGAACTCTTTATAGAACTCGTTGTAACCATCGACGCGGTTCTTGGCTTCGTCTTCGAGGAATTTGAGGAAGCGCTTGGTGATGACCTTGTTGAGCTTATCGATGAGGGCTTTGTCCTGCATCGTCTCGCGCGAGATGTTGAGCGGAAGATCTTCGCTATCGACGACACCCTTGAGGAAACGCAGCCACTCGGGCAACAGGTCCTTAGGCTTGGCATCGATCATCACCTTGCGGCAGTAGAGCGATACGCTGGGCTCGAGGCGGGAGAAACCCATTTTCTCGCTGTTGCTCTGAGGAACGAAGAGCAGGGCGTTGATCGAGAGGGGGGCGTCGGCCGAGAAGTGAAGACGCAAGCGCGGCTCATCGTGAGCGTGAGACTGGAATTTGTAGAACTCCGTGTATTCTTCTTCCTTGATCTCGTTTTTGCTGCGTAGCCAGAGAGCCTGGACCGTGTTGACGTGATCTTCACCCAGCTTGATTGGGAAGGAAACAAATGCGCTATAACGCTCGAGGATGTCCTTGATCGTGGCGTCTTTTGAGTATTCTGCGCAGTCTTCCTTGAGGGTGACGACGATCTTGGTGCCGCGCTGCAGATCGGGGCTTTCTTCAACCTCGTAGCTGCCGGAACCGTCGCTCGACCACACGTGACCGGTTTCGTCTTTCTTCCACGAGCGGGAGTAAACTTTAACGGAATCGCCCACCATGAACGCTGAATAGAAACCAACACCGAACTGACCGATGAGGTTGTCGTTCTTCGCGCCACCTTCTTTGATCGCTTCGAGGAAGGCTTTCGAACCGGAGTGGGCGATTGTGCCGAGGTTCTCGACAAGTTCGTCACGAGTCATGCCGATGCCATGGTCTTGGATCGTGATGGTCTTGGCTTCTTCGTCGGTGGTGACGGTGATCTCGAGCTCGAGTTTGTCGTCGTGGATATCCTGTTCGGTGATCTGCGTGTGGCGCAATTTTTCCAACGCATCAGAAGCGTTGGAAACGAGCTCACGCACGAAGATTTCTTTCTCGGTGTAGAGAGAGTGGATAACGATATCGAGGAGCTGTTTGATCTCAGCTTGGAACTCGAACTTCTGTGGTGTGGTCTTGGACATGTCTTGAATAAAAATTTCGCGGGTTTGCGAAGGTAGAATCAGCCAGTGTAACCGCTCAGCCAGAAAATCAAGCGAGGGTTTCTAAAAAATGAGCCGCTCCAGAGTGAGCGGCTTCAGTTTTAGGGGGTAAATAGCGATCAGCTTCAGGATTTTCGCGCGGCGCGCTTGGCTCCCTGAGGGTGGCCGCCGGGGCCCCAGCCGTCGGTTCGGGTGGAAATACGGGTGAGGGGATGAAATTCGAATTCGATCCCGTCGGGCGTGACGGTGAAGACTTGGAAGCCGAGGGTATCGTCGCCATCTGGCCAGCGGTCGCCGAATTGCTTCATCGCGGTCGATGCGCCTTTAATGAACGTGATGCCGTCGTGAGTGATCGGTGGTTGGCGACAATGGATGTGGCCGCTGAGGACATGAGTGACTCCGGAGGCGTGATAGGCTTCGAGGAGGTTCTTACGTGGTTCGGGATTTACCCCGAAATACCATGCCATGTATTCCTTGATGTCCGTGATGTCGTAGGTTGATTCGTTGATATCATCTACAAACAGGGGATAGTGATTAAGCATGATGTGATGATCTGACTTCGGCAGTTTGCCGAGTTCGCTGAGGAATTTATCCAGCTCTGCTGCGGAGGGGAGATCCGTGTCCTTGATGATTTCGTAACAGCCACTGAAACGGATTCCCCGGTGGGTGAAGGTCCATGGGAAGTCCGCGGCTTGATCCCGGAAGTCTTGGAGATTCTCTTCGGTGACGTTCAGTTGGACATCATTGCGTTCAGGCATTTCGGCACCGGGTCGGTCCGTGATCTTGTTGCCGGTATCCATATTGCCGGGGATGAGATGCCACGGAATCCCCAGGGTATTGAGTTGCTTAATGCTATTGGCGAATTGTTCGGGTTCGGTATCGCCGTCTCGGGTGATGTCTCCACCGACGAGAACTAACTCAGGATTGATCGCTTTGATTTGGGCGGCGGCGGTTTCCCACTGTTCAACCCAAGCGGGAGCGTAGCGGTAGGACTCCGGTGATCCGATGTGGATGTCGGTGATGTGGACGAATTTCCAAGTGTCGTTGTTGTTGGGCATAACTGTGAGGGAAGGGTTATTATTCTGCTTTCTTGGTGGTGCCTTTGAAAGTGACTTCGCCGAGTTTGAGCTCCTGCGAATCGGTAATCTCGTAGATCACGGTGAATTTTCCGCCACTCCAAACGTAGTCTTTGTGGTAGGAGTCCCAAAAGGCGAAGGCGGCATCGCCTTTTACTCGGATACGTTGCCACCCGCGAACTTTCTCGGCGAAGCGCACTTTGCCGATGAAATTGGAAAGGCGACCTTTGCTTGTGATGATGTGGAGTTGCACTTCACCGGGTGCGCTTTGTTTGGCTTCAGCGATAAGCTGATCATAAAACCCCTCGGCGCGAGCTGGGGTGAGAAGCAGGGCAACAACCCCGATGAGAAAGCTGAGACGAAGGATGTTCATAGGCATAAACTAAAAGACCGGATATTTTATGCAAATATCCGGTCTTTATTAAATCAGGTGATAATTATCGCTGATCAATTTCGTCTTCCTCGATGGGTTCGACGTGACCGAGCTCGTGATTCCCGTTTGCCGCAGGGCCACGGAGCACACGAATGATGCAGAATAAGAACAGGGTCGTGACGAATCCGACCGAGAGAATCATGGTTATCCATCCTCCAGTTGTCATAGTGATGCCTCCTTCTTTTGATTGAGCTTACGCTTCTCCCAGTTTTTGCCGGCGAGGTTAACAAGGACCATGGAGAAGATCGTCATAATGATGATCCAGCCCACACTGAGTCGTGAAACCATGTTAGGGGGGGTATCTTCGGAACCGATCAGATCCCTCACATAGCCCGTCGGATTAAACTGCGCGTCGCTAAACGAGTAGTTCCAACCGAAGACATTTTGGAGGAGAAACATGCCGAAAATCGTCAGCAGAAACGCGGGGGTGACGTATTTGATGATGATTTTAAAAATGTCCGGAATCCGCATCTCCGCGCCTTCGTGGGCGATCTTCCAACCTTTCTTAATACCGAGTCCCCATCCGAAGATGATGACCAGGATCGTGGCTTGGATAAACAGCATCACGGTGCCGACCCAGAAATCGATCGTATCGAGCGCTTTCAGATCTTTGGAGAAATACCAAATGAAGAGGGTGCCGATGCCGGTGACGAAACCGAGTAGCGCGCATGATTGTTTACGGCTGATTTCGAGCCCTTCTTCCAGAAATGCGATCCCGGGCTGCAGCATGGAGAGCGAACTCGTGATGGCGGCGAGGAACAGCAGTAGGAAGAAGATCGAAGCGAAGATTTGCCCGCCGGGCATGTGGGCGAAGACTTCCGGAAGCACATTAAAGCCGAGGCCGAAAGTGCCCTGGCCTACGATCCCGGCCGCACCGAGAAACATGAAAGCAGCTGGCACGGTGATGAGGCCACCGAGGCCTACTTCGCAGAATTCATTCGCCGCCGAGGCGGTTAATCCGCTCAGAACCACATCATCCTGTTTTCGAAGATAACTGGCATAGGTGATGATCACGCCGAAGCCGATCGAGAGGGAAAAGAAAATCTGGCCGGCCGCCGCGAGCCAGAGCTGCGGATTCATCAGACTGAGCCAAAGATCGAGATTCTTCTGGGTGAAAGTATCGTTTTGATATTGGGCGGGAATCGCCGCGGCATCGGGATAGCGGGCAACCTCAACGCCGGAGGTCGCATCGACCACCGCGACCGCGCCCGGATTCCAAAGATAGCCCAGACCCGTCATGATGTTCTGATCGGGCTTCATCGGATCGGGTGTGCCAAGAGTCATCACGCGGACTAGAATGATCAACGCGATGAAGATCAGAGCAGGCATCGCGAATTTGCAGACCAACTCGATCCCCTTGGAGATGCCTCGATAGATAAAGAAGAAGTTGAGGAAGTAGACGATGATCACGAAGATACCGACTTCCTTGAGGCCGAATTTTAGGGCGACACCATCCGCCGAGGCACCGGTGAAGGTGCCAAAGAAATTCTGAAAGTTGACGCCTTCACCGGAGAGATTTCCGCTGATGGCGTTGACCGCGTAACCTAAGCACCACGCCTCGATATACACATAATACATGTAGATGCATACCGGCACGATGAAGCCGATTACCCCCAAGTATTTCGCCCAAGGTTTACTCAGGATGAAGTCGAAAATGCCCGACGTGGAGTGAAAGTTATGCTTACCTCCGTGGCGACCGATCGTCCATTCGACCCAGCAGATCGGAATGCCGATCAGCAGCAGTGAAATGAAGTAGGCGATCATAAACGCACCACCTCCATATTGAGCGGCGAGACCAGGGAAGCGCAGGAAATTACCTAATCCAACTGCGCTACCAGCTACCGCGAGAATGACGCCGAGACGTGAGCCCCAGGCTTCTTGTGCTTTTGCCATGGGAGGTTATGAAGACGAGGTAACGGCACTTGAGCAAATCCCAAGTTGGCCAATTTATTTCCGCCATTTCTCCATGCAGACACGTAAGAATTGAATTTGCCATGGTCGGGACGAAGCGTCTGCGTAAAGCCTAACTCGCATCGCGGGTCCTGAAAATTACCCCTGTTTGCAGAAGATGAACGAAGTTACTGATCGTCCCCGTCGCGCACCCACTCTGGGCGAGTCGCTTTTACCGATTGGATGTTTGGTGATTTTTTTAGGTGCAGCGGTGATCAATCTCGATGACCTGCCGGAGATCTGGGGCGTGACCGCGCTGCTAGATATTTTGGCGTCGATTCCTTATTTTGGAGCGGTGTTGTATGCTTCGGTGCCCGTGCAGATTCCGATGATGGGCGCGACGGCTGTGGCGGCATTGCAGGGGCTGCGGCTCGGATGGCGTTGGCGCGATATCGAGGAGAGTTTCAAGGATGGGATTCGTTTATCGATGGGCGCGATCCTGATTCTGATGTTAGTGGGCGTGCTGATCGGCACGTGGATCGCGAGTGGGGTGGTGCCGCTAATGATTATCACGGGGCTCAACCTGTTGTCGGCGGATTGGTTTCTATTCGCGGCGTGTTTGATTTGTGCCATTGTCGCTTTGGCGACTGGGAGTTCGTGGACGACGGCAGGCACGGTTGGCGTGGCTTTGATTGGAATTGGAGGAGGCCTGGGAATTCCTCTGCCTTTGGTCGCGGGCGCGATTATTTCCGGCGCCTACTTCGGGGATAAGATGTCACCCCTTTCGGATACGACGAATCTGGCCCCAGCGGTGGCGGGCTCCGAGTTGTTTGAGCATGTGCGGCACATGCTTTATACGAGCGGACCGAGTTTTGTGATCTCGTTGATTCTTTTTATCCTTCTTGGACGATCCTATGGCGAAGGAGGGGCGTCTTTGGAAAGTGTTGAAAGCATGGTCAGCACGGTGACCACGAATTTCGATCTCAGTGCGTGGCTCTGGTTGGCACCACTGCTGGTGATTGGAATGGTGCTGATGAAAGTGCCCGCACTTCCGGCGCTATTTATCGGGGCGGGTTTAGGCGGATTATTCGCTTCTGTTTTTCAGGGCATGCCGCTCTCGGGTGTCTTGGCGGTCACGTATGATGGCTATGTCGCCGATACCGGAATCGTGGCGGTGGATGAGCTGCTCACACGAGGTGGGGTGGCGAGCATGTATGGCACGATTGGGATCATACTCTGTGCGATGAGCTTTGGTGGCGTGATGGAAAAATGCGGCATGCTCGAACGGGTTGCGTCGGCCTTGTTGAGTGTGGTGCGCGGCACGACAGGTTTGATCTGGGCGACGTTGGGCACCTGTCTCGGGATTAACATCATCGCTTCGGATCAGTATCTTTCGATTGTGGTGCCGGGGCGGATGTATCGTGGTGCATTTGCGAAAGCAGGGCTGCATCCCAAAAATCTCTCCCGTTGTCTCGAAGACGGCGGCACGCTGACCTCTCCCCTGATTCCGTGGAATACCTGCGGCGCATTCATGTATGCGACTCTGGGCGTCTTCCCGCTGCTTTATCTGCCGTTCGCGTTTTTTAATCTGATCAACCCGCTCATTTCTGCGCTCTATGGTTACACGGGTTGGACGCTTGAACGTTTGAAGGATCAGGCGGTGGGGAGCGGAGAGCCGATCGCGGAAACGGACTCGGCGTGAGTCTACGATTGAGTCTGGCCAAAGCGGGGTGGGGAGCTTTCATCAGGAAACGTTGAACACCTACGACCGTCACCTCTTACGCGAATGGCTCCAGATACTGGCTGTCGTAATCGGCGCGATGATGGGCCTGCTCTTGATGCAGGTGCTCTATGACGACTTTCGAGAACTAAAAGAGATCGGCGCGCGAGCTGGTGATTTTCTGGTTTATTTCTTGGTGACCATCCCGGGTTTTCTCGGATTGGTTCTCCCGGTGGCGTTGTTGATCTCGCTCCTGTTTGTGCTGGGAAAACTCCATCGCGCGAATGAGTTGATCGTGCTGAGAGCGGCCGGAGTTAGCCTCCTCCGAATCACCGCGCCAGTCTGGCTGATCGGAGTATTAGCGTGCGGTGCGACGTGGTATCTCAATGCGAGTATTGTGCCTTGGTCGGTCGAGACATCGCGGGAATTGCGCACTTCACTCAACTATCGTCACGCGGCGAAGACTTTGGCGGAAGAGCAGGTGGGCGTCGTTCACAGCGTGGCATTCGACAATCGGGAGACGAACCGTATGTGGTATTTTAATCGCTACAGTAATTTTACCCACAAGGGATATGGCGTTACGGTTTCGGAGTTAGATGCGGATCGGAACGAGACCCACCGTCTCGTCGCCAATCAGGCATGGTATGATGCGGAGCGCGGTGGATGGGTCTTTCGCGACGGGCAGATTTTAACGATGGATCCATTGACGGGTGAGATGCTCGGGCCGAAGGCATTTGAGGAGGAGTTCCGTGAATCTTATCGCGAGGATCCGGAGGTCATGCTCCTGATCGATCGCAAGGCGATAAATCTGTCCTTACACGAGCTGAAGACGCTGATGGACTATTATGCGATCGATGAAAACCCCAAGGGCTTGTCGTATGCGGTCCGCTATTTCGGGATCTTGGCGGATGCGTTTGGGCCTCTCTTGGTGATCGCGTTGGCGGTGCCTTTCGCGGTGTCGGGTGTGCGGGTGAATCCGGCGGTCGGGGTGTCGAAGTCCATTGGTCTTTTCTTTCTCTATTATATTCTGATGAATGTCGCGAATGCCCTCGCGGCGAAGGATCTCATGGATCCGTTGTGGGCCGCATGGCTGCCTAATATCGGGATGTCGACGATCGCGGTTTGGTTGTTTTGGCGACTCCGGTGAGTGATCTGAAAATAGTTGTGGGGGCTGCACGACAGTGAAACTCTCCGCTCATGTCTAGTTCCGCCAAGCCACTCTCTCAAAGGATGTTTTCCTGGCTTTGGCGAAAGCCATGGTTTCGCCGCGAGGTTTACAATTTGATGGGGCTCTGTTTCCGGAAAAAAACGCGTTGGAAAATGATGAACTGCGGCTTGGTGCCGAGTGAACCGATTTTAAAAAGCGAGGGGGAAAACGCTGAAGAAAAGCACAGCTACGAACTCTACGCGCAACTGGTTGCGAACACTCCTTTGCAGGATCGGGATGTGCTCGAAATAGGATCCGGTCGCGGCGGCGGCGCTTGCTTTCTCTTAGAACACCAATCGCCACGACGACTGGTTGCTTTGGATTACACTCCCGGGACGATTCGCTGGTGCCGCCGGAATTTTTCCAGACCAGGGTTGGAATTTGTCTGCGGCGACGCGGCTAATCCGCCTTTTCCTCCCGCCAGTTTTGATGTGATCGTGGCGGTCGAGCTGACCCATTGCATCACCGACAAGGTGGCATTTTTGGCGGCCATCGCACGAATTCTCCGCCCCGGTGGACGTCTGTTGATCGCGGACTTTTTCTACCTGAGGCCCGATGCGATGCATGCTTTGGGTAAATTCGAATCGGCCGTCGAGTGTTCCGATTTTCAGACGATTGCGATGGATGATTGGACCGCCGGGGCGAGCGCTGCGATAGAGGCCGACTCAGAACGCCGGAAGGCTGATATTCAAAAGAGCGTGCCGGGTTTTCTGCGCGAACTTTCGATCCAGTTTGCGAGCACAACAGCCAGTTCGACTTACGTCGCGATGCAGGCGGGGCGCACGGTTTATCGTCGATATGTGTTGGAGCTCCCGGCTGGAGCGGCTGGGCGGGGCGAGACTTAATTGGCGAACCAGCTGTTGATCAGATTTTCGATCCGGTGCCAGACCGCATTGCTCGGCCAGAGCAGAATGAGCCATATCGCGAGGCAATTCAGATAACTTAAAAATACCGCGGCGCTGGCCATATCTTTCACGCGCTTGGCGAGTGGATGCTGTTCAGGCCGCACGTAATCAATCGTCCACTCAATCGCGGAATTAAGCAGCTCCACAATCAGGATAATAAACAGGGAACCGATCATCACGGCCGTTGAGACGGCGTCGACCGGGAGGATGATGGCAAATGGCGTGAGTAATAAGGCGAAGATGATATCTTCGCGAAACGACGGCTCGTGCTTCATCGCGGCGAAAAACCCTTCCAGCGAATAACGGACGGAAGAAAAGAAATTCCGAAAGCTTCGGCGTTTCAGTTCGGCGGATTCACTGGAGTCAGACACAGCACTGAAGTGTGGGGAAAAATCGGGACGGGCGGAAGGCGAATATCACCGTAGTTATGAGTTACGCTGGGGTCGGGCCTTGAGCGTATCTTTGCCGAGCTGGTATTCGGAGAAGTCATTCACGATCCCATCATGGGGTTTGTCCTGCAGATAGATCTGCATGATCCGGGCATGCTCGTGTTCGGAAGTCGGGAAAATCTGCGCGGGCTCACCGGGGAGGAATATCCCTGTATAGGCGCGACGCCGGTCAACCAATCTACGAATTGTAATCATATGCTTCGGGCAAAACCATAGTGCATAATCTCGAAATGAAAAATCAATCGTCACGAAAAGTTGAAAGCCACCTCGACGAGACAGGATCGAAAGGTAACATTGCAGCCCAATTTATGCGTATTCTATTCTTACCCCTGTTATTCTGTGCATTCCTGTCATCGGCATTGGCGGCTGAAACTAGTGAGGAAACAAAGCGCACGCTGTTGCTTGAAGTTCGGAATATTCCGCCCGAAGAGCAAAAAGGCGAAGGCACCTTCGCTTACAACGATTACAACCGAAAGCGAATCGTAAGCCTCGTGCTCAATGACGTGCTGATTTTGGCCACTCATGAAGAGAAGACTGAATTGGAAGCGAAGGGGTTCAGCCCGACTATCATCATGGAAAGCGACGAGACGTTGGAGCTTTATCGGCGCGGTCTTTATGGCCCTTCGATGAAACTGGATCCAGTGTATCAGTCTTATGCCCAGATCACGGCGCGAGCTGATGAGCTGATGGCCAGTCGTCCCGAGTTGATGACGCGTTTTCAGATCGGTGAAACTTCGCAATTCAAGCAGCCCATCTACGCGTATCGACTATCCAACGATGCCCATCGAGTTCATGATCGTCCGGCGGTGTTGTTCAATGGTTGCCATCATGCGGATGAGATCATGGGTGCCACAATCGTGGCCTCATTGATGGAGAAGCTGATCGCGGGCTACGGCAAAGATGAGCAGGTCACGAAATGGCTGGATACGTTGGAAATTTATTTGGTGCCAGTGGTGAATGTGGATGGGCACAATATCGTGACTTCGGGGCACGATCCACGTTGGCGCAAAAATGTGCGTGATGTGAATGGCGATGGCATCACTGGAGTCTATCCCGAAGGTATCGATGTAAATCGTGGTTACAGTTTCAATTGGGCGATGGGCGGCACCAATGATCCATCTGGCCCTAGCTATCGTGGTCCGTATCCGTTTTCTCAGGCCGAAAATCGGGCGATGCGCACCTTGGCAGACAAGCGTCAGCTCTTGTTGTCAGTTTCTTATCACAGCCAGGGCGAGGTGATTTATTACCCTTGGGTTTGGGGCAAGATGTATTCGCCGGATCATAAGGTGATCGAACGCATCGCAGCTGATGTCGCCGGTCAGATCACGCAAATGGACGGGAGCGGCACTTACGCCATCGCGCCGGGCGGCCCATCGAGCCAGAGCTATCCTTGGTTTTACGGTCGTCGCGGGGTGATGGATATGATTATCGAAACGGGCCGTGGTTCTCATGTCTTTCCGCCGGAGGTGGTGCCGGGTATTGTGGCTGAAAATCTTAAGGGAGCGGCGCGTCTGATCGAACACGCCTACGGTCCCGGACTGTCGGTCAAGGTCACTGATGCGGTAACGGGCGATCCGTTGCCAGCTCAAGTGTGGCTACCACGCGTGGACAACGAATCGATCGATCGGCGATTTAGCGATGAGCAGTTTGGCCGCGCGCGTCGTTTGCTGGATCCGGGTAAGTATTATCTGGTCGTTTCACGTGAAGGCTACGAAACCGTAGTGATGCCCGAGGTGATCGTTAGCGAGGAAGGCTGGATGGAATTGGAGATCGAGCTTTCGCCTGAAAGTTAGTCATAAGCAGTCTTCCGAGTTGCACTTACGATGAGGAAGATCGTTAAAAAACGTATTCTATGAGTGACCCCAAATTGTCTTGGAACGAGGAGCTTGGATTGTGTCGGCAGGACGGGCCCGGACACACCGCGCCCGTTTCCGAAATGGATCATATTCACAATGGTGTGTATAGCGCGACTCGTCTTGGTTTGCTGGCGCAACGGGGCGAGCTCGACATGCAGGAAGCCTTGGCCACGCTGCGATCGTTTCGTGCGATGCAGGTCACAGAAGCGGGTGATCGGCAGGGGTGTCTGCGTTGGTATTGGGAAGAGAAAGAGCCGGTGGATACCAATGCTTCATTCTTCATCGGGATGGCCCTCATGATGTTGTATCTGGCTGAGGGTGAAAAACTCGATGAAGCAGTGCGGGCGGCGATCCGTGAAATCGTGGACGATTTGGCGGTGTGGTATGGGCAGGAGCTGCACGTCGAGGATCCCATGTATCCGAACAAATATATGGGTGATCTGGTGTGCACGTGGTTGGCTCGTGAGGTGCTTGGTCTCGAACCGACGGATGAGCTGGTGAGCAAAACCGCATCCTGGTGCAATTACTGGCGGCGCGAGCACTGGGGCTGGGGCGAACATATGAGTGGGGTCTATTCGATGGTGCTGCTCAACGAGATGTCCGCAGTGTTGCTGTTATGTCGGGAAATGCCGGATGCAATTCGGAGTGATTTTCGTGGGCTCTTTGAGAACTTGATGGCGATCAATGATGCCTACGGTCAGGGCCCGCGCGTCCCGGTGATTCGTAGCTATGCGTTTACGGGATCACCGGAAATTCGATCTTATCGAGATTACATTAGGGGTTCCTCGCCGGGGTTAGATTTACAGGAGCTCTCAGTGGTGAGTAATCTGGGTGGCCTCTACGGCGCATGGTATCATCGCGAAGGGTGGTTGGAGATGGCTCCGCCAAAACGGCAAACGTCTTCTTGGATTGAGGTGCCTTGCCGGGATGAGGCGACGGCTCGCGCGATCGTGAAACCACAGATCCGGATCGGTGCGATGTCGCATTATCCGATTATGGAAGGGGTCGATCACCAAACTTGGGGTCTATCGTGGCAGACCTTTCCGGCGGCGTTGTGGCGTCCGGCCGGTGACTGGGGGTTCTGGCGTTGGGCGACTCGAAGCGGTGATTGCGAACGCGCTCATCCGGCTTTCAGCAAGGCGAGTGCCTATCTGGGAAATGCGCTTTCAAAGAAGGTCGACCCGCCGCCGATCCCGCGGATGACATCGACGCTGACCAGGGAAGGTGTGATGACGATGGAGCGGAAATTGCCTGTTCCGGCAGAAGCGGAATGGGACGAATTGAGCGACGCTTTTACGATTCTCGATAGCGATGCAGCGATCACGGCGGATGGGGCGCACCTGACTCTACGTTGGCCGGATGGTGTGGTCGTGGTGAAATGGCAGGGCGAAGGCATTCCTGAATGGAGGCCTGAATCGCGAGGTGGGACTTGGGTCGTGCACTACGATCAAGCCATGCTCGCCGGGATCGAATCACTCACCCATCGATGGGAACTGACTTTGACGGAGAGTGAATAAAGGCCGGTCGCAAAAGTAGTTCGTAAAGTTGCTGACACGTTTGTGATTGATCACTGGGGTTTCCGCCCATGGCTGATCTACCACTTACTTGGAATCCGGAAATGGGACTGTTGCGACAGGAAGGTCCCGGACACATCAGAGAGGTCCTCGACCTGAAACACGTGCACGTGGGATCGATTTCTTCGGCTTACCTGTGTATGAGGGTGCAGCATCGTGCGATCACGCCGGAGGAACTTTTGGTTTCACTAAAGTCCCTGCGTCACATGCAGGTGCTGGATGGCGGCACGCATCACGGCTGCATGAGCAGCTACTATGAAGAGAAGGGCACGGCGGATACGAATGCGGCGTTCTTTATCGGGTTGTCGTTGCAGCTGCTTTATCAGAACGAAACCGAATGGCTTGGTGAGGAAGTGCGCGCGGCGATTCGGGAAATTGTGACGGATCTTTGCGTGTGGTTTGAACACGAACTGACGAGTGAAGACGGGAATCCTCGTTATCCGAACAAGTGTTTGGGTGATCTCGTTGCGGGTTGGTTGGCAGTCGATATCCTGGGCCGTCCCGCGTCGGATCAATTGGTGAAGACCACTCACGAATGGTGCGCCTACTGGCGGGATCAGCATTGGGGTTGGGGCGAGCACATGAGTGATTCCTATACGATGATCTGCCTCACAGAACTGTCGGCGGTGTTGTTGTATTGCCCGAATCTACCCGCAGCGATCCGCGCTGATTTTCAAGGTTTGTTCGATGAATTGATCGAGCTGAGCGATTCATTTGGATGGGGTTCTCGCGTGCCGACGATCCGTTGTTACGGATTTGAAGAGACGCCACGGCTTTATCCGTTTCGGGAATTTGTGAGCGCAACTCCGGCCGGTGCGGATGAGGTCGCCTCCGGCCAAGCGACGTTGGTCGCACGTTCCTATGCGGGAGTGTTTGGCTACTGGTTTCATCGCGCGGGTTGGGGTAAAATCGTCAAACCGGTTAAGCCGGTAAAACCTTGGATGGAGATTCCGTGTTTTGGTGATTCGGTGGCACGTGCCGTGGTGAAGCCACAGATTCGGATCGGAGCGATGTCCCGTTATCCGATCATGAAAGGCGTGGATCATTTCGGTTGGGGCTTGTCTTGGCAGACCTTTCCGGCGGCGCTTTGGCGTAAGGCAGGTGATTGGGGTTTTTGGCGGTGGACGACCCGCAGTGGCGATTGGGTCAGAGCCCAACCGGCGGTTCATAAATCCGACGCCTACAGCGGAAACGGTCTCACGAAACACATGGAAACCCCGCCGGTGTCTCGCATGACTTCTACGCTTACTCCTGAAGGTAAACTGTCGATGGAGCGCATCATGCCCGTGCCTGAGGCTGCTCGATTTGATATGGTGAATGATTCGTTTTGTCTGCTCGATAGCGATGCGGAGATCACGGCCGAAGGCGCGCAACTCACCCTGCGTTGGCCGGACGCTACGGTCGTCGTAAAATGGTTGGGTTCAGGCGTGCCCGAATGGAACCCGGAAGCGAAGGGCGGGAATTGGATCGTGAGTTATGATCGTGAGAGCCTCGCCGATACCGAAGCACTGACACATCGTTGGGAGCTTACACTCAAAACGCACTAGAAGTTCTGATTTTTACAGGAGGGCGCAGAGGTAGCAGAGAAAACTCTAGCGCGGTGCGTGGTTACTTGATGAACCTGACTTTTATTCTACATCTCTGCGTTCTCTGCTGCCTCCTGTGAAAACAGATCGGATGAACAATTGATTGGGACTAACTCACTTCGTCAGAAACTTTAGGCCCGTGATACCGGCGATGATGAGCACGATGCAAGCGAGGCGGGCTGCCGAAGCGCTTTCGTTGAAGTAGAGGATTCCGGCGATGGCAGTGCCGACTGCGCCGATCCCGGTCCACACGGCGTAAGCGGTGCCGATGGGGAGTTCACGCGCAGCGATTGCAAGCAGCCACATGCTTATCGCCATGGCGGCAATCACTCCGACGGATGGCCACAACTTTGTGAAACCATGCGTGGATTTTAAACCGACGGCCCAAACGATTTCAAATCCGGCGGCGACGAGAAGGATGAGCCAGCTTTGCATCGTGAATACGAACTCAGCTTTAGCGGACGCCGCACATCAGCTTCTTTACCAGAGGAACCAGCAAGAGAAGCACCGCGGTCGCGCCAAAGACGAAGTAGGCCTGTTCTTGGAAGAAGGTGGAGAGTTGTCCGTCGGCGACGCCGGAACCGAAGGTGCGGGCGAGATAACCGGAAAGGAAATTACCGACCGAGGTGGCCATGAACCAACCACCCATCATCACACCGACGAGTTTGGCCGGCGCGAGCTTGGTGACGGTGCTCAATCCGACGGGGCTGAGACAGAGCTCGCCCACCGTTTGGAGAAAGAGCAGCCCGATCAGCCACATGGGACTGACGAGCCCTTGATCAGCGAGACGGGCGGCGGGAATCATCAGTGCGAAGGACAAGCCGACAAACCCCAATCCGAAGACAAATTTCATCGGGCTGGAGGGTTGTTTCTTACCCATACGCACCCAGCCCCAAGCAAAAAGCGGTGCGAGCATGATGATGAAGAGGGAATTGACGGATTGATACCAGGCGGAAGGGAACTCGAATCCGAAGATGGTGTTTTGCGTGAAGTCTCGAGCGAAGAGATTGATCGAAGATCCGGTCTGTTCGAAGACGGCGAAGAAAACGATATTGGCGGCGAAGAGCACGAAGATCGCAGCGACGCGTTTGCCGTCTACTCCACCGCGTAAGGCGTAAACCGTGACAGCGATCAGGATCGCGGCGGCGAGGATCCAGGTGAGAATAGGCCACACGCTGCTGAGCCAAACGAGGCCACCAAGGCCGCCCACAAATAGAAATGAGTTAAGGAGATTGAGCCCACGTTTGGCGGGAGTGAGATCGGGCGCAGCGCCGAGATCGCCGAGGCTGCGCATGTTGCGCACGTAGGTGATCAATCCGAGCGTCATGCCGATTCCGGCGAGGGCGAAGGCCCAGTGCCAGCTGTGGTGCGGATTTAATCCGCGGTTCACGAGCCAATCTTGAAACCAGGCGTGTTGCGCGAGGAAACCGGTGAGCAGGGGGGCGGCAAAAGCACCGATGTTGATGCCCATGTAGAAGATCGAAAAACCGGCGTCGCGGCGTTCGTCGCTCGGCTCGTAAAGGCTGCCGACCATCGTGCTGATGTTGGGCTTAAGTAAACCGGTGCCGATGGCGACGAGGGCGAGGCCTGCGTAAAAGGTGAAGTTAGAGGCCAGCGCCATGGTGAAATGGCCGGAGGCGATAATCACTCCACCCACGAGCACGGATTGGCGGGCGCCGATGACCTTATCCGCGATGAATCCTCCGAAGACGGAGAGCATATACACGGCCATGGTGTAGTAACCGTAGATCAGGGCGGAGCGTTCGATGCTGAATCCGAGTCCACCGTCACTCGCAGCGGTAGTCATGAACAGCACGAGCAAGGCCCGCATACCGTAGTAACTGAAGCGTTCCCATAATTCGGTGAAGAATAGCGTGCTCAGACCTTTCGGGTGTCCGGCGTTGCGAGGATCTGCGGTCGGCACGGGAGTATCCGAAGGAACCGAGGGGGTAGTTGAACTCATTAGCGCGGGAGCGTGTAGATTCACGCCGGACGCGCAATGCACAATATGGGCGGGTCAGAGCTGAGAGGCAGATCGGGTTTAAATATGGAACTTCCTCCGTCGCCAAGGCTATGGCGGACAAGCAGGAAAACTGGAAACTGAGCTGATGGACATCCGTCGTCGGCCTATTGCGAGTTTTGGTGCCGATAAGGAGTGGATCACATCTCTGTGAGTGTTCGATGCACGGCGAAGAGAACCGACTCTACGGGCTGCTGGCTGTTGTGAACATCTGACAGGTTTTTTCCTGATTTCCAGCTTTCCACATTTGATATTCAGGAAGAGCGCTTCCCGTAGCGACTGAGGATAACCTCCAACATACCAAATTGATCTGTGAGAAGGCCTTCGTAACCGCAGGGGCGATCATCCCAATAGCGCCAATCGATTCCGCTCTTGTTGCCCCCAAAAGTGCGGGCTTCGGCATAGCCGGTGCACATGCGGCTGAGGAGATGATCGGCTTCTGCCCTGAAACCAGTCTGGTAGAGCGCCATGGTGAAATGACGGGCATGCGAATGATTGCGACCACCGTTTTGATAAAAACCGAACGAGAATCCCTGCATGATATCCGCGAGATCTTTGTCGGGAATACACCAGAGATTTCCGGGGATGCCATAAACCGCATCAGGCATGCCTACTTTTTCGGCTTCAGCGAGCAGGCGCGAGCAGATGTCGCGGGCCAAATCGTCGGGCACAAGCCCTGTATTGATCGCGCAGCCATTGACGACGAGAAACGCGTAGTCGTGGAGTTGATCATCCTTGCAACGCCAACCGGCGAGCCAACCCGTCTTTTCGTTGAAGAATGTAGGCAGGTAATTGGCTTTGAGTTGATCGGCCCATGTTGAAAGCATACTGCTTTCTTCGATGAGGGAGAAGCGCGTGAAAGACTCCGCGAGGCTACGCAGAGCTTGATGCAGGATCGCGTTGGAGAGGGCGTCCTTCCAACCGTAGGAAGTCACATCATACCAATTCGTGCCCCACTGGCCGGTGCCGCTGAGACCGGTGCGCCATGGGCTTTCGACCAGACCATCTTCGTCGAGATCGCGGGCTTTCATCGCTGCGATGCGATTGCGAATCGCAGGTAGATTTTGTTGGAGCCACTCATCGGTGCCCGCGTTTTTCAGATAATCGGCGAGGCCGAGCAATCCGGCGGCACCGGTCATGAGGTATTCATCCTGAGCATCGTGAATCTTGCCGTCCTGAATGATGCGGCCATCGGTGTAGCTTTGTCCGCCGTCGAGCCAGCGTTCGAGTGTGGCGCGGTAGAGCTCGTGGGCGGGGAGATTTGGTAGAGGGTGACCGAGACCAAAAATAAAGGCGGACCAAGTATCCATGGAAACACCGCAAGGCATGGATGCGCCGTTGTTGCTGAGGGTGCCCATTTCGGGGCGATAGGTCAGTGAGGTGTAATAGGTGCGATTGATCGCTGCATGGGCTTCGGCGGGGGCGTCGTCGCGAAGGAGCTTGGGGGGAGAGATGGGATTGATCTCGATCTCGGCTTGGAAGGTGCCCGCAGGGAGTAAGTAAGTGCCGTTGTCCTGAGGTTGTTCGCCGAGCTTGATTTCCAACGTGTTGTAATCGCGTTGACGATACGCATCGAAGCGGATCGCGACGTCGGGGCTGTTGCTCGAAAACTGCAGCGTGCCGAAACGCGGGAAGTTTACCGCCATGGGCAGCTCAAGCAGCCCGGCTTCGCCCGATTGGGTGATGCGCCCGATCGCGTGGGTGGGGGATACGCTGTTGCGCATCGTCAGCATCCACGGCGAGCTGATCCAAGCGTGAGCATCGTGATCGGAGTGACGCTGGGCATTTAACCGCAGGCCCTTCGGGGTGACGGTCCAAGTGAGGATGTAATGCTGACCGGCGGTGACAAAATCGTAGGTCACGCTATTGCCGTTTACGGTCGTCGTGCCGACGGCATCGAAGCGGGTGAAGGGGTCGATGGCCGGTTCCTGACCGATCAAGTGTAACTGGGGACCTTGCAGGAAGAATCCGGCCTGGACGAACAGGGTGTTGATCTGGGCCAGATCGGGATCTTCGCCCGCGAGGGAAAAGAAGGAGAACCCCGCGCGATTCAGATAAAAGCCCACCGAGTATTGATCGGTGGTGTATTCAACCGTGCCATCGGCGACACGAGCGGTCACTCCACTGGGTAACTGATCGAGATTGATTGGCTGAGTTTCGAGCGTGCGCTGGCAACGTTCGGCGAGGGGGCTCAGGAGTTCACCTTCGAGCACACAGGCTGATTCGGCGAGCGCCCACGGGACCCAACCACCATCGCAACCGGAACCACGCAATTCCACGAGAACGCCCTGCGTGGTGATGTCCGGTAGTTCATACCAATCGATCTCACCCTCGTCTGGTCGGGAGAGATCGCGCTGAGCACTTGCTTCGCTCCAGGTGCCGTCGTTGTAAACGAGCACCCGAAATGAGGTCACCCAATCGAGATCGGTGCGACTACCGCAGTTGTGAAATCCCTTGGTCGCGCGAAGCCCGAGACGATGCAGTCTGGCGGGGGAGTGCAGACGCACCGTGCGTGAATGGATGATCCGCTGCGCGGGATGTTGGGGCTCATCCTGAAGGGGACGAGTCCACAAGGCGTGGGGTTCGGATAGAAACGGATTAACCGCCAAGTCTCCCATCGGAGGCTCGTGGTCTTTGAGTTGCAGCAGATCGACGAACATGAAGGGCGAGAACTTGATTGTTCACACCCAGCAACGAAAGCCTGAAACTTGGGCATATGGAAATTTATCCATATTGCTGGAAAGGTCTGGCCATGAACCTTTTTTACGCTGGCCGAATTATTACTTGCAGCAGTGCTGAACAGATTGGGCCGGAAGGGCTCAACGCGACTCGAGTGGGATGCGGAGTTTGGTTGATGGTATCGCGGCTCACATTTAATGGGATGCTGCTTTCCGAGTAATCAATCGTGATGGCGGTGTCGCCCTCGCTGAAGCGCAGGGTTGTGCCGGACTCGGTGATTTTACCCAAGCTGATGAGCGCGCTTTCGTATTCGGTGGGCTCGCTAAACTCGACCGTATCGGTGATCGTGAGGGAGCCGTCACCTCGTCGATCAAAGATGAACTCTCGTTCGAGTTTGCGCAGAGTGGGGCAATCGTAGGCGCGGCGGAGATCGAGCACCATGCGATCAATTTCGTCGGTGAATTCGGTGACTAAAGTCGTCGCTTGATGGGTGGGCCCGGTGGCTTGAAGTTGCCCGCCGATTCGTGGCACGGGGTGGCCGTAGGAGTTGAGCAGCTGGCTATCGTAGCGCTGCTCACTGAATGTTCGGTAGCTGTAGGTCTCGAGTCCGGGATCGAGGATCAGGGTTTTGCCGTCGAGCACCACCGTGAAGGTGCCGAGGTCATTATGATTGTGATTCACACCGTTGTTGCCGCCGAGGAATGTCGCGGCAAATGCCCGATTGGTCGTCACGGCTGGCCGTGAGATCAAGAGAGTGGATTGCGCGAACCAGTTGCGCAGGGCAGGAGGATTGACGAGTTGGACTGGTTGGAGCGGAGCTCGGGTATGGAACATCCACATGGGTGCGCCGATGCTTGCCGGAAGCGGCTGCGGGTCGAGCCCGTCCGGAAGTGGCTCCACGGGCAGCGGTGGGGTGCCTCGGCGGTTCTCGATCCAAAGGGAAACCCAGAGGGGAGGTTTAAGATTCAGATGGGCATCGGCAAAAGCCGGATAGACCCCTGGTTGTATTTCTGTGCGAAGCGCGAAGCGGGCTGAGATGGCCATCCTGGGATCAGCAAAAAGGTCAATGATATCCCCAGTGGCCACCCGCAGCAGTTCACTCATGACGATGAAGCGAGCGAAACCTCCGCCCCAATAACCGACTCCTTCGGAGCAGAATCCGTCATCCGCGAAGCTGTCACGGAATTTGAGAATATTGGCGTGAGCAAAGGTGAGCCACCATGCGCGTTCGGATGCCTCATCCAGCAGGGAGGTTGCCGTATGGGCGACGCAGGCCAGACACGAGGCATTCCAGTTGTGATTGACGTTGATCCACCAGTCGATGTCGCGTCCCGACTCGATGCGTTGTCGCAATGGAGTGAAGAGTCGGCGATCAACCTCATGGCGGATGAGTGAGCGCAACGGATTGGTTAACTGGGCGCCGAGCACGTAGTCAGTCAGCGCGAAATTCTCCGCGAAGTGCAGCGAGGCGAGGTCGGAATCGATGGTTTTGCCATCGAAGTTGAGCCGCTGCTGATCATTGGAAGGATGTATCCATGTGTTGAGCTTGGAGATCGCCCGAATATCGGACTCGATCAAGCCGAGGAATTCGCCTTGGTCGAAGATTGCTTCCGCCAAGAGGAACACAGACTGGCGCTGACGCAGGAGCCCCAGTTTGCCGTAGGCCTCGGTAGCATCTTGCTGTTCGAGACTGGCTAGCCATGTGGCGTTGTCGAATTGGGGAAAAGCTTGGTCGGCGAGTTCCCGGGCGGTTGCGAGTGTGAGTTGCCCGAAATTTTCATGCTGCCAGCTGGACCAAGCATTGCGGTCGTCGGCCTGGGGAACGAGAGCGAAAGGTTCTGCCGGCATGAGCGCTTGCATCGCGCGGACCTGCTCCCGATTGGGGACCAGACTTTCATCGTCCGGCAGATCAAAGTTGAAGTCGTATGCTCCCATGTGTTTTGGAAAAAGTTAGAAGGATGAACGGTGAATTTTGAAAGGAGAAGAGCGCGGCTCACCGGGACGATTCGCCCTACCCTAAGCGGGTTGGATCACGAGACGGAGGGTAAGCGTTAAGATTTTTTCTGAAGTGGCGATGGCGACTCTCGTGGGGTGCGGGGGTTGATTAATCGTGTCTCTTGAGACCTGCAAAGGAGTGCTGTCCGCAGAAAACTCGATTGAGATCGCGGTAGCGCCATCGGCGAATCGCAGGCTTTGCTCCATTACGGTGACTTCTCCGGAAGTGATCAATGCGCTTTCGTATTCGGTTGGTTCGCTGAATTCGACGGTATCGATGATCGTGAGTGAGCCATTTCCACTCCGATCGAAGATAAACTCGCGTTGGAGCTTGCGAAGGGTGGGGCAATCATAGGCTCCCCGTAGATCGAGGGGCATCCGATCGACGTTATCTGAAAATTCAGTGAAGAGGGTGAGCGCTTGATGGTCGGATCCGGGCTGTTGTAATTGCCCCCCGATCCGCGGCACGGGGTGACCGTATGAATTGAGGAGTTGGCTGTCGTAGCGCTGCTCACTGAAAGTGCGCATGGAATAAACCTCGACTCCGGGGTCATAAATAAGGGCTTTGCCATCCAGTATCACGGTGAAGGTGCCGAGATCGTTGTGGCTGTGGTTGACCCCATTGTTACCGCCGAGAAAGGTGGCCGCGAAACGTCGCGGTGAGGCCGAAGCAGTGCGGCAGATAAGGAAAGACGATGGCTCGAACCAATCCCGCAAAGAAGACTCTGGGGGGCGGTGCCAAGGTTGCATGGGGCTGCGAGTTTGGAACATCCACAGTAGGATTTCATCTGCAAATTGCCCGCGGATACCTTCAAATGGATCGAGGTTATTGGGGGCAGGCTGAGCGAGTTTATC
Organism: Cephaloticoccus sp.; assembly: GCA_034669935.1. Lineage (GTDB taxonomy): Bacteria > Verrucomicrobiota > Verrucomicrobiia > Opitutales > Opitutaceae > Cephaloticoccus. The sequence continues at coordinate 26,242 of JAXMOJ010000007.1, forward strand.
TGGTGGGCTGTGTTTGCGATTATCGAGCCAGATACGGGCCCATGTCCCAAGTTTGGCGTCGAGATGACAGTCTGAGAACGCAGGGAATAACCCCGGCTGGATTTCCGCACGATCAGGGAAACGAGCGATGCGGCGGACTTTGGGCGTGTCCAGTAGATCGATTGTCCCGGCACTCGCGATCCGGAGGATTTCGGCCAGCGAGATGAAATGTATAAAGCCGAAATACCAATAACCCACACCTTCCGGGCACAGCCCGTCATCCGCATAGCCATCAATATAATTGGCCACGAGTGGCTCGATGGCAGCGAGCCACCAGGCGCGGTCTTCGATTCGGGGCAGCATGGCGACTGCCGCATGGGCGCAGCAACTCAGATTAACGGAGTTCCAGTTGTGCTTGGCAACCAACCACCAGTCCAGATCACTTCCGGCTTCGATCCGCTGACGGATCGGAGAGAAGAATCGCTGCTGAACTTCATCGAAGAGGAAGGCTCGGAAATCCGGAGATAAACGAGGACCGAGAATATGATGGACGAGAGCGAAGTTCAGGGCCGAGTGGCAAGACGCGAGGTCATTGTCGAATCCCTCATGTTTAAAATTCTTTAGTCCCAGATCATTATTGGGATGCATCCATGTGCTGAGCTGGCCCATGAGTCGGGCGTGAGTTTCGATCGGCTTAAGAAACTCTCCCTGATCATAAATCGCCTCGCTAAGGAGGAAGTAGGTTAGTCGATGCCTGATGTCGCGAAGGATCAGATTAATATTTGTGACATCCTTCGTTTCGAGACAGTTGAGGAACTCGGTGTCAGTATAATCGGGATCAGGTAACGCAGCGTTTTCCCGAGCATCTTTAAGAATATCCTGACCAATCTGATGCTCTTGCCAAGTGCACCAGGCTTCTCGATCGGTTATAACTGGACCGAGCGCGAAGGGTTCTGCTGGGAGTAGCTTGGCGATTGCGGCAACCCGTTCAGCTGATGGGGTGAACCTTTCACCTTCTGGTAAATCAAAGTTGTAATATTTGGCCATGAATTGACCTTCTGAATATGGCTGCCGATTGATACGGCAGGGATACTAACTGGGCCGAATCACGAATTGTAACTTTGCCGATGTCACTGGACCGGAAGGACTCATTGCGATCCGAGTAGGATGCGGTGGAGTGGTTTTATCCTGTCGGGTGCTTTTCTCTGTAATCGTATTCTGGCTCACGGTCAGTGCTTCACTGCTCTCAGCGTAGCTCACGCTGATCGCGGTATCTCCATCGCTGAGGCGTAGACCGGAATCGGTGACTTCGACTGTGCCGGGGGTGATCAGCGCGCTTTCGAATTCGGTGGGTTCGGAGAATTCGACGGTATCGATGATGGTGAGTGAACCGTCATCACGACGATCATAGATAAATTCTCGTTCGAGTTTACGTAGGGTCGGGCAGTTGTAGGCGCCACGCAGATCGAGGATCATGCGATCCACATCGTCCGTGAAATCGGTGAGCAAGGTCGGAGCCTGATGAGTGGGGCCTTCTTGTTGGAGTTGACCGCCGATCCGGGGGACGGGGTGACCGTAAGAGTTGAGGAGTTCACTTTCGTAGCGTTGCTTGCTGAACGTGCGCATGCTGTAGGTCTCCAACCCGGGATCGTAGATGAGGGCCTTGCCATCCAAAACGACCGTGAAGGTGCCGAGGTCGTTGTGATTGTGATTCACGCCGTTATTACCGCCGAGGAAAGTGGCAGCGAATTTGCGCTTGGTGTGGGGGCCGGAGCGGCTGATCAGAAAATGCGAAGGCGCGAAGAGGTCGCGCAGATCCGTGCTGGTGCGGCGGCGAAGCGGTTGGCGGGGAGCACGGGTGCGGAACATCCACATGAAGAGCCCATCGGTCATTTGTAGCTTCATGTCCTCAAACGGATCGAAGTCGGCTGGTGCGGGTTCAGCGAGTTCGTCGGGTTGACTGTCGACGCGATTGTCGAGCCACATACGCGCCCATTCCATCGGTTTCGCATCGAGGAAACAGTCACAGAAGGCGGGCCAGAGTCCGGGTTGAATCTCCGAACGATCGGGAAAGCGGGCGATCCGTCGGGCTTTCGGTGTGTCGAGCATGTCGACGACATTGGCGGTGCCCTGACGGATGATTTCGGCGAGCGAGAAGTAGTGCGAAACGCCGTAACCCCAGTAGGCGACGCCTTCGGTGCAAAGCCCGTCATCGGCGAATCCATCGGTGAAGTTGTAAGTGTGCATCTCGGCGAAGGCGAACCACCAGGCGCGATCTTCAACGCGCGGCAGCATCGCGGCGGCAGCGTGAACGTAGCAGCTCAGGCAAACGGGATTCCAATTGTGCTTCACAATGAGCCACCAATCGATGTCGCGTCCGGCTTCGATCCGGCTGCGAAGTGGGGTGAAGAATCGTCGGTTCACTTCCTCACTCAGATAATTGAGGAAGTCCTCGGACAAGCGTGGGCCAAGGATGTGGTGAAAGTGGGCGAAATTTACCGCAGTGTGACAGGAGGCGAGATCGTTGTCGTGTGTTTCGCCCCGCAGGTTTTTCCGATCGAGATCGTTGCCCGGATGAATCCACGTGCCGAGTTGGCCGAGATGGCGGGCCTCGGATTCAATGATGTCGAGAAACTCCCCTGTATCGAAAATCGCTTCGGCGAGGAGAAAGGAGGTGTTCCTCGTTCGCACGACTGGCATGAGCTCATTTATCTCGGTGACTGAGTCTTCATCGAGGCAACGATTGAACGCATCGTTGTCGAGTTGAGGGCTCGGTTCCTGAGCAAGCTGGCGGGCACGTTGGAGAATATCCTGCCCGAATGGATCGTCCTGCCAGCGATCCCAAGCCGGCCGATCGGTGACGCAGGGGGCGAAGCCGAAATTATCCTGGGGTAATAGTTTGGCGTAAGCGGCAACGCGCTCCGGGGTTGGGGCAAATGATTCGCCGGTGGGCAGATCAAAGTTAAAGTCGTAGGCTCCCATAGTGGTGTGTGAAGTTAGAAGGGTGAATTTAGAAAGGGGATAAGGCGGCTCACCAGGGACGGTTCGCCCGCCTTAGGAAGGGCGGATGACGAAACGGAGGGTAAGTGCTGAAACTTTTTCGACCGTGGCGATCGCGACGCGGGTCGGATGCGGCGGCTGATTGATGGTGTTGCGGGAGATCTGCAATTCGCTGTTACCGGCTGAGTATTCAATGGAGATTGCGGTATCCTCTTCGGCGAAACGTAGGCTTTGCTGATTTTCCGTAATCTCGCCCGAAGTGATGAGGGCGCTTTCGTATGCCGTGGGTTCGGAGAATTCGACAGTGTCGGTAATCGTGAGTGAGCCTTCGCCGCGACGGTCGAAAATAAACTCACGTTCCAGTTTACGCAACGTGGGACAGTCGTAGGCTCCACGCAGATCGAGCACCATACGATCCACGTCATCGGTAAATTCTGTTTCCAGTGTGGGGGCTTGGTGAGTGGGGCCGGTCGCTTGGAGCTGCCCGCCAATCCGTGGGACCGGATGGCCATAGGAGTTGAGGAGTTGGCTGTCGTAGCGATTCACACTGAACGTGCGCATGCTGTAAACTTCCGGGCCCGGATCATAGATCAGGGCTTTGCCGTCGAGCAGCACGGTGAACGTGCCGAGATCGTTGTGATTATGATTCACCCCGTTGTTTCCGCCGAGAAAAGTGGCCGCGAATTTGCGTTTGGTCGTCAGGGCCGAACGACTGATGAGGAAATGAGAGGGCGCAAAGAAATCGCGCAGCGCCACGGCCGGCGGGCGCATCATCGGCCGGTGTGGATCGCGGGTGCCAAACATCCACAGCAACATCGGATCAATGGAAACGGATTTGATATCGGCCAGAGCGTCGAAATCAGCCGGGGCGGGATGGGCGAGGGAGTCGGGTTGGCTGTTTTGGCGGTTGTCGAGCCAAGAGCGGAGCCAGAGGCCCGGTTTGGCGGCGAGACCACAGTCGGAAAATGCGGGAAACATGCCGGGTTGAATTTCAGCGCGATCGGCAAAACGGGCGATTTGTCGCGCCTTCGGTGTGTCGAGCAAATCGAGGGCGTTGCCAGTGGCGGTTCTCAATAGCTCAGCGATGAGCACGTAGTGGGTGAACCCATAGGTCCAATAACCGACCCCTTCGGTGCAGAGGCCATCGTCCGCAAAACCATCGGTGAAGTTAGAGGCGAGAGACTCCGTGAAAGCCAGCCACCAAGCGCGATCTTCGCGTTCCGGTAGCATGGCTACGGCGGCATGCGCGTAGAGACTCAGGCAGACGGAATTCCAGTTGTGTTTGACGATCAGCCACCAATCCAGATCGCGCCCGGTTTCGACTTTCTTGCGCAACGGTGCGAACATGCGCCGGTTGATTTCGTTAAAGAGTAACTCGCGAAATTTATCCGAGATCCGTGCTTCAAGCACATGATGAATGAGCACAAAACTGATGCTATGGTGGAGCGAATGGAGATCGTTGTCGTGAGAGTGGCCTTCGAAATTTTTCTTCTCCAGGTCGTTGTTCGGATGCACCCACGTGCTGACTTGAGCCAAGCTCCGCACGTCGCTTTCGATTAGGGGTAGAAACTCACCCTCATCGAAAATAGCTTCGGCCAGAATCAGCGTGTTGAACTGCGTGCGGGTGGCCTGATTCATCGCGTTATACTCGGTCACACTCTCGTTGGTCAGGCAGTCGAGGAAGACTTGATCGGTAATCGTCGGTGATGGATTACGGACTGCGTCGCGCGCTTCCTGAAGTATGCGTTGTCCGAATGGGTGGTCGCGCCATTGGTCCCAAGCGGATCGATCCGTGACCCGTGGTGCGGTGGAGAAATTATCGGCAGGTAGCAGCTTGCTGATGGCGCGGACGCGTTCCGGGCTGGGGCAAAAGGTTTCGCCGGTGGGTAGGTCAAAATTGAAATCGTAGGCTCCCATGATCGTGTTGGTTCTTTGAGGTAGGACGTTTGGTTACGCCATCTTGAGGATATGACGATTCGGAGGCTTGGGTGGTCTATGCGTGGGGGCCAGAAATAAGCGTTTTCGGAGACTGTTTTAAGAATATAGCCGCTCGAAAGTGATTTTGGGTGGTGCGGTTTTTCCGGTCATTGACATTCGACGGCATGAGCACCACCAGAGTTCACCCTGCGATCCATTGAATGACTGATACGATAAAAATTCCCGGCACAAGCTGGACTTGGCGATTGAGTGCTCTGGTGCCATTACTGGTAGCGCTCTCTGTCTCTGCGCAGAATGGCAATAGCGAGGATGGTTGGAGGTTGTTGTCTCGTTATCTCTACGCCGATGCGGCGGCTGAATTTCAGGGAGATGATACGGGTTCGAAGTTGGGACTCGCGGCGAGCTTGCTTAATAAGCCTCCGGTCACTCCGGGAAAAATCAAACAGGCTGAGGAATTGTTGCGCGAGGTGATCCGGCAGGATGGTTCGGCAGACCGGGCACAGTATGCGCGCTACCTGTTGGTGCGGGTTGCACATTTGCATCTCGAAGCGACTGTGTCGGAAATTGAATCAGGGTATCGCGAAGTCCTTGCGATGGATGAGGAGAGCCCCGTCGCACAGATCGCGGCTTCTCATCTCGCCCTCGTGCTTTTGTATCAGCGTCCCGACTTATCGGTAGAGGCACGTTTGGCGTCAGCGGCGGATTTGGGCTCGATGGCGGCACATCCGCAATTACCTGAAGTGGCAGTGAGCTATTCTCGGACGCTCGCGGGTGCCGCGATGTATTACGGAGTCGTGGATCAACGAGTGTTGTCGTGGTTAGAAGCAGCACATGAAATCGGCTCGGCGGATGAGCTGATTCGCATCGGGGTGGTCCTGCAACTGGCCGAAGTCTCGCGGCTCTTGGGGCTGAATGAAAAGGCGGTAGGCTACTACCAGGAATTTATCGCTCAAGCGGTGCCCACGGATCAACGAGTGAATACGGCGAAATTACGTATGCATGAGCTGGAGGTGTCACCATGAATACGAAATCGTGGGGCCGGAATGTTGCGGTGGGCTTGCTGATCGCGGCTTTTGCCTATTCAGGATCGATGGTTTGGCAGCACCGCAGCGAAGAGTTTGATGGTTCCGGAGTGGAAGTGATCCGGTTCGCCCATTGGCAGCTCGAACCGGGCATGCGTGAGGCGTTTGATGCGATTATCGCAGACTACGAGGCCTTGCATCCGAATGTGCGGGTGAAACAGGTGAATCGACCGGGGCGGGTGTGGAGGCAATGGTTGCGCACGCAACTGGTAGGCGGCAATCCGCCTGATCTAGTCGAGACCGCCAATTATCTCGTGACCGACGAAATGCTCGCTCGCTACTTTGTGCCATTGACGGACTATTTAGAGAAACCCAATCCCTACAATTCCGACGAACCTGATTTAGCGAAAGGTAGTTGGCGGGAGTCTTTTGTCGGAGAACTCGTGCCGAATGAAATGGTGCACTACTACAGTGCTAACCTGCTCGAATACTACGCCGTGCCCAATGCGATGATGACCGTGCGGGTGTTCTACAACCGCGACCTCGTTAAATCGTTGACTGGCGATGATCGAGCCCCCGAGACGTTCGAGGAATTTAAGGCGTTGTGCGAGGCCTTGAAAAACGGGGCACGTGAGCAAGGGGAAAGGATTCAACCTTTGGCTGGATCGATTTTTAATACGCGCCAGATGACCGCCTCGCTTGCACGAATAGTCACTCAAAAACTAGCGATCAAAATAGACTATGGGCACGATCTCGATCTATCGATGTTTGAGGGTAATGTTGAATACCTGCGAGGACGCTGGTCCTACGATACGCCTGAAGTGCGGCAGAGCTTGGAGTTGATTAAGGAAGTCTGTCGCTACATGTCGCCGGGGTGGGTGCAGATGAAACGCGAGGATGCGATGTTGCAATTTCTGCAAGGCCAGGCGGCGATGCTCGCGACGGGCACTTGGGATGCGAGTGGTATTTTGCAACAGGCACAATTCGATGTCGGGATCTATCGCATGCCCGTAATCGACTTGGATAACGAGAGGTATGGTCAGGGTGCTCTCGGCCCAATCTCGGAATCTAATACCTTTGGAGGCGTGCCGTTTGCTTTGAGCCAGACTTCGAAACATCCGGAGCGTGCTATCGACTTTTTGCGGTATCTGACGAGTCGCCGAGGAAACGCGAAATTTGCGCAAATATCAAACTGGTTGCCGGTGGTTAAGGGAGTGCCGATCCCTGAGATGGTGGAGGTTTTTCGTCCGATTGCAGACGGCTACATCCCCGGTCTGTCCGCGCAGTCATTCGGTCAGCAGACAGATAAAACTTACGAAAGTCATGTTCACTTACTGAGTGGTGAGCGTGCGAGTGTGGAGGCTTATATCGAGGCTACGCGCGACCTCTATCCCAAGGCTATCCGCCGCGAATTAGTCCGCATGGCCAAGACCTATCGGGAAACGATTCGCCAAAAAGATTCCGTGATGACAGGGCTGCATGGATTGGAAGAGTCCGCAGATTTGGCTCGCTCGAAATTCGACATCGTGGCGGCCAAGCAAATCGAGGTTGAAGCGCTGATGCTTCAAGCTCAGCGCACGATCGAAGATTATCCCGTGGAGGATTAATCCAGTTCCAAACGCTTTTCCATCAGCGGGAGGGAACGTGGTTGCTCATCCATGCTCGCGGGTTGCTGTCCGTAAACGGAGGTGCCCATGTGGAGATAGAATCCCTCTGCATGGGGATCGGAGAGAAGGGTTAAGCGGGTGGCGCCATTCGCTTTGGCGGTCGATTCGGCATGTTCGAAGAGGGCGCGACCAATGCCACGTTTCATGAATTCCGGAAGAATCCATAGCGCCGTCAATTCCGCCTCAGGATCTTCGGTTTTAAGGGCATAGACGCCGACAGATTGATCGTCGAAGATGGTTTTGAAAACGAGCTGGGTATTCAGGTCTTCAGGGGTGATGGTCAATTCGTCTGCCCAGGCTTGAATCCACGATTCCGGATAGCCCCAGTGCCGCTTCGCGGCGAAGGCGATAGCGGTCAGCGTTTCGGTATCTTCGGGAAGTGCTGTTTGGATGTGCATACTAGGGAGTGCCATCGGTAAGGAATAGAAGGCTCTGCGCTCGACCCTACTTTAGGAGATGGTAGAACTTTTCTCATGCAACCTACGAACGTTTTGAATCGTCGACAATGGCTGAAATCTAGTGGAGCTGCCTTGGCGGCGTTGGCGTGCACTTCGAAAATGGCGGGGGCTTCTGTAGCGACCACACAACCGGCTTCAAAGCTTTCAGGTCCAGTGGGGCTTTCTTTGAATGAGAATCCGATGGGACCCTCGCCGGCGGCAATACGGGCGATGCAGGCAAAGGCCGCCGAGGTGTGTCGTTATCCGATCGCGGATAGCCGGGCATTGTTGACCGCACTAGCGGAGAAGGAAGGCGTGCCACGCTCACAGATTCTGATCGGAGCAGGATCGGGAGAAGTGCTCGAAGCTTATGGTGCGCATTTAGGTGGAGAAGGAGGTGAGGTCGTCACGGCTTGGCCGAGCTACCGACAACTGATTGGAGCGATGGAACGTCGCGGTTCAAACGTGATCGAGGTGCCGTTGAATGAACGGTTGGAACTCGATCTGGAAGCGATGGCCGCTGCGATTACACCGTCGACTCAATGTGTCTATATCTGTAATCCCAACAATCCCACCGGCACGATCGTTGATCCGAAAAAGCTTCGAACGTTTGCTATCAATGTATCCAAGCAAGTGCCGGTATTTATCGATGAAGCTTATTTGGAATGTTCGGACGATTTTGAAGCCAACACGATGGTGGACCTCGTGGCGGAGGGTCACAACGTGACGGTCTCTCGCACCTTCTCGAAGATCTACGGGATGGCGGGCCAACGGATCGGTTACGCAGTGGTGCCAGCGGATTTGGTCGCACCGGTGCGCAGCTTGATCAGGGGAGGGACGAGTATGCTGGCGCTCGTGGGTGCGCAGGCGAGCTTGGACGATCCGGGTTACGTCGAATCGATGCGGCGTCAACTGAAAGCAGGTCGAGATGGGCTAATTGCTGTGTTGAAGGAACTCGGATGTCGTTATGCTGAACCGCAGGGGAACTTCGTATTTTTTCAAAGCTCTGTTTCGATCGCTGAGTTCCGCCCGGCGATGCATGCTGCAGGCGTCAAGGTAGGGCGGGCTTTCCCTCCCTACGATGATTGGTGTCGTATCTCGATTGGCACCCCTGAAGAAATGACCATGGCTCAGGCCGTGCTGCGCGAGGTGTTGGCGAAGTTTACTCGAAAAACTTCTTGAAGATAGCCCGCGCCATTTTGGCCGGTTCCTTTTTCGTGATACCGGGGTGATGCGCATTACCGGTGGCGATGAGTTTAAGGGTGCGAGGATGCTGCGCGGTGATCTCAAGATTGATCAGGTAGGATCGGAAATCCCAAGTCCAGCGAGCATCATAAGTGATGAGCACATCGATATCGTCGGGCATCATGGTGAGATGACCATGCGTGGCCTCGAATCCGAGACGACGCAGCTCCGCGGCGATGACTGCATCGGTGGCGTGATTGTCGTTGATCCGAGTCTCCACATAGAACCGCTTGAACTGGTTTAGATCAGTTGCGGGGACGCGGCGAATCTCCGTCGAAGAGCAGGCCGGGAGAAAGGCGAAAGAAATAATCAGGAGGAGCAAGCGCATGGAATTTACTGAGAAGACGTCACCAAGGGTGGATTGGACACAAAAAAAGCTGCTCGATTGAGCAGCTCGTGAAGGACAAAGTCAGTGGCTCACATTCTAATCCCAGATATTGATTTCCACATTGAGGTTCATCTTCTCAACGAGAGTCACTGTTTTGGCTTCAAATGCACCTTCGGGTTGAGCTTCGACTGTTATCTTGGAGCCGATTTTTCGATTAATGAATAGTTTATTGAGCTCGGTGTCTCCGTTGAATGAGGCGACCATTTCCTCAACTGGTTGATCGTTGATGCGGTAGATACGCGTGCGGGGACCTAACCCATGCTCCTCGGCGGAAGAGCCGTGCTTCACTTTGTTGATGTAGATGGCAGTTACCAAGCCCGTATGGCCATTCTTCCATAATGAAAGACTGACGCCGAAACATAGCTTGGGTGGAGCATCTTCAACCGTAAAGGCATCCAGCTTGATCACGGGTGAGCCCACGGGAAGTGTGCTCTTAGTCTGCTGAGTCGCGTCATCAATGTTCCCGAGTGCCAACGATCCCACCATCAAGGATGTGATCAAGAGAGGGGGAACTTGACGGAAGGAGTTTATGGCCGTCTTGGACATTCGGGGAGAATGATCAAGATAATGAGGAACGAGAAAGATACTTAGCCGTGGAGGTAGGTGTTGAGGAGGTTTTCGAGATATTCCTGTTTGCCGGAGCGTTGTTTGGGTTCGCCGAGTTTCGTGAGCACGAGTTTTTCGAGGCTCTTGAAGTTGGCTTTGCCGGTTTCGATATCCTGGCCGTAGCCGGAATCAAACGAGCTGTAACGATCGGCCACGAAGTCCTCGAATTTCCCGTCGGCGAGGATTTGACGCGCGATTTTGAAGGCGAGCGCGTAGGCATCCATGCCGCCGATGTGGCCATGGAAGAGATCCTCGAGATCAGTCGATGGGCGGCGGAGTTTGGCGTCGAAGTTGAAGCCACCTTTGCCCAGTCCACCGGCGCGCAGAATCGAAACCATCGCGAGACTGAGTTCCTTAACGTCGGTATTGAACTGATCGGTGTCCCAACCGAGGAGTGGATCACCGGAGTTGGCATCAATCGATCCGAGCATGCCTTGGGCGGCGGCGACATCGATCTCATGCGAGAAGGTATGGCCGGCGAGGGTAGCGTGATTGGTTTCGATGTTGAACTTGAAATGTTTCTCGAGGCCGTGGGTGCGGAGGAAGGCGATGCCGCTGGCGACATCGAAATCGTATTGATGCTTGGTGGGTTCCTTCGGTTTGGGCTCGATCAGGAACTGCCCTTTGAAACCAATCTTCTCCGCGTAGTCGACCGCCATGTGCATGAAGCGCGCGAGGTGCTCTTGTTCGCGTTTGAGATTGGTATTGAGGAGTGTTTCGTAACCTTCACGGCCACCCCAGAAAACGTAATTTTCGCCGCCGAGTTCCTTGGTTGCGTCCATCGCGCTCTTCACCTGGGCTGCGGCATAAGCGAATACGTGGGCATCGGGATTGGTGGCGGCACCGCACATGAAGCGCGGATTGGAAAACAGATTGGCGGTGCCCCAGAGGAGTTTAACGCCAGTCTCTTTTTGGAGGGACTTCGCGTGGGCGACGATCTTGGTGAGGTTCTTGTTGGATTGCGCGAGCGAACGGCCTTCGGGCGCGATGTCGCGATCGTGGAAACACCAGAAGGGAGCACGGATTTTCTGGAAGAATTCGAAGGCGGCATCCATGCGATTCTTCGCGATGGAGAGCTCGTCTTTTCCTTTTTCCCACGGACGCACGATCGTGCCGGGGCCGAACGGATCGGAACCCGCGCCACGGAATGAATGCCAATACGCGATCGAGAAGCGCATGTGCTCGCTCATCGTTTTGCCATCGATGATTTCGTCTGGATTGTAATGACGGAACGCTAGAGCGCGATCAGTGCCGGTGCCCTCGTAAGCGATGGTCTTAATTTTGGGGAAATGGGATTTACGGGATTTCATAAGTAAAGAGGTTTCAAAAGTTGGTTACGCTTCATGAGAAGGGAAGTCTTTTTGGTTCAGAATAGATAAGCCTGACGTCTTAATGCAAAGAGCCCGGAAGCGCTTGCTTCCGGACTCCCTGATTTTGCGAACTCCGACCTGTGTGATCGGAAATTTAGGAGGCGCGTTCCTTGAATCGTCGAGCTAACCGAGGAAAGGCGAGGACGATACCGGTGCTGGCGAGCAAACCGGGTGCGAGACCCGCGAGGCACCAAATGGTTTTTGAGACGAGGCCGCCGAAGTCGCCAAAATGCAGGGGCTCGAATGCATCCACGATACGATTCCACCAACCAGAGGTGCGTAGATCTTTGGCGTAGGTGTTTTCTAGGGTGTCGGCGTTGAACCAAAGGCTGCTGCCGTAGCGGCTCCGAAAGGGGTGGTTCTCAGGTGTCTGGCCGAAGATGTAGAACTGTCGGTCTTCAGCGGTGGGCATGTAGACGTAGTTGAACGCATAACCCGGCCATTGCACTTCAGCCAATGCGGGGAGTTCGTCTATCCGCTCAAACCGATTATCATAAGTGGTCCAGACTTCGGGTTCCTCATGATCATGACTGAACTCTTCAACAATGTGAGCGATGTTCCAATAGGCACCGGTGAAGCCGAGCAGGAGATTTAATGGGAGTGAAGCAATGCCGACAGCTTTGTGTAGATCGGAACTGAAGATGCGCCAGCTCTGCCCCCAGCGAAAGCGGAAGACACTTTTGAAGAAATTTCGATGCAGGTAAAAACCACTCAGGCTGAGGAGGATAAAAATGAGGGCAAAGATCGCGGTGATGGCCATGCCGAGATCATCAGCGAAAAATGTGTAATGCAGATCAACGAACCAACCGTAGAGCGTGTCGTGTAGATGCACAGTCGGCCCCGACGCTTCGCCGGTCGCAGGATCGACATGAAGGATGTGCCACTCTTCCGCGCCATGAGGTGTGAGGTAGACTTTATCTCGAGCTTCTTCGCCATGATAAAGCAGCCAGCCACGAAGCCAGAAGTCGGGATTGGCCGACTCAACATTGGCGATGAGTTGAGAGAGGGGGAGTCGTTTGGCATCGACCGCCGAGGTGCGATTGACGATCTCGGGATTCAGCGTGCGCGTGATGTCGCGGTGGAACACGAGCACACTGCCGGTGAGGCCGATGAGCACGAGGCCGAGGGCCGCGATGAGACCGAGCCAAGAATGGATCTGCCAGATTTTTTTACGCACGATGAAAAAGAAATTACGTCCCGGCCGGGAAAGGCTCCCGGCCGGCGCGAACAGAATTAGAATCGGTATTTAGCTATCAAAGTGATGTTGCGCTCCGCGCCGAAATAGGAGCGGCCGCCATCGGTGGTGGCGACGTAGTATTTATCGGCGAGGTTGTTGACGTTGAGCTGAACGCGGACGCGCTCGAAGTCGTGGGCGACCATGAAATCAAGCAGCGTGTAGGGATCAGCGCTGTATTTATCGATGCCATCCCAACGGCGTCCGTTGTGGCGCACGCCGAACCCGATGCGTGAATTCTCGAGAGCTCCCTCACTGGGTTCATAAGTCAACCAGGCGACGGCTTGGCTCGTAGGCACGGTGATGATGTGGAAATCATTGCCGTCGCGGGCATCGAGGTAGCTGTAGCCACCTTGGAAACGGAGGTCGCGCCAGCGCGAATCGATTTCGAGTTCGATGCCGCGAGTATCGACGTTTTTCTGCGTGACGAAGGCACCATTGGCGAAGGGGCGTTCCTTTTCGGTGATATCAAATGCCGCAATCGTGAACAGGGTGCGCGTGCCGACGGGTTGATAGCGTAAACCAATTTCGTATTGAGTGCCGGTCTTGGGATCTAGTTGGAGGACGCTGCCGTTGAGTCCCCGAGTGGTGCCGAGTGGCTCGAATGATTCGGCCCAGCTGATGTAGGGAGAGAGTCCATGAGGACCTTCATAAATGATACCCATATCGTGGGTGGTGGCGGTGTCATCAATGTTGGGAGTGGCATTACCAGCGGTATGAGTGCGCACGTCGTCGTAGCGAAGACCGAGCGCGACTGTCCATTGATCCCAAGTGATCCGATCCTGCACAAAGAGCGCCCACTGTTTAGTGATCGAGCTGGGGCTGTCAAAGATGGGTCCGCGAGGCTCGAGATTTCCGTAAACGGGTTCGTATATGTTGATTCGCCCACCGGCTGCGAAGCCGTAGTAGGAATCGGTATCGGTAGTCACATCCTGCGAGTCGAAACCGATGGTGAGACGATGGCTTAACGGTCCGGTATCGAATTTTGCCGCCAAGGTGGAATAAGTGACAAAAGCTTCACTGGAGCTAGGCGCATCATAGATGGTGCGGTTGATCGTGCCATCGGCAGCGATCAGAGGATCGGATCCATCGTAGGCGACCCAGTGAGATTTGTAATCAGAGCTGCCCTCAGTGTAGCGAGCATTGGAGGTAATGCTGAAGGTGTCGTTGAGCGCGTGTTCGAAAAAGGCGGCATAGGACTTTTGCTCCGTGTCGTAGCGATCCCATCCTGATTCACCGATGAAGGTGTTGACGGAGATTTTGCGACCTGGGAGCAGGGCGCCTTCATTGGGCAGGAACTGCAAGGATTGGCCTCCTTGGTTTTCTTGGAAATTGCCCAGCACGGTTACCCGGGTGCCTTCACGTGGAGCCCAGGTGAGAGAGGGGGATATGACGCGCGCGTCATCCGGCACGTAATCGACCTGCGTATCGCTGTCGCGGTAAACGCCTACGACGCGGTAAAACCAGTGTTTGGATTCGTCGATGACTCCCATGAAATCGGCGGAGACCTGACGTCGATTATGCGAACCATATTGGAGTTCGATTTCTCGACGCGTTTCGGCGCGGGGAAGTTTAGAGACCACGTTGACGATGCCGCCGAGTGCCCCACGTCCGTAGATCACCGAGGCGGGTCCCTTGACCGCTTCGATTTGTTCGAGGGTGTAGATGTCAGCTCGAGTGTTATTGTAGAATCCGAAGAGAGATTGAAACCCATCCTGAAATTTGAGGGGCTCGATTCCGCGGATACGGGCTGAGTCGAGCCGAGAATCAAATCCATACGGACCAGCGAGCACGCTTGGCGTGTATCTCAAGGTGTCCTGAATGCTGAGCGCGCCTCGCTCTTCAATACGTAACCTGTCCACCACAACCACAGACCGTGGCACGGTGTTGGTGAAGTCGCCCAAACGTCGGGAGCTGGATAATTGATCGGAGACTTCTTGCTTATGTTTATCATCTTCGACCTGGAAGGGCGACAGCGTGACTACGCTATCGTCGGTTGCTAGATTATCCTCTGCGCGCAGGCCAGTGACCATTGCGCAGAGCAACAGAGCTGTGATGATCGGACGGGAGAGTTTATATATGGATAGTTTCATGCTGGATGGAAATAGGTTCAGGTAACGGGACTCGGTCTCATTAGCTTTCTTAAAGAAACGGCGGTTCGGACAATGCCGTGTAACCGCCGTTTCGGTGGGAAAGGATTCGTTAAAATTTCAGCTCAATCCCAGCGGTCGCCATGCGGGGAGGGCCGGGGCGTGGGCCGATGGGGACGCGCGAGCTGATGTATTCGCGATCAAGGAGATTGGTGATAGCGAGTTTGAGTTTGGTGCGCTCGTTCAGCCGGTAGTGCACGGAGAGATCGAGGAGGAAGAAGGCATCGACGGAACCATAACGGCTGTCGGCGCGAGGTTGCAGTCCGGCTGCGGAGCTCGCATCGGGATTGATTTGCGCATGGTCGTTGTTGGCCGAGGCGTAGGTGCCGGGTTGATAATAGGCATCGGCGAAGATACCCCAGGCGTCTTTTTCGAGACCGGTGCCCAGCGCGAGCTGATAGGTGGGTATGTAGGGAAGCTCGTTGCCTTTGCGTCCTCCGGAGAAAATTGATTCAGCGACATCGCCACCGTTGCCAGAGGCGTTCACATCGTTGCCGAGGACGGCATGCGAATAGGTCGCGCTGAAGTTCCACGGATTACGGAAATCCCAGCTGCGGCTGATCGAGGGATCGTAGGAGAGCGCGAGCTCGACGCCGGTGGAATCGACTTGCCCGATGTTTTGCGTGACGCCGGCGCTACCACCGCCGCCTGCATTGGCTTCGACGATGAGATCATCGAAAGCGGTGCGGAATACGACGAGTTCGGCTGAGAAATCACTCCGATTGTTGAAGCGAATACCGGTTTCAAAACTGAGTGAAGTTTCTTCTTCGAGCGTGTTGCCCGCGCTGCCGGGGCCGGGAGGAGAGATGCCGCGATGGATGCCGCCAAACCAAGTGGTCTGCTGATCGACGAGCCAGGTAAAGCCGATGCCGGGAGCAACGGTGGTGAGTGTCTTTTCCGAGACGGCGGTGATCGTGCTCAGGCTCGCGGAATTCGTGCTGCGACGAATATCCGTGTAATCGATACGCTCGATGCGCAGGCCCGGAGTGATCGCGAGACGGCCCATCGTGATGGTGTCTTGAATAAAGAAGGCGAGGGCGTCGCTTTCAGCGCGGCGATTGCTTTGCGTGCCGGGGGTGCCGGGATTTGTGAGAGTCGCGCTGCCATCGTTGGCTTGCGTGTAGATATCCTGCCACTGGAAACGGTCGATGAAATCCTGATGAAAACGGAGTCCGGCTTCGATGCGATGGGCTGCGGTATCGGTTGCGACATCCCAAGTGGCGTGAGTTTCGAGACCTTGGGCTTCGTAGGTGCGATTGTTGGCGCGAACACGCAGGTAGCCAGCGGCATCGCCTTTAAGCACAGCAATGAGATCAGCACCATGGGCTCCGGCGAGTGATTCGGCGGCATTCTTGAAACCGCTGTTGAGCGTGCCCGCATCGTTGAGCTTATACCAATTACGTGCGAATGTCGTTTGGTAGGCGGTGAGTGTGAGTTTGAGATCGTCGGTCGCGCGAAGGGCGTAGCGTAAGGAGAGGCGTTCCTGCTCGGTCGCGATGTTATCGTAGCGAGAGGCGGCGTAGCGCTGGTAAGGATTGTTGCGAATATCGGTTTCAGTCAGTCCGAGGTAAGTTTCGTCGGCATCGATATCGGAACGACCGTATTTGAATTCGATGGATTGCGGTTTACCTGAATCGAGATCGAAGCGGAATTTCACCAGAGGTTCGTTGCGGGAGAATCCGGTTTTGTTGCTTCCAGCGTAACCCCCGCCGGAGGTCGCGTTGATGGTTTTGAATCCGTCCGTCTCGCGATAGACGTTTTCGATCAGGTAGCCAAAACTGCCCCATGAGGTGTCGGAGGTGCCACCGTAATTGGCATGCAAGCGAATGTCATTGTTGCTACCATAGGACGCACTGAGGAAACCGCGAGGGTCGGTGGGAATAGGAGTCGAGAGGTAGTTGATTACGCCACCCGTGGTTTCGGGGCCGTATTTGATCTGACTCGAACCTTTGAGGATCTCGAGACCACTCATTCGACCGACATTGGGCGAATAGTATGCGGCAGGAGCAGAGTAGGCGGCAGGAGCCATCAAGATGCCGTCTTCCATGATGGTGATCTTGCTGTTTCGGGTGGTGGATACACCGCGCAACGAAACATTGGGGAAGAGTCCGTAACCGTCTTCCTGACGAATATACACTCCAGGGATGCGACGGATAACCTGATTCAGATCATCGTAGCTGAAAACACGGATTTCCGCTGCATCGACGAATGAACCCGAACCGGGGAGTCGCTCGAGGTTTTGTTTCGAACCAATGACGGAGATGGCGTCGAGGATCAGGGGTGCGGAATCGTCGGTTTTGGCCTGAATTGCGTTTGGAGCGTCGTATTGCGCAGAAATTGAGCCGACGGAAAGTCCGAGGCAGAGGAAGGTTGAGAGGATATTTTGGATGGATTTCATCGAGAAGGTCGCGTTTGAAGATGAGACACAGTATCAAGTCAATAGGTTATTGAGATTAATACTCAGTTTCTTTTGCGGGGCCGCACCTAGCTAGTAATTGACGATTTGTGAATGGCAGGATTTACCAAGGGATGGTCGAAAATCTCACCGTCCAACTAGGCGAACGGAGCTATGCGATTAGCTTTGGCGCGACTCTCGTGGAGGAAATCCGTGAGATGGTCTCTGATTTGCACTCGGAGGGGCGAAAAGTGGTCGTGCTCACAGATGCGAATGTCGCAGCGGAGCAGGCTGATTTTCTACCGGAAGCATTTGCAAGTTGTCCTCGACTGGTCGTGGAGGCGGGCGAAGGCACGAAATCCCTTACGGTGTTGGGGACGGTGCTCGATTTTCTCGCGGCGCAGAAAGTGGATCGCGGCGGCGTATTGATCGCCGTGGGTGGCGGCGTGATTGGCGATTTAGGCGGGTTTGCGGCGGCGGCCTACTTGCGGGGAATCGATTTCTATCAAGTGCCGACCACGTTGCTTGCAATGGTGGACAGTTCGGTGGGCGGAAAAACGGGGATTAATTTGGCGGCGGGTAAGAACCTCGTCGGTGCCTTTCACCAACCGAAGCAGGTCTTTATCGCGACCTCGCTCTTACAGTCGCTCCCCGAGCGTGAATTCGCGGCGGGGATGGCGGAGGTGATCAAATACGGGCTGCTTTACGATGCGGCGCTTTTTGCTGAGTTGGAAAAGAATCCGCTGACAGTGCAGAGCGATTCGCTATCTGTTGTCGTGCGACGCTGCTGCGAGATCAAAGCGAAGATTGTATCCGAGGATGAACGTGAAACCGCGAAAGAGGGCGGACGTGCACTCTTGAATCTCGGGCATACTTTTGGGCACGCGATCGAGCAGGTGGCGGGCTATGGGGTTTACTTGCACGGCGAGGCGATTGGGATCGGTTTGGCGGCCGCAGCGCGGCTCTCGCTGAAACTCGGACACCTGACCGAAGCCGAGGTGAATCGGATCGAAGCGGTGATCGCTGCGCATCAGTTGCCGGTGCGATTACGCAAGCCGATGGCTTTGGCCGATCTGATGAATGCGGTCGCACGTGACAAAAAGGTGCGCGCGGGACTCCCTCGATTTGTCGTGATGACTGCGATTGGCACGACAATCACGAAGAACGATGTTGAACCAGCGATGGCGGAGGCCTGTTTCCGAGAAATCGGGGCGGTTTGATTTTGGAAGTGGGAAGACGGATTTTCGATCTTCGGAAGCGTTGAGCTGCATTGCTTTTCGCCGCCACATTCTGATAGTTTATCTTATCTGTTCATCACTGAACCTGTCTAAAATCCGAATTCTAAAATCCAAAATTTACCATGGCCGCCATTGATGAAGGAATCGTCCGCGAGTATTTCGAGCAGAACGGATTTCTCGTGCGTCAAATGCGGAAGTATCAGGTGCAGGCCCGACGGAAGACGAGTGATGAGGAGATTGATCTGCTGGTTTACAATCCCTCGTGGAAAGGAGGCGCCCGAAAGCCGGATTTCTTTTTGTTTTCGAATGAGCTCCCGTTTATCCATCGCGCGGTGGTTTCGGTAAAGCCGTGGCACACCGATGTGTTTTCACCGGGGATGCTGAAGAGTAGTCCCGAGATTTTTCGATTCTTGGAAGAGAAGGTGCTAAAGAAAGCGGAGACCATATTCCCTTCTGATGCGGGCGAGGGGTTGACGAAAATCCTGGTTTTGCCCGGCCTGCCAACGGCGGAGCCGTTTCGTTCGCAAAGCGTAGAGGTGTTGAAGGAGAAGGGGGTGGATGGCATTATTTCCTTTCGCTCCATGCTGCTCGATCTGATCGACAAGGTGGAGGTGAACAGAAGTTACGGAAAGAGTGATACTTTGCAGGTGATGCGGATCTTGAAAAATTACGATCTGCTGAACAACGGGCAGCTCGATATGTTTCCCGAGCGCGGGGTGAAACGGACACGCAGCTGAATTATGGCGACATTGATACATCCGACCGCAGTGGTGGAGCCGGGGGCTGAATTAGGCGTCGATTGCGAGATTATGCCCTACGCGATCGTGACGAAACATTGTGTCCTGGGTGATGGGGTCGTCGTGCATCCCTTTTCGGTGGTTGGTGGAGACCCGCAATATCTCCAGTTTGATCGTGAGCTGAAGACGGGGGTGAAGATTGGCGGCGGCACGGTGATCCGTGAACACGTGACGGTGAACCGATCGATTCATGAGGGGGAATCCACGGTCGTGGGTGAAAGCTGTTTCCTCATGGCAACGAGTCATGTGGGGCACGATTGCGTGGTGGGCGATCACGTGGTGTTGGCCAACGCGGCGTTGCTCGCGGGGCATGTGAGCGTGGGGGCGCATACGTTTATGGGCGGCGGTTCGGCGGCGCATCAGTTTTGCCGGATTGGCGAGAGTGTGATGGTCGCAGGGCTCGCGGCGATCACGCGCGATGTGCCTCCTTATATCATGGTCGCGGAGCGGGATGATGTGATCGCGCTGAATAACGTGGGCCTGCGTCGTCGCGGTTTTAGCCGCGAGGTCATGAAGGAATTGAAGAGCGCTTATCAGGGCGTGTTTTTTGCGAACGGCAATATCCGTGCAATTGCGGCGGAGATTTTATCGGCAGGGGCAGAGTTAAGTGAGGAAGCGCGTCATTTTCTGGAGTTCTTTGCCGAAGGCACGCGTGGATTTGTGCGCGCGCGACACAAACGTGAATCGGGAGCGAGCAGTGACAGCTAAGTTGGCGATCACTTGCGGCGATCCGGCGGGGGTGGGGCCCGAGATTATCGCGTCGTGGCTGGAGGCTAACCCTCTTGAGCAGACTCATGTGGTCGTGCTTGGTCCGCCGCTTTGGTTGCACACGTTACCATCGGGAGTGAACAAGATTGCCGTGGGACTGGATGAGTATGAAGCGAAGCTGGGTTCGCCTGATGCCGAAGGTGCACTGGTTGCGTTGGCGTCGATGGAGCGTGCAGCTGAGGGATGTGAGCAGGGAGAATTCTGTGGCGTCGTGACGGGGCCGGTGAGTAAAGCGCAATTGGCGAAGATTGGTTACGCATTTCCGGGGCAGACCGAATTTTTTGCGGATTGTTGGGGCGGTGATCCGGTGATGTGTTTTTGCGGCGAACGAATGCGGATGGCTTTGGTGACCTGGCACGTGCCGCTGACTGAGGTCCCGCAACTACTGGGGCCGGCGATGTTGCGTCGGGCGATCGTGGCGGCTGATGAATTGGCACGCTGCGATGGCGTTGAATCGCCACGGATTGGAGTTTGTGGACTTAATCCGCATGCGGGTGAGGGGGGATTGATCGGCGATGAGGAACGCAATTTTATCAATCCGACTTTAGATCGATTGCGGGTTGATTTTCCGGGGCTCTCAAGGTGTGAACCCGGCGACACGATTTTTGCGCGACAGTTACGCGGAGAGTTTGATGTCGTGGTGGCGCTTTATCACGATCAGGGCTTGGGGCCGTTGAAGACGATGGAGTTTGATACGGCGGTGAATGTGACACTGGGCTTGCCGCAGGTGCGGACGAGTCCGGATCACGGCACGGCGTTTGGGATCGCGGGACAGGGGAAAGCCTCGGATCTAAGTTTTTCGAACGCAGTGAAAGTGGCGCGACGCTTGATTCGAGCGCGATCCGGACAATAGTAAGCGAATTGATGACCACTGCGACTGAACAGTCTCCCACCGCTCCGCTGACGGAGATCCCCGAAGGGGTGCGTGAAGGTAATGAAAAGCTCGTGCAGTTGACGGAGGATGCCGGCGTGAAAGTGCGGAGTCTGATCGCGCGGGAGGATAAGGGAGATTTTCTCCGGATCGCAATCACGGGTGGCGGTTGTAATGGGCTGAGCTACAAGCTGCGTTTTACCGCAGCTCCGAAACGGGGAGACATCTTGGTTCGGTCCGCTGATGTGTCGGTTTTAGTGGATGGCAAGACGGCCCTCTATTTGAAGGGAACGATCCTCGACTATTCCAATAAGTTGATTGCTGGTGGGTTCAAGTTTACCAATCCGAACGCGAAGGCGAGTTGCTCCTGTGGCGAGAGTTTTAGCGTTTGAGACTGTTACGCTTTGTGCGATCACCTGAGATTGGTGTTGTCATTGCTAAAGCGAGCCATGAGAAATCCTCCTCCTGATTACTAGTATTAACCTTATTTAATGGCCAATTCGTTCCCTTCTTCCGGCGGCAAACGCGGAAACTACTATCGCAGAAACAACAATCCCTTTGCGGGCATTCGTCGCAATCACCGCATCAGGGTTCCCGAAGTTCGGGTGATATCACCTGAGGGTAAGCAGCTCGGTATTTTGCCAACGCAGAAGGCCATCGCGCTTGCGATCGAGGTGGGCTTGGAGTTGGTCGAAGTGGCATCCAATGCTCGTCCACCGGTTTGCCGGATCATGGATTTCGGCAAATACGTTTACGAGGAATCGAAGAAGACTTCGAACGCGAAGGCTACGGCGAGTAAGATCAAGGAAATCGAATTTACGCCCCGGATCGAAGAGAATGACTTTTATACCAAGTTGCGTCGTGGGGAAATTTTTCTCGCTCATGGGAGCAAGGTGAAGATGCGTTTGAAGTTTCGGGGCCGGGAAATGGCCCGCACCGAACTAGGTTTCAATGTGATGAAGCGTGCGATCGACGAATTATCGACGATGGGCACGGCTGATGCAGAACCCAAATTAGTGGGACGTAACATCAACGTGATGTTAACGGCACTGCCGGCGAACAAGCGTAAGCTGAAATTTCATACCGAGGCTGAGGCGGCGAAGAAAGGCGGCTCGGCTGCATCATCGGAACTCGAATCCGAGGAGAGCGCGCCACCTAAGGCTGAGGCCGACTCCGAAGCGAAGTCCTGAGGAGTTTTGGTGTGAGCGCGGACTGGCGGAAATCAGTGCGACGCGCGCTATTCGTCATCGCGTTACTCTCGACGTGCGCAGGCTCAGCGCCGCTGGGTGCGGCTCCTCTGAGTAAAATTCATTTGGCCGGCCACGAGTATTGGTCGGTCGATCAGTTTGCGGCTCGTTTCGGGATGAAAACGATTTCCAGGAAATCGGAGCGAACGATCACGCTACAAAGTTCGTGGACGACCATCGAATTGGAAGCGGACAGCCGGGAGTGCCTTTTCAATGGCGTGAGATTATTTTTAGGTGACGCGGTGCGCGTAATAAAGGGCCGTTATTTTATCAGTAAACTTGACGCCGAGAAGAGACTGACGCCGCTGCTGTTGCCCGGAAGAGGAGAATCGATCGTGCCACAGTTACGCACGATTGTCGTGGATGCCGGGCATGGAGGTCGCGATCCGGGTAAGGAGAATAAACGACTCAATGTGAATGAGAAAGAGGTGGCGTTGGATACGGCGCGACGTCTCAAACGAGTTTTGGAACTGCAGGGATACCGAGTCATTCTCACCCGAGATTCGGATCAACATTTGGACAAGACCAAGGCGGGTGATTTACGTCGACGGGCTGAGATCGCCAATGAGCTGAAAGCGGATCTCTTTATCAGTCTACACTACAACGCAGTAGGTGCACGGGCGCAAAAGGTAAGCGGAGTGGAAGTCTACACGCTGACCCCCCAGACCCAATTTTCGACCGCTGATCCTCAACAGAAAGATCAGGAAGGCGCGGCGGTGAAGCTAATCGGCAATGCCAATGATCACTGGAATACGGTGATCGGCTATCAAGTTCAGCGTCGTATGATCAAAGCGATGGGCGCGACCGACCGTGGGGTGAAACACGCACGTTGGGCGGTGTTGCGATTCGCGCAATGCCCGGCGATATTGATCGAAAGCGGATTCCTGTCCAATGATTCGGAGGCGCGGAAAATTATGCAGCCCGGCTATCGGCAGAAAATCGCGGAAGCGATTGGTGATGCGGTGCAGGCCTATGGGAATATTGTGGCGGGGGCGCGCAAGTGGCTCTCTGCACCTTAGATCGGTCAGGAAATGTTTAGGGAACTCTTTCTCACTGAACCCTCGTTAATCGGGATAAAGTCACTACTATTTTACCAATGAAATTTCGTAACCTCTTTTGTGGTCTCTTGATTGGAGCGACCGGTATGTCTCCTTTACTCGCTTGGAATTACGAAGGGCATCGGATGGTAAACGAATTGGCGCTGGCTTCGTTGCCAGATGAATTCCCCCGCTTTGTCCGTGAGCCGGCCAATGCCGAACGGATCGTATTTTTGTCGGGGGAGCCCGATCGATGGAGAAATAATCCGGAGTTGCCGATCAAGCATTACAATGGCCTCGATCACTATCTCGACGCCGAACAGCTGGCGGCGGCTGGTTTGAATGCGGACACGGTTTCCGATTTACGCTACACGTTTGCGGTGGACTTTGCTCAGGGTCGACTGGCTCATCCGAATAATTTCCCAGAGATCGATGCGGAAAAAAACAGCGACCACACGAAGGAGTGGCCGGGCTTCCTGCCCTGGGCGATTACGGAATACTACGGGAAGTTGAAATCAGCCTTCTCCTATTTGAAGACGTTTCAGAAAGCAGGCACCCCGGAAGAAGTGGCGAATGCGCAGGCCAATGTCCTCTATGTTATGGGGGTGATGGGACACTACATCGGCGATGGTGCGCAACCTTTGCACACGACGATTCACCATAATGGCTGGGCCGGTGATAATCCAAAGCGCTACACGAGATGGCCGGGAATTCATTCTTGGATCGACGGTGGTTTTATCGCGAAGGCTGAAATCACGACGGAGAAACTCATGTCGCAGATTGCTACGGTGCAGGCATTTGACCTGGAGAAACAATCGGATGGTCGCGACCCGATCTTCGTCGCTTCGATGAAATATCTGATGGCGCAAAATGCGCAGGTCGTGCCTTTCTACGAGTTGGAAAAAGAGGACCGGTTTAAATCAGCCCGAGCTACGAAGGACCCGGTCGGCCGGGAGTTTATCGAAGGGCAGTTGATCCGGGGCGGTGAGATGCTGGGTGCGATTTGGCTGACCGCTTGGACCCATGCCACCGACGATAGCTATTTGACGAGGCAATTGGCGAAGCGGGCGGCGGCAAAAGAGACGCCTTAAGATTGATTCATGAGTTCGGCTGCTCCATGGCCGAGCCAGACTCCGATCAGACAGAGCACGACCGATCCTAGCACATATGCGGCGGCTTGTAGCCAGTCCCCATCGCGCATGAGATTGAGGGTTTGCAGACCAAAGGTGGAGAAAGTGGTGAACCCTCCGCAAAGACCGGTCATCAAAAATTGACGTGTTTCCAGATTACCCCAGAGCCGACCATCGGATCCGGAGAGGTAGGCTAAAATGCCAATCACAAAACAGCCCAGTAAATTGACGCTCAAGGTGCCCCAAGGGAATCCTTCGCCCCAACGTGTGTCGATTGAGGTGGAGAGGGCATAGCGGAGGATGCTTCCGAGGGCGCCGCCGAGGGCGATGGCGAGGTAGGTCATGGTGCAGGATGGCTGGCTGTTAGATAGAGATTAACAGGAGTCATCAGCTTCGGTGTGAAGCGGTTTTCCTTTGCAGGAGGGCGGAATCCATCGCCGATGCAGAGGCTAGTTTTGAATCGCGCGGTTTGGCAAGTAGTGGAATGAAGACTCGTCAGAATGACGGGCACTGGACAGATTGAAAACGTGCGAAAGTGGATTGCTATATTTCTTTGTTTCATCGGTTTAGCGTCGATGGTTTGTGGGGCGGATGGGGCGTCGCGAGTCGTGTTGGTGACGAATAGTGCCGACCCGGATTCTCAGCGAATCGCGGAGCATTATGCGCTGCGAAGAGGAGTGCCGGTAGAGAATATCATCAGCCTGAAGATGCCCAAGCAGGAGACGATTACGTGGCGTGAATTTGTGCTGACGGTTTGGCAGCCTCTCCAGGATGAATTGGTGAATCGAGGTTGGATCGATAGTGTCGCCATGAGTCTGCATGATGAATATGGCCGACGGAAAATGGCGTTTTCAGGCCACACGATGTCTTATCTGATCGTGTGCCGAGGGGTGCCGTTGAGAATCAAGAATGAGCCAAGTTTGGTCACTCCGGTGAAAGGAATGCCGAACAGCCCGCAGATGCGGACTAATCGTTCTTCGGTGGATTCCGAACTGAGCCTGCTCGCGGTGGGGAATTACAATATCAATTCGTATGTTCCCAATCCGCTCTACCGCATGGATGAGCCACAAAAACTGATTCTTGAAAGCGTGGTGCGAGTGTCGAGATTGGACGGACCCAGTGCGAAGGTCGTGTTTGGAATGATTGACGGAGCGCTTGAAGCCGAAAGGAACGGGCTGATCGGTCGGGCCTATGTCGATACAAAGGGACCTTATCCGCAAGGCGAACGCTGGCTGAGAGTCACGGCGGAGGAATTAAAGAAACGGAATTTTCCCACCAGCCAGCGTGATGATAAAGGGACGTTTTCGATTGGGGCCAGGTTTGATGCCCCCGCCCTGTATGCAGGTTGGTATACGTCAAAGGTGAATGGTCCATTCACTTTGCCGGGGTTTCGTTTCGCACCAGGGGCCGTTGCGATGCATATTCATAGTTACTCAGCCCAGACTTTGCACTCAGACAGTCAATCATGGTGTGGTCCTCTGCTGGCGCGCGGTGCCGCCGCTACGGTGGGGGCGGTTTTTGAACCGTATCTACAATTCATGCACCATCCTGATCTTCTCTTTAAGGGACTCGCGCAGGGAATGACTTTGGGAGAAGCGGCCTATTATGCTCTTCCTTCGCTGAGCTGGCAAAATGTGCTGGTCGGCGATCCGCTTTACCGTCCTTTTCAAAGGAGTCTTACGGAGCAGTGGATCCGGCGTGACGAAATTTCTCCGCGGTTTATGCCTTATCTGGTTTTGAGAGAAATGGACCGGCTCAAATCGGCCGATCTGTTGGAGGACGCCTTGGCGTTAGGCAGACGCGAGCAGAAGGAAAGACCGAGTCTGCCGGTGGGACTCGCTTTGGCTGAAATACTGACTGAGCAGGGTGATGCGGTGAATGCGGCTCGCGCGTTGGGATTTGTGCACTACTTGAAACGAGTGGATGTGAATGACTGGGGGCTCCTGGCTGCGACGGTGCCCTTTCTCATCGCCGGAGATAATGCGAAGGCAGGACTGGAAGTTTATCGAAATCTCCTTGCGCTGAAACTAGTGCCCCGGGCGTTGCGCATACAATGGCTCCAGGAGGGAATCAAAGTCGCACATGCCGCGGATGATATGCGGCAGGCTATTGATTGGGAAAACGAGAAAACACGGCTGGTAGCCGAGATCAAAAAATAGGCGAACCCGAAGGTTCGCCTAGAAAATTTTTCTCTTTGAAAAGTAGCTTAGACCTTGTCGACGATCTCGTCAGCCAGTCCGTATTTAATCGCTTCCTTGGCATTGAGGTAGAAATCGCGATCAGTGTCTTCGGTAATGCGCTCAAGGGGTTGTCCGGAAGCGTCGGCGAGGATTTGATTCAATTCCTGCCGCAGTTTTTCCATCTCCTGCGCTTGGATGTTGATATCGGTGGCCGGACCAATGAAGCGTCCGGAGATCAGCGGTTGGTGAATCAACACGCGTGAATGTGGGTAAAGCAGGCGTCGGCCTTTTTTTGCACCGCTCAGGAGAATCGAGCCCATGGAAGCAGCCATGCCGGTGACAATTACGGTGATGGGGGAAGTGACCATTTGCATGGTGTCGTAAACCGCCATGCCTGCGGTGATCGATCCGCCGGGGGTGTTGATATAAAATGTGATTTCTTCGCCCGGATTGGTCACTTCGAGATAAAGTAGCTTCTCGGTAATATCTTTAGCGGTCTCGTCGGTGACGGCGCCCCAGAGGAAGATTTTCCGTTGTTCGAGGAATTTCTTCTGGATCAACGCCGTGACTGGGGCGGCATTTTTGGCGTTATCCGAGGATTCATCATCCTCATCATCGTCGGCGCGAGGGAGAGGCTCCTTGAGTCCTGGTTGGAGATTAGCAAATGACATAGCGTAGAGAATTTGCGCCTTAGGCGTGATTTGGCAAGGGCTCAGGAATGATTATCCGGATGAATTCCGTCTTAGTAATAGAGATCCAAATTGGCTCTCAATTCTGTTGGGAGAGGTAGGTCTTCCGGTAGATCGTGACTGATTATTTTCAGGATTTTGGTCGGTTCGGGATCCAGCGCAATGAGGTCAGGCAGGTATTCCAGCACGCCACTCCAGTTGGAAATCTCAAGATCGTGTTGAGCGAGAGTCATCAATGGGAGCGGATTACCTTGGCTACGTTCGACTAATTTGATGAGCACCCGACGCATATCTTCGGTTTGTCCCAAATCGCGGAGGCGGTTCACGAGCAGGAACGTGTCGGATATCATCGAGGCGTAGTCCTCGGATAGAGAGAGCTTTAACCAGCTGTCTCCTTTCAATGGCTCACCGAGTCCGTAATTGGCCCAGGCTCGCATGAGATTGATGTTAGCCAGATATACTTTTGAGAGTTGGGAGTATTCATTGAGTGCCTTGCCGGTTTTTAAGGCATTCTTGTATTCGCCGAGAGAGCACTGTGCTTGCATCACGGCGATATGGAATAGGGCCGCAGGCCGTCCAAATTCATCTTTGGGGGCAGCTTCTCTAATCTGGATGGCGAGATCTGAACGAGGAAAACTGATTACAGTATTGGCGAGTAGGCTCAGCGCTCGTGGATCTTCACGGTAGTTTTCAAGGAAGGTGTTAACTTCCTGCTCCATGGTTTCTTGATCATTAGTTTCCTCTAGAAGGGTGATGAGGTCGATGCGAGCACCGGCACTATGGGGACTGAGGATCACTCGTTGCAGAGCAATGCCTCGAGCCTCTTCCAATTGATCCATATTACGATAGAGCGTGATCAGTTTGAGGATGATTCGGTCATTCTTCGTTTTCTCATGGAGCTGCTCCAAATTGAGAATGGCGATCCTCGGATATCCTTGGGCCTGATCGACGTCGGCGAGGAAAATCTGCCCCCTTAAGGTGCGATCCAAGCTCCAGTCGCCAATAAACTTTTTTGCGCGATCCCCTTGGTTTAAGTCCAAGTGAGCGCGCGCGACGTGATAAACGATTTCTTGATGGGCGGGTTTTTTCCCGGGCGATGAGGGGAGCAGTTCCTTTCCTATGTCAATGATGCCACGGTGCTCTTTTTCCTTTCTCATCAAGGTGAGTAAACGTCGAAGATATTTGGAGTCTTCCCTGGCTTCGAGCATCCCTCCTTGCAGTAACTGAACAGAGAGATCGGTGCGTTGGATCTGATCGTAAATATCGGCCAGGATCCGGCGTGCTTCACGTTGATTATTATTTTTCGCGATAGACAGGCGAAGATTAAAGACCGCTTTTGACCACGAGCCTGTTTGCAGATGCGCTTTGGCTGTTTCGAGGTAATGCCGACTCAACGTCTGGCGATACTCCTGCGCTCTCCAGGGGTAGAATGCGATATCGGTAAAGGCCGCTTCGGTCACGCCGCGTTTGAATTTCACGAAGCCCCACGCCGATGCGGATAGACTTAGCCAGCCGACTACAGCGAGAAGGATGAGTAATCCCGCAATCCGTTTCCAGAAGACATAGATCCGACTTCCGTCAGTAGATTTTAAATGAACCCATAACTTTCGCCGGAAGACTTTGTCACGGGGATTGAAATCGAAGGCAGTTTGTTTGTCGGCAGCCACTTCACTCAGAGTGTGAGGGCCGGAGCTCTAGGCAAGCGCCACGTTGGTGGGCTTTGGATCGGCCACGTTTAGCCAGCCTCCAGAAACGTTCCATTCGAAGTCAAACCAGACCGAGCTTCATCTTACCTTCTTCAGAAATCATCGATTGATTCCAAGCAGGCTCCCAAGTGATGTGCACATCGGCTTCGTCGACCCCGGGCACGAGGAGGATTTTACTCTTCGCATCCTCGGCGATGGCTGGGCCCATACCACAGCCAGGGGCGGTCAAAGTCATCGCGACGCTTACCTTATACCCCTCGTCCTCGTTTTTCTCGATATCCATCGAGTAAACCAAGCCGAGATCGACGATGTTGACGGGGATTTCAGGATCGAAAACTTTGCGCAACTGCGCCCACACCGTTTCCGGATCGGGTGACCCATCGGAGAGAGCCTCGGCTTCTATGGTGACTTCAGTGATTTCTTCTCCAATTGCATCGGCGTCTTTTGCTTCGATTCGGAACAGTCCAAAATCCGTTTGCACGGTAAAGCTCCCCCCCAAGGTTTGGTGAATAAAC
Organism: Cephaloticoccus sp.; assembly: GCA_034669935.1. Lineage (GTDB taxonomy): Bacteria > Verrucomicrobiota > Verrucomicrobiia > Opitutales > Opitutaceae > Cephaloticoccus. The sequence continues at coordinate 55,851 of JAXMOJ010000007.1, forward strand.
AGCTTGGTGCCTTCTGTTAGCGTATGCTTGTCGCCGGAAGGAATTTGAGTGACGACGATTTCCCTGGAGAGAGAGCGTTCTTTGGAAGCGGACATTTGATTGAAGTAGTGAGTCGCTGGCGGTGGGTAGTGGCTAGTGTTGAGTGAGGATCGCGCGTCGGTGGAGAGTTGGTCTTCAACTACTCATTTCTGTTTAAACTTGGTTTGGATCAATGTGCTGAGGGCGGCATGTAAGGCATCGTCGTCCAGTTTGTTGAGGACTTCTTCGAAGAATCCGAAGACGAGTAGTTCATTGGCTCGCGCTTCGGGGATGCCGCGCGACCGTAAGTAATAGAGTTGATCGGCATCGATGCGTGCGCTGGTCGCACCGTGGGTGCAACGCACATCGTTGGCTTCGATTTCCAGACCGGGAAGTGAATCGGCTTCCGCTGCATCACTTAGCATAAGATTCCGGTTGCTTTGATAAGCATCGGTTTTTTGTGCATCGGGATCGACGACAATCAGACCCGAGAAAATTGTCTTCGCCGTGTCCAGTAGGGCGTTTTTGTAGAGGAGATTTGAAGTGGTGTGGGGAGAAACGTGAGTCTGCAATGTGCGCTGATCATACTCGCGATTTTCATCCGCAACCGTCAGCGCGAGCATTTCGCTATGCGCACCGGGCCCGAGGAGACGGCTATGTGATTCGTGGCGCGCCTGATTGCCGCCAAGGTGGACGTTAAGTGAGAGCACTTGTGCATCACGTTCGACGGCGATGGAATTGGTTTGAAACGCCAGCGTGTTATGCGACCAGTTTTGCACGCCGACGTAGGTCAGCTGTGCTCCCTCCGCAGCGTGAAGATCATTAACGCCGGACACCATGTGAGCATCCGCAGCGTGGGCCGAGACGAAGTATTCCACGAGGGTCGCTTTGGCGTTATCCTCAAGAATGACTAGCGTGTGGGGGAACGCAGCATTGTGGTCACCGGAGAGGGTGTGTTGCACCACGACAGGTTCCGTGAGCTCGACGCCTTGAGGCACATAGAGCACGGCACCGGTGGCCGTGAACGCGGTATTCAGAGCGACGAATTTTTCGCTGCCCAGATTGGCGGGATGTTTCTGGAAATAGCTGCGAACCAAGTCGCCGTGATTGCGCAAGGCTTCGTTCAGCGGTGCGAAGATGACGCCTTTCTCGACGAGCTCAGGTGGCAGTGTTTGGCGACCGATGAGCTGACGATTAGAAAACGTCATTTCTCCTGCGTGAGCAAAGTCGGGCAGGTGGGGGACGTGGAGGGAGGCTTCTTCGGGCAGATGATAACCGTCGAGATTGATGCCTTTGAGCTTGGAATAACGCCAGCGTTCGTCGGAACGAGTCGGAAGCGGAAGCGCGTTGTATTGATTCCAAGCCTCTTTTTTGGCTTCGAGCCACCATTGAGGAAGGGCGGCGCGCTGCCCCATGTGAGTGGCGAAGCGTTCAGAGTTTAAACCTGAGGCGCTGGTTGTGGAAGTTTGTGCAGACATTCTTTGCAAAGTATTAGGAAGGGGCGATTACCCGACGGAACCTTCCATCTCGAGGTCAATCAGGCGCTTGAGCTCGACCGAGTATTCCATGGGGAATTGGCTGGCGAGATCGTTGATGAATCCGTTTACGGACAGGCTCATGGCCTGGGCTTCGGTCAGGCCGCGTTGCTGCATATAGAAGATCAGATCTTCACTGACCTTCGAAACGGAGGCCTCGTGCTGGGTAGAGTTTTTGTCTCCCTTGACGATGATTGACGGGTATGTGTCGGTGCGGCTGTTCGAGTTGATCAGGAGGGCATCGCATTCGGTGTTGTTTTTACAACCTTTGAGGTTTTTCGGAATGTGCACCATGCCGCGATAGGTCGAGCGGCCTTGCCCCACCGAGATCGATTTGGAAACGACGTTGGAAGTCGTGTTGTCCGCCGCATGAATCATTTTCGCACCGGTATCCTGGTGCTGACCATCATTGGCGAGGGCGATTGAGATGACTTCGCCGCGGGCGCGTTCGCCCTTCAGGACGACGCCGGGATATTTCATGGTGAGGCGGCTGCCGATGTTGCAATCGATCCATTTGACTTCGGCATCCTCGTGAGCGACTGCGCGCTTAGTGACGAGATTGAAGACGTTGTTCGCCCAGTTTTGAACTGTGATGTATTGGATCTTGGCCCCCTTGAGCGCGACGAGTTCGACCACCGCACTGTGCAGCGTGGAAGTAGAGAACTTCGGCGCGGTGCAGCCTTCCATGTAAGTGACTTCGGAACCTTCGTCCGCGATGATGAGGGTGCGTTCGAATTGGCCGAAGTTTTCCGCGTTGATCCGGAAGTAGGCTTGAAGCGGCTGCGCGACCTTAACGCCTTTCGGCACGTAGATGAACGAGCCACCGGAGAACACGGCGCTGTTGAGCGCGGAAAATTTATTGTCTCCGGTCGGGATGACTTTGCCGAAGAATTTTTTGAATAACTCGGGGTGCTCGCGCAGTCCTTCGGTCGAGTTAACAAAGATGACTCCTTGTTTGGAAACGATTTCTTTGATGTTGGAATAGGCCGCTTCCGAATCGAATTGGGCTTCGACTCCCGCGAGAAACTTACGCTCCTGCTCAGGCACTCCGAGGCGTTCGAAAGTTTGCTTAATATCATCGGGCACTTCGTCCCACGTGCGCTTGGGCTTTTGGCCTTGCGAGAGATAGTAGCGGATTTTGTCGAACTGAATGTTATCGAGATCCTTCGTCGCCCAATGCGTAGGCATGGGCATGGACTGGAATTTTTCCAGTGCTTTTAGTCGGAAATCGAGAATCCACGGAGCTTCCTTTTTGACGGAGCTGATGTAGCGAATAGTCTCTTCGTTGAGGCCGACACCTGCGTCGAACTCATAGTCGACCTTGTATTGAAAGTCGCCCTTGGTCTGATCGATTCCCTCGAATGCGTTTTCCGCAGAGGAGGGAGCTTCGAGCGTGTCTGTATCTGTGTTGTCTGCCATGGCGGATAATGGGATTAGGCGGGGGCGAGTTCCTTGGAAACCCACTCATAGCCCTTTTCTTCAAGTTCAAGGGCGAGGTTTTTGTCACCGCTCTTCACAATGCGGCCGTCATACATGACATGCACATGATCAGGCACGATATAGTCGAGGAGACGTTGGTAATGGGTAATCATGAGTGCGCCGAATTCTTCGCCGCGCATGGTATTGACGCCTTCCGCTACGATTTGAAGCGCATCAATATCGAGGCCTGAATCTGTTTCGTCCATGAGGGCAAATTTTGGCTCGAGCATGGCCATTTGGAGAATCTCGCAGCGTTTTTTCTCACCACCGGAGAATCCTTCGTTCACCGCTCGGGAAGTGAACTTACGGTTGATCTTCAATAGATCCATTTTTCCGTAGAGGCGTTTGTAGTATGCCGTGGCATCGAGTTCCTCATCTTCGCCCATCCGGGCCTGTTGGGCCGCGCGAAGGAAATTGGCGATGCTCACCCCCGGGATTTCACTGGGGTATTGAAAGGCGAGGAATATACCGGAGCGACTGCGTTCGTCGGGCTCCATGACCAGAACGGATTCACCGTCCAGAAGCACATCGCCCGATGTGATCGTGTAGTCGGGGTGACCCGCAATAGCTTTAACGAGCGTGGATTTTCCCGTGCCGTTGGGGCCCATGATAGCATGAACTTCACCGCTGTTGATGGTGAGGGTGAGGCCCTTAACAATTTCTTTTTCGCCGATGGCGATGTGGAGGTCTTTGATTTCCAGTTTGGACATGTGAATAAAAGTAGTGGTTTAGCTGTCGTCGTGCTTGGGTGAGTGACCTCGGAAACTAATTTCGACCGAGGAAGCATCATAACCGTCAGGGAGGATAGATTTCACTTGATCGAGTAACCCCTCGGGGAGATCGATATCGTGAGTAGAACCCACAGCCTCATCATGAAAGTGAGCATGCGGTCGGAGATTGGGGCAGTAGCGGGTCGGGCCGCGTTCGAAATTGACCGCGCGCACCATATTGCGCTGCACGAATGTTTCGAGACAGTTGTAAACTGTCGCGAGGGAGATGGTGGGCATCTTGGATTTCACCCGAGCGTAGACTTCGTCGGCCGTGGGGTGATCTCGTTTTTGCAGCAAGCTGTCGTAGATGACCTCGCGTTGCGGAGTATTGCGCAGACCGCTCTCGGAGAGGTCGCGTGTATAGGTCTGGGGTGAGACTGTAGATGTGGAGGGCATAGGTGAGGGAAGCTCAACCAATTGGAATGGTTCTAAATCGCAAGTGAGAATTAGAATTATTCCAAATAAAGAATATATGTATTTCGTAAGATGATATCGGAAAGCAGCTTAAGATCGGTGCGTGGATTGATAAATTCAGAGCGCCGGATACCCTGTGGTCCCGAAATGACCTCATTTCGGGTCTATTCAGAGACGATCGGCCGCTGTGGCCCGAGATTTTCGAGCATTCTGCACGAGCAGTTCGCTACTAAGCGGGAGTGAAATCTTTGGTGTGCAGTTGGCGAGCAGCAGCCATTTCCTCGGTCGAGTAGGGTGCCGCATTGGAAGCGGTGGCACAGTCGAGAATCTCTTCCAGTTTACGTGAGCCGGATAGAACGGTCGAAATATTCGGATTATCGATCACCCACCGCATGGCAGCAGAGGCCAGAGAGGGAATATCTCCGCGCACAAGCACTTCCTTGTAGCGATCCGCGAGTTCCACGCGCTCGACGATCTCTTCGCGAGGATAGCGTGAGTTGAGCGTGCCTTCAGGGAAAACAATGTCTTTCTTGAATACCCCTGCGAGAAATCCGTTCGCGAGTGATTCGCGAGCGACGATGCCCACGCCCTTTTCGCCGAGATGCTTAATGATCGGTTCCCACTCCCGATACGTCAGACTGTAAGCGATCTGAGCGACATCGATGAGACCGTTGTCGGCCCAGTCGCGCGTCATGTCCGCCGTGTCTTGGATGAAGCCACACGACAATCCAGTAAAGCGCACCTTGCCACTGTTCTTGAGCTTCTCGATCGCGGCCCAGACATCGTCATTGATGTTGTCCGGATGAGTCGGAGAATGAAAAAACAGCACATCGAGACGATCGGTGCCGAGACGTTGGAGGCTTTGTTCGACGGACCAGACGACGGATTCGCCATCGAAAAATTCGTTGGTGTGAACCCGTGAATGATATCGCCCGAATTTCGTGGCAATTGTCACCTTGTCCCGGTCCGCGCCGAGTGCTTTACCGAGCACAGTTTCCGCAATCCCATCAGCCTCGCTGGTGCCATAAAGCGGCGCGGTGTCGAAGAAATTGATCCCCGCATCAAGCGCGCCTCGGATGGCGTTGTGAGCGGAATCGGAATCAACCGAACCGTAAATCGAAGGAGAGCCAAAAGCCCAAGTGCCGAGGCTAACCTCGCTAACATTGAGACCGGTGCGACCAAGGGTGCGGTAATTCATAAAATGATAATCGTAGTTACAGGGCGTATAAGGATGTCACTTATAAAGTGACATTGGCCGATTGAGATTAGTTTTGGGCGAGCGTTTCGGAGATGAGTTTTTGCGCACCTGCGAGGAAAGCATCGGTGTAGAGGCGACCTTTCTCGGCGGAAGATTCACGAGGATCGGGCCCCCATACGGCGTCTTCTTCGAGTGTCGGCACGCGGTCTTGAGGCAGCCGCGAGAGATCCACGCAATCCGGATCGGTGTGCATGAGAAACGAAACTTCGCCGAGAGCGGCGTGGTTCACGACCACGATATCTTCGGAAATAAGATCTGTTTCGGAAGTCGCGATGATCCGGGTGGCGCTTTGCGATTGGTTAAACTTTTCCGCTTCCTCCTTGATGATGTCGTAGTGTGGCTGGCCGACATGGCCGCAGAGGGTGAAGACGACGCGAAATTTCTCCTCCGCGAGCTGTTCGAAATGCTCCCGGGCGAGCAAACGCAACAAGGCTTCGCTAAAATTGAGCGAATGGCGCGTGTGTTTGATGTCGGGCACCGTCTTCATGGTGTTGGCTGCGACATTCACCGGTGGGAGCACGAGACCGCCGATCTGTTGAGCGAGTTCGAGGCAAAGCCCGTGGGCTTTCAAACTGTCGAGCCCGACCGAAGCATGCTTGCCATGATATTCCAGCGCGCCCCAAGGGAGATAGACGATAGGGTGTTGATCGAAGATCGTTTCGATTTCGGTAGGCATGAGCCGTTCATAGAGGCCCCAAGCGGGTTTGGCAGACGGTGACGACATGATTGCATTACACGATGCGAGAGCCCGCAGGCCCGCCAAGGCTATTGTTTGCCTGAACCTTTCAATTAAGACTCAGGCGGGCATTGCCAACACTCTCAAACCGTATTGAGTGGGGAAGTCGCGACTCCTATGAGCGTGGCGATTTTCTAACCCCTCAATTATCAAAATTATGGCAACATTTGTTCCTCTCATTAGCTCCGGCACCGCCGGTCCTCTCGGTGTTCTTCACCTCCCACGCATGTGGCTCAAAGTTTCGCTCGAAGCGAGCGGCAAGCTTGATTCCCGTTATCCCGGCGCAGGCCAAGGCTACGATCAAATGACGATCGACGCCCTCGGTCTCAATCGCGACGCCGTCCTCGCATTCATTAAGGACAGCAAGCCTTCCTATCCTCAATTCGAGGCCTGGATCAAAGCCCAACCCGGCGTGAAACTCGATGCGGCGACGATTGAAGCGCATAACGCTTCGGTGCTCGGTTACAACCATGACGACGAAACCCGCAAGGGCGTCCTCGATGCTTCCGGTATCGCCGATGATGGCTCGATTCTCGATGCCGTTCGTCTCAACGATCTCGACAGCTGGCAGGAGTTCCACGCCGACGAGCTTTCGTAAGCTTCTCGAAACCCTCTTAAACAAAACGCCGCCTCACGAAAGTGGGCGGCGTTTTAAGTTTTAGAAGAACGTGGAAGAAAAGCTTACGCTTCTTGTTCGGACAACCAGCGTTCCGTTTCAATTGCAGCCTGGCATCCCATGCCGGCCGCGGTGATTGCCTGACGATAAACGTGGTCCGCACAATCGCCCGCGACATAGACCCCGGGGATATTGGTCTGCACCTGCGACCCGACGCTGGGCTTAAAGTAGCCTTCGTCATCCACATCGACCGCTTCAGCAAATGGTCCGGTATTGGGCACATGGCCGATGGCCACGAAAATGCCTTTCACGGGAAGCGTGCGCTCCTCGTTGGTCTGGTTGTTCTTAACCTTCAGTCCACTGACGGAATCTTGCTCAACTCCCTCGACGGAGACGGGAACACTATTCCAGACCATCTCGATTTTTTCATGAGATGTGGCGCGATCCGCCATGATTTTCGACGCGCGCAATTCATCGCGGCGATGCACGAGGTAAACCTTGCTGGCGAAGCGCGTGAGAAAGAGGGCTTCTTCCGCTGCACTGTCTCCGCCACCGATCACAGCGACTTCCTGATTGCGATAGAATGCCCCGTCGCAAGTCGCACAAGTCGTCACGCCCTTGCCGCCAAAAAGTTCCCTCTCACCCGGGATACCGGTCATGCGGGGCGAGGCTCCAGTCGCGATGATAACGGTCTTGGCAAGGATCGTGCGATCACCGCAGACCAGCTTTCGCGGCGAGGAGGTGAAATCGACCGAATCGACCAGGGCTTGTTCAAATCGCGTGCCAAACTTGGTGGCCTGCTTGCGGAGATTATCCATCAGCATGAAACCATCGACGCCCTCGGGGAATCCGGGGAAATTTTCCACTTCGCTGGTCGTGGTCAACTGACCGCCGGGTTGGGTGCCTTCGATGATCAGGGGATTAAGATTGGCTCGGGCGGTGTAGATCGCGGCGGTGAGCCCCGCGCAACCGGTTCCGATAATGACGACGTTTTCGATAGGAGATGACATGATTACTAGAACTAAAACAGAGAGCACGGACTACGGTGAGTGCAACCTCTGAGATGAATCTATCCACTGAAATTGACGTTGAACCACATTTTTATATAGAGGGAATAGCGGATTTGGGTGACCTTCTTGTCTGTTGGTTGAACACCCGTATCCACCTTTCAGTTATGTCACCAATCTCACGTCTCGGGGGTCTGTTTTTCCCCGCACTAGTCTTAGCCTTCGTCGCTCTTGGCGCGATGGAATCGGTGCGCAGTGCTTCGGATTACACGAATCCATTTAACTTTGTAGCTTTGGCAGGTGATTCCAGTATCGGGAGCGTCGATGGGACTGGGGTCGGTGCGCGATTCAACGGACCTATGGGCATGGCGACAGATGCGCAGGGCAATAGTTACGTCGCCGATGAGAAGAATCACGTGATACGGAAAATCACGACCAATGGTGTCGTGACAACGTTTGCGGGCGAAGCTGGTTATGCAGGGTATAGGGATGGTTCTTCCACTGAAGCACGATTTCGGCTGCCGAAGGATGTGGAAGTTGATACGGCAGGTAATGTGTTCGTCGCAGATGCGGGTAACCGAGTGATCCGGAAGATCACCGCCAATGGGGAGGTCTCTACGGTGGCCGGTAGCGGCTCCCATGGTTCCGCGGACGGAGTTGGCACGGCCGCAAGTTTCGCTCTGCCGACGGGGTTGGCGCTTGCTTCCGATGGAGCAATCTATGTCGCGGATGCAGTCACTAACACGATCAGAAAGATTGCCTTATCGGGGATGGTTTCGACGTTTGCGGGTAAGGCCGGAGTCTACGGGAAGGCCGATGGGATTGGAGCCGACGCGAGCTTTTTCTATCCATTGTCGGTCTCGGTCGACGCGCTTGGTTATGTCTACGTGGCTGAGGCCGGTAACAATCTCGTTCGCAAAATTGCACCGTCAGGACAGGTAACAACCTTGTCGAGTGGTTCGGGTGATGCCGTGATCAAGAGACCCTCCGCTTTGATCGCTCAGTCGGACGGCACTCTATTTGTCTGTGACGTAAACAGTGTTTTAAAAATCACGCCCGCAGGCACGATCACAGTGCTCGCTGGCGTGATCGGAGAATGGGATTCAGCGGATGGAACGGGGAGCGATGCGCGTTTCCTTTATCCCTCGGGTATCACATTGGATCCTGATGGAAATCTGTTGGTGGCGGATCGGGATGATAACACCATTAGAAAGGTTTCATCGTCTGGGGTTGCGACGACGCTGGCCGGACTCTCAGCGATTCTGAGTGCCGACAGTATAGATGGAACTGGTGGGGATGTGAGGTTTTTTGGGCCCGCGCATATTGCGGTCGATACGGTCGGAAATCTTTATGTAGCCGATTCAGGCAACAATACGATTCGAAAGATTACGGCTGATGGAGTTGTGTCTACGATCGCGGGTATTGCGGGGAAAGAGGGGTTGATTGACCAAGCCACGGGCGAAGCATTGTTTTCTAGTCCGGTCGGTATCGCGGTGGACGCATTGGGCCATATCTATGTGTCCTCGACGGGGGATTCTACGATTCGAAAAATTTTGTCCGATCGCAGTGTCGTGTTGGTGGCTGGAGTGCCCTATACAATCGGGAGCAACAATGGAGCGGGTTCGGTCGCAACGTTTAATAAGCCTGGTGATTTAGTCGTTGATGCGAATGGCGTGATTTACGTGGCGGACACGGCCAATCACGCGATTCGCAAAATAGATACCGATGGAAAAGTAACCACTTTCGCAGGAAAAGCAGGAGAGAGTGGTCGCGTCGATGGTTCGGCCGAAGTCGCCCGGTTTTCGGAACCCATTGGACTCGCGATTGATGGTGGTGGGAACTTATATGTCGCTGATACGGGGAATGGACGTATTCGCAAGATCACTCCCTCTGGGGTAGTATCTTCGTTGAATGCCACTGGTGGCTATGCCGACGCGTTTGCGGACGGTCCCGCGGAAAAAGCCAGAATGCTATCTCCTCGCGGAGTGGCAGTGGATAAAGGTGGAAACGTTTATGTCTCCCAAGTGAGTTATCAGACTGTTCGAAGGATATCCCCGGAGGGTGATGTCACGACTGTCGGAGCATTGCTGGAAGTCGCTGGAAGTAGTTCTGGAGTGGGTGAAAAAGCCAGATTTGCTCGGCCCCATGGGCTCGCGGTCAGCGAGGAGGGACTCCTCTACGTGGCAAGTAGCGACCACAGTTCCAATCTGATTTTCAAGGGACGATTGGAAGGAGCACCATTGATTACCAAACAACCGGTCGATCTAGAGGTATCTGCCGGAGCCAATGTGATTTTTTCGATCACAGCCGAAGGTGACGAAACGCTGGCCTATCAATGGTTGTTTAATGGAAACCCGATCAGTGGAGCGACCGAAAGCACTTACTCGATTAGCAACGTGCAGACCGCCAACACAGGGCAGTATTCAGTGCGCGTCAGCAATAGCCGCGGGAGTGATACGAGCGCTAAAGCGACATTGTCATTAAAATCCGCGCCACTGCCGACTAGCGGAGGTGGCACATCGTCCAGCCCACCAACTTCAACGAGCGGTTCAAGTGGCGGAGGCGGCGGTGCTGTGAGCTATTGGTTTATGGCTGCTCTCCTCGCGATAGGAGGCCTGCGATTTCTATATAGTTTGTCGCCTCAATCAGATGGTTGATCAAGATGGGGGATCCAGAGCGTAACCTCTCAGATCAAAAATTCACAACTTAGCTCAGCGGCATCGCTGATTCGACCAGGCTTACCCAATAAGAGGAGCCGTAGGGGAGAGCCTCGTCGTTGAAGTCGTATTTTGGATGGTGAACCATCGGAGTGCTGCCATTGCCCACAAGAATGTAGGCCCCGGGTCTTTCCTCCAACATGAAGGCGAAGTCTTCGCCGCCCATGATGGCGGGAGTATCGGTAGTGACGTTATCGGCCCCGACGATTTTGGCAGCCACTTGGCTCGCAAATTCGGTTTGTCGAGGCGCATTCGACATCACGGGGTAACCGAGGTCTACTTTGACTTGGGCGGTGGCCCCAAAGACCTGGGCGGTTTGTTCGCTGACTGAGCGGATTCGCTCCTTGGCCAGAGCACGTATATCGGCATCCATGGTGCGAATCGTGCCTTTGAGCTTTACGCGTTCCGGGATGACATTGAATGCCTGACTTTCGGTCTGGAATGAGGTGACCGAGATGACCAAGGATTTAAGCGGATCGGCATTGCGTGAGGCGATTGATTGCAGCGCGACGACGATATGGGATGCGACCAAGGTGGTATCGATCGCCTCGTGTGGTTTGGCCGCGTGGCCTCCCAATCCCTTTACGTCGATTTCAAATATATCGGTGGCTGCGAAAAAAGAGCCGGTCCGAATCGCAAATTCACCCACCGGAATACCGGGCATATTGTGCATGCCGTAGACTTCCTGAATGCCGAATTCGTCCATCAAACCATCGTCACACATTTCCTTGCCACCGCCTCCGCCTTCTTCGGCGGGTTGGAAAATCACCACTGCGGTGCCATCGAAATTTCTGGTTTCGGTTAGATATTTGCTGGCCCCAAGCAGCATGGAAGTGTGTCCATCGTGTCCGCAGGCGTGCATTTTCCCAGCCTCACCGGAGGCATAGGGCAGACCGGTATCCTCCGTCATGGGCAATGCATCCATGTCGGCCCGTAATCCGATCACTTTATTGCTGTGGCTGGTTTTACCTTTGATCACTCCCACGACTCCGGTTCGGCCCATGCCCGTCTTGATGGAGTCACAGCCAAAGTCACGCAACTTGTCGGCGACGATTCCCGACGTGCGATGGGTCTCGAAGAGGATTTCGGGGTGCTGATGGAAATCGTGTCTCCACGCAGTGATTTCGGGTTGAAGTTCGTTCAGGCGGGGGATGACAGGCATTCGAAAACCATGCCGTGAAATTTGCGCGTGGGAAGTGCCAAAAATTACCAGCCGAACCGGCGTTTGATCCGCAGCGGTTCGTAGAGATCGGTGGGGAGCTCCATGAGGAAGCGGCTCGGTTGGAGGAGCATGCCGCCGGGGCCGCCGCGCGTGGCGACTTTCGGGTAACAGAGGTAGAGCTCATTTCGCGCGCGGGTGACCGCCACGTAGAACAGGCGTCGTTCTTCTTCGACATCGTCGGCTTCGATCGAGCGTCGGCCGGGGAATTGTCCGTCAGCCAATCCGACCACAAAGACGACATCGTATTCGAGTCCTTTGGCTTGGTGAACCGTCGTGAGTTTGATCGCCTCGGTATCGGAATCGACCTGACGATCACTGGTTTCGCCATTAAGGAGCACGATCTGCGAAAGCAGATCCTGCATTTCCTCGTAGCGTCCGGCGAATCCGATGAGTGCTTTGAGCTCTTCGAAGCGATCGACATAATCGGCAAACGCTCCTTTGAGGTAATCGCCATACCAGCCATCAATTGCGATCTCGATGGCGGCAGCAGGCGTATCTGTTTCCATCGTGCTGGCGACTTGCCGGAGTGAATCACAAAAGTTGTCCCAATCCTCACGTGCCGCCTTGGCCACTTTGCTTTTCACGTCGTCGGTGTGGAGCACATCGATGAGATTCTTTTTTAAGAGCTGGGCATTTTCCAACGCGACGGCGTGGATTTTCTGCGCTCCTTTTTCACCGATTTTCGGCATGAGCACGGCGATCCGTTGCCAAGCCTGAGTGTCGGATGGGTTGTAAACGAAACGCACCAGTGCGACGAGATCGCGCACGTGTTGGCGTTCGAAGAATTTCACCCCACTGGTGATCTGGTAGGGCACCCCTGCTTTGGAAAATGCGAGCTGCACTTCGAGTGCGAGAAAGTGGGAGCGATACAGAATCGCGATCTCGTTGGCCGAGACACCTTCATCCTCTGTCAGCGAGCGGATGCGTTTGATGATAAATTCAGCTTGTTCCCGGTCGTCCATCGTTTGCACGACATAGGGCTTTTGGGCATGATCACGATCCGCCCGCAGTTCCTTTTCGAAATGACGCCCGACGGGTTGGGCGAGGAGCACACCGTTGGCGAGAGCGAGGATTTCGGGAGTCGAGCGGTAGTTGGTTTCGATTCGGTGCAGGACGGTTCCGGGGTGTCGTCCTTCAAACGTCATGATGTTTTCGAAATCCGCTCCACGCCACGAATAGATGCACTGTGCATCATCACCCACGGCCATCACTTGATGATGAGCCGCGAGCTTATCGACGATCTGCGCTTGGAGGGTATTGGTATCCTGATACTCATCCACGAGCACATGGCGGAAACGCTGCGCGAAGTAGTCGGCGACTTCCGGTGCCTCGTTGAGCAACTTGAGCCAGAGCTCGAGCAGGTCATCGTAATCCACGACATTTTGCTCCTGCTTGCGTTTGGCGTAGGCCTCGGCGAAAGGTTCGAAGCGGTGCTTGATTTCGTCGTATTGCGGGAAGTTGTGTTGGACCGTCTGATTGATGCTCAGTTGCGTGTTGCGAGCGAGCGAGAGCACATTAAACAAGGGGCCGGGACGCGGGTGCGTTTTGTCTTTGAAGAAAGTTTTATCAACGGATTCGACCGTTTGCTTGAGGAGCGATTCTGATTCGTCGGCATCGAGAATTGTGAAGTTCCGGGTGAGCTTGATCGCTTCACCATAGATGCGCAGCGCCCGATGTCCAAGGGAGTGAAACGTGCCACCCCAGAACCGGGTGGGCTCGACTCCGGTGAGCTCCTGCACGCGATGGAGCATTTCTTTGGAGGCTTTGTTCGTAAACGTGAGCAGCAGGATTTCACTCGGTTTGACCCCCTGCGCGAGCAAGTAGGCGACGCGATAAGTGAGGGTGCGAGTCTTGCCGGAACCTGCGCCTGCGAGCACCAGTAACGGTCCCGGCTCAGCGGTGACGGCGTTGTATTGCTCGTCGTTGAGTTCGCCGCGGAAATCGATTGGCGGAATGCCTTGGGGGGAACGTGCGTCGAGATCGAAATCCATGAAGACTCAATAACTCACGCAAAGCCGTGCAGACGCAAAGCGGAAATGTATTCTAGACCTCGGAAGTCCACTGCATTTGGTAGTGAGTCTCGGTTTGGCGGGTAACACTTAAACCTAGCCTCTCGTATAGCCGTCGAGCGGGATTCACTTTGAGGACCTGCAATCTGAGTGGAATGCGTTTAATTTCTGCTTCGCGTAGAAACTTCTTCATGATGGCAGATCCAAGACCTTGGTTTTGATACTCAGGGAGAATCATGATGTTGAAGAGTTTAAGTTCCTTTTCTCTGTATTCGAGTGCTACGTATCCTACATCGTGTCCTGATATACTGATGATCTGGACCTCCTGCGAATCGAAGGAGGCCATAAAGCGAGCAGTCTGCGTTTCTTCATTCCAGACGCCGAAAGTCTGTTTTACATAGACGCTAAAACAGATCTTCTTCGTCTCCCAGACCCACTCGCGATCACTGTCCTTGGCGGGACGAAGTGCATAGCTATTCACAGCAAAGCGAGATTGTCGCGGTGGATGATCTCCAGTTTTTTGCGCTGAGGAAAAAGAGTGCGCATTTCGTCGCTTTGTTTTCCGGCGAGTTCGGAGATTTGTTCATGAGCGAAGGCAGTCTTACCGCGCGCGATGACCGTCCCATTCGGCTTAGCGACATTGACGATATCGCCAGATTCGAAATCGCCGTCCGCATGGGTGACCCCCACTGCGAGGAGGCTGCTACCTTTTTTGCACAGCATGGGCACGGCATTGGTGTTGATGAAGATGGTGCCAGTGGGGCGTTGGAAATAGGCGATCCAGCGTTTGCGGGCCTCCATGGGCAGGCCGCTGGGTGCGAAAAACGTGCCGGGGCCATTTCCGGCCAAAGAGCGGGCGATCACATTGGGTTCGGTTCCGCTGACGATGAAGACTCCACAGCCGGCGCGGGTGGCTAATCGTGCGGCGGAGATTTTTGAGATCATTCCTCCCACGGCGGTCTCGCTTGTGGTGTCACCGGCCATGGCGGCAATGGAGGGTGTGATCTTTTCGACGACAGGCACGATATGGCCGCCGTTCCGGTAATCAATGAGACCGGGAGCGGTGGAAAGAATGAAGAGGTATTGTGCATGGACGAGGCTCGCGACCATGGCCGAAAGCGTGTCGTTATCTCCGAATTGCAACATGGCCTGAATCTCGGCGGCGCTCACGGTATCGTTTTCATTGATCACCGGAATGGTGCCGTAGGAGATCAGGGCTTCGAGGGTGGCTTTAACCGCGAGGTGACGCTCGCGGCTCCGGAGATCTTCGTGAGTGAGGAGCACTTGGCCGACGGTGAGGTCATGCGGGGTGAATCCCTCCTGCCACGTTTGCATGAGCATGCTTTGGCCCACGGCGGCGCAGGCTTGTTTTTTCGTGACGTCGGTGGGGCGTCGTTTGAGGCCGAGTCTTCCCATCCCCAAACCGACCGCGCCGGAGGAGACCAGAATGGCTTCGGTGCCCGCGTCACGGAGCGCGGCGACTTGAGCGCAAACCGAATCGATCCTCTCCGGGTCGAGTTCGCCGATGCCTTGGGTTAAAACGCCCGTGCCGAGTTTGACGACCACACGCTTCGGTTTGGCATGCTGCGGGGTCGATTGAGTCATGGCGGCGATAGGGGCTGACCTGCAATGATGTTCTGCGAGTCGGCCGGGATGAGAGGTCGATCAGACTTCGAGCAATTCCTTCTCTTTGTGCTCGAGGTGTTCGCCGATCTCTTTGACGGAGGTATCGGTGAAGGTCTGCACCTCTTTTTCGAAACGTTTAAGATCGTCTTCGGAAATATCACCGGCTTTTTCGGCTTTCTTGAGCGCATCCATCGCATCACGGCGGATATTGCGCACATGCACGCGACCTTCTTCCGCCAGTCCGTGGGCAACCTTCACAAATTCCTGACGACGTTCGCGGCTCATCTCGGGCAGGGGAATCCGAATGAGTTTCCCATCCACGACGGGATTGAATCCGAGGTTGGCCTGTTGGATACCTTTTTCGATGGCTTTAAGTAGACCGGCATCCCAAGGCTGAACTTGAATCATGCGGGCATCAGGGGTGCTGATGGCAGAGCATTCTTTCAGGCGCATCATTGAGCCGTAAGCTTCAATCATCACGGCTTCGACCATGGTGGGTGTGGCTTTGCCGGTGTGGATGTTGCTGAACTCATGCATCGTGTATTCGACGGCCTTTTTCATTTTGGCCTGTGCTTCAGTGGTCGCGGAGTGGCTCATAAGTATTTTGGATTTCTGTTTGGGGATTTTGGATTGCCTGAGGTTAGCCTTGGGCACTGACGAGCGTGCCGATCTTTTCGCCGATGATGGCTTTGTGAATCGCGTGCTCATCATTGAGATCGAAAACGAGGATCGGCACATTGTTGTCGAGGCAAAGTGAGAAAGCGGTCGAATCCATCACCGTGAGTCGCTGCTTGAGAGCATCGATATAGGTGAGGGTATCGTATTTGACGGCGTCGTCGTGCTTCTTGGGATCCTTGTCGTAGATGCCATCGACCTTGGTCGCCTTCATGATAATGTCGGCGTGCATCTCGCTCGCGCGAAGGGCTGCGGTGGTGTCGGTCGAGAAATAAGGATTACCCGTGCCCGCGACGAAGATGACGACTCGATTTTTCTCCAGGTGGCGCATGGCGCGACGAAGGATGAAGGGCTCGGCGATTTGATTCATCGGAATCGCACTTTGCACCCGGGTGGTGACGCCCATTTTTTCCAGGCAGTCCATGAGCGCGAGGCCGTTGATCACCGTGGCGAGCATACCCATGTAATCGCCGGTGGTGCGATCAACACCGCGTTCCGCGCCATTGAGGCCACGGAAGATGTTGCCGCCCCCAATGACCACGCAGACTTCCACGCCGAGATTGTAAATCTCTTTTACCTGCGCGCAGGTCTTTTCCAGAGTGGCCGCATCGATGGGATCACCGGATTTACCGCCATTAAGCACTTCACCACTGAGTTTCAGGATGACGCGCTTGTATTTTAAGGGTGAATCGACCGAGGCAGCTTCTTGCATGACTTACAGGAAACGGCAGCGCAATTTCCGCGTCAATTCCCGAGATGACACGATTCGCCCTTAGTTTTGGGCCGAGCGGTCTCAGAATTCAATTTAGGTCAATACAAACTTGCGAGAGAACGACTTAAACGGTATCAGCGACAAACCATGAGCGTGCATTCTGATCCCTCTGCGAATTCCAATTCTACGCCCGTCGATCCTTCGATGTTTGATGCGTATGCTCCCGCTAAAATTGCGGAGCGGCTCGAGACGGTGGGATTAGGCAAAACCGGCATGGGAATCGTGCCCTTATTGATGTTGGGCATCCTGGCAGGAGCCTTCATTTCGTTTGGCGCGATGTTTTATACCGTCGTGATGACGAATAGTGGGCTTGGCTTGGGAATCGGTAAGATGGTAGGCGGTTTGGCATTCTGTCTCGGGCTTATTCTCGTCGTTGTCGGAGGGGCAGAACTCTTCACCGGAAACGTCTTGATTGTGATGGGTTGGGCTCACCGCAAAGTCACCACCGCCGCGCTGCTGCGGAATTGGACGGTGGTCTACATCGGCAACTTTATTGGTTCGGTGTGCATCGCGGTTTTAGGCTATTGGTCGGGCTTTATGCATATGGGCGGTGACGCGGTCGCGGATACCGCGATCAAAATTGCCGAGGGCAAGGTAGCGCTACCATTCGATACGGCATTTGTGCGGGGCATCTTGTGCAACACGCTGGTTTGTTTGGCGGTATGGCTCTGTTTTGCGGCTCGCTCGGTGGTCGATAAAATCGTAGCGCTCATTATGCCGATCACCGCTTTTGTTGTCCTCGGTTTTGAGCACTCCGTTGCTAATATGTATTTCATTCCCACGGCGATCTTGCTCATCAACGACACGGCTTATGCAGGCGCAATGTCGTTGGCGAATGGTGCGATGCCGGATATTACCATCGCTGGATTTATCGGTAATCTGATCCCTGTGACGATTGGTAATATTCTGGGTGGTGGGGTGTTCGTCGCGCTTAGTTATTATCTGATTTATCTGCGTGGTAAAAAGTAAGGTTCGCATTTTCATAGATGTTTGGCGCTCTCATGCGTCTAAACATTAGATGGCATCCCCACAGACTACACCCCCTCGCATTTTTGTAACCGCCTTCCTTAAGCCGGAAGCGCTCGCTTTAGTTCACGAAGCGTTGGCCGGAGAAGACTACTACGTCGCGGATCGATTCAATCCACGCGAAGGGGACAAAGCGGCTTTTTTGCGCTCCACCGTCGCATTCGGAAATGTCTTGCCGGATTGGCTCGAAGAGGCGACCGAACTCAAGTGGATGCAGCTCGAATCGACGGGCTTTGAATATTATCTCGGATGCAAAGGGCTTTCGCCTGATCTGCAGATCACGAATCTGCGCGGGATGTTTGAGCGTCCCGCTGCGGAAACAGCGATGGCCGGTCTGCTCGGATTGTTTCGCGGAATGAATCAACTGATTCCGGCGAATCGTGAACGCAAATGGTCCGAGATCGAGGTGCGCGTAAACTTACGACTGCTTCACGGCAGTAAGGCGGTGATTCTTGGTCATGGATCGGTCGGCAAACGGATGCGGAAACTTTTGGAGGCCTACGAATGCGAGGTGCAGTCCTATGCGCGCACTTCTAATGGCGCGGAACTGCGTGATCTTTCCTCACTCGGCGACGCTCTGGCGACCGCAGATGTCGTGGTGTGTTGTTTGCCAAACAACCCCAGCACGAAAGGTTTGATCAGCCGCGATTTGTTGGCGCGTTTGCCGGCGCAAGCGGTGTTTGTGAATATCGGTCGTGGTGCCGTGGTCGATGAAGCGGCCCTGATTGAAATGCTCAATGAGCATCGTATCGCCGGAGCGGTGATTGATGTGAGCCAACAGGAGCCACTGCCGTCTGAGCACCCTTTTTGGGGATGCCCCAATACAATCCTTACTCATCACACGGGTGGTGGTTACCCCGACGAATATAACGCCAAGGCGCGCTACTTTATCGATAATTTTCAACGCTACAAACAAGGTGAAGCGTTGCAAAACATCATCAGTCTTCAGCCCTGATTGCAGCCCATGACGAAAATTGTCCGCGTCCGTCCCGTTCTGTTAACCGCCCCCTACACTGACCCGAAACGCAGTGTCGAAGGGTTACTTTGCTTGCCCACGGGCTATCGCACAACGGGTCTCGTTGAGATCACGTTAAACAATGGAGTGGTCGGATTAGGGGAGGGCTACCTCGCGGTGTTTGCGCCGAAAGTGTTTCGCGAGATTGTCGAAATCGTCGCGCCGATGATGATCGGCAAAGACCCGCGGGACTACGAAAAACTTATGGGCGAGCTGTTGCTTACGACCGGCTACTGGAGTTTGCAGGGCGCAGCGCAACACGTGATCAGCGCTTGCGAAACGGCCCTGCAGGATTGCCGCGCTAGATTGGAGGGCGTGCCGGTGTGGAAACTCTTGGGCGGCGAAGCGCGCGCGATGAAACTCTACGCAAGTGGGGGCGATGCGATTGATCAGGACGGGATGCGGGCTGAGCTCGACCAGATCAAGGCGATGGGAATCGATGTTTTCAAAATGCGCGCGCGACGAGGGCAGGAAGACAAAGCGGCGTTTTGCATGCGAGAGGGTAAGCCGCGTGGCATCGATATCGCGGTGGACATGACCCAGAACCTCGCCGTGCCGTCTCAGACGATTGAGGATATTGAGGCATTCCTGACCGGGTTGAAGGAGCGCGGCGGACAGATGCCCGTGTTCTTGGAAGAAGTGCTCGGCCCGCAGGAATTGGACGGTTTTATTGAACTGAAAAAACGTTTGCCCGAGGCGCGGATCGCCGGTGGCGAAATCGTCACGACCGCGCCGGAACTGAACGCACGGATCGAGAAAGGTTATTACGATATCGCGCAGCCGGATGCGACGGTGATCGGTGGGCTCGGAGCGACACTGGAAGTTTTCGAAACGGCAAAACCGCATAACACTGATGTTTATGTGCATTGTTGGGGAGGCCCGGTCGGGATGATGGCTAATTTTCATGTCGCGCAAGCGGGTGGCGGCATGCTCGTCGAATGGCCGACGTTGCCTTACGAATTACGCCACACCCTCGTGCCGGGGCCATGGCAGATCGAAGCGGGACACATCACGCTTTCCGACGCGCCCGGTCTCGGAATTGAGCTTACTCCCGAAATCGAAAAAGCTTATCCATTCCGTGAGGATGCAACTTATAATTGCCGCGTGGATTTCTCGAAACTGCCGCAGGTAAGCTGGAAATAATTATGGAAATCAGCGCTCCCTCCGAATCCAAACGTGCGCTCAAGGCCGTCGAGTTGACGTGTGATTTGGCGGTGGCCGGTGGCGGGCTCGGTGGTGTTTGCACCGCGATCACCGCGGCGCGAGCTGGATTGAAAGTTGTGCTGGTGCAGGATCGCCCGGTGCTGGGTGGTAATTCGTCCAGCGAGGTGCGGCTCTGGGTGCTTGGTGCGACTTCCCATATGGGGAATAATAATCGCTGGGCGCGTGAGGGCGGGGTGCTTAACGAAATTCTAGTCGAAAACCTGCACCGCAATCCCGAGGGTAACGCGGTGTTGGTTGATTCGCTCCTGCTCGAATTCGTCGTGCGCGAGCCGAATATCACCCTGCTGCTCAATACGGCGGTTTACGATCTGGAGAAGAGCGATGCCGATACGATCCAATCGTTGCGCGCCTTTTGTTCACAGAACTCCACCGAGTATCTGATCGAAGCGCCCTTGTTCAGTGATTCGACGGGCGATGGCATTGTCGGATTCTTGGCCGGAGCGGCATTTCGAATGGGCGCGGAATCGGCGGAGGAGTTTGGCGAGGGGATGGCGCCGACCGAGGAATACGGCGAGCTGTTGGGGCACTCGATTTACTTCTACTCGCGCAATGAAGGGAAGCCGGTGCGATACGTGCCACCCTCGTATGCGCTGGACGATATTACGAAGATTCCCCGCTTTCGTGATTTGAAGGCTCATCATTCCGGTTGCTGGTTGTGGTGGATCGAATATGGAGGCCGTCTCGATACGATTCATGAGACCGAGACGATCAAGTGGGAGCTCTGGAAGGTCGTTTATGGCGTCTGGAATTATATTAAAAATTCCGGGAAGTTCCCCGAAGCGGAGAATCTCACTTTGGAATGGGTGGGGATGATTCCGGGTAAGCGGGAGAGTCGTCGGTTCGAAGGCGACGTGATGCTCACCCAGCAGGATGTGATTGAGCAACGGGAGCAACCCGATGCGGTTTCGTTCGGTGGTTGGTCGATCGATTTACATCCGGCCGATGGCGTGTTTAGCGAAAAGCCGGGTTGTAATCAGTATCACTCGAAGGGCGTCTATGGGATTCCTTATCGCGCGCTCTACAGTCGAAACATTAAGAACCTGTTTCTGGGTGGACGCCTGATCAGCTCATCGCATGTTGCCTTCGGTTCAACTCGCGTGATGGCCACCTGTGCGAATAACGGTCAGGCGGTGGCGATGGCCGCGAAATTATGCCTCGACTACGGCTGCTTGCCACGTGACGTAGCGAGCGGAGATCGACTCCATGAGTTGCAACAATCTCTCCTCAAGGTAGGTCAACACATTCCGGGGGTCGCTTTGGATGATCCCACAGATTTGGCGCACACCGCCACGATTTCAGCCAGCAGCACTCTCGAGCTTTCGGAGCTGAAGCCCAATGGTCAGCATCTTCAGCTTGATGATTCATGGGCGATGATGTTTCCGCTGCAGCAAGGCAAATCTCCCGTGGTTACGTTTACGGTGAATGCGTCTGCAGCGACGACTCTGTCAGTCGAACTATGGGCGAGTAGCAAACCCGGCAATCACACGCCGGATCTACCTTTAGCAAAGCGCGAGGTGGAGCTGTCGATCGGTGAGAATCAAAAGGTGACACTCGATTTCGAAACGATGTTCCCGCATGAGGGTTATGCGTTTTATACGTTGTTAGCGAATCCGTTGGTCAGTGTAGGGCTTTCGGATGCACGAGTGAGCGGATTGCTCGCGTTGACCCATCAGGCGCACAAGGCCGTCGCGAAATCACCAGTGCAGACTCCGCCGGAGAATAGTGGGGTGGATAGGTTTGGGTTCTGGACCCCGCTGCGTCGGCCCGGAGGCGAGAACATGGCGGCGACGATTACGTCTGCTTTGGCTGGCTTCGCTATTTCGAATCTCACGAATGGCGTGGATCGCCCGGTGAATCAGCCGAATGCATGGGTGGCCGATTTCGATGATTTGTCCCCGAGCATCGAATTGAAGTGGTCTACTCCGCAGACGATCTCACGAATCGAACTCGTGTTTGATACCGATGCGGATCATCCGATGGAATCCATTTTATTTAATCATCCCGAGCGGGATATCATTTTTTGCGTGAAAGAGTATCGCGTGCTTGCTGGAGACGCCCGTGAGCTGTTCGCGGTGTCGGATAATCACCAGACGCGACGTGTGCATGCTTTGTCCGAACCCGTGAGCACCGATCACCTCCGGATCGAGCTGACTCGACCTCACGCAAATGTGCCGGCCGCATTGTTTGCGGTGCGCATTCACGGCCGTGCCAAGTTAACGAACTAAATTAATTATGAGTGTATCCTCCAACAACACTTCGTGGTCATTCGCGCATATCACCGATATTCATTTGGGTTCGGAAAAGTCCTATCGGTTTGATCCATCGCGCAACGCGAACTGGGCGACAGCGCGCAAGCAGATGGAAGCCTTTAGTCCAGATCTGTTGCTAATGGGCGGAGACGTGACGCGCGATGGTGATACGCACGAATGGGAATACCAGATGGTGAAAGACGATTTTGCATCGCTGCCCATGCCGGTAGTCACGATTCCGGGAAATCAGGATGTCGGCAATCGTCACACGAGGGTGCAAGGAGGTTGGGACGATGGGAGGGATGATCTGAAGCTCAATGTGACCTCGGAGCGATTGTCACTCTTCGCGAGTTATTTCGGGCCAATCAATTCGACCTTCGTGCATCGCAACGTGCGGTTCACCAGCTTTTACGATGCCGTGATTGGATCGGGCCTGCCCGAAGAAGACCGCCTCTGGCACATGCTGGAATCACTGGCCGATCTGCCGAAGGTCGATCACCACGTGGTGGTAATGCACTATGCACTATTTATCGATGCGTTGGACGAACCGGAGTTCGATATCACCCAGAAAGATGAATACCTGCCGTGGTATTTTTCAGTATCGGCTCCTCATCGACGGAGATTGATCGATCTCTTGAAAAAGGCGGACGTAGAAATGATTTTTAGCGGCCATATCCATCGTCGGCGTCCGGAAATCGATGTTGAGGGTATACGTTATTTTCAAGGCGCCGCCGGTGGCGGACACGCGCAGTGGCCGGAAAAATGGGCGGATGGCGATGGGACGCTGGGCTTTTATCGCTGTGATGTAACGCAGGATAAAATTAATGTTACGTTTGTGCCGATTGATCCGGTTTCAGATTTGAAGAGCAGGGGCCAAATGGGGCATCCGCCGCGCCATTTAAGAGAGTATCCAGAAGGAGAGGGGATGAATGATGTTTAAAGAAACTCACCCCGATGTATCCGTGAGACTGCTGGACGTGGGGCCGGCGATTCATCGGTTTTTCGACACCTCGCCGTTTAGTCCCTCAGGCCGTTATCTTGGACTGACGCGTTTCCCGGTGGATGATCGTCTGCCGCGAAAAGGCGAAGCCGCCGAGATCGTGGTGGCCGATTTACAGACGGGCGAGTCGCGAGTGGTGGATGAGACGTTGGCGTGGGATACGCAGCTCGGTGCGCAGGTGCAATGGGGAAGAAATGACGAAGAGCTGATCTACAATGTGCAATCTGGTGAATCGCCCTCTCTCCACGGACGAGTGAAGAACATCGTTTCCAATGAGCACCGGAATCTGGCTGGTGAGATCTACATGGTTTCGGATGTGCGCGGTGAGGCGATCTCGGCCAGTTTGCTGCACATGGGACAAAAGCAGCCCGGCTATGGCGCGCATTGGGCGGGAGTAGAAGAATGGGCTCGAGGGAGTGATTCAGAAATCGGGATCACAATCACGCCGCTGGATGGCGGGCCATCGCGCATGATCATATCCATCGCCGATGTGCTGGATCAGTTTCCTGAGTTACGCAATGAGGATGGCGCTTACGTTTTGTTTCACACCAAGTGGAATCCGCAGGGCACGCGGATCATGGTGTGTTTCTTTTGGATGTATCCGGATGGTCAGGGGAATCGGAATTCGATTCTGACCATGGACCCTGATGGCTCCAATTTAGCCTTGGCGCTGCATCCTGATATCTGGGCCTTGGGGGGGCATCATCCGAATTGGTGCCCCAATGGAGATGACATTCTCATGAATGCGAAACCCAACGGAGAGGATTTGCAGTTAGTGCAATTTCGATATGATGGCAGTCATTTTCGGACGCTTTCTGACACGCTCAGGGGCAGTGGTCATCCGACGATGCATCCCGACGGTCGCCACATCATCACTGATTGTTATCCTTATGAGGAAGGGGAAGGCGCGACGCATGTTCCGTTGCGTTGGATCGATCTGAAGACGGATACAGAAACAGCATTAGTGCAGATCCCGTGCGTGCCGAGTTTTGGAGGCCCGAAAGGTGAATTACGAATCGATCCGCATCCGGCTTGGGATTATCAATTCAGACGCGTCGCCATCAATTGTCTCGATCAAGGCATGCGCAAAGTAGCCGTGGTCGATTTATCAAAGATCCTCTAACTCAAACATTTTAACCCAGTAAATGACTATGAACCAAACTCCCCCCAGTGATATTGCGAAGCGCTACCGCGATGGTATGACGGAGCGTCTCGACACGATGACCAACACTCAGCAGGACGCCATCAATCAGGCGGCCCAGATGTTTTTTGAACAGATTAAAGCGGATCGTTTGATCCACGTTTATGGCGTGGGCGGGCATTCCTATGTCGGCAGTGAAGAGCTCTTTTTCCGCGCCGGTGGGTTGGCCAACATTAGCCCGATGTTTGAGGCGAGTCTCGCGCTTGGCGGCGGTGGGCAGAAATCCACGATGCTTGAACGGGAGGAGAATATCGGCGATAAGAGCGTGAAAGCCCACCACCTCGGACCGGACGATCTACTGGTGATCACCAGTGTCTATGGAATCAACGCCTGTTCGATCGATGCGGCGTTGGAAGCGAAACGTCGGGGCTGCAAAGTGATTGCCATCTCATCAGTCGCTTTTGCTGAAGCGACACCGCGTGACTTCGTGGCTCGCCATAGTAATCAGAAGAACATTGGTGAAATCGCCGATGTGATTATCGACAATCATGTGCCGCATGGTGAAACACTCCTTAAGCTCCGTGACTATCCGCAGAAAGTCGGAGGCACTTGTAATGTGCTCGCCTGTTTTTGCATCAACTGGCTCGTGATGGAAGCCATCGATTTATGTCTGGAGAATGGTGTAGAGCCACCGGTTTGGAAAAGCGCGAATACGATCGGCGGCGATGAGCATAATCAGAAATACCTCAAAGAATACACGCCACGCGTAAAGGCGCTCTGATTGATTGGTCGCTTACGACCCATGAAGGCACGTCAACCAATAGTTAATATCCTGTGTTGCCGTGTTGTGGGCAGGATTGAGTGATCTGGATTATTCGAGCCAACCACCGGTGGCTTGAATCGGTGACATCTCACCACGTCGCGTCACCCAGATGGCGAGCGCGCGCCGTGGAGTTCGCAGTGCGGTTTGAGCGGCGATTTTCAACGTTGCGATGTGGGCATCGGATCCATCGGGATAAAGTTTTGCATCGATGGATTGCAGAGCGACAAATTCGTGATGGAGCTCGCTTCCGGCGTTTTCACCTTTGAGCACTTCGCTGATGATGCTTCCGCCCAAGAGCGCGACAGTGACATCGTAACTCTCTGATATCGACTCGGTGGGCGGGGCATAAGTGATTCGAGCCGTCATATCGTCGTTCCAAACGACAGTCAGTTGACCAGCCTCGCGAGGTGTTTCGCCGATGCCTTCACCGCGTCGCCATTCGCGGCCATTGAGCGCAAATCCGGGCGTGTAAACAGATCGTGCCTGCCACTGCTTCGCGTAGGCGTATTGCCGCGCGGTATTGGCCTTAGAGGCGTAGATATCTTTCCAGCCGAGTCGGTCCCAATAGTTCACATGCCACGCGACCGGCACGATATCGATCCATAGATTCGGATGATCGCGCAACTGGCCAAGCCACTTCTCCGCGGGCGGACAACTGCTGCAACCTTCGCTCGTGAACAGTTCGATTAGGGCGACCTGCTGGGTGCCGCTGCTAAAGGTTTGGGTTGCTGCGTTTGAGCTCCACGCAATGCCAAGCGCGAACAAACCCGCGGTAAATAGCCTATGTGCAATCGATATAATCATCATGAGTTGGTTTCTTTCATGGCAAAGAACTACTTTCTCGGAGAATGAGTGGACTCCGAGTGAATCTAGTTGGAATTGTTATCCGTGTGAACGAAATCGCGTATGAGACAGCTGCCAAGAAGGCTTTGTCACAACAGAACTGCATGTTGCTGGAACAATCGCTATCGCGGTGCACCTCACATCTAGGGCTGCTGCACCCGGGAGGCTAGGCTGTTTAACTGACGCTTGAATGACAGAACGGAAGTCTCCGGGAGGCATCAATGTAGTGCTCATCTCTGTGGGTAGGCGCAATGTCGCCTCACCACCAGTCAATATCTGCCTCACCTCCTGTTCCAACCGCAACTTTGTCTACATTTGAATAAGTCCAGCCTACGAGAGAGCGATATTTATAACTCATGTATTTAACAACCGGTGCAATCCTGCTTACTAGGTGCTCATGCGGCGTATGTGATATATTATAAATTACACAATCTATTATGCGGATGATTGAGGTAGTGTTATCGCTTCAAAATCCACTTTTTAAGTTTTATGCATATCAATCGATAGCGCCATAATTCAGTAGCTTTACGAGGCTGGATATTTCTGATTCGCGCCATACATCTTTGCAGTTTCGTCATGGATGATAAATGAAGAGGAACGGCTTTTTTTATAAGATAATTATACTGATCGTGTATTTTACCCTTTGAAATAAAATGATGAATGCCATTATTTTTCAGTATATCCTCTTTTGGTATTTGACCTTGAATTTGAAGCTTTCGTTTAAGTGTATTTATATTTAATGGAGAAAATCCATACCACCAGATTGCAGCGACAGAACGATCGATTTTAATTTTCTCTGGCAATCTGGATACATGTCTTCCCATATAATAATCGCCAGTTGCGTTACAATGTGCGACACGTGATCTGTATGGCCCATGTAGCAATAGTTTTGGCGAGATAAAGCCAAACCATATATCAGACTCCCAGATTCCATATTTTTTTTCCCGGATGAGTGGCTTATCGCAGTCTGGCATTGTGTTGATATCGGCATCAATCATTATAGCGCCACTGAATATAATCTGACGTTGCTCTTTTCGATCCAACATTTTCTCCAGGTATTCTATGTTTGGGCAGATTAAAAATTCGGTTATATTTAATACAATTTTGAAGTTGGCCTCAAATCTTGCTTCATGAAACATGACTTCGTCATCGCACAATTGGGCGTTAAAATCCTTCGTCACTGTATCCACTATCTCCCAATGTGGAGCTAGTTCTTGGATGATTTCACAAGATTGATCCGTTGATCGGTGATTAATCATCACCACCTTATCGAACATGCTAACGTGGTGATTGATCCACCACGGTAATAAGTATTCTTCGTTGTAAAAATGAGATATTAACAATCTCACACTGAAAAAGTTTCGAGAGTCGGAAAATACTTAAGAAAGACCAGTTTCGTTTCTGGATTCGCTTTTCTCACTTTTTCACTGATCTCAGTTGCGAAATTCCATGCACCAACCACGGCCAAAACAGATTCTCCTAATTCACTGAGTTTATCAAAATCTTGAATCGTATGATCAAACTTTGGAATGAATCGGCCGATCTTCAGGGGAGCTTCATCAAAACTGCCATCGAATTGTAGAGCAGCAGCTCCGACAAAAGTAAGTGCTTTTGCCGCCACTCCAACTAATGCAATTTTAAAGCCATCATCCCTATGCCGTTGAATTGTCGTCCGGACTTCTGTCATTCGTTGCATAGCAACAGAAATGTAGGCACCATAGGCACGGCGAATTTGCTCTTCCCCTCGAAGTTTAGACATGAAGGCAATAGACTCGATTGATACATGAAACTGCTTATCCTTAAATTCAGGCACTGGCGTAACCGTCGCATCTTGGTGATGTAAATAGGACACCATACTATTTCCGTGAACAGACGTTAGCTCAACCTTCTCCAGTTTTAACCCATGATTAAGTGCTAATTGCTTCATTGATTCCAAGGTGAAGAATGAATAATGCTCATGATAGATCGTATCAAATTCACCGGACTGAATCATCGTGGCCTGTGACGTTTGAATGATGGCCACTCCTGTTCGATTCAAACACTCTGCGATTCCCGCCATAAAGTTGCTCGGGTCGGGGTTGTGGGCCATAACATTCATCGCAATGATACAGTCAAACTTCTCCTTAAGTTCTGAGGCTGGGAAATAGTTGCAGTGGATTTTGTGTCCCTTCTTCTCTGCGATTTTGCAAAGATTCATGGCGGGGTCCAATCCCGTGGGGGCATATCCTTCCAAGACCAACTCATCTAGCAGTGACCCATCGTTCGATGCTAATTCGAGTATTTTTAGTCCACCGCCGTATTCGTATTTTAATTTTCGAGCAAACCACCTGAAATAGGACCGGAGTGTGTTGCTGGTGCCACTGGCATACAAATACTCATCAAAGAGTATTTCTGGAGCTACGAATTCACTTAGCTGCCCATGGCTACATTTGGGGCAATATGAAAAACCAAGGGGGTATTCACTGAACGATTCACTGCGTGTTTTTAGAAGTGAATTGGCGAGAGGTTGCGTCTCGAAATTTAGTGCTGAAACTACTTTCGTCCCGCACACTAAGCATCGTGGATTATTTTTCATAATCGAATTAATTGATTTTATCCTTATATGCAGAGACGAAATCCAAGCAATGAGAGTCGAGTGTCTTCTCTTCGATTTGTCCGTATAAGGAGTGTAAGAGGCTGCAGTCCATGTTGAACGAGTAAGTGGGGCTCGCTTCTACTTCCTTAAGAGGCACGCGATGAAAATTTGAAATTAAGGACGCGATTGTTCCGATTTCGAAGTTGAATGACGCAATATTTAGCAATCGAGGGATCTCGCTAGAACTCTCTAACATTGAATATAGATAGAAGAATAGATTGTCTAAAAATAATATTGATCGCGAAGCTGTTGAATTGGAGACCCAAATTTTCTGCGTGGTCAGCGCGCTTATATTCATCGAATTGAAAATCAACTCTTCGCGCAAGCACGGCCCCCATCCACATACGGTTCCCATTCGGAGCCCCACCACATTTTCCCCCACGACACTGATCAGCGAATCAAATGCGACCTTGCTGGCATCGTATATTGTCTCAGGTGAAGCCATCGCCTCCCATTCTTTAGAAGCTTTGATCGGTTCATTTTGAACGAATTTCTTCGAATAGACGCTGGCCGTAGAGGCATAGAGAAATTTTGTGTGGTCAGCTTTTTTATAGATTAGCTCCAGCAGATCTGTGCAATTATTTTTAAATGCACCGACAGGGTCCGATATACAGGATTTCACGCTTGAGTGGCCTGCGAACCAAAGGATGGCATCAAACCGACGAATGAAATCAGTCGTGAGATCTTGGTATCTGATCGTAATACTTCTTGAGACATTCTTAAGACGATCAGCCTGAGAATCAACAGTCCAAACGTTGATGCCCTTTTTACCATCTAAATTCTGTCTCAAAAATGAGCCGACGTATCCATGGCCTATTATTAGTATGTTCAACTAGTTTTTATCCAGAGTGTCACATCTGCTGACCTCAAGCATTTTATAACTGCTATCCTGGAGGGGCTTTTATCCATCTGTAATCGGCCAACAACAGCGTTTGATTTGACAACATGGTTCGCCAAAATCGTTTCAGTCGCTTCTTTGGCGATTTACTCATTTGTTTTCCGACCTCGTTTTCAGTTCTTACTTTCTACGAACTGTATGACCGACATGGGTTGGTGCAGTTGTGTGGTATCGCTTTGCGACCGCGTCTGCGACGTGTCCTGTCTCCGTTCGCTTCGTCGAACCCTGTGGTTCTCACTACTGCCTGTTGCCATTCGTCGAATGGCTGCCCGACATGGGTTGGTGCCGCTGGGGCGGCCTCGCTTTGCGACCACGTCTGTGACGTGTCCCATCTCCGTCCCGCAGAGCGGGACTCCGTCGAACCATGAGGTTCTCACTCCTGTCTGTTGCCATTCGTCGAATGGCTGCCCGACATGGGTTCGAACCATGACTGGGTGAGTCAAAGTCACCTGTGCTACCATTACACCATCGGGCAGTGAGTCGGTAAGGAGGGATTACGCTGCAAGGCTTCTTACGTGGGTCAAGGATGGAAACTGATGAAATCCGAATCTGCGCTTTCTGGATTCGTTGGCTTGCCGTGCTGCTTGCTTTGGAAAACGCTCCGTCACCATGTTATCACATAACGTATTCTTCTGGCTGAAACCTGATCTGACCGATGAGCAACGCGCGGAGTTTGTCGCGGCGTTATCGGTCCTCCGTGAGATCCCCACTTTGCACACATTTCTGATGGGGACGCCAGCGGATGTCGCTGATCGGCCGGTGGTGGATAAGTCGTTCGACTATTCCGTCACTTGTCTCTTTGAGAACATGGAGGATCACGATACCTACCAAGCGCATCCGCTGCACGTGGCTTTTCTCGAACAGGGTAAGCCGAAGTGGGTCCGCGCGCAGGTCTACGACATGGATTGAGACGTCGCGAATTTTAGTGACCTATCGAAACTCAGAAGCGGCGCGCCCGGAGGTCGCGCCCTACCTTGTCTGTGTTTTTAGTCACAGACTATCCTGAGCTACTGGATTATTTAGCAACGACCACGAAGGCTTCGAAAAATCCGGTTTGCGCGACGGGGAAGCGACCACGAATGAAGATGCCATCTTCGCGGTGTTCCTGCTCTTCGATATGCCCCATGCCATGGAGTTTAGAAACGACATCGTAGCGATCGTGAGGGATGAGTAGCTCAGTGGCCCCGAAAGCATCGGCGATGCGATCGAGGCAGAGCTCTTCCAGTTCTTTCAGCCCGTCTCCGGAATGCGCGCTGGCAAAGATGGCTTCGGGCACGAGTAGGCGTGCGCGTTGAAGCTGCTCGGGAGTCGCGACGTCGATCTTGTTGAACACCGTGATCATCGATTTATCAGCGGCCCCGAGTTCGCTGAGCACGCTGAGGGTCGTGGCGTGATGTTTGTCGAAATTGGGATTCGTGACGTCGATGACGTGAATCAGAAAATCTGCGACGATGGTTTCTTCGAGAGTCGCCTTGAAGGATTCGACGAGACGATGGGGGAGGCGACGGATAAACCCCACCGTATCGGTGACGAGGAGCTTCTGATTCCCGCGCAAGAGGAGTTGTCTCGTGGTGGGATCAAGGGTGGCGAAGAGTTTGTCTTCGGCGCCGACGTCGGATCCGGTGAGTGAATTGACGAGCGAGGATTTTCCCGCGTTGGTATAGCCGACGATGGAAGCTGTCGGCACGGGCACGCGCAGACGTTTTTGACGCTGCACACCACGTTGCTTTTGCACGACGGCGAGCTCGGATTTTAACCGGGTGATCCGATCACGCACGAGACGGCGATCGATTTCGAGCTGGGTTTCACCTTCGCCACCGAGATTACCCGAACCACGCTGACGGGAAAGGTGAGTCCAAGCGCGAGCCAATCGAGGCAGCGAATATTCCATGCGAGCCAACGCGATCTGCAGCACGGCTTCGCGGGTCTGGGCGCGGTCAGCGAAAATATCGAGAATGACTTCTTCGCGGTCGATCACGGCGATGCCTGAAAGTTTCTCCCAATTACGCTGCTGGCCGGGGGAGAGTGATTCATCGAGCACGATTAGATCGGCTTCAATGTGTTTGGCGTGGGCGATGATTTGATCAGTCTTTCCCTTGCCCAACAGAGTCTTGGGATTGGGCTCCCGAAGATTCACAAGTTCCGTGGCGACGACTCCGATGTGGAGATTTTCGACGAGTTCGGTGAGTTCGGTGAGCAGCTCTTGGGCTTCACCGGGCTCCATCGTCTGCGTTTGCACGCCGATGAGGAGAGCACGTTCGCAGCGGTTGGGATCTGCGGATTGAGTATTGTCGAGAAAGTCGGCCATTTAAGATGCGTAGCCGATCAAACTAGCACGGCGTGGCGTGGGGTCAACTCGCTGCTTGGTTAGGACTCGGAATAAAGGACGGGGGTCATCTTGCCATCCATCAGTTCGCCGACTTCAACATCGGAGGCGAAGGCTTTGCGATCGCCTTCGCGGTTTTTGTTATGGGGTTGGATGAGCTTCATGTTCTCATCCATGTAGATGATCGTCATGACGGCCCGCGCTTGATCAGAGGTGTTGCGCTCCGCACGATGAAACGTCCAACCGTAGTGAAAACTCACTTCACCGAGATCAAAAGGCGACGCGTCGAGCGGGTAGTTTTGCTCCCTCATCGACTGGCCGATTTTCTTTTCGCTTTCATCGCTGATGGCGATGTCGCGGCCCATCTTTGATACATGGCTCCCGCGGGCAAAGGCGAGGGGCCCCATTTCCATCGTCGTTTTTTGCAACGGGATCCAGACGGTCACGGTGTTAGCATTGCTGAGTGGCCAGTAAAATTGATCGGCATGCCATGGGGTGACACCTCCGCTTGGTTCCTTATAGAGCGCCTGATCGTGATAGATACGCACGCCGCTTACCCCGAGGAGCTCTTTGGCGATCCGGGCGAGGCGTTGGCCCCAGCAAAACTCTTTTACCGTGTCGTTCTTCGTCCAAATGTTGATCACTTGGAGGAACGCTTTGCTGTAGGTATCGCGCTCTTCGATCGGCAGGTGCATGGTATTGAGACGCTGCACTTCAGCGCTGATGATCTTACCGTAGTGCGCCAGAACTTCGGACGAGAGCACATCCTTGAGTTTGATGTAGCCGTTTTTGCGAAACAAAGCGATCTGCTCGTCGGTTAACGGATAGGGGGAATCGATATCGAGATTCATGTATTTGAGGAGGCTATTTTAGGGGAGATTATTGCAACGATTAGCCAAATGCACCTGGAAGCGAAGTGTTTATTTACATGAATTTAGCAGTGGTGGTGCTTGCTGCATTCACGGGAGGTTTCGATCTTGGAGGGACCGTGTCGAAATATCGGATAGTGGTCGTAGATGATGAGCAGGACATTTGTGATGTCTCGTGTCTCCTGCTGGAAAAATCAGGATACGAAGCGGTTAGCTTTGAGGGCGGACAGCAAGCCCTTGATGCGATGGAAAAGGAATCTTTCGATCTCGTGCTCACAGATATGTTGATGCCGGATATGGATGGGGTGGAATTGATCACCGAAATTCGTCGACGCGATCCTGAGCAAGTTATCCTGGCGATGTCGGGCGGTGGGCATGCCCCGAAAGAAAGTTACCTGCAGATCGCCAAACTCTATGGCGTGCAAGGCGTGATCCCGAAACCGTTTAACCGGGAAAAATTGGTCGAGGCTCTGGTCGAATGCGGTGCGCCGCGCAATGAGATTGAAAGAGCTTAATTCGCAAAGACCACACAGACGGGCATGGCCACGCTGGCGGTGTGCTCAGTGGCGGTGAGTTTGCCGGTCTCGGAATCAACCTGAAAAACGGTGAGCGAATCGGATTGCTGATTGGCGGCGACGAGCCACTTGCCATCAGGAGACAAATTGAAATTACGCGGATTGCGTCCGCCGGTCGCGGTGTGATCGACAGGCGTGAGTTTGCCGGTCGCTTCATTAAAGCTGAAGACCGCGATGCTGTCGTGGCCGCGATTGGAGCCATAAACGAATTTGCCGTTAGGGTGCACGCGCACTTCGGCGGTCGTGCTGTTGCCCGTGAAATCAGCGGGGAGAGTGGGTTGCGTGTCGACTGCGGTGAGGGCGCCAGTGGCGGCATCGTAAGCATAGCAAGTTAACGTGCTGTTGAGTTCGTTGATCACGAACACGTGTTTGCCGTCAGTGCTGAAAGCAGAGTGTCGCGGTCCAGCTTCGGGAGCCGTGGCGATGAAAGGAGTCCCGGCGGGCGTGAGGGTCGCAGTGCCGGCGTCGAGCGCGTAGGTGAAGACTTTGTCGAGGCCGAGATCACAGACGATCACGAAGCGATCATCGGGGGAGATATGAGCGGAATGCACGTGCGCTGCTTCCTGTCGATCAGGATTCACGCTGCTGCCGGTGTGTTGGAAAATGCTTTTTGCCGGACCGAGCGAGCCGTCCGGATTGATGGGGAGCGAAGCGAGGACCCCATTGTGATAATGCGCGACGACGAGGGCGCGTTCTGTGGAATCCGCCATCAGGTAACAAGGCGCTTTGCCCCCACTGTCGCGTGATTCGTCGGGCACGAGTTTGCCGGTATCGAGATCAACTGCAAAGGGCGTGGCCATGGTTGAACCTTCGCTCACCGCATAGAGATGACTCTTGTCATTGGATAACGCGATGAAGCTGGGATTGGATGTCGTGGCGACCAACTCGGGCGCCGATAATTTCCCCGTCGTTCTGTCGAGGCGCACGGCGTAGATACCCTTGCCGGTGGAGCGCGTGTAGGTGCCGATGTAGATCAGGTGTTCGGAAGCGGAAGCAGTGAGACTCATAAGGATAAATAGAAAGAGACGCATGGGATCAGGAAGCGGCAAGCGCTTCTTTGTAATGGGCTCGGCAGACGGCGACGTAGCGTTCATTGCCGCCGATTTCAACCTGCGCACCTTCGTGTAGTGCTTTGCCATCGGGGCCGAGCCGCAGATTCATGGTCGCTTTGCGGCCGCAGTGACAGATCGTTTTTAATTCGACCAAGTGGTCAGCGACTGCGAGCAACCTCGCGCTGCCCGGAAACAGGTTGCCCAAGAAATCCGTGCGCAACCCATAGCAGAGCACCGGGATGTTCAGCGTGTCGGCGATGTCGGTGCATTGATCAACTTGGGTCGAGGAGAGAAACTGAGACTCATCGATCAGCACGCAGGAGACGGGCTGGTCGTCATGTTCCTGCTGCACGCGATCAAAGAGCTGATCGGATTCACTAAACGGCTCGGCGGTCGCTTCGAGTCCAATGCGGGATTTAACGCGACCGGTTCCTGAGCGATCATCAATCAACGGCGCGAAGACGATGGTGCGCATCCCGCGCTCGTGATAGTTATAACTCGACTGCAGCAACACCGTCGATTTGCCGGCATTCATTGCTGAGTAATAAAAGTAGACCTTCGCCATGGATTCTTAGTAAAACGCCGCGTTCTTCCCGGGCGATCTGAAAACGATTTGCATGGAGAGTAAATTAGTCCGTGCTTTTGGAATATCTCTTTTCGAAGGCTATATTGTTGATCGCTTTTCCCGTTTCGGCTCCGACGAAGTAATCGCCTCCGACTACACGGATCTTTTCGCCATGATGCACGCTGAGTCGCCCCAGATACCTGCCTTTATTTGAGAACTCAATTTTGGGATAAGATACGCAAAGGCAGTGCTCACGTGGTTCGTAGGAACTGTTCTCCAGAATTTCTGCCAATCGTTCCTGCCATTCACGGTCGGCGAATCTCACTTTCTCAGATCCTGATGGCGTATAATACGTGATAGTCACGGAATCACTCATTCGGGACTGATAAGCCAAATCTGTCCCTTGGCTTGATACATTGCCGACGGCAAGGTCGTCAACAGGCTGACAAGGAAACATAGCACTACGAGAGTTGCTTTCATGGAGCTTTAATCGTGCTTTGCCATAGTGTTCGATTTTGATTTTTTCCAGCTTACCTGATTTCCACATCAAAGTCAGATCAGATCTGTTTCCTTATCGCCGGTTCGGCGCCGATGGTGCCGGTGAGTCCCTTTAGGTAGTCTGTGCTTTTGACTCTCTCCAATTCGGCTTGGGCATTCCTGAGTCGGTCGGCGATGCCGAGTCGGCTGGCTTCATTGGCGTAGTTGGCCTGTTCGAGGAATCGCGTGAGGTAAGCAGTGTGGCGCTGCCATTGGGCGATATCGACGCGTTGCTTGGCTTGCAGGCGCTCCTGATACCAATCGCTCGCAAGGATGGAGTCGCGATCGAAGAGGGCGCGGATATCAGGGTGCGAGAGTTCCTTCCCTTCGTATTGTCCGTCACGCATGAGGTGGAGCAGCGCACGGAGCGGAGGGCAGGCTTGTTCAATGCTTTGGTCGGAGAAGTAATTGGCGGCGACGCGCTTTTGCGTGCCAATCACATTCTCCATGCCATCCACAAACTCGTCCATATCCTGCAATTCGGGGCGCAACATTTCCTTGGAGAAAACGACATGCGGGTGGTTGAAGACGCGTCCGCAGAAGCTAGATACGAACTTGCGCGTGATCCGATAGCCCAGGTGGCTGGCGTGCACGGTTTTACCTTCGTGAGTGAAGTCTTCGCATTTTTCGAGAAAACCCTGCTCGATGAGTGATTGCGGGTCGCGCTCCTCGACACCCATTCGGCACCACACTTCAGGAACGAGGAGACTGATGTCGTGATCGACGCGGGCCTTGGGACCGATACATCCGGCCGAGGAGAGGAAGCCGGAGTAACCGGTCACGACGTAGGACACAAACGCGGCATTGAGATCGTAGATCGGCGGCAGGGCATTGAAGGGCCCTTTGGTGAGCGCACCCTCGGAGCCGGCACCGGTTGTCGAGGGAGACTTGCCGGTCATGCTGCAGATAAACTCCATGAAAAGCTCGGGCAGCTCCATGTAATGTAGCGGATTGTAAACGGCCAGTGAACGAATGCCCGCGCCAGAATCGGCGGCATTGTTGCGACGTCCTGCGAGCACGGCATTCACGGGTGTAAGCACGGGCTCGGGGGAAGCGACCTTGCGCATCAATCGCAATCCGGCCTCGGCGATGTAGGACTCGCGTGGCTTGAGCAGACTGGTGCGGACTTGGAGATAGCGTGGATTCTTGGAGGGTTTGCCGTCGACGATGCGAGGGTGGGCCGACGAAACAAAATACTCCGGCTCACCACCCTGGGCATCACTGATCAATTTCTGCATGGGCGCCGAGTATTGATCGAAGCCGATGGCATCTTCGACGAGTTCACGCGCCTGATCAGCAGTCAGGGGTTCGTAGTTGGAAAAGAAACTGCCGGGCTTTGAAAAATCGGATTCGGTCTGGGTGTCATAGCCACGATGGATCGCATCGTCGGGCCGCTGGAAAAGGCGATACTCGCAGTTTTGAATAAACTTAATCGAGGGTTCGACTGCGGAGGCGCCGAGGCCGCTGATCTGAGAGCGGGGAGCGACGACACTAGCGGTGATATCATCCTCCATTTGGATTTTCATCGCGGGATGGAAATCCTTCCGCAGGCCAAAGGTGCGCCATGAACCGTCGGTGTCGAATCCGACGCGAAGGAAACTGGATTCGATGCGTTCTCCGTCGAGACGAAGCTCGTTGGCGGGTATACCGTTGATGACGTCGACTCCGAAATGGGAGCGCCAGTCGTCTCCCCACTTGGTGCGGTGGAATCGTTTCACGACGAGCACGAGTTCCTTGATGTGAGGTGGGATGGTTTCGAGCCACGCGTTGTATTCGTCGGAATACTCGATGGGGGCAGGGGTCAGCAATTTGATGACTGAACCGAGTGAACGATCATGGCTGAGAATCGGACGGTCGTCTTTGCCGTTGCGCGAATCATCGCGATAGCGATGACCGAAATCATGTTTGAGCAACTCGGCGACGGCATCGAGGTCGGCCTGGAAATTGGCGACGTAAACCGGGCCGGCGATGATCGCATCGGAGAGGCTTTTGGAAATCTCTGATTTGCCGCCGCCCGAGACGGTGCAGGGCTTGTGACAGAGGGTGCATTCGGCGTGGGTGCCGATCAGACGCCAGACGCGACTGCCACGTGGTTTTTCCAAGTTTACCTTAAACCCGGAGGGAAGGATATAGGTGTGATTGCTGCGGAGTGGGTGCTTGATGGTTTTGCCCTCATGCGGCCAAGTGACGCTGGCACCATTGAGTTTGAAGTGGGCATCGGCCGGCACGTAGATGATGTCAGGATAGTGGCGATCGATCGCGCTGCCATCGGATTGAGGCACGGCGTTGTCGCCGATCAGGGCGAGCGCTTCAGGCATCGTCCGCGGGTATTTGTGCGTGACGCGCTCAGACGCGAACTCGGCCGAAAGGTCGTAGCGGGTGAAGAGGAGGGCTCCGCCGGCGTGTTCTTCTTCGGCGAGTCCGAGAAGATTGGCCGAGTAGCTGATCTGAGTCTTCACCTCTTTTTTGCAGTAACCGAAATAGTTATCGGAAATCACGGTGACGATCACACCATTGGCATCGCGACAAGTCGCTTTGAAAGCACCACCGTCGTTGTAGAGTTCGTCTGGTTCGCGCCAGCACATGCCGTCGCGTTGTTGGCGCTCGGTCGCGTCATCCCACTGGGGCAAACCCAGTTCCTTTTTCGTGAGGAGATTTAGGTGTGGGGCGAGCACGACGCAGCCGGAGTGACCGCTCCAATGCTCAGGATCGAGCGCGGAATCGTTTTCGGGCAAGCGGGGGTCACCGGCATTGCCGAAGATGCTTTCGACGAAATCGAGATTACAGACGAGATTGCCCGGGACGAAGAAGCGAATCTCCATTTTCTTTTCCGCGGTGAATCCGGGGACTTCGGGACAAACAGTGGGCCGGAGGAGAAGCGAGACCATGCACTCGGCTGGCTCAGGCTGAGTGGAGAGAAAGGGGAGTTGTTTTAGCTCCGCAGGTGGGTTTAGCGCATGAGTCAGAAGTTTTGCGAATACGTCGCGGGGCACGGCTTTCTTATCGTCAGGGATAGGGAGCCCGCCTTCGGCGACGTGGAAAATTCCCTTGGTGGTGCGTCGATCACTTTGCGGATTATGGAGGACTCCATTACGAACACGATAGGAGGTGACGATGTCCGATTTGAAAGAATCGCGATCAGGGGGGAGCGACAGCATGCGCGAGAGCCCGTAACGATCGAGCACGAAGCTGGTGGCTGGCAGTCGCGGCGCTTGTTCGCCCAGTGTGGTATCGAGATAATCCTGGATGCGCTGATCGACCGGGCAGAGATGTTTGGACAAAAGCCGGTCTTTTTCACGACTGAGGGCGACAAGGCCGCTGGTGAGTTCTTCGAGTCCGGAGTCCCGCTCGAGAGGGAAAGTCGGGCAGCCGAGATAACGCAGACGAAGGTTGATGTAGTGCTGGAGGGTGCGCTCATCATCGGGCGTAAGGGGGGACGACAGACCAATGCGATCGAGTTGTTCAGCGGGAAGTTGACCATTCATAGTCTTAACGAAATCAGGAGTCATAGCTCCCCGGCAAGCATTGCTGATGCCAGCGGGTGAATTGTTTCACGAAATGTGCACGAAAAGACTTTCCTTCACTCGATGGTGGGTAAAGCTGCCCGCGTAATTTTTCACCCAGTTACGAAGCAGTTCTGCTGACTTGATCCCTCGCCTTATGACCCCGAATACACCGGCTCGATCCGATGGAGATATTTATAACCTGAAGTCGCAGTTTGCGGATCCGGCCCGTGAGTTTGGTTTCATGCCTCTGTGGTGCTGGAACGATGATCTGACCGACGAGGGTCTGATCGAACAGATCGGCGAATTTTACGCAAAGGGCCTTGGTGGATTTATCATCCATCCGCGCAATGGGCTCTCGCGTCGGATCGGTTATTTGACCGATGAGTTTTTCCGGCTGGTGAAGCTGGTCGTGGCGGAGGCGGCTCGATTAGAGATGAAAGTCATTCTCTATGATGAGGCCGGTTATCCGGCGGGATCGGCGCGCGGTGCCGTGGTGGCGCAGAACCCCGATTGGGCGGCACGGAGCATTTTTGCGATCCACGAGAATGTGACCGGTAAAGGGATCTGGCGTCCCAATCCGGGGCGCGCCTTGGGGTATCGATTAGTCAAGGTGGTCGCCGGACTCGAAACCGCTCAGGATACGCTCGATCCGGAATCACTGCGTTGTCTGGAATGGGATGAGAATGAACTCGTCCGTTACGATTTGCCGGAGGGTAAATGGCGACTGGTCGCGATCTGGGAAGGGCACAGTGGTGGCACGACTCGCGGTGCTTTTGAGGAAGAGGAGGATGCGCATGCGCTGGCACCAGCGGCGGCCGATATTATGCAGGCGGATGCGATGGAGTTTTTTATTCGCATCACACACGACGAATATCACCGGCACCTGAAAGAGTATTTCGGAAACACGGTGGTGGCGATGTTCACCGATGAACCGTCACCCCGTGGTCGGGTGCCGCAATACCTGGATTACCGCGGCCCGCAGATGGCGTGGACACCCGGTTTCTTGCCGGAAGTCCAAGCGTGGTGGGAAGAGGATGTGGGGCGCTGGTTACCGGCCCTTTGGTTGGATTGCGGTCCGCGCACGGAGGAATTCCGCGGGGTCTATAACAAAGCGGTGCAACTGCGATTGCGGGAAACGTTCTACCAGCCAATCAGTCGCTGGTGTGAGGCGCACAATATCGCGCTCACGGGGCATGCGGCGAATAGCGACGAGATGACGAATTCGCAGGCGTTTCAATGGCCCGGGCAGGATATCGTGTGGCGGCAGATCGAACCCGGCAAGGCGACGGCTTTGACCGGCCCCGATAGCGTGACGGCGCGAAGCGCGAGCAGCGCCGCACGATTGGGGAAACGGCGGTTCAATGTCGTGGAAGTGTTTGGGGCATACGGTTGGGAACTGACGCTCGACGAAATCAAGTGGATGCTCGATTGGCATTTTGTGCGTGGCACCAATCTGATTTATCCGCATGCCGCATTTTATTCCACGCGAGGAAGACGTGCTTATGAGAGCCAACCTGACGTGGCGATCAACAATGTGTGGTGGCCGTATTTTGGTTTGATTGGCGATTACGGTCGGCGGATGTGCTGGTTACTTTGTGATGGCGAGGAAGTCTGTGCCACTGCGGTGGTGAGTGATGGAGACTTGCTGTCCTGGCGAGCTTCAGCGGTGCTGCAAACTGTCCAGCAGGGTTTTATTTTTATCGATGGGCCGAGTTTGGAAAACGCGACGATAGCGGATGGATTTTTAACCGCGGGTGAGCAGAAGCTAAAACTTTTGATCATGGATCGTCCCGGAACTCTGGGCGAAAAAGCGGAAGCTAGGATTGCAGAATTCGAAGCGGCGGGAGGTCATGTCATACGGGATTGGTCGGACGATAACTTGGCCACACAGGTGGCCGATGTCGTTGGCCGCGATGCGGAATGGCAGGGGAATCCCTCGGAGGATTTACGTGTGATTCACTACCGCAAAGGTGGGATGGATTTTTACCTGTTGGTCAACGAAGGCGAGGCGTCCTTGGACGGCCATGTTTGCCTCGAAACGAGTGGCGCGATCGAACGCTGGAACCCTCTCGATGGCACCACACAGAGTTATCCGGCCGCAAAGCTCGATGATGGTCGCATGAAGGTCGCGCTGCGTTTGGATCGGCGTGGATCCGTGGTGTTGGCGGTGGATCCGTCGCGAGAGTTGGTTGCGGAAGTCGCATCGCTGGAAATACCTGGCGCGGTGATGATGTCACTCGACGGAGCTTGGGAAGCCAAAGATACCAAAGGAAAGTCAGTCGCAATTCCCGCGCTGGGTGATTGGGCTCAGGCGGAAGGTTGGGAGACGTTCACAGGCACGCAGGAATATCAAACAAGCTTTGATTTGAGCGAAAATATACAGCCACGATTTATCGATTTAGGTGCGGTAGGCGACATTGCCGAGGTCTTGATCAATGACCAACGAGTAGGGGTGCAGGCATGGGCTCCTTATGTGATCCCACTGAATAAAGTCTGCCGTCCCGGTAAGAACCGAGTGAGGATCCGGGTGACCAATTCGATGGCCAACCGTTACGACGGAAAGCAATTGCGGTCAGGGTTGATCGGTCCCGTGACCCTGCGAAACTAGCAGCGCATCACGCATCCTTTATTTTCCTTCAACTGCACCCTGAGCGAACTGGAGAAACTCCTTTTTGATCGAGTCTTCACTTAACTCACAGCTGACCTTGACGTGTTTATTCCGATTCGTGCCGTAAAGTTCATTCGCCACGATTTGGCTGACGGGTTGTTTGGCGGCGTCACGGGGATTTAGCACGAGCACTGATTGTCCTTTAAGGGAGTTAATCACTTCGGGGAGATCGAAATGTCTGAGCACATCCGCGATATACATATCGGGATTCCAACTTGTGGGATGCTGGGTGGTGAGGGCTCCATAGTGGCTGAGCATGTCGACACAGACGACTCCGGTCACATCATTGTCCAGCGATGCCGTCAGCAGGGCGACAATGGCTCCCGCGCCTCGTCCTCCGATCCTGATGCGCTTCGGATCAACGTCTTCACGTGTTCGCAGGTAGGCCAGTCCGGCGAGAGCGTCGCGCACTCTTAAACCCATGATAGGTTTGGCGGAGAAATTGGAAAGGTAGGCGGTGTGTGATTCAATATTTACCCAGGGGGCAAGACTATAAGGCGTCGGCTCCGAAGTCATCTCACCCCAACCGGCCACGTCGATACTGCACACCAGTGGCTCAGTGGGATCCTTTTCGGGTTGGAGAAGACGGGCCGCTTCAGTGAGTGGCCCACCTTGTTTCATCCAGGACCATTTCCCCTGATCGTCGATAAAGAGCAGGGCTGGATTACGTTCAGGGCCCTGAGGACGTGAAATCACCAAGCCGGGCACATGGATGGATTCGGGGAGAACTAGATCGAATTTCACCAATTGATGATACCAAACGATGGCCGGATTCGGGAGCTCGATTATCTGTTTGGGTGACGGATTTGAAGCGGGTAGACCCAAAGCTTTTCGGATGGTGATAGCGGTGGTCCGGCTTGGACGCTCAGTCGCCAATCGGATCGTTTCATCCCGATAGACGGTAAAGGAATTTACCCGGTTCTGTGGATGACATTTCAGCTGATCTTGGGGGATATCGATGATGTCACTTTCCTGGAGATAACAAGCGGACTGGGAAACTCCGAGCAGGTATCGGTTCATTTTCTCCACCACGAGACTGGCCATTTTAATGGTGAATTCGTGCCCCGCATCCTCATCAA
This sequence comes from Cephaloticoccus sp., assembly GCA_034669935.1. Taxonomy (GTDB): domain Bacteria; phylum Verrucomicrobiota; class Verrucomicrobiia; order Opitutales; family Opitutaceae; genus Cephaloticoccus. The sequence goes on from JAXMOJ010000007.1 coordinate 98,736, forward strand.
TATAGAGATCGATGTCGTTGGCCCGACCATGGAGTTCGTAGATGTGGCGGGCGCGCTGATATTCCTGCCGCATCGATTCGGGATCGAAGATCACATCGTTGGCTCCTCCGATGATGAAACAAGGTTTGGGAGCGGCGAGACAGGTCATATCAACATGAACGAGACCCGAGGCTAAGAAACCGTGCCCGAATGATGAAGGGGAAGAACCATTCCTGAGTTTAATGCTGTTTCGCACCATCGACCCATAGCATCCCACGGGAGCGAAAAACTTGATCCGATCATCCATGAATCCGCAGTAGTTGGTCGTCGTTCCGCCCAACGAGAGTCCGCTCATTGCATAACCTGCCTGCTGATCTACATCTTCTCGGGTATCCAAATAGTCCAATACTCGGAGGGCGGGTAACACGTTATATGTATTGCTCCAAATGCCCACTAGGGTGCTGGTGAAACCTGTATCGAATACAGAATTGAGCTCTTGTTTTTCACCCTGAAAGCCGGGTGGGTCGAAAGACACTGCGATGTAGCCGTTGCGGGCGAAGACTTGCCCTGCTCGCTGATAATTTAAGAATTTCTTACTACTTGATCCGGTGGGGCAAACCACTGCGGGGTGAGGCCCGTGACCCACTGGCAGATAAACGGTCGCATTCACATCCCAACCGGGGAAGGCCTCGAACAGGACGTTTTCGATGCTGAAACTATCGAAATCGTGACGGGAAACCACTTTGACATTTAGAGGTTTGCTGCGGTCAAAAAACCATGAGGGGAATCCATCAAGCACGGTTTGCCGTAGTTTGGCTTGGGCCGCCAACCAATCGGGGAGGGCGGTAATTTGGTCACGATCGTGCTGCCAGTTCTCGATTTGCTTTAGGGCATAGCCAGCGATTTCATTCCAGAGCTGGAGCCCCGGTTCTTGATTTGAGGTCAGCACTTTCATGAAGAATCGCGTAGGGTATTCGAGAAATGGGGGGGGCTACGATCTAGTTAAGCAGTGGGAGGGTTGAGTGCCACTCCAGATGGCTCAACGCCAATCCCCTTGTAAGTGATTAAAACCTTCCCGTTTGAATGTCGGCTGACAAGCTGTCGCCGCTTTTCTATCATTTGTGAATCCAGAAGAGGTGGTGTGAACAAAGGCTGTCCGGATGGACGGCAAATATATCCAATGGCAATGAACCTGAATCTGACAGCTCCGATCAACCGGTGGGACGAAGCCATTCCTTTGGGGAATGGGCTGCAAGGTGCCTTATTGTGGGGAGAAGCGAACACCCTCCGTTTTTCACTCGACCGCGGTGACCTTTGGGACGAGCGCCCGGCGAAAGGAAATCCTTTGGCGGGGTTTACTTACGCTCAGCTGGGGCAACTGGTCGCGGCGAGGGACAACGATAGTATTCGTAAGATCGCTGGTGCCGGAGGCGCTGACGCGCACCCCACCAAGATACCGGCGGGGCGATTGGAGATCGAGCTCGCGCCCGGGCAATCGGCATCTGAATTCGAACTCGATTTGGATGCGGCTACCGCAAGCGTGAACGTGGGGACGGGAGCAGCTGTGAATGCTTTTTTCTCTGCGACCGAACCGGTGGCCATGCTCCGTATTCCAGGCTCAGTTCCGCAGTCGCTGCGATTGCTTCCGCCGGAATCGGTTCAGAAACTTGGCTATCCAGAACCGGAGAAGGGGAGCGAAGGTTCCGCACAATGGTTTGTGCAGCTCGCGGCGGAAGGTGCGAAGTATTGTGTCTTGGTGGAAAGTCGGCGTGTCGATGGCGTTACTCTAGTCGCAACGACGGTGACTTATGCGGCAGCTGATGGTGATGATGTCGTGGGTGTGGCGAAGCAGCGTGTGAATGCAGCACTGGAGGCCGGGTATCATTCTTTACATGAAAGACATGTCGCGTGGTGGCTCGATTTTTGGAGCGTGTCTTCAGTCCACGTTCCGGATGAACAGGTGATGCTGCACTATCGCTTAGTGCAGTATTTCTATGGTTCGTCGTCACGCCGCGGAGCGCCACCGATACCATTGCAGGGAGTGTGGACCGCCGATGAAGGGGAGCTGCCACCGTGGAAAGGTGATTACCATCACGATCTCAATACCCAGATGACCTACATGGGATATCAAGCTTCGGGCCGCATGGATGAAGGTCTTTCGTTTCTTGATTTCATGGATGACCTACTTCCGGTGTTTCGAAAATTTGCGAAAGAGTTTTACGAAACATCCGGCGCGGTGGTGCCGACGATTATGTCGTTGGCGGGAAACTTTCTTGGCGGTTGGGCGCAATACAGTATGTCGCCGGTGCACGGGGCATGGGTCGGACATCTCTACTATTTGCATTGGCGACATACCTGTGATGAGCAGTTCCTGCGCGTGGTCGCCTATCCGTGGTGTGCTGAAATCGGAGAAGCGCTACGAGGGTTACTCGAACCGGATGAAAACGGGGTTCTCGTTTTGCCCACTTCTGCTTCGCCGGAAGCGTGGAATGCGGATCTACGGGCGTGGGTGACGCCGAATTCGAACTACGATATTTCCTGTATGCGAATACTGTTTCTCGGCAATGCTGAGATGGCGGCTTTGATCGGAGAGAGCGCGGCCGCGAAAGACTGGACGTCACTCGCGGAAGGGTTGGGGCCGTTGCATGTGAATGAAGTAGGTAGGCTGAAGATCAGTTCGGATGAGGATCTCAGTTTTAGTCACCGGCACTTCGCTACGATCATGTCGATCTACCCGTTTAACCTGCTCAATATCGAGGGCACGGAAGCCGAGCGGGAAATCATTTACGCCTCCGTGCATGATCTTGACCGTTTAGGTGTGCTTGAGTGGGTGGGCTATAGTTACACGTGGATGTCGGCGTTGCGGGCGCGCATTGGCGAACCCGAATCGGCGCTCTGGTATCTGAAGGCTTATCTGCATGCGTGTATCTCGCGGAATGGTTTTCACCTCAATGGTGATCAGACCAAGACAGGCTTCACCTCACTGGAGTATCGTCCTTTTACATTGGAAGGAAACTTTCTGGCCTGTTCGGCGGTGCACGAAATGCTGCTGCAAAGTTGGGCAGCGCATCCGGGTTCCGGAGAATGGGGCCCTTTGCGCATCTTCCCCGCGATGCCGTGGCGCTGGCACGAAGCGTCGTTTAACAATCTCGTGGCCGAAGGAGGACACCAAGTTTCGGCCCGGCGCGAAAACAACGCGACCACATGGTTGCGCGTGATCGCCGGAGCATCGGGTAAATTACGCATTCGCGATAATTTCGAAGGGCGCGCTCCGCAATGGGATCGCACCGGTGTGTCACGCGACGGGGATGATTTTATGTTTACGGTTAAGAAGGGCGACGTGATTGAAGCCACCTGGTCGAAGCCGGCTCAGCTACCACCGGCCCCACCATCGCCACCCGCACCGGCTGATGGATGGCTTGATCAAGTGCCAACGCCGCCCAAGGATCCGGGCGTGCCGATGTATCCCTGATTAATGATGACTCGATTTCGCCACTTCCCGATCAGTGTCCTCACCGGACTATGCCTAGCACTCTTTATGACGACGAAACTGCCCGCCCGATCCACGGCCAATCATGGTCCCGGCATGACCCAATCTGAATGGCATGGTTATGAACGCCTCGATTTCATCGTGGCTGGTCAACCGGCGACATTGATTGTGCCGCATGATACGGCTCCGGGTAATCCGTGGGTATGGCGCGCCGAATGGTTTGGTGATCGGCACGGACCGCAGGTTTCCTTGGCATTGCTCGAAAAGGGCTGGCACTTGGCCTACATCAACGCGAGCGATCAATACGGATCACCGAATGCGATGATGATCTTTGATCGCTACTACCAGCGATTGACGAGCGAGTTTAAACTCGCGCCCAAGATGGTAATGGAAGGCTTCAGTCGCGGTGGACTGTATGCGTTTAATTTTGCGGCGGATTATCCCGAACGTGTTGCGGTGCTCTATCTTGATGCTCCGGCGCTCGATTTGAAGAGCTGGCCGGGATACCGGAAATCGCGTTGGGCGGATGTGGCGACGAGTTACGGTCTGACACTGGAAGAATTGGAAACCGCTCCGGTGAGTCCATTGCAGCGAATCGAGCCGGTGCTTAAGGCGGGTATTCCGATCATCGGTGTCAGTGGAGATGCGGACAAATCGGTGAAACTGGAAGAGAATTTAAGCATACTCGAGCAACGCTATCGTGAAGGTGGTGGCACAATCGAAGTCATCATCAAACCGGGTGGCGGCCACTTCCCGCATAGCCTGGAAGATCCGACCCCGGTCGTGGAGTTCATCCTCAAACACGCACGGTATTAACGGCCGTGTTAGGATGAGACGAGCGATCTGCCAACGGAAGTCATCGGAAAACACGGAATGGAGAAGGACGTCTGGCTAGGCCTGCCCGACATCGGCTTGGCGACGACAGGGAATGAGTTTCGCGACGACCGTGACGAGTTCGATCTGAGAATGAGGCCTTGGTTGGAGGGAGCAGGAAAAATTAATCGTAGAAGAGGCTCGGTCTCTGACCCGCCTTGGAAAGTCTGAGGATATTCCGAAGACGGGGCAAAGGCGCCCTGCTTTTGTCGTCCGCTAACAATCAAGGCGGATGGATCAGTGGGAAGAAGCGCTCATTAGCGGTTTATCTTTAGCCGTATTGAGAGTGCAGCGTGGAAGAGGCATGTGATGCTCCGCGCTAAAACTTAGCGCAGACTTTATGGCGGGGGCAGGTGACGAGATGATCGTTGACCATGCCGGTGGCCTGCATGAACGCATACATGATGGTGGAGCCTACGAATTTGAAGCCACGCTTGAGGAGGTCCTTACTGAGCGCGTCGCTTTCGGCGGTTTTTACCGGGACGTCCTCCATTTTGCGGAAAGAGTTTTTAATCGGTTTACCGTCGACGAATGACCACAGATAGGCGTCAAAACTGCCGAATTCTTTTTGCACGGCGAGGAAGGCTTTGGCGTTGCCGATGGTTGACGCGATCTTGAGTCGATTACGCACGATCCCGGCATCAGCGAGCAGGGAGGCGACTTTCTTGTCCCCATACTGAGCGACCTTCTTCGCGTTGAAATTATCGAAGGCGCGACGGTAGTTTTCACGTTTGTTGAGAATCGTGGTCCAGCTTAAACCTGCTTGAGCACCTTCGAGAATCAGGAGTTCAAAGAGGGCGCGATCATCATGGAGCGGCACGCCCCATTCGGTATCGTGGTAAGCGATGTCGTGATCGGCTTTGGCCCAAGGGCAGCGTGCTGGTTTTGATTTCATGACTCGGTGAGAATACGAGCGGTGAGTGACAGCGTTATGTCAGGAAGGGGGCTGATCCTTGGATGATTCTTCACGGAGCATGGCGATCTCATTTTTTAGCTCGGTGAACTGCTGCATGAGCTGATCGTCTTTCTTCTGTTGATCGCGGTGATGGCCGAGAAAGAAACTGGCAATCACACCACTCAGGGTGCCGAACAGACCCACGCCGGTAATCATGAGGAGGCCGGCGATAATCCGACCTTCATGAGTCACGGGAAATTTATCTCCGTAGCCCACGGTCGTGATCGTGGTGATGCTCCACCAGACGGCATCTCCGGCCGTGGTGATAATAGCTTCAGGGGTTCGTTCGGCGAAGAGGATGGCCACGGAGGAAAATATGATGACCAGGAAGGTGATCAGAAAGACCGAGGCGACTCCTCCTTCAGTGCGATTTTTGAAAAGGCTGGAGATGAAATTTCGAAGCGATTTGGCCAGGAGGAAAATACGGAGAATCCGGAAAACCCGAAAAAGGCGACCCCAGCGCAAGGCCTCGATTTCGGGGATACTCGCCAGCAGATCAATCCAGCCCCATTTCATATACTGCAGCTTCGATTCGGCCCGCTTGAACTGAAGGCAGAAATCGAGCAGAAAAAGCATGCAGATACAGGTATCGGCCCATCTGATCACGAGCTGGGCTTCGGGGGGGATGTCAAAGATGAGCTCCGCCGCGAGCGCGCTGATCGTGATGATCGAAAGGATCAGGATGATGGCCTGAAACGGCTTGATCTCGGGGGGAGGAGGAGGAGGCATGGTGGTAAATGGAGTCAGGTTACTTGGAGGATCGTCGCATGCGATCGAGCTCCTCTTCACCGAGTGGTTGGGGGTGTTTCACTTTCAGACTGTCTCGGAACTCACGGGCGAAGTCGCGTTTATAGCGTGAGTTGATTAGCGCGATAATGCCCATGGCGATGACCGCTCCCAGACTGGCCAGCGCCATATCTTTATGCGCATCCCAGACGTCTCCCTGCGAACCGAGGTAGGCGATACCGAGATCGCCGCCGAATAGTTCGGCGGCGGTCCATTCGAATAGTTCGAAAATCATCGAGCTGCTCATCACGAGATCGAGCGGGAGGAAGTAGCCCCAAAATCCCCGCACATCGGCCACTCGAAGAAACAGTTCGCGAATCGGATAGGCGATGAGTAAGCCGTAGAGAAAATGAACCAACCGATCGAAGTGGTTGCGTTCCCACCCCAAGACTTCGTTTAAGCTCACACCGAAAATCGCTTGTGACCATTCATTGTAGGGCACCTCGGCGTAGGTCCAATGGGCCCCCGTTTCATGCAAGCACAGGAAGATAAAGATCAGTCCATAACTGAGACGCGAGAGGGGCAGACTCCGGTAGGTCGAAACGAGCACGATACTCACCACGAGCATCAAGGCATTTTCCAGCATCCAATCATGGGGGTAATGGGCTCCGATGGCAGATCTGATGATCACCAAAACAAGAATACTGCCGAGCACGGCGACGAAGCGGCCGCGAGGTATCCGGGATGACATGCAGGGATGTTGGCCGGAGGTTTCGTCGAGTCGAACCGGAAAACGTAGGCGGAGCTAGCGTTTCTTACGCTTGGCCTTGGGCAACATGAAGATCGCCGGAATCGTAATCAGCAGTCCGGTGAGAATAATCCAGATCGCGGCATGGGGAGCATTCCCTTCCGTCAGCAAAACATTAGCCGCCAGAGCGGCCACGGTGAGGTTGGGACAAAGCAAGAGCAGGCTATCATCATTGCCTCCTGTGGGCACGAGACGTCGCTGAATCACCAAGCGCCACCCCAATATGACCACGGCGGCCAATAGAGCCATCAAACCCGTATGTGAGACTATGGCCGACAGTGGAACCTGCATTCCGAGGGAAACGAAGAAAATCGGAATGAGAAAGCGTCGGCTGATTGGTGCGATGTAATCTTCGAGCTTCTGATTACGGTGTTGGATTCGGCTCATGAAGAGACCAAGGAAAAACGCGGTTTTGATCGCGGAAAGCCCCAGTCGGTTACCCACCGCACAAACGACGAGGATCAGTAACACGACGAGATGAATGCGCCAACGGGTGGTGCGTTCCAGAATGTGTTCAAAGAGTGAACGCAGCCGGGTGGAGAGTTGGCTGATGATCAACACGGTGATGGCGATCCCCGCAAACTTGACCAGAACCAGCCACGACACGCCTTGCTTGTAGAGTGCGGTTTCTACGGATAGCAGCACAATGGCGGTGATTTCGAGCAGCACCATCATGAGTAAGAGTTGGTTCTTCTCAGTTTTCTCGATGCCGCGATATTGCCGCCAAGCAGGATGCGCCATACCCACGGAACAGCTGGTGAAGGCGGCTGAAGCGATGAAACAATCGAGCCAATCCAGTCCCGCGATCCGACCCAGTAGAAAAATTATTGGATACTGGAGCGCGATCCACGACAAGGAACGTCGCAATGGGACGAGAAACTTGCGCAAGGGTGGCAGATCGATTTCGAGTCCTACTTCGAAGAGGAGTAAAAGAAAGCCGACTTTGCCCGCCTCTGCCAACATGCTCGCCGCACTCGATTGGGCAAAGGGACTTAGCGCCACCCCACAAAGCACGAATAACGGGTATCGCATCGCCGGTCTGCCCAACCATCGACAATAATCCGGAATGGTCATGAAAAGCAGCAGAAGGAAGATGATGATTTCGATCGCGCTCATATGAAGCGTTCGGAGACTGAAGAAGGCGCTGCGGCTCGCAAGTTTGCTTTTAACCGGTGGCGTATTTGCTCGTGGTCCGCTCTAGACAACTCCGTCTACACAAGTAGAATCTCTGGCCAATACTCCTCTTATGAAATTTCTCCAATTAAAATTCATCCCGCGCAGCACTGATTTCGGTCTGTTGCTTCTTCGCATTTGGGTCGGTCTCACCATGTTGCTGAATCACGGTTACGGTAAGGTGATGAATTTTTCGTCCCTGATGGAAAAATTTCCTGACGCTATTGGGATTGGACGGACTCCGGCTCTGATTTTAATAATTTTTGCCGAGGTGGTTTGCGCTGCGATGATTGTGGTCGGTTGGTATACCCGATTGGCGGCTTTAATTCTCGCGATCGGTATGGGGGTCGCGTTCTTCGTGGCCCATGGAGCCAAGCTGTCGAATCCGGGTAGTGGTGAACTTGCGTTTATCTATCTCGCAGTAGCCGTGGCACTTTTCTTCGCCGGGCCCGGTCGCTTTTCCCTCGATGTGAAAAAAGGCGGCATCTGATATAATCGCCGCTGTTGGGCGGGATCGCCGTATCCCGCCTTCCCCCTGGCCGATGATGGATCGCATTGGCCGTGAGCTTGCTCACGCAGGCGTGGCGCGCGCAAGCGGGCGGCCTACCGTCAAAATTTAAGCTTTCGAAACGGAAAAAGGCGGGGTTCCTCCGTCGCCAAGGCTATGGCGGACAAGTCGGAGATCCCGCCTCTAATTTTACCGCAGCTTGGCGAAACTGGCTGAGAGGAGATCGAGATCGCTGGCACCTTTGGTGCGCTCGCGAGCTTTCATGACCAGATTGGCTTCGAGCTCGTTCTTGGTGGGACGGCTCTTCTCCAAATAGACTCCGAAACGGCCAGGCCAAGGTTCGAGCGCGAGCTTGGCGGCGGCAAGTTCGTCGGTGGGATCGTGACGCTCTTCGTCTTCCGGGGTGCCGTCGTTTTGCTTGAGCTCGATGGGAGTGAAGGCGCCACCTTTGCGTGGATTGGCCTCGTCAAAGCAACCGGGGAAAAACTCCACGCATTCGGAAAGAATCTCGACGACGGAGAATCCGTCGTGGCGCGCGGCGCGTTCCATCATTTCCATCATGTGCTTCACCTGAGTCGCATGACTGCGGGCAATAAAGGTCGCGCCGGTGTTGAGGAGGGTGCGCATTGGGTTGATCGGTTGATCCATCGCCCCGGTGGGATCGGTCTTCGATTTGAAACCAATGGGTGAGGTCGGCGAGGTCTGTTTTTTGGTGAGGCCATAGACGAAGTTGTCCATGATCACGTAAGTGAGATTCACGTTCTTTCGCGCGGTGTGCACAAGGTGATTTCCGCCGATGGAGAAACCATCGCCATCCCCACCAAATACGAATACGTGCAGATCGGGGCGAGAGAGTGAGATGCCGGCTGAGAAGGGAAGAGAACGACCGTGGATGTAGTGGCCGCCGTGGGTGTTGACGAAATAGGGGAAGCGCGAGCTGCAGCCAATACCGGCCATCGTCACGATGTTTTCGTGAGGGAGCTGGAGTTTTTCGAGCACGCGGTAGAACGAGGAGAGCACGGCGAAATCGCCGCAACCGGGACACCAGGTAGGGTGATCGGCGGTGAGGGCTTTTTTCGTGAGCGGGGCGCGTTCGCTATCGGGTTGCGGGGGAGAAACAGTAGTGGAACTCATGGGATTAGGAGTATTAGAGGGAAGATGGAGGAATCGTTCTCTTTAATCTTTCTCGTTATCGTTATCTCGGATTGGTTTCGGAGAAGAAAGATTAAGCTAAATAGAAGGAGAAAGACCGGAGGACTATTCAGTTGGAAGGATAAGCCGAGACGGTGGCGGAGGCATCACCGCAGAGGCGTTTCACGCCTTCGGTGATTTCTTGGGTTTTGAATCCGAGACCATCGGTTTTGGTGATGCTGCGGATCGCAGGGTTGGCGTAGCGGGCTCGGAGTAGGGTCGCGAGTTGGCCGAAGCCGTAGAGTCCCTGATCGTTGATTTCGATCACGAAGATCTGCCGGTAGCGGGCAAAGACGCGTTCGAGCACGGGTGGCAAGGGATGCAGATGTCGCAGATGAAGATGGCCGCAGGATTGGCCTGCTTTGCGCATACGATTCACGGCTTCCTTGGTCGGGCCGTAGGGTGACCCCCAGCTGATGAGCAGAATATCGCCTTCCTCATCGCCGTGGACGGGGGGGCGTTTTAACGACTCTCCGAAGGCCTTGATTTTGTCGCGCCGCCGCGCGGTCATTTGCATATGCAACGCAGGATTGGCGGTCGGGTGACCCATTTCATCGTGCTCAAGTCCGGTCACCGTGGGGTAGGTTCCGGAATCGATCACTGAACCCGGAGCGGCGTGGCGAGTGATTTTATCGAGGGGGTAGGGTTTGTAGTCTTCCGGACGATTGGAGAGATCCGGCGCGGGATCTTTGACGTGTGCGGCCAGATCGGGCTCATCGAATGCTTCGATCCGGGTCGCGAGGGATTGATCGGTGAGAATGATGACGGGCACGCTGCATTCCTTGGCGACACGAGCGGCTTCAAGGGCGGTGTAAAAACAGTCTTCGACATCGCGTGGGGCGATGATGATGCGAGGGGCATCACCGTGGCTGCCGTAGATCGCTTGCATGAGATCACTTTGCTCAATGTTGGTGGGCAGGCCAGTGGAAGGGCCACCGCGTTGCACGTTGATCACGATCAGTGGAATTTCCGCCATCACGGCCCAACCAAGTGCTTCCGATTTGAGAGAAAGTCCGGGGCCGGAGCTACCGGTGACCGCGAGGTGTCCGGAATAAGCGAAACCGAGGGCGAGGGAAACAGCGGCGAGCTCATCTTCGGCCTGCACAAAGGTGCCACCGTATTTGGGCAGTTCGCTGCGCAGCATTTCCATGATCGTCGTCCAGGGAGTGATCGGGTAACCCGCGCCATAGCGCACCCCGGCGGCGAGGAGGCCGTAGGTGAGGGCGGTGTTTCCATCCATGGTGACCTGCGGTTTATCGCTGGTGCGTTCGGATTGGCCGAAACTGTAGCTGTGGCCGAGAAGGTTTTCGACCGGCGTGGCGTAACCGGCATCGAGCGCGAGCAGGGCGTTCCGGGCGACATCTTCGCCTTTACCTGCGAAACGCTCGCGCACGAGCGTTTGGAGCTTCAACACGTCGAGGCTGAACACGCGTGAGATCAACCCGAGGACAAACATGTTTTTGCCCTTATTCTTCGCCGACCCGCCCATGACCTCGATCGTGTTGCTCGTGATCGCCACGGGCACATAGAGGAAACGTCGATCGGAAGTATCAGGCTCCACGTGGTCACTATCGTAGATCAGCACGCCGCCTTCGCGAAGAGAACTGATGTGCTCATCATAGCTGTGTTGGTAGAACGCGATGAGGAAGTCGGTCTGATCGCCCACCGAGAGGACCTCGCCCGTTCCCATGCGCACTTGGAAGATCGAAGGCCCACCGGAGATGGTGGACGGGATGGTCATATAGGTGATGACTTCCTGATCACTTCTGCCGGCCAGTTTAGCGAGAAAGCCGCCGATGGTCTGAATACCGTCCTGGGAATTGCCCGCGAGGCGGATAATTGCGTCCGGAAGCGTCGATGTTGTGGTGGAGTCAGCACTCTTATCTGAGGCTGGGTTGCTTGAGTCTGGGTTGGGACTGACCATTTCAACAGGAATCAATTGGCAAGATATGCGCAGCACTCCACGAGGAAATGCGTTTGGCGGACGTTAAGAATAGAAAGTTATGCGATGCGAGCGGTGGATTACTAGGTGCGAGGGCTGATAATCCCGCTGATTTGGCCCCAAATGGTGATGGGTGTCCGATGGTCTTGTCATTGCGGGCCCTGCTCGGAGGCCACGGCAATCCACGACTAGGTGGGGGTGTCCGTTAAGTCATGCGCGGATGGCCGCTTCGCTACACCCCACGGCATGACAAATTAACTCGCTACGCAGAAACGGTTTGGCGTCGGGCAGAATCGGCTCATTCTCCGCGGGATGAATCGAACGGACCGGCTCGTGGCGATGGTGATGTTTATGCAGGGGCGGCGCTTGGTGAAAGCGGATGAGCTGGCCGAGCATTTCGAGATTAGCGTGCGCACGGTGTATCGCGACATGTCGGCGTTGAGTGAAGGTGGGGTGCCGATCTCGGGCGAGGCGGGGGTGGGCTACAGTTTGGTGAAGGGCTATCATCTGCCTCCAGTCATGCTCACCGCCGACGAAGCTTCGGCGCTCTTTGTAGGAGGAGAGATGGTGAAACATTTCACGGATGCGTCATTGGGCGCACCGATGGCCGCGGGCTTGGATAAACTTCGCGCAGTGTTGCCGACAGATCGACAGGATCACGTGGAGCGGCTCGCGCGGCAGACAGTCGTTTATGGCAAGGCGTTTGGGGCCGTGCCCGATTCCGGGCAACAGCCTTGGCTGCTGGCCGTGCAAAAGAGTGTCGTGAATCGGCGCGTGCTCGAATTGCGTTATGCCGGACGCGAGCGCGAGGAGACCATGCGCGAGGTCGAACCACTCGGCGTGGTGTATTCCGGAGGCGCTTGGTATCTGATCGCGTGGTGTCGATTGCGAAAGGATTTCCGCCAATTCCGAATTGATCGGATTCGCGATTTATCGGTCGCCTCGGAGCGATTTGAGCACCGGCCCGATTTCTCGTTGCGGGAGCATCTGGAACAAGAATCGGAAGGGGAGGAAAGGATTCGGGCGCGTCTCTGGATCGCCGATTCGATGCAGGGCAAGGCGCGCATGGAAAGTTACGCGACCTTGATCGAGGAAAACGAGAGGGACGGCGGTAGAGAGTTTTCGCTCTACACCTTTTCACTCGAATGGCTCGCGTGGTGGCTTTTCACCTTTGGTCCGGCGGCGGAAGCTCTCGAACCGCCGGAACTGCGCGAGCGCATTGCAGGCATCGCCCAAGAGACCCTGGCGAAATATGCGAAGTGATTCCGGTAGGTTTTAGCGGAAGAGTTACTTGGAGGCGGCGCGCTTGCTCGCGTATGATGCCTCCTCAGCGCGAGCAAGCTCGCCGCCTACGTTTGGTTGAGCGGCTTGAATGTAGCCGCGATCGGTTTCGGAATCGCTGCAGGCGAGGATTATCGGAATCGGCTCGGCCAGGGTGATCGGAATCGCGGCATAAAGCCGCTCCTACCCCGGAGATTGGCTCCTGACCTCGGTTCACTTGCCCTTCTTGCCCAGATTCACGATTTGCGTGAACTCGTCTTTGCTTAAAGGCATGACGGAGAGGCGGCTTTGTCGAATGAGCGCGATGTCGGCAAGCGACTTTTCCTCTTTCACGCGCGCCAAGGTGACGGGTTGGGCCAGGGCTTTCACAGCTTTGAGTTTTACGGAGACCCAGCCCGGCTTGTCGGCGGTTTTATCCTCGGTCGCGGTTTCGGTGACTTCGGTGATACCGACGACGGCCTTGGTGCTTACGCTTTCGTAGAAGAAGACGCGATCGCCCTTGCGCATGGCGTTGAGATGGATGCGCGCTTGATAGTTTCGCACGCCCGTCCAATCGGTTTCTTTCTCTTTTACGAGATCGGCCCACGAGTAGGCTTCGGGTTCGGATTTAACCAGCCAGTATTGCTTTGTCATGAAAATAGGGGTTCAGTTCGCACTTACTGATATGAATGAAGACGCATCTGAAAAGATCAAAGCCCGTCGGACGGTCCGGTTTCTTTATGCGGTGACCTTTGTTTTTATTGTTGGGCCGGTGCTGCTTTATTTCTATCTAAACTAAACGCCCCGGTATGAATAAAACACTCACCGCCATCCGTTTTGTCTTTATCGCGCTGTGCACAGCCAGCGGTTGGTTGGTGTGCTACACGGTGCGGGAGTGGGATGATTATCGAAGTCTGGCCGCGTTGATCGGTGCCTTGATCGGTGCCTTGGTGCTCTTGGTGGATGTGCTGTTGAAGGGATTTTCTCTGCGCGGGCTTTCGGCGATTACTTTTGGACTGTCGATTGGGGTGCTGATTTCGTATCTGATCAATACGTCTCCAATGTTAGAACACGGCGACCCGCAGATCATCTTCATTGTTCGCCTCAGTCTGTTTATCATCGTGACCTATCTCTGCACGGTGATCGCTCTGCGAGGGCGCGATGATTTTAATCTGGTGATCCCCTACGTGCGTTTCGTGCCCCACGAAGTGGACGTGCCGCTCGTGGTGGTCGATACCAGTGTGCTCATCGATGGGCGGATCTCCAAGGTCTGCGAAGCGGGGTTCTTGGGTGCGGCGTTGGTGATTCCGAGTTTTGTGCTCCGTGAGCTTAATGCGGTGGCCAATTCGAATGATCCGCAAAAGCAGTCCAGAGGGCGTCGAGGATTGGAAGTGCTGAATGAATTACGCCGAATCAAAAATCTCGATTTACGCACTCCGGAAAGTGAAGTGACCAAACGAGAAGATCTCGATGCGAAGTTGGTTTTTCTCGCGCAATCGATGAAGGCCAAGCTGCTGACCACGGATTACAATCTCTCCAAGATGGCCGAGTTTCACGGGGTGCCATGGTTGGATCTCAATCAATTGGCGCGTTCGCTGCGCCCAGAGTTGATGCTCGGCGAATCCTTGACGATTGAGCTGACCAAGCCGGGCAAAGAACCCGGACAGGCCGTCGGCTATTTGGGGGACGGATCAATGATTGTGGTGGAAGGCGGTCGCGGACACCTTGGCCAGCAAGTGCGCGCCGAAGTCGTCAGCGTGCTGCCAACCGCGGGCGGTAAAATGGTCTTCGCGCGCTACACAGGCGCGGCTGGCTAAATAGGATGGTGGGGGAGCGCCCTCCTTAGTTCTCGATAAATGCAATCTTTGTCGACGACACGGCATGGAGGTCGAATACTGGGGGGGGGCTGGCGTCATCGCTTAAACGCTCCGTGTCCCGGTCTGGCCCATAAATACAGTAGGTGATCACGGCTTGATCTCCTGTCACATAATCGCATGCCTGATTCGTAAAGCTGTCTTTCTCCCGGTGGGCCAGATTTCCGAGCATGGTCCTCGTTTATCTGCGATCCTTTGCCAGGGCCATGCTCATAGGTGTGCGCAGACCAAAGTTATGATGCCCCATGTCGTATCGGCTGCTGTTCCCCCATACAATCAGATGATCGCATCCCCGAGATGCCCCTCCGGCAGGTGCACGAATCAGATGTCTGCAATCCCGTCGTTTGTGGGGGAGTCCCGCTTTCCCCGCCACCCACCGAACGGCACATAAATACCGCGCCCAACTGGGTCCGCAGCGACATTGCCAACTCGCCATCTGACAACTCGGCTACCGACGCTTCCCTGGCTTCACGCATGGTAAGTCTACAGGGGGCATTGCGGCGCCATGTTGACGGGATCCGGTTTTCCCCCGGTGTCTTGCGGGGCTTTGTGACGGTTCAGTATTAGCCAGCCGCTCCTGGGAGTTTTTCTGAAAGAAATTCTGACTTGGGTGCAGGCTATCCCGAGATCGAAAATAGCGACAGTAGTTAGACTCCCGTGCTGTTTATATTTCGCTTTTGAAGGTCTGAGCTTATGGGAAATATGCGCATAGAATAGGTTGTGTTTTCACCTATCCATGATTAGTCCAAATGCAAGTTAGTGACCACATGTGAGTTGCTGACCTAGCCCTATGCCCCACATCCAACCAGCTTTTTTTTGGTTTTGTTCGGCGCTGAAATTGCGGGAGGGTTTCGTGCGCCGCACGCCAGGCTGGCAACAAATTTGCCGGTGGTTCTGTGGCTCTCTGGCGATGGTCCTGATTTGTGGTTCTGCCGCAGCGGAGGAAACCCGCGTTATCCGGATCGGGGTTCCCCATAATTCACCTCCACTTTCATTCGTCGATTCTACCGGTGCTCCCTCGGGATATGTGAAAGATCTGCTGCACGAAATGGAGCTGGCGGGGGGCGTGAAGTTCGAAATTACCTCCAGGTCTTGGAACGGAATTCGAAAGGATTTTCTGGCTGGGAGGCTCGATGCGCTGGCATTTGAATCGAGACATGGTGCCCATGTCTCGAGGTTTGATTTCTCAATTTCCCATACTTCTGTTCACTTGGTCGCTTACACCCGGGTGGAAGAGCCACCGATCACTCATTCTGGACAGTTCGTTGGCAAAATTTTGGGAACACTCAGGGGGACCCAGACTGATTATATGGCGACGTCACACCAGGGTTGGGGTGCCCAGGTGCGCAGCTTTAAGACTTGGCCTGCCCTGCTGCAGGCGGTGGAAAATGGTGAATGTGATTTTGCTCTGAGACGACGCACTCCGGAACTCGAAGGTGCCGTTCCGTCCCAATTAGAACAAAATTTTGTCGAGGATATCACCGCCTCCTTTTCTTTTGCGGTGCATCAAGGTGACAACGAAAATTTAGCGCTCATCAATGAGGCACTCGCGATCGTGATGCGCCAGGGTAGCTACGATCGTATTTATTCCCAATGGATTGGACCGATCGAGCCACGCTCGATCCGTTTGTATGACCTGCGGCCGTATTACGGGCCGATTGCGACCGGTCTGTTCTTGCTGATCGCGCTTTTTATTTGGCTGCGACGCAACCAAAACATTTTGGAACGGCATGCCAGGGCACTGCATGAAAGCGAGGAGAAATATCGGCTGCTGGTGGAACACACGAGCGAAGGCATTTTTGTGGTGCAGGATGGAATCTTCAAATTTGTGAACCCAACTATTGCTCAGATGAGCGAGCGCACCGCCGGGGAAATGCTGGGTAGCTCCATCCTGGATTTTTTGATGCCGGCGGACCATGCCGTGGCTCTCGGGTTTCAGCAGAAACTCCTCAGCGGCGAGTTGAAGCAGAACCGGGTGGAGTATATGATTGTCGTGCCTTCAGGCCGGAAGTTGTGCCTCCAGATAAACTCGGTGCGCATTGATTGGGAGGGCCGTCCGGCTACATTGAGCATTGCCACCGACCTCACGGAAACCCGGCTGGCAGAGCAGGCCCGCATCGAGGCCTCCCAGCATCTGAGCAAGATTGCCAACGGGGTGCCGGGGATGGTCTATCAATTTCGCTTGTCACCCGATGGGACCTCCAGCTTGCCCTACACCAGCGACGGCATCGAGCGAATCTTCGCAGTGCGGCCATCGGATGTGCAAGAGGATGCCTCCAAGCTTTTCGAGCGTATTCATCCTGAAGACTTAGAGGCATTACGTGCCAGTATCGAGCGGTCAGCCCGGGACCTTACCCCTTGGGTGGTTGAATTTCGCGTAAAGGATTCCGATGGAACCGTGCGTTGGATAGCAGGCACGGCAACGCCGCAGAGTGAAACCGACGGGTCGGTGCTCTGGCATGGCTATATCCACGATAATACGGGGCAAAAGACCCACGAAATCGAACTGGCCTTGCAGGAAGCCCGGTTTAGGGCCGTCTTTGATCATGTCCCCGTGGGGATATCGCTCTCCTATGGGTCCGATGGCACGGTCGATCTGGTCAATGCCGAGCATGCCCGGATCACGGGGGTGCCGATTGCGGAATCCTATAATGCTGAGGTTTTTGAGCATGCGTCCCACCCCGATGATTATCACCGGCAAAGAGAGGCGTCACAGGAATTTCTCAACGGCGAAGTCGACAAATACACGGTGGAGAAACGCTACATCCACCCCGATGGCCACGTGCAGTGGGCCGAACTGACCAGCACGCTGTTTCCCGGACCGGATCAGGATAGTCGTTGGGTCGTGACCACCCTCACGGACATTGGCGAGCGAAAGCGCTCAGATGAAAAGCAACGGGAGAGCGAGGAGCGCTTTCGCATGCTTTATCAGAATTCGGTGGTAGGCTTCTATCGCACCACACCGGATGGGCGCATCCTGATGGCCAATTCTGCATTGGTGAAGATGCTCGGCTATTCCTCTGTGGAAGAACTTTGCAGTCGTAATTTGGAGGAAGAAGGTTTTGCCGCCAGCAAAGCGCGCGCGCTTTTCAAAGAGCGCCTTGATCGGAGAAACGAAATCAGGAGCCAAGAGTCTGAGTGGTTAGCGCGGGACGGAAGTATCGTGCAAGTCAATGAAAACTGCCGGGTCACGAAGGATGCAACCGGCCAAGTCCTTTTCTATGATGGAACAGTTGAGGACATCACCGAGCGCAAAAAGACTGAGGAGAGAATGGCCGAGCAATTGGACGAACTCCGGCGCTGGCAAGAGGTCATGCTGGATCGCGAGGATCGCGTCCAACAGCTCAAGCGTGAGGTGAACGCACTGGCCGTTCGTTTGGGCGAATCCGCAAAATATCGCAGCCAGGAAAATCACTAGCCCGGACATTCCCTACCGATGAACCTAGCAAGAACAGTCGAAATACAGAGGACATGCAGGGCACTGCGGAGAAACCAGCTGCAAGGGAGCGTGAATGGCGAATTGACCCTCAACCCGGCTACCCAACCCATCGGGAGCTTACGATGAAGACACCTGAAAACAGGCCAGTTCAAGAGGTGAAGTTTAGCCTAAATTTGCAGAATGGCACCGCTACCTTGTCTGCCGTCAGCGACGGGGTGCATGCTTTGCTGGGCTACAGCGAGGCGGACTTTCTTTCCGGCAAGATGACGCTGAACCAGCTGATACATGCCGATGATCAGGATATTGCCGACACCCTATTTTCTCAGCCCACCCAGGACGATGAGGGCGACTTCAATATCCGCCTGAGGCAGGCCAGCGGCCGAATTCGCTGCATGAAGGGGCACTCTCAAAAGAAGGTCACCGCCGCCGGGGTGGTCCTCGACATCCTGTTTCAAGATGCCAAGAGCCTGTCCCGGACCATGACCGATGCCGCCTTGAACGCTCCCATTGCGGCGGTGATGGAAAACACCGACGACTTCATCTACTTCAAGGATCGCAACCACGTTTTAACCGGGGTCAGTCAAACTTTGGTCGACCTTTGTTCACCGCCCGAACAAGAGATCGATTTGGTGGGCCAGACCGACTACGATATCTTCCCCGAGGAATTGGCCGACATCTACTATCGCCTCGAGAAGCAGATTTTTGCCGGCCTACCGAAAGTCCAGGAAGTCCAGGATTTCGAGGGTAAGGATGGCCGGAAGGGCTGGGTCGATAACCGTAAATACCCTATTCGTGATGCCAGCGGTTCCCTCATCGGACTTTACGGCATCGCCCGCGATGTGACCGAACGCAAGCAGGCGGAAACCTTGCAAAGTATGGGCCGGGAAATCCTCCACCGCTTGAACGATGAAGGAGACTTGCAGCAGGCCCTCCAGGACGGCATCCGCATCATGATGAAGTGCACGGGGTTTGATGCCGTGGGCATTCGTTTGCGATCGGGAGAGGACTTCCCTTATATCGCTACGCGGGGCTTCCCTGAGGATTTTCTGCTGAAAGAAAACTCCCTGGTCGCGAAGACGACTGATGGCGGGCTCTGCCGGAACCCCGACGGCAGCGCTTGTCTGGAATGCACCTGCGGTCTGGTCCTTTCCGGTCAGACCGATCCGGCCAATTCGATTTTTACCCCGGGCGGCAGCTGCTGGATCAACGATACCTTTTCTCTGGATAAGCTCCCGGCCGGTCGGGATCCCCGGCTTCATCTCCGATCGGGTTGCCAGGATCTAGGCTATGGGTCTTTGGCGCTTATCCCCATTCGGGCCGGTGAGGAAATTATCGGTTTGGTTCAGCTCGCCGACCGGCACAAAGGTTGTTTCTCCCTCCCGGCCGTGGAGATCCTGGAAAACATCGCCGGGCAGTTTGGCACGTCGATTAGGCGCAGGCAAGTGGAGGAAGAACTCTCCCAAACTACTGATCTGCTCGAACGCACCAGTGAAATGGCGAAGGTCGGTGGATGGGAACTGGATCTACGCACCTCCGAGGTCACGTTTTCCAAAGAAACGGCCCGCATCCATGAAGTCGATTTACTTGATGCCCCTGAGAAGCTTTCAAAGGCGGACCAATACTACCTTCCCGAGGCTTGGCCGACCGTCCAGGCCGCAGTGCAAGCCGCGATCGACCACGGCACATCCTATGATCTGGAGATCCCCTTTGTTACGGATAAAGGGCGGCATCGATGGGTGCGAACCCAGGGATTTGCCGTGAGGGAGGATGGCAAGACGACGAAGTTGCGCGGCACCTTCCAGGATATCACCGAGACCAAGCGTGTGGCGGTGGAGCTGGAACTAAAAGAAAAGGATCTAGAGAAGGCGCAACAGCTCGGCCGCATGGGCAGCTGGAAGTGGGACCTGGCGAGCGGCGAGGTGGTCTGGTCGCGTGAGCTCTACGAGATGTATGGATTTGATCCCTCGCGCCCGGTCCCGCTCCTCACCGAGAGCCAGAAGCTGTTCACGCCGGAGAGTTGGGGAAAGTTAAGCGGCGCGATGGACCATGCCGTCGCCACGGGAACCTCCTATGAACTGGAACTTGAAATGGTGAGGAAGGATGGCGGTCCGGGCTGGATGTGGGCGCGGGGTGAAGTGGTGCGGGACCCAAGTGGCGCCGTAGTTGGCCTGCGCGGGGTGACCATCGACATCACCGTGCGCAAACAGGCGGAGAAGCAGATGGCCCAGTCGCTAGCCGATTTGGATGTGACGCGCGGGCAACTACAGAACTTGGTCGATGAACAAAATATGACGGCGAGCGAGAACCAACGGCTCCTGAAACAAGCAGCGACCTCGCGTCGCGCTCTGTTGAGTATCCTCGAAGATCAAAAAAAGGTGGAATCAGAACTACGCGGGTCGATGCGGGACAAAGAAGCCTTGCTCAAGGAGGTGCACCACCGGGTGAAGAATAACCTGCAGGTGATCACCAGTCTGCTGCGACTGGAAGCGGCCAAACAAGCCGAGCCTACCGTTAAAGATGCGTTCAGCGACATGCAGAATCGTATTCGCTCGATGGCACTGATGCACGAGACGCTTTATCGCACGGGCGATTTTGCTCAGGTGAATCTAGGGGATTATCTACGCCAGTTGTCTGTTCAGTTGTTCCGGGCCCAGAGCGTGGCACCTGATCGGGTGCAACTGGAGTTGAAGCAAAACAGAGTCATGGTCGATCTCGATCAGGCGATTCCCTGTGGATTGATCGTCAACGAACTGCTGACCAACGCCCTCAAACATGGTTTCCCGGAGGGACACTCGGGCCAGGTGCTGGTCAAGCTGGAACAGGCGAGCGACGATCAGGTGCAACTGCAAGTCAGTGATACCGGCGTGGGCCTGCCTTCTGGATTCGATATCAGCCAGTCCAATTCACTTGGGCTCCAGCTCGTATCCGATCTCACCCGGCAGTTGCAGGGCGAGTTGACGATTGGGGCCCCGGCGCAATTCACCATCCGATTTAAGCACAAGGAAATCCACGCTTCGATGAGCCCATTCCCCAAGACACCGTCCCCCCCTTCAACCCCTCCTGCCTCATGACCGACGAAAATTCAGCGACCAGGAAGATCAGGATATTAGTGGTCGAAGATGAGGCCATCGTGGCCCGTGATATCTGCCTGCAATTAACCGAATTGGGGCATGATCCGGTGGCCGATACCCCGCTGGCCGAAGAGGCGATTGAGCTCGCTGGCAAGCTGCGACCCGACCTCATCCTGATGGACATCAATCTGGCCGGAAAGATGGATGGGATCACTGCGGCCAAGGCGATTCGCGAACGTTTCGAGTTGCCGGTGATCTTCGTCACTGCTTTCTCCGGTCTCGAGATTCTTAAGCGGGCCAAGGAGGCCGGGCCCTACGGCTACCTGATCAAGCCCTTTGCCGAACAGGACTTGCGCACGGCCATTGAGATGGCCATCTACAAACATCACTCCGAGGTGCAATTGCGCGAAAGCGAAGCCCGGTTGCAAACGATCACCAATTCGGCTCGGGATGCGATTATCATGATGGATCCCCGGGGGTTGATTACTTTCTGGAATCCGGCGGCCGAAAAGATTCTGGGCTATCGCAGTGATGAAGCGCTCGGGCAGGAACTCCACCAATTACTTTCCCCCGAGAGATTCCGCCCGGCCTTTCATGCGGCTCACCCCAATTTTTTGCGCACCGGGGAAGGCGCTGCGGTTGGCAAGACGCGTGAGCTGGCGGCCTGCCACAAGGATGGTCGGGAAATACAGGTCGCCCTGTCCCTGTCGGCCGTCGAAATCAAGGGAGGATGGCATGCGGTGGGCATGATTCGCGACATCACTGCACAGAAAGCCGCCGAGGAGAAGATGCGCCTGCAAAGCACGGCTCTTGAAGCCACCGTCAATTCGGTGGTGATCACCGACACACTGGGCACGATCGAGTGGGTCAATCCGGCCTTCTGTCGGATCACCGGCTATACTTTCGAAGAGGCTATTGGGCAAAATCCCCGGGTGCTCAAATCCGGAAAACAACCCACGGAATATTACACCGGCATGTGGCGCACGATCACCGCCGGGAAAAATTGGACCGGCGAATTTATCAACCGCCGCAAGGACGGGACGCTCTACACCGAATCGGTGAGCATCACCCCGGTGAAGAACGAGTCGGGCCAGATCGCGCATTTCGTCGCGATCAAACAGGATGTGACGGCCCTGAAACAAAGTATGGCCGATCTCAGTCTGGCGCACACTGAACTTTTGAACAAGAACGTGGCGCTCGACGAAGCGTTGGTGGAAGCGCGGGCGGCGGCCGAGGCCAAGTCGGCCTTTCTCTCCACGATGAGCCACGAACTGCGCACGCCGATGAACGGCGTCATCGGGATGGCCAGCTTACTGAAGGACACCCCTCCGCTGACCGATGAGCAGATGGAATATATCGATACCATCACCTCGAGTGGGGACACGTTACTCACCTTGATCAACGACGTGCTCGATTTTTCCAAGATCGAGGCCAACCACATGGAGATCGAGCGGTTCCCCTTTGATGTGCGCCGCTGCATCGACGAGACGTTGGATATCGTGGGCGTGAAGGCGCGGGAAAAACATTTGGACCTGGCGGCCGAGATTGATTCCTCCGTGCCCCCGGCCATTTTGGGCGATGTGGTGCGCTTACGACAGGTGCTGACCAACTTGCTAGGCAATGCCATCAAGTTCACCGCCAAGGGTGAGGTTGTGGTTGAGTTGCGGTGTGAACCCGCGCCGGATGGAGCGCATCGTTTATTCTTCCGGGTGCGCGACACGGGCATCGGCATCCCGGAAGATAAGATCGACCGACTTTTCAAATTATTCAGCCAGATGGATTCTTCGACGACCCGAGTCTATGGAGGCACCGGGCTTGGTCTCGCCATCAGCCAACGACTGGTGGGGTTGATGGGCGGCCAGATCGAGGTGTCTTCGGAGCCCGGGGCGGGTTCGGTTTTCTTCTTCGATTTCACGACGACGGGAGCCGAGGCCATCGAACCGATGGATGCCAAGCGCATTCCCCAGGAACTGGCCGATCGCAGTGTGCTGGTCGTGGATGACAATGAGACCAACCGCCGGATATTTTCCAGCCAGCTCAGTTTGGGGCGCTGCCTGACGGTCGAGGCCGACTCCGGATCCAAGGCTTTGGCTTGGTTGAAGGACCATGCGTGGCCCGATCTCATCATCACGGATATGCTGATGCCGGAGATGGATGGCTTGGATTTCACTCTCAACGTGCGTGCCATGGAGGCAGAGCAAAAGATAACCCCGCCGGTGCCAGTGATATTGGTGTCATCCGGTGGTTACCAGCCGAGCGATCCGCGCACGGCTAAAGCCCACTTGACCGCGGCTCTTTCCAAGCCACTGCGCCAGGCGCAATTGCTCGAGGCGGCGGCGCGGGCTTGTCAGGTGGTGCCGTTGCGCCGGGCGGCGGTCAAGACCACTGCTGCGGGCGGAGAACTTCGCACTACCGCGATCGAGCATCCCCGGCGCATTTTGCTGGCGGAGGACAATGCGGTAAATCGCATGCTCGCCAAAGCCATGCTCGGCCACCTCGGATACACCGCGGATGTTGCGGCAAACGGGCTGCTCGCCGTGGAGGCGTGTCGTCGCAAAACCTATGACCTGATCTTGATGGATGTGCAGATGCCGGAGATGGATGGCCTCGAAGCTTCCCGCCAAGTGAGAGTGTTGCCCGGTGCCAAACCGGTGATCATTGCCATGACGGCCAATGCCATGGAAGGGGACCGTGACGTATGCCTCGCCGCCGGGATGGATGATTATTTATCGAAGCCGGTGAAATTGGACGACCTGAAGCAGGCTATTATTTCATCTCGGCCTCCCGACCCACCAATCCCCACACCATGACGAAATGATGGGGCAAAGCATCAATCGAATTCGAAGCGCACTCAGCCGGTTCCTGGCGATCGTGGCTGAGGCTTTCTCACGAGAGCAGGGGCCCCAGGACTCAAAACTGGTGTCGCGACAGTTTACCCTCTGGCTGGTGTGGGCCAGCCTGATCGCCTTAGCAGTGATCACGCTGAGCGGTTATTTGACCGTGCGCAGTCAGCTGACCCAGGCGAGAGAGGAGGCCTACAAGGATTTGGAGGCGATCGCGATTCTCAAGGCCGAGCAAGTCAAGCGCTGGCAGGAGGAACGATTCATCGAGGCCCATTTTCTCAGCCGCGTGCCTGCGCTGGGTCGCGCCGTCAAAAGGATGCTGGACCAACCGGATGATCCGGAGGCCCGCGAAACCGTGCTCGGTTGGTTGGCCAATATCAAGGCGGGTAATCGCTACAGAGCCGTCATGGTTTATGATGCCCAAGGCACGCTCCGCTACGCCATCCCCGATATTGAGGCAGAGCCTCACTCCCATATGCAATCCTGGGTCTCGCGGGCTTTGGCCAACCCGGAGGTTCAGCAGGTGGACTTGCATCAGGATAAAAGCACCGGAGAAACCCACCTTAGTCTGTCGGTGCCCCTCCTGCAGCAAGCCGGGGCGGGGGAAGACACCCGTCCCATTGGTCTGATCCTGTTGATGCTGGATCCGGCAAATTATCTCTATCCCTTGATCCAATCATGGCCGGTTCCCAGCGCCTCGGGAGAATCCCTCTTGGTCCGCCGCGAGGGCAACGAAGTGGTGTTTTTGAATGAATTGCGCCACCAGAAAGGGGCGGCTTTTAAGCTACGTTTTCCGATTGATGATCCGATGTTGCCGGAAGCCCGCGCCTTGCGGGGTGAGACCGGGTTGTTTACGGGACGTGATTACCGGGGAGTGGAGGTGCTGTCCACGAGCCTTCCAATTGCTGGTTCGCCCTGGGTCCTGATCGCCAAAGTGGATGCTAAGGAGATATTCGGGTCGATCCGGCGGCAGGCTGTCGAGAAAAGCCTTTTGTTCGGACTACTGATCATTGTCGTGATTTTCGCCGCCATGTTCCTGTATCGATATCGTGTGCATCAGGGACTGCGGTTAAAAATGCAGGCCGAAAAGGAACGCAATGAACTGGCTTCCCGGTTCTTGCTCCTCACCGAGCATGCTAATGATATGATCCTGCTGCTGGACCAGAAGGGATCCATCAAGGAAGCCAATCAACGGGCGGTGTCCACCTATGGTTACACCTTGGAGGAATTGCAGCAACTGCCACCCGGAGGCCTGCGCACCGTGGATAGCTCCCAAAATTTGGACACTCAATTCCAGCAGTTTTCCTCCGCTCAAGGTGCGGTGATCGAGACGCTGCACCAGCGCAAGGATGGCTCTACTTTTCCCGTGGAGATCAGCGGTCGGTCGGTCACCGGAGCCAACGATTCCATCCTCATGATCATGCGGGATATTACCCAGCGCAAAGCCCACGAGGCTGTAATCGAACAGCTCAACCGGCTTCACACTGTTCTTAGCCAGGTAAACCAAGCGATTGTCCAGGCGGTGGACCGGGAGTCGCTGATGCAGGCGGTCTGCCTAATTTTGACCGAAGAAGGAGGATTTGCGATGGCCTGGATTGGTTCCGTCGATCCGGTCACGAGGCAGGTGCTGCCGGTCGCCCGGCATGGGGACCACACGGGTTATCTTGATACCGTTATCGTGCGCAGCGATGCCTCCCCGGAGGGGCTGGGTCCAGCCGGCATGGCCATCCGGGAAAATTGCCCGCAGATATTTAGTGGATTTCAAACCGATCCGCGGACGCAGCCATGGCATGAGGCGGCCCGACAGGCAGGCTTCAACTCCGTGGCGGCGATCCCGGTGCCGCGGCCTGATGCCCCGTTTGACGTGATCCTGGTCTACTCGGTTGAGCACCAGCCATTTAGTGAAAAGGAAATCAATCTGCTGCAGGAAGCGGCCAACGATCTTTCCTTTGGACTGCAGAATTTGGAACGGGACGCCCAGCGTCGACAGGCGGAAGAGGCTTTGCAGAAGAGCGAGGCCTTCACCACCAGTGTGCTTGACTCACTGACAGAGCATATCGCCGTGCTCGACCCGACGGGGACGATTATCGCGGTAAACCGGGCCTGGCGTGAGTTTGCCCTGGCGAATGCAGGCTCCCCCGAGCTCGTGTCGAGTGTGGGTTTGAATTATCTGGAGGTTTGCCAGGAAGGGCAGGAGACGCCTGTAGAGGGCAACCCGCATTTTATCAGTGATGGCATCCGGGATGTTCTCAAGGGAGACCGGGTGGAATTTGTGCAGGAATACCCGTGCCATGTGCCAAATGGCGAGCGCCGCTGGTTCGTGCTACGAGTCACGGCCCTGCAGGGCTCCGATCGCGGGGCAGTGGTGGCGCATGAGACCATCACCGACCGCAAACTGATAGAGCTGGCCCTGGAGAAATCGTTGCATGAAAAGGAAGCCCTGCTCAAGGAAGTGCACCACCGGGTGAAGAACAACCTGCAGGTGATCACGAGTTTGTTGCGGTTGGAGGCGGCCCGGAGTCAGGGCCCCGACACAAAGGAGGCGCTCGGTGAAATGCAGAGCCGCATCCGTTCCATGGCCCTCCTGCATGAGACCCTTTACCGCTCGGGCAATTTTGCCCGGGTCGATTTGCGAGACTATTTGCACAACCTGGCCACGCAATTGTTTCGCGCACAAAATATCGCTCCAGAGAGGGTGGGACTGGATATGGCATTGGTCTCGGTGGCCATCGAAATTGATCAAGCCATTCCCTGTGGCCTGATTGTGAATGAACTGCTGACCAACGCGCTCAAGTATGCCTTTCCTGATGATCGGTCCGGCGAGATTCGTTTGATCACCCAAGTGGCCAAGGATGGCCAAGTGAGTCTGGTGATTAGCGACGATGGCGTGGGGTTGCCAGCGAATCTGGAGGTGGAGAGCTTGAACTCTCTGGGGTTGCAGTTGGTCTCGGACTTGACCCGCCAATTACAGGGCACACTGAAAATTGGCCCTGATGCCACTTTCACTATCACTTTTGCTCACCGGCGGAATACCGCCACCCCTTTTCCTTCCTGAGATTTTCCCACCCCATGACTTCCGAGAAACCCACCCCCATATTCTCCGAACCCGCAGGCACTGCCTCGGGAGTGTCCCCGGGATTGGAGTCAGACCAACATTACCCCTTGAAACGTCTGTCCGTGATTCTTTTGATCGCGATTTTTCTGGCCGAGTTGGTCATCATGTATGTTTTAAGTGAGTTGCCCGACGTGTCTTTCGGGCTAGTGGCGGTCTTGGATGCGTTGTTGCTCACAATACTGGTGGTGCCGGCGATTTACTGGCTGGCCTTTCGACCCTTGCGTGAACAGCTGCGGGCCCGGGAGGCCGTCGAAGCCGAAGTGTTGAGCCTTAATCAATCATTGGAGAAACGGATTGAAGCCCGCACGCATGAACTGGTGGTCGTCAACAAGGGAATGCAGCGATCGATCGCGGCGCACCAGGATACGGAAGCTTCGCTGCAAGAATCTTTGAGAGAACAGACCGCCTTGCTCAAGGAGGTGCACCACCGGGTGAAGAACAACCTGCAGGTGATCACAAGCCTCTTGCGTTTAGAGGTCAGTAGGCATCCTGAACTGGCCACGAAAACGGTGATTGAAGAGATGCAAAGTCGGATCCGCTCCATGGCGCTCTTGCACGAAACGCTTTACCGCACGGGCAATTTCGCCGCGGTTGATCTGGCGGATTACCTGCGCAAATTGGCCGTTCATTTGGACCGGGGGCAGAACAGCACGCCGGAGCGGGTGCGCTTGGCGCTGAACCTGGCGGCGGTGGAAGTCGGGATCGATGAGGCCATCCCCTGCGGACTGATCGTGAACGAATTGCTGACCAACGCCCACAAACATGGGTTTCCCGAAGGTCGGGCCGGGGTGGTGCAGTTGGACTTGCAGGTCGGACCGGAC
Organism: Cephaloticoccus sp.; assembly: GCA_034669935.1. Taxonomy (GTDB): domain Bacteria; phylum Verrucomicrobiota; class Verrucomicrobiia; order Opitutales; family Opitutaceae; genus Cephaloticoccus. The sequence continues at coordinate 126,804 of JAXMOJ010000007.1, forward strand.
GGTCAGGTCCAATTACAGGTCTGCGACGATGGGGTGGGGATGCCGGAGGGGTTTGATCCCGCGCACGCTAACACGCTGGGCCTGCAGTTGGTGTCAGACCTGGCCCGCCAATTGCCCGGGGTGTTGGCCATCGGCCCTGGAGCGACTTTTAAGGTTACCTTTATGCCCGGTTCTGATTCGGGAGATTCCTGACCCCGAAACCGTGCCCGGGATCACTATATTGAAAACGATAAAAAATTTTAGAATGGATCTGTATCCCGCATTATATTCCAACGAAAATACTCTTACGATGTTCTAATTTAACCCTAATCCTTCCTCGTATATTGGCCTGGAAGAGAGCAACCTAAATAAAGCTATGGCTAAAATCCGTATATTAATCGTTGAGGACGAGACCATTGTTGCGCGCGATATTGGTGAGCAATTGACGGAACAGGGTTATGAACCGGTGGGCTATTGTATTCGAGGGGAAGAAACTTTGGAGGCCGCCAAGACCCAGCAGGCCGACCTGGTGCTGATGGACATCCATTTAGCTGGGGACATGGATGGTATCGAAGCCGCCGGCCTGATCCGGGACCAGCTTGACGTGCCCGTCGTATTTCTCACGGCCTTTGCTCAAAAGGAAACCTTAGATCGGGCCAAGGGGGCCGACCCGTTTGGCTATATCGTCAAACCGTTTAACCCGAGCGAACTCCGGACGGTGATCGAGATCGCGCTGTTCAAATATGAGACGGGCGCGCGGTTGCGAGAGAGCGAGGAACTCTACCGCCACCTCGTGGAGAGTAGCATCGACGCCGTGTTGCTGACCGATCCTGCTGGCCGAATCCTCAGAGCGAACACAGCCGCTTGTGTGCTGTTTAAAGCGACCGAGGCTGAATTATTAACGTGTCGGCGGGAAGATATTGTGGATCTCAATGACCCGCGAGTAGTCAAGGGGTTGGAAGAGCGGTCGACAGAGGGCAAGGCTCGCGCCGAACTCATGCTTCTGCGCCGGGATAAGACCAAGTTTCCGGCGGAGGTTTCTTCGGTGATCTTCAAAACGGCGGACGGTCAGATACGCTCAAGTATGGTGATCCGGGACCTGACGGAAAAAAAGCTACAGGAGCTCGAACTCGAACTCAAAAGCGCGGCGCTCGCGGCTGCGGCCAATGCCATTATTATCACAAATTGCGAAGGCGAAGTCACGTGGGCCAATGAAGCATTTAGCACGCTCACTGGTTATGACCTGAGTGAAACGATTGGTCGCAACCCTAAGGATCTGATCAAGTCCGGTCGGCACTCGAAAGAGTTTTACCAGAGGATGTGGGAGTCGATCAAGGCCGGCAAGGTATGGAATGGTGAATTGATCAACCGGCGTAAGGATGGCTCGCTCTACCACGAGTCCATGACGATTACACCGATGCGCAACGCAGGGGGGGAGATTGAGCATTTCATCGCGATCAAACAGGATATTTCGGAACGGATCGCAGTGGAAGAGAGGCTCCGCGAAAGCGAGGAACGTTACCGGATGCTCTTCGATGAAAATCCGTTGCCGATGTGGCTTTACGATTGTGAGACCCTGCAATTCATCGCGGTTAATGACACTGCTGTGAGTAGCTACGGGTTTACCCGAGAAGAATTCCTTGACCTGAAAATTACCCGGATACACCCCGAGGAGGATTCGGAACGGTTCCAAGCGATGTTACAGGAAAACGGTAAATCCTCCCCGACCGAAAATGAGTGGCGGCACCAACGCAAAGACGGCACCGTTTTTCCGGTATCCGTTAACGCCCGCCCCTTGCAGTTTCAGGGGCGCTCGGCCCGGTTGGTCATCGCCGAGAATATCTCTGAGAAGAAAGAATTGCAGGACAAATACTTGCGCGCTCAACGACTGGAGAGCCTGGGCATGTTGGCTTCGGGCATCGCCCATGATCTTAATAATGTGTTGGCGCCGGTCCTGTTCACGGCCCCGTTACTGCGGAACAGTGTCCCTACGGAGCGGGATCAGAAAATTCTCAACATGTTGGAAAAGAGCGCCGAACGGGGAGCCGGACTGGTGCGGCAGATCTTGTCCTTCGCCCATGGCGCCTCCGAGGCCATGCGCATCACTCAGGTGAAACATATTGGGCGAGATGTTGTTGACGTGCTTAAGGTGACTTTGCCCCGCAATATTGAAATGGAGAGCAGAATCGACACCGATTTGTGGCCGGTGGAAGTCAATCCCACCCAGATTCACCAAGTGTTGCTCAATCTGGGTGTTAATGCCCGTGATGCTATGCCGAACGGTGGCGTGCTCACTATCGCCATGTTCAATCGCTCCATCGCTGCCGCCGATGCCGCCACCCCCAACATGCACGCGGGGAATTGGCTGGTAATCGAAGTAACTGATACGGGGACCGGGATGCCGCCAGACGTGCTGGCAAAAATTTGGGATGCATTTTTTACCACCAAGACAGAAGGCAAGGGCAGCGGGCTTGGGCTGTCCACGGTCCGCAGTATTGTGGACGGCCATTCTGGGTTTGTGCAGGTCGAGACGGAGATGGAAAAAGGCACGACGTTCCGGATTTTTTTGCCGGTCAGTGATGCTGTCGATCTGGGCGAAACTTCGGCGCAGGATATTGAGGTCGGGCAAGGCCGAGATGAGTTGATCCTGGTGGTGGACGATGATTCCACGGTTCGGGAAGGGACCCAAGCCGTGCTCATGTTACATGGTTATAAAGTCATCGTCTGCGCGGACGGTATTGAAGCCCTCGTTCACTACAGCACTAATACGCGAGATATCGCGCTCGTCATCACCGATGTCGACATGCCCAATCTCAATGGGGCGGTGCTTCTGTCTACGTTGCGAGAACTGGCCCCCGACCTCCGCGCGATCGCCATGAGCGGCCTGGTGAGTGATGTTGCCGGTTCAAGTGCCGTGGGTGACGCGAAAAAGCTGGCCAACGCCTTTCTAACCAAACCGTTTACGGCCGATATCTTGCTCAAGACGGTGCAGGAAGTGATCGGGCATAAGCCGGAAACTGAATCTTAGGCGCGACCGCACCAGACTTGAGGATTCAAGATCTGCCGGTGCATCCCTAAGCCCTGCTCGGTCGAAACTAAGCAGGACTATATGTCCGACTTAGACAATGCTTCGTTGGATAACATATTTTCGATCCAGAAAGAGGAAGTGGTGGAGCTGGCTGGGGCCTGCTCACCTCGGGTGAATAGTTGGACTACCCGCGGAAATCGCGGAGCGATTTGGGAGCGGCTCGAGGACCGTGATGTCGGATGCGTCGCACAAAAAAACCCCCGAAAAACGGAGGTTTAAAAGTGGCGGGATGGATGGGCTCGTCTACGCTGGAGGCGTGGCTTGACACCCGCGGAAATCGCGGAGCGATTTGGGAGCGGCTCGAGGACCGGGATGTCGGATGTGTCGCACAAAAAAACCCCCGAAGAACGGAGGTTTAAAAGTGGCGGGATGGACGGGACTCGAACCCGCGGCCTTCTGCGTGACAGGCAGACGCTCTAACCAACTGAGCTACCACCCCTTGATAGGGAAGGCGGAAGTTAGAAACCACACGAGCCAAGTCAAGAGTGGTTTTTAATTTGGCGAAAATCCTCCCTATCTGATGAAAATTATAGCCATCACCAAGAGTTTACACAGAAGGATTGCGTGAAAGGTGATTAGTTTGCAGAACGCTGGTGATCAAATCTCTGTGGTGGTAGCTCAACTGGATAGAGCATCGGTTTTCTAAACCGACGGTCGCGGGTTCGAGTCCCGCCCACCGCACCATCCTCCCGCCGTCGCCAAGGCTATGGCGCGGCAAGCTACTTCTGTTCGGGCAGGCTCAGGTTTTCGTCGCGGCCGTGACGAAATCAACTATTTGCTGATGTCAGCCAGCACGGATCGCCAGAGGATGGATTCGCCGGGGTGGCCGTGGGTTTTGAGTTCTTGCTCGATGCGTTCGAGAGTGGGTTCCTCGACGTTGTGCTTGGGGTCGCCGGGCCAGGTGGGGTTGGTTTTTTTGGCTAGAGCCCAGCAGGCCCATGATCTGGCTTTGCGTTGCTCGCGGCGGGGTTCTTTCAGGCGGTCGGCGTAGTGTTGGAAATGCACACGGGGATTGCCGATAAAGACATCAGCGGGTGTGTGGGCCATGAACCAATGCATGGCGGCGTAGGGCAGCGGAAATTGGGTGAGAATGGGTTCATCGCCTTTGAGGTCGGCTCCCATGGCGCGATCTAAGCAAAGCAGGGCACGGGCAGGGAGGTGCTGCTGCCAGAGGTGATGTCCGTATTCGAGGCAGGCGTGGTAAAACTCGGCTCCTCGTTGTCCCACCCGGAATTGATTCAGGCTCCGCCAATCGAGATTCGGGCGAGGCTCGGGCAGATGCGGACAGGGCGGAAACGAAGCGACCATGGCGTTTGGTGAGGGCGGGAGTGCGACAGGTCAACGCGAACTCATGCGATTCACGCTTGGCGCGATGCGGGGATTAGCCAAAAACAAGGCCTCTGAATTCTACAACGACATCTCCCGAGCCCTCTGCAGGGGTGCAAGGTATCACTGGTTGGCGCCGGGTGGTGATGTGGCCGTTTGCGCTGTTGATGCGGTTGTGGGGGATGTCACTGCGTTTTCAAGAGAGTGAGGAGGATCTGCGCAACTACCGAAAATGCGATGAGACGGTGGCGTTGGTGCTCTGGCACAACCGGCTGTTTCTCTCGGCTGAGATTTATCGTCGTTACCGCGGAGGAAGGCACACGTATGCTTTGGTCAGCCCGAGTCAGGATGGGGCGTGGCTTTCGGCTTTCTTTGGCTTGATTGGGATGCGCACGGTGCGCGGTTCGAGTCAGAATCTCGGCCGCGAAGCAGTCGGGTCGCTCGTGAATCTGCTGAAGGAGGGCAAGGATGTGGGGATCACTCCCGATGGTCCGAGGGGACCGCGCTACGAATTTAAGGAGGGCGCGTTGATTGTGGCGCGCCGCGCCAAAATCCCGTTGTTGCTCATCGGGGCGGATTTCGAATCGGCCTGGCGATTCCGGAAGGCTTGGGATATGTTTTACCTGCCCAAACCCTTTTCCAAGGTGCGGATGCGCTGCGAGCTAGTCACTTTAGACCAACTCGCAGATCGGAAGGCTGCCGCAATTCGATTGGAGGCGCGGCTGCGCGAGCTAAACCCTGATCATGGTTAAGACCTTCTTGCTGGCTTGATCCAGCAATGAACGCGTCTGTCATGGCGAGGATCCCGCAAAGCGTGATCGGGCTCGCGAGGGCAAGACGGACTAACCCGCGCCCGCGATCAGAAGCTTGGCGTAAAGGTGCCCGACTGATTGGAGCGCAGGGAGTAATCTTCACCGGTGCACCACGTCTGGTCGTTGATGAGAAATTTGAAGACGCGTGGTTGCGCGGATTTAGCCACGGTGAGGCTCCATTCGTCATCGGCGACACAAGTCATGCTCACGCCTTGGTCCCAGCTGAGACCCTTGCCCTCGCCGCGGAGGAAGAGGGTGTTGCCGTAGCCGATATCCACTTTGGCCGAGATCGTAATCTTGGTCGCCTGTGAGGTGACGGTCTTCTTGGTCGAGACAGTCTTCTTTTTGGCGGTTGTCGCAGGAGCCTTTTTTTGAACCGGCTGCTTGGCGACGGTTTTTTTAACGACTTGTTTCTTGGCTACCGTCTTTTTGACCGCGGCTTTTTTGACTTTCACAACCGCCTTCTTGACGGCCTTGGTTACCGCTTTCACGGTTTTTTTCGCTGGGGCGGGCGTCTTGGATTTAGTGGTCTTGGTTGTTTTTTTCATAACGGAAATTGTTTCGATAAGCTTCGAATTACTGTGATCCTTTCATTGTGCAAAGCAAATGAAGGGCCAAGTTGTTCTGTGACGCAGATTTTTCGTCACTGACACACTTTCGACCCATAGAATGATGTTTACTCGCCTGAGCCGAATCTTCAGAAAGCAGTTCAACACGGGGCTGTAGCTCAGTTGATAGAGCGCGTCGTTCGCAATGACGAGGTCGTCGGTTTGATCCCGATCAGCTCCACCATGCTTCGCTCGGAGAGCTTCGCATGGCACGGCCATTTTACAACTACCTACATGGCTCAAAATCAGGAGGTTGTTCGAAGGGAAGCATGCCCTTCGATGTTTTAGGGAGCTGCTGATTAAATGAACGGATGCGATTGGGATCCCCATGCAGTTGCACCCACGCGCACAGGGACGTGCGCGTCCACCCCCTTGAATCGAGGTGGATGGGCACGTCCCTGTGCCCATTTGAAACGCCCCTTTTTATTATTTATCCTTCCGCGCGTTTACACGGCGTTTCCTTAGCATAGTTGGGCGACTCTGGTTTAGAAGAAGTTTTGCTTTTGAAAATTGCTCCTGACATAGGGTTGTCAGGGAGTGTGCTATACTGCGCCCATGAACTCCCCGATCAAAGTCACTGCAATTGCTTTCACGGGTTATCCCGTGACCGATATCGACCGAGCGCGCGCCTTTTACGAAGGAGTGCTTAATCTCAAGGAGACGGTTAAATGGGAACATGAAGGAAAGCACTGGATCGAATACGATGTGGGACCGGGGACATTGGGTATTTCCAATATGTCGGCCGATCAATGGAAGCCATCACAAGATGGCCCGGCCATTGCGTTTGAGGTCGAGGATTTCGATGCTTCGATGGCAGCGCTGAAAGAGGCGGGAGTGGTGTTTTATCTCGCACCGATGGATACCGGCGTGTGCCGGATGGCGATCGTTAGTGATCCCGATGGTAACTCGGTCGCGATCCACCAGCGCAAGCCACAGGAAAACTGAGTCGTCTGAACTCTTCACGAGAGGATATATGACTGCTGATGATTTTCCGGTATTTCCTTCGGCATTTTTTGCCGGAGTGGTGACGAGATTGTATTACGAGAGTTGGGATTTCTATACAACTCACTTGGGTTTTCGCACGGTTGAAGAACGGAATGCCTGGGTGCGCTTGCTCCATCCCAGTGGAGCCCAATTAGTGCTCTTGGAAGAGGAAGCGGATCACACGCCTTCCGAACTGGTTTGTGCGAGTGTGGGGCGGGGGCTTTGGCTAACTCTGGAGGTCGCGGATGTCGCGTTGGAACGAAACGCATTGGTCTCGGAAGGGGTTCCGGTGCAAGACGTGCCATCGGAGAAATGGTGGTGCGAGGGAAGTTTCGCGGTAACTGATCCCAATGGTGTGCTCGTGATTATCACGCGCCGAGCCTCGGTGGTGAGAACCGCACCACGCGAGTCGCGCGAGGTTATCACAAGCGCGGCGTGAGAGTGCGGGGGCGTCTGCAAGCAGACAGCCTACCGGTGGTGCCGCGTATGATAACTGAGCGGTGAGAAAGTGGGTTTGGGCATTCTTTCTCGTTCTCTTAATCTTTATCTTTCGTCAGGAGTAGGGTCGCCTTGCTCAAACCCAATGGAGGGTCGATTCGGATAGCGAAAGATAAAGATTAAGAGATCGATTGCTTGAGTGCGGTTTGGACAGACCTACTTGATTCGCACTTCGCGGCCGGTGGCGGCGGATTTGTAGATCGCATCGAGGATCTTTTGCACGGCGAGTGATTCGGAGGGCAGCACGTAGGGTTTGGCCTTGCCGAGCAGGCAATCGATGAAGTGCACCATGCGATTGGGATTCACCAGTTTGGTGTTGGGGATGAGGTGTTCGACCGTGTTGCCCTTGGGCGTGGAGCGGAAGAGCTTGAGCGGAGGTAATTGGAGACCCGCATCGGTGCCGAAGAGTCGCGTGCCGTTGAAGCCATCGTCTTCGCCGTGTTCGGCCCAGGAGGCTTCGAGCAAAATGGTGCGTCCGCTTTTCAATTTGATCAGCGCGATCGAAAGATCGTCGACATCGAAAGGTTTTTTCGGATCGATTTCGCCTTTGCCCCAGCCGCCATCGCCGAGGCCACGGTTCCCGAATTTCGTGTAGGTCTGTCCGCTCACGGCAGCCACGTCGAATTCGCCCATCAGAAACAGGCAGCGGTCGAGCGCGTGCACGCCGATATCGTAGGTGCAGCCCCCGCCGGAGAATTTGGTCTGGGTAAACCACGAACCAATCCGCGGAATCCCCACGCGTCGGGTCCAGCCGGTCTTGGCGTGATAGACTTCGCCGAGTTTGCCGCTGGTCACGAGTTGTTTGGCGGTTTGCACCTCGGGAGTGAATCGTTGATTTTGGCCTACCATGAGCAGGCGGCGCGATTTCTTCGCAGTGGCGATCAGACGGCTCGCATCGCGGGCGTTGGTCGCGATGGGTTTATCGACCATCACGTTTTTGCCAGCGCGGAGGGCGTCGATTGCGACTGAAGCGTGGAGAAAATTGGGGAGGGCGATCGAGACGACATCGATATCATCCCGCGCGAGGAGTTTCTTATAATTGGTTTCGAGCGTGGGAATGTCGTAAGCTTCGGCGGCTTCGCGTCCACGCTCCGGTGAGATTTCCGCCAGCGCGATTACCTTGGCCGCAGGGTGTTGCGAGAACGACCGGATGTGATCGTGGCCGATACCGCCGGCCCCGATGACCGCGACGTTGAAAGATTTCTTTTTAGGCATGATGAAAATGGATTGAAAAAGGTGGGGCGCGTTGTCCTCAACGCGCATGAGCGAGTTTGATGGGATCTGAAGTCAGCGTTTTGGGGCATGTCCGCCGAAGTCTCGACGAAGGAGGGACAAGCCGCTCCACCCTCGGTGTTTTTCCGTCGCTTATTAAGCGCGACCCCAGGTGCGGAGTTGTTCAAAGGAAAGACGGCACGATTCCATGGGATCGTGATTGTATTCCTCGACCTCCACGATGTTCCACTCGACGGCGCCGATGCTATCGATCGCGGTAAACACGGATTGGAAGTCGACGGGGCCTCCGCCGATTTCCGCCTGGTCCTTGAGATGCACGGTGCGGATTCGGCGTCCCTGCTCGCGGATGAATTCCGCCGGGTCCTTGCCGCCGACTTGCACCCAATAGACATCGGCTTGGCAGCCGAGGTCGCGCGGGGCAGCGGCATCGAGCATCCAATCGAAGACGCGACGTCCGTCGACGATGGCTAGTTCAGTGGCGTGGTTGTGGTAGGCGAATTGAATATCGTGGGCGCGAAACGCACCGCCGATGATGCCGAGCTCTTTTCCGATGCCGCAACAAGCGGAAGCTGAGATGAAATGATCGTTGGGCCAGCTGGGGCAGGTGACGTGTTTGGTCCCGAGAGTGTGCGCATTGGAGATGCAGCCGTTTAGATCGCTGCGGAGGGCATCGATGCCGACGTGCATCCCTGCGCATTGCAGTCCGGCGTCCTTGAGTGCGGCGGCGGCTCCCTTGGCATCGAGATCGCCGAATCCGGCGGTCTCCACTCCGGCATAGCCGATCTTGGCGACTTCGGCCACGGCGGCAGCGAAATCATTATTTACGTGGTCGCGAATCGACCAGAGTTGGAGGGCAACGGGGATGTTGGACATAGGGGAGGGGGTATTGGTTAACGCTTATTGGTTATTTGTTATGGGATAAGTTGAAGGGGCGAGCCTTTATTGGGATCGATTGTAGGGCGTGATCGCTGATTCCGCCTTGTATGGATTGAGCGAAGAGTAGGGACTGACCGCCCTTCTGCTCCAAGGCTATCAGAGGGCAAGCTAGCCCGTCCAAGTATACGGAGCGGCGCGCCCGGCGGTCACGCCCAACCTCGTAACCGGTGTGAGATGAGGTGCAGGTTTTGAGGCGGGATGCGGCGATCCCGCCCTACGTAACGGAGGCGGGGAGCGGAATCCCCGCCCTACAAACTCGATCATTTTCGGGCGATATCGGCACTGCGCTTGCCAGTGGGGGGAACGGCGGTTCACGTTGGAGGGCTATGGCGCTACTCAGCCTGCTCGATATCAACCTTAGCTTCGGGGGACCGGCGATTCTGGAGGGATTAAACTTCCAAGTCGATCCGGGCGAACGCGTCTGCCTGCTCGGGAGAAACGGGGCGGGTAAAACTACTCTTATGCGGGTGATCGCCGGGGAAATTAGTCCCGATTCGGGTGATGTTTATCGTCCGCGGGGTGCGGTTTACACGCGGCTGCCTCAGGAGGTGCCGAGCGATTTGGAAGGGACGGTGCATGATATCGTGCACAGCGGGTTGCGTCCCAACGACGATCACCACGAAGAGGATTGGGAGCGCGATGTGCGTGTGGAGGATCTGATCGAACGACTCAAGCTCGCTGGTGAACAGGATTTTGCGGAGCTCAGTGGTGGCTTGAAGCGTCGCGTCTTGCTGGCGCGCGCCTTGGCGGGCCAACCCGATTTGCTCCTGCTTGATGAGCCGACCAATCATCTTGATCTCGATTCGATTCTCTGGCTCGAAGAATTTCTGCTCAGCGAGAAAATCACGCTCTTTTTCGTGACTCACGACCGGGCCTTTCTGCGCAAACTCGCCACGCGGATCATCGAGCTGGATCGGGGGAAGCTTTCCAGCTGGGCCTGCGACTACGATACTTACTTGGTGCGGAAAGAAGAGGTGTTGCTCGCCGAAGAGAAACAGGCCGCCGCCTTCGATAAACGCCTCGCGCAGGAAGAAGTGTGGCTACGACGCGGGGTAAAGGCGCGACGCACGCGAGATGAAGGTCGCGTGACACGACTCAAGAAAATGCGGGCGGAACGTCGGGCGCGACGTGATGCGGTGGGCACGGCTTCGATCAAGCTCAGCGAGGCGCAACGCAGCGGTCAGCGCGTGGTCGAAACCATCGGCGTGGATTTCGCCTACGAGGGTGGTGAAACACTCGTGACCAATCTCGATTTGATGGTCAATCGGGGCGACAAGATCGGTCTCATCGGCCCGAACGGTGCGGGCAAGACCACGTTTATCAAAATGCTGCTGGGGCAGCTCGAACCGACGGCCGGAGAGATCAAACGCGGCACCCGATTGGAAGTCGTTTACTTCGATCAACTGCGTTCACAGATCAATGGCGACCTCACGGTGGCCGAAAATATTGCCGATGGAAACGAGACGGTGATGGTCAACGGGCACTCGCGTCACGTGATGACTTATCTGCAGGACTTTTTGTTCGAGCCTTCCCGGGCGCGCACGCCAGCCCGGGTGCTTTCGGGCGGCGAACGCAACCGGCTGCTGCTCGCGCGGCTCTTTACCAAACCGGCCAATGTGCTGGTGATGGATGAGCCGACCAATGATCTCGATGCCGAGACGCTCGACCTGTTGGAAAACCTGCTCGTCGAATATCAGGGCACGCTGATGGTCGTGAGTCACGATCGCGATTTTCTGGATAACGTCGTCACCAGCACGCTGGTGTTTGAAGGCGAAGGACGCATCACCGAATACGTGGGTGGTTACACGGATTGGGTCGCGGAAAAGGAGAAGCGCGCGGCATATCAATTGCACCGCGAGGAAATCGCGGCGGCGAAAGGTGGTTCGACTGCGCTCGCCACGCCGTCGCCGGAGCGACGACGCAAATTAAACAACAAGGAGCGCGAGGAGTTAAAGGAATTGCCCGCGCGAATCGAAGTTTTGGAAACCGAGCACGCGCAACTGACGGAGAAGTTGAGCGATCCGGAATTCTATAAAAACGAAGCAGCGAAATTTAGCGAAGTGAGTGCGCAGCTCGAAGCGAATGAACAGGCGCATGAGGTCGCGTTTACTCGATGGGAAGAGCTTGAGGCGCGTCAGGAAGGCACGGCGCAATGAGCGCGCAAGTTCCGCAAAAATTACCCGCGCGGTGGTTGTTGATTTTGATGCTCGGCTCGCTCACGGCGTTTGTGCCGCTGAGTATCGATATGTATCTGCCGGCGTTTCCGCAGATTGCCGATGAGTTTGGGGTTGAGATCGGGCAAGTGCAGCTGACGTTGTCGGTCTATCTGATCGGAATGGCGATGGGGCAGATCTTTTACGGGGCGATGTCGGATCGTTGGGGGCGCCGCCGGTTGTTGATTTTCGGCATGATCATATTTGCGCTCGCGACCGTGGGTTGTGCCCTGTCCGGTTCGATCGGAGCGTTGATGCTTTGGCGGTTCGGGGTGGCCGTGGGCGGATCGGCGGGGATGGTGGTCACGCGAGCGATCGTGAGGGACAGTTTCGATGTGAAAGAGTCCGCCAATATCTTTTCGCTTCTGATGTTGGTGATGGGCGCGGCTCCGATTCTCGCACCGTTCATTGGAGGACAACTCTTGTTGATCACGGGATGGCGCGGCATCTTCTGGCTGCTCGCCGCCTTCGCCGTAGTGAGTATTGTAACCGTGGTAAAGTTTATGCCGGAGACTCTGGCGCCCGAGGAGCGCGTGCGTCGCGACTTTCGTGGAATTGTGGGCATCTATACGGGACTGCTGCGGGATCGGGTTTACTTCGGCTATGTGCTGAGTATCGGTTGTGTTTCCGGAATGCTTTTTGCCTACATCTCGGGATCGGCCACACTCTTTATTGAGCAATACGGGGTGAGCGCGCAGGCCTTTGGAATATTTTTTGGCCTAAACAGTGCGGCCTTGGTGATTGGAGCGCAGTTGAATCGCGTGTTGTTGATATATCTGGAACCGCGGAAGGCACTGGAATCGACCTATTCGCTGAACACGACGCTGGCATTGGTGCTGGTGCTGCAGGTTTGGACCGGCTGGGGAGGATTTCCAGCGGCGGTTGCGATCCTGTTTCTTTGCGTGGGATCCACGGGGTTTCTCTTTCCGAATATCACCGCATTGGCGATGGCCCCCAAGGGTCGGGTTGCCGGAAGCGCTTCCGCCATGATGGGCACGGTGCAATTTGGCATTGGAGGTGCATCAGGCACGGCGGTCGGTCTTTTGTATAACGGCACGGCCATTCCCATGGCGGCCGTCTTGGCTACCTCCAGCATCATCGGCTACACGATGCTGCGCGTGGTCGCGAGGGAGAGGGAAAGCGGTAAGGGATAGGCTTTAAGCTGAAAGCGATTAGCTCGGAACAGATAGCCGCGAAGAGGCGCATGCGCTCAAAATCAATTCGAACCAGAGGCAAGAAGACCAATGCGTCGAAAGCGATTACGGTTCTTATAGGTGAGCTTGTGTTCCCAAATCCGAAACAGGCGCCAGCCTTGGTTAGGCGTTAACACTGATTTTTTAGTTCTCATCATTCTCAGACGGAATAATGTGTAGAGTAATCGTCTTTGCCTAGATATAGAGTGTTGAAGCTACTTTATATTTCGAAATCAAGTGCTAGTCTGCAGATATGGCTATTGGCAAACGTTGGACTCAAGCGGAACTCTTCATCGCGCTGAATCTCTACCATAAACTGACTTTTGGGCAGATACATAGTCGCCAGCCGGCCATTATAGCTCTGGCTCATAAGATGGGACGCGGAGCTAATAGTCTCGCGATGAAGCTTTCAAATTTCGCGTCGCTTGATCCTGTTTTGCAGATGCGCGGTATTAAAGGGCTCTCAGGAGCCAGCGTATTAGATCGTTCGGTATGGAAAGAGTTTCATGATGACCCAAGTGAAACTATTCCTGCTAGTGAGACAGCGTTTCGCGCTATCTTTGGTATAGACGACACCAAACAAATTGAGGTTACCCCGAAAGAGGGGGTTCGATTGTATAAAGTGCCAGCAGGTCCTACTTCAGTTAGAGCGACGACTAAGATTCGACGTGGGCAGGAGTATTTTCGCCAGGCTGTGCTTAATAACTTTGGCGGACTGTGTGGAGTGACAGGATTAAACGTTCGAGAGTTGCTCATCGCCTCTCATATTCTGCCTTGGGGGAGCCATGAAACTGAACGGTTAAATGTCCGCAACGGACTTTGCCTTTCTAGGTTACACGATGCGGCTTTCGACACGGGGCTCATTACATTCGATGAAAATTTACAGCTCAGATTATCCAAAAAATTGAAATCATCGTTACCGCAAAAGACAGTGGGCGAAAATTTTGAGTATTATGAAGGTGAGCCTTTGGTTCTCCCAGATGATGCCTTACCGCCTGATATTAAATTTCTATCAGTGCATAGATCTGAAGTCTTCATGGGAGACTCTTGATAAGCCTCAATGGTGAGTGGCTTTCGGGTTGATTTCCATATGTCTTCGCTTGGGCGAAGTAAAATTTCGTTCATTATCTGTTCTTGTAACGCGGAAGTCGGAACTTTGATGCAATTCGCTGACAATCGTGGTTGTCAAAATCATGAAGATTTTCAGGTAGCAGGATTGATAGGCATTCCTTGCCAAACTCCTCTTCGAGAAGGTAAGGCCAAGTGACGTCAATATCGTCAAAATTGACATGTTGGCATGTCCAATTCTCGAATGACATCGCGATATTCACGACTACACGCATAAGATTATCCATGCCGTTGTAAGCATTGCTTAGGTTGATTGATTTATTGTTTTCTTCGTATTTGAGGCATGCCTGCCATAGAGAGAAGGAGGCTGCAAATATCGCAGCAGGATCGGCTGATTTTGTGGATGTCATACCTCATTATAAATATTGAAGGTCGATGAGACCACGGACGATGAGTCACAATTAGGGACTCCCTTTACAAGTGTGGTGAGGCTAATCGATAGATGATTTTAATAACCGCGGGGTTTACTTTTAGGTGCGCATGACTAAGGTGACGGAGTCGGCGCACCGGACTTAGCCGGTGACACTTTGGGACGAGTTTGATGCTTCGACGTCTGTTCAATCGCAGCCATCAACCAAGGAGACTAAATGCCAGCCAACAAGGTGAGAGAATTCCTAGACAGCCGCGGAATTAAATACGTGACGATTAAGCATTCACCCGCAGTCACAGCAGCCGAGATAGCCGAATCGGCCCATGTGGCCGGAAGCGATTTCGCCAAGACCGTGATGATGTGGCTCAATGGCCATCTCACGATGGTGGTGTTGCCGGCGAGCCGCCGCATCGTCCTGCACGATTTGAGAGAGTTGTTTGAATCGCCCGAAGCGCGCTTCGCCACGGAGACTGAGTTTCGCGAAGAGTTTCCGGATTGCGAAGTAGGCGCGATGCCTCCGTTTGGTAATCTCTATGAGATTCCCGTGCTCGTGGCGGAAAGCCTAAGTAAGGAATCGGAGATCGCCTTCAATGCGGGTTCTCATACCGAGATCATCAAGATGGCGTATATCGATTTCGAACTTGCGGTTAATCCGACCGTGCTCGAGTTCATGACCACCTAGGGATATGTCGCCTCATACTGAATAAGGCCGTTGATGTGGAAAGCCCGCCATCGCATAAGCTAAGGCGGACAAGCAGGAAAGCTGGAAACAGAACTGGACGCTTAGTGCGCTTCTTTTAATAGCGTGCGCAGTAGTTCGAGTTCGACTCCGCGTCTGGCGCGGAAACGGCGTTGGCGTTCGGCGTTTCTATCTCGCTCTTCTGATCTTTGCCTCTTCGCGCTTAAGGCCTACTGCCTACCGCTGCGCGCAGAAGCGCGCTAGCAGACTCGGCCGCGTTTGACGTCGTCGCGGTTGGCGAGGGGGTTGTCTCCGATCCAGCGTTCGTCGATGGGTTGGCTGGCGCGTTGGTAGCGGGTGTCGGTCGAGATGCGGAGGCGGTCGGTTTGATTGTCGAGACCGCCGTGGATCATGTGCATGCCGAAGGTGATGAAATCGCCCATGCGCCATTCGGGAGCGGTCAGCCAGCGTCCGCCGATTTTCTCGCGGAGGGTGGCGGGATTTTTGCTGAGGTAGCCGGGGTGGCTCCAACCGTGATCGACGCTGAGTTTGGCGATGTGGCTGGGACGATTGGTGCAATACGAATCCACATCGACTTCGAGGTAGCGCTTGATGCGGTCGGATTTCTGATGTGAGCCTTCGAGGAGCATGACTCCGCCGGTCTCGAGGGAGGTGTCGCCGTAGGGAACCCAGCAGGTGAGGTGTTGGTGGGTGCCGCGGCCCATATAAACGAGATCGCAATGCGGGGCGGAGCCTTGGCCGCGGCTCATGGCGCGAAACCAGGTGTAATCGTAGTGGCGAATGGGCTCGCCGAAGAGTTTCTCGTAAAAGCCGACGAGTTCGGGACCGTAAACGACACGTTGCACTTCGGGATTATCGCGCGCGGGCTCGCGGTTGAAGTTGCTAGTCTTGTCGGGATGGGCGACGCCTTCGATCGCGGGATAGGCGGGATCAAGGAGGCCTTCTGCGGCGAGGCGATCACAGACCGAGGCGCGAGCGGCTTGCACGATTTCGCGATCAAAAAAACCGGGAATGTAGAGGTAGCCATCTGTTTCGAGACGGCGGTGAAGCTCCTCAGGCTGATCGAGATATTCGGCGGAACTGCGCACGAATCCGAAAGCGTCAGGAGAGGTGTCGAGTTCGTGACCGTGGGCGGAGACGGCGCTATGCGCGCTCGGAGATTGCAGGTCGGAGTTTGGAGATAGGGGGGGCATGGGGAAGGGTGAAAGGTGAAGGAAGAAGATAGAAGATAGAAGGTAGAAGGTAGAAGGTAGAAGGTAGAACGAAGAATGATGAAGGTAGAAGAGCGGTGGGGGCTTTCTTCGTTCTCTTAATCTTTATCTTTCTTCGCGGGGCATGCGGGGCAGGGTTACGAGGAAAGAGACCTATTTTTATTGGGGGGTGGGGAGATCGAACTCTTTCAGGATGGCGATGATTTTTCCGGCGATGTCGGCATTCTTATCAGCGGGGTGGAGGCCGGTGTGGCGAACGGTGCCGTCGGGGGCGATGATCGCGACGTAGGGGATACCGGTGATGGCGTAGTCGGGATTGTAAACCTTTTCTGCACTGAAGACGACGTCCCACGGCATGTCGTGTTTGACCATGAACTTGGGTATGAGAGCCATTTCCTTCTCGGGATCGCCTTTTGTGTTGATGCGGGCATTTTCGAGATTGGCGACAGTGCCCTGAATGCTGGTCACGCCGATAAATGCGACGGGCAAATTGTTGAAGTGGGCGACGTGTTCTCGGACATCGGGAAAGGATCGGATGCAGGGGCCGCACCAGGTGGCCCAGAAATCGAGGACGACGACTTGGCCTCGGAGGTCGGAGAGTTTTTTGAGTCCGTCGCGGGTGGACCAGATGAAGTTTAACTCGGGGGCGGTCTGACCGATCAGAGCGGCCTGTTTGATCCGGCCGGCTTGCACACGTTTGATCGTGGCGAGGAGTTTGTCGGCCTTGGCGATGGTCTCGGTGTCGGGAAAGTTTTCTTTCAGCGCGAGCAGCAGGGTGTTGGCCGTTGCTTCGTCTTCGAGAAATTGAAACGTGAAGATGGCCTGATCATAAGCAATGTTGGCGACGGCATCGGACTTGTCGGCGGCATATTTAGCGAGGAGTTGATTGTAGATCTGGGCTTCTTCGGCGAAATCCTCGGGCCGTTCGAGTCCGGCTTTGAGTTTCGCGGTCAGTCGCGCGTCGATCGCCTTGATCGCGGCGGCGGGAGAATCGGTGGCCAGGACGTCGACCGGTTCTTCGGCCAGAGCTGTAAGGGTGCCAATACCGAGGACAATGAGGGCGGTCAGAAAGTGGGGTAGTTTCATCTGAGGGATGCTTGTGGATGATTCCACGTCGAATGTCAGCTGGATTTGTGGCGGAGAGCGGTTGACACGGGAGCTGAATGCGATGGTTCGCTCGTTCTGGGTTAGTCGTGAGGAAAGAGCGGTTTGTTCGCATGTTTACGTATATTCAGGCCGAGCGGGAATAGGTATAATGGGAGGATGGCAGATGCTTTATTGCAGCAGGAGGAATTACCCCCGCATTTGGATGCGGAGGTGCACTACGCGACGCGGAACAACGCGTTGACGCCGGAGGTGGTGTGGAAATTGCGCGGAGATCGTCTACTCCGGGAAGACGGGAAGGGGCCGCCACGTGCGGTCTCACTTGAGGAGGTGAAGGCGGTGCAGTTGGAATTCGCGCCGACGCGACCTGAACCCAATCGCTATCGGTGTCGGGTTACCTTGAATAACGCGACACGTTTGGAGTTTCTCAACCGGACTTATCGCGGCGTGTATGATTTTGCGGATACGAGTGCTTCCTATCTCGAATTTGTGCTAGCGCTGCATACGGGCTTGGCCCGGCACTCGCCGGGGTGCCAGTTTGTGGCCGGTGCTTCCACTGCGAGCTATGCGGTGAATATCGCAGTATTGGTGCTGGTGGTTGCCGTGGTGCTGGGCGCGTTGGGTTTCTTTCTGATGGCGGGGATGTTGTGGGTCGTGCTGATCAAGGTCTTGTTGATCGTCTTTTATCTCCCTTCGGCGATTCGATGGGTGCGACGTAACAAGCCGCAGCAGTATCGCCCGGAGTCGATTCCGGAGGATATGTTGCCGCGGTAAGAGACTTAGCGACGACGGCGGGCCAACAGAACGATCATAGCGAGGCCGCTCAGCATGAGCAGATAGGTGGCCGGTTCAGGGACAGCGGTCCACTTTACCGAGTTTTGCAGCAGGAGTGAATATTGGCTATGAGCCAATTGAGTCGAACCGGCGACAGTCGATAATTGAATGACTCTTCCCGATCCTACGTCCCAGCCTACCACGCCGGCTCCACCCGAACCGCCGGAACTGGAATAATAAACGGTGGCCCCGGTTTTAGCGGCGAAAAGGGATTCTACACCGGCAAAACTATCACCGTTAAAAGCGAACGAGGAGGGTAGGTCTGAATTAAGCACACTATCTGAAGTGACCTGGGTGTAGGTGATCGTCGAACCGCCGGCATACTGGGTGGTCGAGACGACAGGTAGAATGCTTTCAAGATTGTCGAAACTACCCGCCCCCACTTTCCAATTGGTCCATTCACTGGTGATGAGGCCACCTCCCGCCTGCACGAAGCTTTTGAGTGCAGTCTGAGCAGTGAGAGTCATATCACCGCTCGACCAATTGTAGTTGGGAAAGAGAAGGACGACATCGACGCCCTCCAGCTCCGCCCCGGTAAAAGTCGTGTAGGGATTGCCAATCGTTACACTATAATCGGCGTTCTCCAGCACTGTCTTGGTCTGATTGTTAAGCGTGCTGTTACCAGTGGAAAGCAGTAATACGGTCTGGGCGACCATGCCGCAGGGAAGGGCAATCGCTAGACAGAGATACCTGAGGAACTGCATGCCAGAATTTGAGTGACAATGTAAGCTATGCTCAAGCGGATTGTCTCAGATCGCGGATAGCCTCCTTTTAGTCTGAGGGGCAGTTTTCTGCTCGTCGGAGATCGTCGCCTCCCTCGTGGAGAGCGAAGGCATAGACGTTTCCATCATAGGCCCCCATATATAGCGTCTGGTCTTTGATGATGGGAGATGAGGCAATGGGGACTCCCAGAGGATAGGTGGTGATCGTGGCACCGTTGACCAATGAGATCACATGCAGTGAGCCATCGCTGGCACCGATATAGACCAGACCTTCTAAGACCGCGGGGGTGCTGTTTACGTCGCTTCCACCACGTTTGTAGGGTTCCAGTGAGGTCAGGCTCGGCCCGGATTGATACTCCCAAAGCAGAGTGCCGTCTTGTTTCGAGAATGCGACAACCCGGCCATCCGCGGTGCCGATGATGACTCGATCTCCGGCCAAGACCGGATTGGAGGCGCTGCATTCCAGCGGGGTTAATCCCTGCCAAAGTAGCTCACCCGTCTGGATGTCCAGTGCCGTGGGCAGTCCGTCCCGCACTGTATAGATTGAGTGATTATCC
This sequence comes from Cephaloticoccus sp., assembly GCA_034669935.1. Taxonomy (GTDB): domain Bacteria; phylum Verrucomicrobiota; class Verrucomicrobiia; order Opitutales; family Opitutaceae; genus Cephaloticoccus. Next base: position 146,300 of record JAXMOJ010000007.1, read on the forward strand.
ACCGCAAAACCTGTGAATTTACCCTCCGTTTTCCAAAGATGCTTACCACTCCGAACGTCGATGGCAAAAGCTCCGTAGCGGAGTTTAGTGAGGAAAAGGAGATTCGATAGTAAAACAGTTCCATGGGCCACCACGGGAACCGGGTAGGAAGTGGGCCACCAGTCACTCTCATGTTCCTCTCCGGTGGTCGCCCAGAGGAGTCGTCCCATAGTTGCTTCGAACGCGGCGATGTAGGCGAATGATCCGACATGCACGACGCCGTCCACTACGGTCGTTGCGGTAATCTCCCAGCGAGCTTGATCTCGGCGAAGTTCTGCTTTCCACACGAGTTGGCCGCTCATCTCATCCAAAGCATAGAGCCAGCCGGCGACACTCGTAGCGAAGACCCGGCCATCAGCGAGAGCCACGCTATTCTTGATCGCGCTGTCGGTAGAGAAGTGCCAGCGGCGCGTGCCATCCAGATCGAACGCGGTTACTCCGCATTGGTCGAGGTTGCCGGTGTCGTCGACACCGATCACTACCGTGGAGTCACTGACGCGAGGAGATGAAATGCCAATGAATCCACCGGCTGGTGCCACCCATTTGAATGCGAGATTGGTGCGAGCGCTGTTCATCTCAAACGAGGACTGGGTTTGCCACGTCTCGCCGTTCTCGGCCTGCACAATCGCGATCGCGGTCTGGGCCCCCGCCGCGTCTTCTGGGAGTTCTATTTTGCCAGCCCAGCTCCAGTTACCAGTTTTGGAGAGGCTGGTTGTTTGATTCCCTACTTGGCAGGTGACGGTTTTGATTTTCCAACGGGTGTCGTAGGCATTGACCAGCAGCGGGAGCGTTTCGCTGGAGTGAGATTGGACGCCTTGAGGAGCGACGATCACGGCATGGCGGTCGAAGCCACCGAGGTGGAGTTCGTTTCTGATTTCGCTCTCGGTAATATCGACCACTCGAAAACTGCGGGGGTGGCGATCGATGCCGCCGAAACTAAACGGAGGGGAGTTGAGATCGAGCATGCCTGCCTCCTGACGGACTTTGCTTCCATGCCAGTGCCCACTGAGCACCGCCTTGGCCCCAAACGAATTGAATAGCCGAAGCATGGTCGGTGAGGGGAGGAAATGCAGGCCGAAGATAATAGTCGATTCTGGCGGAGCCGCCGCGAGATCACGCTGAAGCCATTCGAGCTGGTCGATGCCGCCCGGTAGTTGCTCCTCAGTCGGCAAGATTCCTTCGTCGAGGAATTTTGCGATTGGGGCCTTCGATTTGTAAGCATAAGGAAAGCCGTTCATGAGGACAAAATGGCAGCCCGCGAAATTGAATGAGTAATAGTCGGGACCGAGGGTGTTGTGGTAATGATTCAACCCTTCGGCGTTCTCTACATCGTGGTTTCCGGGAAAATCGAAATGGGGCAGATCGAGCGTGCTAATGCCCTCACGGTAACTGTCGTATTGAGTGGAGTCCTTGCCGATGTGGACTACATCTCCGGTTACGAGAGCGAATGATACCTTGGGTTCCAGGGCGTCGAGTTCGGCCAGATCGTCCTTGAATCTGGGCAAGTCATCCGGGGTAAAACCCATGTGAATGTCAGTGATCTGCACGAAGCGTGCACTGTCGCTACTGGATTCGGCCCACTCAGTGAGAGGAAAATTGATGACTTCGCCCGGCGTGATGTGGGCGTAGAACGGACCGACTGACCGATAGCCACGGGGCAGCGAAACGAAGACGAAGGGCCCGCTAGGTTTAGCAATGGTGTAGGTGCCGTCTGCGGCCGTAAGCACAACCGTGCGACCGTCTGAGACGGCCACATCCGCGAGCCCGGTTTGAGACGGCTCACCTCCGTGGTCATTAGAATCGATGAATACCCTGCCGGTGATTGCTGCAGTCGTGTCCACTGTGGGACTGGATTCTACAAATGGATTTTCGTCAAAGCCTTGGTGTATCTGATTCGGCCTAGCTTGCCCAAAAAAAGCCCCGTCCCGCAGAGCGGGACAGGGCGCAGGCCTGGAAAAATGAAAAGGCGGTGAGGGATAACCACCCCCACGTGTCGCATCTGAATCCGGATGCGTTGCATCGCACAATGCTCGGTGTGACCCACAGTTTCACCAGGTCCTTGCTCGAAAGAAATTGAATTTTCTTAGGCCAGACCGCCGGGTGGGGTTTATTCGACAGTCCCTCTGAAACTCCTAGGCTCTACTACTGACAGGTAATTCCTTTTAAGCGTTTCACTGGGGGAGGAGGCTTTTCCGACGCCGGCGGTAAAGCGCGGCGGCACCGGCTAACAACCCGGCCATCATGGCGTAAGTGGAGGGTTCGGGGACGGCGGTGGCGGTCTGGCCGGCGAGAATCGAGCCACCCGAGGCTTCGTAGGCGAAGTCGTGAACCGTGATGCTGGATGTGCTGTTCATGGTTACCTGTAGCCAGCCATAGAGGACGGAAACCCCTGCAGTGTCGTCACCGTCGAACCTCAACGCGACGTAACCCGTGGTGCCCGCTGGCCAGTTGGCGTTATTGTTTTGGGCAAAGTTGTTAAATGACCTCGAGGAGCTGGTATAAGACAGGTTGCCATCGATCGTGGTATCCAAGGCTATATTATCGACCCAAGCTGCTCCGACGACACCGTTGGTTGCAGTATTGGTAAGTGCTACGATACCAGGCGAGTTGCTATTTACTCTGAAGTCAAAAAGTCCCCCGCTGTTGACGCTACCAAACGATCCTTGTCCCCCTGCAGTGCCCATATCGACGTAAAGAGAAGCCCCCCCGGACTTAAAGAGATCTGCTGGATCAGTGTAAACGATCTGAGCTTGGGCTGTGGATACCGCGGCGAAAGCGAGCAGGGCAGCTCGGATGAGAAGGGAGAAACGGAAGGGAGTAATCATGGGGTGGTTCGGGACGCAGACATATCTATCGAGTTCTCAGACGACAGGGCCCCATGAAGTGGGCGGCTTCGGCAATGGAAGTGAGCGCAGTGGGAGGCTGCGTAGCAGTAATGTCGAGGATTATTAAACGCTCCATTGAGGGGAAGTAGTGGAAATAGAGCGACGGATTGAGGGGAAGGGCTGGTGCGGCCCGTGGGACATGCTGCAATCTACTCCTTCTGTCGTTTTCCGCCGATGGCCTCAAATGTGGCTACACAGCTACCACCGCAAGGCGGATCCGGACACAAAAAGCCCCGTCCCGCAGTGCGGGACAGGGCTGAAGGTATTTAGATTCGCGATCTGATTACTCGGCCAGAGCGGCTTGAGCGGCGGCCAAACGAGCTACTGGCACGCGATATGGCGAGCAGGAGACGTAGGCGAGGCCGATCTGGTGGCAGAACGCGACCGACTGAGGATCGCCACCGTGTTCGCCGCAGATGCCGAGCTTGATGTTCGGACGGGTCGAGCGACCCTTGGCGATAGCGATTTCCATGAGTTGGCCGACGCCACTTTGATCAATCGAGGCGAAGGGGTTCTTCGTCATGATCTCAGCTTCCTGGTAAGGCCCGAGGAACGAACCGGAATCATCGCGGGACATGCCCATGGTGGTTTGGGTGAGGTCGTTGGTGCCGAAGGAGAAGAACTCCGCGGTTTGGGCGACTTCATCGGCGGTCAACGCTCCACGAGGCACTTCGATCATGGTGCCCACAGAGTAGGAGACGCGAGTCTTCTGCTCCTTCATGACAGCCTTGGCCTCGGCGTGAACCGCGGCGACTTGGATCTCCAATTCCTTGGCGAACCCAATGAGAGGGATCATGATTTCAGGCTTGGCCTTGATGCCCTTCTTCTTGGCTTCAACTGCGGCCTCGATGACAGCGCGGGCCTGCATGCGAGTGATTTCGGGATAGCAGATGCCGAGACGGCAGCCACGGAAACCAAGCATCGGATTGAACTCATGAAGCGCGGCGACACGGCTCATGATCTTCTCGACGGGAATGTCGAGGGTATGAGCCAAATCGAGTTGTTGCTCCTTCGTGTGAGGGAGGAACTCATGGAGAGGCGGATCCAAGAAACGGATCGTGGCGGGGAACCCATCGAGGGCCTGGAAGATGCCGAGGAAGTCCTTGCGTTGGTAAGGTAGGAGCTTGGCCAAGGCGGCTTCGCGATCCTCAAGAGTATCAGCCAGAATCATCTCGCGCATCGCGTCGATCCGGTTGCCCTCAAAGAACATGTGCTCCGTTCGGGTGAGACCGATACCTTCAGCACCAAAGGCGATGGCGGTGGCGGTCTGCTCAGGTGTATCCGCATTGGTGCGCACCTTGAGCTTCGTGGCCTTCTTACACCAAGCCATGAGCTGGGTGTAGCTCTTGTATTTCTCGGTCTTCTGGGCGGCTTTTTTCCCGTTGATGAGACCATCGACGATTTCAGAAGGAGCGGTGGCGATCTTCCCGGCGTAAACGGTGCCGGCAGTGCCATCGATGGAAAGGAAATCACCTTCTTCGTAGGTCTCGCCCTTTACGGTAGCTACGCGACGTTCGTAATCGATTTCGAGTTCGGCAGCACCACAGACGCAGACCTTACCCATTTGACGGGCAACGAGAGCGGCGTGGGAGGAAACACCTCCGCGAGCGGTGAGGATACCTTCGGCCGCGATCATGCCGCGGAGATCTTCCGGGGAAGTCTCCACGCGAACGAGGAGGACTTTTTCACCCTTTTCCTGAGCAGCGACAGCGCGCTCGGCATTGAAGTAGATCTTGCCAGTGGCAGCACCGGGACCTGCGGGGAGGCCTTTCGCGATGGTCTTGGCTTTCTTGACTTCGGCGAGATCGAAGATGGGAGCGAGGAGTTGCTCGAGCTGATCGGCCGGGTTGCGCGTGATGGCGGTCTTCCAGTCGATGAGGCGTTCTTTTACCATATCGACGGAGAACTTGAGGGCCGCTGCTGCAGTGCGCTTACCGTTGCGCGTCTGGAGCATGAACATCTTGCCTTCCTGAATAGTGAACTCGATGTCCTGCACGTCCTTGAAGTGTTTTTCGAGGATCTTGCGAATCTTGAGGAGTTCGGCGTAGCTCTCGGGCATCGCCTTCTTGAGCTTGATCACAGGCTCAGGGGTGCGAACACCGGCAACGACATCTTCCCCCTGGGCGTTGATGAGGAACTCACCGTAGAATTCGTTGACGCCATTGGCAGGGTTGCGGGTAAACGCGACACCGGAACCCGAGGTCTTGCCGGTGTTGCCGAAGACCATGGCCTGCACATTAACCGCGGTGCCCCATTCGGAGGGGATGTTGTATTTGCGACGGTAAACGTTGGCGCGGTCATTCATCCATGAACCGAAGACGGCACTGGCTGCTCCCATGAGTTGCTCCCATGGATCGTTCGGGAAGACGTTTCCGGTGCGATCTTTAACGAGCTTCTTAAAGCGCTTTACGAGCTCCTGCTGATCCTCGGCGGTGAGGTCGGAATCGATGATGTCTTTCTGGTAGACCTCTTCCTTGTAGTGCTCGATCACCGCCTCGAAAGGCTCGTGATCCTCGTGGTCGTGCTTTTGCACGCCGAGAACCACATCGCCATACATCTGGATGAATCGGCGGTAACAATCCCAAGCGAAGCGAGGGTTGTTAGTCGCTTTTTCAAGGGACACGACGGTTTGGTCGTTGAGACCGAGATTGAGAATCGTGTCCATCATGCCCGGCATGGAATCACGGGCGCCGGAACGCACAGCGACGAGGAGAGGGAAGCCTTTGTCGTCACCAAACTTGGTGCCCATGACTTTCTCCATGTTTCGCACACCGACTTCAACCTGAGCCTGAAGCTCCTTCGGATAGCTAAGCTTGTTCTTGTAATAGTAGGTGCAGACCTCGGTGGTGATGGTGAAGCCAGCAGGGACGGGAAGTCCAATGCGGGTCATTTCAGCGAGATTGGCACCCTTGCCACCGAGGAGTGGCTTCATGCTGCCGTTGCCGTCGGCCTTGCCGGCGCCCCACTTGTAAACGTATTTGGGCGCCTTCGGGGCGGATTTCTTGGAGGACTTAGCCGCTGGTTTACGAGCGGTCTTCTTTGCGGTGGTTTTCTTTGCCATGTGCGTTGTTTGTTTAGGAAAGGGTGCGGATACGCTTATACGTAAAAGGCCATGGAATTAGTAAGTCTATGGCGTGACTGTCAACGGCGTAGGCGGAATTGGTCGCGTGGGCGTGGAGTGGGTCGTGTAATCGGGGAGTTGCAGATTTAGCCGAATCGGCTACTGAGAACGGATGCGATTGGTAATTTGGCTGAGGAAAACAGGCGGGTTGGCCTGGTTCTTGTTCGCCACTTTGGGGGTAAGTGGTGCGAACTCACCCGAGATTATCGAGACGTGGAAACAGAGCGCGATGGCAGGTGATGTGAACGCGCAATGGAATCTCGCCTTGGCCTATCAGAATCGAGATGGGGTGGAGGTTGATCCGGGGCGCGAACTTTCATGGAAACACAGTGCGGCGGAAGGAGGTGTTGCGGATGCTCAATACGCGTTGGCGGCTGATTATTTCCAAGGGCAGCTAAACCTCACGCGAGATGTGCGAACCGCGGTGACATGGCTTCGACGTGCGGCCCTGCAAGGTCATCTCGAGGCGAGCTATCGGTTGGGAGAAATCTACTTTCACGGGTTGGGCGGGGTGGAGGTGAATTATGCACTGGTCGCGGCGGCGATGAAGAAACCGGCCCAAGCCAGTTATCAGGATGCGAAGATGTATTTGGGTTATCTGAAGTTTACCGGACAAGGTATGGCGCTGGATAAAGAGACCGGTGCGACGTTGCTCCGGGAAGCCTCGGTGGCAGGTTTTGCGAAAGCGGATGACCTGATGTGGGAGGCTCATCTCGCGGGGCAGTTGGAGCCGATCAATGCGGAGGAGAGGATACGCTGGATCGAGGCGGGGAATCGTGCGGGCGATTTGCAGGCGAGCGAGCAATTGGGATTGGCTTTGTTTTTAGGACAGGGAATCGCGCCGGATAGAGAGCGGGCGCGTCCTTTGCTTGAGGAGGCTGCAGCACGTGGATCCGTGCCCGCGGCGACCGCCCTCGCTCAGGAAATTGGCGAGGAGCTGGCGGATCAGATGTCCGAATTGAACGCTGAGGATCGGCAGGCCTTGATCTTGGAATACTATCGAATGGCCCATCTCATAGCGGTGAATGGAGGACTTTCCGGTATCGAAACCTATATCAGAGCGATCACGCATCTGCGACCGATGGGAAAACTCGTCGTGGTTAATTCGGGAAACCGCTTGAGTATGGGAGCAGATTTGATCGAGGCGCTCGCGTGGGGGCGGATCTATCATGCCAAGAATGGGAAGGATCAGGCGATCCTTGAATGGTCGGACGCCGCTGAGATATGGCTCAGAAAATATCAGCCCGCGGCAATCAGGGTGCAGCAGCGCATGGAGGAGTTACTTGCTCTATCCGCTCAAGCGCGGACGCAATAGGCGGATGTAATAGCGGCATATCTGCGCTTCCTTTTTGACGGAATCCGCACAGCATGACCGACTCAATCAACCGTGAGAGAAGACGAAGACATTAACGAAGATCCGCTGCGCAGCGATGATGAAATCCTGCTACGGGAGAAGCCCATGGGCTTTTTCGATCATATCGAGGATCTCCGGTGGACCATGGTGAAGAGCGTGGGTGTATTTTTGGTTTTCGCGGTGCTCATCGGTATTTTCCTGCGACAATTCAACGATGTGCTGATGTGGCCGCTGCACACGGTGCAGGAATCGAACCCGGATTTTCCCGTGGAATTGGGCACGATCTCGGTGATGGAGAGTTTTACCGTATTGATTCAAATGTGCTTCCTTGGCGCATTCGTGCTGTCGGCTCCATTTGTGCTGGTTTTTGTTGGGCAGTTCGTCTCTCCCGCTTTGACCGAACGTGAGTTGAAGGTCGTGTTGCCGCTCTGTCTCGCGGCGATGTTTCTTTTTCTAGTGGGGGCGATTTTTAGTTATTCATTTCTCGTGCCGAGCACCTTGCGAGTATCGGCTGAGTTAAACGAGTTTTTCAATTTTGTGACGCGCTGGACTGCGGGCAGTTATTACGGGCTACTTACTTGGCTCGTGCTGGGAGTGGGGGCGTCGTTTGAATTTCCTCTCCTGATTTTGATGCTCGTTTACATGGGTATATTGACGACGGCGACACTCAGGAAATATCGGCGTCATGCGATTGTAGCGATTTTCATCATCGCGGCGATGGTCACGCCAACGCCGGATCCTTTCACGCAGACTCTTTTTGCGGCGCCACTTTATTTGCTCTATGAGCTTTCGATTTTCGCAGGGGCGAGGGTAGAGCGAAGCCGCTCGGAACAAGATTAAGGTAAGATGAAACTATTGGAGGGCGGGATGGTTGATCCCGCCTTGTAAGTCGTTGGTCGTTACGAAGGCGGGCAGCGATCCCGCCTTACATATCCGTCTGCCCAATAAAAAACCCGCCGGAATACCCGACGGGTTGAAATCAAAGAGGGAGAGTCGAAGGCGATTACTTCTTGGCGCGATTGGCTTCGCGTTGAGCACGCAAGACCACGCGGAACATTTGCACGGCGAGCCAGAATACACCCGACATACAGGCCGCCGTGAGGGCCGCCCAGAGCATGACCATATTGGGGTCGTTGGATGGCACGTGCTTTTGGAGCACTCCAAACATGAAGACGAAAAATCCGATCACGAGGATCGCATCCACGATAAGGCTAACAGGTGACGTAAACTTTTGTGCAGGCTCGGCCATGAAGCGAAAGCAGAGCAATAAGCACGCATTTGTCCATGGAAAATATCATGGCGGCGCGATCATTTGAGGAATAGATCGCGCTTATTAGTTACGCGGTAGCTATTTGTTCGACTTTTTCTTCTTCTTTTTCGTCGGTGGCATGATCACGACAGGGCAAGGGGCACGTTTGATGACACCGGTAGCGGTGCTCCCTGCGAGCAAGTCATAGAGCGCGGTGTGGCCATGAGATCCCATCACGATGTAGCTCGCGCGTGATTTTTTGGCCTGTTCAAGGATGTGGGCGACAGGTCCGCCGGTGGCCTGAGCGATGCTCACCTTGAGACCGGTGGCTTCCAGTTTCTTTTGGTGGCGTTTCAGCTCCTTGCGGGAGGTCTGCTCGTTGACCGCGACGATTTCACGCACATTGGAGAGCACGGCGCCGTATTCACTGGTGATAACAGGGGGCTGAATCACATGGAAGAGAACGAGACGACCTTCAATCGCTCGGGCTAAGTTAACGGCACCTTTAAGAACGGAGTCGCTGACATTGGAGAAATCTAGAGGGGTAAGCACAGTTTTCATAATGCTCAATATAACACTCTAGTGCTCAAACGACCAAGCGCTCTTTGCTATCGACTTCGCATATCTTGCTCTGTGGATTGAGCTCAGTGCGCGGTAGAGGAATAGCCTGCGGTCAGATGGGGATCTCGCCGGTGCCATCTGAGGAGGTCTCCTTGGTGTTGAGGGCGGCGTTGCGGCCATCTGTTACCATTTGAGTCAGAGTGGTTTGGAGCTGTGTGGTCGCCTCGGTAAGACAGATGAAATTAAATCCGCGCTTCATCATGGTCGCGCCGTCGCCGATCACCCACATATTTTTACCGGCATTGGCAGCCGATTGCTTGATTTGAGCAAAGGCCTCCACGAGCTGAGGATTTTCAGGTTCCCAGCAGATCCCGAGATCAGCGGAGAGATCATAGGGCCCAATCGCCATGGCGGTGGTGAGCGGGTCTTTGGCAATGGCATCGACGTTGTCTAAGCCTTTTTTGCTTTCGATTTGAGGGAGGATGATCAGGTCGTCTTCCACTTCTTGGAGCCAGGTAGAGTAGTTGTAATCGTGATCTTTCACCCATGCGTTGCCCAACCCGCCAGGTCTCCGTCGGCCACGGGGCTTCATATATACTGCATCCCGCACTTCGTTGAGGTGCTCGAGGCTTTCGACGTAAGGGATTAGCATGCCGCAGGGACCGAGATCCAATGCCAGCCGCACCTGGGTGAATTCTGACGAGGGTGGGCGAATCAAGACGGGAAAATCAGCCCGCCGCCCGATGGCACAGGCTTCGGCAACCCTCTCATGATTATGGGTGAGATGCTCCAGATCAATGATGAGGAAATCCATCCCGGATTCGATCGCGATTTCGACCAGACCAGGCCAGAAGTGAAAAGTGGCCAATACGCCAAAGACGGGATCGGAGCCTGAGATTTTATTGCGGAGGATAGAAGCGGATTTCATGTAGAAGGGGCTCGAAGTGGCCTGAATTGAAGTGATGAGCGGTAAGAGTTACTATTCACCTCTCTTGATGGGGTGTGATCGAAAGCCAGTGGAATTCACCATCAGCAGATCAATCTGTTGTCTTCGGCGCTGGTATATGGCCACAAAAAACCCTCATTCCTGTAAATGAATGAGGGTCTAAAATGGCTGCCCGGGTAGGGGTCGAACCTACGACCAAGTGATTAACAGTCACCTGCTCTGCCACTGAGCTACCGGGCAGTGGAAGGGGGATGAACAACATGAGTCGCGGAGAGGTTGTCAATGCTACTTTTGAGCTAAAGAGGTGAAAAAGTAGAGGGCGCCAAAGTTTTGATTGCTTTGAGGAGGTGAGTTTGCTCTCGTGATCCTCTTTTCCATTACGCCTGCCCTCAATTCCGAGGCGACAGGGGGAACGATATTATGAGTGATTTCATCCTAAATACTACTGCACGCACCCAAAAGGGACGCAGTGCATCGCGTCGGCTCCGCCGAGCTAATCAAATTCCTGCGATCCTTTACGGAAAGCACACCGAACCAACCAGCTTGGTGGTAGAGGCACCTGAGTTTCGTCGTCTCCTGAAGGTGATGGGCGGTCGAGCAGTTCTGGTTGAGTTGAACCTGGAAGGAAGTAGCGATACAAGGTTGTCCTATCTGCAGGAGGTCCAACGCGACCCTCTCACCAACAACTATCTCCATATCGATTTTCACGAAGTGAAAGCGGGTGAAAAGATCGATCTCCATGTTCCGGTCACGATTACGGGTGAATCCACTGGGGTGAAGAATCAGAATGGTGTGCTTGAGATCACCACGCATGAACTTCACGTTCGTTGTTTGCCGAAGGATCTTCCTGCTACGATCACCGTTGATATCTCTGCGCTTGAAGTCGGCGAGATGATCAAGGTTTCTGAGCTGACTGCCATTGCTGGCGTCGAATTCCTCGATGATGAGGGGCAACCGGTGGTGATTTGCACCGAAGCCGTTGAAGAAATCGCCGAAGAGGTCGTCGAAGAGGCGGAGACTGATGAAAAGGCAGAGGGAGCCGAAGCAGCTCCGTCGGCAGACGCAGACTCTGAATCTGACAGTAAGTAAGTTTTTTATCCGCGTGCGGCCCCGCTTGACCCGGGGCCGTATCGCTTGTTCTTTGAGACATGTCCATTTCGCTCGTTGCCGGACTCGGCAATCCGGGCCGCGAATACGCCTCAACCCGGCACAATCTGGGTTGGGTGCTGATCGACGCGTTTGCCCACCAAAACGGACTCGTGTGGAAATATCAGTCTCAATTTGAGGCCGATGTCGCCCGATGGGATCGTCCCGGTGCTGAACCGTGTTATTTCCTCAAGCCGTTGACCTACATGAATGAGAGTGGTCGATCGGTAGCTGCAGTCGCCCGTTATTATAAAATACCTGTGCAGGAAATCTCCGCGCTCTACGACGAATACAACATCGACCTCGGGTTGATCAAGATCTCCACATCGGGCAGTGCCGGCGGCCACAATGGTGTAGCGAGCTTACTTCGCACCGTGGGAGACGGGTTTATCCGCTATCGTTTAGGGATTGGCCCAAAAACAACCCCTCAAATGGACATCAAGGACTTCGTGCTCGGAAAATTCACTCCTTCCCAACAAACACTTATTACACACACTTTAGATCATTACTTAAAAGGCCTGAACCTGCTACTCACTAGTGGGGCCGAACAGGCGATGAATACACTTAACCGCAGAGAAAACCATGAACCAGACCAACCGTAACTACCGCGCTACCTTCATTATTGATAATCGCGGCAAAGAAGACTCCGTCGAACAAATCATCGACGAAGTGAAAAGCGAAATTTCCTCCCTTCAGGGCGAAATCTCCAATGTCGAAGACTTAGGCAAGCGTGACTTCGCCCGGGTGACCGACCGCAATCTCGTCGGTGCACCTTACGTGCAAATCACGTATAGCGCTCCCGGCAATGCTCCCGCTGAGCTCAAGGAGCGTCTTCGTCTCAACCATAACGTCTATCGTATCTTTATCCAATCAGCCTAAGTGCTGAGCGGATTGATGCCCATACCCCATGGCAAATTTCAATAAAGTCTATCTCATCGGCAACCTGACGCGTGATCCCGAACTCCGGGTCACCCCTAAGGGCACGGCCATTTGCCAGTTTGGTCTGGCAGTGAATCGCCAATTCAAAACTGAATCCGGCGGAGTCCAAGACGAGACGACTTTTGTTGATATCGAAGCCTGGGGCCGTCAGGGCGAAACGATTTCCAAGTATTGCACCAAGGGCCGTCCTTTGTTTGTCGAGGGGCGCCTGAAGTTTGACCAATGGGAGGATAAAACTTCCGGTCAAAAGCGCAGCAAGCTCAAGGTTGTGCTCGAAGGCTTCCAATTCCTCGGTGGTCGCGGCGATGGCGAAGGTCAGGGACAAGGTGGCGGCGGTGGTTATTCGGCTCCTAATCCTGAGCGCAATGCTCCTCCTGTTCGTGGCGGTGGTGCCCCGGCGGCTCCTGCTACCAATGATGGTGTCGATGAAGACGTCCCATTTTAATTCGTTTACTAAACTCTAATTCTCAAAATCCAACCAAAGTCCTCCCATGGCATATAGTGAAGTGCTCCTCGTTCAACCCGTCGATGGTCTCGGCGGCGAAGGCGACCAAGTTAAAGTCCGCGCCGGCTACGCCCGCAATTTTCTCCTGCCCCGCAGTATCGCGGTGCCGGTGACGAAGGCGAACCGCAAGCAAATCGAATCGCTCAAAAAGCGTCGCGCCGAGCGCGAAGCCCAAGAACTCAATGGTGCGCAAGAACTCGGCAAGAAGATCGAGAAAGTGCCTTTGGCCTTTGCCGTGAAAACGGGTGAAGGTGGCAAAATGTTTGGAGCGATCACTTCGAACGATCTGCACGAGAAGCTAGTGGAAGCTGGCGTCGAGATCGACAAGAAGCGCATTCACCTGCATACGCCGGTCAAGACGCTCGGTAAGCATACCGTGAAGGTGAAGTTGCACGCCGATGTGAGCGTCGAACTGAGCTTCGATATCGTCTCCGAGAATCTGATCGTCGAAGAAGACGCCGAAGAAGAATCCAAGTAATTCTTCTTATTCTTTCCCCCGGGCCGCGTCCATCCGACGCGGCCTTTCTTTTGGGAATCGATTGTTAAAAACCTGATGTTGCCCGTCGCTCGCGAATACTTCCTGATGAAGAGCTCTTTTCATGGCTGAAACCCAACGAGCTCCCCGTCGAGATAATCGCAATCCGGAGACCCCAATGACTGCGTTGGGGCGGACACTGCCGCACAGCGTCGAGGCCGAAGAGTATTTGCTCTCCTGTTGCTTACTTGATGGTAACGACACCATTGCACGTTGTCTGGAGGCCAAGCTCGCGGGAGCGGCTTTTTATTCGGCCGCCAACCGGTTGATTTACGAAAAGCTTTGCGAGATTTATTCAAAAAATCCGCCGGTAGATGTCGCCGTGCTCGCCGAAGAGCTGAAGACGTCCAAGCAATTGGAAACGATTGGCGGCTATGCCTATCTGACGCAGATCAGTAGCCGCATCCCGACGACGGCCCAGGCTCAATACTTTATCGATAAAGTTCGCGAGCTGCATCTCCTCCGCGAACTGATCAAGGTTGCGACTGGAGCAGTAGAAAATTGCTTCAATTACGAGGGAGATCTCGAACAGTTTATCGATAAGGTCGAACAGGACATCTTTGGCGTGACGCAGGATCGTATTTCCGATGCGGCCAAGCAGATCAAAGAGCCGATGCATGACGCCATGAAGATCATCAATAAAATGATGATGGAGAAGGGGGAACTGACCGGCGTAACTTCTGGATTCAAGGATCTCGATGCGCTGACTTACGGCTTCCAAAGCCAGGAAATGATCGTCCTCGCGGCTCGTCCCTCTATGGGAAAAACATCGTTGGCGTTGAATTTTGCGGAGGCGGCGGCGATGCCTAAACGCGGGGAGGGAGCGGCTACATTGATTTTTTCCCTGGAAATGAGCGCCTCACAGCTCGCGTTGCGTATGTTGTGCTCTCGATCGCGGGTGAACATGAAGCTGCTCCGCGAGGGTTTGTTGCCGAAAAATGGCAACGAGCAGCAGCGTTTACTCGAAGCTGCGGATGAATTTTCGAAATCGAAGCTTTTCATTGATGATTCCAGTCATCTTTCGATCATGGAATTGCGGGCGAAATCTCGGCGGGTGCATGCTCGCTCGAAACTTGGTTTCATCATCGTTGATTACATGCAGCTGCTCAGCCCGACCGATCCGAAAGTGCCTCGTGAACAACAAGTGGCTGAAGCTTCGCGCGGATTAAAATCGCTTGCGAAGGAACTTGATGTTCCTGTGCTTGTATTAAGTCAGCTTAACCGTGCCTCCGAGAAAGAGAACCGCTCGCCAAAACTGGCTGATTTGCGTGAATCTGGCTCGATTGAACAGGACGCGGATGTTGTTCTCATGCTTGCCCGACCTAAAGATGCCGATGAAAAATTCCAAGTGGCCGCTGACTCAGCGGAGTTAATCGTTGCCAAGCAACGAAACGGGCCAGTAGGAGATTTGAAACTCACTTTCCTTAAAGATATCACCCGCTTTGAAAACTTTACCCAGTAACCCTCTACGCAGGGTCACCTGTTATGCCTTTGTCTCCTTATTCCTGCTCTTCGCAGGGGCTAAGGTGGCTTCGGCGCAAATTGCTCCCAACGGCACTCAACAATCGCTTGGCTACAAAGTTGGCACGTTGAAGGTTAAGTTCCTTGGGACTTCCAATGTCAGCGAGGAGGTCGTCCGCGCCAATATCCAGGTGCGCGAGGGCGGCGATCTCGACGATGCAATGGTCGATGCAGATATCCGTGCGCTATACCGCACAGGATTGTTCGAATTCATCGAAGTTAAGCGCGAATCTGCGGGATCAGGGGTGTTTAACCTTGTTTTCGAAGTCGCACCAAAATTTCGGGTGATGGCGATTCGTTATCAAGGGAACAGCCGCGTCAAATCGCGTCGCTTGGAGAAGGAAGTCGAGATCCAGCCAAACTCTTCGCTTGATGAGCGGCAGGTGAAGCAAGACTCGGAATCCATCCGTGAGTTTTACCAGAAGAAGGGCTACAATCAGGTAGCGATCAATTACACGATTGAACGGGATCGGAGCTCAGGATTTGGCACGGTGATTTTTAACATCCGTGAAGGACCTCGCGTAAAGATTGGGAAAATAATTTTTGATGGGAATGAGCATGCTAGTTCACGAAAGCTCCGGAAGGAAATGGATACCCGTCGGTGGTGGTTCATGTCATGGATGACAGGTTCGGGCCGCTTTGAGGACGATACTTTCGATGAGGATTTGGACAAGCTGCGAGATTACTACCGGGAAGAGGGTTTCCTCGATGTGGAAATCCATGAGGAAGATATCTCTTTCAATTATCCCAAACCTTCGCGTCTTGATTTGACGATTCGCGTGGAGGAGGGGCGTCGCTACCGAATCGGTGATATCGAAGTGACTGGCAGTGAGATTTATGAAGGCGGATTGCTTAAGCGTTTTCTCCGCCAGAAAACTGGCATGGTCTTTCGCCCCTCAAAAATTGATGACGACGCGACTCGTTTAGAGGACTTTTACGGAACCTCAGGTTATCTGGACACGCAGGTCCGCTTGATCCGTAAACCAAATATCGCGTCGGGAGATATTGATCTCGAATACCGAGTCAGAGAGAGCGGGAAGTTCGATGTGGAATCGATTCGCATCGAGGGAAATACCAAGACCAAAAGCGTCGTCATTCTACGCGAGTTGATCCTGGGCCCGGGGGATGTTTTCGATACCGTTCGGATGAAAATCAGTAAGCTCCGTCTGGAAAATACTCGGTTTTTTGATGATGTGCAGCTTTCACCTCAGGAAACGAACATTCCTGGTCGTCGCGATCTGCGGGTGGCCGTTCGTGAGGCTCGCACCGGAAATTTAACCTTTGGTGCTGGATTCAACTCCATCGAGAACGCCACCGTTTTCGCTGAGGTTACTCAAGGGAACTTTGATTTGTTTAACCGGCGTTCTTTCTTCCAGGGAGATGGCCAAAAATTCCGCGCAAGATTGCAGTTAGGCTCATTATCGAGTGAGGTGCTGATCTCCTTCGAAGAACCATGGCTCTTTGAACGCCAGTTGGCAGTCGGATTTTCGGTTTATCGAACCTCTTCAGAATTCAACAGCCAGTTTTATACTCAGATCTCAACCGGGGGGGAAGTTTACTTGCGGAAGCGTCTTTTCGAACTCGTGGATGGTCGACTATCCTACACCTATGAGACAGTTGAAATTAGTGATGTGGATCCATCGGCGATCAGTTCAATCCCTCCGGGCAAAGACGTCGTATCACGGGTTGGGTTTCAGTTGTTACGAGACACCCGTGATAAGATCATCGGAACCACGGCGGGGAATCGGGTAGAACTGAATTTTAATATTGCCGGAGGTATCATGGGAGGTGACGCCGACTACTATAAGCTCGAATTTAGAGGTTCTCAATTTTACCCAATTTTTGAACTTCAGGAACAAGTGGTCTCCGTAATCTTGCGAGGCGGCACCGTTGATTTCTATGATGATTCTCTTTCGGTGCCTTATTATGAACGGCTCTATCTAGGCGGTCCGAATACCCTTCGTGGTTTTGAATTTAATTCCGTGGGGCCGAGAAACAGTCAGAACTTTTTGCTTGGAGGTGGGTCTTACGGCTTGTTGAGCATTGAATATTCACTGGATGTTGTAAGTCCGATTCGCGCTGCAGCGTTTTATGATGCTGGTTTTGTGAATCTGGATGCCTACGATTTTAATCCTTCCGAAATGTATGATAATGTCGGAATAGGGGTGCAGTTGTATGTGGCAGGAGCTCCATTACGACTGGATTATGCTATTCCTCTCACCGGTAAAAATCGTGCTGGCGATGGTGGCGGACAGTTCAACTTTTCCTTTGGCACCCGTTTCTAAAACATCTTTAATTCTAATTTTCACCCAAATCCACTCCCATGAATAAATCTGCTAAAATCCTTATTGCCCTGTTGGCCTTCAGTGTCACCGGTCTCTTTGCCCAAGCCCAGTCTCCGCGAATCCTATTCGTGGATATGGTCAAAGTGATGAACGAGCACTACAAAACAGAGGAGCAAAAAACAAAGCTGCAAGTCGACGCAGAGAAAGCCAGCGCCGAAGCAGAGAAAATCCTCAAAGAGCGCAACGCCATGGTCGAGGAATACAAAGAATTGGTCGAGCAGGATAAGAACCCCATGACGACGGATGCTGTGAAACAGCAAAACCGTGCTGCGGCGGAAAAGAAGATCCAAGCGATTCAGCAGAAGAATAATGATCTGCAGAGTTTTAATACCAACACGCAGAATCTTCTTCGCCAACGTTTCCAAAATTTTAAGGAGATCATGCTGGAAGAAATCTCCAAGATCGCCCGTGAAGTGGCTCAACGCCGAGGAGTGGATATCCTCGTGGACAAATCTGGTCCGAGCCTGCTCGGTATCCCTACCGTAATTTATGCTGATGCTTCGATGGACATCACCGCAGAGGTGCAGGCTGAGATTAATAAGTCGAAGCCAGCTTCAAGTGCCTCTCCCCAGATTACCGTGCCGATGGGCAAGTAATCTGAGTCTTAATTGTTTTTAGTTCAGACCCCGCTTCCATGGTGAAGCGGGGTCTTTTGTTTGTGGCGTTGAACTCGGGCAGCGATGTGCCACTGTGACCGCATGCAGCTATCATTTGCGCCCGAGGAGATTCTGAAAATTGTGCAGGCGAAGAACACGCGAGGTCGCACTGATGCGAGCATTACAGGGATTGCTGGATTGGATAGTGCCCGAACGGGGGACTTATCGTTTCTCGGAAATCTGAAATATCGTGCTCAAGTTGCGGATACTCAGGGGTCGTTGATTTTGGTGCCGGAAGATTTTGAAGGTGAACCGAGTGAGAATCAGGTTTTTGCGTTTGTGCCTAATCCATCGGCTGCACTTGGGCAGATATGTTCAAGAATAGAGCAACAGCTTTGGCCGAAACCAACGTGTGGTGTTCATGCCAGTGCGGTTGTGGAAGAAGGTGCAGAAATCGCGCCTTCGGCCACGATCGGGCCTCAATGTGTGGTCGAGTCTGGCGCCGTAATTGGCGAGAATGTTCATCTGCAGGCACAGGTTTTCCTGGGCCGAAATGTTCGCATAGACTCTGAATCGTGGCTGATGCCCGGAGTGGTGGTCGGGACAGAATGTGAAATTGGCAAGCGCGTGAGATTGCATTCAGGCGTGGTGGTAGGATCCGATGGATTTGGCTATGAATTCGTCGATGGGCGGCACGAGAAAGTGCCTCAGGTGGGCTCGGTTCTAATCGGAGACGACGTAGAGATCGGGGCGAACAGCACGATTGATCGGGCCCGATTTAGCCGCACGATTATCGGCGAGGGCACCAAGATTGATAACATGGTGCAGATCGCGCATAATGTGATCATCGGCAAACATTGCATCTTGTGCGCACAGGTGGGTATTTCCGGGAGTGCGGTGCTTGAGGATTATGTGGTTTTAGCTGGTCAAGCGGGAGTAGCGGGCCACATCAAGCTCGGTAAAGGCGTAAAGTCCGGCGGTCGCGCGGGGATCACTTCGGATGTTGAGGCAGGTGCGTTCGTCAATGGGTATCCTGCGATTCCCTATATGCAGGAGAGGCGTATTCAGGTGCTCCAGAGGAAATTACCGGAGCTGTTTAAGCGCGTTTCAGCCTTGGAAGCGAATGGCTGAGTTTCTCAACTGTGGTTCGCACATCTTTGCCAGGAGGGGAGCGAAATTACGCGCGAGATAGAAGGAACCTCTAGCTGACACAGTGTTCCCAGCATTAAGTATAACTATTATTATGATCTCAAAAAAGCTATCGACGATTCTTACCCTTTTTATCCTAGGCTTTAGTGGTGTGCTTCTCGAAGGCGCGACGGAGAAGGAGACAGCTGCGGATAAACCCGTGTTAAACTTGGATACCTCTCCGGTTACACAGGGAAACAATGGATTTGTAGCGAGCTACGCCGACATCGTTGAACCGGTGCAGGAGGCAGTCGTATCGGTGTATTCAACCAAAATTGTGGCACAGCGCGTGCCGACCGATCCTCTTGCTCAGTTGTTTGGAGGTGGATCGAGTCGAGTTCGTGAGAAAAAAGAAGAAGGTCTGGGCTCCGGCGTCATTGTTTCGAAAGATGGTTACATCATCACCAATAATCATGTGATTGAAGGAGCTGACGAGTTAAGTGTCTTGCTGCCTGATGATCGGGAGTATCCGGCTACCTTGATTGGCAGCGATCCAAAGACCGATATCGCGGTGATCAAGATCGATGCCAAGAACTTGCCGACAGTGACCCTTGCGGACAGCGATATGCTGCGGGTAGGTGATGTGGTCTTTGCGATGGGCAATCCGCTTGGCGTGGGTCAGACGGTAACCATGGGGATCGTTTCAGCGAAAGGGCGTAATAAACTCGGCTTGCTCGAAAACGTGGAAGGTTATGAGGATTTTATTCAGACTGACGCGGCAATTAATATGGGCAATTCAGGGGGGGCTTTGATCGATGCGAAAGGTCGTCTGGTGGGAATTAACAGTGCGATCGTCTCCAATACACGCGGTAATATTGGGATTGGTTTTGCGATTCCGGTGAATTTGGCAGCGGCAATTATGCATAGTTTGATTGATACTGGCACTGTGTCGCGGGGGTATCTGGGAGTCTCGGCCGAGTCGGTGACCCCAGAGATTGCCGAATCTCTGAGCTTGCCGGATGGGATGCGAGGCGTGGCGATCACGGATATCACACCACCTGATGGGCCGGCGGCTGAGGCAGGTCTCCAACGCACCGACGTGATTTATGCCATCAATGACCGGCAGGTTACCTCGCTCGAGGATTTGCGGCTTCTTATCGCGCAATCTGCTCCCGGAACCGAAGTTAAACTGCATTTGATTCGCGATGGTGAAGAGCTGGTTGTCCCGGTAATTCTCGGGCAGCGTGATGAGCTTCCAAATGAGCTGCTGGCAGGGGTTGACGCTATTCCCTTGAGTGAGGATATACGTCGTCAGCTCAATGTGGATGCGCGAGTCACCGGGCTAGTCGTGACTGAAGTTTCAGGGGATTCCCCTTACGCCAATCGCTTGCTACCCAACCTTGTCATCGTCGAAATCAATCGCACGGAGGTTGCTGACGTTGTCTCCGCACGAGAACAATTTAAGCTGGGGCGTAACCTGCTGCTGGTCTATTACCGAGGCGTTTACCGCTATTTGACGGTTCAGGTGGATTGAGCTGATGCTCAGCTGCCGGGCTTTTGAACCGGCAGTGCAGCTAAATCCGGTGGAAGAGCGTCGGCCGCATAGGTGGGGAAACTCAATTCCAACAACGAGATTGCGGGGATATCAAATCGTGGTTCGTTGGCACCGCGATCCACTAGCATTGCGATTGCTACGGGAACTGCACCTGCTTGACGCACGATTTCAATGCACTCTCGGGCGCGGCCACCTCGTGTGACAACATCTTCGACAATCAGCACCTGCTCGCCGGGCTGAAAGGTGAATCCACGACGCATGACGAGCACATCATTCTCCTTTTCGGCAAATATGTAGCGTGACTTGGTCTGGCGGGCGACCTCTTGGCCGATTACTAGTCCGCCCATCGCTGGCGCTAGCACAGTCGTGAATGAGAGAGATTGGGCTTTACCGGCCAATAAGGTGCCAAGACGCTCCACGGCGGCCATTTGCTGGCACACCTTCGCGCATTGAAAGAAATGTCCACTGTGCAGCCCGGAACGCAGCACAAAATGCCCCTCCAATAGTGCCCCAGTC
The DNA here is from genome assembly GCA_034669935.1 of Cephaloticoccus sp. Taxonomy (GTDB): domain Bacteria; phylum Verrucomicrobiota; class Verrucomicrobiia; order Opitutales; family Opitutaceae; genus Cephaloticoccus. Next base: position 167,241 of record JAXMOJ010000007.1, read on the forward strand.
TTCTTAAAGATGCTGAGGACTTCATGTTGCGAATCTTCCATGGATAAAACCGTGAATACTCGTGCGTAAAAAACAAAAGAAATTTACGTGGCGCGCGATTAGGAGTAGATTCATTTCATGCCTACTACTGTGGTGTCGCTGGAAGATGAACTCGGGGATGTGCTTGAGAAGGCAATACGTGGCTGCAAGCTATCGGTAGATAACGTGGCTCGAGAAGCAGGTGTTTCCCGGGATAAGCTTGAAGATGCCTTGGACTATCGGAGCGAGCTAACGTGTGCGGAGTTGGAGTGTTTGGCGAAGGTGGTGCATCTCAATGAGGTAGGATTGTGCGCCTTGGCTGAGGGCAAATACCCGCTTCCGGATATTCCGGGGCTTCCATTTAGTCTGGAATGCCTGCGCATGCCGCATGGAGTGGGCGTGGCGAATGCCTATCTGATATCCATTCCCGGTGAGTCGTCCGGGCTGCTTTTCGATACCGGCCCCAGTTTTACCGCGCTGCAAAGCCACTGGCCTAAATATCTCAAAAAAGTAGAGGCCGTGTTTCTGACACATTTAGAAGCTGAACATGCGGGAGGTCTTTGTGATGTGGTCGATTGTTTCGGCATTCCCTCCGTTTATGTTCCCGAGGGCTGTCAGGCTCCATGTGGGGAAACACTCGCCGATGGTGATGTTAGTCGATGCGGCGATTTTAAGGTCACGGCCTATAGCACTCCCGGCCACTCTTCTTCGCATTACTGCTATCGAGTATGTCTGCTCAATGGGTATTCATGTCAGGCCGAAGTATTGATCTCGGGAGATTTAATTTTCGCCGGGTCGGCCGGTGGTGGTTATTTTTGCTGTCAGCAGCAGCAGGAAAATCTGCAAAAGATTCTTACCCTCTGTCCGGAGCAGGCAGTGATTGCGCCGGGGCATGGTCCATTGACCACGGTAGGGCATGAACGAAGGTTTAATCCTTTTGTGATCTAACTACACACTGAGTGAAACAGACTAGATGGTATTGTTCCGCTATCTATGTCCTGAATGAAATGATCCACGGGCATCAAATCCACGACTCGTGGCTTTCAGGTGACAGTTCATCTATGTGGGGTTCCCAAAAATTTAGGACATTTTTTCCTATCTCATATTGATCGACTTTCGAGAAGACACAAAAAAGCCCGGCAACTGATGCCGGGCTTGATCAAGGAGGGCAGAGGGCTTAGCGCCGACGTTTGGTGGGGACTGGAGGAGGCATCTTGGCGACAGCACTCCGCTCTGCAGTCCGAATCATCATTTCCGTCTTACGTTGAATTTCTAATTCAGCATTACGTTTGGCGATACGGGCCATTTCAACGCGTTTCTCTAAAGCTAGCTCTTCTGCGGTGGTTTTAGCTGTGGCCTGGCGCAGAGAGTCTAATTCGATCTCCAATGCTGCGATGTTGGCTGCGTGTGTATCAGCTTCAGCTTTATGCGCGGCGGTGGCATTTCTAATTTCTTGGGTTTCGGCATCCCATTTTGCGATGCGATCAGCTTCTCTCTTCGCTGCTTTTGCCTCACGCTCGGCGGTGCGTTTTTCCGCATCTATACGTGCTTCTTCTTCAATCTGTGCCTTGCGTTTAGCTTCAGCCTCAAGTTCCGCAGCGACGCGTTCCTTGCGGATTTCTTCTTTCTTCGCCATCTCATCTGCATGGGAGAAGTAGAAGAACGTGAAAATGACCAGCATGATTACTGGTGCGATTAAATATATCCACTTTTTCATATCGGTGTAAGAGTATTATCGGGGTTACGACTTCTTGTCAGCAGCTGCAGCCGCGACGGCTTTTGCTCGAGCAGCGTCTGCTGCGGTAATGCGCTGAATAACTTTCGTGACATTGTTTTCGTTTTGACGAGCTATGGTCACATACTCGCGAACGAAGGCTTCTTCGGCTGTCAGAATGCGGATATTCTCTTTGAGTTGTGCGAGCTTTGCCTGTTCATCGTAGACATCACCTTTCAAGCGAGAGAGTTGGCGTGCGAGTTTCTGCTTTTCGCGATCAGCTTGTCGGCGAGCCTCGATGTCGGCTTGGCGTTGTTCGCGATCGGCTTGGCGTTTGGCTTCACGTTCGGCGCGTTCAGCTCGACGGATTTCTTGATTAGCCAAAGCATCTTCGATCGCTCTTTTCCGATTGAGTGCTTCTTGTTCCAGTTCGGCAATTTTTTCTAGGCGCGCGACCTCTCTTTTAGCGGCCTGCTTCTCTTCATATTCAGAATTAAAGTTCCACCAATAGCCGAAGAATATCAGCATCAGAAGGGTAGGAATGATAACGTAAGCTTTGTTCATGTGAGATAGGGAAGGTTACAATCTGGGACTAGATCTGTTGATTAAAATTTCAGGGAGTTACTTGCTGGTTTCTTTGGTCTTCGCTTCAAGAGCGGCTTTACGCTCTGCCAATGATGCGGCAATCGCCTTACGCAGTTGTGGCAGTTGCTTATTACTACCATCTCCCAACTCAGCTGCTTTTTCGATAGAAACCATGGCCTCTTCGTATTTCAGGAGTTCGTAGCAAATATAGGCTTTGAAATAGTAGACATCAGCGGGTGATGAGATGCCTCCCTTAGCCAAGGCCAAGTTTAGATGACGGTAGGTTTCCTGAACCTTGTCCATGGCGTAATAAATCTGGGCAATTTGGTTATCCAATTGACCGGACTTGGGGAAGATCTGTGACGCTTCCTTCAGCACTTTGATGGCTTCAAATGTTTTATGAATCTGCTGGTAGGAGTAGGCGAGAAGTTCCCATTTGCGTTGATCAGATTCGATGGATCCGTCCTTCAAGCCCTTGTATAGCAGTTCTGTAGCCTTGTCGAACTGCTTAATATTGAAGTAGATACCAACCAGATTGTAGTTGTCCTTTGGGGTTGTCATGTGCCCCAAAGCCTGGGCGCGTTCAATTGTTAGAATGGACCGCAGATTGTGCTCCAAAGCATCATCCTCGGATTTACTTTGGGCCGCCATAGTGGCGTAGGTATTCATTAGCTGCTGCCAGTAGGATTTCTTGGAAGGGTATCGCTTGACTAATAATTCGAGGATTTCCGCACTCTCCTTGTGATTTTCTTCCTGTTGGAGAGTTGCCATCAGGATGACATAGAAACTTTCTTTTGGATTGAGGGCGGTGACAAGGGCCTCATGCACTTGCTCCTGTGCTTTCTTGAGCAGAACTTTATCGATATTCTCCGGATCGAGGATGGCCTGATTGTAGAGTAGGGAAGTGTAAAACATCCGCCCTTCAGGCGTTGGTTTTGGGTTATCCCGAAGCCAGATCTCAATATAATGGGCTGCTTTGTTAAAATATTGGTCGCGCAGTGCGATACTCTTGGTGGTTGCCGCTTCCTGGTAGTAAAGTTGGGCTAAGTAGTAAAGTCGTTCTAACTGTGATCGCTGATTGAAGTAACCCTTGTTGGCCACACCAATTTGATATGAGCGTTCGAGTGGATTAATTGAAGCGGCGTAATCACTCTTTTGAAGATAAACCTTGGAAATGATATCATAGGCCACCGCCTTATCATAACTGTTGGGTTGAGCATAGCTGATCATACCCAAGAGCAGTCGCTCTGCTCCATCCCAATTCTTGGCTTCGATGTAAGGCTGAAGTTTACCTAAGTCAGCTGAAGCACGTTCAGTTAACTGGCCAGTGGTCTCTTGGGCCAGAAGCTTAGGAGTGGTCATCGGGACCAACGCAGTGAATAGAACTGCGAGGGCAAAGCGCTTGAGACTGGAGGCCGGAAATAGTGTCATGTTAAAATATCGGGTCACGGGTAAATTCCATTAATCGTTCAACTTAAACACAATAGGGATCTGCATCCGAGTGTTAACGGCTCGCCCACCTTTGCGACCTGGGCGGAATTTCCATTTGTTCACAGCTTGAACGGCGGCTTGTTCGAATTCACGTTGTGTCGAGCGAACGGCGAAGGCATTGCGGGCATCGCCCTTTGTATCGACGATAAACTCGACGATAACAGTTCCTTCGACTCCGGCCCGTCGCATTTCGAACGGATATTGAGGCTGAGAGCGAAATTTAGGAATAGGGGCCTGATCCAGTTTGCTGATGTCAAAGACCTTGATTCCCTTACCCAAGCCAGTTTGACGAGCGGTCGGAATCGAGACAACGCCGGTCGTGGGCTTCATGCTCTCTGGTGGGGGAGGTTGAATGGGTTGCACAAAAGAATCGACCTGCACCAACTGAGGAACGTCAGTCTGCATTGGTGGGACGAATTCTACGGGCTCATCCGGGGCTTCACCATCATCGATGATCTCTTCAGGTTCGATATCTAGCTCCGGCATCTCCATTAACTCAATGGTTGGAGGGGGAGGAGGAGGGGCAACCACCTTGGGTTTAGATTTGATGTATGAACTGCCGAAAAGACCTCCGTGTAGGAGAGCAGAAATGAAAATACCAATTAATAGATCCCGTCGCATGTTATAAAATATTCTAGTGACTTAAATTAGCGGCCGGTAGGGCGCACGCGGGTTTCGATGGAGACTTTTGTAATTTCAGCTTTGCGCACCTCATCTAGCACGCGAATCGCTACACCAAATTTAGACTTATCGTCAGTGGTGAGAAGCACACGAGGTTCAGCAACTTGTGAGATGTAATTCTCTAAACGAGGCTTAACCTCCGATACATCAATAAGTTCAGTTGTTTTGTGGAAAGTCCAGTAGCAGGTGCCCGCATCAGAGATCTGGAGCGTAACCGTGTCGTCATCTGGATTTTCTTGCGCCGATGGCGGAGTAGATACGGGTAGATCGACAGGGAGGGACTGAATTTTTTCGAGCGAGAGGATGAACAGCACGAATGTTGCCAGCAGAAAGAAGATAACATCGATCAGAGGGATGACCTCAATACGTGCCTTTTTCTTACCTCCAGAAGGTTTTGGGGAGCCTGCCATGTGATATATTACTAAATTTTTAGAAAGTAGGGAGTGAGGTTGGACGCTCAGGTATCAGCAGGCCGAACTCGGGTTTCGATTAGGACTTTGTTTATCCCAATTTTACGGACTTCATCAAACACGTAAATGGCTTGGCTGAAATAGGAATTCTTGTCGCCGTTTATGAGTATTTTCGGATCGTCTGACGTGGATTTGTAGGCACGCAGACGGTCGAGGAACTCATTGAGAGTGATAGGATCCTGGTTCCAGGCCAATGTTCCTTCAGCGGTGACGGTAATTGTTACAGAACCGGCTGGGTCACGGGCTTCAGCGGTTTGAGAAGCAGGAAGGTCAACCTTCAAGCCGTTTGATTTGTTCAGCGAGAGGGTGAACAGAATGAATGTTGCCAGCAGAAAGAAGATAACATCGATCAGAGGGATAACCTCAATACGTGCGCTTTTTTTTCCACCTTCACCGCGTGAGCTTGAACCAGCCATATTTTAAGAGTGTTCTCTAAACTTGATACGTTCCTGTGCTGATTTTATTAGAAATCAGTTTAGGCGGTAGTCTTCTCAGCGGCAGCTTTATTCCGGATCAGGGTGAGCGCATCGGAGGCGTCGCTGATCTGCTGCTTGGCATCTTCAGTTCGAGTATTCAGATAATTGAAGGGGAAAAGACCGATAATGGCGATAGCCAGACCACACATCGTAGCGATGAGAGCCTCACCCACACCACCGGTAATGGCACCTGTGCTTTGGGAGATATCGCCATCACCCAATGCGGCGAATGTCTTCATCATTCCCGTAACCGTGCCCAACAGACCGAGGTAAGGAGCTGCGGTCACAATCGTGTCGAGAATACCAACACCTTGGCCAAAACGGGTAAGTTCTTGGTTGGAAGCGCGGATGTATGCGGTCGAAACAGAGTGATCCTTGTGGGAAAGTGCGTAAACGAGGATGCGGGCAATGAAATCCTTGCTCTTCTTGCCAATTTGGATCGCGCCTTCGGTGTCGCCCTGCTCGGTTTTCTCAAGCATCTTTTCAACTACTTCGGCTTCGCGGGTGCCGTTTTCTCTGATGACGAAGAGGACACGCTCGATGATGACAGTGAGCATAACAAAAGAGAGCAGCAGGATCGGCCACATGATAGGGCCTCCATGCGTGAAGAGCTCCATCGAGGTCATGTTCATTAGGAGGGCGAGTGACATTGGTTCGGGAATCATAGTGGTGTGATTATTGGAGAGTTCAGTTAGGTTTAATTAAAAGAAAGTGGTAAAGGGTGTAGCGCATTATTCATGCCAATTCCTAGACCTTGTTGGTAATTATTTTTAGGTTAGTGGCTTGCCCGAATTGTGGGCGAGCGAGGGGGGGAGAGGGCAAATAGGTGAATACTTATGGGTGGTGGGGAGCGAAAATAGGAGCAAGAGGCTCAAGCCTGTCAATACCCATCAAAGCAAATAGACGAACTTTAGTGCTTTCATGGTTATGATTGAGTGCAAAAAAATGGCTGCCCGGCTAGGGCTCGAACCTAGACAAGCAGAGTCAGAGTCTGCTGTGCTACCATTACACCACCAGGCATTATATGAAGACTTAACAGCTCATCGTTGATTATCCTTTCCGTAAAAGAGCTTCGCATCGATTTAATCTGATCCCCGTTTACCATTTGATATGACCTAGGTGCCATAGAATCGAGGCCGCCTGTGTCGAAAATGGAGCCGGCGATGGGAATCGAACCCGCAACCGCCTGTTTACAAAACAGGTGCTCTACCATTGAGCTACGCCGGCTAAGAAAAGATCTTAGTGTTAAGTATTTAATTATAAAGAACTTCGCGATTCCTAGGGAATTGCGTGATCCCGTTGGTGGCCCCCCGGGGACTCGAACCCCGAACCAATTGATTAAGAGTCAACTGCTCTACCATTGAGCTAGGGAGCCAAAACGGAAGCGGGAAAAACTCATATTCGCAGTGACCTTGTCAACTGTGATTTAGATCGCGCCTCCTATTTTTGCGATTTCCGAACCTGTTCGGTATTCTGAGTGTGAATGCTTACATCTCCTCAGGGAGTGATGAGATCTGAATCTATCGGGCTTGGCATGTGAGTGAACGCCCTCAATCAGGCGTTCTGATTCTGCCCATCAGGTTTCTACCGCTGAAAAAGAGAAACTCTGAGATTTCCCTTTACAGGAGTGATGAAGATCGCTGCTTTGGCCCGCTCATACTCATGCAAAAGACAAAAAAGTCCGTTGCCAAGCGCTTCAAAGTGACCGCCAAGGGCAAATTACTGCACCGCTCCCCGGGGACTCGGCATCTTGCCAGTTCAAAGACCCCGAAGCAAAAGCGCCGTTTGGGCCAAGCGAAAGCTTTGTCCAACACGCATGCAGTGCCGCTCAAACGCTGTCTCCCCTTCAGTTAATCACTGTTAATTGGAGCGTAATCTACTAACTTCGCTAGGCGGGTGATCGTTAAGCCGACCTGTCAGCGACAAAAAATAAGGAAATAAAACATGGCTCGTGCAACTAACTCACCCGCGTCGCGTAAGCGTCGTAAGAAAGTCCTGAAATATGCCAGAGGCTATTTCGGCAATAAATCCCGCCTCTATCGCTATGCGAAAGATGCTGTTCAGCATGCTTGGCAACACGCCTACATCGCCCGTCGGAAGAAGAAGGGCAACATGCGCAGTCTTTGGATCGTGCGTCTCAATGCCGCTTGTCGCAATGCTGGGATCAGCTACAGCCGCTTTATGGAAGGCCTGAAGGCCGCCAATATTGGACTCGATCGTAAGATCTTATCCGATATCGCGATTCGCGACGAAGTGGCGTTTCAAGCCATCGTGAAGCAAGCTCAAGAGGCCCTCAAGGCCAAGACGGCTGCTGCTCAGGCCTAATTTCTGAAGCGTGAGCCTTTGGGGGCTCACCTTTCTTTCTAGATTTTAAGAAGGACGGGCCTCTATTTGAGCCCGTCCTTTTTCTTTTTATCGTGTCGTTTGCCCGGCACTGGTTCAAAACTCTCTTTCCATGCAAGACACTCTGAATGCCTTGGCCGCGAAGGCCCTGACTGAGCTCGCCTCTATCGAGAGCCGCCCCGATTTCGAGGCGGCCAAAGCGCGCTTGGTTGGCCCCAACGGCGAACTCACGGCTCAAATGAAACAAATGGGCAAGGTGCCCAAGGAAGAGCGCCCCGCGATGGGCAAGCTCATCAATCAGACGAAGGTTCGCATTCAGGAACTGCTCGATGCCGCCTTAGCCCGAATTGAAGCGATTGAATTACAAGCCCAACTCGGCCCGGCGATTGATCCCACCTTGCCATCTCCGGATGTCGGACCCGGCACCCATCATCCGCTCACGCTCGTGCGGGAAGAGATGTGTCGTATATTGCACAAAGTAGGTTTCACCGTGGCCGATGGTCCGGAAGTCGAAACGGAGTATTACTGTTTCGATGCGTTGAACACGCCGTCGGATCACCCCGCCCGAGATGCGCAAGACACGTTTTATTTCCCCACGGCGACAAATTTCAAAAACGTCGCGAAGAAGAATCCCGACGAACGCTATCTGCTGCGCACACATACTTCATCAGTGCAAATTCGCACCATGTTGAAAGGGAAGCCGCCGATTCGCATCGTTTCTCCCGGACGCGTGTATCGGCGTGATACTTCGGACGCGACGCATTCAGCGAACTTTCAGCAACTCGAGTGCCTCTACGTCGATAAGAATGTGACCGTGCGTGATTTGAAGGCTTTGTTGGACTACGTCTTTGAGGCATTGCTCGGTAAGGATACGATGACGCGTTTTCGCCCGCATTATTTTGGCTACACCGAACCAAGTTTCGAAGTTGATCTCAGCGCGGCTCATTTACCCAAGGTGAAGAAAGAGTGGATCGAAATCGGTGGCTGCGGGATGGTCGATCCCACCGTATTTTCCGATGTCGGTTACGATCCTGAAGTGTGGAGTGGTTATGCTTTCGGCATGGGCATCGAACGACTCGCGATGCTGCTCTACGGCATCGATGATATCCGTTATTTTTATCAGAATGATCTGCGTTTCTTAAAGCAGTTTGCGTGAGGAAAACATTATGAAAATTTCTCTCAATTGGCTTAAAGATTATCTTTCGCTCGAAGTCTCGAACGACGAGATCAGTCGCGCGGTTACGTTTCTGGGGTTTGAGGTCGAAGAGATAATCAAAACGGGTGCTCCTCAACTCGATCACGTTGTGGTTGGTGAGATTCTTACCCGTGAAAAGCATCCCAACGCGGATAAACTTTCCGTCTGCACGGTCGATGTCGGTGAAACTACAGGCGGGGTAAAAACCATTGTCTGTGGTGCCCCTAATTGCGATGCGGGTAGCCGTGTTGCCGTGGCATTGCCTGGCGCAGTATTGCCCGGTGATTTCGTGATCAAAGAATCGAAGATTCGCGGTCAGGCCTCGTCCGGCATGTTATGCGCGGGTGATGAAATCGGCTTGGGAGGTGATCACTCGGGCATCTTGATTTTGGCGAAGGATGCACCCCTCGGTGAGCAGATCAACAACGTGCTGCCGGCAGGTGATACGGTCTTCGATGTCGAGATCACGCCCAACCGTCCCGATTGCCAATCGCATCTTGGACTCGCCCGGGAATTAGCCGCGTGGTTTAAACTGCAACTGACTTATCCGGAGGCTAATTTCCATGACACCTCTGCAGATGAAGATCGGAAAGATTTGCTCAGTGGAGTTTCGGTTGAAGACCCCATGGATTGTCCGCTCTATCTGGCCCATGTTATTTCCGGAGTGAAAGTGGGACCGAGCCCGGATTGGATGCAGGCGCGACTTAACGCGGTGGGCTTGCGCCCGATCAACAATATCGTGGATGTCGGTAACTATGTGATGTTGGAGTATGGCCAACCCTTGCACGCATTTGATGCGAGCACGTTGGCAGGCAATCAGATCATCGTTCGTCGCGCAAAAAACGGTGAGAAAATTACGACACTTGATGAAAAAGAACGCACCCTAAACGATTCGGTGCTCGTGATCGCAGATGCGGAAAAGCCAGTCGTAATCGCGGGGATCATGGGTGGTGAAAATTCAGGCGTCAGCGAAGCGACCACGGATCTTGTTTTGGAATGTGCTATCTTCCGTCGTCAATTGATCCGTCGCACGTCGAAGCATTTGAATTTATCTTCCGATTCGTCGTATCGCTACGAGCGCGGCGTGGATGCACATACTTCGCAGGAAGCGGCGAACCGTGCGATTGATTTGATCCTCGAAACTGCCGGAGGAAAAGTTGTCGGCCCGGCTTGCACTGTGGGCGGCGATGTTCCCTGGGAACGAGAGGTGGTCGTCACGCATGATTATATCAGTGAGAAGCTCGGTTTTGATATTCCAGCCGAGGAAATGAAAGCCGCCTTTGAAGCACTGGAACTCACGATCACGCGCGAGGAAGAAACTGAAAAACGTGGTCCGGCCTGGACGGTTTCCATTCCGAGCTGGCGCCAGGATCTCGATCGACCGATTGATATGGTCGAGGAAGTTCTTCGTGTCTACGGCACGGAAAAAATACCCGACAGCGTTGTGAATTCACCTGGCTTAGTGGAGCACGATGCTCCAGTGGTTCAATTCACGCGTCGCGTGACCGATTACTTGGTCGGCCATGATTTTCACGAGTGTGTGAACTACACTTTGAGGTCAGGTCAGGAGCTTTCGACCTGGGTCTCGAATACGGCGACGGCCGAGCTGGGAATCGAAAATCCTTTCGTCGTCGATCAGTCGCATCTGCGTCCGACTTTAGTGATGGGCTTGCTGGATACGTTGAAGCTCAATCAATCACGCGGAGTTGCCGTGACGAAGCTCTGTGAAACCGGTCGTGTTTTTGTTGAACACAACGGCCAGAATCTCGAGTGCACCTCGGTCGGCTTTATCATTGCGGAGAATAGCGAGCGACAATGGCTTAATCGCGAAGCCCCGGATTTCTATACGGCCAAGCAGCACATGACTGCCATCGCTACGGCGGCGGGAATCGATTTCAGTCGACAGCCGCTGGGGGGAGTGGGGAGCGATTATTTCGGTTGGCAAGAAGGGCAGTGCGCTCGGGCCGGCGATATCCGTCAGGGGTGGACTGCTCGCTTCGGTTTACTGAATCCGGCAATGGTCAAAACGCTTGGAGTTGAAGGTAAGGTCTATGCCGGATCGTTCGCTATTTTACCGGAAAAATTAGAGAACGTTTCCGCTCGTCGACGGTTCAAAGACTTCAGTTTATATCCGACGGCGTTACGCGATCTTGGTTTGGTCGTGGACGTAAATGAGGCCTCCGATAAGGTGCGCAAGAAGTTGCTTAAAACGGCGCGCGCGGTCGTGGGGAATGCCTTCCAGGTCGAATCGGTTTCTGCCTTCGATGTCTATCAAGGTAAAGGATTGCCCGATGATAAGAAGAGTCTCGCATTCAGTATCGTTTTTCGGGCTTCAGATCGCACGTTGACCGATAAGGAAGTAAACGAAGCTTTCCAAAAAATTCAGGATGACCTGGTCGCTGCGACCGACTACACCGTGCGCAAATAGACATGCCGAATCATAACGACGTCGATATCGATCGCGTGGCCCAATTGGCTCGCGTCGAGCTAACCGCGGAGGAGAAGGAAAAGTTCTCCCGTCAATTGGGTGATGTTCTTCATCATATTACTCAATTGGAGCAAGTGGATGTGACCGGTGTGGAACCGAGCGCGCATGCTTATCCGATGGTCAATGTGTGGGCTGATGATGTGGCCCAAGAGGGACTCTCGGCTGAAGATGCGTTACGCAACGCTCCTGCTCAACGCGACAACATGATCGCAGTGCCCAAAGTCGTCGAATAATCCCATGGCCGACGAATTGTATTTTCAGACCATCGCGTCACTGGCCGATCGATTAGCCAAGAAGGAGCTCAGTTCGGTTGAGCTGACCAAGGCTGTGATCGCACGCACGCAGACGGTGGAATCGCAGGTGTGCGCATTCAATTCTTTCGATGCAGAGGATGCGTTGGCCCAAGCGGCTGCGTCGGATGCGCGGCGCGAAGCAGGGGAGTCTCTTGGTCCTCTCGATGGAATTCCCGTCGGCTTGAAAGATGTGATCGCGGTGAAAAATCAACCGCTCACGGCTTCGAGCAAAATGCTCGCTGATTTTGTTTCTCCCTACGATGCGACCGTGACTCAGAATCTCAAGAAAGCAGGTGCCGTATTGTGGGGGCGCTTAAACTTGGATGAGTTTGCGATGGGTTCATCGACCGAAAACTCGGCCACGAAGAAAACCACGAATCCGTGGAATTCCACCTGCGTCCCCGGCGGTTCCTCTGGTGGCAGTGCCGCGGCAGTGTCCGCAGGTCAGGCGATCGCATCCTTGGGCTCAGATACCGGTGGTTCGATCCGTCAACCCGCTGCGTTTTGTGGTGTGGTGGGCATGAAGCCTACCTACGGGTTGGTTTCGCGTTACGGTTTGATCGCATTTGCGTCATCCCTCGATCAGATCGGACCCTTTGCTCACACGGTTGAGGATACTGCGATCATGCTGCAATCAATCGCCGGACATGATCTGAAAGACTCTACTTCGTATCGCGCAGCTATCCCCGATTACCGCGCGGAATTGTCGCAACGAAAAGGGCCGTGGAAGCTTGGGATTCCCCAGGAATATTTCGGAGAGGGGCTCGACCCCGAAGTGAACGCGGCGGTTGAGAGGGCGATCGCATATTACCGTGAGCAAGGGTGTGAGATTAAAGAAGTCTCACTGCCTCACACCAAGTATTGTCTGGACGCCTATTATGTGATCGCGACGGCCGAGGCATCTTCAAATCTCTCGCGTTATGATGGTATCCGCTATGGCCATCGATCGAAGGATGCAAAGGACGTTGAGGATCTCTATTTCAAGTCTCGAGGCGAAGGATTCGGCGAGGAGGTAAAGCGCCGGATCATGCTAGGCACCTATGTGCTCTCTAGCGGCTACTACGACGCATACTATCTGCGCGCTCAAAAAGTGCGCACGTTGATTCGTCAGGATTTTCTGAAGGCCTACGAAGAGGTTGATGCGTTGATCACTCCGACCTCACCGACTCCAGCATTTAAACTCGGAGCCAAAGCAGATCCGCTCGCGCTCTATCTGTGCGATATCTACACGATTGGCGCCAACCTAGCCGGCCTGCCCGGGATCAGTTTGCCCTGTGGTTTTGCGTCCTCGGGACTACCGATTGGACTGCAGCTCATTGGCCAACCTTTCGAGGAAGCTAACCTGCTTTCCATCGCGCACTCCTACGAACAGGCGCATGAGTGGCAGTCGCAGCATCCCGATCTTTAAGACACAGAGTCCACTGAGAATAAGGAGAACACTGAGATGGATACTGAAATAAATGAATTAACCAATATGGTCATAGGAGCTGCCATTGAGGTGCATCGAGAATTGGGTCCTGGGTTACTCGAATCGGCTTACCAAAGAGCTTTAGAGCATGAACTCGGGTTGATTGGGACTGCGTTTGAAGCACAGAAATCCTGTGCGGTGACCTATAAAGGTTTAGAGATTGGTGATGCCTATCGTTTGGATCTTCTGATTGAAAACAAACTGGTCGTTGAGCTGAAAGCAGTTGAATCACTGGCCGATGTTCATGAAGCCCAAGTGCTGACCTATCTGAAATTCACAGGCTGCCGCATTGGACTGCTCATTAATTTTCGATCACGTTTACTCAAGACTGGCCTCCGCCGTCTGGCTTTGTGACCTCAAATTTTAGCTCTTTGAACTCTGTGACTCAAAATCCCCCCACCTACGAAGCAGTTATCGGTCTTGAAGTTCACGTCCAGATTCGGACGGAATCCAAGATGTTTACGAGAGCGGGGACCGGCTATGGTCATCCCGAAAACACACTCACGGATCCCGTGGTGCTCGCGCTTCCCGGCACGTTGCCGGTGATGAATAAGGCCGCGCTCGATGCGATTATTAAGACCGGCTTGATGCTCGGTTGCGACATTGCACCGGTCTGTAAATGGGATCGAAAGAATTACTTTTATCCGGATTCGCCGAAGAATTATCAGATCTCTCAATTTGACCAACCGATCTGTATTGGCGGGGGCGTGGAAATCGAATTGCCCGGTTCCGCGCGTAACGTGATGGGCGAACACAAGACGATCCCACTGACACGAATTCATCTCGAGGAAGATGTCGGCAAGTTAAACCACGGGTCTCACGAATCCTTGGTAGACTATAATCGAGCGGGCACGCCTCTGATGGAAATTGTGACTGATCCCGCATTAGAGAGTGCCGATGAGGCATACGCGTTTTTGACGGCGATCCGTGCGGCGATTGTGCAGGGAGGCATTTCAGACTGTGATATGGAAAAAGGCCAATTGCGCTGCGATGCCAATATCTCGATCCGACCGGTCGGGACTACTGAGCTTGGCACTAAGGTGGAGCTAAAAAATCTGAATTCGATTTCGTATGTGCGCGATGGTATCGCTCATGAAATCAAACGCCAATTGTCTCTCACGGCCTCAGGAGGAGAGATCGTGCAAGAGACACGCGACTATGATGGCACGACTGGTGCGTCGCAATCATTGCGCTCCAAAGAGATGGCTCACGATTACCGTTATTTCCCCGATCCTGATCTGATGCCCGTGGAAGTAGACGACGCGTGGAAACAGCGTATCCAGGAGACTTGTCCGGAAATGCCCTTTGATCGTCAGCGTAGATTTTTTGAAACCTATGAGCTTCCTTACACGATTACTTCCGTCCTCGTATGGGATCGCCTTTTGGCGGAATACTTTGAGGAAACGGTAAAGCTAGCCGGTGCCGCGCGAGCTCAACTCGTCGGAAATTGGATCGTGAATGATCTGTTACGCGAAGTCGGTGCGGCGAAGATTGCGTTGGCGGATTCTAAGATTCGCCCGGTGCACATTGCCGAGTTGGTGGAGCTGATCGAAAAGGGCACGTTACTGAATAATGCGGCGCGCGAGGTCTTTGCAGAAATGTTCAAATCGGGCGAAATACCCGGTGCGATTGTGAAGAGTAAGGGCTTGGCGGCGGAACCGACCGACACGGCCGAACTAGAGCAGTGGTGCCGCGATTCCATTGCCGCAAATGATAAGGCAAAAGCTGAGTTTCAGGGAGGCAAGGACAGCGCAATCAATGCCTTGAAAGGGCCCGTGATGAAGGCATCCCGGGGTAAGGCCAACCCGAAGCTGGTGGATGAGACCTTGCGACGTTTGCTGGCTGAATTGTAAGTCTCTTCTGTCGCTTGCATGTGGCTGTGCCCGGTGTATTTTCCGAGAATGAATTCATCGCCATTACTCACCCGTCGCGAAGTGATCAAAACAATCGGTGCCGGAGTTGCCATGGCGGGGCTTGGTTTGATGACCACGAATAAATCTGTCGCTGGTCCCGCGCTGACGAAGAAGCCGTTGCAACCATTCGTGCTGCCGCCTCTCGATTATGCCCTTAGAGCTTTGGAACCTCATATCGATGCGCAGACGATGGAGATTCATCACGGCAAGCATCACCAAGGCTACGTGAACAAAGCGAATAAGGCTTTGGCGGATTATCCCGAGTGGCACGGTCTTCTCGCGACGCAGCTCTTGGAGCGCTTAAATGAAATTCCTGCGTCGATCCGAACCGCGGTGCGCAACAATGTCGGCGGTCATGTGAATCATTCTCTGTTTTGGAAGATCATCGGACCAAATCAAGGCGGTGCTCCGGTCGGGAAACTAGCTGCTTCGATCAAGACAACATTCGGTTCAGTATCAGCGTTTCAGCAGAAGTTTGCGACAGCGGCCAAGACACGCTTTGGCAGCGGTTGGGCGTGGTTGAGCGTGAAAGACGGTCGGCTTTTGGTGCATTCCACCGCCAATCAGGACTCTCCACTCAGCGAAGGAGCGATTCCGCTGTTGGGGCTCGATGTCTGGGAGCATGCCTACTATTTGAATTATCAGAATCGTCGGGGGGATTACATCAACGCGTTTTGGTCGATTGTGAATTGGGAGCAGGCTGAGGTGAATTTTACCGCAGCATCCTGAGCTCAGTGATGAGCACAAACCAAGAAGGCGCGAAACCGAGTGGTTCGCGCCTTCTTGGTTTGTGCCTAGATCGACTTAGTTGACGACGGGCAAGGGGCTCTGAACTCGGGAAGGAGCAGGTGCTGTGGAGAAAAACTCCACAACATGTGAGACATCGGAATGCCCATGGGCACGGAGGCGTGCTTCGATGCGTTGCACCACTTCACGTAACTCAGCGGCAGACTCCGGATCGAGCTGCTCCACTGATTCCGCGTTGCGGCTCACCACGTGATATTGGGCTTCCGCGCCGAGGCTGACTTCGTAAAGGCTCGTGCCGTTGTGATGGAAGGAACGACGCACAACGCCGATTTCTTCGAAAGCGGCCAAGCAGCGGTAAACAGTGACTAGATCACAAGATCCTTCTTTCAACTCTGCATGGATCTGCTCAATCGTGGATGGACGATTATGCTGAATCAGTGCCGTCAGGATCGCAATGCGGGGTTGCGTGATCCGTAGTCCCTGAGCTCTTAAAATTTCGAAAGCCTTGTCCAAGAGCTGAGAGTTCTGATCTCCAGCCTCTACGTTCACGAGAGGGTGGTTAGTCTGAGTGGAGGCAATCATGTGTAACACCATTGTTGCTATTCATTGGCTTTCTGACCAGTGGAATCTTGTAGGCAATACACCTCACAAGCTAGGTATGAACGTGGGTATGTTTTTTTACACGTGTCTCGGATTGCGCCCGACCTAAGCGTGTGCTAACTATCCCTTTCGCCCTATGCCCGACCTAGAATTTGAGGAAGTTATCGATCTGATTTGCCGAGAGGATACTCGCTACGGAAAAAAAGCCTACGACTTCGTGCGGTTGGGATTGGATCATACCGTCAAGGAGTTGCGTAAGCAGGATCCAAAGCGGGAGGGACGCTCATTTCATGTCTCCGGGCCGGAGCTATTGGATGGGATGCGCATCTACGCGTTGGATCAATACGGCCCGATGGCGATCACCGTGTTGAAAGCCTGGGGGGTGAAACGTTGCCGCGATTTTGGCGCCATCGTATTTAACCTGATCGACTACAAAGTATTCAGCAAAACCGAGAAAGACCGCCGCGAGGATTTTAAGGAGATCTACACGTTTAAAGAGGCCTTCGTGAAACCGTTTTTGCCGAGCGAAAAGGTCGCGGATGATCTATCCGACTCTGCCGCTGCGAATGGCGTGGCGTAAGTTCGCATCCTGTCTTCACCATTCCATTTTATGTCTGCTCAACACGCCGCACGCGCTGATTCGAATTTGTTGGAAACGCTCTGGTCGGCTGAGGTCAGCCGAGAGGTCTTGCCGAATGGTCTCACGCTCATTGTGAAACCTGATCAGCGTTCGGATATCGCTTCGGTGCAGGTCTGGGTGAAAACGGGCAGCATTCACGAGGGAGACTACTTGGGCGCCGGTCTTTCGCATTACCTGGAACATATGCTGTTCAAGGGAACGAAGAAGCGCGAGGGGCGTGAGATCTCACCGCTGGTGCAAGCTCACGGTGGCCACATTAACGCCTACACGAGTTTTGATCGCACGGTGTATTACATTGATATTCCCTCGGAAAACACGGAGGTCGCGATCGATGTTTTGGCCGATATGGTGCTGCACTCAACCTTGCCCGAGGATGAATGCACAAAGGAGAAGGATGTGATTCTACGAGAGATCGCGATGGGGCAGGATGATCCGGATCAGCGATTGGGTGAGGCACTGTTCTCGACGGCTTACCGTCAGCACCCGTATCGGCATCCGGTGATCGGACATCGTGATGTGTTCTCGGCGATCACGCGGGCTGATTTACTGGCTTACTATCAGGCGCGCTATGTGCCAAACAATCTGGTGGTCGTCGTGGTCGGCAATGTGTCGATCGATTCAGTGCGAAAATCAGTTGAGCAGCAATTTGGAGAGAGTCCCCGGGCTCGTCTCGCGCCGGTTTATATTCCGGATGAGACCATTCAATTATCGGCCCGATCGTGGCATCGATACGACGATGTGGAAATTTCACGGGCCGGTCTGTCGTGGCAGATTCCTTCGCTGACACATCCCGATACTCCGGCGCTTGATGTGTTGTCTATGATTTTGGGCAGCGGGGATAGCTCAATCCTATGGCAGCGGATTCGGGAAAAGGCGGGCCTAGTGCATAGCATCGATGCCACGAGCTGGAACCCCGGCAGCACGGGACTGTTTTATATCTCATTCACGTGTGATGCCGCTAAACGCGAGAAAGCGACGCAAGCGATCAAGCAAGAGTTGCATCAATTGGAACGAAAGGGCATTACGGCGGCTTTGGTCAAAAAAGTGGTGCGTCAATTGACGGTGATGGAGATCAACACTCGCAAGACCGTGTCCGGCCAGGCTTCACGACTCGGTGTGGCGGAGGTTGTGGTCGGGGAGATGGGCTATGGTCGCTCGTATTTTTCACGTTTGTCGACGGTGACGCCGGCGGATGTTAAGCGGGTGTTGCGTGAGTATTTACGCGCCGAGGTGTGCACGCAGGTTTCTTTGAATCCTGAAGCGAGTGCGCCTCAGATCGATACCAAGCAGGATCAATCATCCCGCACTCGGGACGATTTCGAAGAGGTCGTTCTGCCGAATGGAGCCCGGTTACTGTTACAACCGGATCACTCCTTGCCGAATCTGCATTTTCGACTGTGCGGCCTGGGGGGGCCTTGTTACGAAGCGCCGAATCGACGAGGAGCGACCACGTTGATGGCGACGCTGCTCACGAAAGACACGAAACGTCGGTCGGCCGAGGAAGTCGCTCGCTATCTGGAAGATGTGGGCGGTTCGTTTTATCCGGTTTCTGGAAATAATACCTTTGGTCTGGCGGCGGAAGTGCTCCCGTCAGATGCGGATCGGGCCTTGGAACTACTTGGCGACGCGATCCTGCGTCCCGCTTTCCTGGCTTCAACAGTGGCGACTGAACGTGCGGCTCAATTAGCCTCTTTGCAGGAAGATAATGATGATGTCGTGACGTGGGGATCGAAAAAACTGCGAAGCTGTTTCTTTGGAGAACATCCATTTGCGGTGGGATCAGCTGGTGATGAAGCCGGGGTGAAGGCGATGAAACCGAAAGACCTGCAAGCGCTCTATCGTAAGCTGTTGTGCGGCGGCAATCTTGTGTTGGCGGTTTCCGGTGATTTTGATCCGCGAGTGCTTGGCAAGAAATGTCGGGCACTGTTGTCGCAGGTTCCGGCCGGTAAGCCTTCTATCCCTGATGGTGGTTTTACCGGGGGGGCGCAGAGTGGAGTCCTGGTTGAAAAACAACCCAGGCAGCAGGCGATTGTGTTTGAAGCGTATGAAGGACCCTCGATTCGTGATGATGATTTCTACGTGAGCGAGGTGATGGACGAATTGTTCAGTGGTATGTCGTCCCGATTATTTGAACGGGTGCGTGAAGATCTCGGGCTTGCCTATTTTGTGCGATCGACCCGCGTGATCGGTTTGGAGGCGGCGATGTTTTACTTCTTTGCCGGCACCGCGCCCGGAAGTGAGAAGGCGGTGTGGCGTGAGATCGATGCCGAGATCAAGCGGGTCTCGTGCGGCGAGGTCGGTGAGGAGGAACTTGCCCGTTGCCAAGTTCGCTTAAAGGCCGCGCGACGGATGGGCATGCAGACAAATGGCTCGCGCGCGATGCAGGCCGCCTTGGATGCGCTCTATGGCATGCCGATCAATGATCAAGCACACCATGATCGCGAGATCGACAAGGTGACCGTGACGGCTTTGGCGCGTTTCGCGAAACGCTACTTTAAGCGGACGAATCGCTTGCGACTCAGTGTGGGACCTTAGTCGAGGGGAGGGTGCCGCTCTTCATCACTAGCCTCCGGTCGAAGTAAGCTTGGCTTTGTCATTGGGGTCTGGGGCCCAATATTGCTGGCCGCGATCCTCCAGTTGTTTTCTTCCATGCTCCTTTTGCCATTCAAAGATTGAGCGATGAATCGGTTGGGGACGCGAAATATCCCCATTCGGCTCCACCGTATTGCCATGCAGCACTTCGATCCTCGCCGGACCGCCGGTCAGGGCGGACACCGGACCGATGATCCGGTTATCGGTGATCTCGATGCCGATACAGTCTTCCGAGGCGAAGTAAAACGCTGCCGGGTAGGGTTCCATCGCCACGAAGAGATTGCCCTTGATAATGTGATTAAAGCTCGCGTGCTTCCCATAGACAGCGGGGCCGCGACCGTTGATGAATCGATTATACACGAGAATGAAATTCTCGTTCATTCCCCCCATCCAGATCCCGTTGTAAGGGGCAACGATATCGCTGTTGTAAACCACATTGCGTGGACCGGTGGGGCCGTGAAATCCGGCCTCGGGGCTGGATGAATAGAGACCGTAACCGTAATTTCCATTATCCCAACTCGAGGTGATCGAAATCTCTTCCAATAGGTTTTCATTAGTCCAACCGGCATGCCATTGACCATCGCTGTGATTGAACTGGGATCGACGAATGACGTTCCCCGCAGCCGACCATTGCAGGTTGGGCGCATGTCGCATCGAGTAAGTGACGATGGAATCCACTAGACAGTCATAGCCGCGTTCGAAGCCGATGTATCCGCTGCCGCCACCTTGGTTGAACCAGACATGGTTAAAAATACTGTTTCGGATCTCACATTTTTTGGCAAAGGCAGTATGAAACGAATGACGTCCCGCTTTTTCGACGACTACTCCATCAATCCAGCATTCCCACGCGTAGGCAAGGTTGATGCCGGACGTCCAAAGCTTTCGAGGTTGAACGATTTTGAGATCCTCCACTCCGCTTCGGACCACGCAATCAATCTGCTGGATCGTCGTCCCATCGATGGTGGGGAAGTCTAATCGTAGTGGTTGATTGATCCGAACATAGTTTCCCTTCACGACCTCAATTCGATACATGTTGCGCCGGTAGTTACCCCAGGGTGCGGCATTGCGCACGAGTTTGTTCCAACGCTCAGTGGCGGGAGCGTGCAGATCGATGAACCTACCTTTCTTCAGGTCGGAATCAGGTGCGGTGATGGTAAGTGTAGTCGCACCACGAAGACCATCATTGGCCAGTAAGATCGGTTCACCCCGGAGACCTTTTCCGAGAATGTTGATTGCAGCCAATTGGCCGAAACCACTCACCGTTGAAGGCCCTCCATGGTCTCTGAAATCGAGAGTCATTTCATCGCGCTCCACGCGTCCATCACGGTAAATCGCCTCTGCTACAATCGTGTGGTTGCCTTCACCAACCAGATCGAGAACACGTCTGCCAGTGGTGGAAAGGTAGTGCATATAACCCTCGCGTCGCACTTGGTCGCGCACCCCCAATTCGATATCCCCGATCGACCATCGCAGCGTTTCAAGATCGTCAAAATCGGCCCATGCCATGAAGAGCGTCTCCGGACCCGCTGCGCCGTTCGCTTCTTCACGAACAGAAAAGAGATCCACTCCGCCGTCAGGGGGGAAATACTCGAAAGACAGCACGGTTCGGTTTTGTCCCGCTCCCCGTAAAACAACGCCATCGCCATGGATAAAGAGGGGGAAGTTGAGGCGATACTTGCCGGGTTCTAATTTGACCGCACCGCCACCTGTTTGCTCCGCGTGATCCAAGGCCGCCTGAATGGCTGTGCTGTCATCGATGGCGTCGTCCGGAATGGCCCCAAAGTCACGGACCTGAATGGTATCCGGGATATAGGGAATGCCTCCGTCGATACCAACCTCCAGCCAGTTTGGATAAACAATATCGTCGGGTCCCACGATGTCACTGGCAGTTAGACGTTCGGTTTCAGAAGGTTTGATTTTATATTGCCCGGGAAAAGGAGGCGCGGGGTTGTTGATAATGTTTTGGGGATAGCGGCTCGCGTAGGAGCTGATCTCACCTGAAGGCGGCGAGAAGTCATTTGCGGTTTTCTCGATTTGGAATCCCGAATCGATATGGGTGAAACGCACCCATGCGAACCGCGGCCACTCGCTCTGGGGGAGATCTCTTTTCAAGGCCAAAGTGATGACCCCGTCGGGTGCGTTTACCTCAAAATTGATCGTCCCGCCGGTGCGGAATCCGAAGAGGTCAAAATGGCAGTAGGCGTCGTAGACGAGGTTCCCATTGAGGTAGATGTCGTAGACTCGGTTATGCTGGCTGTGAGTGCGGTATTCGGCGTTGCCTAAGACTACCTCATATCGGCCGGGAGGCATTTGGGAAAAAGTCATCTCCATCTCTCCCTGGAGTCCTCCATGGTATTTGTGCTCCTCTTCCGGAGAAACATTGATGGTGTCTCGACCTGAGTTTAGTCGGAAATTTAAACGCTCATCCTCTTGCAGATTGCGAATCTCAAAATGATAGGGTTGGCCCGATGGATTCTGTCCGGTCAAAACCGGGCGACTCCAACTAAGGAGTGGGGTGGAGCTGACCAACAGGTAGAGCGATGACAGACCGAGAAACCGGATGACGGTGACGATGTTATATCCCATGAATCCAACCTGAGTCCCAGTAGTGGGAGCGCAAACTTTCTGACCATTCACTTACGATTCTGGTCGTGCTTATTTCACGCAAGCGACCGGAGTAATAATCAGGATGTTACGACTGGCGCTCATCGTCGACCAAACCGCCGGTCCATTTCAACTTGGTGCGCACGATGGAGAAATGTGAGTAGTCGGCACGTTGGACGAGTGGGAGGCGAAGTTTGGAGATCGTGATCTCGATTGGTGAATCCATCCCCACCTTGAGATTGCGTTGTCCATCCATCGCGACGAGGAGGCGGGAATCGTTGGTGCGATTATGCACCCGGAGTTTGACCTTCTCTTGGAAAATAATCGCGCGATTACTGAGGGTGTGCGGGCAGATGGGGGTCATCGAAATCACCGCGGCATCCGGGTGAATCAGCGGACCGCCGGCGGAGAGATTATAAGCGGTTGAGCCGGTTGGTGAGGAGAAGATCAGACCATCGCAGGTGTAGCGGGTAACAAGCTCCTGATCGGCGAAGACTTCGAGGTGAACGATCCGGGAGTTGATCTGGTCTTTGATCAGCACGTCATTGAGGGCCAAATCATGAGTGCCGGGGCCCGTCGAACAATCGAGCATCGCCCGCTGATCAATCGTGAAATTGCCACTGAGTAAATCCGCAAATTGAGCCGGGGATTCTTCCGCGGAAAAAGTGGTCAGAAAGCCGAGGCTACCACGATTCACTCCGATGATGGGCACTTTGGCGCGAGCCGCTTCACGGGCCACACCCAGCAGGGTGCCATCGCCACCGATCACGCAGCATGCGTCGAACCCTTCGAGGTATCCTTTCGGGACGGGAAAGCGTTTAGTTTGCTTATATTTCACCCCGGATTTTTTTGCTTCGGCAATCAGGGTGCTCGCCAGCTCGGGAGCACCTGACTTCTCCTCGTTGACGACGAAGGCAAGTTTACGGATAGGCTTCATAGGCGAACAAAATCGTGGCGAACAGGCAAAGGAGCCAGTTCATTCTGCTTTTTTCAAAACGAGGAGAAACTCACGATTTCCATCCGTGCCCTTGATGGGGGAATCCGTCGTGCCCAGAAGGGTCGCGCCTGAAAGATGGGTAAGGGCAAATTCACGGATATCGTTTAGCACGGCCTCCTGCACCAAAGGATCACGAATCACCCCGCGACCTTTATCGACTTCGGCTTTGCCCGCTTCGAATTGAGGCTTCACGAGCGCGACCAGAAAACCTCTAGGCAACAAAAAGGGCCACACCGCAGGTAGGATCACTTTCAGCGAGATGAAGGACAAGTCCATGACCAAGGCATCGAATTCGTTGCGTGGGAGATCCCCGATTTTAAGGTGCCGGGCATTCACCTTCTCCAGGTTGGTGACGCGGGAATCGGCCCGGAGTTTTCCGTGAAGCTGGGCCCGTCCCACATCGACGCAGACCACGTCGGTCGCACCCGCTTGCAGCGCACAGTCAGTGAAACCGCCCGTGGAAGCTCCCACATCAAGCACATGTGCATTCTGAAAACTTAAATCGAATGCTTCGATTGCGCCGGTGAGTTTTTCACCACCTCGACTCACGAACCGGGGAGGTTGCTCGACATCGAGCTCGATGTCTTCGGGGAAATCCTTGCCGGGTTTATCCAGTCGCGTAGTCCCATGCTTAACGCGCCCACTCATGATAAGAGCCTTGGCCTGCGAACGTGAACTGGCGAGTTCACGCGCTACGAGGATTTCGTCGAGACGAAGCTTCGGCATAATCACACGGGCACGTCGATCGCGTTGAGAAACGCGCGCGCGATGACAGAATGTCCAATGGTGTTCGGATGCACGCGATCCCAGGCGATGGCGTTGGCGTGCATGTGAGTGAGCAGATCGTCGAAGACGGCTTGGGTGTCGATGAAGATGGCGTCGGACTTACGGGCGACTTTTTTGCAGATGGCTCCGTATTGATCCATCCGTTTACGCATCGGATCTTCGCGATTAGGTTCAATGTAGAAGGGCGCCATGATGATGAGACCTTTCAACTTGGGTCGCGTCTTGCTCGCGAGCTCGAGGAGCGTCTTTTCGTAAACTTTCGGGCTCACGTGAATCTCCTTTTGGCGGGGGAGATCGAACTGACGCCACACGTCATTGACGCCGATCATGATGGAGAGCCAATCCGGTTTGAGATCGAGCGCATCGGTCTTCCAGCGTTTTTTCAAATCCAGCACGGTATTGCCCGAAGTGCCCATATTGACGAGTCGGATCGCGTCGGCCGGGTGGATCGCTGTGAGGAATCCTTCGACGAGGGAAACGTAGCTTTTACCTATTCCGTCAAAGAGCCCCTCGCCAATGGGGCGGGCGCGTTCACAGTCGGTAATCGAGTCGCCGATGAAGACGATTTTGCTATGGGGAGCTAGTTTCATGCTGAGATTATCCTAGAGGGCAGCGTTTGATTGACGAGCAGATCGTGAGCTATTTTGCGAATTGCTAAATGGCTCTCACTTGATCGGCACACGAGGGAAGTTCGATTCCGGAAATGGATCGCCGATATTGAGATTTAAAACGTCCGCTATACGGTGCGGATAACCGCTGTAGGTGGTGTCGTCGGGCATGTAGATGACGGCCATGGCCTGACGCATTTGATCGGAGCGGTTGGGTCCGGCATAGTGGAAGGTTAACCCATTATGGAAGGTGCAATCGCCTGCCTTCAACTCACACATGACTGGTTTGATTCCCTTGGTCTGTGGGGCGATTTCGTAGAGTTCTTGTGGGTCACCCAGATTGACGGATTCGATATCGGCGAGCTGATGGGTGCCCGGAATAAATGACATGCAGCCGTTGTGAACCGTGGCGTCTTCCAACGCGATCCAGATGGTGGTTTGATCTTTCTTCTGCTGGTGCGGCCAGTAATGGGTATCCTGATGCCATGGTGTTTTCGCCCCGGTGTGGGGTTCTTTGAATAGCGCCTGATCGTGCCAAATTTGCAGAGTCCGACCACTGAGCTGAGTGGCCAGGGTCGCAAAACGGGGATGCAAGATGAAGGGCTTTACGCTTTCGTGGCGCGTCCAGAGATTTACTTTCTGGATGAAGATCTGTTCGTAGCTCGATTTTTCACGCGCGGGATCATCCTCGGTAGACTCTTGTCGCACGGCTTCCGCCACCGCGTTGCGCATGGCGGTGAGTTCATCGCCGGTGATGACTTGCTCGAGTTTGATAAACCCGTCGCGTTGGTAGTCGGCGATTTGCTGGGCTGTGAGTGGGTATACCTCATTCATAAATTATAGTTAGTTAGATTGATTGTTGGGCGGGAGACCAGCAAGTCGTGCGTCCGCCTATTTCTTCGCGAACTAATGCTTCTCCGGATTTTGGACAACGTCCGCCATCGCGCCAGCGATGAGAAAACAGCCAGGTGTCTGGAATGTTCACATTCAGATCGGGAGGGAGGTAGTCTCCCTGTCCGGCAATTTTGCGCAGAGCCAATCGGCAGACCTGTCGGCATTCACGTCGGAGCGTTTGCTGCTCCTTGGCATCGAGTGATCCTGCCAATCGACGTGGGTGGATCGCCGCACGCCAAAGGATTTCATCGGCCATCCAGTTGCCGATGCCCGGAAACTGTTCCTGCACGAGCAGGACGGTTTTGATTGGAGAGCGAGCTCGTCGATTCAGGAAATCGGCGAGTGCGGTGGCGGTGAATTGATCGGAAAGAACAGCCGGGGCGATCGACGACCACCATTCGGGAGCGGCATCCCCTTGATGATATTGGATGCGCCCAAACATTCGTGGGTCGGTGAAAACCAGACTGTGCTTCTTTTGACGTAGCACGAAATGATCGTGTTTCTGGACGGCGTAGTTACTGGGCTCCGATCGTAGTTCTCCCGTCATTCCCAGATGAAGTCCGAGCCACTGTTGTTTACTGAACTGAAACAGCATCTGCTTGGCGGCGGCAGTAGAGTTGCGCAGAAATGATCCGTGCAATTTGCATGAAATTGATTGAGCCGGTGTATCCCTGAAAATCCGTGATCGAGGGTGGACTTCGACGGCCAAAACCTTCGCTCCATGGCCGCCGCTCCAGCGCTTGCGGTAGAATTCAACTTCGGCGAGTTCTGGCATGAAGGGAGTATTGCGAGGTTGGAAACGAGAGGAGTCGAGTCCGATTATTTTAGATCGGCAAACTCACTAAATAGAGCACAGTTCACTCCATGCCACGCACTCCCAAGTTGCCCGACCTCCCTGAATTTCATGGAGGGGAAATCGCCCACCGGCTAGGGCAATGGTTGTCGGATAGCCTGAGTTTGAAATCGTTGCGGCAGAATGAGGCGATTCCCGCGGATGCGCCTCCGGGATCACGGGCGGGAATTGAATCCTTTGATGAGATCGATCAGCCGAATGAGGCGGGCAGTGTGGGGATCCAGTGGTATGATTACGGTCCAAGTGGGGTGACGTTTACGGAATCTGATGATTTGGAGAAACTCTGTTCCGCGGAGAGACCCGAAGGGCAGGGAATTCGTTGGATCAATGTCGATGGGCTGCATCCGTATGTGGTGAATCGCTTGCGGCAGGTATATGGGTTTCATACTCTGGCGGCGGAGGATGTGTTGCGCACCTCACAGCGTCCGAAATTGGAAGCATTTGAGGATCATCTCTTCGTGGTAGCACGGATGTTGGCTCTGCTGGATGGCAAGCTGCGCCAGGAGCAGGTGGGATTCTTTCTCTTCAAGGATACTTTGATTACCTTTCAGGAAGTGCACGGAGATGTCTGGGATCCCATTCGGGAAAGGTTGCAGAAAACCAACTCGCGAATGCGCTCCATGGGAGCGGCTTATCTACTCTATGCATTGCTGGATGCCGTGGTGGACCACACTTTCCCGATTTTGGAAAGCTACGGGGATGTGTTGGAAGAATTGGAAGCGGCGGTATTGGATAATCCCAAACCGGAGATTCAACAAAAGATCCATCGGATCAAACGCGAGTTGGTGATGCTGCGCCGGGTGCTTTGGCCATTGCGCGAAGTGGTAAACGATTTACATCGAGACGACAGCGACGAGATTCCCGAATCCGTAAAACCTTTCATGCGGGATGTCTACGATCACGCGGTGCAAGTGATGGAAATCGTGGAAACCTATCGTGAGCAGGCCGGAGGACTGAACGATCTCTATATGTCAGCGGTGTCCAATCGCATGAATGAGATCATGAAAGTGCTTACGATCATGGCTTCGTTTTTTATTCCGATCACGTTTGTGGCTGGGGTCTATGGCATGAATTTTGAATACATTCCGGAGCTGGCATGGAAATACAGTTACGCCTGCTTCTGGGGTGTGTGTATCACGATCGTATTCGGTCTTCTGATCTTCTTCTGGCGTCGAGGTTGGCTCGGTGGAAAGCAGTAGGTGCTATCTAATGAGGTGGTGAACCCTTTCGACTAACCGCATTTCGAGAGTCTTGCGGGATTGGCAGTCTGTCGTGCTTCAGAAGGGTGAGGTATGGATTCAGATCTGCGCAATAGCTTGGAGCAGCGATTTCGTCAATTCGCTTTGGAGGAATGCAACGACTCATCGCCGCTTTATGCGGTCTTCGCTCTGACTGTCGCCGACAGCGATGAGCTCTTGGAATTGGCGAGTCATGGTCGGTCGGGGCAACCGCCCGCGAATCTCCTGTTTGCGGCGGTGCAGGATGTCTTACTACGCGACGACAAGCATGCATTGAGAGAGTTTTATCCTGCCTTTGTCGAAGCGGTTCGACCGTGTTCTGAGGCGGGTGATCATTTTCTAGATTTTTGCCGATGCTATGATGATGAGATCAAAACACTGATCGCCGCTCGGTTGGTGCAGACCAATGAGGTGCGTCGATGCGTCTATCTACAAGAGGCGTTTGCGACTGTGATCGAGCGGATGGGGGAGCGCCCGCTTGCCCTGATCGAGCTGGGGCCGAGTGCGGCCCTGAACTTGTGCTGGGATCGTTATGATTACGGTTTTGATAACTGGGGGCACGTTTCGCCGGTCAAGATCACGACCGAGTGGAGAGGGGAAAAGCGACCGCCGCAATGGAAGAGCCAGCCTAACGTAGTCTTTCGGTCCGGAGTGGATTTGAATGTGGTTGAGTTGGAGAACGAAGATGAGCGTCGATGGCTGCAGGCTTTGATTTGGCCGGAACATCGCGAGCGTCGCGAGCGATTACCCACGGCGATGGAAATCGTTCGCCAGGAAAAAATTCATCTTGAGGAGGGGGATGCGGTAGAGCGGCTCCCACCGTTAATCGCGGCCACGCCTGCTGGTTCCTTGCCGTGTGTTTACCATACTCATGTTGCCAATCAGATGTCAGCCGGTCAACGCGGCCACTTAATCGATCTGGTCGATGAGATCGGGAAACAGCGCGATCTTTGCCATATCCATAACGGCATCGAACATCATCTGCACCTCACTTATTATCTGAACGGTATTCGCCATGATCTTCCACTGGCGCATACCGATGGTCATGCGCGGTGGGTCGAGTGGCTCGCGTGAGGGGGGTATCCCAACGTCTGATAAGATTTAGACTGTGTCCTGGCGAGAAGGGTCGCGACGTGGCCATCCACGATTGAGAAAACGTGCCCGAATGGAGAGTCGTGGAGTGCCGCAGTCAGCTGCGCTTCTTTTGCAATGACAGTCACTTTATCTCGGGCCAATGCTGTTATGTTAGCGTTTTTACGAATTCTCCGAAGTCTTCGTAGAGGGTGGTGTCCTCGGGTAAATTGTTCTGCCATGTCGTGTGGCTATACTTACCTGTGCAGACTGCGGCGGCGTGAATGTTGGCATTGATACCTGCTTCGAGATCGCTCTCGCGATCACCGATCATCCAGCACTGCTGTGGATCTAGCGAATGCTTGGCGCGCATTTCCAGAATGAATCGAGGAGAGGGTTTGCGATATTCCGAGGGTTGCCCCGGGGCTTCCGGGGCGATGCAGATGGCGGTGAATAAATCGTCACCCAGATCGAGGAGATCGAGCATGCGTTGATTGCAGGCATGCGCATCTTCGATCGTATGATAACCGCGACCAATTCCGGATTGGTTGGTGAAGAGGAAGAGTCGGTAGCCTAGATTGCGGGCGGTCTTTAGCGCATCGGTTACTCCGGGAATCAGCTCGACCCCTGCGGGAGCGGAGAGGTAATCCTTGTCGAGGATGAGCGTGCCATCGCGATCAAGAAACAACGCTTTGTTCATGAGCGGCGGGCGACGTAAGCGAGCAGTTCTTTCGGAGTCACGGTCGCGGTGCCGAGTTTACCGGCGACAACACCGGCGGCGGCGTTGGCGAAGTGGGCGGCAGTTTCGAGTTTGGCTCCCGCCATCATGGCCAGCACGAGACCGGCGAGTGAGGTGTCACCGCAACCGGAGGGGTCGGAGACTTCGCGTGCAGCGGTCGGGATTTGCTTAACGATTTTTCCTTCCGTGCTGAGAAGGAGGCCGTCTTCGCTCAAAGTGACGACGAGGTGTTTAACCTGATATTTTTCGTGAATCAATCGGCAGATTTCTTCAGCTGGGAAGGGGCGCCCGGGATGCCATTCGAGGCCAGCGAGTTGTGCGGCCTCCATGCGATTCGGCGAAATAACATCGACGTTGGTAAAGCGTATCGGGCGTTTGGGTTTGGGATCAAGCGCGACGAATTTACCTAATGCTTTCGCTTCGGTCGCGATCACGTTGATGAGTTCCTCTGTCACCACGCCCTTGGCGTAATCCGAGAACAGCACGGCGTCGCAGCTCGCGAGTTCCTTGCGGAGTAAACGCAGTGCGGCGGGCGCTTTCATCGCGTAAGCTTCGGGCGGGTCTTCGCGATCGAGTCGGCAGAGTTGTTGATGCTGCAGGATCACGCGCGACTTGATGATCGTGGCGCCGTTGCCTTTGGTGCTGATCGTTTTGATTTTCGCGGCGCGAAGGAGTTTACGTAGTTGTTCACCTGCTTCGTCCTTTCCCATAAATCCCGCGAGGGTGGTCTTGGCTCCAAGCGAGGTGCAGTTGAGGGCGACATTGGCAGCGCCACCGGGCACGTAGGTATCCTGCGCGACTTCGACTACGGGCACAGGGGCTTCGGGCGAAATGCGGTGGGCGTTGCCCCAGATGTAATGATCGAGCATCGCATCTCCGATCACGAGGATACGGAGACGGGAGATCTTTTTAAGCAGAGGAGCGAAATTTTTCATCGGATTTCCCATTCGTAATGGTGATCAGAGAGCAGCTTGGCCCCGCGAGCGGTGACTTGCACGACGTCCTCGATTCGGCATCCGCCGAGACCGGGATAGTAGAGTCCCGGTTCGATGGTGACGACAGTTCCTTTTTTTAGT
This sequence comes from Cephaloticoccus sp., assembly GCA_034669935.1. Classification (GTDB taxonomy): domain Bacteria; phylum Verrucomicrobiota; class Verrucomicrobiia; order Opitutales; family Opitutaceae; genus Cephaloticoccus. The sequence goes on from JAXMOJ010000007.1 coordinate 197,821, forward strand.
GGAGCGGAGACGAGTCCGGACACCCGTGGAGTCTCATGAATGTCGAGACCGAGTCCATGGCCGGTGCCATGAAAGAACCCGGTTGAACCGTTTTTCCCGCGCGTGGTTTCGTAGCCACCCAGATCGAAAACATCGAGCACCTGCTGATGCACATGACTGCTTTCGACCCCGGCTTTCACTGCTTTGATGGCGGCTTGTTGCGCATTATAAACGGCTTGGCGCAGTTGACGTTGGGCTTCGCTGGCGCGCCCACGCAGGTAAGTGCGAGTCATATCGCCATAGTAGCCTGTTTTCAGCACCCGCGGAAATATATCGATGATGATTAGCTCGCGCGGGCGTAGTGGACCGTGGCCGCGCTCGTGCGGATCGCAGGCCTGATCACCGCCAGCCACGATCGTATCATCCGAGCGACCACCTTCGGCGAGGATCGCAGATTCGATTGCGAACTGCAGGCGTTCCGAAGTCAGGGCTTTCTTTTCGAAAATAAGTTCATTCCCACGAATCCGGGATTCACGTAGAATCGTTTCGGCGACGGTGAAACCGAGCGAGCTGAGTCGGTTGCCTTCACGGATCGCATTGGCTTCTTTCGTGGTTTTACATTCGCGCTCGGGGAAGAGAGCGCCATCGGAGAGCTCAAGGGTGACACCTAGCTTTTTGAGCTTCAGATAAAGTGCGGCGGGAAAATCATCCGCGATGCGGAAGCCTTTCACGCGATAAGAACGCGCGAGTTCGGCGATGATCTCGGCGGGGCCCACGGCACTGCGCGGATGACGCTTCCGCGCCTTTGCGATCCAATCTTCGAGCGGCAGCACTTCATCAACGGAGCGGGCTTTTTTAACTCGTCCGAATTCCAGCGCGTTTTGCACCGTGTAGCGTTTTTTGCCGGCTCCAAACGAAATGAAGGGGTCGTGCACGGAGACACGACTAAAGTAGAGTTGATCAGCGCTCGTGGCGGTATCGGCGTAGAGTAACGGGGGGAGGGGAGATTTGGGCACTTTTGAGAGAGAGGTTGATAAGGTTGAAAACATGATTAGCCACAGAGTCTGTGAAAAACGCAAATCCGGTTTCGTGGCTTCTCCATTGTGGGGTCGTGCTTCTTCTAAGCCTCAGCTTGAGTGGATGCGGGCAAAGTGAGCCAGCAGAAGTCGTCACTCCGAAAACAGTGGCCGACTATTTTGAGATCAGGGTTGGCGAGCGACCCGTGCAGATGCAACTCGCACTGCAGCAATCCGAGATGCAGCACGGGCTAATGGCACGTCTCGAATTGGCCCCAGATTCCGGGATGCTGTTCGTTTACCTCAAACCACAGCGTATGAGCTTCTGGATGCGCAATACTCCGCTTCCACTCGATATCGGATTTTTCGGCTCGGACGGGAGGTTGCGGGAAATCTACCAACTGCATCCCTTTGATGAAACTCCTGTCTCAACTCGGGGGAATAAATTGCAATTCGCGCTCGAGATGAATCAAGGCTGGTTCAAGGCCAACGATATCCGCCCCGGTGATCAGCTCGACCTCGCTCAACTGAAATCAGCCCTGCAGGAAAGGGATTACCGCTCAGAGCAGTTCGGATTGGAGTGAGCGCAGGATCAGAAAACGCTACACAAGCGACGACTGTCATCCACCAGCTGCCTTAACCACCAATCGATTCCCCCGATTACACGTCAACTAATAGATGACGTTTAATTTTGAGGTTACGGTAGGAAATCGGGGGAGAGGTGAATTTAGAATTCGTCGTTCGAGCCGAGGGGCTTGCCTTTTTCAACCTTGAGATCGTCGGTGGGGATCTCGTTGTTGGTTTTCACGACGAGCACGGGAACTTTCGTTTTTACCCAGCAATCGGCTTCCTTGAAGAAACGTGCGGGCACGCTTTCCATGGTATCACCCACCGTAAGCGCAGGGAGGAGTTGGCCTTTTTTCGTAGCGTTAAACTCGTAGGCGGCACGGTGCACGCGCTCGGAAGTAGAGGAGGGACTTTCGCTCTCGGGAATCTGCAGCACCCAGCCGGTGAAGTCCTTATTTGGTAGGTCGCTTTCCGGATCGGAGATCATGAAAACGAACTGCTTCTTTACCGGTGGTGGCTTCTCTTCTTCGCCCGGATCGGGCTGCACGGCGATGTTCATCTCTTCGATGACTTTACGCATGAGAACCGGATCGAGTTGGTTCTTTTTTAGGATTTCGGCTACTTTGTTAACGTCAATTTTAGGCATGGTGTTTTCGGCTTTCTGGCTCTGACTGGATAGCGAATGAATGCGAATGTAAAGACCGGGACGGAGGGAGAGTGGTTTGATGTGGTGAATGAGCGCGATGAAGTCGTGGGTCGTGAGCTAAGGCATCTCGTTCACGCCAAGGGGCTGATGCACCGGGCGGTGCATATATTGGTTTTCAACCGGGCCGGGCAGGTTTTTTTGCAGAAACGCTCACTGAGCAAAGATGTTTCGCCGGGACTCTGGACGGTTTCTTGCTCAGGGCATGTTGATGCCGGTGAAGATTACGATACCGCGGCGATGCGGGAGCTGGGCGAAGAGCTCGGCTGGCAGCCTCAGTCACAGCCTGAGCGCTGGATGCGCGCGGAAGCGAGTGCCGTAACCGGATGGGAATTCCTGTGGGTTTATCGGCTCCAGGCAGAAGGCCCGTTTACCTTGCACCCGGAGGAAATTGAAACCGGTGAGTGGTTGACCGAGGATGAGATCGAACGACGTCTCAAAAAGCAGCCGGAGCTATTCTGTCCGGCGTTTCGGTGGCTGTGGCCCCGATTGGCAATCAACTAGTCGTCGTTGGTCGGACCGGGACGGCTGGATCTGCCACCGGATCGAGTGCCAGGACCTTCATTGAGGCTAAGACGTTTGATCTCATCGTATTGCTTTTGAGTGATCAGACGTCGGGGGATCCGTTTATCGGCTTCATACATGAGGCGTTCGCGATCTTCATCATCGGGGCTGTAGGGTTGCCACGGAGTGTGGTGACCCTGGTGCATCTTCCACTTGATATTACCCCCGTGAACTTCGACCTTCACTTGAAATTTGCCGACCTCGGGCCGTTTGTTCCACCAACCAAAATTAACACTCATGAGGATGGTATGACAGAGGGTTTCCGTGGAGTCAGGGGAAATTGTGCGACAATCTTTCCGGGATGGAAGTCCTGTTGCTCGCGAAGAGCTTTGCGCACAAGGATTTGATCTTCTTCAAGATCAACGATGAGTTGCCCCGAGGGTGGGCAAAACGAACCGGTATTGATGAGGACTTGCCCATTGGGTCGCCGCCAGATGCCGGGCCGATGTGTATGGCCGCAGATGAGAAAACGCGCCTCGGGCCGATGGGATTGCAGGAGATTCTGTCCGCGATGCGGAAACTCTCGCCACGCTTTCAGAATGCGAAAAATACGGGTCGGTGGCCAGATCGTGTCGGTGATGAATCCGGCGAGGTATTTCAGACCGTGTTTTTCGGCTTGGTGGCGTTGCGGGATGTCACGCGCTGCGCGGCGATGGGCGATGAGCAGCTCGTTAAACGTCGGCGTCTGAGATACGACCTCGTCTTGGAAGTGTTGGACGAGTTGATCGGCGAGCGCGGCATCCCGGCCCCATGGCACGATGTTGTGGTAAAGAATATCGCCGTGGGTGAGGAGCACGTGGCCGTCGGCCAGATCGAGAGAGTGAATTTCTGAGATGTCGGGATCGTGATTGCCGGTGAGAAACTGGATCGGCGAGGCGCATGCTTGGGTAAAATGAGCGAGAGCGGCACGGCGTTGACTGACTGCATCAGGATCGGGCTCAGGCCGGGTGTCTGTCGTATCTCCATTGCAGATCAAGCGAGCGGTGCCTTCCGCGAGTGGCGCGAGCTGCTCTAATCGATACACGGCGCTAGCACGATCACCGTAGTGAATATCGGAAATGATGCGAAGAGTAGCGGACACGAGAATGAGGTATGATGAAGTAGGCTTGCGAGCGGCGGCAGTGTGATTGAGAGTGCAAGGATGCGTCGATTGGGAATTTTGATTTTACTGCTCTGTGCGACCTCCGTGATGACATGGGCGAATGAAGCGCATTTGTTGGCGAGGATTCACGTCGAAGCAATCGGGGGCGAGAAGCGGCTCGCGGCCATGAAGTCACTTAAAGTGAACGGACATGTGGATATCGATGATCGCAGGCTGCACTTCCGGTTATGGGCGGCGCGACCGAACCGTCTGCGGATGGAAACACGCTCCAGTGAGCGGATGCTGATTCAAGCCACCGATGGCGTGAATCAACCTTGGGAGATGGATCCGGAGGCAGAAATACTTAGCCCATCTTTGTTGACTGGCGATGAGGCGCGTGAATTTGCCGGTGATTCGGAATTTGATGATCCCCTCGTCGATTTCGCGAATAGGGGGTATACTCTGGATTATGCGGGGACGATGAAATGGCAGGGCCGGAAGACGCACCGCATTTTTGTAACCCGTGGTTTCGTGCATGGGTTTTATCTCTTACTGGATGCGGAGAATTATTTCATCACGGGCAAGCAGTGGACACGCAAAACCGATTATGGTCGCGAGGTTAAGATGGAGATCGTCTATGGAGAGTTTCGGCCCGTCACCGGATTGATTATGCCTCACCGATTCCTCACCTATGCCGACGATAAACTGTTGCATGAAACGGTCCTCCAAAAGGTTCAGCCTAATGCTCCTTTGCCGAAAGACGGTTTCTCGGTTCCAATCGTGCCACCGCAGGAGTGAAGTAATATTGGGGCGAGATCCTCTGAAAGTTCCGCTGCGTTTACGCAGGTGGATCGAACTCAGAAACAGGATTTACTGCCCGAACATCTTGCCACCCATGCCTTGCATCATCGCCCCCATATCAAATTTACGATAGTCTGCGGGGGCTTCGAAATCTGAAGCGGAGAGGCTCTTACGTTCGACGGAGGTGGTGGTGAGGGTGAATTTGTTTTGGCGCTTCCCGTGGCCGATGACGAGGAGGGGGAAGAAGTCTTTGCCCGCGATGGCTTTTTCCCAGGCTGGTTTAGCTTTCTTGCCCCCCATCGGTCCTTGCATGCCACTGCCGAGCCCCATGAAAGAGCCGAGCTCGGTGGTCGCCCAGATCTCGGTCGTGCCGTCACGGCCTTTGGCGAGATATTTGGTGCATTCGTAGCCGAGGATATTCTTGGTGATTCCGGTGTTTTCCAATGCGGAGTCGTTCGAGATTTTACCCGAGGCAGCTTTGTCCATGGTTTGTTTCATGGGCATCGTCATATACATCGATTGTGCAGGCATGAGAACGGTGATCAGTTGCTGGTCGGTATCGATGATGGCCGCCGCATTCATTCCGCCTTTGCCACTTACCTCGGTGCGAATCAGCGAATCTTTGATGCTGTAGGAAATATTGTTAGTCTGGCCGCGACTGTCAGACATCGTCATCTTCACGGTGCCTTCAAAGGTCTTGGCCGAAAGAAATGCGGGCGCGAGAAGGAGACAGGAGAGAAGGGCGGTTTTGAAAATCGATTTCATTTGGTAAATGAAATGAGGGTCTCAAATCGGGGCAAGTTCCTTTCCGTTCTTGCGAGAATACTGTCGATCCCTGCAGTGTGCTGCATGGCAATCTTCGGATCAATCGACGTCTTACGTGCACAAACAGAAGGTCGGGCGAACTTCGCTCCCGCGTTCTCCTATTTGGATGAAGTCTTTCAGGAGGGTTCGGAGGCAAGAGCAAGAATCCTCGCGATGACGGTGGGGAGCGTGGAAAAGGTTGATCTTGGTGGAGGCTTGTTCGCGATGGAACAGTGCTACGAAAGCAAGGAACGCTACAACTGGTCGGAATCGCATCGCAAATATATCGATATCCAAGTGATCGTCGCCGGTGAGGAGTTCATGGAGGTAGCGAATATCGAGAAATTGCCGGTGAAAGAGGCTTATGATGAATCTCGTGATGTGATTATCTACGATGATTTTTCAGGCACGAGCGTGCTGCGAGTCGGGGCCGGGGAAGGCGCGGTTTATTTTCCTGAGGATGGGCATATGCCGAATTTACGCGTGGGCGCGGATCCCGTGCTGATGCGCAAGGTCGTGGTTAAAGTTCCCGTCTGATTCGGCCGCGATGAATTATCGGCATCACTTTCACGCGGGTAATTTCGCCGATGTGATGAAGCATGTGCTGCTCGTGCGGCTGGTCTCGGCGATGCAGCGTAAGGAAAAGGGCTTTCTGTATCTCGATACGCACGCGGGGCGCGGGAGTTACGATTTAGCTGACGCGAGCCGGGGCGATACGCTTGAGCGTGCGCCCGAATGGCCGGATGGCATTGGGCGTTTGTGGGGACAGACAGAGGGAATCGGGATCACGCGCGATTATCTGAAAATCGTGCGCGATTTCGAAGCGGAGCGTGGCAACGACGAGGCCACGCCGCGATTTTATCCGGGCTCTCCCGTGATCGTGGCGCGGATGATGCGTGAGCAGGATCGAATGCTGCTCTGCGAACGGCAACCCGATGAATGCGACGAGCTGGATATCGCCATGGGGCGGCAGTCACGCTGTTCGGTGCAGGCGCGCGATGGGTTCAGATCGCTTCGCGCTACCTTACCCCCGCCGGAGAAACGCGCGCTGGTTTTGATCGATCCTCCTTTTGAATCTTCCGACGAGTTTATGGAGATCGCGAAAGCACTGAAGGAGGGGTTGCGACGGTTACCACAAGGTGTTTTTGCCATCTGGTATCCGATCACTCAAAGGGCGCGAGTAAATGGCTTCTTTCGGGAAATTCAGGGCGTTGATCTGCCGCCGACCGTGGCGGTAGAGCTCACCATTGCGGGGGAGGATGCTGGGATCAAAATGCGCGGGTGCGGTTTATTGATCGTGAATCCTCCATGGCAATTCGAAGCAGAGGTGGCCGCAGATCTTGCCGAATTGACGGAGCGACTGGCGCAAGCGCCGGGAGGTGCCAGCCATTTCGATTGGCTCGTGCCTGAGAATTAATTATTCAGGAGAGAGTGCCTTTTTCTTCCTCACTCTCAGATACGGGTAGGCTGCTCGCTCAGGAGCCCTAAGCTGGTTCCATGCGCGAGTTTGCTCGCCACCAACAAACAGATCTTAGTCTACCTGCTTGCCTGCTCTCATCCCTTCAGGACGATGAACGGTGAAGGGGAGAGGATCGAGAATGACGCGGGGAGTCTGCAATTTCGGAGCCTGAAATATAGGGCGGTCCCACGAAAAATCGCGCTCTGCGGGCGGATGCTCCCAGGAGCGACGTTTGATCGCTGGCTTGGTAAAGATATTAATACGGTAGGCGGACATGGGTCGAGCGGTTTGAAGGTTATGCTCTATTATGATGCACATATATAGAGAGTGTGCTTCCGATGCAAGTGTTCCCCTTCAGTTTCCATAAATGTAATTTTTTTATCCCTGAGGCCTATTCAACGGCCTGGATCGGAACGGCAATTCGGAGAACACCCTGAGCGTCGTAATCACTCTGGTAAATTTCCATATCATATCCTCTCCGAGTCCGGTATTCGGACTGGGGAAGCCACTCGCGATAGATGTAATGGGTGGTCTCTGGCAGGGCTTCGACGCCACCGTTGAATTCGAATATCGCAAAGAGGCCAGATTCAAGCTCGAAGGTGCTGAATTCCTCCGGGATCTCTCCATACTCACTCACGGGAGCAGCCGCGATATAGCGATCATGAAATCCCGTTCCGTCCGCTCGTGTATAAAGACCATACGCATCAGGCAGTGAATGCGGGATAGCAGCAGAGGCGCTGAAGAATTGACCCCAAAGTTTCGCGATTGGCATCTCTTCATTGAGCAGTTCATCCGGACCAATTTCCAGGCCGACGAATTTCTTGGACTCCCAGTTTTCGATTTCAGGTTCGAGTTTCATGTTTCCTCCGGTTTTGAGGTTCTTGAGTGAAGGAGACAGAGTAAGCCGCGGATATTTGATCCGATTGTGTAAGCTACGATGTCGACTTGGTGGGACGCCAAATAAGGACTTGAACGCGCGGGTATACACTTCGTGTGATTCGAACTGATATTCGAAGGCAATGTCGACGACACGTAATTTGCCTCTTCTCAGATCGTCGATGGATGATTGGACCCTCCGATTACGGATGTAGGTTCCGATGCTCTGGTTGATCATAATAGAGAACAATCGCTGAAAGTGCCAAAACGAGATGCCGACATGGTTCGCCACGTCGCCAATGCCGATGGGCTCCTTCAGATTGCTTTCGATATAATTGATCGCCTGAAGAATTCGTGATGTGTCGTTCATAGCCAAGTTGACAGGGGCAATCTAGCAGAAGCGGATGGGGAGATCTTGACGATTTGTGCGGAAGTAGCGGCAAAAGACTGAGTTGTCCACCTCACTCTGGAATTGCTTGCTGCGCAATCGTGCTTTCCCCTCTGGCACCCCTTCAACCCCTTTCTCTATGACTCGTATTCTTGCCTGGTTAACCAATGCCTTTCCCGTCTGGGTTCTCGCCGGTGGTGTGCTGGCGCTCTTTTATCCGGCTTGGTTCACATGGTTCAGCGGACCTTGGATCGTATGGGGGTTGGCGGTGATCATGCTCGGCATGGGGGTGACGCTGACTTTTGATGATTTTCGTCGTGTGCTGGTGATGCCACGTCCGGTGGCGTTGGGGTTTGGTGCGCAGTTTCTGGTGATGCCGTTCCTGGGCGCGGGGATTGGGCGGATGCTTGATTTGGATGCACCACTCGCGGTGGGTTTGATTCTCGTTTCGTGCTGTCCGGGCGGGACCGCTTCGAATGTCGTGGCTTACCTCGCGCGGGCCAATGTCGCGCTCTCCGTGGTGATGACGATGTGCTCCACATTTGGAGCTGTCATGCTTACACCTCTGCTCACTCAGTTTTATGCGGGCACAATCGTGCACGTGGATGCGTGGGGATTGTTTTTGAGCACGTTCAAGGTGGTCGTGGGACCAGTGGTCGTCGGGGTGTTGCTCAATCGATTGGCACCGAAAGTCGTGAAACATATTTTACCAATCTCGCCTTTGATTTCGGTCATCACGATCACGCTGATCGTGGCGAGTATTATTGGGCAGAGTGCTGATGCGGTGAAGGCGAGTGCCACCGCGTTGCTGCTGGGCGTGGGATTGCTACACATCGGCGGATTCACCCTGGGCTATGCTTTGGCCCGAATCTTCGGCTACGATAAATTGATCGCACGCACAGTTTCGATTGAAGTGGGGATGCAGAATTCCGGGTTAGGCGTGGTGCTCGCGAGGAAGCATTTTGCGGATCCATTGACTGCGGTGCCGTGCGCAATCTCCAGCGTCTACCATTCCGTGATTGGGAGTATGCTGGCTGGATGGTGGCGACTGCGTGACCGGAAGTGATTGTCGTTGGGCGGACTCGGACTCATGTTGTCCACATGAAGACTACTTTGACCGATGCCTCGACGACCGTGGGTGATTTAAAAGATCGCGTGCTGGCCTTTGCGCGGGAGCGTGATTGGGAGCAATTCCACGCGCCGAAAAATCTCAGCATGGCACTGGCAGCCGAATCGGGTGAGCTGATGGAACACTTTTTGTGGGCCAGCTCAGACGATTCGAAAGCACTGATGGACGATGCCGCAAGGCGCGCTAAAATCGAGGAAGAGCTAGCCGATGTGATTATCTACGGCCTCGAATTTGCCAACATGACGGGTATCGATGTGGCGGCTGCGATTGAGCGCAAGATGGCCGCCAACGCCCAAAAATATCCCGTGGAAAAATCACGGGGCAACTCGGCCAAATACACCGAGCTATAAATAACGCGGAGCCCAGCGGCTCCGCGTAATCTGATAGAGAATGGCAGGGGCAAGATTACATCTTGCCGCCGTAGCTCACGTAATCGTCGAGATCGAGAGCATCGGCATAGGAACGAATGTCATCTCGCTTGGGACCGTTTTCTTTGATCACGCCGGCGATCCATTCATGTCCACCGCTGGCTCCTGGACCGTGTTGCTCCAGCCAGGTCGACCACGATGCGATTTCATAAGGTTGACGCGGAGCCTTCTCATTGACCCAAGCGAGCATTTCAGTGTCGGTTTTTCCGGACGTAATCGCGGCATACATCTCCTCATGATCGATGCCGGTGAACTCGAAGAACAGTTCGTCGAGCGGGCAGTTGTAGTTATAATCGGCGCCTTTTCCGGCGATGACGGCACGGGCCTTATCGAGCAAGCGACACAGATGCGCGTAACCGCCGAGGCGAACACGAATACTGCGTGGAGGATGTTCTGTGAGATCAGGTTGGGATTGGTTAATCATATGGAAAGGGGAAATGATGAGGGGGATGCGATTTCGCAAGTCTGAGGGGGAATTAGGTCGGGGGGCATGGCGAGGAGTGGAGCGACGTGGCCATCCACGCATTACTTGTCGCCACACCCGCCTCAGCGGGCTCGCAATGACAATCGATTATAATTACGCTCCTTTGGGTCGGAACACTTTCATCTTCTCGAGATTCGATTCGAGGCGGGGGCCGCCGATCAGATCGATGCAATAGGGAATGGCGGGAAAGACCGCTTCGAGGTTTTCGCGAATGGCTTTAGGGCGCCCGGGGAGATTCACGATGAGGGTGTTGCCGCGAATCCCGGCGGTCTGCCTTGAGAGGATCGCGGTGGGCACGTATTGGAGGGAGGTCGTGCGCATCTGCTCGCCGAATCCGGGAAGCATTTTCGAGCACACGGCTTCAGTCGCTTCTGGTGTGACGTCGCGCAAAGCCGGACCAGTGCCTCCGGTGGTGACGATCAGGCAGCAGCCGTCTTCGTCAGCCATCTGCTTCATCGCTGATTCCAGTTTGGCTTGATCGTCGGGGACGACTTTATAGGCGATCTCGAACGGCGTCGTGAGCCATTCGCGCAAGTGGGCTACGCAGGCTTGGCCGGGGGTGTCTGCATAGATTCCCGCACTGGCCCGATCCGATACATTGATGACGCCGATAGTTACGCTCATGATTGATCGCCAAACTTGCTGATGATTTCAGCGGGTGTCACGCCTTGCTCGCGCAAAGTGCGGAGACTGAGAGAATCGTGTCGTTTGGCGAGACGTTCCCCCTGATCGTCGAGCATGAGTGGACAGTGATAAAAATCAGGCGGCGTATGATCGAGTGCTCGAAAGAGGAGGAGTTGGCGGAAAGTGGAGCGAATTAGATCTGCGCCGCGCACGACTTCGGTGATGCCCATGGCGATTTCATCCACGATACAGGACAATTGGTAGCTCGGGATATTATCTTTACGCCACACCACAAAATCGCCGAAGTCGCGGCCTACCAGCGCGGTTTGGGTTCCGGCCGCTCCATCTTTGAAAGTTAACGCCTCCCCATCGGGCACCCGGAAGCGCCAGTTAATCGAGATTGTTTCCTCAAGCTCAGGCAGAGGTGAATCAACCGGCGGACGGAAGTGGGTTGGATAAACCGGTTCGTCGTGCTCAGCACCTTCATGAGGCGCTCCTGCCGCCTCGGTCACATCGCGCCGAGAGTGGGCGCAGGGATAAATCAGACCAGCGGTATGCAGAGTTTGGAGAGCGGCGCGATACAACGGGAAGTGTTCGCTCTGCGAGACCATCGGCTCTTCCCATTTAAATCCGAGCCAGCGGAGGTCTTCGATCATGGTGCCGACATAATCGAATTTGAAGCGATTGGCATCAATGTCGTCGTTGCGCAGGAGCAGTTTGCCACCAGCGAGCCGAGCGCGTTCCGCCGCGATCCAGAAGGTGCGGGCATGACCGAGATGAAGGTCGCCGGTCGGGGAGGGCGCGAGTCGACCGATGTAACTGTTTGTTGGGTTAACCACGAAGTGATGCGATTGAGCACGACTCTGAACAGACCCAGTCGGTGGTTGAATTTAATTCGTGTCAATTCGTGCTCATTCGTGGTTCAAAAAATCATGCCCAAACTGCTCTGCGTTTATTGTTCCTCCAGTCTCCATTTGGACTCCACCTACTACGAGATGGCAGATAGAGTGGGGCGCGAGATGGTAGCCCAGGGTTGGGGGCTCGTTTACGGCGGGGGCAACGCGGGTCTCATGGGTTCGGTCGCGCGAGGGGTGAAGTCCGCTGGTGGCGTGGTCGTGGGCGTGATACCGGAATTTATGAAGGTGCGCGAATTGGCCTTCACAGATGCCGACGAGCTGATCTCGGTCGAGACCATGGCGGAACGGAAGAAGTTGATGATTGAGCGCGCCGATGGGTTTCTCGCTTTGCCGGGTGGGATTGGCACCTTGGAGGAAATCACCGAAGTGCTCACGCTGCGCTATCTCGCTCAAGCCCGACATCCGACGGTATTTCTCAATCAGAACGGCTACTACGATCACCTGTTCCGTTTTTTCGATCACATGCAGATCGAAAAATTTAAGAGCAAGTTGGAAGGCCTCTACGAGGTCGCGACTACCGTAGAAGATATCTGGGCTCACCTTGACGCCGATCAAAACTACGAAGTTGACCAACTCTGGAAGGAGACGCGCTGAATGCATCGTGACGCTGTGTTGGCGCTACTCACGCGTCATTCCGAGGGTGACCTCGAGCCGCATGAAAGTGCGATGACGCAGGCAACGATTCGCTTTGTCCGCGAGCACGAGGATTGCCTGCTGCGCACCCAACTCAAAGGCCACCTGACCGGATCGGCTTGGGTGGTCGATTTGAGCCGCCAGAAGACCTTGCTCACGCATCACCGCAAACTCGATAAATGGCTCCAACTCGGTGGCCACGCCGATGGCGATCCGGATCTGTTAAATGTGGCTCTACGCGAAGCCGAAGAGGAGAGCGGCCTTCCGAATCTACGCGTAGTGACTTCTGAACTATTCGATGTGGATCGTCACCTGATCCCGGCGCGAAAAGACGAGCCGGAGCACTGGCATTTCGATCTCCGTTTCATGATCGAAGCCGACCCGAGCGAACCACTCGTCGTGACCAACGAGTCAAAAGACCTCGCCTGGGTGGATGTCGATCGGGTGACGTCACTCAATCCCGAGGAATCCATGGCGCGGATGGTGCGGAAGACTTCGCGCAATTAATGATGGCGTAGGGAGATTTGATCCCAATCCCCCTCAAGGTGGAAAGCTGGAAATCAAGAACAGGCTGAGACCTGAATCTATGCGGAACTAGGTCTCGGGTGTTTTCCTGATTTCCACATTTAATCAGTTAAGGTATTGGCTTTGGTCTTATTTCCAGATCGCGATGAGATCGTCTTGGCGCACCCAGCCGGTTTGCCCGTTGGGGAAGGTGAGGCGGGTCCAACCGAGGAAAGTGTTATCCATTGTGCCCATTGAGCCAGCGGAGAGGGTTGTGGTTTGTTGGGTGGTATCTGCTTCGGTGGGGATCGAGAATAGCGTGCTGTCTTGCCAGACGAGGGCGACTTGAGGATCGGAGGCGATGCCGTAGGCAGAGCGTCCCGCGATTGCGCCGCCGATAAGAATGGCACCGATCAGGATGACGGGGAAAGCGATCCATTTGATCCAACGTGGGGCGAGATTATAACCGATAAGCAGAAGCACGATTAGCGCGACGGCGATGCCGGTGACGCTGAGGATGATGAGGCATTCCCACTCGGCAGGAGACGCGAGCTGGGCGAGGTCGGCTCGGGGTTGCGATTCAAGCAGGGGAGCGATCGCGGTTGGCGTGTAACCGGCCTTTTGATAAGCGAGTGCGAGGTTCCAGCGATTGGCATCGTCGGTAGGGTTTTGCACGAAAGCGGCCGTGGCTTGGGCGGCGGCTTCGCCCCAACGTTCCTGTTGAGCGAGCGCGAGCGAAAAATTATGCCGCGCGATCCAATCGGTTGGCGTGGTCTCGACGTTTTTTTGCCATGCTTCGGCCGCGGATTTAAACTCGCCCTGTCGGTAATTGTCGGTGGGTTCAGCCTGCGTATTTGGCGTGAAAGCCACGCCGAGGATGATGGCGAGGAGAGGGAGTAGGTTGCGCGGGAGGAAGGTGCGGAGCCAAGCAGTGCCGGGCACTTTTTTGGCCATGAGGGCAGCTTCGGCTCGCGCTGACCAATCGCTCGGCAGATCGCGCTTCGAGCTGTAGAGCGCTTGCTCGGTTTCGGTCCAGAGTGTGGCCCATTCCGGATCGGTTAGTGCTTCGGCGGCGGGTGCGGCATGATCGAGCGTCCAGAGTATGGCGGTATCGTGCTGCCAGGATATTAGGAGTAGTTCGCGCTCGGATTCGGAAGAGTGGGCGAGTTTTGCTAGGGTTTGTCGGAGCTGGTGTTTGGCGGCTCGCTGTGGCTTGCGTGGATCGGTTTGGGCGGCTCGTCGGGCCGAAAGCAGTAACCAAGTGAACACGACCGCAGTGAATGGCAGGGCCGCGAAGCCGATGAGTTGGGTGGTCGAAGCGAAAGGCGTGCGGACTTCAGCGCGGCCCGAGATCGGATCGCGGGGGATTCCCTGCGGATCGGTTGGGGCCTCGGGTGCGGTGATCGGATTGGCGGGGGCGGCGGGAGTGTCGTTGGGCGAAGGGGGGGCGGTTACGTTGCCGAGAGCGGATGGGGAAACGGCATCGACTGTGATGTTCTTGGTCGGGGTGCGAGCTGTTTTGTAGCTGCCACTCTTCGGATCGAAATAGGTGAACTCAACGGCGCCGAGGGTGTAGGTGCCGGGTTTGGTAGGCACGAGCACGACATCTTCGGTGAGGGTCGCGTCGAACAGTTTACCTTCTTCGGGCGTTTGTTTGGCGTCTGGCGTGATGACTTGGAAATCGCGTGACACCGAACGAGCAGGGAGTCCCGCAATCTCTGGCCAGTTGCCCTGACCGGAGAGTTCGAGGGTCCACGTGATCGGTTCACCGACCGCGGCTTTTTCGGGCACGACCTTCGAGGTGAGTTTAAATTCACCGACTGCTCCGCTGAAGCTTCCGGCCGGAGCCGTGGGGAGAGGGCGGACTTCCAATGTCACGGGATCGGTGCTGATCGCGACTTGCTCGATCCGCTGCTGCTGAAAGAGCCGAAAGCCCACGGTCCCGAGGGAAAGGTTGAGGAGTTGGGTTACAGGGTTGAGCTGGTAAGTGCCGGGGGTAGGAGCATAGGCGCGATTGCGAAAAGCGACCAAGAGTCGGGTCTCGCCGTCACGCTTCGATTCAGCGGCTTGGTATTTGCCCCATTCTTCGGTGATGAGAGGCGTGGAGTCCCAATCGATCTCGCCACCGAAATTGCTAAACGAGCGTCGAGCGACATCGAAACCATAGGTGAGCGGAAATACCTCACCGGCCCAAACCGACTGTTTGTTGGTATTTAACGATGCGCGGATATCCGCTTCCGGACCCGGTTGCACAGTGGCCGTGTTGTAGGCGGGGACGGTGAGTTCGCCTTGGTCGGTCTGGACTTTGAATGAAGGGATCTGAACTGCCGAGGCTTTGCTGATCTGGAGTCGGTAAGAGTAAACGACGGTGCGCGATACGGCGAAATTGATGATCGAGGTTTGCTCGGAACGTCCGCGAAAATTGAGTCGCGCCCCACTGATCGCGGGGAGCTGGGGATCCTCGGTGGGTTTACAATCTTCGTAAACGAGTTGGAGGTCGGCGGAGTCGCCGGTGCCCGCACTTTGCCATTTAACGTTCTGCGCGAGCGCAGTGGTGATGATTAAGCACAGACAAAGAATTGAACGGAGGTATTGCATGGTGGTTACCAAGTTTTGCCTTTATGTTGCGGTGATGACTCGGGGGAGTCGTCCATCATTTGAAAGAGTTTAGCCGGCGAATCCTGATCACGGATTTTCTGGAGCTTTTGCAATGGCACTGCGAGGGAAGGGTCCATCTGCTCGGGAGAAGCTGTCGATTGTTGGTCAGTGCCGCCGACTTGCTGCATCTCGCTTGGCTTTGGTTCCGGTGGCTCCTGCTCTTCATCCATATCACCAAAGGCGGATTCTTTCTCCTGAGGTTCTTGCTCCTGTTCTTCTTCGGAGGAGCCGGATTCATTTTTAGAAGATTGATCCTGCTGATCGGATTGCTGCTTTTGTTTCTCTTCGGATGAGTCTTTCGAACCTTCCTGCTGATCCTGGGAGGAATTCTGTTCGTCGCTTTGTTCGCCGTCTTGCGACTGGTTTTGCTGATTAGAGTCTTGCTCCTGATTTTCCTGCTCCTGCTGCTCCTTTTCTTGCTGCTGTTGTTCCTGCTTTTGTTGTTCTTCTGGTTTTTTCAGGAGTGCTTCGAGTTCGGTGCGAAGCTTGTCCCAATCCGCAGTTTTCGGATCCAGCTTGGAACCGAGTTCGACCGCTTGCAGGGCATCCATCACTGGCACGGGAGGAATGGGTTTCTGTTCGGTCTGTAACTTTTGCCCCCATGTGACGGTTTCACGGGCCAGCTCGGCCCAATCGCGTCCGCTCTTGTTTTCCTGAGTCGAGAGCCGACTGACGATCTTACCCAGAGGAGTCAGTTCGGGGTCAGGAGTTGCTTCTTGAGCGTGGCTCGTGGGATGGGGACTGATCAAGAGAGCAGCGATTAGAAGCGCGGCGGATTTAGTTGCAGATAGCTTTAGGGCGCGCGGACGCGGGCGCACGGGGAATTCGCGCCACAGGCTCATCAGCAGGCAGAGCAACGCGAGGGCGAGCGGCCATTGGTAACGCTCGACCAATCGCACGGTGTTTTTTTCGACGAACTCACCTTTGCGTCCGGCCTCGACCGTTTCTTTGAGCAGAGCAGAGAGATCGACCCACGAACTCGCGTCGCGATATAGACCATTGGTCTGCTGCGCCAGATCGCGCAGGGTGGTCGTGGCAAGTTTGGAGAGCACGACCGCACCGCGATCATCTTTCACAAACGCACCGCTGCCATCTGGGATCATCGCACCAGATACGGTGCCGATACCAAGCGAAAGGGTGCGGATGTTTTTCGCTTTCAACTTCTCAATCAGTTCCTGCCAGTTTTCATCGGTTGCTTCGCCATCACTCAGCACGATTAAAAACCGATCCGCCGAACCACTGGTCGCAAATGCGGCGAGCGCGGTTTCGACCAGCGCATGATAATTCGTGCCGCCTTCGGGGAGGTAGGCGGGATCGAGCGCGGGGAGGAATTCGCGCAGAATCTCGTAGTCGGCACTCAGGGGGCTTTGCAGAAACGCGGTGCCGGAAAAAACGATGAGGCCCACGCGTTCACCTTCGAGTTTTTCGAGTAGGCTACTAATGAGCAGCTTCGAGCGGTCCAATCGCGAGGGCTTGATGTCCTGGGCGAGCATCGAGCGCGAAAGATCGATGGCGATGAGGATTTCTCGGGACTGATCGAAGACAGGTTCCTCGAGTTGTCCCCATTGTGGTCGCGCGAGCGAAATCACCGAGAACATCAGGCCAACGTAGAGCCAGAGCCGGGCGCGACTTTGCTTGGTCACACCTTGACCGGATAATTGTAAGTGCGATTGACCTGCTTCCGCTTGGAGAATTTTGGGATGGTGATTCGATCGCTGTTGCTGACGCCGCCGCCATTCCCACCACAGCAAGGCCAGAGGCACGATCAGCAGATAAAGGAGGTGAGGCCAAGCGAAACTCATACGTTCCCCTTTCGCCAAGGGCTGCGCACGAGGATTGCACCAAAGAGCAGCGCGACGATGCCAGGCACGGCGGCCCAATGAAACAGCTCGGTCGTCACGAGGTAGCTCTTCGATTGAAACTCAATCTTTTGGGCTTCGTCGATTGAGGCGAAAGCATCCTCAATCGTATCGTTGTCGGCGGCTCGAAAATAACGCCCACCGGTCTGATTAGCGATTTCGATGAGCGTGTTTTCATCAAGATCAGAGACCACGCGTCTCATCCCGACACGGGTGCCGTTATCATCGAACACGGGCATGGGCACGATCCCGCTGCGGCCTGCGCCAATCGTGTAAACGCGCACGTTGCGCGCCTTCGCGATATCGGCGGCCTGTTGCGGTTGGAGCGCACCCTGATTGTTCGCGCCATCGGTGAGGAGCACGACAAACGCGCCTTGGCGTTGGCCGTCCTTTTGGCGTGCGGCCTGCTCTAGTCGCGTGAGCGCGATGCCCAGGCCGTCACCGAGCGCGGTGCCATCCTCGGCGATTAGGCCTATATTGATGCGCTCGATTTGTCGCTCCAGCCAATCATGATCAAAGGTGAGTGGCGCCATCGTGTAAGCGCGCCCGGCGAACAGCACGACGCCGATCCGATCCGTGGGGCGATCATTGATAAACGCCTGAATGACCGGCTTGATCGCCTGCAGACGATTCACCGGCCCACGGTGATTTTCGTAGTCTTCGGCCTGCATCGATCCGGAAAGATCGACGGCGAGCATGATATCGTAACCCTTGGTGTTGACCTCGTGTTTGTCTTCCACGCGTTGCGGACGGGCGAGGGCGGCCACGATCAGAATCAAACCCAGCACCGCGATACTCACCGGCCAGCGTGAGAGCGTGGTCAACGATGGGCGATGCCACGCGGCGGCAAACGGCACCAGCAGCACGGGCACGCGACGACGGCCGCGCAACCAGATGAGCAACGGCAAAATGACGAGCGCGATAAACCACCAGGGATCTTTGAAGATAAATTCGCCCATGATTACCGAATTGCTCCGGCCCGCATCCGGGCGTGAAAGAATTTAACGAGGGCATCCAATCGATTCTCATCCGTGCCGAGCACGAGACGGCTGAGTGCATCGGGAAACAGGTTTTGCCATGTCTCATCGCGCTCCCTTTTCCAGGTGGCGTGCGCCGCGCGTTCGGCGGCAGAGCCTTCCAGAGTCACGAGTCGACCGGCCGTGGGATCATAGGCGGCGAATGGCTCATCGCGGGGCAGATCTCGCTCCCATGGATCGTCGACGCGAAATCCCATGCATTGATAACGACGCTGCAAAACCGTCCAACCTTCGGGTTGCTCGCGGGGTGGAAAATCCCCGAGCCAAATCATCACGCTGTGCTTCGGTGCGGCGCGTGCTAAAAAGCGCCACGGGATCTCAGCCGCACCAGCCGTGACCTCAGGCGCTGGTTGCGCGAGGAGAGAAGCGGCCGAATGCATGATCGCACCGCGACCGCGCACTGGTTCGCGAAACTTGTGCCCACCCGGAGCGGCATGCACGAGGGCGACGCGATCGCGATTCACCGCGCCGAGCAGCATCACGAGTCCGGCGAGCTCGAGCAGCGCCTCGCGCTTGGTTTGCGCACCGGAGCCGAAGTTCAGGCTCGGCGAATCTTCAAACACGATCAGCAGGGTGACCTCGCGCTCTTCGACGAATTTCTTGCGATACGGTTCGCCGAGGCGGGCGGTCACGTTCCAATCGATATCGCGCACATCATCACCAAATTCGTAGCGCACCACCTGATCGAATTCCATGCCACGGCCACGAAACGCCGAACGGTATTCGCCGCTCAGCACGTTTTCCACCGCATGGCGCACGCGCCACTCCAACTGACGCAGCAGCATCAGGGGATTTTGGATTTTAGAATCGGGAGTTTCGATTGGCATCGGAAACTTGGTCGCTCGATTACGGTGTCGCGGGCACCGGAGTTTGTTCGAGGACTTGCGAGATGATCTTGTCGGTCGTGATCTCCTCGGCTTCCGCTTCGTATGTGAGGCCGATACGATGGCGCAGTGTGTCCGGCGCGATATCCTGCACGAGGGCTGGCGTGAGATAATCCTGCCCACGCAACCACGCGAGAGCCTTGCCTGCTTGATAAAGCGCGAGTGACGCACGGGGCGAGGCCCCGAAATTGAGATAACGCTTCGGACCGCTCTCAGCTTCGGCCAACGCACGTGTGCCGCGAACCAGAGAAAGAATATAACCCTGCACGGCGGGTGAAACATGCACCGCATCGACTTGCGGACGCAGCGCGAGCAGTTCCTCGCCATTGGAAACGGGCTGGATGTCCGGTTGTTTGGTGACCTGACCCCAACGCTGCATCATCGTCGATTCTTCTTCGGCGGTTGGATAGTCCACGATCAGCTTGAAGAGGAAACGATCCGTCTGAGCTTCGGGTAGCGGATAGGTGCCTTCCTGCTCGACGGGATTCTGCGTGGCCATCACAAAAAACGGCTTGGGCAGCGGATGGGTCGTGCCGCCAATCGTGACCTGCCGTTCCTGCATCGCTTCGAGCAATGCGCTCTGCACCTTGGCGGGGGCACGATTGATTTCATCGGCGAGCACGAGGTTGGCGAAAATCGGGCCTTGATGAGCGGTGAATTCGCCGGACTTCGGTGAAAACACCATTGTGCCGACGACATCGCTGGGCAGGAGATCGGGCGTGAATTGCACGCGCTCGAATTGCACGCCGAGCGAAGTTCCGAGCGTTTTGATCAGCAGCGTTTTGGCGAGACCGGGCATGCCCTCGAGGAGCACGTGTCCATTCGCGAGAAGCGCGACGAGGAGGCGTTCGACGACGGCGTCCTGGCCAATGACGGACTTGCCGATTTCATCACGGAGTTTCTGAGACCAAGCGGGACCTGTAAGCATAGTAAATGTGTGAGTAAGATGTTTAGGCTGATTTGACTCGGGAAAAGGAAAATGGTTTCACCAGAAAAACGTTTCGGCCATGCAAAATCCAACCCAAATCGAAGAACGGTTCCAAGCCCTCGGTCTCAACTGCGAGGATGTGGAAGAACGTTTCGTGCGCGGAGCGGGGCCGGGAGGCCAGAAAATCAACAAAACCTCGTCCACCGTCTGGCTGCGTCACGGTCCCTCTGGGATCGAAGTGAAGTGCCAGGCCGGCCGCTCCCAGACCGCGAATCGAGAGACCGCGTGGAACGAACTGTGCGGTAAGCTGGAGGCCGTGCGTGATCAGAAAAAGCAGGCCGCCAAACAAGATCGCGAAAAACAGCGACGTCGCGTCCGCCAGAAATCACCCCGTCAAAAAGCCCGGATGGTCGATGATAAGAAACACCGCGCTAAACATAAAGCGAAGCGGGGTCGCGTGCGCGGAGAGGATTAGAACCTGCGGTGATTTAGGTTTTTAACGCGGAGGTCGCTAAGGCCGCGGAGAAGGAGGAGTCTTGTTTTCGAATCCTTCGTCCCAAGTCCAATGATCGAAAGATTCCAGCTTGGTGTCACAGGAACAACGTCTTTCGTCTTGATGCTGACTGGTATAGCACTCGGGGCAGAGAAAGAGCGGTTTGCCATCGCCGAATATATGACGCCTGCGGTATCGTTGAAATCCATAGATGAGTATGAAAAACGGGACGAAATATACGGTGAAAATAAAAGGACCTTCGTTGAGCATTTCCTCCCATGACTTTGCTTGAAGAGGGTGTGCACTGTGACGTCCTCGCGTTCCCGTCGCCCATGCTGCTGTTGCAATAGCACTAAATAATGCTGATAGGCCTAGCGCTGCTTTAGGGCTTGTTGCTCTCTTAGCTGCACGGAGTTTCTTTTGCCCGCTCTCCTCTGCTGTAAGTCTTCTCCACATTTTATATCAATTGGGCGGGTTGAGATCATCTGTGTTCATCTGTGCAATCCGTGGCAGAAATGGATTCTGAGAGAACGATTAAGATAAGGAGGATAGAGAATGAGTCTAGGTCAGCATTGAAACGACTGCGATTATCTAGCTCGCGTAGTGGTAGCGCATTTGGAGGAAGGCGACGCCCGATGGGGTGACTTTGTAGACGACGCGATGTTCTTCGGTGATTCGTCGGGACCAACATCCTGATAGGTTGTGCCGCAGGGCTTCCGGTTTACCAAAGCCTTCGATGGGGTTTCGTTTGATATCCTTGATGAGTTCGTGGATGCGCTTGAGCACCCGCTTGTCGTGCTTTTGCCAGTAAAGGTAATCCTCCCAAGCCTCCGGTGTGAACGTGAGGTTCATGAATCCATATCGATCTGTCTTTCCTTAGTCTTTCCTTTTTCAAGATTCTCCAACGCCGAAACCAATCGCTTGGCGTTGGCCGGGCTTCTCAACAGGTAAGCGGTTTCCTCCAATGCATCGTAGTCACTCAGTGACATCATGACGACGGATTGGCTGCGTTTGCGCGTGATGATGACCGGATTGCGATCATTGCAGACCTGATCAATCGTGCTGGCTAGATTCTCGCGGGCGGCAGTGTAAGTGATCGCTCTCATATGGACAGGAAACTGTCCATGTGTCCAAGGAAGTCAATCTTGGTCATTGCGGTGTTGAGCTGATTGGTGGCTGGGAGGGAACTGCTGGTCAGATCGAATCTGTGTTTATCCGCGAAATTCGTGGCAAAAAATTCCGCAAGAGAACGATTAAGATATGGAGGAAAGAGAAAGAGTTTAGGTCAGCATTGACGCGACGCAGGCGGTGAGGAAGCAGGCGATGCTGCCACCGAGGAGGGCTTTCACGCCGATTTGGGCGAGGGTGGATCTTTGGTTTGGAGCGAGGGTGCCGATGCCGCCGATTTGGATGCCGATTGAGGCGATGTTGGAAAAGCCGCAGAGCGCGTAGGTGAGAATGATCTGATCACGCACGTTGGGCAGGAGTCCAGAGGCGGTGGCTTGGCCGAGTGTGCCGTAGGCGAAGAATTCGTTGAGGATGGTTTTCTCGCCGATGATTTGGCCGGCGACAGTGAGACTACCGTATTCCACGCCCATCAGCCACGCGAGCGGAGCGAAGATGACACCGAATACGTATTGGAGGGAAAACTCTGAGTAGCGTCCGTCGGTCGCGGTAGCGATCCACTCGTTGAGTCCGGTCCAGCTACCGATCCCGGCGGAGAGGATCCAATTGGCAAATGCGATCATGGCGGTGAAGACGAGGAGCATCGCGCCGACATTGACGGCGAGTTTTACGCCGTCGGTCGTGCCGTTCGCCACGGCTTCGAGCGCGTTGGCGCCGATCTTCTTTTTGTCGATCTCGATCGTTCGATCGACCTCTTCGGTTTGCGGTTGGAGGATCTTCGCAGTGAGGAGTGCCGCCGGAGCGGACATCACGGAAGCGGTGAGGAGATGCTTCGCAAAGGTGAGTCGCGTCTCCGGATCGTCACCGCCGAGCATGCCGATGTAGGCGACGAGCACAGCGCCCGCGATCGTGGCGAAACCACCGCACATGACAGCCATCAATTCCGAACGCGTCATCTTCGCGAGGTAGGGTTTGATCAGCAGGGGCGATTCGGTTTGACCGAGAAAGATATTGGCCGAGGCGCTGAGGCTTTCCGCGCCGGAGAGTTTCATCGTCTTCGACATCAACCAGGCGAAGGCGTAAACGAGTTTTTGGAGCACACCCAAGTAGAAGAGCAGGGAGGTGAGGGCGGAGAAGAAGATAATCGTCGGCAGGACGTTGAACGCGAAGATGTAGCCGAAGGTTTGCTTATCGGTGATCAGCGAGCCGAAGAGAAACTCGGCTCCGGCGGCGTTGAACTCGAGGATATTGACGAAGAACAGACCGACCCATTCGACGACCTGGCGAATCGCATTCACGTGCAGCACGAGGAAGCCGAAGAAGATTTGCAGGCCGAGGCCGGTGAAGACGAGTCGCCACGGGATCGCGCGACGGTTGGCACTAAAGAGGACGGCGAGGCCAACAAATGCGGTGATTCCAATCAATCCGCGGCCGATGTGGGTGAGTTGTTCCATGGGGTAAGCTGGTGTTTGCACAATGGAGGCGAATAAGTGCGGCGCGAGATCGTTTTGTGGTGCCGATTGCGCATGAATTTGGGGTGACGCCACAGCGTGAGGTCTCCATGCCTATTCAGATGAGTGTGCAGGAAAAACTAGCCAAGCATCTTGGAAAGACCCCCGATACGGCCCAAGCGCTGTTCGTGGCGGACAATGCCACCGTGAACGGCGATGTGGTGCTGGGTCCACAAAGCAGTGTGTTTTATGGTGCGGTGCTGCGAGGTGATATTCACGAGATACGGATCGGAGAGGGCACGAATATTCAAGACAACGCCATCGTGCATCTGGCGGACGACTTCGGTGCCACTATTGGGGATTGGTGCACCATCGGGCATGCGGCGATGGTGCATGCCTGTCGAGTGGGCAACGAGTGTCTGATCGGGATGGGCGCGATCATCCTTGATGGAGCAGTGATTGGTGATCGGTGCATCATTGGGGCCAATTCGCTCGTGCCTCAGGGGATGATCGTCCCCGGTGGGTCGATGGTTTATGGTTCGCCGGCAAAAGTGATTCGTCATTTGCGAGACGATGAGATCGCGGCACTAAAACCCGGGGCAGAGAAATACGTGGCAGTCGCGAAAGCGCATGCGGCGATGCAGGGGTGAGTCGGAGAGGCCACCACGAAATACACAAAATACACGAAAGCTAAGATGGGGGACGAGGGTAGAGGCGGTTATCCCTAACCGCCTTCGAAAGATGAACAGGTCGGATAAGGATAACCGACCCTATCTGGCGGGATCAGCGATCCCGTCCACAATCGATCGATTCTCTATCGCACTCGTTCCAAAATCGAAAACGTGTAGCGGTAATTCGCATCGCTGCTTTCTCGTTTGTCGGATTCACGCCAGTTGAGGTGGCGCCATTCGGGGAAGTAGGTATCACCCGGCACTTCGGCATGCACGAGGGTGAGGATGATGCGGTCGGCGCGTTCAAGGGTCTCTTCGTAAATGCGTTGTCCTCCGCAGACCATAATTTCGCCGGGGAGCGTTTGGGCAATATTGAGAGCCTCATCAACACCCGCCGCGGATTCCGCGGTGGGATCAAGCAGGGAGGGATTACTCGTGATTACCACCGGCTGGCGTCCATCAAGCGAAACGCGTGGCCAAGTCTGATAACACACCCGACCAAGCACGACGGTCTGACCAGCGGTCGTGCGATGGAAGTGCTCCATGTCTTCGGGGATATCCCAGGGCAATTTTCCCTCGCGCCCGATGACGCGATTTTCGGCACAGGCGACGACGAGATTGAGAGGTTTGGCAAGAGTCATGAACGGTGGAATTAGGATGTCGTTTTGTATCAATCTATCCAGACTCAAGTCCTGCTCGTGATAATAAACACCGTGCCCTGTGAGGTTTAAAGTTGTCTGCCTGATATCGCATTGCTCCAATCACAGGCATGCGTCGCACTATTTCGCTGATACTCCTGCTCTTGATGAGCGGCATTTGCACGTCGGCCGCTCCTCGTAAGCCGTGGCTTTATGCAAAATCGGATAACTTTGAGATGTTGTCTTCGACCAGTTTGAAGGAATCGAAAAAGCTCCTAGCCGACTTCGAAGAATTTCACGCATTGCTGAAACATTTTTTCGGTTCACCTCGATTAGCGGAGAAGCGGACGACGATTGTCGTCTTCGAGTTTGATGAGGATTTCACTCCTTATAAGCCTTTGGATGTGACTGGGAGGCCGCAAAATTTAGCAGCTTACTATTTGGAGAATCAGGATGCGGCCTATATTGCGATGGTTTCAGGGCCGGCCACGGAGAGAGATGTGCGCGAAGTGGTCTATCATGAATACGTGCACCAGTTCTTCCATATGATGGAATACGATCTGCCGGTCTGGCTCAATGAAGGGCTCGCGGATGTGCTCTCCACTATGAGGGTGAAGAAAAAATTTCTCGAATTTGGTTACTACAAGGAATCCTATCTGGATTATCTGACTCGCTATGGAATCCATCTTTCGCCTCTGTCATGGCTGTTTTCGGTCGAGCGGGGTTCTGCGCATTATCAACACGGAGCATTGCAGGCGAAGTTTTATGCCCAGTCATGGTTGGTTGTGCACTACTGGATGTGTAATCCGGAAATGTTTGATGGCTATTTACGCTATCTCGAGTTGTGGGAACATTCAGATCTGACCAGTTTAGAGGCAATGGAACAAGCGTTCGGCATGAACGAGGAGCAGATGAAAAAAGCGTTGGAGGACTATCTGAAGAGAGGAAAATATCCGAGCCAACGACTCCCTTTGGGGACGCGACCCAAAAGAGTTTCTCATTCATTTCGAAAGGCGACTCCGTTTGAGGTCGATATGGGATTGGAGAATCTTCATGTGCGCGCGGTATCACCAGGCGACGGAGAAATTCGCTTTATAGACTTGGCTGATCGCTATCCCGAATCATCCAGACCTTTTGAAACCCTCGCGGTGCTAGCAGATTCCAGAAATGAGGCAGGTTCAGCTAAAAAGTATTTCAAAAAAGCAATATCCCTTGGTTCAAAAAATTCATATGTGCACGTGGCTTATGCGAGATTAGAATTGGACGAAATTGATGTTGAGAGCTCACTCGATTTTAGGTTGCCGGATGAGACAACAGCGCACCTGCGCAAGAGTTTGAATCTCGCTATACAGAGTAATCCATATCACACGCAGAGTCTGAATTATTTGGCCTATCTGGAATCGATTGCCCGGAAACCACGAATCAAGAATATCGAAACCGTGCAGCGCATGGTAGGTGGCATGAGGGATCAACGGGAAGTTTTGCTTTCTTTAGCGGTGATCCGCTGGCGCCTTAATGATATTGAGACTTCCAGAATTATTCTCGAGGCGTTGAAGCGTAAAAAGCCGTTGAAAGGTGAAAGTAAAAGACGCTTGGAATTACTCGAGAAGCGATTGGATCGCATGGAGAAAGAGATGGGAGCTTAGCAGCTTGGAGAGATGAGTCTTTTCACAGGAAGCGACGTGTAATTAGGCCTTTTGGCGTGGTTTCAGGCGTTGCTTTGGGGGAGTAGATTCGTGTCATAAATGCCATGCTTATCGGAGTCCCCCACGAAACCAAAATTGGTGAAACACGCGTCTCGATGACGCCAAGTTTGTGTCGGCGATGCGTGTCGCTTGGCGCAGAGGTGATCGTGCAAAAGTCAGCCGGTCTCAGGGCTGGATTCAGTGATGCGGAATACCGTAAATCCGGTGCCCGTATGGCGACAACCGCCCATAAAGTTTGGGGAGAGGCAGATTTGATTTTAAAAGTGAAGGAGCCGCTTCCGGCTGAATATCGGTTGATGCAGAAAGGGCAGACGCTATTTACTTACCTGCATTTGGCGGCGAGTGCTGAACTGACAAAAGTGCTGCTCAAAAAACGAATTCTAGGGATCGCCTACGAAACAGTTGAAGGCGTCGAGGGGGCCTATCCGCTGCTCAAACCCATGTCGCAAATCGCCGGTCGCCTCTCGATACAGATTGGTGCGTATCGACTGCAATCCCAGTTGGGAGGTTCAGGCGTGCTTTTGGGTGGCATTCCCGGGGCGATGCCCGGACATGTCGTTGTGATCGGGGCAGGAAATTCCGGGGCACATGCCGTGCAAATGGCAGTGGGGATGGGCGCGCGAGTGACCGTGCTCGATCTCGATATGCGGAAATTAGAAGCGCTTGATGCCGAATATCGCGGTCGGGTGGTCACGCTGATGTCCAATCCTGCGAATATCGAACACGAAGTGGCTGATGCCGATTTACTCATCGGGGCGGTGCTGATTCCCGGGGCCAAAGCACCGATTGTCGTGCCGAGCAAAGTGGTTAAAACGATGCGTCCCGGTAGTGCGATCGTCGATATTGCGATCGACCAAGGCGGCTGTATTGAAACGATCCGCCCAACTTCGCATGAGAAACCCACCTATCTTGAACATGGCGTGGTGCATTACGCGGTGCCTAATATGCCCGCGCTGGTCGGGCGCACCTCGACAATGGGATTAACTCAGGCGACCGAACCTTTTCTCGCGATGCTCGTTCACAAAGGCGTCGACCGCGCGTTGACTGAAAACAAGGGTCTTGCGGCTGGGGTGAATACTCGTGACGGCCAGATCGCCTGTCCGGCTGTCGCGAAAGCATTGGGGTATTGAGATTCAATCTACAAAAAAAGCGGCTCCGTTTCGGGAGCCGCTTTTTGTTTGAGAAATGGTTGGTCGCTTAAGCCGCGACGATCTCAACACTGGTGACTTCGATACGCTCGGTCGGGGTGCTCTTTTCACCGCCACCGCCGTTTTCAGTAGCGACGTTGGCAATGCGTTCCAGAACGTCATCACCGGCGACGAGTTCACCGAAAGCCGTGTATTGGCGATCGAGGAATTTCGCGTCGCCATGACAGATGAAGAACTGTGATCCAGCGGAATCAGGGCTGGCAGAGCGGGCCATCGAGATGACGCCACGCACGTGAGACTTTTCGTTAAATTCGGCTTCAATCTGGTAGCCGGGGCTGCCGGTTCCGGGCATTCCGGTTTCTCCTTCTTTGGTGTTGGGGCAGCCGCCTTGGATCATGAATCCTTGGATGATGCGATGAAAGGCCGTGCCATTGTAGAAGCCTTCTTTGGCGAGTTTCTTGAAGTTTTCGACCGTCTTCGGTGCGACGTCGCTCCAGAAGGAGAGCGTCATATCGCCGAGGGAGGTCTTGATGATGGCTTGTTCGTTTTCGTTACTCATACCGCTCCAGCGAACCGGCGCGTGGTATTCGTCGCAAGCTACAAAACGAAAAGCCCTCCCTTTACGCGAACTCAGTATCGATGAGTTCGCAGAAGTGATGGATGAGGAAGAGGTGGGCTTCCTGGCAGGCCGCACCGCTCTCACTGGGAATGATGAGATCGCAGGTGGCGAGGCCTTGCGCTTTACCTCCACCGCGCCCGAGAAAGGCGATACTCGAAAGTCCCATCGTTTTGGCTTCCTGTAGGGCGGTGACAATATTGGCGGAATTGCCGCTGGAGGTGAGGGCAACTACCAGATCGCCGGGTTGGGCGAGTCCACTAAGTTGGCGCGCGAAGACCTGATCGTAACCGTAATCATTGCCGATACAGGTCACGAGTGATCCGTCGGCGGATAACGATACGGCAGGCAGGGAGGCGCGATTTTGTTGGTAACGACCGACAAGCTCGGTCGAAAAGTGTGCGGCCTCGGCGGCGCTGCCGCCATTTCCGAAAATGAGGAGCTTCTTATCGTGCCGCAGGGTATCTAGAATGAGCTTAGCAGCGGCGTCGATCTCTGGGCGAATTTCAGAGAGAGCTGAGAGAGTGCGAGTGGATTCGGCGAGAGACTGTTCGAAGGTCATGAGGGAATAGTAGCGGATAGCGAGTAGTGGGTAGCGAGTAGAAAATGACTGATTCCTCGCGGCAAAATGCTCGCTACCCACTACTCACTACTCACTACTGAAGGAGCATGCGCCTGCGCCAACTCACGCTCCAAAATTTCCGCAACGTCTCGTTGGCGAAGCTGTTGTTGCGTGGAAGGCAGACTTTTTTGCTGGGAGCGAATGGACAGGGGAAAACAAACTTACTCGAAGCCGCGGGGTTCATTACGGCTCTGCGATCATTTCGCACGTCGGATATCAAACTGCTCCTCGCACAGGGGCAGCGTGAGGCGGGTCTGGGTTGCGAAGTCACTCATGAGCAGTTGGCGGAGACGAGCCTGACCATCAAGCTGCGCTCAGATGGTCGGGAGTTGTGGTGCGATGATGAGAAGGTCTCACGTTTATCGGATCACTTGGGTCGCTTTCCGACCGTGGTGTTTTCTTCGCAGGATATGATTTTGGTGCGCGGGGCACCGGCGGAACGCCGCCGTTGGCTCGATCATGCGCTGGCGGCGATGGATGGAGCGTATCTGAGTGCGCTGCAAAACTACCACCGAGCTCTAAATGAGAGGAACAGTTTGCTCAAGCAGGCGAATGGAAACGTAGAGGCGCAATTAACTGCTTTCGAAAAGATGCTCGCGCCGGCCGCAGCTGGACTGGTAACGCGACGTCGAGCCGGACTTGAGGAATTGACAGGTAGAGTCGCTCAAGCCTACGCGCGGATTTCGACCGAGGAGGAAGTAGCGGGGCTGCGCTACACCCCAAATTTCGATGCGGATACGGAAGAAGCGTGGTTGCAACGTTGGCAACACGGCCGCTCGCGTGATATCCAATTTCGCACGACGCAAAGTGGTCCACATCGCGATGACTTTGAGTTTTGGGTCAAGGGAATGGCCGCGAAGGATTTTGCTTCGGAGGGGCAGCAGCGCTCGCTCGTGATCGCATTACGTTTGGCACAGGCGACCTGGTTTCATGCAAGCTCGGGAGTGCGGCCGGTCTTGCTGGCGGATGATGTTTTGGGTGAGCTCGATCCCGAACGCCGCAAGCGGTTTTGGGCAGCGATTGATCCGGAGTCGCAGATCATCGCGACTGGCACTGAAGCACCGGATGCGGATCTCGGGCACTGGCAGATTTTTAATGTCGAAAACGGCACGTTTACGGAAGAATTAACGACAGAGGAGGAAGCGAAATGACGTGGGAATTGTGGCAATGGGGATTGGCGATTTTTGGCGCGCTGATCATCGGCGTGGCGAAGACGGGAGTGGGTGGGCTGGGGATGTTGGCCGTCGTGGTCTTCGCGAGTGTGATGCCAGCGAAAGCATCAGCTGGATTCGTTTTACCCATGTTGATTTGTGCGGATGTGGTCGCGGTGCTCGCTTATCGTCGGCATGCGCAATGGTCGGATTATCTTTGACGATCTTCCCGCA
>JAXMOJ010000008.1:0-224792 GCA_034669935.1 Cephaloticoccus sp.
CCAAACCAGAGAGCCAAGTCATCTTCGATGGCTGGGATGCCAACAACACCGGATGGGATTCATACGACGATCAAATCTACCCCAACGTCCCCGAACCCTCCACCTACGGCATGTTCTTCATCGCCGCATGCTCCGCAATCTTTGTGTTTAAACGACTCCGCGCAAAGCGCAGTGTGAAGGAGGAGAGTTAAGAACGGGCTGCCTGCCAGACACGCAGGCAGGTTTCCAACAGCGCGGGTAGTTCAATCAGCGGCACCATGTTGGGACCGTCGGAAATGGCCTGAGCCGGATCGGGATGAGTCTCGAGGAATAATCCGTTGGCTCCTGCCGCGAGAGCAGCCTTGGCCAAGGGAGGCACGAATTCACGTTGTCCGCTACTTTTACCGCCGCCCGCCCCGGGAAGTTGCACGCTGTGTGTCGCGTCAAACACCGTCGGTAATCCGTTCTCATTCATGATCGGGAATGACCTCATATCGACGACCAGGTTCTGATAGCCAAAAGTCGTGCCGCGCTCGGTTTGCCAGACTTCTTTGGCGCTCCCCGCTTTCAATTTAGCGGTCACATGCACCATGTCCTGAGGAGAAAGAAACTGCCCCTTCTTAACATTCACCACGCAGCCCGTTTCGGCTGCGGCCAAAAGAAGATCGGTTTGTCGGCAGAGAAACGCAGGGATCTGAATCACATCACAGACTTCCGCCACGGCTTTCACTTGAGCTCTCTCGTGTAAATCCGTGAGCACGGGAAAATCATATTCGCATTTGATCAAATCGAGAAGCTTCAAGCCCTCCTCCATGCCCGTGCCGCGAGGGCCTTCAACTGAAGTGCGATTGGCCTTATCAAACGAACCCTTAAAAACCAGATTCAATTCCGGGTAGGTCAGGCGTAGCTCCACGAGTTGCGTCGCGACTTCCCGGCAAACTTCTTCGCTTTCGAGCGAACAAGGTCCGGCGATAATGAGGAGCTTAGTGGGATCGTAGAGCATAAGATTATTTCTTCTTTTTGACCGTGGCCTTAGTCGTCTTTTGCGCCTTCGCAGCTGTAACCACCTTCTTGTGTTTCATCGCAGCCCCGATGAAGGCGGCAAACAAAGGGTGAGCTGCATTGGGCTTCGATTGAAATTCCGGATGAAACTGCACTGCGACAAACCAGGGGTGCTTTTTCAGTTCCACGATCTCGACCAAATTACGACGAGGATTTCGCCCACTGATAACCATGCCGCCTTTTTGCAACTGGGCGACGTAATCATTATTCACTTCGAAACGGTGGCGATGGCGTTCGCGAACCGAGTCCGACTTATACGCCTTGTAAGCATGCGTGCCGGGAGTGAGCGCGCACTCATAACTGCCCAACCTCATCGTCGCTCCCTTATCGATAATCTTCTTCTGCTCCTCCATGATGTTAATCACTTGATGCTCCGCCTTGGGATCGAACTCCGCGCTATTCGCGTTTTTCAATTTCAATACGTTGCGAGCAAATTCGATCACCGCGATCTGGAGGCCGAGGCATAAACCATAGTAAGGGATATTATGCTCCCGAGCGTATTTCGCCGCCGCGATTTTACCCTCCGTGCCCCGATCGCCGAACCCACCAGGAACAAGAATACCATCGAGATTTCGCAACACGTTTAACCCTCCCTTCTTTTCTAAATCTTCAGCGTCGATCCGCACCGTATTGATCCGGCAATTATTGGAAATACCCGCATGCGTAACCGATTCGTAAACCGATTTGTAGGCATCCTGTAGTTCGATGTATTTTCCGACGACACCGATCGTGACTTCATGAACGGGAGTCAGAAGGCGTTTCACGATCTGATTCCAAATATTTTTACTCGGCGCAGCTTTCTTAATGCCAAACAGATCCATCACCAGATCGTCCATCCCCTCTTTTTGCAGCGCGAGTGGAAGCTGGTAAATCGAATGGTCCACGTCGCGACATTCGATCACCGCCTTGACGGGCACGTTACAGAACATCGAAAGCTTGTCGCGCAAACTGTGATCGAGCGGATGGTCGGTGCGGCACACGAGAATGTCCGGTTGGATACCGATCTCGCGTAACTTCGCGACGGATTGCTGCGTGGGCTTAGTCTTCAACTCGCCCGCCGCATTGAGAAATGGCACGAGCGTCACGTGAATGAAAAGCGCGTCACGCGAGCCAACCTCGAGTGCGAATTGACGCATCGCCTCCAGAAAAGGCAGTCCCTCGATATCACCTGTGGTGCCACCGATCTCTGTAATCAGCACATCGACATCCTTCCCGCCAGCGTAGATGCGATCCTTGATTTCGTTGGTCACATGCGGAATCACCTGCACGGTCTTGCCAAGATAATCGCCACGGCGTTCCTTCTGAATGACAGATTCGTAAACCTGCCCCGAAGAGAGACTGTTCAGGCGCGAGAGTTTGCCACTGGTGAATCGCTCGTAGTGGCCCAGATCGAGATCTGTTTCCGCACCATCTTCGAGCACGTAAACTTCACCGTGTTGAAACGGGCTCATCGTGCCCGGATCAACATTCAGATAAGGATCAAATTTCTGAATCCGGACGGTGAGCCCCCGCAGTTCAAGAAGTGCTCCCAAGGACGCCGCTGTGAGGCCTTTGCCTAGTGAGGAAACCACTCCGCCCGTCACAAAAATGTATTTCATCGGAAAGGGTTAAGCCCTGCGCCCCACCCGAGACAAGAAAAACGTCCGCTTTGCGCTCAACTAAGCACTATTTTGCATCAGATACCACACCACCGCCGATCCGCCGGCAATCACGATGACCGCGACCAACAAGTAGAGCGTCCACTTAAGCGCCTTCGCCAACATCCACAGACCGACTGCCGCGACCAGAGTCAAACAAGCTATGACAAACCAGCGCGGGTATTCACCGAGTGAGTCGAGAAATGGCGGCAGAGAATCCATGCAGCTTCTTTTAAGCCGCTCCCGAGGTGTCTCTCCAAGCAAAATGAGTTGCGCCACCACGGCCCCAGCCTCCCACTGCGTGCATGAACTCAAAACCTCAGCTCCTAGCCTGGCTCACCTGCGATGGTGCGCATATCGATCCGGCGACCGGCAAGCACACTATCCTCGGTGTGTTTTCCAACATCAAGGCGCAGAAATTTCCTGTCACCCATCCCTTCATGATATGGTTCATAACGCTGACGGATTGCTCCGTGGGGAAACACGAGGTAGCCATCTCCATGGGTGTTGATCCCACTCAGATGCAGCCTCTGCTCAAACGTGGTTTCGAATCCCCCGGGCCATTGCAGCGCATCAACCTAATCAACGAAATTCGCAATCTCACCTTTCCCCATCCGGGCGATTATTCTATCGTGATCGAAGTCGACGACGAACCCATCCTCGCGACCAGTCTCACCGTTTTTAACTAAGCTCTCATCCTAAAATCTTCCGCTCTATTTATGTCTGAACAACCCACCTACGATCTTATTGGTATCGGCTCACCCGTCATGGACTTGCTCGCGAGCGTGTCTGATGAACACATGGTCAATGTGCCCGGCGAGAAAGGCGGCATGGTGCTCGTCGATCCGGAAGAAATGAAAGCTCTGGTCGCTCAGCTCGCGACCGCCCCCGCAACATCCACCGGAGGTTCTGCCGCCAACACCACGCTCAACGCGAATCGCCTCGGCCTCAAAACCACTTTCCTCGGCAAACTCGGTAACGACGATCACGCGCGCAACTACCGTGAACGCTTCGCAGCGGTGGGGGTAGACCCCTCGCGCTTCAAGCATGGTGACCATGCCAACGCACAGTGTCTCGCCCTCGTCACCCCAGATACAGAACGCACGATGCGCACTTGCCTCGGCGCAGCAATGACGCTCTCGCCCGACGAAATTTCCGTCGAAGATTTTCGCGGTTGCCGCCACGCCCACATCGAAGGCTACCTCGTGTTTAATCGTGATCTCGCCGATGCCGTGCTCAGCGCCGCTCGCGCCGCCGGTTGCACCGTGAGTCTCGATCTTGCATCATTCGAAGTCGTCGGCGCTTCTCGCGACTGGTTATTCTCACAATTTAAGACCGGACTCGATGTCGTCTTCGCCAATGAGGACGAAATCAAAGCCCTCTACGAAAGTGATGAAAGCTACGACATACTGGCTCGTCGACTCGCGGGTGAAGGTGTCGTGGCCGCCGTGAAAGTTGGTAAAGACGGTGCCTGGATCGCGGAAGGGGATGATCTCCACCGCATCGAGCCGGTGACGATATCCGACGCGATTGATACCAACGGCGCCGGCGACTCCTGGGCGGCCGGTTTTCTCTCCGGTTACATCCATGGCCATCATCACTCCATCAGCGGTAAAATCGGATCGCATATCGGCGCTGAAACTGTGCGCCATATCGGGCCAATTATTCCCGACGATCATTTCGTCCCGCTGGCCGAGCGCATCTCCGGATTGAAGGCTGACACGTAAACACGCCGCCCATCCCACAGCCGAACATGTCACCTATTAAGTGACATTCCATCCTAAGAATAGGCTCATAAGATGTCACTTAATAGGTGACATCTTCAGTAAAGAGGGATCGGAACTGGGGGCGTGTTGGTTTAAACTTCGCAAGCCATCTGTCGTATTTTGACTTTGCGCCCAGACAGCATTGGGTGAGATTCACAACCGACCATGTCCGACGCACTAGCCCAACAAATCACTTCGCTCGCTGAACGCGCCCGCGCGGCTTCGCTGACCTTGGCCACCGTATCCACGGCGGACAAGAATGCGGCACTGGAGCGACTCGCAGATCTGTTGTCGCAAAACATCGATGATCTCATCGAAGCCAACGCCAAGGATCTCGCCGATGCGGAAACGAACGGGCAAACTCCCGCGCAGATCGACCGTCTCACTCTGACCGATTCGCGCCTCGATAAATTGGCCGCGAGCGTGCGACAAGTCGCCGCTCTGCCCGATCCCGTGGGAGAGCTCATCGAAGAAACCACTCGGCCCAATGGCCTCGTGCTCCAGCGCGTGCGCGTGCCGATCGGGGTCGTCGGAATCGTTTACGAATCACGCCCCAACGTGACGATCGACTGTGCCGTGCTCTGCCTAAAGAGTGGCAATGCCGCGATCCTCCGAGGTGGTAAAGAGTGCTTCCACACCAACACCGCGTTGGCCGCACTCATTACCAAAGCACTCACGGATTCCGGACTCCCCGCCGATGCCGTGCAATTGATCCCCACCACGGATCGTGCCGCGCTGAACACCTTGCTCAAACTCGACACGTTGGTGCATTGCATCATCCCGCGCGGTGGCGAAAGCCTCATTCGCTTCGTGGCCCAAAACAGCACGATCCCCGTGATCAAACACTATCAGGGCGTGTGTTTCGTTTATGCGGATTCCGCCGCCGATCTCACGATGGCGGAAAACATCATCGTAAACTCCAAGACCTCTCGTCCCGGAGTTTGCAACGCCGCGGAGCAATTGCTCGTGCATCGGGAAATTGCGGAAACGTTTCTGCCCGAAGTAGGTCGCGCGCTAAAGTCCAAGCACGTGGAATTACGATGCGATACCGACAGCGCCGCGATTCTGGCGGCAGCTGATATCGCCCACGTCCCCGCTAGTGAGGAGGATTTCACGACCGAATTTCTCGCGCCGATCCTTGCGATCCGCGTCGTCGACGACCTCGATAAGGCCATCAACATAATCAATCGCGACAGCTCCGGTCACAGCGAAACCATCATTACCGGCGATGCAGCGGCGGCGAAAAAGTTTCAACTGAGCGTGGACAGCGCGGCGGTGCTTTGGAATGCGAGCACCCGCTTCAACGACGGGTTCGAATTCGGACTGGGTGCGGAGATCGGCATTTCGACGGATCGACTTCATGCGCGTGGTCCGATGGGCCTGCGCGAGCTCTGCAGCTACAAGTGGTTGGTGATGGGCACCGGACAAGTGCGGGACTAACCGCAAAAAATTGTCCGGGATTTAGACAGGGTGTGCTCACTCTTTGTGATTCACTGCGCATTTTCTGCCCTTACAGGGAGATTCCTTGTGTTGAATGTTCGGACGACTAGAACCGCCGGAAACCCTAAAAACACACCCATACTATGAGCCTACCTACCCCACAATCTCTTCGCGACCTTCCGAACTCGAAAGGCTTCTTTGGTCAATACGGCGGTATCTTCGTCCCACCTGACCTGGAAGCTCCAATCAATGAAGTAAAAGAAGCCTACGATGTGGTTTCACGTTCTCATGATTTTATCGAGGAACTGCGGCGCATCCGACGTCACTTCCAAGGACGCCCTACTCCCGTTTATCACGCCGCCCGCCTTTCCCGAAATCTGGGCAGCTCACAGATTTATCTCAAACGCGAGGACCTCAATCATACCGGAGCGCACAAACTGAATCACTGCATGGGAGAGGGATTACTCGCCCGCCACATGGGCAAAAAGAAGCTCATCGCTGAAACCGGAGCGGGCCAACACGGGGTCGCTCTCGCCACCGCTGCCGCCTACTTCGGACTCGAATGCGACATTTATATGGGGGAGGTAGACATCGCCAAGCAGGCTCCCAACGTCGCCCGTATGCAAATCCTCGGAGCACGGGTGATTCCCGCCAGTCATGGATTGCGCACGCTCAAAGAAGCCGTCGATGCCGCGCTAACGGCCTACATGGAAGATCCGATCAACCAAATCTACTGCATCGGTTCAGTCGTGGGACCGCACCCCTTTCCGATGATGGTGCGCGATTTCCAGCAAGTCGTCGGCATTGAAGCCCGCGAGCAGATTATTGAAATGACCGGTAATCTACCTGACATCGTCACGGCCTGTGTGGGTGGCGGTAGCAATGCGATGGGCATCTTTTCCGGATTCATCGACGATCCCGTCCAGCTGCACGGAGTGGAACCTCTCGGCAAGGGCCCCAAGACCGGTGAGCATTCAGCCTCCATGACTTATGGGAAGGAAGGCATCATCCACGGATTCCGGTGCTATCTACTCCAGGACGAAAAGGGCGAGCCTTCTCCCGTTCACTCTATCGCCAGTGGTCTCGACTACCCCGGAGTAGGACCGGAGCACAGTCATCTGAAAGACACGAAACGCGTCTCTTATCTCACGGCCACCGACAAGGAAGCCGCAGAAGCCTTTTACGCTTTAAGCCGCCAAGAGGGAATCATCCCCGCTTTGGAAAGCTCCCACGCCATCGCGCATGCGATGCGTTTGGCGAAAGAAGACGTGGAGACCCCTCGCACGATCTTGGTGAATCTCAGTGGACGCGGGGACAAAGACATGGACTACATGATCGAGCACTACGGCACCGGCGATAAGGAAATCACTTAAGCAAATCAGTCGTCCTCGGGGGATTTTTCTGGATCAAGTGAGGGATTGAACCGCACTCGGATTTCGGGCAGGTTCGGCGGATCGCGTGGCGTCTTGCCGCGCATCCAACCCCACCCCGCATGAAAAATAACCTGCTCGCCCCCGCCCTCGCTGCCGTGGCCATGTTCATCTTCGGGTCCATCTTCTGGATGAACCCTTTGCCCTACAAAGTCATCTCCACCACTGACGACGATCGTGTCGCCGCCGCGACACTCGACACCGTTTTTCCGGCAACTGGCCTCTATCTCGTTCCCAGCCCTCATATTAATCCGGAGGTCGCAGAAGAGCTCTTTAACGAGGGACCGATTGCCATGGTGCATTTCGTTAAAGAAGGACACCCGATGATGGATCCTGCCATGTTTTTGAAAGGCTATCTCCACTACTTCGTAGTGGCATTCTTGTTGGGTATCATCCTCCGTAAATCCGCTGGATCATTCAAAGGTTACGGCTGCGCGGTAAAATTAAGCGCTTTCATCGGTCTTACCGGCGCCACCCTTACTACGCTCAGCGAAGCCATCTGGTGGCGCCATCTCTGGAGCTGGGGCTTAATCAACCTGCTCTACGCCACGCTAACCTTCATGGTGGCAGGTCTGGTGCTCGCAAAGTTCCTGCCCAAGCCAGAAACCAGCGAATAAATCCTTCCCCACGCGATGGAAGTCTCACGCTCCGTCGCGGCAAGAGGAACCGTCTTCCCATTTTCCTTTCTCACTACTGATGCCTCGTTGTTCACGCCTTACTACGGCCATTCTCATCGCGCTATCTACGATCGCCCTACCATTGGTCGCACAGCCATCCGACGAGAAGAAGGAACCCACGAAGTCCAATCAACGCGTGATCTCGAAAAACGTCGCGGCCGCCCTGACCGCCAGTATGCCCAAATACAATCCACCGAAAAAAGAGGAGAAAAAGCCCATCGATCATCGCGATAGGCGCGATGTAGATAAACCACGAAACAAGATCATCCGCCTGCCCGAATACGTGGTGCGGCAGGACAAACCTCCGGTCTTCCGTGAACGCGATATCTACACCAACAAGGGCCTCGCAGAACTCGCTAAAAAACGCTACCTCTCCGAAACCACGCTCGGACTCAACAGTTTCACGATTCCATTGTTTGGGATCGGGGCCGAAGCCTATTCCTTGATGCTTTACCAACAGGATGAGAGGCTAAAAAACATCTCCGATCTCAACGAGACCGCCGACGACATCGACCGGGTAGATCCGGAAAATGCCAAGGAAATCCGGGAAGCAACCCGCGATACTTACGGCCGCGGTTTCAGCGATCGTTATCGAAATCGTTAGTCCTTGGCTCGATCCAGTAATTCACTGCTGATAGCCTCCCACTCTTGTTCCAGCGAAGTTTCCGGACGCGTTTTTCCAGCACGCGCATACCAATAATCAGCATTGCCTACGTCGCCCTCCTGCCGGTGCAGATAAGCATGCACCCAAGCGGCCTCCGCCGAACTGTCATTCTGCACCAAACGATGCGCTTCATCCCATTGATCCCGTCTCGCCTGCCACAATGACTGCAGCGGCACACTGATCCCCGCGGGAATATCTTCCTGTTTGAGTGAACTCAAAAATTCTGGAAATGACATTTGCGCAGACTAACCCACTCCGCTCTAGTGGCAAGGCTACTGCCACATGACCCATACCGAGCTCGTCATCCTCCGTGAACTAAACGCCGCACCCTCCGAGTTCGTATCTGGCACGCAGTTGGCCACCAAACTCGGGATCAGCCGGGTAGCCATCTGGCAGCACATGGAAAAGCTCCGGAGCGAAGGCTTTGAATTCGAAGCCATGCGCGCTCGTGGATACCGCATCTCCAAGCACCCCACTTCTCTGCACGCGACCTACATCGAAGCGCTCCTCTCAGCTAAACAT
Organism: Cephaloticoccus sp.; assembly: GCA_034669935.1. Classification (GTDB taxonomy): domain Bacteria; phylum Verrucomicrobiota; class Verrucomicrobiia; order Opitutales; family Opitutaceae; genus Cephaloticoccus. The sequence goes on from JAXMOJ010000008.1 coordinate 9,178, forward strand.
CGCACCTTTCCGCTCACCGTGCTGGACGAAGTCGATAGCACCAACGATGAGGCCGCCCGTCAATTAGCTGACGGACGCAAAACCCCTTTTGTGATTCTCGCCCGCAAGCAAACCAAAGGCCGCGGACGATTCGGTCGCGTTTGGCACAGTGACGATCATCACAACCTTTATTCGAGCTTCGCTTTTCGGCCACAGCTCGCGCCGCACCAGATGCCCACTTTCACCCTTTGGATGGGCGTAAATATCTGCGAGTTGATCACCAATTTCTGCTCAATGCGAGCGGGTCTGAAATGGCCCAACGACATCGTCTTCGACGGACGAAAAGCCGGCGGCATGTTGACCGAAGCGCGAATTGATTCCGATCAGATGCGCGACCTCGTTTTCGGACTCGGGCTCAACGTGAACAATCCCGCCCATGCCTGGCCCACCGAACTCGCTTCGCGGGCGACTTCTCTCGCCGAACAAGCGGAAGCTCCTCTTGATCTCAATCGATTCGCCGCCGCTCTCATCGGTCGCGTCTCCCTCGCCTACCAGCAATTCATCGCAGGCGACCACACCGAAACCTTCGCGGATACCTGGAACCACTACGATGTGTTGCGTGGACAGGATATTGTCGTGCTCAATGGAGAACAACGCATCGCCGGCACCGCCTCTGGAATTGATGATACCGGTTCGCTACTCCTCCGAGACCAGCAGGGCCGATCCCAAAGATTCTCCGCGGGTGAAGTTACGTTAGAGAAAGAGCTTTGAGCCAAACCAATTTCCCCACAGAATAACCCCGCATGTCTGATACCCCTCTCGCCATCGAAGTGACCGACCTCGTCAAATCCTATGCTGGGATGACGGCGGTGAACGGTATAAGCTTCACGTTGAAGCGAGGTGAGATTCTCGGGTTTCTGGGCCCGAATGGAGCCGGTAAATCCACCACGATGCGCATCCTCACCGGTTACTTACCCGCGACCTCCGGCCAAGTGCGCATCTGCGGCGTGCCCGTCGCCTCACAGCCCGATGCCGTGAAACGCCAGATCGGTTACATGCCGGAAAACAATCCGTTGCCGGAGGATATGCGCGTTTCCGAATACCTCTACTTTCGCGGACGCCTCAAGGAAGTCTCCCGCTCCAAACTGGGTCCACGAATTGACGAGGTGTTGGAGCTCTGTGATCTCAAACGTGTGCGACACAAAATCATCGGCAAACTCTCCAAGGGGTTTCGCCAGCGAGTTGGGATCGCCGAAGCCATTCTCGCCGAACCGCCGGTCATTATCATGGACGAACCGACCATCGGTCTCGATCCCCATCAGATTCTCATTGTGCGCGATCTCATCGCCAGCCTTCGAGGTCGCATGACCGTGATCATTTCGAGTCATATTCTGCCGGAAATCGAAATGACCTGCGACCGCGTGTTGATCATCAACCAAGGTCACATCGTTGCCCAGGGCACTCCCGACGAACTCCGGCGCGATATCCTCGGACACTCCATTTACCAGCTGGAACTCGCAGGCGACCCCGACGAACTCGCCACGACGCTCACAGAAATTGAACCCTCCCTGAAGATCTCTGAATCCGGTGAGCCCGATGCCGATGGATTCCGCTCCTTCACCCTGACGACTGCGCATGAAGACGATCTCGGGGAAAAACTTCTTAGCACCTTAAAGGCGCCAGATTTTCGTCTAAGAGCCCTCAGCCGATCCCACCCGACTCTCGAAAATGTCTTTCTCGCGGCCACCCGACGGAGCTGGGATGTTAAAGCAGAGGAGCTGGCCAAGAACTAAAACCCGATGCGTCACTTTCTCACCATTCTGAGTCACGAAATCCGCATGCTGCTCGTCAACCCGAGCACCTACATCGCGGCAACTATGTTTCTCGCCTTAATGGGGTTTTTCTTCACCGGCATCCTGCAGGATTACAGTGCAGCGGCTCAGGAAGTTTCCCCCGCCCAGGTCTTCTTCGAGATCTTTTGGGTCCCTGTGCTTTTCATGATTCCCTTGCTCACGATGAAGTGTCTCGCCGAAGAGCGTCGGCTGGGCACGATCGAAACGCTACTCACCACCCCCGTCAGCACGGCCGAAGTCGTCATCGGAAAATACGCCGCCGCCTATCTGCTCTACCTTCTCCTCTGGGGTTCGACCGCAGGCTTTTTCTACATCCTCTATCACTTCGCGGGTGACATCCATTTCATGGACACCGGTCCGATGATTGGCGGCTACACTTTTATCGCTGTCTCCGGACTGCTGTTTGTCGGCATTGGCGTCTTCGCCAGTTCGCTCTCCCGTAACCAGGCTGTCGCGGGCATCCTGAGTTTCACGATGCTCTTCGGACTGATCTTTGGCTTGGGGTTTCTCAATGACGCACTCTGGCTGGATCGCGCCGTGCTCGCTCCCGTCAAAGAAATGGTGGAATACGCCCAGGTGATCGAACATCGCGAAGATTTTACCCGTGGAGTCGTCGACTCACGTCAACTTCTTTTCTACCTGAGCGGCACCGTGCTCGCTCTCATTTTCAGTATCCTCAGCGTCGAGGCTAAGCTCTTGCACAACTGATCCCATGATCTCGCCCGATAGCTTTCGCACCGCCCGTTGGATCCGCACGATCAATCTCGTGCTGCAGGCCCTGCTTTTTCTGACCCTGTTCGCCGGCCTCAACTACCTCGCGCTGAATCACGCCTGGCGTTTCGACCTAACGGCACAACAACGCTACTCACTTTCGCCGGAGACTAAATCGTATCTGCAGAATCTCGAACGCCCGGTGCAGATCATCGCAACCTTCACCGAAGAAGCCGATGACAGCGCCGTCGCCCAAGCCTATCGCGATCTCAATGGCCTGATGCGCGAATACTCCTACATCACCGAAAACAATCCTAACGGTCGGGTAACCGCGAAGTTTATCGATGTTTACCAGCAACGCCGTGAAGCCGACCAACTCGGGATCGATCAGCCTAATGTCGTGCTTCTGATCTGCGGTGATAAACGCCAACGCCTCTCTCTCAGTGATTTTTACGACGTCAAGGATCGCAAAAAGGAAAACTTCCGCGGCGAGCAGGCTCTGACCTCCGCTATCCTCAGTGTCTCCAATCCCACGCGTAAAAAAATCTACTTCTTGACCGGGCACGGAGAATTGCGTCCCGATGACGTCGATCCGGCCCGCGGTCTTTCCGCGCTCAACAATGAGCTCAAGATGCGCAACTTCGATGTGGAGTATCTCCAGCTCAGCACCATGCGCACTGTGCCGGAAGACGCCGCCCTCGTCATCGCTGCCGCCCCTCAAGGCAGCTACCCCGCATTCGATCAAGAGCAACTCCGTGAATACCTGAACAAACGCGAAGGTCGCCTTATCCTCCTGCTTGCGCCAGGGATTCCCCACGGGCTTGATGATCTGCTTTACGACTGGGGCGTCTTGGTCGACGACGTCGTGATCTACGATACCGATCCCAATTCCTTCTCGGATAACGGTGATCTGATCCTAAGAACCTTCACGCCGCACCCCATCACGCAGACCCTGATCGATTACAAAGTCTTCCCCCGGCTTGGACTCACCCGCAGCGTGCGTCCCGATCCCGGACGTTCCGTATCCAGCGGGTTGCAAGTCACCTCTCTGGTTGCCACTTCCGAGTCCGCTTGGGGCGAGGTCAGCTACCGCCAACGCCAAGTGCCCGAATACAATCGTGGAGCTGATCTCAAAGGCCTGCCGAATATGGCTCCCAAAAATCGTCTCGGCATCGTCGCCGTTTCGGAACGCGTGCAAGTGCGCAACAACCTGCCCTTCAGCGTGCGCAGTGGGCGACTCGTCGTGATGGGCACGGGAGACATTGTCGCCAACTACCGGATCGCTAGTCCCGGAAATCAAAACCTCTTTTTCAACGCGGTGAATTGGACCATCGATCGCGACACCCAACTCAACATTCCCGCCCGACCGATCGAAAGATTTCAACTCTCGCTCAGTCAGGAGGAACTAATGAGACTCCGCGTGAGTCTTATCTTTGCCCTCCCGATTGCCGCCGCCCTGCTGGGACTCTTCGTTTACTGGTCACGCCGCAACTAGGAATTCACCATGCGCACCAAAGTCACCCTCATCCTTCTCTTCCTCAACGTCGCGCTGTTCTTCTTTATTTTTAAGTTCGAGCGAGGTTGGCGCACGGAAGAAGCCTCCATGGAAGCGCGCAGTCGTGTCCTCGGAGCCGAAACCGCCGATATCCGCAGTCTCCAGATTTCCGGTTCCGGTATCAGCACCGTGCATCTCGACCGACAAAAGGACGAAAAATGGGCTCTCACTGAACCCATCGAATGGCCGGCCAATCCCCACGCCGTCAATCGCATCATCAACGAACTCCAGTTTCTTGAACACGAGACAAGTTTCAGCGTCGCCGATCTGGAGAAGAATGATCAATCGCTCGCGGACTACGGACTCGAAGAACCCCGCCTCACGGTTTCGTTCACTTCAAGTTCTACCACGGAGGAGAGCGAAGCAGATGCGGCCATTTCACTGTTTATCGGAGATGAGACCAAGGTGGGAAATCGCCTTTATGTGCTCTCATCCGATCGCACCCGCGTGCACGTTGTTAATCTCAGCCTCGCGCACAGTCTCACGATACCCGTCGAAGACCTCCGGGCCGACACCGTTTTTTCCGTGCCGGTTTTTGAAGCACGTTCTTTGAACCTGCAAAACGCCGCCAATCTTCGCGTGAGGGTTCGACGCGATGGCAACCAATGGGCCTTCGAAGCCCCGATCATTGCTCGCGCGAGCAAGCCCAACGTCGAGCTATCAATCAATGCGCTGAACGCTCTGCGCGTCCGCAGCTTTGCCTCGAACGATACGACCGAGCATAACCCCCGTAACAACCCCACGCTTCGAATCACACTCGAAGGGAACAACCGTCGCGAAACCCTTATCCTCGGCGAAGCTATCGGCGCCACCGCCATCACCGAAACAGCCACGGAGACCAACAATAACAACCCCAGCACCGCGCCAGATATCGAATATTACGCAATGCTCGAAGGCAAAACCACGCTCTTCACCCTGAGCCTTCCCGCGGTCCTGATCGACTCGCTCCTCAACGCACAGGAAGCACTCCGCGAAACGCGCATCCTGGATTTTTTGCCCGCCGAGGTCACCGCCCTCACGGTAAGCGCACCCAACCAACCGGAGCTCACTCTGCAGCGTCTCGAAACAAACGCTCAACCGGATGCACTTAATCCGAGTTCGTGGCAAATCGTGCGACGCGAGGGCAACCAAGGTCCGCAAACCCAATCGGCCGACGATCAAAACGTGCGACGCCTCATAGAGAAAATCAGCCTGCTCTCTGCTCTGAAATTCACGAGTGATGCTCCCAGCGATGCCGATCTTGAAGCCTGGGGTTTCAACCGCCCCGAACGTGAGATCACCCTCACCCTCGGTAGTGGGAATGCCGCCAAGCAAGTCTCGTTGCAAATCGGTGTCGGCGCTCAACCCGATAACCACACCTACGTGCGAGTAGGTAATGCCCGCTATATTTATCTCGTTGATTCCGAGATCCTGCGCGAAACCCCGGCCTCCCCTCTTCACTACCGGCAGCGACTATTACGAGAGCTACCCGAAGCCGCAAAGATCAATCAGCTCACCATCGTCGATCTTCAAGACGATCGAATCGTATTCGAGACCTCGCTGGCAAACAATGAAGACGAAAACATCACGACCTTGGTGGCTCAGTTACGCTCCCTCCGAGCCAAGCGTTTCGTGAACGATTCCTTCGTCGAAAAGGTTGAAGTCACCGGTGATCTGCAACCTTGGCGCTACCGCCTCGATACGACTATTTCGCTCCCCAGCAGCACCGCCGAACAAACTGAAATCTCTTCACTGTATTTTTCACCCCGACTGGGTGGCGCGACTCAACTCGCCGGCTCCACGGAACTCGATGCCGTCTTTGAGGTAGAGCAGCCTCTGCTCGATGCGCTCTGGGCTATCATCTACGCCGAAACGGATCCGGGGCCTCCCCCAGCCAAAAAAACTGAACCCGCGACGGAAACGGTTCCTCAACCTTAAGCCCCATGCTGACGGTTTTCACATCTCTGGAAATCACTACCGATGTCCGGAAAGAGTAAATCCTGGTGGCAACAATGCCATAGAGGCGCGCACTTTTGCGGTCACTGCTGCATCTCGCTCTTCTGCTGGTCGCTCTGGCTCGGCCTTTCCTTACTCGCCACCGCGCAACTCTACGTTGCCGTCACGCGCGAGTTACCCGTGCCTACCTTCATCGTTCATGAATTGGAGGACCGACTCGCTGCTTCGGGCGTGCACGCCACTTTTGGACGCACCAGTTTCGATCCCACCGGACGCATCCTGATTGAGAATGCGCACTTTTCGCTGCAAAGTTTCGAAAAGCCCATCGCCAGCACCAAGCTGCTTTATCTCCATCTTGATCCATGGGACTTGCTGGCTGGCGATTTCACCCCGCATCTGTTTCACGCCAGCGGAGTCGGCTTACGCGTCCCCGCCATGCTCTCTTCCAGCGGTCGTCAGGAGGAAGTGTTGCATGACATCACTGTCTCCGCCGAACCCACCGAAAAAGGTATCCTGATCCGACAATTCACGGCTCGGCTCGCCAACTTTACCTTAGTCGCCGAAGGCGAAATTGACTTCAGCTCTCTCGAAAACAATCGGGACAGCTCCATCCCACTCGCCGAAATACTCGCACGCGACTACGCTAAACTGTGCCGAAAGTTCGAACAGCTCGCGCCTTACCTTTCTCAAATTGAAAACCCACGGGCTGAGATTCACCTTAAACCCTCAGAGCGCCTGGGAGCCTTCGCTGAGATCAACTTACACGCTGATAAACTCCATGCTTCAGACCAAGTCCCCGGCGAGATCCAAAACTTTACTGCTTTCACCAAACTCCCCTTGTGGAGTAATCGGCCGATCTTCGCACGCGTCCACACCTCGGTGGAATCAGTTGATCTCCCCCACGACGTTCACTTGGAGGGCATTCGGGCCACAGCCTATACCAAACTCTTTACCAGCGAGAGCAGCATCCCGCTCTTACATACCCAGCTCGAGATCGCCCATGCGCAAGCGATGGGAGTCTCGAGCAGTGCACTCTCAGCTCAAATCGACAGCCGACGCTATCCCATACTTAAGACTCAACTACTCGCGCAGATAGAGCAGGAACCGCTTGAGCTGACGGGCCAAGTAGACACGAAAATTCGCAGTGCAGAACTTCACGCGATCGGCAGATTCGACCCTCGGTTGATGACCGTGATCAGCCAGCAAGTCGGGCGTGACATCCGTCGCTTTGTCGATTTTGGGCAGGCCCCCTCCTTCGACTTTGATCTCAAATTTTCACCCGGAGCGAAATTCGCCCAGCTGGCGGGGCGAGTCGCTGCGCGCGATGTTTACGCTTACCGCGTCACTTTTGATCAAATTGGTGGGCACCTCTTTTTCGACGGCACCGACTTCATTGCAACCGACGCCAAAGCCCACATCGGCACGAATTACGCCCGGGGAAGTTACGAACAAAACTTCACGACCCAACAGTTTCGCTTTTTGCTCAAGGGCCAGCTCGACCCGCCCGATATCTCTGGCTGGTTCCGCGAGTGGTGGCCCAAATTTTGGCAAAACTTCGACTTCTCAAGCTCCGCTCCCAATGCCGAAGTCGATGTTCGAGGCCGGTGGCGCTACGGACATGAAACCACCGTATTCGTCTACGCAAATGGTCTCAATCCGATCATCAAAGGAGTGGAACTTGATCAGGTGATTACCCGGATCTTTGTGCGCCCCCATCATTATGATGCAATGGGATTACTAGCCGTAGGCGGTGGGGGGATTGCCCGCGGCACCTTTCTGCGAAGCCACATCCCGCATACGCCTCAGCTCCGCTCGATGACATTTGCCTTCGACTCTACCTTGCCCGCGGCGACGGCAGCAGGCCTTGCCGGTGCACAAGTAGAGAACGTGGTCGCTCCGTTTTCCTTCACCCAAAACCCTACGATTAATATTCAAGGAACTCTCCACGGAGAGGAATTGCCCGGACAACCTCGAATCTATGCAAAGATTGAGGGTCACACCAATCACCCGTTTACCTTTCACGATTTTCCCCTTACCCACGCGACATTTACCGGTGTCCTTCATGACGACGATTTGATCCTCGAACCGCTGCTGGTCGGGTTTGCTCAAGGTGAATCAGTAGGTCGCGCCCGGCTCCAAGGTCCCGCAGAAAACCGCCGCCTCGGCTTCGATCTCAATTTGAAACAAGCCAACTTACGCGAAGCTTCCGTCATTCTTGATCACTATGGAGCCAAACGGCGAGGTGAGCTTCCGTCAGATACCAGTGAATACGTGGAACAAACCGCTCAAGTCTTCGCCGATGTTGATGTCTCCGCTGAAGGCGATCCGAATGATCCCTACAGCTTTCACGGCGAGGGTAGCGCGGGCTTACATGGCCCCGGTCTCGGAAAGATTCGCCTCCTCGGTCTCCTCTCAAATTTGATCAATTTCACCTCCCTGGATTTTACCCAATTAGACGCTAATTTCTCAGTCGAAGGGAAACTGCTCCAGTTCTCGGAAGTCAGTCTCACGGGGCCCAACGCCGCCATTGCCGCTACCGGGAAGTATGCGCTGCCCTCACGCACCTTGGATTTCAACGCCCGAATCTTTCCGTTCCAAGAGAGCAAATTCATCCTCAAGAGCTTCATGGGAGCCGTGCTCGCTCCATTCTCCAACGTCCTCGAAGTGAAGCTGACCGGCGACCTCGGTAAGCCGTCTTGGGCCTTTGTCATTGGGCCTACAAATTTCTTCCGAAGTCTGACCAAAAAACCCGATGAACTCGCCGATCCAGTCGCCCCGGAACTTCCGGCATTACCGGAATAAACTGCGCCCGACCAAGAGGATCGGGCTCAGTTTATCCCGCCCCGCTCCTTTTATACCGCCCCAAACTACCCCAGCGGCGTATTCCCGCCTGATTGCAACGCGAGGAAAACGCATTGCATATCTGTGAAACTCGCTTTTGAAATATAGGGTAATCACCTCAATGGAGTCTCTAAGCACATTGCCACGCACGACTTGGTCCGAACGGACCTCCTTCGCGTTAGGCTGCCTACTTACTTTGATTGGAGGGCTGACATGCTTGGGTTGGATAGTTCGCAACCCCCTATTACTCCAATTCTTTACCGAGGCAACTCCGATCAAATTCAACGGAGCGCTTTCTCTGTTTCTGATCGGAATCGCGTTACTCGGCATAGCCTTTCGATCCCGCTATTCTCACTGGATCGCGCTCGTCCCCGCGTTACTGAACCTACTGACCCTTCTCCAAGGTAGCCTGAATCTCACGTGGCAGATGGAGGGTATTTTCCTTGGCGAGCATGTGCTCAACAACACCACTCATGGTGGCGCGACCCCTTCGATTATCACGCTCTGTCTCGGGCTCGTCAGCCTCACAATATTTTGGCGCGGGTTCACCCTGATCCCCCGATACCGCTTGTTCACCATGGCGGTCGTGGGCTCCGTCTGTTTATCCGTGGGGCTTTCCACCTTACTCGGTTACGCCGCCAGTCTTCCTGCTGTTTATATGTGGGGCACCACGACGGCCGCCGCCCCGATCACGGCGATCGGAGTTCTATTCGCCGGCCTCGCCGTGCTCGTTATTGCATGGCGGGAATCCTCCCACGCCAGTAGCGGTCCTCCTCGGTGGGCGCCCATGCCCGCGGTCATTTCCTGCCTTACTTTGACCTTGGTCTTGTGGATCGGACTCCGGGAACGCGAACTCGTTTACCTCGGTGCGAAAACTCAATCCTCCGTCGATCGGATCGCGATCGCCATTAACTCCGAGTTTGAAAAACAAACCAAGGACATCGAAAAACTCGCGCGTCGCTGGGGTGACGTCAATCAGAGCAACCCTGTAATTTGGGAGGCCGATGCCCATACTCAGATGAGTGTATCAAAAAGCGTGGGAGGCGAATCGATCTCCTACGTGAATGCAAAGATGCGCACGATTTGGGTTTATCCCATGGCAGGAAATGAAGCGCAGATCTCCTTCGATCATTCCGCCGTCCCCCAGAGAAATGATGCGCTTCAAGCCAGCATCCGTGGAGACTCCGCTGGGGTAAAAATAACCGCCACAACAGACATTGGCGGAAAAGGAGACGGGGTCGTCATCTATGCACCCATCAGGCGAAACGGCAATGTCATCGGTTTCGTCGCCAGCGAATATATCTATGCCCGATTCGCTCGCGCCATCATCGGCCGTCAGCAATCCGTCGCGAAAGATTACTTAACGAGCATCAAAATTGGCGGCGAAGTTATCTATGATTCGTATCCTACCCAGGAACGCCAATTCGATTCCCTGACTCTCGAGAAGAACTACACCCTTTTTGATAAAAGGCTACGAATCTCCATGACCCCGACGACTGCGGCGATTGATCAGGATCGGCGTTACCTTCCCGAGCTCGCTCTCGTGGCTGGGTTTGGTATCACGTTCCTCCTCGGATTAAGTGTATCTCTGGCTCGAAGTGCTCGCGCCGGCCAACGCACGGCGGAAGACACGAATCAAAAACTCCTCTCGGAAAATGAAGAGCGCCGGCGAATCGAAGCCCGCCTCAAAATTTCCGACGAACGCCTCCGGCTCGCGCTTGATTCCACCCAGATCGGTATCTTCGAGTGGAACGTCACTGTCGGCCACGTCCATTACAGCCCGGGCCTTTGGGCGATGCTAGGTTACGAGCATAGCCGCATGCCAGCGACGGTCGAAGCATGGCAATCACTGATCCACCCCGACGATCTTTCCCTCTATCGACGACGCACTGAATCTCAACTGAGCGGTGTCGCTACGTTCATTGATCCCGAATACCGCGTGCGCGCTCGCAATGGCGATTGGCGTTGGGTCTACACTCGGTCCAAAACCATCAGCACGGCTCAAAATCGGCCAACCCGGATCATGGGCACCGTGCAGGATACGACCGCACGTCGCCAAGCCGAACAAGCTTTGAGAGAGAGCCAGGCTGAAACTCGTAAACTCTCCCTCGTTGCCGCTAAAACTGATAACGCCGTGATCATCGGTTCGCCTCATGGCAGCATCGAATGGATCAACGAAAGTTTCACCCGGATCATGGAATACAGCCTCGAGGAAGTCTCGGGTAAGAATCCCGCCGATTTCATGGCCGGCCCCGATACGAACTCCGACACCGTTCTCAAAATCCGCGCCGCGATGGCCCGGGGCGAAGGTCTCGATACCGACGTGGTCAACTACTCCAAGTCCGGCCGCAAGTATCACCTCAATCTCGAGATTCAACCCGTCTACAACGACGAAAACAAACTCGCGAACTTCATCGCCATTATGACGGATATCACCGTCCGCGTGGAATCGGAAAATCAACTCCGTCGTGCCAAAGCCGAGGCCGACGCCGCTTCACGGGCCAAGAGCGAATTCCTCGCTTCGATGTCTCACGAGATTCGCACGCCGATGAACGGTGTCATCGGCATGACCAGTTTGTTGATGGAAACCGAGCTTTCCGGCGAGCAACGCGATTTTGTAAATACTATCAGGACCTCCGGTGAAGCGTTGCTCACCATCATCAACGACATCCTCGATTTTTCGAAGATCGAATCCGGCAAGATGGAGTTGGAAAACATGCCCTTCGATCTAGCGCTCTGCATCGAAGAGGCATTCGACCTCTTCGCGTTGCAGGCCTCCGCCAAGAAGCTCGAGCTCACGTATCACATCGCGAATGAAGTGCCCGCCTGGATCATTGGCGATGTCACCCGCCTACGGCAGATCATCGTTAATCTCGTCAACAATGCCGTTAAGTTCACGCCGAGCGGAAGCATTGCCGTCGTCGTCAAATCACTCGGCAAGCCCATGCCGAGCGGTGAGCACATGATCGAGTTTGCCATTCAAGACAGCGGTATCGGCATCCCCGAGGATCGTTTGGACCGACTCTTCAAGGCGTTCTCTCAAATCGATTCCTCCACCACTCGGAAATATGGCGGCACCGGACTCGGACTCGCTATTTCACAACGTCTCAGCCAGTTGATGGGTGGCGATGTCAGAGTAGAAAGTAAACTCGGAGAAGGGTCTTCATTCATCTTTTCAATCGAGACCAAGGCCGCCGAAACTCCTTACGAAGATACGGCATCCCCCCTCCCGATCGTTACCTCCCCAGGCACGATCCTCTGCATCGAAGATCATCCGGTCACACGGGCCTATCTTGAAGATAAGCTCAAAGCATGGGGCCTATCCTGCGAGTTTGCCTCAAACGCAGATGAGGCCGTAAAGCTCGCCGCGAAGATGGAGCCCCCTCCCTCTCTCTTGATTATCGATGGAGATGAAACGGAAGACGCGAAGACTCTGGCCGATGCCACTCAAATTAAAGTGCCCCGGATTCTGATGCTTCCCTTTGGGCAATCTGCACCGCTGGCGCCAGATGATCTGCCTTTCTCCATCATCTACAAACCGCTCAAAGCAGCTACGGTTAAACACGCGGTCATGCAGATATTCCGCAAACAAGGTGACGGACAAAAACCAACCGAAGAGCGCAAAAGCAATCTGCCGCTCGCCGAAGAATTTCCGCTCGATATTTTGCTGGTTGAAGACAATGCCGTGAATCAGAAAGTCGCATTGCGCTTCTTGCAGCGCATCGGTTATCGCGCCGATGCCGTAGGCAATGGCCTGGAAGCCGTCACCACGCTCGAATCTCGTCGCTACGATCTTGTCTTCATGGATCTACAAATGCCCATCATGGATGGCATTGAAGCCAGTCGCCAAATCCGCCGACGTCTCCCCGCCGATCAGCAACCCAAGATCGTCGCTCTCACCGCCAACGCCATGCAGGGAGACCGTGAATTATGCCTTTCCGCTGGCATGGATGACTACATCAGCAAGCCTGTGAAAATTCACGAAATCGACGCAGCGATTCGTCGTCAATTTGGTTCCGATGGCAAGGAGTCCAATCTCCTGAGAACGAATAAGCCAGATACTTCCGAAGCTTAATCCTTCAGGCGCGACATCAATTCATCACGCAGGTCACCGTGCGCAGGATCGTCGATCAGATTGTTTTGTTCTTCCGGATCAGCCTGCAGATCGAACAAGAGCCACGGCTCCTCTTCGCCGCGCAAGACAAGCTTGTAACGCTCTCCGCGAATCCCGTGCCACTGACAATCTCCTTGGTCGGGTAGGTCCACGACACTCGGCATTGAGATCGTCGCGTAGTCACCGGGACCTTTCCATTCCTCGCCCCTCGCCCAAGCGCAGGTCATCTCCGTTAAGTCCAACAAAGAAACCGGATCGGCGGCGCTCCGTGACTGAACTTGAGGATGCCGCACTAACAATGGCACGCGCACACTTTCCTCGTAAGGCCAACCCTTGCGAAACAACCCCTGCGATCCATGCATATCGCCATGCACGCTGGTAAACACCACGATGGTATCCTCCATCGGTAAACGCTGCAGCAGGTTTCCCATCGCACGATCCGTCGCTTCGATATGTGCACCGTATCCAGCCGGCTCGCGTCTGGCCCGCGCTTCTATTTCGCCGCCGAGCGGCACATTTGTCCGTAATTCCAGTTTATTGGCATCGCGCGCGACAACTCCATCCGCCTTGGCCGAATAGGGCGGATGCGGAGCCTCCAAACTCACGACGGCAAACCACGGAGCGCAAGTGAGACCCTCATCCGTCAACCAATTGCCCGCGCGTTCACCCACTATCGCACTCTGGTAGCCCTCGCGTTGAATCGGCTCCGCTAAAGTCGTGCCGTGCAGCCACGGATTATTGAGTTGGAATCCGCCTTCAAAGCCCTCCCAGAAATCAAACCCTCCACGTTGATCTTCCGGCACAATCGTCTTGGCGTGTGCCTCCCCCACCAATGCAACCTCGCGATCCTTTGGTGCCAAATGCCACTTTCCCCAAAAGGCGGTGCGGTAGCCCAGATCAGCCATCTCATGCGCAATCGTGCGGGATTTCACGGGGAGCGGATCATAATAATCCATCACTCCATTTTCGGGCGAAGGTTTGCCCGTCAATAGAGCCGCCCGAGCAAACGGACCGAAAGGATGCGGCGTTACCGCTTGAGTGTAATTCACACCTTCCGATGCGAGCTGATCGAGCACCGGTGTCCTCACATTGGGATCGCCCGCATAACCGCAGGACTGAGCCCTCCACTGCGTGGTCACAATCCAAAGGACGTTTGGTTTGCTAGCCGACATAGCTAAGAACTAGCCCGTGACCGCCATCTCGATATGTGTGACCATCATGGAGTCCGCCGCGAGCACCACGACTTCGTTTTCGCCATACTCAAGATGCCCACCATTCACGATGAAATCCCGTGATCTTTTCGGTTCAGGCATCGTCTGATCATACGGTTCTTCAAACAATTGCGTGCGGGTCGCCTCCACCCCGTCGCCCAAACCACGTCCATTCACTTGCACCGTATACTTGATCTCCGGCACAGGTTTATCGGTTCTCACACGCAGCACGCACTTGCGCTTCGTCGCATCCTTTTCGCCCACAAACAGCTTCGTCACCAATGGATAGCGTGGTGACACTTTTCCTGGCAGTAACGCCTGAGGATCAACAAACGGATGATTAAACAACGGAGAGACCGTATCGACGGCATAGAGCTTATCCGTATTTTCCAACGTCATCGGGTCACCTACCTCGCTCATGATCTCTTGCGGCTCTAGGTGTGCCCATTCGCGACCTTCCGGATCGGTGTTATTCCCGCGGCACACATACATGTTAAAGAGGGAGATACCATCGGAACCCTGCGAATAAAGCGCCGCTGCTGCTCCCCTGAACGCCTCGGCCGAAGCATCGCGCGGATAGACGCGGACAAAATGTTCACCCTCGCTCGCCAAATACGAATCGATTGTGGTCAACACCGGCAACCCCGGCAGAGCGCGTTTAAACGCCGCCACCGGCAGTTCATAATGCAACTGGAGAAAACGTCCCACCGTCAGAAAATCCAGATACCCGTGTTGATGCCATTCGATCGGATCCAAACCCACCCGGCGACAGCCCGAGAGACTCGAACCTACACGCACACATAACTCAATTTTTCGTCCCAACTCCGCCCCCACCCGATCAAACATCGCACGAATCTCGCCCACGAAGTCAGTCATGATCGGACAACAGCTCTCACTATAATCACGGGGATAGGTAATGGGATGCTGCCCTGCGTGGGGATTGTCCGGCGGGTTATCTCCGGGAAAAAACGGCACACCACGCACGAAATCGAGTTCCATCCCCGTGAAAGGATAGCGCCTTACCATTTCCTCAAAACACGCCAGACGATGCGCCCTCACTTCCGGGATCGCGTAGTTCAATCCGCCACTTTGCTGCAGTCGGTATTCGGGATGAGCTCGGAAAAATTTATCGGTATAGGGCCCCTGCCAATCTTCCAGCGTGAGGCAGTGCACATCGTTCATCCGAATGGTGGCAAACGCCTCGCGGCCGCTTTCCACCACGCATTGCACCAAAGCTCCAAATGCATCGACCCCATGCTCGCGCCATTGATTCGCCACCCATTCCGAGGCTCGTGCAAAACGTGGCCCCATGTGATGGTCAAATTCCGCTTTTTCGTCAGGCCCATGTTCACGCCAGTGACACATTTCGGATACCTCACTCGGGTAGCACATGCTCTGCCCGAAATTCGGTCCCATCATCACCGTCGTCACTTGGGATCCCTCAAACAGATCCACATTGGCGCGTAAATCGTCAATCGTCTCAGGCCGAATAAACGGCCCCCAAGCATCGTAATTATAGATCAGGCGGCGGGGTTTCGTGGACATAACAGAAAGTGTCTCGGAGCAGCTTAGGGCGAGGGGTTCGATTCTATCTAGTTCACAGCTCTACTCTTCCGCCATCTCAAAATGCCTAATATCGCCCCATCTCCGCGTTGCAGTCCTCTCCTCAATCAGCACGGTCATCAATGTGGTAAGCTCTTCCCCCGACAAAACCCAGTGGTGGCAGTGGCCGACGATATTGTCGCTCGACGCCCCTGCCGTAGCGGTCGTGTGGCAGTGGCTATTCGCACAGGCGACGGGCGCCAGTCTGGCTTGGTTCCATCATGCCATTCTGGCGACGGCCGTCTGGCTGGCTTACTCCGCCGACCGCTGGATCGAAGGTTGGCGATTGCCAATCGAAGTCATGCAAACCCGCCGCCATCAATTTTATCAACGGCATCGTTGGATCACTTTCGGAGCCTGGATTTCCCTACTGATCAGTGGCATCACCTTCTCCTTTCAGAAGCTCACTACCACCGAATTCAAAATCGGGCTCCTTCTCCTCGGTCCCGTTCTCGCTTACCTTCTGTCTCACCAGCTGCTCCATCGGAATCATCCTTTCCGCGTGCCCAAGGAGCTCTGCGTCGCTCTACTTTTCACGGCGGGGATCGCGATATTCAGTCTCGCGCAACTCACGATCGATTTTCACCACCACGGCATTCTCCTGATCATGTTCGGGCTACTCTGTTTCGGTGATTGCGCGCTCATTTCTATTTGGGAAGACGAGGTGGATCGCCAACACGACCAGACCTCCCTCGCCCTCCAATACCCCGGCGGACACTGGCTCGTGCGTTTACTCCCCTGGACCATCGCAATCGTGGCTGTGGAATTTGTTTTTACCGCATCAGGAATAACCCAAATCGCTTTTCTCTGCATCAGCAGCAGCGCACTCCTTCTGGGGTTGATCGATCGACGTCAACATCACCACGGACGTGAATGGGCCCGAGCATGGGCCGACTTCGCCCTACTCACTCCCCTGATTCCATGGATTCTAGTCGGATAAAAAATGCGCCACAAAGTTTTGACCGGCTATCGCGATGTTATCGTGCACTCGAGTATCTCGCCTTCGGCCGCGATCTCGAACGCGCCCGCTTTTCTTTGCTACCCCATCTAAAGAAGTGTCGCCGCATCCTCATTCTCGGGGAAGGCGACGGCCGTTGCTTGGCCAAACTCGTCGCCATCGCCCCACACGCGCAAATCGACTGTCTCGATCTCAGCGCGTCCATGCTCGCGCGGGCGAAACACCGCCTCGGTAGCTCCGCCCCTCAGATCAACTTTCAACAGGCCGACATCCTCACCGCCGAATTGCCCGTTCAACACTACGACGCCGTCGTCACCTGCTTTTTTCTCGATTGCTTCACGCACGAACAGGTATCCGGAATCATCACGAAAATCAGCCAAAGTCTGCGCCCCAACGCCCTCTGGCTCTGGTCCGATTTCGCGCTACCACCACGGGGCCTTCCCCGGATGCGGGCACAAATCTGGCTCACGACGCTCTATGCGTTCTTCCGCTGGCAAACCAAACTTTCGGCCCGTGAACTTTCCGCAACGGAATCCCTTATTCAACAGCGCGGATTTCATAAAATCGCCGAGACGACTTATCAATGGGGACTTATACGAAACGCCGTCTATCGGATCACCACGACTGGAGCGTAAACCGTATTTCTCCTTTCAGGACCAAAACGCTCATCTGAACTGGGAGTA
This sequence comes from Cephaloticoccus sp., assembly GCA_034669935.1. Lineage (GTDB taxonomy): Bacteria > Verrucomicrobiota > Verrucomicrobiia > Opitutales > Opitutaceae > Cephaloticoccus. The sequence goes on from JAXMOJ010000008.1 coordinate 26,620, forward strand.
TTGAATTGCGGGTCGGAGAATGGAAACTCACGCTTTCGAACAATCACTCGATCCATGTCTCTCCAAATTGTTAACTACAACGATCCCATTCTGCGCCAAAAAGGTGATAGAATCACCACGTTTGATGATGCGTTGCGCACGCTCTCAGCCGCCATGGTCGACACGATGCATGACTCGCACGGCATCGGCCTCGCCGCCCAGCAAATCGGTCGCGCCCTCCAATTGTGCACAGTAGATCTTCGCCAATGTGACATCGATTTCGATTGGGAGCTCGATGGCACGAAGCCCCCGCTCGATCTCTTCATGCCCATGGTCATCGCCAACCCGGAGATCACCATCCACGAGAATACCGATCAATACATCCTCGAAGAAGGCTGCCTCTCCTTTCCCGATATTCGCGGCGATGTCACGCGCCCCGACGAGATTACCGTAAAGTTTCAGGATGAACACGGCGTCGAGCATACTCTCATCTGCAACGATCTGCTCAGCCGTTGTATTCAGCATGAAGCCGATCACCTCAAAGGCACGCTGTTCATCGATCGCATGACCAAGAAGGTTCGGGCCACGATCGATCGTGAAATCAAGGCGCTCGCGCTGGAAACCAAGGCCGCGGCTGAGCTTCAGCCGGAATAAATAAAGGCGGGCCACCTACCCCTAAGTGACCCGCCATGGTTTGCATACTACCCTAACTATTCAACCGTATCGCGGTTGAAAAATGAACAACATCACTTAGGTCATGCGCCCACGCATGATGTTCCGTTTCTTCGAAACGATTTCGAAAATTCTCCGGGGCTCGAATCTCGCTCAGCTAAGAAACCTTCTTCGGTTTCTTCCGTGGCACCGTCCAGAGGCGCAGCATATACTCAGCGAGATTGCGCATGCTCGTGCGCGGTAAGCCGTCGCGTTGGGCCTCATCCCGAAAAGGATTAACCACCGCACTGCGCTCCACCACGTAAGCCCACAACTCTTCTTCGAGCCGTCGCGCCGCCTCGTGATCCGTGTTCACCGACTTCGCGACGCTGGCCACCTTCTCTTTCCAGAAATGGTATTCGTCGTGCTCACCTTCCAGATAATCGAAGGTCATTTGCTCGGTGCGGTTGAGACTCACGCCGCCAACGTGGAACAACTCTCCCGAATAACAATCGCAAATCACTCACCGCGTGCGGCATTGCATTTACTTCCGAACAAGCATAAAGCACTGAGCACACTTCCACCTCAATCCCCGTTCCCCATGTGGCAAAAACTTAAAGAGCAGATTCCCACGATCCTAATCACCGCGATAATCGTGGTCGGCGCGGCCTACTGGATCAACCAGCGCAGCCTCATCGATCAGGAAGCCAGTCGACAAACCGAACTCGCCCCACTGCGCGAGCAAAACGACGCACTCAAGGCTGCCGCCGAAATTAATCGCCAGCAAATCGCGGCCGTTGATCAACTCCTCAAGGATGCGATCGCCAAACGTCAGGCCGATCTCTTCATGACCGATGAGGAAATCTCCAAGCTCAATCAGGAGAAGGTCGAAGCGCTCGCCGATGCGATCGCGCGTCGGGTCCAACCTTACAATGCGGTCGCCTCCACGCCGGAAGAAGCGGAAAAACTGCAACGCGAGCAGATCGACAAAGTCTCCTCCCGCATGGCGACCAATATCCAGCCCATCCTGGCCGAATTGGCCGCGGATCAGAACCTCACCCGCGAGACCATCATCGAATATAGCCAACGCATTTCCGATCAACTCGGCCGTGCACTCGGAGGTGAACTCGCCAAGACTCAACGCTTGAACAACAATCTCATGCAGACGCAGGCGGCCGCCCAGGAAGCCCTCTCCCTTTCCCACGAAACCACCGCACTCTATCTAAGTTCAATCAAAGATCAGGGCCTCATCACGCGCCTTCTCTCTCTGCCCGCTAATATCGTCAAAGATGTCGCCCACCTCAATATCGTGGATAAACGCGATAAAGACGAAATCGCCGCCGACCTTGTCGCCAAAATGGCCGACATCGAAGAACGCCTCAAAGCAATCCGCGCCCAACAGCCCACCGGCCAAGTTAGTATAGAAGAGACAAAGGAAAAAACGGAAACTGAAGAGCCTGTGGCCGAAGATACTTCTGAATCTTCAGAGTAAATCATAGCGATCCGTCAGGATCTCGAGCATCTTTGGATGCGTCGCCAACACTGCCGTGCGAATCGTGCGTAAATCCGGATTCGCGCGCTCCGCATCTGCACAGATCTGTGCGACATCGCCATCGAGGCCGGCGTGACGACCGGGCACGAGGAAGAGTTGCGCCACGATCACCGTCGAATCACACCAACCTTCACTCGCGAGCAAAGTTTTCAAAAGCGGTTCGTTGAAATCATACTCCGATCCTGCCCGACGCTCCATGCTGCACGGCGCGACCTGATCGACCGCAGGGCCAAGTTCCCTCACCAGCTGATCGGCCAAGGCATTTCGCACGGCGGTCACTGCCTCGCAGGGGCTTCCATGATCGACCAGAGCCACCCGCACCGATTGATCATCCCCCGATAAATTTGCCAGTTGGTCGCGCACGCGATCTGCGAGCATCTGACCCAGACGCGGATCCCCATCCCGATAGAGCGGCGGTGCGATCTTCACGTTGAGCGGGGGGAAATCTGCCCTCAGTTTCTCAATCACACGGGGAAGGTATTCCGTAATCGCCCGGCTCGGGCCGATGAAAAGAGGGAGCATCGTGAATTCGGTTTCACCCGCTTCCAATTGCTCGCGCAGGTAAGGCTCCACAATCGTTGCAGATGCACCTTCTAATTTTCCCGATTCGATCTTATGCGAATGAAGCATCGAAACCGGCTCGATGTCAGGGCCGAGTTGTTCAGAAAGCCTAGTCGCCAATTCGCGCAGGGCCAAAGTCGCCGCCGGCTCCAGCGAGCCATTGTCCACCAGCAGCGTTTTCATCGATCAGACCTCGAGCGCTTGCATGGAAATCATCGTGTCGTGCAACTCCGCCCAGCGCACAACCTCACCCACGATAATCAATGAGGGTTTACTGAGCAAAGAGGCACTGAAGATCGGTGCCTCGTTCAAGGTCGTCACGTGCACGGTTTGTTCATCCAGAGTCGCGTTGGCCACGATCGCCACCGGTGTCGATCCGGCCAGACCGCCATCCTGAAGCGCTTCGGCAATATCAGACAACCGGCGCACTCCCATATAGATGCACAACGTCGCGCCGGTCTGGGCCAAGGCGGCCCAATCAACATTGTTCCGACGCGCCGATTTACCGGCACATTCATGCCCCGTCACAAAAACCACGGCTGAAGCGTGATCCCGATGGGTCAATGGAATGCCCGTGCTCGCCCCGGCTGCAATCGCCGAGGTCACTCCCGGCACAATATCAAACTCGATCCCCGCCTTGGCCAAAGTCTCCATTTCCTCTCCCCCTCGGGCAAAAACCAATGGATCGCCACCCTTCAATCGCACCACCCGTTTCCCTTGGGACGCCTCATCAACTAGGATTTCGGAAATTTGCGCCTGAAGCATGCAATGCACTCCGGCACGCTTACCGACGTAAATCCGCTTCGCCGAAATAGGGCAGATATCAAGCAGCTCGGCATTTGCCAAATCGTCATAAACCACTACTTCTGCTTGCTGCAGAACTCTTTGCCCACGAATCGTGAGCAAATCGACGGCTCCGGGCCCCGCGCCCACCAAGGTCACGCGCCCCCTTTGAGCACTTTCGTCATAATTAAACTTTTGTTCTTTACTCATCTACTTATTTAATAAGTTTAGTTCTTCACTTAATTAATCAAGTCCAATTTCACATGCCTGCACCAGATCTATCCAAACCAAGTCACAACGAAGTCCTCAAGGAAGCCATCCCTACTTTGGCTGGCAACCTTGCCGCCACCATGGCCGATCCGGAAGCGGATCGCTTCAGTGCCGACGACACCCAATTTCTCAAGTTTCACGGTGCTTATCAGCAGGACGACCGCGATCTGCGCAAGACCGGTAAAAAATATATCATGATGATCCGCAGCCGGATCCCCGGTGGTGTCATGACTTCCCAACAATGGATCACCTTCGATGATCTCGCGACCAAATACGGCAACGACACGCTTCGCGTCACCACGCGCCAATGTATTCAGTTCCACGGGGTCGTCCTTTCGGGCCTTGGCCCGCTGGTCAAGAAGATCAACGAGTCCCTTCTCTCCACGCTGGCAGCTTGCGGTGATATCAACCGTAACGTCACCGCATCGCCTACTCCGGCGCACACCCTCGCCCGCGAAACTGTTTATGAAGACGCGCACCGCGTCGCGATGGCAATGGCCCCAACGACCAAGGCGTATCACGCAATCTGGATCGATGGCCAACAGCTCGATCTCGAGGACAAAGAGAATAAGGATTTCGTAGATCCAATCTACGGGAACACCTATCTACCTCGAAAATTTAAGATCTCGTTCGTCGTGCCTCCATCCAATGACATGGATGTGTTCACCAATGATCTCGGGTTCATCGCGATCACGGATGGCGACAAACTGCTCGGTTACAACGTCGCCGTCGGCGGCGGCATGGGTCGCAGCCACAACCGGCCTTCCACTTTCCCTCGCCTCGCCGACGTGATTGGTTTCGTCACCCCCGATCAAATCATCGACGTCGCTCGTGCCACCATCATCACCTTCCGCGATCACGGCGATCGCTGCGATCGCAAGCACGCTCGTTTCAAGTATGTGGTCGAAGAAAAGGGTGCTGATTGGACACGCGGAGAAATCGAAAAGCTCGCTGGCATCAAGATGGAGCCCGCTCGCGATTACAAATTCACCACCACCGGAGATCTCTACGGCTGGCATCGCGGAATCGATGGCAAATTGTTCCTCACCTCCTTCGTGGAAACCGGCCGCATCAAGAATGTCGAAGGCCATGCGCAAAAAACCGCTTACCGCCAGATCGCCGAGCAATACCCGCACGTCGAATTCCGCCTCTCCGCCAATCAAAACGTGATCATCGCCAAGGTAAACGATGAGGATCGCGAAGGCATCACCAGCTTGCTCGCGTCTCATGGCGTCAAGGTGGATGACCAAGCGTCGATTCTCCACGCCGCGGCGATGGCTTGTCCTTCCATGCCGACTTGCGGACTCGGTCTCGCCGAATCCGAACGCATGCTCCCCGCCCTGATCGATCGCATCGAAAAGCTCGGCGGCGAACTCGGACTCGGAGGCGAAGAAATCATTATTCGCTCCACCGGCTGCCCCAATGGGTGCGCCCGTCCTTATACCGCCGAACTCGCCTTTGTCGGCAAGGGTCCCGGTCGCTATCAACTCTGGGTCGGTGGCAATGGCACCGGATCTCGTCTCAATCGTGTGCATATCGACATGATTAAGGAAGTGGAGTTGGAAGCTCACCTCACCCCGATCTTCGAACGCTGGAAAGCGGAACGCACGGAAGGCGAACGCTTCGGCGATTTCGCCGCCCGCGTGCTCTGGCCTGAAAAGGAAGCTGCCGACGCCGCGGAAAACAACTAAATCAGGTAGGGCGGGACTGCTGGGCCCGCCAAAAACGTCACGGACGGCCCAGCGGTCCATCCCTACCTCTATCCATCTCCCATCACCAACTTGTCGCGCCAAAGTCCCGTCCTGCGGGACGACGGCGGAATCTCCGAAAATGACACCCGACCAAATCGCCCAAGCCAACGCCGAACTGCGCGATAAATCTCCCCTGGAGATCGTGCAGTGGGCCATTGCTCAAGCACCCGGCCACTCCATCGCGTCCACCAACTTTCGTCCCTACGAAGCCGTCGTCCTACACCTCGCTACGCAAGCGCAAGCCGACATCCCTGTGCTCTGGGTCGATCACGGTTACAACCGGCCGGCCACTTACCTGCACGCCGAAAAGTTACGCTCGCAATTGGGTCTAAACCTGAAGCCCTTCATCCCGCAGATGACGGTCGCGCATCGTGATACGATCTATGGTCCCGTGCCGGATACGACCGACGAAGCCGCACTCAAACTCTTCAGCACGCAAATGAAACTCGAGCCCTTTCAACGTGGCATGAGTGAACTCGCGCCGAAGATTTGGATCACCGCCCTGCGCAAAGTTCAGAATCCCAATCGCGCCGAACTCGATATCGTTTCCGCCGATAAGAATTTTGGCGCTCTCAAAATCAGTCCGGTTTTCCACTGGGATGACGCGCAGATGGAAGCCTACCTCGAAGAACACAACCTCCCTAACGAGTGGGACTACTTCGATCCCGCCAAGGCCGACGAAAAACGCGAATGCGGACTCCACGCCGCCTGGGGCGGCAAAGCCGTCAACGACGGCTCCGGTATCTAATCCGTTTCGACGACACTAATTTCACAAATCACCACAAATTTCCATGGATGATCTTCTCTACAAAGATGAATGCTTTCAGCTCATTGGTTTTTGCATGGAAATTCACCGGACACTCGGAAAAGGACATAGCGAAATTCTCTACAAAGATGCTCTCCTTATTGAGCTCGGTCTCGCCAACATCCCTTACACTCGCGAACAGAAATATGAAGTCAGCTACAAGGGCAACGTGCTACCACACTCATACTACGCTGATTTCGTCATTGAAGATAAAATTATTTTCGAAGCGAAGGCTGTCCAGCAATTGAACGATGCGCACATCAAGCAAGTCATGAACTATCTGGCCGCCGCCAAACTTCGTCTTGGAATACTCGTAAATTTCGGTGCCGATTCACTGGAATGGAAACGTGTCATTCTCTGAGCATTCGTGAAATCCGTGCAATTCGTGTCCCTCTTTTCCTAACCAATTTATCCGTGTCCAACTATCATTTAGATCACCTTCAATATCTCGAAACCGAGGCCATCCACGTGATGCGCGAGGTCGCGAGCGAATTTGAGCGTCCCGCGATTCTCTTCTCCGGCGGCAAGGATTCCATCTGTTTACTCCGTCTCGCTGAAAAAGCGTTTCGTCCCTCAGATTTCCCGATGCCTCTGCTCAACGTGGACACCGGGCACCACTTCCCCGAGCTCAACGAGTTCCGCGATCGGCGGGCCAAAGAGCTCAACGCCAAGCTCATCGTGCGTAAAGTCGAAGACGCCATCGCCAGCGGCATCGCCACTCAGACCCCGGGCGAAATCAGCCGTAATCGTTTACAAATTCCCACCCTGCTCGCTGCGGCCGAAGAGTTTCAATTCGACTGCATGATTGGCGGCGCACGACGCGATGAAGAGAAGGCGCGAGCCAAAGAGCGTTTCTTTAGCTTCCGCGATGGTTTCGGCCAGTGGGATCCCAAGAACCAGCGCCCTGAGATCTGGAATCTCTACAACACCCGCGTGAATCCCGGAGAGCACATGCGCGCATTCCCGATCAGTAATTGGACCGAGATGGACGTGTGGGAATACATCCAGCGCGAGAGTCTCGAAGTCCCTCATATTTACTACAGCCACTCTCGCCCCTGCATTCGACGCTCAGGCCAATGGCTCCCCGTGAATGATATCGTGCCACCAAAAGAAGGTGAAGACATCAAAGAGCTCAACGTGCGCGTTCGCACCATCGGCGATATCATCAGCACCGGAATGATCGAATCACCGGCCAACGACGTGGATGATATCCTCGCCGAGATCGCCGCCGCCCGCGTGACCGAACGCGGCTCCCGCGCCGACGACAAAGCCTCCGAAGCCGCCATGGAAGACCGCAAAAAAGAAGGCTACTTCTAGAGGCCAAAGGTAGGGCCCGACCTCCGGGCGGGCCGCTCAGAGATCGGCCACCACCACCACTAATTTTTTCATACCGCACCACGCCAATTTCCGTTCTATGTCAGCGACATCCACTCCCATCTCCGAAACCCAATCGCGGGACTCCGACTTGTCCGCCGAAGCCTTGGCGAAGGCGGATCTCCCATCTCCGAACTCCAAAGATCAACCCGTTGACCTTTTGCGTTTCAACACGTGTGGATCAGTCGATGACGGCAAGTCCACTTTGATCGGTCGCCTCCTCTACGATTCGAAATCGATCATGGAGGATCAAATCGAAGCCTTGGAGCGCTCCGCCGATCTCACGGGCGGGGGTCAAATCAACCTCGCCAATCTTACCGACGGGCTTCGCGCCGAGCGCGAGCAGGGCATCACCATCGATGTCGCCTACCGCTACTTTGCGACTCCGCGACGCAAGTTCATCATCGCGGATACGCCCGGGCACGTGCAATACACGCGCAACATGGTCACCGGTGCCTCGAGTGCCAATCTTTCGATCGTGCTCGTTGATGCTCGCGCCGGTGTGATCGAACAAAGCCGACGGCACACTTGCATCGCTTCACTGCTGCGGATTCCGCATCTCGTCGTCGCCGTCAACAAGATGGACCTCGTCGATTGGAGCGAAGACCGCTTCAACGAAATCCGCGCCGACTTCGAAAAATTCCTCCCTCGCCTCGACATCAAGGATGTGAAGTTCATTCCGATGAGCGCGCTCGAAGGCGACAATGTGGTCACCCTCTCCGACAAGACTCCGTGGTATTCCGGCCCCTCTTTACTCGGCCATCTCGAAACCGTGCACATCGCCAGCGATTGGAATCTGCAAGGCTTTCGCTTGCCCGTGCAATGGGTTAACCGCCCCAACAATCCGACCGATCCCGAACTACACGACTTCCGTGGGTTCAGTGGACAAATCGCTGGTGGAGTAGTGCGCAAGGGTCAGCCCGTCATGGTGCTCCCGAGCGGAATCACCACCACGGTAAAAGAAATCCACACCTACGAAGGCCCGGTCGAAGAAGCCTTTTGCCCCCAATCAATCACCCTGCGTTTGGAGCACGAAATCGATGTCAGTCGCGGCCAGATGATCATCGGCACGGAGGATCTTCCCGGAGCCAATTCTGAATTACACGCCAAGATCTGCTGGATGCATCCCAAGGCGCTCACCGCCGGTCGCAAATTCCTGCTCAAGCACACCACCCTCAATACTAAGGCGATCGTCACCGAGATCACCCATCGCATCGACATCACCACGCTGGAGCCCGGTGAAGCCCCCGATGGACTGGAACTCAATGATCTCGGCGAGATCCGTCTGCGCACCGCTCAGCCTCTCGTTTACGACGGCTACCACGACAACCGTCTCACCGGTGCCTTCATCCTCGTCGAACCCGGCACCCACGCCACCGTTGCCGCTGGAATGCTCCTACCACCGAAGTCAGTCGTGAAGCCCGACGACGCCGACTTCGTGATCTGAGGAACTGGCGATCCATTCAACGACACTAATTTCACGAATTATCACTAAGTTCAGGCATTCCGTCCCACAGCTTCGTGCCAATCAGTCAAATTCGTGTCACCGGATTGAATCACCCACAAAAAAGACCGGGCAATCATCGCCCGGCCTTTTTGATAAATTGATTAGATTCGATTACGCGCGCTTAGCGCGACGGCGATAAACACAGAAGCCAAGAGTCGCCGCACCGAAGATCAGTGCATAAGTCGAAGGCTCAGGAACGGCAGAAGCTGCAGTTGTGCCGTTAATAACTAAGTCATTCCCACTAAGATTACGGAGAAATGTCGTCCCAGTGCTTCCTGAAATATTCCATCCATAAATACGGAACGTAATGGAACTCAAATTATTGTAACTGGAATCAAATGAACCCGATGAAATGGTCTCATCATAACCACCCGTAGAGCCATCGTTAGTAAACGAGGCTATTTCGTTACCATCCGTAAAACCCTTAACATCGGACAATAGTGCGATATTATCCGATCCTGATGCTGACGAACTACCATTCCACTCAATCGAAGAAATGGATAAATCATACCCAGTTGATGCCGCCACAGTAAATTGAATATAGTATCCTCGAGTAATGGAATTAGCGAGACCGGGCGTGCCCTCTTCATTAACTTTAAAGCCATATTGACCTGAAGTTGTCGTCGTGTTGACAGATGTGCTTAGCGTGAGTGCTCCAGAGTCAATATTATCACCAGTTGATCCACTAATTGAATAGGATGGGCCGGATGGACTACCACTATCTAGATCAACACCATTAAGATCCCAGCTAATCAGCACAACCTGCCCATACGAAACAGCGGTTAAAAACAAAGCGGAAAAGAGGAGGGCAATTTTTTTCATCATTGGTAAAGGTGGTGGATCAGAGGAGCTCAGACCGAATTTACGAATTAGGGAGCTACCTAGAGGTTAATTTCATTTCAACCGGAATCGACGCCATTTTGACCTTTGTCACTCTCCTGTGACTCAAGGTCGTGCGACTTGCATAGCGGATCGATCTGTAAGCCACTGACAGCCTGCTATTTACCACGAGATATCGCTTTTCTCAGGATTTTTCGCCAAATAGGTCCCCACTATGAAACTCACCGTCATCCAGCCAGATTATCCTACAGGCACAGCTGATGCTTCTGCATGTATGGCGTGGATGAGAGCACAGCTTGAGTCGCTCCGGCCCGGCGAACAGGACATCGTGCTCCTCCCCGAATACGCCAACACGCCGGGCATCGAGGAACAGAAGACGCTCCACACCTGTGCGGAATCGAGCGGCACTGACTTTCTGCAGAATGTCGCGGCTTCGGCGCAACGACTTGGCTGCCTCATCGCAACCGGCGCAGTCGTTCGTGAAGGCGAACAGTGGTTTAATCGCACTCTCCTTTTCGATGCCTCCGGTGAAGTCGTGTTTCACTACGACAAGATTCATCTCACGACCACCGAGTCGCGCGACCTCGGGCTGACCGCGGGTTCAACCTCACCCATCTTCGAATACGAATTAGATTCCGAAGGTAGGCGGCGAGCTAGCTCGCGCATTGCCCCCCCTGAGCGCTCGCAAGCGAGCGGCCTACCCCTGCAAACCGTCGCAACGAACAACAATACATTGCCGCAAAAAGTCCGCATCGGCTTCGCAACCTGCTTTGACCTCTACTTTCCCGAACACTTCGTCGCCCTAGCCGAGCAGCAGGTCGATCTGATTCTCTGTCCCAGCTATCAACGCAGTGAATCCGCGGAGCGCATTCGTCTCATCGCACAAATGCGTGCGCTCGACACCGGTTGTTACCTCGCGCGCAGTTCCTACGCGATGCCCACCCCTGATCACGGCGGGCATTCCCTGATCGCCGCACCGGATGGCACGCTCCTGGCCGACACCGGTCACCAAGCCGGAGTGATCACCACTCAATTCGATCCACATCAGAAGTTCACCAAACCCGCTTCGCACGGCCAGCCACCCATCGAACATCGCGCGCTCATCGAATCACATCGGCGACCGGAAATGTATCGGAAATGAAAGCCACTGATTTCTCAGATGAGCACAGATCTCTGAAGCGTCACTAAACCAAATCCCCTATCCGTGCTATCTGCGTAATCTGCGGCTAAGCATTACAAGCTACCTGGATGTGCAGATTGCAGGAGCAACATCACGGCTCAAACGGTCTCGAAAGCTTCACCACTCGTTCCGCTGGTTCATACCAGCCCTGTGGGGCGTGATCCGAAGTATGCAGGTAGCACTGCACTCGCAATTCGTCGCTGCCGGGGGTGAACGTAAGCAGGCGGCTCATCGGCACCGTCGTATTGGAAACGTGATGTTTCGTGAGCGCGGCTACGTTAAGAAACGTCGTGCCACCCCATGCCTTTTCGAGATGCGATTTACCGCCGTAACAATCACCGGGAAACGTATGCGTGTGGCCGCCCATCCACAAATCCACGCTGCCGGGATTCGCTTCGAGATGCTGTTCAAATTTTCCGCTATCCTCCACGCTATCCACCCAATGCAGATAGGATGCCCCGCGCGGCGCGCCCTGCGGTTTGTAGCCGTGATAGTAGCTCTTCCATTCACCGTCTTCCTTTTTCCGAAATCCCTCCCATTCGCCCGACGCGACCGTCGTATTTTTCAAAACGTAATGATGCGCGGTGATCACGATGTCATTTGCATGCGAAGCGACCTGCTCGCGCCACCAGTTAAACGTTTCGCCGGAAACCACGCCGCCGGGATTACCGCCGAGCGGACCGCGCCCCAGCTTCTGACTCGGCTCGTTGATATCGCTCATCATCAGAAACACCATGTTGCCCACCTGAAACTTGTAACGCTCCCACGTGCCCTCGATCGGATACGGCCGACGCGAGCTATTCACTTGCGAATGTTCCGTATGCTCACCCGTCGGATCGATCCACTTGCGAAACCACCACGCCTGCTCTTCATCCAATCCGCTGCGGTCATGGTTGCCGCAAATATCATACATCGCCTCCCGAGGGTGTTTGGTGAGCGCCCCGAATTGCCGCACCACCTCCTCGCCTTCCTCATCATCCGGCACACCCTGCCCACCCGAATAGTCGCCCACATTGACCGAGATATCCCAATCGAACGCCGGGCCACCCTGCTCGCCTCCCTGCTCCACCCCACGAATCGATTCCGCCAAACTATCGCGACCGCGCTTCTTATCCGTGCCCACGTGCGCATCGCCGCAGGCCCATACTCGAAAAGGTTTCGCCATCCCAACAGTATGAAAACGTTCGCTTGGATCCGACAATCAAAACAACGATCTGCTGCCCAGAGAACTTATGTTGTAGCGGCTATACGCCATAATCACCCGCGCGCTTATAAGCGTGATGGAGAGACTACTTGCCGCACGATACTTTGTGTTCCTTGTGGCTAAATTCCGACACTTGGACAGGAGTTCTCTCAATCTTCTAGATCTCATTCTTGCGTGTTTTTCGTGCCTTTCGTGGTTAATCACCAAATAATACCCAGCCATGAATCTCTACGTCATTGGCGACAGTATCTCCATTCACTACGGCCCCTTTCTCGAGCAACAACTCCAAGGCGTGATGGGCTACGCGCGCAAAGAGGGAGCAAAAGACGATCTCGATAATCCCAACGGTGCCAATGGCGGCGACTCCTCCATGGTGCTCGACTACCTCCAATCTCTAGAGGCCTCCGGAGGTATCGATGCTGATCTGCTTCTCGTGAATTGCGGGCTGCACGACATCAAGACGGATCGCGAAACCGGCCACAAGCAGGTCACGATTGAAGACTACGCGAAGAACCTTCGCGCCATCATCGAGCTCGCCGCCACGATGCAATTGCAGCTGATCTGGATTCGCACGACGCCACTCGACGAAAAAATCCACAACGCCAACGGCGTGGGCTTCCTCCGTTTCAACGCCGATCACGAAGCTTATCAGCTGACCGCAGACGAGATCATGCGTGAGGCAAATATTCCCGTCATCGATCTGCATTCCTTCACCGCCAATCTCGGTCCCGATCTCTACATCGATCACGTGCACTTCCCCGAGTCCATCCGCGCCAAACAAGCCGCCTACATCGCCGGATGGTTGGATGCCTATCGGCAAAATTTGCCAGCCAGATAATAAACCACGAATAGACACTAATTCTCACGAATGAGACCGGCAAGATGCTCTCATGTTTAGGCGCTTATCCGCAGCCTTCTCAATCCACCGATAGTTCCCCTACATCTTCATTCGTGTCTATTCGTGTTCATTCGTGGTTAAAGTCCATCGCTCTCATCCTTATGCTTTCGGTGACCGCTACCGCACAGGCCAAAGACGGCGTGATTCTCCTCCATGGATTGGTGCGCACCAAAGCGAGTATGGAGAAAATGGAAGCGGCACTAACCGAAGCCGGTTACACGGTTGCCAACATCGACTATCCCTCACGCACCGCGACCATTACTCAGCTCGCCGAAGACACGATCAGCGCCGCTTTGGCCAGCAAGGCTCTGAACGACTGTGAACGCATCCATTTCGTCACGCACTCACTTGGCGGCATTCTCGTGCGCAGCTATTTCTCAGACCACACTGAACCACGATTGGGTCGCGTCGTCATGCTCGGTCCGCCCAATCGAGGCAGCGAAGTCGTCGATCAGCTCAAATCGTGGACTCTGTTTCAAAAGCTCAACGGCCCCGCCGGGAGCGAACTGGGCACCGATCCCGATTCGACTCCCAATCAACTCGGTGCAGTCGAATTCGAACTCGGCATCATCGCTGGCGATCGATCCATCAACTGGATCAATAGCTTCTATATCCCCGGAAAGGACGACGGCAAAGTTTCCGTCGAACACACCGAAATCGAAGGCATGACAGATCACATCGTCATCCACGCCACGCACCCGTATCTAATGAAAAACAAAACTGTGATCCGGCAGACCATTGCGTTTCTGGAATCAGGTAAGTTCGCAGACATGCAGGACTGATTAGGTCACAGCGGCCACTGAGCTGATACAGAGTTCACCGAGCCGTGAAAATTTCGCGGGGCATCACTGAGAAACTAGGCTCACAGGATTGATAACATCCCGCGACAAGATGCATCAATTCGTTCCAGGTCCAGCATCGCAGCTCCGTGAGCTCTCTCCTTCCTTCGTGATCTCTGTGACAAAAATCGATCCCACACTCGCACCTCAATCCAAATGGAAAATCTCTCTGAGCGGTGCGGCGACCGGACTGTCGTCGGGATTGGACGGCATGATATCGCTCATATACGTCCACCAGCGTTGGCACTCCGGAGTTTTCCCAATCGCATTCCACCGTTCTTCATCTTCGATCTCGGCATAGGCGAAGAGCTGTCGGGTTTCGGCGAGGAGAAAAATGCTGTAATTATGCACCCCATGATCCTTGAGCACTTTTTCGAGCTCGGGCCAAATCGTGCGGTGCCGATTCTGGTATTCGGCTTCCTCACCGGGGTTGACGGTCATCACAAAGGCTTGGCGAATCATCGGATTATTTTGTTTTAGGGTTAACAGAAAAAATCATTTCGTGGATCGCAGATGATCCAAGAGCCCCGAGATCACGGCCAAGGTAATCGCTGCCTGCACCTCCACTCGATTCGCATCGGGACATGCCACGCGATGACTCTGCACGGACCATGACTCCCCGTCGCGTTGAGCCAACGCCCACCATGCAAACGGCACCGCAACATCGTGTTCTTCGGATGGCTCCGCATAGCCCGTTGTCGCCAACGCGAGATCTGCGCCAAACGAACTCGCCACGCCCCGCGCCATCTGTTCGGCGATCTCAGCCGACACGCAATTCACCTTTTTCGCCTCGTCGCGATTCACACCGAGCAACTTCACTTTTTGCTCCAGCGAGTAGGCCGTAATCCCACCGAAAAAAAATTCCGAAGCTCCCGAAATGCGACCGATGTAGGCCTGCACACTGCCGCACGTCAGACTCTCCGCCACGGCCAGAGTCTGTCGCGGTTCACGCAACATCAGTTCCTTTAGTTCGCTCATCGGGGTGGTCTAAATCTGGGTCGTCCAACCAGAACAGGCGAATGAAAAATCAGTAGAAGTTTGGCCGAGATGTCATGGCGAAGGAGCTCCGCCATGGCAGGTCGACTGCGGCAATTAACGAATTCTGGCTCGAAGTATTAATCACAGATTTCTCAGATAAATACACGACACCAAACTCCGCTCCACTGTCTTTATCCTCCTTGGATCTGTGGCCTCTGTGGTGAAAATCGGACTCGCAATGACAACGCAAAATCAGCTCTCGGCCGCCAGTGCTTTCCGCACGCGCCAGCGCTGACTTTTCTTCACAATGTAGCCTGCGCATTTCGGCGAGCCACACCGGCAGGGGTGATCGCGCCAATCCGCGAAATCGAAACCGTAGTCATACCCCAGCTCTTCGCCCTTCTTGATGTCGCGCAACGCCACGATCCAGATATGATCCTCAATATTCTGCGGCTCACAATTGCCGTCGCAGGAATGATTGATCAGGCGAGCCGTATTCCACTTCACATCGCCATCGATATCGTATTTCGAAGTCAGTTCGAAAACATACACGCAACCGTCCTTCCCTTTTTCGCGAGCCGCCAACCGCTTCTTCTCCCGACGCTCCGCCTCTTTCTTCGTGATCCGCTCGCCCACATATTCGATCACCAACGTGCCTTCCGGGATGTCTTTTTTGGCATAGAGACCACCTCCATGAATTTTCGAGGCCGCCCGACGCACCCATTTCGACTTCGTCTTCTTCGGCTTGTTCAGCTTGGCCGCCTTCTTCGGCTTCTTGGATTTCTCCGCCTTCTTCTTGGTTTTATCTTTGCTCATTTTAACTCCAATCCCACCGGACAGTGATCGCTCCCCATGACTTGTGATTCGATCCACGCATTTTTCAGTCGCGGCTTCAGCGCGGCCGAGGCCATGCAGTAATCGATGCGCCACCCGACATTCCGCGATCGCGCCCCCATCCGATACGTCCACCAGCTGTAATGGTCGGGCCCTTTTTCAAATTCACGAAACGTGTCGATAAAACCCGCCGCGATAAAGTCACGGAACCCATCACGCTCCTCATCGGAGAACCCGGGATTGCCGACATTATCCTTGGGACGCGCGAGGTCGATCGGCTCATGCGCGACGTTCAAATCACCGCAAAAAATCACCGGTTTACTTTTCTCCAAATTCTTCGCGTAGTCGAGCAGGGCACGATCCCAAGCCTGACGAAATTCGATGCGCGCCAAACCCGGTTGCGCATTCGGAACGTAAAGTCCGATCACGTAACAATCGTCGAACTCCGCGGTGATCGCGCGACCCTCAGCATCATGCTCCGGAGAACCGATTCCCAACCGCACCGAGATTGGCTCGCGTCTCGTGAATAGGGCGGTGCCGCTGTAGCCTTTCTTCTGCGCCGCATTCCAATGAACCGAATAACCCTCGGGCCATTCGACATGAGCCACATCGGCCGGCAGTGCTTTCACTTCCTGCAAGAAAATCACATCGGCATCGGAGGCGGTGATCCAATCGAGTAGCCCTTTGCCAAGGCAGGCCCGCACGCCGTTTACATTCCAGGAAAGCAGTTTCATTGCGGTGCGAGTTTCCGAGTAAAAATCCGAGGGGCAAGCCCCGAGGCATTTGAGGAACAAATTCTCTCCGGTTCGGACATCAACCCGGTGCTCATCACCCCGCCCGGAGGCATAGCTTCCGGGTATCTCAGGATTACCGCGGTTTCAGTAAAAGCGTAGCAGGCAAAGGTAGGGCGAAGCGTCCTCGCCGAGCCGCGGCTCACCGGGACGGTTCGCCCTACCCTCGCCAATCAGCGGCCGAGAAATTTTTTAAAATGCTGGAGACCCAAGCAAGTAAACGTCGAGCTCGTGAAGGACGCAGAGATCCTCGCATTTCCCCTTCGCGCTCTTCGCGAGCTCCGCGTTAAAAAGTCTGTCTCCCTGGTGTCATCATCCCGACCGACTTCAATCCAGCCGAAGCAAGCTTCCCAGTAACTGATCCATGATGAAAGAAGCGCGGCGAAGAGACTATTTTTGTGTTAAATTTATGCCAGAGATCTCAGCCGACATGACGCAACGCGTGATTGCATCACACCCCACGAACCAAACACTGGCTCGCACAAAGCAATGTCAGTCTTCACGCCAATTCCTCTCGGTCGCCCGATTCCCCACACGCCGCATGCCGTTTCCTGCAGCTTGCCCACTATGCGTTCGATTCGTGGCTATGAAGAGAAAGACCCCGAGATTACCGGCCAACTCGGTTCCGGCTATCCCCGTTTCGTGGTGCACCCTTATGCCCGACAGCTCACCGAGTATTACCACGCCCAAAAGAGTCTCGAAGGAAAAACCCTCTGGCTCACTTCTTCCGAAAACATGGCGCGCGAGCTCTCCGCCAAATTTGAGGCAACGGGTATAGCCGCTACACTCTTGGCCGAAGCTGGCATTCATGGCCTCAGCCATGCCGACGAATCCGAGATCAACGCCACCGCCAAACTTTTCCTCCAGAATGTCGGGGGATTCATTTCGTCTCGTGAAGCCGAAGATCGGCTCGTGCAACTCGGCGAGCTACCGAGCGCGACACCTGAAGCGCTTTTCGATGGCGACGCATTAACGGAAATCCGGCGGCACTTACTCCCCCTCTTCACCGACACGACACCCGCCGATATCCTGATCGCCAATTGCGGAATGAATGCTGTTTCCGTGGCATTTCGCACCCTCGCAGAACATCAGGCTAAACGAGGGCGCACGATTTGGATCCAACTCGGTTGGCTTTACCTTGATACGATTACCCTCCTGAAAAACTCGGCCCCGACCGCTGAGGACTACGTTCACTTCCCCGACATCTTCCACCTCGACGCAATCCAACGTCTCTTTGCAGAAAAAGGTGATCGCATCGCGGGAATCATCATCGAGGCACCAACAAATCCTCTGCTGCAAACTCCTGATCTCGCGGCGATCCGCGCGATCACCCGCCAGCACGGCGCATCACTCATAATCGATCCATCGATCTCGTCACCCTACGCCGTCGATGTATTTCCCTATGCGGATATCGTCGTATCAAGTCTCACGAAATACACCGCCAGCGAAGGCGATCTCACCGCCGGACTCGTCGTGGTCAACCCGGCCATCCCGAATGCCTGCGAACTACGCGATCAAATCGCCGAGCGCCTCGAACCCGTTTATCCCCGCGACCTCGCGCGACTCGCACAGGAAATTGGTGAAACCCCCGCCGTGCTCGCGCAGATCCATCAGAGCGTCGCTCAGATCGTCGACTGGCTTGAGGCCCACCCGGCTGTTGATCAAGTTCTCTCCGCGCACCACTCTTCCTCGCGGGCCAATTACGAAAAAATCGCCCGTTCTCCGGAAATGGTCGGCAGCATGATCTCGTTTACTCTCCACGGCTCACTCGAAGAATTTTACGATCAATTGCCCCTGCCCAAAGGTCCGAGCTTTGGTATGAAAACGACGCTCGTCTGTCCCTTCATTTATCTCGCGCACTACAATCTGGTGACCAGTGAAGACGGCCGCGCCGAACTCGCCGCCAGCGGAATCAATCCCGAGCTTGTGCGTTTCTCCGTCGGCTGCGAACCCACCGAAGACATCATCGCTGCACTCGAGGAAGCGTTGGCTTAATCGTGACTGACCGGCCCTGCATTCTCGCCATCAAAGCGGTGCCCAATGCACCGCGCAGTGAGATCATCGGATGGTTGGGCGAAGCCCTCAAAATCAAACTCCACGCCCCGCCAGTTGAAGGCAAAGCCAACGCGGAACTCTGCACCTTTCTCGCGAAACAACTCGGCCTACCCAAGCGCGCTGTGTCCATCGCCACCGGCGATACCTCGCGTCTCAAACGCGTAAAAATCGAAGGACTGACGCTGGACGAAGTTCACGCGCGAATTGAATCGAAATCAAACTGAGCCGGGTTTGGTTTTGCGATAGAAGCGCCAGGAAAGAAGGACGTAGGTCACGGCCTCACCCTCCTTCGCCGTAGCTTCGGCGTGGCAAGCCGAGACCGGCTACAGGATCGCACGGTCTGGGCTCAGCATGCTGCCTTTCCGATGCGGATTTGGCCTCATGAAACTCGGCCTCCTATTAACACAGGACTTTCTCTTTGCAAAAACGGAGGGCCGAGCTCCTTGAGGCCTCGATAGCTCAATCCAGACTCACGGAGGTTTTCTTCTCTCGAACCTGACTGGGTGGATTGACATCTGAACAACCATGTGTCACATGGTGACACATGAAGACGATTACGATTCGCCAGCTCCACGATGAAACCGGTCGATGGGTTCGCCGGGCAACAGCATTGGGCGAACTCCATGTCACCGAACGCGGCAAGCCTATCGCCAAGTTGGTTCCGACGACCCTCACTCCTGATGAGCCCTATTTTGCCCGGAGAAAACTGCTCCCGGCATTCCGCACGGTTAAACTTTCCAAAGGCACCGATACGACCATCGGCATTTCCGACGAACGCGATGAACGATGATCTACTTCGACACCAGCTATCTGGTCCGACTTTACTTTGAGGAACCGGGAAGTGCGGAAGTTCGCCAGCTGGCGGCATCCGATCATGTGGCCTGTTCCACCTTGGGCCAAGCTGAGGCCGTCGCCGCGTTTCATCGCAAGCTACGGGAAGGTGCGATAACGCCTAAATCTTATCGAGCCGTGCTGGCGCAGTTCGAAACCGATCTGGCGGAAGGAGCGTTTCACTGGCTGGTCTCCGGCCCCGCTGTGCTCTCAAGCATTCGGGAGACCTACGCCAAATTGCCCCGCACGGTTTACCTGCGTGGGGCCGACGCCATGCATCTGGCCACAGCCGCCAATCACGGATTTGGAATGATCTATTCCAACGACAAGCACCTGCTCGCCGCCGCCTCACATTTCCAATTAATGGGCGATAACGTGATCGCCCAACGTTAAGCCGAAGACTGCGCATCGAAGGGCTCACGCTGGATGAAGAGCATAAAATCGTCGGTTTCTAATCCGGTCCGAATTGTAGCCGGGGTCGCTGACCTCGGTCCGGCATGATGCCCTTTCGATGCGAATTCGGCCTCATGGAACTCGGCCCTCCAATTCCTCTTGAACGCTCTCTTCTAAAACGGAGGGCCGAGCTCCGCGAGGCCGGGATTGCCCCACTTTCAGGTATTACATGACAAACTTGCGGGCGCCGTTTTGCGATAGAAGCGCCAGGAAAGAAGGACGTAGGTCACGGCGAGACCCACCGCGAGACCGATCCAGACACCATGCGGATCGTCGCGCCGCACTCCGAGAAAATACCCCGTGGGCAAGGCCATCAACCAGTAGGAGATAAACGTCAGCAAGGTGGGGATTTTCACATCCGTTAAACCGCGCAGCGCTCCCGAGGCCACGGCTTGTCCCCCGTCGAAAATCTGAAATATCGCAGCGATGATCAGGAGTTCAGCCGCGAGTTTCGCCACTTCTGCTTCGTGGGTGAAGCCGCTCACGATCAATGGACCGCCAATCACAAACACGACGGTAAACACCACGGCGAAAACCACCGCCGTGAAGATGGAGCCGAAGCCGATTCGGCGCAGGGCCTGCAAACGCCCCTCGCCCACGGCGCGTCCGATCCTGATCGCGGTCGCCAGCCCGATCCCTAGCGGAATCATAAACGTGGCCGAGGCACAACTCAGCGCGATTTGATGTGCCGCCAGCGGCACCGTGCCGATCCAGCCCATCATCATCGCAGCCGAAACAAACGCCCCCGCTTCAAACATCAGCTGCCCCGCCGCCGGCACACCGATGCGAAGCATTTCCCGCAAGCGCGACCAGACGACGGGCGCCCACCACGCGGTATTCTCTCCGCGACCGGGCCACTCACGCGTCACGCTCTGGCGCTGTCGTAACCAAGCCCACAGCCCCACCACGGCAACGGTTCTGGAAATCAAAGTCGCCCAACCCGCACCATCGAGCCCCAAAGCCGGTGCGCCGAGATGACCATAAATCAGAATCCAATTCAAAACGACATTCAGTCCCACGCTTACGAGTAGAATCACCATGGGCCCCCATGGATGATCAACTGCCTCGCTGAACTGGCGCAGCACTTGGAATAGCAAGGTGGGCACCAACGATAAGGCGATGATTCGAATGTAAGTTTCCCCCGCTGCGTTGACCTCGGCCGGTTGTCCAAAAATCTCCAAATTCAGACTCATCCCATAAATCAGCAGAGCACCACCAGCCCCCAGCACTGCCGCCATGATCATACCGTGACGTAGATATTCCGCACAGTCAGCGGACTTTCCCGCGCCGTGAGCTCGCGCTCCCAACACCGAGACCGCCATGAGTAACCCGACTCCCAGAATAAACGAAATTGTGAACAGGCTGTGCCCAAACGCCGAGGCGGCCAAGGGCACGGTGCCCACGTGACCAATCATCACACTATCGGCGATCCCCATGAGCATCTGGCCGAGGTGTCCGAGGATAATCGGAAACGCGAGAGCCAGCGTGCGGCGGATTTCGGCGAATGTGGAAACGGAGGACATGGTGAAATATTACGGCACATCCACGTATTTCAGTTTGAAGCCTCATGGCGAGGCCGTTGCTGTGAAATCCGTCCATGACTCCACTCGCGATCATTCTCGTCCTCACTGCTGCTGCGCTCCACGCAACTTGGAACTTGTTAGCCAAGCGGGTGAAGAGCGGACTGCCCTTCGTGTGGGTGTGCGTGACCCTGTCAGTTCTAATCTATTGCCCGTTGGCGGTTTGGTATTGGTGGACTCATCCGGTGGTTATCAGCCCCCGGGGGCTGCAATTGATCGTGCTCAGCGGGGTGCTTCATTCCGGCTATTTCCTCTTTCTGCAACGTGCCTACCAGGTGGGCGATTTCTCGCTGGTCTATCCCTTGGCTCGGGGCACCGGCCCCGTGCTGTCGTTTCTAGCGGCGGTCGTTTTACTGGGAGAAACTCCGAGCCTGCTCACCGTAGGAGGAGGGCTGGTGATTGCGCTCAGTATTTTTCTGCTCACCGGCGGACACGGGATGATTCAAGGGACGCGTCAAGTGGCCCCCGGTTTGTTTTACGGCATCGGCTGCGGTGTTTTCATCGCTTCGTATACCGTCATCGATCAACAAGCGGTGACCGTCGCGGCGGTCGTGCCGTTACTGCTCGATTGGGGCAGTAACTTTTCCCGGGGATTATTGATGACTCCCTTCGCGATCAAACGCTGGAGTGAAGTGAAGCGCGTTTGGGCGGACTCCAAAAAAGAATGTCTGGCCGTCGCCGTGCTGTCTCCACTCGCCTACATACTGGTTCTGACCGCGATGAGTTTCACGCCGCTGACCTACGTTGCGCCGATGCGTGAAGTGAGCATCCTGATCGGTGCCTTGATTGGCGCGCGCATGTTGAAAGAAGGTGATGGCCACCGGCGTATCTGGGCCGCGGCCGCCATGGCACTGGGCGTAATCGCGTTGGCGGTGGGCTGAAAACCCAGTCGTGACATCGCCTGAAGTTCCCGCCTAGATAGGAACTCCGCTAGCACTCTCCCCACCCAAATTCTTATGACCGAATTTCTGCAAACAGCCAACTCCTGGTTAAACGAGAAGCTGTTCAGCATCGGAAATACCGATGTCACCTTGCATGGGATCGCCGCCACCATCCTGCTGTTTTTATGCATCGTGATTGGCGAAAAGATTTTTCGCCGAGTAATCGTTCGCCGACTGCTGGAAACCACCCAACTGGACAAGCCGGTGCGCTACGGAGTCGAGCGCCTCATGGGATATCTGTTCTTGCTGCTCGGTGGCTATATCGCGCTGCAAACCATCGGGCTTGATCTCAGTTCACTCACCGTGATCGCTGGAGCCGTCGGGGTGGGTATCGGTTTTGGACTCCAAAACATCATCAGCAATTTCATCAGCGGTATCATCATTCTGATCGAACGCCCCATCTCAATCGGAGATCGCGTCGAAGTCGGCGGAGTCGCGGGTCAGATCGGCAAGATCAGTCTGCGCAGCACCATCGTGATCACCAACGATAACATCTCGATCATCGTGCCCAACTCGTCGTTCATCTCCGAAACCGTGATCAACTGGAGCCACGGAGATCCCAAGGCGCGATTCCGCATTCCGATCGGTGTGGCCTATGGCACGGATGTGGATAAACTCACGGAAGTGTTACTGGCGGTCGCCAAGTCCGACCCCAATGTGCTCGATGATCCCAAGCCCAGTGTCTTTTTCGATAGCTACGGAGATAGCTCCCTCAACTTCGAACTAGGTGTCTGGACCCACGCGATGGTGCGCTCACCTCGTAGTTTACGCAGCGGGATAAACTTTGCCGTCTATAAAGCACTCGCCGAAGCGGGCATCGAGATCCCATTTCCCCAACGCGATCTGCATGTGCGCTCTGGTTCACTGGAAGTGCGAAATGCCAAGGACGGCGATTCCAACCAGACCTCGTAACATCCCACTCGAAGACGAGCCTGCCCGCCGTGGGCTGCTGTTTCTCGCTCACGTTGTCACCGGTGATTGGCAAAAACTTGTGCCCCTGCAGGACAAACTGGATGAAAACCTCGAAACCTTCATCAAGGAAAACCGCCTCTCAGCCGTCGCCAAAACCGTGCTCGCCGATGATTTTGAACACGGCGTATCCACCCTCCTTCAGGTTTCAGGTGTAGGTGAACTTGAACCCAACACCGTGATGATCGGTTGGAGTGAAGATGGCCTCAAGCAGGCTGATTTCACCCGTGCGATCCGCCGCATCCTGCAACTGAGGCGCAGCTTACTGGTTTACGCCGAAGCGGAACTGCCCGCCGCGGAACTCGCGCCCAACATCGACGTGTGGTGGCGGGCCCGGGAAAACGGCAGCTTCATGCTCACCATTGCGCATCTGCTTCGGAGGTCTCCGCGTTGGCGCAACCACCGGATCCGGATCATGCGAGTAATCAAAGATGAGTCGAAGCGCGAAGAGGCGATCGAATCGGTTGAAAAATTCGCCAAGGCTTCCCGCATCGATGCCGTGCCCGAGATCATCGTCTCAACGGCACCCGTTTACGACGTCATCATTGAAACCTCGGAGAAGTCCGAAGTCTGTTTCCTCGGTATCAAATTAGAGGAGGATCATGAGGAGCCTCTCGCGGAACATGCCGGAATTGTGGAGAGTATCCGCGGGCATATCTTTCTCGCGAAGAGCTGGGACAGTCTTCATTGATAAAGACATGCCCCGCCGATTGATCATCCCCTTTATTTTACTGATCCTGCTCGGCACTTTCGCCCTCCAAAACACACAGGTCCTCAAGGTCAGTTTTCTCTGCTGGTCGTTTCACATTTCCCAAGCCCTGTTGATCATCCTGTGTGGCGCCATGGGCATCATACTCGGGCTACTCTTCAGGCTTTCTGCCAAACTTAAGCACAAGGTTAAATCGACCCATGGCTAATAAGCGGATCTACAAACTCTGCCTCGCAATCGTGATTTTGATCATCGCGGCGCTCGCGGGTTTCTATCTGCAGCGCAAGCCGCCAACAGCTGCGCCCGTCGCAATTGAAAACGGACAAACTATCGACTTCTCAAACGGTCAAGCGGTTGTCACGGAGACCGAGGAAGATCGGGCGGCGTTACAAAAAGCCCAACGCGAAATGGAAGAAGCGACAGCCGAGATCACATTTCAACCGAAGCCGAAGCCTTAAGCACGGGCTCGGTCGATGCCACGCCGAGGTGAGTTGTCACCTCGCAGGACCCCTCCCATACGACTTCGTTGTTGGTCGCGTCGACCAGTCGATAGCTGTAGAGAAGAACTTCATGATCACGGGGAAGTTCCGGCAGAATGCGCTGCAGTCGCCCCATCAAATACATCTGCGGCTCAATCGAGCTATCGGGCTGCATGAGATGACACTTCGGCGGAGAACTGGATAACAACTGGCCATAAATCGCCCGATTAAACGCCTCTTCGGGCAGCTGAAAACGCGTATCGTTTTTAACTGGATCGACGACAACATCGAATTCACCCACCCCCGGAGTGCGCACCATGGCATTCATGATCTCATCGATTTCGTGGCACGCCACCATCAGATCAATCGCCTCAAATCCGGTGCCCGCCAAGCGACCATGCTGATCCACTGGCATTCTCTGAACCGCCGGGCCACTCACCGTCGCACAACCGCCGAGAAATAACCCCAGCCCCAAGACCGCCCATACCCAAAATTGCTTCAAAATATTCATCGACTCCCCACTCTATGCCGAAACCAAATTCGATGATCGAGCCGATAAAACCAACCCCGCAACGGAATCCTCTCCTGACTTACTCTGGTTAAACCGAAGTCAAAACGTCACCAGACCTCATTGTTCAGGTTGAGTCTCAGTTGGTTTCTCTCCACGCTGCTCCCATGTCGACCACACCTTTTCGTCGCCCCGCGCTGATTATCGGCCTCATCGCCGGACTTTTATCGGGCCAGAGCGCACTCGCCCAACCGGCCGAAATCACCTCGCTCCGCGATAAAGCGGAAAAAGGAAACTCGATTGCCCAATACAATCTCGGCCTCAGTTACGCCACCGGACGCGACGTCTCCCCCGACCTGTCTGAAGCCTATTTGTGGCTCTCGCTCGCCGCCACCAATGGCACCACCGGAAAGGCCCTCAATACCCTGCTTGAACAAATGACCCCGGCTCAACTCGCCGAAGGTCGCCGCCGCCTCGCTGCACATCGCGCCACTCATTCCGTCGCGGTAAAATCGAATACGTCGCCGACTCCATCGAGCCGCTCCGCGGCTCCCGCCGACACCGACAAAAACCAACTCAGTTCTGAACTCGCCCTCGCGTGGCAAGAAGCCGAAGAACTGAAAACTCGTCTCAACGCAGCTATTGAGGCGCAAAAGACGGCCGAGGCCGAACTAAGCTCAAGCGCATCCGAGCTGGCCTCTCTCCGGGTGAAAGTGGCGACCCTGCAAAACACCAACGCGCAAAATTCTCACAGCATTAATGCTGCGGCCATCCTCCAACGCGAAATCAACCAGCTCAAATCAGCCTCCACGGATCTCGGAGCCGAGAACCAGAAACTGGAAGATATTGCAGCCCAACGAGGGCGCGAGCGTGATACGGCCCAAAGCGACCTCGCTTCTGCTCAGGCCCGATTAGCCAGTCTCACCCGCGACCATCAAACCCTTCAGGCCCAAGTCGCCTCACTCAAAAACGCGGATCAAGAACAGCTCGCCACCGCGCGAGCACTCGACAAGACCCGCGCAGAGCTCATCGCGACTCGCAAAAACCTCGCCGCAATCAAGCAGGAGCAAACCGAACTTCAAGACCTGCTCAACCATGCCCAAAGCGCTAACCTGAGCCTCCAAAGCAAACTGCAAAACGCGTTGAATGCCGCCGCACTCGCCGACTCTACCGACACCGCCAAGATCAAATCACTGAGTGACGATATTGCCGCCCTCACCAAACGCCTCAAAGCGGAACAAACCGCCCACGCCGCGGCCAATTCCCGCTACGAAAGCATCACGCAAGAACTCTCAACCACTCACCACGCGCTTTCATCCGGGGCGGATGAATTGGTCGCTTTGCGAATCAAAGTGGGGCAACTCGAAGCCAGTAGCCGCGACCGACTCACCGCAGAAACCAGCGCGCTGCAAAGCGAAATCGATCAACTGAAGAAACAGACGGCGACCCTCAGTTCATACAATCAACAACTTGACGATGTTGCTTCCGAACGCGGCCGGGAAATTATCGGCCTCAAGAGCTCACTCAACGACATCCGTCGGCAACTCAACGAAGCCAACGAGGCCCAGCTAAGCCTAAAAGACGAGCTCGCCAGCGCGCAATCGAACTTGAAGAAATCTAACGCCGGAGCCGACGAAGCCCAATCTCAGCTCGTCACCCTCCGCCAGAAAAACTCCGCTCAACAGCAACAAATCGATCGAGCCGAAAGCACTCTAAATTCTCTACGTGATCAGCTCGCAGCCGCCCAAATCGCCGCTGGCCAGCCCGACCCTGCCGCCACCCAACGCATTGCCTCACTCACGAACGATCTGGATTCTCTTCGCAATGAACTCGTCGAAGAAAAGTCTGCTCATGCTGAGGTCCAGGATCGCCTTACCGCACTCACCCTCAGCCTCAAAGAGGCTCGGGATGAACTCTCCATGGCGCAGGCCAACACCACTCAATCTCAATCCGATATTGCCCAGCAAAAGGCTCTCCTTACTGAGCAACAACAACTGCTCACCGATCTGAATGCCGCCAAAATCACCCAACAGCGGCAACTGGTCCTCGCCCAGGATAAGATTGAAACCCTCGAGAACAACCTCACCGCCGCTCGAGACTCCGCTGCTCAACCCGATCCGCTGGCTCTCGCCCAAATCGCTAAACTTCAGGAAGAAGTTTCCACCCTCCAAAACCAGCTCACTGCAGCCGTATCGGCCGGGGAAGAAGCTGACACCCAGCTGAGCCAACTTGCGTCAACCATGCAGGCTCTTCGCGATGAATTAGCCGAGGCGCAAAGCGACAATGTCACCGCACGTCAGCAAATCGCCCAACTCCAGAACGCCAAGCCAAAGGCCGACACGGGAATCGCTGCGCGTCTGAATTCGTTAACCGAGGAACTGGAATCCACGCGCAAGCAGCTCTCTGAACAAACCCTCGCGGGTGAGGATGCCACCAAGCAGCTCGATGCATTGGTCACAGAACTGGGCTCTACCCGCGCTCAACTCTCCCGGCAAAAAGACGCCAATATCGTTCTCCGCACTCGTCTGGATAACGCCGCCAAGAACGCCGATCAGGAACTGACTTCGCGCCTGGAATCCGCAAAGGCCTCGCAAGAGGCTGCGGAAAGCAAAGTGGACTCTCTCCAATCGGAACTCACGTCCGCCCAAGCCGCACTTGCTGCAGCCCAATCGACTCGCCCGGACAACGACACCCAAACTGCCGCCCTAGCCACCCTGAGCGCTCAGATCGATACCATGAGCACATCTCTCGAACAGGAGCAGACCGCCCGCGAGAGCGCCGAACAACAAGTCGCCTCCCTCAATCAGGATCTCTCCAATCTTCGCAAACAACTCTCGCAATCCGAAATTCGGATCAACGAGCTGGTTGCCACCACGGCCGCCGACAACTCTGACGAGACCACTGCTCTCGAAGCCAAAGTTTCCGAAGCGCTCAGCAAATACACTCTGCTCCAAGAGGAGAACGAATCGTTAAAGACCCAGACCGCTACGCTCACAGAGCAAATCGCGACCCTCGAAGCACAACTCGCTTCCGATCTCGAGGTCGAGGAACCCGAAGAAGTCGCCATTCCTGACGATAGTGAGATGCTCGCGCTGCAAGCGCAGCTTCGCCAAACCCAAAGCGAACTTAACAACGCACGCAGCGAAAGCGACTCTCTGCGCAACCGCCTCCTGGCACTTCGCACGGCCCCGACCCGGCCAGGATCCCCTACCGCCGCCGCCGCTCTGCGACGTCCGACGGCTCCGCAACCCACACGCACCGACACGACTTCCGGTCCACGCAATCATACCGTGGTTTCCGGAGATACCCTGTCCGGCATCTCGGCAAAGTATTACGGCACCAGTCGTCGTTGGCCTGAGATCTACGAAGCCAACCGCGCCAAATTGCCCAATGAACGCGCTCTGCGCATCGGAATGACCATCCTCATTCCCTAAATTGGGTTGCGTCTGGATTTCGCCATCCGGCGTCCAGAATTCGAGTAATCGCGTCGCGATCACAGTCGTGATTGCCAACTATGACTAAAATCCATTCAAGTGGTCTCATGCGTTTGTCTTCTATCGGTTCATGCATCGTTGGTGCAGTGCTTATCACCCTGAGTTCAGGGTGCGGCTATATTCATTTCGGTCGCTCCTACACTCCGGCCAGCAACGACTCAGAATTGGTCTCGCAAAATACTGACCTGCGCATGGAGAAAAAAGTCCTCAAGCAGGAACTCCTCCTCGCCCACAAGGAAGGTCAAGCGCTGCGTGCTGCACTTGAAAGCAGGCAAACCGGTCAAGGCAACGACAGCCAGCTCGCGCGGCAACTTCAGGAGGCCAATCGTGAACTCAGCGATCTCCGCAACAATCTCGCACACCTCGAGACAGAGCGATCCCGCCTCCGCGATTCTAACGGTCGCATGAGCAACTTTGAGGCGGCGGAGCAAATCGCCCAACTCAAGACCCAACTCAGCATTTCCGAGGGCAAAGTGGACCGCACTCTCGAATCCTACGCCCAATTACAAAGGGAAAACAGCCAACTTCGCGATGAGGTCCAACGAGTGCGAAGCACCAATGCCGGACTCGCCCAGCAAGTCCAGAGCCTCACTCTTCAAAATGAGGAGGTCTCCTCCGCCCTTTCCCAGTTGAATAGCGAACTCCTTGCGCAAACCGATGCTCGCCGCCGGGCCGAAGAACAATCCGACTCTTATCAATCTCAAATCAAACTGATCCTCGCCCGCAAATCCACCGAGAGCTCTTCGATGGATGCCGCGCGACAATCGAGTGCCTCAGGAGCAGATGATCTTGATGCCACTCTGCGAATGGATCAGAGCAGCAGTCAAGAAGCCCCCACGGCTGTTCTGCGCACCAGCCCGGAACGATTGCGGCAAGCTGCGGCCAATGCCGCCGCCACACGTTACCACGTCGTTGCGGAAGGCGATACCCTCGAAACTATTTCGAAAAAATACTACGGAACCTCAAAAAAATGGCTGGAGATCTACGCCGCCAACAACGAACAACTGCGTGGTGGGCGTAAAATCAAAGCGGGGATAAAACTCGTCATCCCTGAAAAGTAAGCCGACCCTCGATATTTTCTCCCGTGCGAACCTTCATCATTCTCCTGCTCATCGGCGGCGGGCTCCTCACACTCGGCATTGTCGTGCGTTCAGGAATTTTCGCCCGAGAAAACCCCGGTCGCCCCATCAATAGCACCATGCGGTTGGCCCTCGAAAACCAAGGCATCCCCACAGTCAGCACTGAGGATGCGATGATCATCGCGCAGAAATACACCGGTTCGCACAAGCAACCCTCCGGCCTGATCTGGGTGCCCCGCCGCGCGGGAGAAGGTCCCCTGCCCGCGATCGGCGATGAAGTTCTCGTTCACTATGAAGGCAGCCTCCTCGACGGCACCGTGTTCGACAGTTCATACGAGAGAAATGAGCCGCTCAGTTTTCGAGTGGGCATTGGCGATGTGATTCTCGGCTGGGACGAAGCTTTTATGCACATGCGCAAAGGGGAGAAACGCACTCTCATCGTTCCGCATTGGCTCGGCTATGGGGTCAATGGGCGAGAACCCCGCATCCCACCGCGCGCCACGCTCGTGTTCGAGGTCGAACTACTCGACATCCGCTAACCGAATCACGGCAAGGTCTCCGTAGGCCGTCTGCTCGCAGACGCTACCTTTTTACAGGAGACCGCTGAGAGCGCAGAGCCGATCCATCGGATCGCGCACGCAGCAAATAGGGCGCACCGTTCTCGGTGAGCCGCAGCAGTCTCAATCCTGAGATTAAGCGCAAAGCCGCTAAGACGCTAAGTCTAACCAATGAATCATTTGGTCTCCGCTATGCAGTCCGCCCGTTGAGTGTCTGCTTGCAGACGCACTACTCGGCTCACCGAGACCCTCCTTCGCATAAGCTTCGGCGGACAGGCTGGTTCGCCCTACCTAAACTGAATTGTCATTGCGAGTCGCACAGCGACGTGGCAATCCACGAATAAGACGGTTAGCCGAGGGGCATATTGAGCCGCGATCACAAACCGAGCAAACTACCGTTCTGCTTCAGCCACTTTTCAGCGTCCTTCCATCCCGGGCATACCTCCTCCACCCGAGCCCAAAAGCGGGCGGAGTGATTCATCTCCCGCAGATGCATCAGCTCATGATAAATGATGTAATCGCGCACAAAATCCGGCGTCTGCACCAAGCGCCAATTCAGAGAAATCGTTCCGCTCTCCGAGCATGATCCCCAACGCGAACGCTGATTACGCACCGAGACCATCTTGACATCGACTCCGCAAACCGCCGCCAATTCCCAAGTG
This sequence comes from Cephaloticoccus sp., assembly GCA_034669935.1. Classification (GTDB taxonomy): domain Bacteria; phylum Verrucomicrobiota; class Verrucomicrobiia; order Opitutales; family Opitutaceae; genus Cephaloticoccus. The sequence goes on from JAXMOJ010000008.1 coordinate 57,734, forward strand.
CGCGCGGGTAACTCAATTTTTCCCCGTCGTGCAAAGTGCGCTTCCAAGGTGGGCCGGATATCACCATCGAAACTCGGCACACGAAAGGTATCTGCGGCCAAGCACACCTGCGGACGATCCGCTTCCGGTAAAGTCGCGCGGCGAATTTCCTGCATCACGCCCCGCCAAAGCACATGCGTGCCGATCACCCACACCTCGGCGGCGCGAGGACGGCGCGCCTGCCGCGAACGCTCCCGCTCCAGCCACTCACGGTGCTGTTCGACAAACTGCTGCGCACCACGCTGCGAACCCCGTTTGGGAATAGTCGCCACCGCCGTGCCATCACGTTGCAAAGTCAACCTGTAATGCTTCGCTCGCAGACTGCGTTGGTAAACAATCTCCTTCGAGACCGATGCTTTGAGCGGTTCGCTAGCGGGCGGCACCTCACTACCTGCGGGCGTCTCCATCAAACCAAAAAATTCCTGTTGTGCTCCCGGATTTGGCATCTCAGTCCGTATCTCTGTTTTTCGCCGCGGCCCACTTTCGCCTCAATTTCAACGCATGCCAAACCGTGTGGAGCTCCCCTTTGTGCCAAGGCACCAGATAGATAATCAGCAGCTCCTCCAAGCCACCGAGGATTTGCAGCGCCAGGGCCCAATGCAACGGAGCGGCCGAGTATTCCAATAACAACGGAATCAGGGACAAGCCACACGCCACCGCCGCGATCTTCGCGATCCAGGTGTGATAGCAAGGCGCGCGACCCAAACGTAATAGCCCGTAAACAATCACCGCGAAAAACATCAGTAGTCCCGATGCGACCCACGGCAGCTCGCGACGCATGATCTCCGGCCAGAGCACCGCGATCCCCGCCAATCCGGTCAGCAGAGTCAGATAATCGGCCGCACTATCCAATTTGCGCCCAAATTCACTCTCCGCCTTCAGCTTCCGCGCCAAGTAACCATCCAACGCATCCGTGGACAACGCCACCGCCAACAGCACGGCAAACCACAGTTTCGAACCCGCCATCGCCACGACCAACGCCGTGGGCATCAACAAAATACGCACCGCACTCAGCAAGTTGGGAAGCGATGATCTGTTCGATGCGGCCATGGTTCTTATGAAAGTCGCACCAAATCCCAACGCGTCAATCTTCCCTCCTCAACTTCCAACCAAGCAAAACTCGTGCCCATACTGCGCGGATCACTGATGCAACCCGGATTCAGCCAACGCACCCCGTCGATCGTTTCATCGCGGGGCAGATGCGTGTGGCCATGCAACACCACCTGCACATTAGTCGGCACACGACGCGGCGGGATATGCGTCAAGAAGAACTCCACCCCCTCGCGCCGCAGAGTCAGATCAAGGGGCCAGGAGATTTCCGCATCACAATTTCCCAACACGACTCTGACCGGAGGCCCGATCATCTCAAATTCCACCAGCACACTCGGATCGCACACATCCCCCAAGTGCCAAATCTCATCAGCTTCCTTTAATAACCCCGGCAACTTCGCCGGATAGCGTCCATGAGTGTCAGAGAGAACCGCGATAAGCATAAAAAAACCTATGCGAAAACTAACCCCAATTAACAGACGAATTATCGCACGTCCTCGGTTGATTTTCTTTTCACAGGAGGAAGCAGAAGATTCATCGGATCATCTGCACCGGTAGGGCGAACCCGCCTGTCCGCCGAAGCTTATACGAAAGAGGGTCTCGGTGAGCCACTGCAGTTTCAATCCGAAGATTAAGCGCAAAGCCGCTAAGACTCTAAGCCTGATCAATGAATCAACGATCGCTGCGAGGAACTGATGCCATACACGGCTCACCGGGGACGGTTCGCCCTGCCTAATCTGGAGTGTCATTGCGAGGAATCCACAGGACGACGCGGCAATCCACGGATTTATTGCCCAGTCTTTGACCACAGAAGATTAGCCACGGAGACACAGAGGCACGGAGGATCAAGCTCCGGAGGCCTTATTCCAACCTCGGAGTTTTGACCACGGATACGATCCAGACAAATACAGGATACCAATCCCGTTCCGCCGCCATCCACCGTCCTCCGTCATCCCCTGCCTCTCAGTGCCCTTATCCGGATCGTATTTGCGTGATCTGACGTAAAACAGCACTGCCTTACGATTTTGCACCATCTGTGTCTTTGCGGCCCTGCGCGGCTCACCAGGCTGGTTCGCCCTCCCCGTTCGATCTCTCACCATCCACGCATAGCTCTCTCGGAGTGACGCGGGTCGAGTTAACAATAATCGGCCTGACCCCTTATACTATAGCATCTTCCTTCTTTCTTCTTCCTTTATATTTCTACAACCTCCCACCGTGGAAACCTCTCGCCACCATCTAAACCCACACCTATCAAGCGGCTCAGCCAAGAGAGTTTCTCTGCATCCAGCCGAACGGGTCCTGATCAGCCTCGTCTTGATCCATTTGATTTTCCTGCCTTGGGCCTTGGGGACAATGCGTCTTTGGGCGCAGATCATCAGCATCGCTATAGCCGCAGTGATCTTCATCGTCGCCTTGATTCCACGTAGTTATACGGACGAGAATTCTCGGTCAGGCAGTCATCATTTATCGATGTGGCCACGGCTGCTTAAGTTTCCTCTCTTCTGGTTCGGATTGCTTTTACTGATTTATATCGCGATCCAAGGACTGAACCCCGCTTGGCGCTATATTTCCACTGATAAGGGATGGTGGATGACAGGCATCCCACATATCAAATGGCTTCCCCATGGCACTGAATCTCCTCTCGACTGGGCCAATCCGTGGCGCGCGTTGATGATCTATGGCTCTGCCTGGCTGCTGATGTGTTCTTTATGGGTCGGCATTACGAGACGACGAGCCCTGCAGGTCATTCTCGTCGGGCTGGTTAGCAACGCACTGCTTCTGGCCATCGTCGCGGCCGCTCAACGACTCACCGGCACCAATAAAATTCTTTGGTTCGTGGATTCACCCAACCAAATCTGGGGCACGTTTTTCTACCGCAATCATGGAGCGGCCTGGTTTGCCCTCATGGTTTCACTCTTCTGCGGATTGGCCTTCTGGCACTATCTGAAGGCACTGCGCACATTTGCCAAATCCAGCCCTGCGGCACTCTATGGCTTTCTCTCTCTCCTCATGATCGTCACGGTGATCGCTGGCTATTCCCGAGGCGCCGTCATTTCGACCCTCATATTCCTCGGGCTCTTCATCATCATATTTCTCATCCGGCAATTCACTTTACCGGCCTACCCCCAGAAGAACATCATCACGGTTTTCCTCGTTCTGATTCTGGCCGGTTTCACGTTTGTCGGCTTGCAGGGCTTGAACGCCAAAAACACCTGGGATCGGATGGAGCAGTTATTTGAAGGAAAATCGAAAACTGTCCAAGTTAGGGCAACAGCTACTCAGGCTACTTTTGATATGTGGAAAGCATCACCATGGCTCGGTCATGGTGCCCATTCATTCAGATTTATCTTTCCGGTTTACCAGCAACACTACCCTACGATTTGGAAGCATGGGAAACGCCAATTCTACTGGGAACATGCCCACAATGACATCGCCCAAACCTCAGCTGAACTGGGTATCGTTGGCGGCTCATTTCTCGTGCTCGGATGGCTCTGGGGTCTAGGTCGATTTATCAGAATCCGAGCTTGGGCCAACCCTCTTTCCATTACCCTGCTACTCGGCATGCTCTGCACCTTGGCACATTCTTGGGGTGAGTTCGTATTTCAGAATCCGGCCATTCTCATCACTTGGGTCTGTTTTGGTATAATCAGCCTGCGCTGGAGTGAACTTGACCCGACTACTCAGTCGAGGTGAGGCGTGTATTCCGGCACGAACTCCCGGATTTTTCTCTTGATGGCAGGTATATCCATTTCGTGGAGGGTCGGCATTAAGTCTTCCAAATTCTGCGCCGACTCTGTGGGCGATGCCACAAACCGCATGATTCTTGGGTGCCGGGTCGGCTGATGCTCCTCGGTATGGTGCTGCAATTCCTCGAACAGCTTTTCGCCGGGCTTAAGGCCGCTAAATTGGATCTCGATATCTTCCCCTACCCGATAGCCGCTGAGTTCAATCATCTGAGTCGCCAGATCAATGATCTTAATCGGTTCCCCCATATCGAGAACGAAGATTTCTCCACCCTTGCCCTGCACCGTGCTTTGCAGAACCAAACCAACCGCTTCGGGTATCGTCATGAAATAACGTGTCACATCGCGATGAGTCACCGTCACCGGGCCACCATTCGCGATCTGTTCCCTGAAAATAGGAATCACGCTGCCCGATGATCCCAAAACATTTCCGAAGCGAACCGCCATCAATTTGGTCTTATGGTCACTGCCCGATTGCATCCGCTGCAATTCCAGCTCGGCCAGCCGCTTGCTCGCACCCATCACACTGGTGGGGTTAATGGCCTTGTCGGTCGAGATGAGCACAAAGGACTCAGCTTGATGCTCAATGGCCATCGCCGCCAATCGACGGGTTCCGATGGAATTGTTGTGCACCGCTTCGGCGGGCTGCCGCTCCATCATGTAGACATGCTTATGGGCCGCGGCGTGAAAGACCACCTGCGGCTTGAATTTAGCAAAAACCTGTCGCATCCGCGGCTCGTCAAGAATGTCCGCCACCAATGGCACGACAATGGCACCTTCGCCATCCGCGGAGAGTTCTCTCTCAATATAAAAAAGACTCCCCTCCGACTGTTCCACCAGCAACAAACGCCGGGGATTGAGTGACGCAATTTGACGACAGAGTTCACTGCCGATACTCCCGCCAGCACCAGTGACCATCACCACTTTTCCTTCGACCAAATCCCGGATCGCTTCGGCTTCCAACTCCACCTGATCACGTCCCAGCAAATCCGTGATCTCCACGGGCCGAACCCGGGAAGCACGCACCTTACCCGACGCTAATTCTTCGATCGCCGGAAGCGTCTCCACCTTGAGCCCAGCCGCTGACATGATTTGGACTATTTCCCGCACCCGCTTAGCCGATGCCGTCGGCATCGCAATCACGGCCTTCGTAATCTGGTAACGATTCACCGCATCCTCGATCATTTCCGGTTTTCCCGCTACTGGCACGCCATGAATCATCTTCCCATGCTTGAGCTCATCATCATCGAAAAAGAGCACGGGCCGAAACCCGCGAGCTGGCGTATTGAGAAAGTCGCGAGCCAAAGAGGCCCCCGCATCACCCGCCCCAATAATCGCTAGATTGGATCGAAGCCTTCTGTCGCTCGAGTTACTCTTCTGGTTGAATCGCTCCCGATAAAGACGCCCGCTTAATCTCAGCGCACACAATCCCGCAATACTCAAAATATAGTCGATCAACAACACCCCCCGAGGAGGATTTACAAACAGGTCGATGGGGAAACTCCTCAAAAACAGCATGAACGCCAACACAATGGACATTGCGAAGACGATTCGCTTGAGATCCGGCACACTGAAATAACTCAAGGTAGTGTCGAGCTGCCGAACCAAGGTCAAAGCCACGAGATTGAGCCCCACCACGAACCACAAACTCGCCACGCGATCCTCTTGGAAATCGGCCGGGACGGCAAAATCAAAGCGAAGCTCGTAGGCAAAATACAAGCTGAGGACCAGCACGGCAGTATAGAGACCGGCCATCACGAGCAGTCGTCTCCATCTATTCATTTCCCAGAAAGTCGTTCCCATAAAAATTGTGTGGTTACTGCGTCAAAAAAATCAGATTTCTCCAGTAAATTTTGGCATGGTCGCTTCACCTTGGGCAGAAATACCTTCTCTTTGAAAAACGGTCCAAACGGTTAAAAACAGAATTTTCAGATCCAGCCCCACCGAACGGGACTCCACATAGGTCACGTCCCAGGCAAATTTTTCATTCCAGTCGAGTGCATTACGCCCCTTGATCTGCGCCAATCCGGTGAGGCCCGGAGGCACCTCATGACGCCGAGCCTGACGCTCAGAGTAGAGCGGCAAGTATTCGATGAGCAGGGGACGCGGGCCCACCAAGCTCATCTCTCCTTTGAGTATATTAATGAGCTCGGGGAGCTCATCCAACGAACTAGACCTCAACAATCGGCCAAAGGCAGTCAGCCTTTCTGAATCGGGCAATAATTCCCCATCACTATCTCGATCGTCTCGCATCGTGCGAAACTTAGTCAGCTCAAAGATTTCCCCATTTAGTCCCGGGCGTTTTTGGCGGAATAGCACGGGGGCACCCAACTTCAGACGCACCAACAAAGCCACGACCGCAAGCACAGGCACCCAAACCGGGATAAATAAAATCACGATCACGAGGTCGAAACAACGCTTGGGCCAGAGACTACGCATGAGAAGAAGGATCAGTAGGCCAATCCTCCCGCCCTTTGGCAAAACTTTTACGAGACCGACCTTCCAGACCTGTTAACCACAGATCACACAGATAAAATACAGGATCTGAACAAGGCAGAGGAGCTGGGTTTGAATCCGGTTTTTATCTGTGACATCCGTGGTTAGAAAAGCACTACCCCACAGCTCCAAAGAACTGAACTCGGAGTTTTACCACAGACGGAGCCGTCAGGCGTAGATGGCACTCTGCTGGTCAGCAGAGTGCCCTGGAGTCATCGGAAGGGTGACTGACACTGGGCGCCCCTTGGGCCGGGGAATGAGCACTGCACAGATCCAAGCCGGATAAAGGCAACGGGCTCTGAGGCATCTCATCTCTCCATAAACCCGTGGAAAAATGTCCAGAGCGTTAGTTGGAAACGCGTTTGATGCCTAGTTGGGCTTGTTTGAAGTTAAGCAAGAGGGCGATGCTAAGTCCGGTGATGTTGAGATAGCCAAGTATCTGGGCGATGTGGGATTCGTTGAAATCGGACACAACCTTGAGGTCTACAATCACGGTGTCTTCAACGATCAGATCCGGAACCAATGAGCCAATGTGCTGGCCGTCATAAAAGACATCGTGGAATTTCTGCTGCTCGCAGTGTAAACCTTGTTTGCGAAGCTCGATGACAAGGGCGCGTTCATACAGCTTCTCGTCGAGCCCGGGTTTGAGCGTGTTGAGGACAGTGTAGGCAGCACCGATGATTGTTTCGGTCAATTCAAGGTTGTGGGACATGGAACTCAATATAACTGCAGATCACTCGGGTTCAAACAGGATAGAGGCAGAGGAACAGGGATTGGTATCCGGTATTTATCTGTGGAATCTGTGGTAAAAAATATTCCCGCTTGCCACGCCATAATCCGCTCTGCCCGGCTTAGCGCTCAGAGGGTGAGCTCTCTCCGCGCTACATTTATCGCTTCATCGCCCGCAGCATCGCCTCAATCACGCGATCCAGATCATCACGAGTCAGGTTCGATCCCGAGGGCAAACAAAGGCCTTTATCAAAAAGATCCTCGGCCACCTTTCCTCCAAATTTCTCATACTCTGCGAATATCGGTTGGCAATGCATCGGCTTCCAGACGGGACGCGCCTCGATATTTTCCTTCTCCAATGCGAGACGCACCACATCACGGTCCACGCCGACTTTCACCGGGTCGATCGTGATGCACGTCAACCAGCGGGTGCAGCGGCCAAAGGTGGCTTCAGGCATAAACTCTAAGCCGTCGATATCGCGAAACGCCTCTTCATAGGCCGCACAATTCGCGCGCCGGGCGTCCACGTGGCTAGCCAAGACCTTGAGTTGCCCGCGACCAATACCAGCCAGCACATTGCTCAGACGATAATTAAAGCCCACCTCTGAATGCTGGTAATGCGGAGCCGGATCACGAGCTTGGGTCGCCAGAAACCGGGCCTTCTCAACCAAAGCTTGATCATTCGACACCAACATCCCCCCACCGGAAGTCGTGATGATCTTATTCCCATTAAAGGAATAGATCCCCATCCGTCCCTGTGATCCCGGCGTGACCCCAACTTTGAGCTTTGTGCCTTGTGCTTCGAGCTCGGAGCTCCCGGCTCCCGGCTTTGGCTTGCCGTAGTATACGGCACCAAGCGCCTCCGCCGCGTCTTCAATCAATTGAACGCCATAGCGATCACAGAGAGCCTGCACCGCATCGATGTCGGCACTCTGTCCATAGAGATGCACGAGAATCACTGCCTTGGGTAGCTTACCCAACTTCGCCTTAGCCTCCAGCGCTTCGGCCAAAACCTGCGGATCCATGTTCCAAGACGATCGATCTGAATCGATGAACACAGGCCGCGCCTTCTCGTAGAGGATCGGGTTCACGCTCGCACTGAAAGTCAGGGTCGAAACAAACGCCTCATCGTCCGGCTGCACGTCGGCGAGCCGCAACGCCAAATGCAAAGCCGCTGTGCCCGAAGAGAGCGCAGCCGCATGCGCGCTGCCCACTTCCTCCGCGAATTCCTTTTCAAACGCATCAACATGCGGCCCTAAAGGCGCGATCCAGTTGGTGGCAAATGCCTCCTGAACAAGGCCAAGCTCTTCACCTCCCATGTGGGGAGAGGACAGGTAAATACGTTTAGAGGATGAGTCGCTCATGAGGATGGATAGATGCGCCTCAGATCATCACCGATCAACGCAAATCCGCGACGGCGAGGCTCTCAGCCCCATGAACCGCATCCCAGAATTTAACCACAGATTGCACAGATACGATCCGGATTAAGGCAGAGGTACGGGGTTTGGAAATCTGGTATTCATCTGTGACATCTGTGGTTAAAACACACTGCCTCACGGTTCTGCATACTCTGCGTCTTTGCGTCCTGCGCGGCTCACCGAGACCCTCCTTCGCATAAGCTTCGGTGGACAGGCTGGTTCGCCCTACCTACTGCATTACTGTTTAACCGTTTAACCGTCCGACCGCGCCACTGCTCCTCGCTCCCAGCTCATAGCTCATAGCTCATAGCTCATAGCTTCGATCTCCTATATCTCACTTCACCTTCAAACTGAAATCTTTCACCTCCACCCAATCCCCGTCACGCTGATTATTTAGGCGTAGTCCCACACCCACCCAAGCGGCATTTTCAGGGATCAATCCACCCTGCGAAAGATCCACCCACTCGGGCCATTCGCCAGTGGGTAAAGACATCCGCATCATACCGAGATGACGATGCTTAGCATCCAGCCAACCAAGAGTCAGGAAAGCCCCAGAACTGGGTGAAAGGTGCCCTCTGATTTTCACTGCCGCTAAACTGAACTTGGTCTTAAGAAGTTGGCGCCACTGAAAGACAGACGTGTTAATACTCCCCTCGATTCGCAACACCCGTGCCTCTCCTTCTTCGCGCAACGAATCCCGATAATGCTCGGCCGGTTCCACCTTGCTCATCCATCCAAGCGGCAAGGCGACTCCGTAGCTCAACCCAGCAATCGTGCGGGGCTTTTGCACCGGCCCCAAGAAGGCACAGTTATATTCGATACTCGATCCCCCAGCCGCCAAGTCCGACCACAGTTGCACTAATTCGGCATCATCCGCCAAAGGCAATGGCAATTCCTTCGCAGGCAATTCAACTGAATCACGCAACCAAACCAACGCATTTGCGGCGGGATCGTGACTAAGGTAATCATCGATCTTAAACGGTGCGATCAAGAGAGGCTGAGTCGCACGAAGTTCGCGCGTATAGTCCACGAACTCCCGTCGCGCTTCTCGGAATGCCATCAACCAGTGCATGATTCGATCCAGCGATCCAGCCCCAGACAACACCTCGCGATTCAATCGATCCCGCCACGTTTGCATAGTCACAAAACGCTCAATCACCCCAAAGGCATCACTCACCTGCTGCACTCGAGCCCGAACTGATCGAGTTTTAACCAATGAGGCCGCCTCTCGCAGATAACCACGTAACTCTCGACAGACTTCCGGCGGAAACAAAATCGCCTGAGTTTCGTTGCGAAAGAACTTTAACCAATAAGAATCCCCCGGCTGATTCATCCACTGCTCTTCGCATCGCTCAAAGAACCGACGCATCGGTTCGGCCGCTTCCTTGAAATAGCGCTGGTAATATTCGCTGAGGAGTGCTTCAGCGGATTGCTCCGGATCCTGCAACAACTGAGCAACCAACCACGGTTGTGGCCCATCCAAGCCCCAATTAGCATAGACCTCCGCATAATAATCCGTGAACCCCAGCCGACGCGTGTAACGCAAATGTTCGGCTAGCAATTGGGTGTGCTGACGCGGCATCAAAAACCCTCCGCCGTAGAGATAATCGTATAAACCGAGACGAAGGCGAGGAAGCTGGGAGCTAGGAGCTGAAAGCTGGGAGTTATCCGCTTCACGTGCCTTGCTCAGTGCTACTTGATTAGAGCTGAGAGCTGACTTGTTAGGCTGTCTGCTCGCAGACGCACCTTCCTCGCTCGCTCCCGACCTGTCCTCCATAGCTTCAGCGACGGGGGATCTCCGATCTGCGATCTCCGATCTGCCAGCGCGCAGCGCGCTGATCCAGCGCCGCTGAAGCTCCCGATCCTCCGCGAGAAATTCCGGGTCATAGCCTTGAGATCGGTCAGCTGTCAAAAATGGAATCACCTGAGGATGCACCGCAAAATCCGGCACCTGCTCCGTCCAATAATACGCCAAGGCCCCCACATATTTGTCGGGATGACTCACCGACAATTCCTCCGCGGTCCGATTCATAAACGTGAACACCAGATTGGAATAATCTGGTCGACCGCGAAACCATCGCACCGGGGTGGTCAGCGCTTTCGTTTCGGCTGATTCGCCGAAGACCAGCCCATCATTCACCCCTAGAGCGAAAGACACAGCTTCTGGTTTCTCATCGAAATAATCCCGCGCCTTGTCCGCGGCATAGGCCGCAACGTCCTCGCGACCCAGATCAGGTTGCCAAGATACACGACCTCCCTTGGGTGGCCGAATTCTGCGTCCATCTTCTAAAGGAAAAAACTCCGGATGTTTTTCATACAGCGCAGAAGGAAAAACCCGACTCAAGTTGTGGGAGAAATCCAACCGCGATGTAAGTAGATTATTCTTCGCCCATTCATCGCCATCAAATCGCCCAACACCTGTCATGGCACGGGTCTGAAATGCATTTTTAGAAAGCGGTTTTGCCCGCCCCTTCTCATGCCCGAGTTCACCCGGCATAAACCAACGCTCGGTCTCCCTAACCTGTGTTTCAGGAGAAAAGCCCAGCCATCCCACCACGGCCACCAGCAACGCCAGGGCGACTCCTCCCGCAAATTTCGATGTTAACCCAGATGCCATAAACCAACAAAGCAGACACGACGTGTCTGCTTTGTAAATCAATCCCGATTATCTAGCGGCTAGCTCGTAGTCTTATCTGGATCGTATCTGTGATACTTGTGCGCCTCTGGAGTATCTGTGGTTAAAAAACTGCCCTGCCTCACGGCTTAGCGTCTCCGCGCCTTTGCGTAATAAATTCTCTGCCCCACGGCTCACCGAGGACCCTCCATCGCATAAGCTTCGGCGGACAGGCTTGTTCGCCCTACCCACGCGCCCATCCTTCTCGCCTTACGCATCGCGTCTGGACGAGCCCTGCGAAGTCCCGTTAGGACGAAGCAGGGCACGCTCCCAGCTCGTAGCTCCTAGCTTTATCACCCTTCTTCATTCTACCTTCTTCCTTCATCCTTCGCAGCCAGTCCCAATTCCGCCAACGCTGCCAACAATTCCTGATACCCTAGATCGTCCTCTAACTGATCAAAAGGGACACTGCTCGTCAGCCGAATAAAATACTGCTCAGGCGGTGCTCTAAATATCTGCTTGGCCACGTCTCTCCACCAACGCCATGGAGATGGAATTCGGGTAAAACGATCACCGAAGTCGTATAGTTCATCCCCGACCAACACCCAAAACATCACCTTCAATTTCGGTCCATCCTCTATCGAAAATATCCTCCATTCACCCGGTCTTAACCCGGGCAATGAAACCGCATGCTTCTGATCGTCGCAATGCCAACCAGCACTAGACCAGCAACGATCTGGCGTATGGGATGCTACCACTTGGGTCGGCATTCCCCCTGGCTTCCAATAAGCAACATACAGACCGAGACTTCGACCTTCCGATTTATATTCCCGTGAAAAAACATCATCAAATTTAAGAATCTCTTCCACCTTTCCTTCTGATGCTTCAGTTGCCCCTAAAGGCACCACCCTGCTAGTCCAACTTGAAATTTCAGTAGGTAGCAGTTGTGCCAAATGGAGCCCCCTCCCCGCTCCCGCCTGTGGCTTATATCGCATGACTTGCAACAGCACTGCCAAACCCAGAATCGACAGTGCAACAGCAAGGTAGAGCTGGGAATTCAAACGGACCATGGAGACAACATCATTTTCAATTCATTCAGATCAACAATATCACGCTCAGCTTGCTGCTCGGATGTTGGTTCAAAATCGGCATGCTCTCCCAGCTTCCGCCTGATGCGGATCGTGCGCCATCCCAATTGACGAGCACCGATAAAGTCTTTCCGGGGATTATCCCCAATATAGACGAATCCCACTGCATTTCCTCCAAAATGCTGCATAACATACTGATAAGGAGCGACGTGTGGTTTCCAATACTCCCGGCCCAAAGCATCGGTCACCATGCGACATGGTATCCTCTTCTCCAACTTTAGTGCAGCAACCTTATGCTCCTGAACTTCTCGATAGCCATCTGTGATCAACCCCAAATTAAATAATTCCTCTGACCAGGCTAGGGCATCCTCAGCGTCGGAAAGCAGACTAAGAGTAGGCCGGTGTTGACGATATACGGTGATCAATTGCTTCACCCAATCTTGCGAGGGCTCTTCTCCCTGCAACTCTGCCAAAACTTCATTAAAAATCCGACCACGATCACCTTGCTCAAACCGCTGGTTGGCTCGTGGGAGAAAGCCTATTATCCCCTTCTCCTCTTTCAACCAAAGATCTACTGCAGCAAACCCACTAAAGACATAATCGCGTTCTAGGTAAAGCGTGTCATCTAAATCAAAGACGACCGTATGAATCGGCCAACGCTCAGTCATTGCAAAAAACCGCCGTATCGTAGCGCAACATCGTGAGACCTTCCTTCCAGTCAGAGTGGGATGAACTCGGCAATCCTGCGGTCTCTTCTAATAACCATTTTGAGAATTCCGCTCCAGCTTGATGTGCCAAAGGATAACCACCACCAAAGCGCGCATTAATTTCGAATACGGCCGCTTCACCGGATTCCTTCACAATGGCTTGGAAACACAGCGGCCCCACCGCACCATCCAAAGCGCCTCCCAGTTTCTCCGCATAGTCCATCAAGATAGGGACGCGCTCGGTCCTTCCTTTTGAAACCTCACCACCACGGACCTCGATTCGTCGGTGAGGCACCACACTGCGCAAGCGCCCCTCATCATCAAAAAACACATTCACCGTATATTCCGCGCCTTTCCACAATTCCTGGACTAAATAATCCTCGGGGTTAAGCCCCGCCAACTCATCTACGTGTTTTGGGCGCAGCAATCCCACGGAAGAACTTCCTCCCAAGGGCTTCGCAATCACCGGAAAATCTATCGCACTGGGATCCGCTAAATACTCGGCTAACATCAACGTCTGAGGGACATGGATCCCAGCGGCTGAAAGCCGTTTGGAGGTCTCCATTTTATCGCGAGCGATCGCAACGACATGGGGCCCTGAAACCACCACTCGTGTCCCTTGTGCGGCAAACAAACCGCTATTCTGACTCAAAACAAGTAGCTCCGTATCAATCGTCGGCACTAAGATATCTACCTCGTTTTCACGGCACAATTTAAGCAGGGCTGGAATATACTCCCCTGTCGTGCAGCGGGGGACTCTGAAGGCTTGATCTGCCAAATGACAGGCCGCGCTTAACTCCGGAGACAAGTCAGCCGCGAAAACAACGAGATTCGATTCAAGCGTTTTTGCCGATCGCCGAAAGCATTTCACCAACTGACCTCGTCGTCCTGCAGAAGTCAGCAGTATTTTTATAGTTTTCATATTTAACGCATCGCTCCAATCCTAAAAAATCACTTCAACAGAGCTCTACTTGCACTTACACTTAAAAGGCACTGCGTATTTTTCACTCTGAAGTACTTACTGCGTATACCAAAGAATCAGACCTTTTCGACTAAGGTAACAAACAACTGCGCTAACGTTGATCGATCAAACTCCATTTCCGCTAAAGCTCGGCCACGCACTCCCATATCGTGCCTCAGTGATTTAGCTTGAGCCAACATCTCTAATGCGTTGGCGAAGGCCTTTGGATCTCGAGGCGGCACCGATACTCCACATTCATTCGCAATTATCATATCACTCAGCCAGCCGGGATAATTATTCAGCACCGGAATCCCCGACGAAATGTAATCGAAAAACTTATTGGGCGACGTGCCGTAATAAAAAGCCGGCACATCCGCCAGGACCATCAGACCGCAGTCAAAACTCGCCGTAATCCGAGCGATTTCGGTTTTCTTGACTGGAGGATAAAAACACACGTTATCGAGCCCCTCATCCTTCGCCCGCTTCATCAATCGGTCCTTCTGGTTCCCATCCCCAATCAGCACGATTTTAATTTTCGCCTCCTTCTGGCGTTTTAACACAGCCGCTGCATCGAGAACTGCATCAAGCCCATTGGCGATCCCGTGTGCGCCCGTAAAACCGGCAACAAAGTCTCCCGGTTTAATCCCTGCCAATTTCACCGGCCCCCGGTTGCAGGGATGGAACAATTCCAAATCGCAACCATTGGGAATCATCTCAACCTGCCTTCCCTTAGGCGCACGTTTGCGAATGCCTTCTACAATCCCGGGAGAAAGCCCGATACAGCGATCTGCGTAACGATACGCCAACCACTCCAATAGACTCATCCCTCCCAAGAAAAAGGGATTTTTCATCCCCAATGCCCGCGGCAACTCTGGCCACAGATCTCTGACCTCAAAGACAAATTTCTTTTTACCTCCCAACATCTTCATTGCAATCCCAGGGATGGCTGCTGTCAGGGGAGTCGAGGTCGCAAACAGCACGTCGTAGGTCTCGGTTTTCCTCGCCAAGACAATTCCCCGCCAGGCAAAACGCAGGAACAGCCCCGCACGCCTGAGTAGACTGGTGCGATTGGAGTATACCAGCGGCAGAGCAATAACATCAATGCCATCAATATCCCCACGATTCCATCGATGATGATCATCCCAAGGTAAATCTAACACTGAAGATGCATTCCGCCCACAAACCATGGTCACCTGATGCCCTTGCGTGACGAGAGCACGCGCGAATTCATAGGACCGAGTGCCACTTGAGCCTCGAGGTGTCGTAAAGTGCTGATGAAAGTAGAGTACACGCATGAGTGATTTTTTACCTAGTTCTTAGCATCTGGTTCCTGGCTGCTAATTTCTGAACTGATTGGGACGAACTCGGTGATCAATTCGACGCGATCTTGAACGACGATATCGATCAATAAAGCCGTAACCGGAGTTACTGCCGCGTAATGCGTCGAGCGCCAACCCAAAGCAGTCTTTTCATCCGCCGTCACCAATAGCACCTTGGCATCCTCGACTCCATGCCAACGAATTTTCGCCCTATCCGAGGAAATGGACTGCCCCTCCGATTCTGACACCTCCCAGGATTCGCCAGAAAGTCGCCAGTGCCAGGTTAGCCGACGCCCGCGGGCTCCGGTCACGCTATCGCGCACCACAAATCCACCGGCAGGCCGTCGAGAAACGCTACGTTGCCAAATTACTCCCAATGCCGCATAGCCATCATTGGCCACCCGGAGCTCACTATGCCCTAGCTCAACTTCCTCCACTGTTCCGCGTGGCCAAGGCAGATAGAGAAACCGACTCATTTTCTTCATAGGTTCCAATCCATCAATAGTCAGACCATTGTGATAACGGGCTTGGCTCAGATCTTTGAAACGCTCGGTCGAATTGTAGGAAAAACTCCCGCCATCTTCGACGAGAGCCTGCCCGTCCAACCAAATATCCACGTGCATCATGTCGGCTTGAGCAGGTCGGTGTCGAAATCGCTGAGGACAACGGAGAAAGAGTCGGTCTCTTTTGGCTGTGAGTTGCGCATAACCACCGACTTCCGCGTGCCAAAGAGGCGGCTTCACGGGCCAGTTCACCCTCTTCATTTCGGTTATAGATCCCGCCATCCATTCAGCCGCCTCGTCCCACGGGCCGACTGGCAACGGTAACTTCGCCCCAAAAACGGCCGAGGCCATTTGAATCGTTGGCCGCATGTCCAAATACTCCGCCTCAGCCAGCGGCAGAATGTTCGCGCCATCATTGGAACCGAAGAGCGGAGCCTCCCCGGTTTCCGGATCAGTGATCGCGATCAGAAAATCCAAGGCCCGCCGGGCCGCGCCTTGCAGCCACTCGGGAACTTTCTGTTGCGCATAACGCAGCCGCGAGGCCACCCACCCCAAATCATGCAAAAGCACCCGATGGTAGATCAGGGAATGCTGCGAAAAGCTACCGTCCGGATAAATGAGCTCGGAGCATTGAGCTTGGAGCTTGGAGAGACCCAGTCGCCGCCAGCGATCAGCTTGAGGTTGATCCCGGAGGACGAGCGCTGCTGTAACCAACCCCACGCATTCACTGATGCCATGGTTGTTCTTTTGACTGAGCGCGTAATCCAAATTTGCTGCGACCCGATGGCCCGTCGCTATCACGAAACGGGTTAGACGCTCCTCTTCCTCTTTCCGCAGTCCCATGGCCTCGACCGCAAACAAAACTGCCATGAGTCGAAACGTGGACTCCTGCCCACACATCCAGTTCGCCCCGGTATTGGGTGGATTCCGATCACACCAATCAGAAAACAATTTCCAGAAAGCATCCTGATATCGTGGATCTTGTGTCGCTGAGTAAGCACGGGCCAAAGCGAAGGCCCACGGGAAGCGGCTCAGTTCCCAGACCCCTTTAATGTCCTTTCGCCCAGAATCACTGATCTGGCTCCAATGGGATAATTTCTCAGCTCTAAGCTTTTCAGCTTTCAGCCTTTGTTCCTTCGACTGCCCAATTGGGCCCCCGTCTCCATCACCCCTCCGGGGTAAGTCACTTTGTGACTCACCATCTACGCTCTCCCGCGCTCCGTCAGCTTTTCCTAACTGATCCGCCTGCCAATCGGGAGGAAAGCCCGCCTTAACTTGATGAAATGAAAAGAGCCGAAACTCACCGATCAAAATCCTTTCGGCCTCTTCGATCGCTGTCGCTGCCTCACCCTCATTCACGATGCTTGGAGACTTCTGAAAATGAAGCTCCAGCGGTGCCAAAGGCACGTCATTCCACCGGATCATCGGAGTCGCCCGCCTCAATCCTCCCGATCTAAGCCGCCAAGTATACCGTGCCCGAAACGCTAGCCAACGGAGACCTAGGTGGGTTAACAATTCCCAGCTTTGCTTGAGTGATGGCATGGATGCAGGTTCACCGTGCCTGCGAGTCAAAGTGAGCGGCACTGATAATATCGCCCTTTTTCATGGACTGCATGGCGATGGCAAATCGTGAGACTTCCTCAATTTCGTCCAAGGGAATCGGCGACTCTCCGCTGGAGGTCACCGCGAGAAATGCCTTCAAGGCCTCAGGGTGTCCTTTTCGCTGAGCTCCGCCCCAACGCGCACCACCACACAAACCGTTCATCCCTTTCGATTTCAGGCGGATCCAATTCTCAATCCGGGCTGTCCAATCGCCACCGTCAACCTCGATGTATTCCTTGGGTATATGGGCCGGCAAGTCGGTGCGATAGTCCAGCAGACCTTTGACTCCGTTGGAAAATTCCAATTCGAACCTACCACCATCCTGACCGTCCTTGTCCCGTTGTTTACATTCCACTGCCACAATGGGTTCCCCGACCAAATAACGTAGCAAGTCAATCCAGTGACATCCTTCTCCCACAATTCGTCCGCCACCGGTCACCGAATCAAGAGTCCAGTGATCTGATGGCAGCCTTCCCGCATTGATGACGGCCTTGAGACTATAGGCGTTCTTCTTGTCTCGAAGCGCATCACGCAGTGCCACCGCCAGCGGAGAGAATCTGCGATTAAACCCAACCATGAGCACTCGCTTACTCTCCTGTGCCAACTGGATTAGCTTGAGAACATCACCATCTCGCAAAGCCAGTGGTTTTTCCACCCACACATTTTTACCGGCCCGGAGAGCCTGCTCTGCCTGTTTGGCATGAGCATCATGCCGGGTGGTCAAAAACACGGATCGCACCGCCGTATCCTCCAAGAGAGCCGCGGTATCAGTCGTCGCCCGACTCGCGCCAAACTGACGCGCCGCCAACCAAGCCGCCGCTCCTTGACTAGACGCCACCGCGGCGACCGAAGGTGGTGACGCTAATTCCGTTAACGCTGGCAATAAGGTTCTCACCGCAAAATTTCCCGCTCCAATTAATGCCACCGCATTATCATCCGGTGGTAATGCGTTCAGCATCATCGAACGGGCCCGCCGATTCGCTTCGTGATTCTTCACTTTGGCGTAGCGCATGAGAATACCCAGTGAATGAGGATCGGAGAGCATCGCATAAGCAGAGCCTGCTTCAGTAAAAGCAAAGCGGTGGGTAATGAGGTCATCTACCTTCAACTTACCCGCATCCATCAGCCTCAGGATTTCGGAAAAATTAGCCCGCACCGAGCCCACCCCAATCCCGTCACGCAATCCATAGGAGTTGGAGACCTGGAAGCTTACTTCATTGCGGTAAAAATCAGCCCGATTGAGCAGCAGCCCGACTACCCCGACAAGCACCACTTTCCCCCGACGACGACAACTACGGGCGGCTTGATTGACGATGTCATTTGAAGCCGCACTTGCTGTAATTACTACCCCAGCTACACCGCCCCCTTCTGACCAATTCAAAGCGGCCATCGCGGGATCCTCTCCATCAACAGGAACAGTCGCCCCTGATCGCCGTGCCAGCTCCCTACGCTCCGCCGACGGATCAAGCCCCATCACCTCGCAACCACGAGCCAACAAAATTCTGACGGCCAATTGTCCGATAAGCCCCAACCCTGTCACAATAACCTTCTCACCTGGAGCTGCCGCCAACAAATCGATACCTTCTAATGCGATGGCCGCCAAAGGAGTAAACGCAGCTGATTCGTTAGCCACTCCGTCCGGGATGCGACAACACAACTCCAAGTTTACCGAGGTCACCTCGGCATGAGGGCCATTGGAAATCACCCGGTCACCCGCACGAAACGCGGGTGAGTTATTGGTTATTGGTTCGTGGTTATTGGTTGGTTGTTCTGAGTGGATCGATTCTGATGAACTATTAACGTCTATCGAATAACCGTCGGAGTCGTTCAGCACGACGCCGACGTTGCAATAACCCAAAGGAATCGGTTGCGACAGTTTCGCATTGATGGCGCGCCATGTAGCCACGGCACCTTCAGCCCGTGCCTTGGCCAGCACCTGCCTCACCTTCTCCGGTTGTTTCCGAGCCTTCCCTAACCATCCCGCCTTACCAAAATCCACCAACATTCTTTCCGTCCCCGCCGAGACGAGTGAACACTCGGTTTCAATTAACAGGGCTCCGCGCCGAGGGCCGGGAGCGGGCACCTCAGCCAGCATCGTCTGACCGTTACCTAAGTGTTGAAGAAGTTGAAGCACGATTTGAAAAGTTAAAACACTGAAAATTGAAACCGGAAGGAGAGATGCTGAAATCGGAAAGCTGAAAGACTAAGACCAGAGGGAATAAAAACCGAGCCGGATGATTCAGCTCCGCTTTCAGGTTTTCCGCTTTTTAGTTTTCAGCTTTTTAAAACCTCACCGCCAGAACCCCCGGGTATCAATAACACACTTTTCTGCGAGCAGGCCGCGATCGACTGCGGCAAAGGCTTTGTGATTCACCAGTAACACTACGATATCCGCATGTTCAATAGCCTCTTCCGCGGACACTAATTCTGCTTTACCGGTGAGCGCCACAGGTAACTCACGCACATGAGGCTCGACCGCCAGCAGGCGTCCTAACTTAGCCTCTGCCAATTGGGCGACAATTTCCATCGCCGGACTTTCGCGCAAATCGTCCACGTCAGGTTTGAAGGCGAGACCCATACACGCGATGACCGGCGTCTTGAGACGAGTCGCGGCTGCCTTGATCTTTGCGATGACAAACTCCGGCTTGTGATCATTGACCTCGCGAGCAGTGCGAATCAGTCGTGCCTGCTCGGGCGCGGCATCAACAATGAACCACGGATCCACCGCAATGCAGTGACCGCCTACTCCCGGCCCAGGTTGCAGAATCTTTACCCGAGGATGCCGATTAGCCAGAGCGATCAACTCCCAAACGTCGATGGACAGGTGATCACAAATCATCGAGAGTTCATTCGCAAAAGCGATGTTAACGTCACGAAATGAGTTTTCGGTGAGTTTCGCCAATTCCGCGGTTCGAGCATCAGTCAGAAAGATTTCTGCCGTGCAAAAACATTCGTATAGTTTCTTGGCCTTACTCGAAGCCTCCGGAGTCAACCCACCCGCAATCCGGTCATTGGAAACCAACTCCTTGAGCATCTGTCCGGGAAGGATGCGTTCCGGACAGTGAGCGTAAAGCAAGGTATCGGGGTCAATAGCGCTGTCGCTCTTTGCCAGTTCATTCTCCAGCCAACCTTTCACTTTCTCCGTGGTGCCAACCGGGCTGGTTGATTCGAGGATAACCAGGCTTCCGTTCTGGACAACTTTTGCAAGTAAACGCGTGGCACTCTCCACATAAGACAAATCAGGTAACTTTGAACCGTCATCGCGTTTTAAAAACGGCGTCGGCACTGCGATGATGTAGGTGTCAGCCGGGGCCGGCACAGTAGAAGCCTTAAGGTTACCCGACTGCACTGCTGCCCGGACCAGCACATCAAGGTCAGGTTCCTCAATATGGATATCTCCACGATTGATCGTCTCAACAACTCTAGGCGCGACGTCCACACCAAGAATCTTCTTACCTTTGGTGGCAAAGATTGAAGCTGTTGGCAGGCCAATATAGCCAAGACCGAGAACACAGATGTCGAACGGTGCATCCGCACCGTTGTTTTTAGATGAAGGTTGATGGTTCATAGTAGAAAGTTATTCATCAGCGCGCTTGAGGTAGGCCATGTAACCGTTGAGCAAGCGAATGGCCTCCATGGCTAAGTTTCGTCCCTTTTCCAGCAAAGCTTCGGCAATCATTTGTTCATCGTGCGCTGTGATCAGGTGATCCACAACTTCATGGCATGAACCTCGAGCAATTCCGACAAACTTGCGGTTATCCATATAATTGTATCGACCGTAGCCCTCAGCCACATTCGCAGTCGTTGACCGTGCGGCGCGCATCACCTGATCACCCAGCCGATAACGCTCTTCCTTCCGCAGTGCCGGCATGATTTCACGAAAGACGAAGAGACGCAGTTCACGGCAAGCTTTCCAGCAATCTAAATCTTCAAACGAACGAATCGGTGCTGAACACATAGAGTCTGTGTTATTTGCTCTACGTTGCTGTTCCAAGTGGATTTCATTCATATTCATGCGCCTTGGCCGAATACCCGACAACTACGAACCAAGAATTATGAACACAGATCCGCCTCGAGAATCTTCACGATTCTCTCCGCTGTCTTCCCATCACCATAGGGATTTTGGAGACTGGAGCGCCGAGTGTATTCTGCAGGGTCGTCTAGCAATTTGGCGGCTTCCGCCATGATTTTATCCGGATCAGTGCCAACCAAGGTGCAGGTGCCCGCGGTGACCCCTTCAGGCCGTTCGGTTGTCTCCCGCATCACTAGGACAGGTTTGCCCAGACTCGGAGCCTCCTCTTGCACACCGCCCGAATCACTCAGGGCAAAGGTGCACCGATCCAGCAACCAAATGAAATCTTCATAACCGGCAGGATTGGCCAGGGCCACCCGATCGTTATTCCCCAGCAGCCGCTTTACCGGTTCCTGCACTTGTGGATTCAAATGCACCGGATAGAGCACACCAATATCCGGATAGGTTTGCGTGAGTCGATTGATTGCTTCGCAGATCCGTTCAAACCCACCGCCAAACGATTCGCGGCGATGACCAGTGACCAGAACCCAACGTGGACGTTGGATCTTGGAGTTGTTGGTTAATTGCTCTTGGTTACTTGCTCCGGATTTCGGAATAGTGACCTCGGACAACGATGAACTTTCAACTAAGAACCGCTGGGTAAACCCAGCTGGTATTCCCACCCGCTCGGCGACATCCAGAGCAGAAACTTGACGCTTTAGCGTGAGATCACGCACCCAAAGGAGCGAGTCGATCACGGAATTACCCGTGACATGACAACAGTCAGGCGAGATTCCCTCATGCACCAAATTAGCCTTGGACAAGTCTGTCGGACAAAAATTCCATCGAGCCAAAGGGGAAGTCAGGCGACGATTCATCTCCTCGGGAAAGGGAGAAAGCATATTTCCCGTACGGAGTCCAGCTTCGACGTGGCCGATCGGGATCTTCTCATAAAACGCCGCCATTGCTGCACCTAAAACCGTAGTCGTGTCACCTTGAACCAACACAGCAGCAGGCTTCAACTCCTTGAGCACAGTAGTCATGCTATTGATCACTCGTCCAGTCAGGTCAGGCAAAGTTTGCCTCAACTGCATCAAATTCAAATCGATATCTGGTTTCAGCCCGAATACGCCAAACGCTTGATCAAGCATCTGTCGATGTTGCCCCGAGGAAATCATGACCGGACGAAGCACGTTACTTTCGGCCAAAGCCCTGCATACAGGTGTCAGCTTAATTGCCTCCGGTCTTGTACCGATCACTAAACAGATGGATTTTCGTATCATTGCATTTAGCGAAGTATGAATAAAGTATGACTCGTCGGGTGATTCCGGAATCGCGGAAACTATTGCTGAAAGAGTGTCTGCTTCTCAGCTGAACCAGGATAACTGATTAGCACCGCTTTATATTTCCCCTTAAAAACGAAAAGACTACCCGCGGCCGCGCCCACCAGCCCGAACCGACTAAACAATTCGCGAATATGTTCATGCGAACCAGCGCCACCCAGAATCGTCAAAGGCACAGAAACTTTGCCAACAATGGATTCCACTAAATCCAAATCGTAACCCGCCAGGGTTCCGTCACGGTCGATCGAATTTATCACGATTTCCCCGACCCCATGTTCCTGAAACAAGTCAATCAATTCACCCGGAGAGCGCCCCGTGTTCTTCGTTCCATTGTGAGTGCAAACTTCATGTCCGCCCCAGAGTTTTTTCTTCCGAACATCGAGCACGACCACCACACTTTGATTGCCAACTTCATCTGCAATTGAACGCAGTAGCATCGGTTCCTGAATAGCCGCCGAACTCAAGGCTACCTTCTCTACCCCTAATGCGAAAATTCGCGTCGCTTGGGCCACCGAACGAATTCCTCCACCGTAGCACAGCGGCATCCGGCATTCAGCCGCAACGTTCGCGATCATCTGATAATCAGGTTCCAATCCATTCTTGGTGGCGTCGATATCCAGCAGGACGAGCTCATCGGCGCGCTTTTCGTTGAATATCTTTACCGCGTTGACCGGGTCGCCCACGTACTTTGCATCTTGAAACTTTACCGTCTTTTGCAAACCACGCTGACGCACGAGCAAACAAGGTATTATTCTGGGCTGTAACATCAGTTGGGGAGGTTGGAAAAGTTCTCCAATAATTTCATTCCATCGTCATGGCTCTTTTCGGGATGAAATTGCACCGCATAAATATTATTCCGACGCACAGCACAGGGAAAAACTTCCCCATACTGACAACGAGCAATGACTGCTTTGTCCTCAAAAGCATCGAAAAAGTAGGAATGCAGGAAATAGAATCGTCCCCCGTTAGGCAGATTATCCAAGAATCCGTTCGAGCCAAAGACCTCAATTTGATTCCACCCCATGTGCGGCAGGTGCAGTTTTCGCGAGGATGCCTCTGCCGGCAAATGCCTGACCACACCCGGAACCCAACCTAAACCCGAGCGAATTCCTTCATCGCTGCTGTTCGCGAGCATTTGCATTCCGACGCAAACCCCCAACAAAGGTATGCGTTCCTCCAGCACTCGCTTTTCAACAGGTTTCCTCATGCCGGAGTCTTCGAACTGTCGCAACGCCGTGTCGAATGCACCAACCCCCGGCAGGATGAGGCGGTCAGCCTTAGCCACATCGTCGGCACTCCGAGCGGCCATGCAGGGCACTTTCAATCTTTCATAGGCGTTTAGAAACGCACGGACGTTCCCTGAACCATAGTCGAGCACGGCGATCATCGCTTGATGGATTTCTCCACTCCCAAGGTCCTCAGTATTTTTGCACCCTGCACAAACATCCATTCTTGATTACGATAGTCGCGATGCGTCTTCTTCGGCATGTTAAAATAGCTGCGTAGTTCATCCGCGGAAATCCCCAGCTTTGTCGCGACATATTTAAAATCATCATCAATGGTTTTCGGATCGTACCCCGGCTTCTCCAGTGCGTCAATCGCCTCCGCACGCGTCATTTGGCCGCTGACGATGAGACTCGAATACTGGACCCGGCGAGTGTCGTAGCCAAAGCGCTCCGGCAACCAGTATCCTTCATAGAATTTTGTGAATCGAGATTCATCGTGTTTTCGCGCATACGGCTTCCAATTGTACTCCTTCGACAACGTTTCCATCGCCATTTTTTTATTATAGGGGATGTAATTAAGCGGCTTGATAACCTGAACACCGCGTAGATAGCGCAAATAAACTTTGTGCCGCAATACCGAACTGAAAGGATAGTTTTTTAAAGCCATCGTACCGAATCTGCGCTGCACGTCGCGGAGCAAAGCCATGTCGGTGCCGTAATAAAGCCACTCGAGTGGGTTGCGAATGCCCTCCGTAGCGATGTTGCCACCATTAAGTATGTGCTTTATGCCATACTTCTCCGCGAAATTATATAAGACGGCTACGAACGCATGGTCCTGGGGAATATCAATGTTTGGGAGACCAGACTTGAAAAATGACAATTGAAAATCCTTCATTTCCTCCCAGTTGATGACCTCTGTGAACAGCTCGAGACCCAGCCGATCGACCATGACCTCTATGTTATGTACGGCCACCTCTGAGTTCCAGCCGCCGTCAACATGAAAGACTAGTGGTCGCAGTCCTAACTCCCGCACCATCAGGTGCAACATGTAGGAGCTGTCAATTCCTCCGCTTAGTCCGAGAATGCTATCGTACTCTTTACCCTTGCCCGTCACCCTGATTTTCGCCGCTATCTGCTCCAGTTCCGCTCGGCCATGAGCATCAGTATGCCAATTGGGCAGCGTGTTTTGCCTAAAATCGATGCAGTGGTCACAAACACCGTGTTCATCGAACACGATTTTCTGATCCGATGTATCCATCACACAGTTAGTACAGATCCTATATGGTCGCTTCATTTTGTAATTTTTTTTGATATGTCCTGGCGAGGAATTGCCACGTTTCACTTGAACAACGGCTCCAAGTGTAGTCTTCTGCAATGGCCTTGGCCCGAAGCGACATCTTCTTTCTGTGGAGGGGCTCGGTCACAAGCTTCTCAATGGCGCCGATGATCGAAGACACGTTTTCTGGATCGAAGTACACGCCGCCATCTTGTAGTACCTCGCGCATCGGCCCACGCTGCGAACAAGCGATCGGCAATCCGGTGGCCATTCCCTCTAAAAGGGTGACCGGCAGATTTTCGCAGCTTGACGCGAAAACGAAGAGATGGGCTTCCCGCAAAGTATCCGGTAACTCCGCGTGCCCTATCTTGCCTCTCTGCTTGATAAACACTGCATCAGGATCGCACTCCATCACCACAGCATCAAGCAGCATCTGGGCCTTGCCCGCGCCACCGCCGATCAGGTCCAGAGTAATATTATATCCCAGTTGTCGCAGCTTTGCGATCGCTCGCACGACCTGCCACTGATGCTTGTACATCGCGGCGTTCGATACATAAATACAGCGTATCGGCTGCGCTACATCTGCGGGCCATTGGACCGTTTCCTCCCGCCTCCGGAACTCATCTCCAACGCCGTGGGGAATATAAGCTACATTTGTTAGACTGCCGCATGAACGCTGAATTATTGATGCCGCATACCGGGTAAGAAAAATAGCTCCCGCAGACCTCCGTAACGCTCTATTTTGCAACCAAAGTATACCCAGCAAGCGAATCCTCGCAGTCGTAACTCCAAATAGCCGCATCACGCCCGGCTCATATGAGAGCATATCCTGACTTAGTGTCACCATCGGCTTAAATTTGCACACGGTGCTGGCATCCGTCGTAAATAGAACATCACAGCCCATTTTTCCGGCCGTTTGCGATAATTTGACCGCTTGCCACCAAAGCTGCTTGAGTAATGAACCTTCCAATTCATTCGGGTTGTGTTTAATTAGCCAAGGTCGTGATGGAACTTGGTCAAGCAATGATCGATATGACCATAGGTGAACCGCCGTGATTCCATACGCCCGCGGATCGTCGGTTCCCAACACCCCCCTAAGATGAGCGATTGCTCCGCCGGATCGATTGCGACTGGCATCAATTCCCAAGATCATATTTGGAATCAATTATCGGCGAACGCATTGAAACGAACGACTTATATTTTTGTTTGATCATTTCCTCTTCTTTGAACCAAGGAATATTCGGCTTTCGATTAATTATATTACTAATTTTCTCTAAACCATAACTTACAGAATAAAATTCAGCCATGGCCAAAGAGTTAGCACCCATTTCTTCCCGAATTTTGGAATCATTACTGAATTGGGCCAAGCGGTCAGCCAATGCAAAGGCGTCATTTGCGGCAATTTTATAGCCATTCCATCCATCGATTATTCGATCTCTAACCGATCCCGATTCCATAGTCCCAATCACAGGCTTCCCTCTGACCATCGCATCTAACACCACGGTTGGAAAAGGATCAGCCAAAGCGGGGTGAACCAAAACATCGGCTGCATTAATTGCTAAGGCGACCTCCTCTGGTTGCAACCAACCCATAAAAATTACGCGATCTCCCAATCCGAACTGCCGAACTAATAATTCAAGAGATTCTCTCTCGGGCCCGTCACCTACTATCCATAACTTTACGATTTTCGGAGCACGGACAAGCGCTTCTATCGCGACTGCAACCCCCTTGGACTCCTTTAATTGTCCTACACAAATTGAAATAAGGCTCCCCTCCCCTCCATTCGCCATTCTAAGCGCCCGACTCCTTTCAGGCTCATTTTTTACATAATCGGGATCTAGATAAAATGGGCATGATATAATTTTACTCCTTGAAACACCCAGCAGCTTCAAAGCAACACAACCAGGCTCCCCGGTTCCCCATAATTCATCATACCGAAATGATACATATTTAATAATTAACCCTCGAGTGAGGGCATGCACTATACCTCGAGGCACGGGATCAGGTGTGTCCGTCCACAAGACCATACGTTTAAAAGGACTCATGAGAAGCGAAAGCAGCAAATAAATTAAACTATCCCAACCCACCACCAGAACCAAATCTGCTTTATATAGCGATCTAACAGCCTTTAGTAAATTTGAATAAACATAATAACACTTAAACTTCGGGGCCACTAATTGCCACGGATGCGTAACATTCATCCGCTTTCGCTCAAATACCTCAAGCGCAGCCATTTTTGCTATTTTATTAAAGAAATAATCATTATATGGCGATCTCGCCGTAGCCAATATTGTTATCTTTTTCACTTTTTAGAGATACTAGAAGTATATTGGTCGGATTCAAACAAAAAGACAGGATAGTCCGCTTCCACTAATCTCATTTTATGCTTATCCTGTATCATATCAATCATATCACAAATTTTTATCGTCACACCCAGAACCTCCACATCGTGCAACTCAATAATAAGTTGATGACAATTTGCGAGCGAGTCGACTTGAGATAGGAAAAAGAATTCAGCCCCCTCTATATCTGAAACTAGCGAATATGGTCCCGGCGGCAATTCCTCAAGCAAAGACGAGAGATTTAGAAGTTTTGGTCCCGGACGTCCGCAGTGAGATACCACCGCTAGATCGTCACACAGCTCGAATCGTGAGGAAACGTGCTCATCACCAATCCGAAAGCGAATCCTATCAATCTTCTCATCCCCAACCAGCGCATTGCGGATTATAGTCTTACACGTAGCCTCAGAGTTGCTCAGATTTTCAGCGAGCGATTCTATTAAGTTTTCATTCGCTTCAACGCACAATAAGGTACTCCGAGGGGACAACTTTCTCGCAATTTGAGATGACACCACCCCCAAACTACTCCCAAGCTCGATAACATTACATTCCCGATTTAAATACTTTCTAACCATAGATTGCTCACTCTTTTCGTAAAATCCAAAAAATATTTGTGCATCAACTTTTTTCTGTAAATATATCGGCACTTTGATTCTTGCCCCATGAACATGAAATCCTTTACGAAAACAGAGCCGCACAAAGCCACCAGTAAATTCATTACACAACAAGCCGGCGATTAAGCACTTGAAGTTAATTATTATTTTATTATAAGGTTTCATAGTATTATATTTATTGTCGTATCATAAGTTTCACATACTTATCACAAATCGAACCCCAACCAAAATGATCTTCGACATATTTTCGGCTACGCATGCCAGCTGCCACCAGCTCCAGCGGATCGCATATGAGCCGCGCAACCGTTTCCATAAATTCAGCCCTTTCTGAAACACACCGCACCCCTTCCTTTACATTGGTTATGCCAATCGGGGCAGCCACAAGAGGTGTAACACAGACAGCACACCCCATCGCCATAGCCTGCAACACACTATTTTTAATACCAGAACCGCAGGATATAGGCGCGACAAACAAAAGACAGTTCTTAAGACAGTATCGTATGTCCGCAGGACTATCAATTAACTGCACATAAGGTAGCACCGACTTCTGGAGCAGTTTTGTCGGCCTACGACCGCCTATCAGAAATTTAAGGTCAGGATTATGCTTATGAATTTCCGGGAAAACTTCCTCTAAAAGAAAAATACAGGCTTCTTCATTCATAGAGGCATCTAAGGTGCCAGTAAAAACCAAGGTATCCCTAATTTCCCCCAAATAGCAGGGATTAAAAGTATCGAGATCCACTCCGTTCGGGATAAATTCAACCTCTTTCTGCAAAATTTTGCTTAGATACGCAGTGTCACCTTCGGCTACTGCTGATATGCACTTAAATCTTTTATAATACCGCTTCTCAAGCCACCGGCGCTGCAAATATAGGCAGAACCACATTGCCCTCCGACCCATATTTTTACTAAGAATCATTTCATTCTTTGCGGCCATTGCAATCGAGTCGACCGCAGAAAGAACAGTTGGAGTATCTCCAAATGCTACGTAATATTGAGCCACGACACCTTGTTCAGCAAATATGAAAGTCGGCTTAAAGGATCGCACCTTCTTTTCAATGCTTTCGGCGATTGTCTTTGAATAGAGTCTTTTGGGTGAAAAGATTTTCGAAATTAGCCCAAGCATGCCACGCTTCCCCTGTGGAACCATCGAATGAAAGGTGACGTGATCGCCAACTGTTTCCAAGCCGTCCCCAGGTAGGTCTGTGTGCTCTAAAGTAATAACTTCACAGTAGAATCTTTTAGAAAATTCCTTGGTTAAATGAAATACTCTGAGACTTCCTCCATTTTTATAGACAGGATATGGTGAAACTTGGGAAACAATAAGAAGTCTTTGCATTAGTTTTTTTTCTTTAGATACATGTTCTTAGACATCCATTTAACCATTCGCCCGCAAAATATATGGTTTATTTGAAAACATGTCTGATCTCATTATAGTTTCGCAAATAATAGCGACGGCTATAATAGTCAATACTCGCTCCGGGAGCGCTTCAAATACCCCTCCGGTCAACAATCTAATCATCTCAACACAACACAGCACGCGTATTACATGCCGAGCACGCAACCGAGATTCAATAATATATTTCTCAACCGCAAGGCAAAGAATTAAAATTATCGATACACCCACAACCGCAGAACATGCGCCCCCGGCAATATAAAGCCATCCAATCATTGAAGGGCTGGAAGAATGAATATTGCGCACAGGAAATCCGAGGACCCTATTTGTATAAAATCGAGTCACCGATCCATCCAGAAACAATTCATACTCCAAATCAGCCCTTGACGTGGCAGTAGCAAGCAGACTGTTCGAACCAGTGATTCTGTCCACCACCATGTTGATCCCTTCAACCGGGTTAATATTAACAGTACCAGCCAGTTTCCCAGTATCCTCTATTCCCTTGAGATCTATCCCCGCATACAGGGAACGAGTCCTGAGCGCACGATATTCCGTCACGACTGGCCAGACCAAGCCCGAAACCAGAACCACCGTTAATGCCATATAGACTCGACTCCAATATAGCCTCCCGGTGGAAAGGCACAGGAGCCCCACATTCATAATTCCGTAAATTAAAGATCCGCGACTCGCACGCAATATTGTGTCCGTAAACGAAAATACAACGTATACTAGGCAAACCAGAACCATTGATACTTTTTCTTTTTTCGTATCAGCAGTTGTAATCAGCACCAACAATATCCCCGGAATTACTATCGCCCTCGTGTAAAAAATAATCCCAGCGAGCCTAAACGGGAGTTCTACACTTTCACCCCCCATTACCGCAATCCCTGTTTTCATCATGACCAATGAAGTAACAACAATTAGCGAAAGGACAAACACGAGCAAGAATCCAAAATTTTTTCCGATAAGATTTGTCGCTTCCACAAAGCAATATCTTGGGCGCACTCTAAGAATTGGAACGATGGAATAACTTGCGACTGATGCAGTAAAGCAATATGTAATCAGTCTAAATACGGCCATTACACCATCAACCGTTGCCACTACCGGTATAGGCGCCAATAGGATCCACTCAGGATTTGCAACAATTCGAAAAAGCCCCAGATAATAGGCAACACTAAAAACCGATAGGAAAGTCAATAAAGCTATTGATTGGTCATTTCTACGACGTACAAGAAATACCATGGAAGCCCCAGACACAAAGGACAAAACCGAAAGCAGAAGAGCTTCAACAATATCACGCTCGAAGTACTTCAAATTTAACGCAACCAGCAACCCGCAGCATATAATTGGCAGAACTGCAATTTGACTTAACGTACTGATTGTTAGTCGCTGCAGTATCTTAGAAGTTTTTGAGCGCTGAGCACTCTTACGGTTAGAGGCCATTATTTAGCTTCGTGTTTTCCCAGTTAGGTTGAATGTACTTTTAAATAAAGCAACGGTTGATTCACTATTGCCAACAACAATGCCGTATGTGATTACATATATACTGATCGTTATCAACATGAGCCAGCCATCGCTTATAGCAGGAAGATATAACTTACAAACTAGACATGGAATCACCGGAATACCCGTCATCCACAGTGCCTTTAGCGTAGGCTCACAACCAGCTAACTTCCAAACCGAAAGCCCAAAGCGAGATTGCATAAAATATATAATTATTGCGTTATATGACAAGTATCCAGTTAAAGCGCCACCGGCCAATCCCGGCATTCCCCAAATCTTAAAGCCGCAAAATGCCGCTGCAATTGAACACACCATCGACACTAAAGCGGCGATAGGATGGTAACGCGTTTCCCCAATTGCACGAAGTACTGTTTGAAAGCTACCACACCTAAATATTGGCGTAATTGAATAAAGAAGAAATACACTGGATGCTTGACCAAATTTTTCCCCATAAACCAATCCCAGAACTTCTCTCGACCACAATACAGAGAACCACATTAATGGGAATAGTAGCAGACCGCATACTAAAATCGATTGATGCCAATTTTTCCAGAAATCATCCATGTCCCCAGTCCGAAATGATTTTGCAAGCGTGGGTATTAGGGCAACGACGAATGAACTTAAGACCACACCTATGAGTGGATTTTCGAGTGCCGCGGTTGTATATAATCCAAAAACTGCTTGCGCTAAGAGAGCACTAGCCAGAATTCTATCCGCACTTCCACCGATAGTTTTTATTACCGAAGCGACTGCAAGCCAAACTGAATACACAAATTGCTTTCTTAATTTCTGTCGGCTCGGAATAAATTCCCTGATTTTTAACCCCATCCCCTTAAGTTGCGCCCCAGCCCACCAAAAGCCCAATAAAGATGCGAAAAATGACGAGACGGTATCTACCGCAATTAGCATCCCGACCGTCGGTAGGCGCGAAACGACGAGGACATAGCCACCAACTTGCAGGACCCCATATAGCACAGACTGAATAATGGCGAACTTCGGATGACCAACCCCAAGTGACACGATAGGAACAACCAGCAGAAAAGTGCGGAATCCAGTCACTGGCCCATAAATGACTAGAAGATCAGCAATATCGGACGGAATTAGACTCGCCAGCGCTAAAGCCAAAGCAGAAAACGAGCATGCAGAGATTAACCCAAGGAGCGCAAAGAGCCCCAAGGAATGACCTAACCATTCTTTCTTCAATGCGGGTTCTGATGTCGTAAAATATAGAATACTATTCTGGAACTGCATCGATAATATTACAGTATAAGTAGCAGAGTACATCGTAACGATGCGATATGCCCCCAACGCGTCCAAGCTTAGATTTCTAGCAAGAAGGATCGAACTCCCCATCACCAAAATTAGCGAAGCCACATTTGCCAGCATCAGGTACGAGGCATTCTTAAGCATCGAGTCCTGCCTATTCACCAACTTAGATCGCCCCATCTAAAATCCTCTTCGATTTTTCAAAGATACCCTCACGCTTCATCTCAGACAATATATTGCAGTGAATGGTAATTTTACGCATTAACCCCGATGACACATAGACATACGCCGGCAACGATTCCCACTCCAACAGACGCTTCGTAAAGTATAACAACTCAAATTGGCATAATTCCAATTCTGTTATATTCATCGAATCCATAGCTTTTTTTGCCATTTTCCAAAAACGGAAAAGCATGGGGCAACAATTAACTTTAAAATCCCCAAGTGCGAACTCCCTTTCTTTACTCACACTCTTAAGAAAGCGAGGCCAACGAGTGATCTTTGAAATTATAAATTGAAATATGAAGTATAGCAAATCATAGCCTCGCGGATAGTATCCGCAATTATCGAAATCTATGAGCGTCACTCTTCCCTCGGATCCGAGCAATATGTTTCCTAACCATAAATCTCCATGCCCTAGGTAGCCACCATCTTGCGTAAGCGTTCTATACCTCTCCACTAGAGCCTCCCTTTCAGCTAAAGATATACGAAGTGGGTCGCGATCCAGATTCCAACAGGGTTGCAGACTTACGCCAGAACGTTTAACCGCAATAGAGCGTCCAATTTCGGCAAAGTGATGACAGAATTGAGGCAACCACTTAAGCATTAGGCATAGTTTCTCATGATTTACCTCAGCGCTGCCCAAACCACTTTCCACGCATCGCTGCATCACAACGGTCACGCAAAGCTTTTCATCAGTAATTGAAAATATTTTTGGCACACAGATATTTGCACTAGGTTTAAGAAAATACTCCCTTTGGATTTCTGCTATCAGATTGATTTTATTCTTTACATATCTATCTTTTCCGTACTGAACTCGCACAAAATCGCTCGCTATATAAACAGCTTTGGAATGATGTCGATTAAATAATACTAAATCGTAATTTTGGTATGCAGCTGAAATATTAATATATAACTTTGGATGCTTAAGCTTTTGAGCATACTCACTGTTCCATTTCTTATATCGCCACCAAGAGCAGTTCAATATAATTACACGACCGTAATCCATGATGACTCTTGGCCACCAAAAAAGCAGATCACGTATATATTTTATAAAAATATACCTGGCCGTATCACCATCCTTAAAAGATTTGACCTTAATACTGCAATCTACCTCTTTTATTATAGAACATGCTCCTGAATCAAGCCCACGGGAGATGCACAAAACTACATATCTAAATAGCCCAACCCTAATATTAGTCTTCATAGCTGCTACTTTTTATAGAATAGCTTTACCGATCGCGTTCTACGGGAATTAAAAATGAAGTCTCCCAACTCTCTGATACTTTCTTCAATTTTCTTCGTTGTATCAATAATTACTGTCCGCCGGGCACCGATATTATAAAGTCGCTCGTAGGCATTCTGATTTGATATTTGAGTCTTGATATCCATCTCGCGCTTACGCATCCAGATCACCTCCGAGTTACCGCTGCAAATTATCAAGCAGTCAGGCCGGCTCAAAACAAGCAGATTATAAAAGCAGAGAACTTGGACATATAATTTCTTAACTCCACGAAGCCTCCTCGAAGCTGCATAAAGGTCATACAACGGATGACGATCCATTAGCAGCACCCCCGCGCCTCGCTTTTTCTTTAGAATTTCAGCTCGCGCATTTATTGGGTATATTAATTGAGCCAGACAATCATAGAATCGACTTCCGCAATATGAAAGTAATTTTTTGCTTACTGCATATTCTTTTTCGTATTTGCGCTTTTGAACCTCAATCACTTTGCATATTTTCCAATACTCACGCTCTCCACCTAAATATAGGCGACGCACTACCACGCCAGACAGAGTTGCGCTAAGCTTCTCCGACAAAGTAGTCTTACCTGACCCATCAGGTCCGACAAAACATATTGATACCGCATTCCCGATGCCTGCAACCTCCTTAAGCCATCTAACCCGTCGGTAGAGTTCGGCGCTAATCCTGTTACAGATTTTCAAAGCAAGTCTCTGACCTTTTATATAACCTGATGATTTCATCACCAAGCAATGTTTCTTCGCTGCCAATATGATATCAGCGTCCAGAGAGGACACAGAGGCCGTGTCTTGGTAAACACGTCGTTTCAATTCCATAATCAGAATCTTATGCTTATCCGCAACAATTCCACCTTTATCATAGACTACGTGTAGCGCCAATAAAGCCAACGCATGAAGGTCATTCGGAACGAAATACCCTTCAACAAGCACTCTCTCTGAAAATATTCTCGATTCCGAATGACCGCTGAGCTGAAGGCGGAAATTATCAAAGTGTAGCTTATACTGAACATCAAGCTTGTACATTTTAAGCCCTTCGGGATTCCATATCCGCCAGACCTCACGATCTGGACCAATACCATAAACCCCGGCGCCGCAGCCCATGGCCGCAAGCATCCTCGAAACGCTCCCCCTGTCAGATTTAGATATAAATATATCAATATCCTCTTCAAGATGGAGCATCTCTGGAGGGAAGTAACCTCTCAACACGACATACCTTATGTTACTTTCATTAAAGCAATTAAATAATTTTGCTAAACTATTCATTCCCATTGAATCGCCATACGTTGATCGCTTATTTCATTCGTTATACACCAATAAGCGAACTCAACTTATCGATAATAAGATCAGACCAGCGCTGCAATTCAGCCATATCATTGCCTTCCAGAAGCAATCGCACTTTGGGTTCGGTTCCGGACGTAGCACGGCAGTGCGAAGATGGTGCGACCGCAGGTCGCGCCCTGAAGCGAAGCGAATGGGTGACTGAAATGGGTGCCCCATGGGCGATGAAGGAACAATACACAGGTATGAAGGAACTATCTTTTAAGCGCCGATCAGTGACCTTAACTGTTCAATGATACGACCCGACCAATGCTGCAACTCATCCATCTTATTAACTTCCAGCAAAAGGTGCACCTTGGGCTCAGTTCCTGAATACCTCAACAATACCCGCCCGCCTTGCGGATGGGAACGGCTTCGGCTTCGGCGACCAAGGCGAGCACTGCCGGCAGTTCTGCGAAAGGCGTTTTCACCTGCACTTTGTGATTGGTGACTAACTGCGGGAGGCGGCTCCAGCATTGGCGCAGGGCCGATAGCGGTAAGCCCCGACTTTTCATGATGCTCAGAATTTGCAGCGCGGCGACGAGGCCGTCTCCGGTGCTGGAGTGATCCCGAAAGATCAAATGACCGCTCGCTTCCCCGACAAAATTGTAGTCCGAACGCAGCATCTCTTCGATCACGAGCTTGTCTCCGACACCCGTGCGCACGATCCGCCCTCCAGCTCCTTTGATCGCGATATCCAGCCCCGCATTGCTCATCACCGTGGCGACCATGGTGCTCTTCGCCAGTTTGCCTTGAGCCAACAAATCGAGCGCGGCAATCGCCATGATGTCGTCGCCATCGAGTAGTTCGCCGTTTTCATCGCAGAGCATTAAACGATCCGCATCGCCATCATGCGCGATCCCGATGTCCGCCCCGAGTTCTTTAACTTTCGCACAAATCACTTCCGGATACATCGAACCGCAGTCCAGATTGATATTTTTCCCCGTCGGCTGATTGCCGAAAACCGTCACTTCCGCGCCCAGTTCCCGCAACGCGCAGGGGGTCGCCTTATAGGCAGCCCCGTGACCGCAATCGACCACGATCTTGAGACCTTCGAGTGTCAGGCCGCGGGGAAAGGAGACTTTGGCATACTCGATGTAGCGACCGAGGGCATCATCGATCCGGTGCGCCTTCCCAATCGCGGCCGCCGTGGGACGAATCGCATCGATCTCGCCACTGAAAACCAGCTCCTCAATGCGTCGCTCGATTGGATCGTCCAATTTAAAACCGTCGGCCCCGAAAAACTTAATCCCATTGTCCTCGTAGGGATTGTGCGACGCCGTAATGACGATCCCCGCGTCGGCCCGCAAACTGCGGGTCATATAGGCGATGCCCGGAGTCGGCAGGGGGCCCACCAGTAGCACGTCCACGCCCATGGAGAGGACACCCGCCGCGATGGCGTTTTCCAACATGTAACCCGACAGACGCGTATCCTTGCCGATCACAATCTTATGCCGTCCACCGCCCCGCGACTGATCCGATTGCGATAGAAACACATGCGCCGCCGCCCGTCCCAGCTTAAGCGCGGTCTCAGCTGTGATCGGTTCGATATTGGCCGTGCCGCGCACACCATCTGTCCCGAATATTTTTTTCACGAAAAAAATAGAGAATCACGAAGCCCGCCGTCGCGGTCTGTGGCGCGGCAAGCAGGATAGGAGTTGAATATGGAAAGCTGGAACGACTGGAAACGGAGCTGTGGTTAAAAACTCCGAGCTGCGCCCCGTCGCGTCTTTGGCAAAGAGACAACTGAGCGGATGTTGAACTGGGCGAACTTCGAGCATGGCTCGATACTAGCAGCTAGGTGCTAGGGACTAGTAGCTAGGAAAGTTTCAAAAACGTCTTAGCTATGGGCATGAGGGCCCGGGCTTTCTTATTCCAACTGGAGAGGTATTTGGTGCGATCACGAAGCGTTTTTGCCTGCTCCGCATTTGCGCTAGGGATCTTCGCTTCGAGTTGCTGCAAACGTCCTCGGCTCGATTCGAGTTGGGACTGCAAACGTGATTCCAGGAAATGCTTGATCAGCTTGCGCAACTCCATGTCGGGCTCAAATCGGTCGCGGCCCTTGGCCGTGCGGACCGATTTTGGAGATAGGAGCCCCTCCTTCGCCAAGACTACGGCGGACAGGTGGGAGTTCGGAGCTTGGGGTTCGGAATGCTGGTTTTGCAGATCAGAGTTTGGTGATTCTTCATTCGCTACCTTGATCGCGCCGACATCGCGGAGGACGCGGAGGCCTTGGCTGACCGAGCCCTTCGAGATAGCCAAACGCTCTTCAATTTCACTGAAGCTCAGCGCCGCCGGCGAGGCGAAGACGATTCCGTAAATTGCCGCCACCGACTTGGGCACCCCTAGCAATTCCGCCGCATCCACAAAAAACGCCACCATTTCGGACTCGAAGGCGACGGAGTCTGCCGGCCGGGAGCCGGGCAACACCAGCGAGGAGCTTGGAGCTCCTCCTTTGCCAACGCTACGGAGGACAGGTGGGAACGAGGATACTGTGGATGACGCGCTGATCGCGACATGCAGTAGTAATCGGATAGCGAATTCAATTCAAAATGAACTAAAAACTAAAAAGGCACTTTAACCACTAATCTACGCACACAGGGACGAGCGCGCCCACCGTCAGACCACTTCACCGTTGTAACTGCCCATCCGGCCTGTATCGATCCCAGAATTTTAACCACAGATCACGCAGATCAAAACCGGATTACGATCCACGAGCAAGTATACAGCCCAAGCATAAAGGGGTCAGGCCGATAATTGTTGATTTTTCTCAGGCAGAATCCGTAACCATTCCCTTTAACCACCGGCGCGCCCAGCGGTCACGCCCTACCAGCCAACCCTCCAAACCTATTAACCACAGATGTCGCAGATGAATACCGGATTAAAACAGGGTAGAATGTTGACCCATGCTTCGCGCAAGGCTTCCGACTTCGCACAATGCTACGACGGACAAGTCGCAGGGCAAGAAGGAGGGGTGCCCCGCCGTCGCTCCGGGAGGAGCTATAGCGTGGCGAGCCGAGGCTGCGGTTGCTAACTTGCATGTCTGATCCACTGATTGCGGCTTGGCGTGACTAAACAGCGCTGCTCGAACCGGACGACGCGGAGGTCGTCCCACCTGTAAACCACATAACTACCCACTCCGAGCTAATAGCTCGCAACTCATCGCTCCCGACCCTATTGACATCAATCTGTAAGCGCTTAATAAGCGTCTCATGATTAGAACGCAAATCCAATTGCCCGATCCCTTGTATCGCGACGTGCAGCGCGTGGCGCGGCAGCAGGATTGGAGCATGGCGGAAGTCATCCGACGCGGTGCTGAATCGGTGGTTCGAGCGTATCCGCCTTGCAAACAGACTTCCGATTCGGTTGGCCTGCCGCCCGCCCTAAAGAACCGGTTGTTGGTGAGTGATCCCGGCGCACTGCGTGATGCCATGCTTGCAGACACCGAAGCCCGCCTGTGATGATCAGTTTGGACACTAATTTACTGATTTATGCCCGGGTGGAAGCCAACCCTTGGCATGAACCCGCCCGGGCGTTTCTGCAAAGCCTAGCGGAAAATCCCGATGTGGTGATTGCCGAATTAGTGTTGGTAGAATTTTACCTCGCCCTGCGTAACCCGGCAATTATGGCCACACCGTTGAGTGCCGCGGAGGCGGTGGCGGAATGCCAATGGTTTCGCGCTCATCCCCGTTGGGCTCTGGCGGAACATGCGGAGGTCATGGCAACCGTGTGGCAGGATGCCGCCGAACCCGATTTTCCCCGGCGACGCATCATCGACGTGCGATTGGCCCGCACGCTATTGGCTTACGGGGTCACGGAATTTGCCACGGCCAACCTCCGTGATTTTCAGGATCTGGGTTTCGCAAAGGTTTGGAATCCATTGACCCTCGTTTGATGCCTCCAGATCAGGGGGTCAGGCCGATAATTGTTGATTTTAAGATGGGGCTCCGCCTCTCTGGGATTCTCCATAATTAGCCACGGAGACTCTGAGCCTCGGAGGGAATCCGACCTTACAGGAGATAATTGAGAAAGCAGAGGCGATCATCGAACCGAGCGGCACGGACAGATGCGTCTGCAAGCAGACCGCCTACACGTTTGATTAGCGATTATCAGCGCACATCCGTTGATTCCTTAAGCGGTCAGGGAAACAAAACTGAAGACCCCGAAGCACTCGAAATCAGCCGGATTACTGGTCAGTAAACTGGTGACCTCTGCAGCGAAATAGGTCGCGGCGAGTTGCGTATCGAGGAGCCGCTTGCGACCCAGACGATGATCACGAAGCCATTGCAACGTGAGGCGGGCTGACTCCACCGTCGGGAAAACCGTCTTCACCTCGCCGGCTTCCCACCACAATTGGGCGCGATCCACCGCCTCGGCCATACTCAAGGGGTGTGAAAATCGACGGGGGTCGGTGACGACATGGATGAACTCCGTGAGCACCTGCGGGGCGAGCGCCAGCCAGGGATTCGTCCCCTCCTCATCCAGTCGGCGATCCAACCAAGCTCGTCCCGCCGCGTGCCCCGGAGATTCGCGTAACTCAATCTGCACCAGAAAGGTCGTATCAATCCCGTGCATCGCGCTCCATAAAATCGTTCAACAATTCTTCGCGAGCGCCCCACGGTTGCAAGACGGATTGAACCGAGGCGGGTCGTGATTCCCGTAGACTTCGAATCGGACGAATCCGCGCTTCGCGATAAGCTTCCATCGCCTCGCGAATAAGTTCTGAAGTAGGTCGGTCATTTTGCTCCGCATGACGCTTAAAATCAGTATAAACCGGTTCGCTTACATTAATTGTGATAGTCTTCATACATTGATGTATATGTATGTTTGCGAGTCGCGTCAATAGTGGTTGGTAGCTGTGAGCTGGGAGCTATTAGCAAAAAGCTGTAGGAGGAAAGGCAGATGGTTAATGGGTCTGGCCGATAATTGTTAGTTTTGGGTATTTTAACCGCTAATTTTCGCTAATCTACACTTATGCAGAGTAAGCTCGGCGAGGGTGATCCGCAGGCGCATTAGCGTGAATGAGAGGTCTAAGCTGTAAGCTGAAGGCTCCGAGCTACTAGCTCAGAACTCATAGCTCGCTCAGCGTGATTTTCCCTTTCCAACCATACTGGAGATGAACGGCCCCTAATTGAAACCCGCTCTGAGGAAAAGTTTTTGGCATGTCGACCAGGACGATTTCTCTGATCCCGAAATCAGCATTATGGATGTCGCGTAAGCGCGCCCTCGTCCAAAGGTGGTTGATCGTGAAGAGAAAGACAACGTGATCGGCCATCTCCATCGCATGACACAGAAAGTCCCGGATCTGACTCCAGGGCGGATTGGTCACGATCCAATCAACGGGCTGATCCCATTCGAAGAAGTCGCGGCCG
Organism: Cephaloticoccus sp.; assembly: GCA_034669935.1. Taxonomy (GTDB): domain Bacteria; phylum Verrucomicrobiota; class Verrucomicrobiia; order Opitutales; family Opitutaceae; genus Cephaloticoccus. The sequence continues at coordinate 98,147 of JAXMOJ010000008.1, forward strand.
CGTTTGATTTCCGTCCATTGGACGGATGTAGCGCCGAGCACGGAGCTACGAGCTTTGAGCTGGGGAGACTGCTTTGAACCACGAATGGACACTAATGAACACGAATTTAGCCGAACGTGCTCCCGCAGAGCTCGGAGGAAGCTACCGTTTCCACAGCAGGGTTCTAAGATACGGCCAGAAGGCTGGAAGTGGGCAACCAAACGTCGGGCCAGAGCCAGTGGTGTCTGGATATCGTCATTACTCACGTAATCGCGATTCGGCTGAGAACGCATCGGTAGACGGTAGGACGGTGGGACCGTAGGACGGTTAAACAGTGAGACGGCAGCCGGAGGGCTGAAGCTGGGAACTATGGTGGAGCCGCGAGGCAGGATGGGGTTTAACGCGAAGATGCGAAGATGGGAAGGGCGCGAAGGGCGGTTAAGCAGTTAGAAGGAAGACACATGCTTCGCGCATGGCTTCCGACTTCGCACAATGCTACGACGGACAAGTCACAGGGTAAAAGGGAGGGGTGAAGATTGAAAAATGAAGGAGCGATCCATGCCTCTAGTAAGGCGTCGCAGGGCAAGAGGAAGGTAACCCGTTCGGGCAAGCTTAGGGCGCGAGAAAGGTCGAAGAAAGAATCAATATGCTACGGAGATTTCGCGCGAGCGATGCATCCCTTTCCTTGCAAATATTACCGGAGTTTTACCACGGATTACTCGGATGAAAACAGGATTCCATACCCCGATCTCCTATTCTTATCCGCGGTCCTACGAACCCAATCCCAGATTTTTTCACCACAGATTCCGCAGATGAATACAGGATGAGATACCCCGAACTTCGATCTCCCATCTCCAAATCCGTCTTTATCCGGTTCGTATCTGCGAGATCTGTGGCTAAAAAAGTCCTGCTTGCCGCGTCATAGTCCGCCGTGTCCGCCGTAGCCACGCGCGAAGACTGGGCGACGGCGGGCCCCACGCTCTGACTCCTAGCCTGCCGGTTGAATCCGCGAGGCCACCAACTGATACAGACTGCTCAGGGAATCATCGATCGATTGGTTTTCCGTATCGAGAACGAGTTCGGCGGAATCGGGTTGATCGAAAATCGAGTCTTTGCCGCTAAATTGCTTCAAATCACCGGCTTGAGCCTGAGCATAAAGCCCTTTCACATCCCGGCGCGCGCACGCTTCGAAGGAGCATTGCAGATAAACTTCCCGGAAATCATCCGGCCCGATGATTTTCCGGGCCAGCTCACGCATGGCGCGAGCTGGCGTGATGAAGGAGCAAATCGAGATTAGACCTGCCTGGCATTGTAACTTAGCCACCTCAGCCACCCTTCGAATATTTTCCAACCGATCTTCAACAGAAAAGCCCAAGCCTTGATTTAAACCGGCGCGCACAATGTCACCATCGAGCACGGATGTAAATCGACCCTCAGCGTGCAAGCGGTGCTCCAGGGCCGTTGCCAGCGTGGACTTGCCCGAACCAGACAGCCCATAGATCCAAACGACTAAGCCACGTTGCTGAAGCAGCTTTTCCTTCGCTTCGCGGGAGACCGGTTGATTGAGGAATTCAGAGAGGGACGCATTTGATGGACTACTCATTGAGATATCACTAAGTCAAAAAACCCAAGACCCTCTACAACGCGACCAAGAATCGGCGCTCATCATCATGACCACTGAGATAGAGAGAAGGCGTCAGGTGCTGCGAATCAGTATACCCCTGCGCATAACGTGGCGGACCGTGAATATTGGAAGCTGGTTCGTGGAAATTCTCCGGGAGATTGCGGACTTCGACTTGGATTTCGTCGTTCGTGATCTCGACCAGGGCATAGTCATGCGGAAAGGAAGCGGTGCCCGCCGTGGCGAGGTGCTTGATCCCTTTGCGTTCAGTCATGCCTGTGAGGTGAAGGTGTCCTGAGATTGCTAATTTCACGGACGATCCGGGAGCTTCGATCAAATCAAGTAGTTCACGATCTAAGCAGCGGTAAGAGATAAACCCAAAGCTTTCCGCCAAAACGTCATGATCGCGGACACAAACTAAAGGAACATGACAGACGAGGATCTTCGGGACCTCAGGTCGCGTCTCGAGCATGCGCTTGAGCGCGAGATGCCGTTCTTCTCTGCGCTCTTTGGTGACATGAAAGGTGCCGGCATTATTAAGCACGACAATCTCAACGGGACCAGCTGGGATCACGTAGTCAAAGCGATCATCTCCAAAAGCATCGCGATACGGTTTCTCGTAGGCGGGATTACCCTCCGCCTGTTGAATCTCATGGTTGCCGCACACCGGGTAGTAGGGCACGACGAGTTGATCCAAGCGTTTTCTGAAAGCCGCCAATTCAGTCGTGATTGATTCGAGGTTTTCACCGTGGATCATGTCTCCGGCGAGGATCACGAAATCGACGTCAGCGTGCGCTCCACCCTCTTCGAATTGGGACAACATCCATTCGGCTCGCTGGTTGGCACCGGGATAACCCGTAGCCTTAGATCCGGGGTCAAAGTGAGCGTGGAGATCGTTGATGACGGCGAAGCGCATGGGAGGAAATAAGAAGTAAAAAAGATGAATGCAGGAGGTAGGTTTTAACTACCGCAAAGGACGCCAAGAGAGCGAAGGTATAAACAGCTGATAGGCGGATACTCTAATAGCGTATTGAAGACAATCCGCTCCATCTTCTAGGAAACAATGAAAAGCATGAAACTAAGTTCCGGAGTTGGTTTCATTTAAACGCTAAGGGCGCGGAGTCCGCGGAGGGGATTCGGAATTAAGCAAGATGCGTTCAGGTGATGGGATTATTATTTGCAGGAGGTAACAGACGCCTTCGCCAAGCCTACGGCGCGGCAAGCCCACTTACTAAATAATGCTCACGCGCAAGGGGACTGGCGCGGCTCACCGGGATGGTTCGCCCTACCTGCGACCAGCGATCACGCCCTACCTCCTACTTCTACATTCTTACTTCTTACTTAATTTCACCCCGTCAGTCGGGAGCGGAATTCGGCGCGGCCTTTTACATAGGGCACTCGCACGGTGAAGATGGCTCCATCGAGTGATTCCTTTCCGTCGCCACCGGCGGTGGTCAGATACATCGTGTCGAAATCAGAACCGCCAAAGATAACCGAACTGACTTTCGCAACGGGGAACTTGATTTCTGCTGACACTTGGCCGTCTTTCGCATCGTGCTTACGAAGCCGGTAGCCATCCCAACGTGCGCTCCAGATATTGTCGTCGAGGTCGATCGTTAATCCGTCGGTGATCCCTTCGGCCTCATCGGCTTGATACCATAGTTTCTCATTAGAGAGATCACCGGAGGCTTCGTCGTAATCGTAAATGTAGATCTGTTTTCGAGTAGAGCAGGTCCAATAGAATTTTGTGCGATCAGCCGTGAATGCCATACCGTTGGAACAGCCGGTGCCGGTGATTACGCGCCGGACAGAGCCATCGGGATCGTAACGATAAACTCCGCCGGTTGTCGGTTCGTTGCCGACGGTTCCGGCAAAGACGCGTCCGCGTGGATCGGCGATCACATCGTTGAAACGGGAATCGCCCGGTTCGGAAAATTTCGCGACTTCGCTCAGCGAGCCGTCGGCGGCCAACTTCACCACATCGCTCGTGCGAAACAAGAGGAGCGAGCCATCGACCTCTTGCGTAAAACCTCCGACATTTGGGCCGTCATAAATTTGCGTGGTCTTATCGTTAGCAGGATCGTGACTCCAGATCGCTCCTCCGGTGATATTAGTCCAGAGGAAGCGCTGGGCATCGGTATCCCAAAATGGATTTTCAGAGAGTTCGCAGGAACGGTTAACGAGAAGTTGAGGTGTAGGCATGGATTTAGGAGGTGAGAAAGGTGAAGGATGAAGGGTGAAAGTAAAAGCGAGTAAGTTAGGTCTCGCGGGAGCTCGACCCTCCAAAATCGCGGCATAAAGCCGCTTCTAACTACTTATTGCAGTGTCCAACCGGCATCGGCGACGATATTGGAACCGGTGGAGGCGCGGCTGACATCGCTCAGGAAAAACAGGACGTGATTGGCGATATCGGACGGGGTGATCTTCACCGCAATCGACTGCACTTCCCCGAGATAGTTTAGGTTTTTTTCAGCTGGTTCACCTTCGAAATATTCCGCGCTCTGCGCTTCAGTAAACACCCAGCCCGGAGTCACCGCATTGATGCGAATACCGTCGCATCCCAGCTCGCGCGCCAGACCGGTGGTGAGGCCAAGAATACCCGCTTTGCTCGTCGAATAAATGGATCGTTTCGGCACACCGAGCTGCGGATTAATCGAAGAGACGTTGACGACCGAACGTCCTTTGCCACGACGCAACCAAGCCACGCTTTCGTGCAAGACCAGGTAGTAAGCGCGCAGGTTGATATCGATAATCTTCTGCCACGAATCTGCGTCGCCCTCGTCAAGAGAGACCTTCGTATCCACTCCCGCGATATTCACGACATAATCAAGATGGCCTGCCGATTCGCCACACGCAGCGACACATGTTTTGAGCGCAGCGGGATCGCGTAAATCACAGTTGTGAGCCGTGAAGTTTTGGTGATCAAGTGTCGCATCAGCGAAGTCGAGCCCGTGCACGATCGCGCCATTCTCAAGTAACGCTTCGGCGGTCGCGCGACCGATTCCCAGGCTCGTGCCCGTTACTAAAGCAACGCGGCCCGACAAGTCCGGCAAGCGGATCGCAGGTCGTGGGGTTTCATCAAACTGTGGAGTATCGTTCATAATTAACCTGCAAGTCGCATGGTTTGCTCAATCCGGCCCGAGGACAAATGAAAATCTCTGCAAGCAACAAAGCAAAGGAACATGAGCTAAACCGCTGATCTTCGCTGACGGACGCTAATGAATAGCTGAGAGAACTCGGACTAAGAGGAAACAGGACCACAACAGAAGGCGATCCGAAGAACCCTGACCAAACGTTCTTGACCACAGATTTCACAGATAAATACAGGATTTCCAATCCCCTACCCTCTGCCTCTCAGTGACTTTATCCCGATCGTATCTGTGCGATGTTCTTATCCCTGCCCTGAAGGGCACCCGCATCAGTCACCCCTGCGCTTCGCTTCAGGGCGCGACCATATGGTCGCGCCATCTACGCGCTCTCGCGCTCCGTCAGTGGTTAAAAAATAGCGGAACTGGACGTTACCTCTCGCAACGCCTCCACATTGTTGCGGGCTCCAATGCGGCTACGATGTAGATTACCAATCCACCACCGAACCATCGGCGGCATAACTGCGCTGAGGGAGTTCTTGTTTGAAAGGATGTTTGTCGATTTCGGCTTCGTTGATTTCGACGCCAAGGCCGGGACGTTCGCTCGGATAAACCTGACGTCCTTTCGGTTCGACACGAAAACCCCAGCTCACGATATCATCGCGCCACGGCACATCTTGGTGAACGGCTTCGCAGATCAGATAATTCGGGGTGGCAAAGCCAAACTCGATCGAGGCAGCCGTGCTCACGGGACCTTGCGGATTATGCGGCGCGACCGCGACTCCGTAAGCGTTGGCCATGCCGGCAATCCGACGCACTTCGGAGAGGCCGCCGCAGTGCGTGATGTCGGGCTGAATGATGCTCGCGGCGCGCTTTTCGAGGAGTTCTTTAAAAGCGAACTGTGAGCAAAGACGCTCGCCGGTGGCGATAGGAGTTTTCACCGCGCGCGCGACCGCGGCGATGCCATCCATGTGCTCCGGCCAGCAAGGCTCTTCAAAAAAATAAAGGTTAAACGGTTCCAATGCTTTGGCGAAAATCAACCCCATCTGCGGCGAAGGTCGCGCGTGACAATCGACCATGATGTCAATGTCGTCGCCCACTGCTTCCCGCATCGCGGCGACACAGGATTCCGCTGCCTTCACGGGCCGATTGCCTTCGATCATCATGGCTTCCGGCACCGGCATGGATTTAAACGCCGTGTAGCCTTGCTCGACTGCTTGGAGCGCAAGATCGCCAAAGCGTTTCGCTTCATCAGTGGAAGTCTCGTAAAAGTCCTCCATTTTCCCACCGCCAAGATGGCAGTAAAGGCGGATGTAATCGCGCACGCGACCGCCGAACAATTGATGACAGGGCACCCCGAGCGCTTTACCCAGAATATCCCATAGCGCGAGGTCGATCCCGGCAATCGCCGTGCCGCGCACCGCACCGTTGCCATGCCAGAAATGTTGCCGATACATCGTCTGCCAGAGGTGTTCAATCCGGCGCGGGTCTTCGCCAATCAGCAGCACGCTCAGATCCTCAATCGCACCCACCACCGCGCGCGTGTGCCATTCGAGAGTCGCTTCGCCCCACCCCACTAATCCCGGTTGATCGGTAGTGATCTTGACGAACACCCAATTGCGCATCCGGGCGTGGCAGACCTTCGTTTCGATACCGGTAATTTTCATGGGGTATGAGGCAGAATCGGGACGCGTGATGCGTCAGTTTTAATTAATGATTAGGGTGCCCGTCGTTTCCGATCAATATTTCAGCTCGATCATTTGGTGCGCGGTAAACTCCGGGACATCGAATTCAACCAATCCGGCTTGGGTGGAAAAGTCGATAGCCTGGCCACCTGGCACGAGTTTCACAGATTTAACCGCACGCGCCACGCGTAGTTTTACCGAGGTATTATGCAATGGCACGAGGTCTTCGATGATTTCAACATTCTGTCCGTTAAACTCTCCGCGCACACTCGTCGGTGCGTAAAGTAAATGAGCGACGTAACGACGTTCCTTCTTTTGCTCCATGACATTGATGCGGCCACCAGTCGGCAGATTTGTTTCCACGGGTAGCTTGCCCGCAAATAGCTCGCGCAGGGCTGCTTCAAAAAAGTCCCGGTAGAGCGGCTGGCCATAAGTGCGGTAAGCGGAGAACAAGTTGTGCGCGAAATACGCAATCTGCTTTCCAATCACCGCCGCCGGGGAAACCTTTTTCGGCGAATCAGGCGCATGCTGATGCGAGCAGTAGTGCCGCCAGGTGCGGTTGAAGTAAGTCTCTTTTCGCTCGGCGAGAACCTTGCCCTTGGTGGGCTTGATTTCGTATGCCCCGCCTTTGATCACGATACCAGATTTCACGGCGATCTTTGGCGTGCGTGACGTGGCGACCAGGTAGTCAGGATCGTTGACAGAACGGCCGAGTAACTTGGCTCCAGGATCAATCGCGAATTCACTTTGGTCTTCATTGAGCAGAGCCGAACCCGCACCGACAATCATTCCGCCTGACGCGAGATACTTTTTTGCTTTGGCCGCGTTGGCCGGAGTCATCACGAAACCATCGGGCAGAACCACGAGTTCGAATCCCGTCCACGCACTCTGTTCATCGAGGATCACAAAAGGTTGATGCAATTCCAGCAGCATGCGACCCACGCCTTCATCACCGTAATTGCGCTGCAAGTGCCCCGCACGCCAGCGAGTTTGATCTTGTTCGCAACTCACGAGCGCGATCTTCGCCACCGGTTTAACATAGTCACACCAAGGCTCCTTTTGCTCCACTTCGGCGTAGGCTTCACCGAGGATGCGATAGGTGTCCAAGTTCATCTCACCATTGGGATGAAGTTGATCGCCCACGCTGCATTTCGCGCCGTAGGCCAGCATGGCGCCACATTCATAACGCAGGGCCTCGGGGCGTTTAAATCCGCCAAATTCGCCCCACGTATTGTGAAACTTACCGGTCATCCCGAGGAAATCCTGCTTCTGCGTAATCGCATAGCGGGCCGACATAGGGAAGTGATCGTAACCCCAACCACCAGTGGGCAGCGACTCGAGTTCGAGATGAGAATTGTGCGCAAGGGTCTTGCGCGCGCCGATCGGAATATGCCCGGCATTGTGAAACACGGGGGCATCTTTTCGTTTAGCGCGGACCACCTTGTTCACCGCTTTCATATAGCGAAGCATGATCTTTTCCGCGTAGGTTTCGACCTGATCATCATCCTCGGGATCGTAACCGAGCTTTATCATTTCCTGCAGAGCATCCTCGCTGTAATCACGTTGGGTTGCGATAATATCGAAGAAAATCCCATCGTTGTCCGGCCAACGCTCCACCACCTCTTTCGTCTGAGCACAAAGGTAGTCGAGATAGGGAGAATTAAACCGCATGCGGCGTTCAAACCATCCCACATCAAGTGGATTATAGATCGTGCCATCCTTCTTTTTCACGACCCAATTGGGGTTCGCAAAAGCCGCCAGCTCATCGAGCCCTGCACTGATGTAGATAGGGCATCGCACATCGATCTCGCGACACGCCTCAATCTGACGTGCGAGCAAATCCGTTTTCAAATGCGGATGCTGCTGCCCCACCTTGGTCGGGTGGTAGCTGTATCCGTGATGGCACTTCGAAAACAGCGTGATCGAATCGATATGTCCCACCTTCAGAGCTTCCTGAAACTGGCGTTTATTAAACTTCTCTCCGATGCCGGGAATCAGGCCACTGGTGTGGAAGTCGAGATGAACTTGGCGAAAGCGTAGATGATACATGGGTAATCAGACGATGGGTGGAAAATCTCATGCGTGGCAATACTGCGTCACGAAATAAGCGTTCAGCGGAAGGCTTTAGGCGATCGGCTCTATTCATTTCGGTCTCGCGACGACCGCGACGAATCGAAGGACGAGTAAAATCCCATTCACAAGAATCCCTACCAGCCTTCTTTATTCCATGAGTCGCGGCATAAAACCGCTCCTACCCCTTCATAAGTTCCCGGTCCGTCAGTTTCACCGTAAAACCAACAGCCCTTCACCTTTCACCATTCACTGCTCTCTACCCACTACCCGCTGCTCTTCCGGCATATTAGCGACAACGCTCCGGCACCGCTCTAGTTAAACTTAACCTTCTGACTGATTCATCCGAAAGAAACCACTGGCCATCCCCTCTAGGAGTTTTAGCCTTCCGGCCTTCAATCGTTTAGTTCTTAAACCCTGATAATACCCTATGAATGTATCCGTAGTGTGGCCCATGGCCACTATGTCTGATATCCCTTCACTATTCTGGCTGGCTCCGGTCGCTGGAATCATCGCCCTGCTGATGGCGCGCGTATTCAGCGCCTCGGTCATGAAACGCTCGGAGGGCGATCCCGAAATGGTTCGTATCGCCCAAGCGGTGCGCGATGGAGCCATCGCTTACCTGAAGCGACAATACCGCGTCGTTTTCGGTGTCTTCATCGTGCTGATCGTGTTTCTCGGCCTGCTCGCCTGGTTGGGATTGCAACCCAAACTCACGATGTTGGGTGTGCCACTCGCCGGTCTACTCTCCGGTCTCACCGGATGGTTCGGCATGAAGATGGCGACCAACGCCTCGGCTCGAACCACACATGCTGCAAAACAATCACTCAATGAAGGGCTCATCGTCGCCTTCCGTTCTGGCGCAGTCATGGGTCTGAACGTTGTCGGTTTTGCCCTGCTCGATATATCTTTCTGGTTCTACATGCTGAACAGCCATGGTGATTTCTTCGGACTCACCGGCGGTCCCGCTGAGCGACTCGCGGAAATGACCACCGTCATGCTCTCATTCGGGATGGGTGCTTCGACCCAAGCTCTCTTCGCTCGTGTGGGTGGTGGTATTTACACCAAGGCGGCTGATGTTGGCGCCGATCTCGTCGGTAAAGTCGAAGCGGGCATTCCCGAAGATGATGCACGCAACCCTGCGACCATCGCGGATAACGTCGGTGATAATGTCGGCGACGTCGCCGGTATGGGTGCCGATCTCTACGAATCCTACTACGGTTCGATTCTTGCTACGCTCGCACTCGGTGTCGCCGCAGCGATTTCGCTGCTCGGGGTGACCGCCGAAGCAGCGGCCTTTGCGGGTAAGCTGGCCGCCACTCCGATCGCGCTCGCCGGTCTGGGCATCCTTTGCTCGGTCATCGGTATCTTTGCGGTGCGCACCAAGGAAAATGCTTCCTTCGCCCAACTCCTCAAGAGTCTCCATGCCGGTGTTTACATCGCGTCGGTGCTCATCGTAATCGGCGCATTTTTCGTCTTACACACGCTGTTCGGTTCCGGTGATGCCGCCGCGACGCTTGAAGCAGCGGGCACCTCCTGGATGCACCTTGGTGGCTCCATTATCTTCGGTCTAGCGGCCGGACTAGTGATCGCCTACGCCACCGAATACTACACCTCTTACGAGAAGCCACCGACCCAAGCGATCGCCAATCAGGCACTGACTGGCCCCGCGACGGTAATCATTGCCGGAGTCGCCGAAGGCATGAAGTCCACTTGGGCCTCGCTCCTCACGACCACCGTCGCCATCATGGGCGCGTTTCTCTTCGCCGGTGGCAGTGAAAGCTTCCTGATGGGTCTCTTCGGTGTCGGTATCGCCGCAGTCGGCATGCTCTCGACACTGGGTATCACCCTCGCGACCGACGCCTACGGCCCTATCGCTGATAATGCCGGTGGTAACGCGGAGATGTCCGGTCAGGAACCCCAGGTGCGCCAACGCACTGATATGCTTGATTCGCTCGGTAACACGACTGCCGCCACCGGTAAGGGTTTCGCGATCGGTTCCGCTGCATTGACCGCCCTCGCCCTTTTCGCCGCCTATGTGCAGATCGTGCAAACGCAGATCACCACACAGGCGATTAGCTACGGTAAAGCAGAGGCCGCCGAAGTCACCACCGCGACCGCCGTCCATCAAGGCTATGGTAAATTCGCGGTCGTTTTCCCCGGCGAACTTGAAAATGACGAAACCTACTTTGACGGTGCATTCTTCCTGCCTTCACACGACCTTCCACGCAAAACGATCAAGGCACTCCCCATCGGAGCACAGCTTCCGGTGAGCGCGATTGGCGGCGATGCGTTTAAGTCCAATCGCTACGTGGTCGCATGGCCTGAAGGAGGCACATCCTTTGATGTCGTTTCCTCCCGCCAAGCCACCATCGACGAAATGATGCGCTACTACGATGTGACCCTGACCAACCCCAAGGTGATTTCCGGGCTCTTCCTCGGCGTGCTCCTCACTTTCCTCTTCTGTGCGATGACCATGAATGCGGTCGGTCGCGCGGCGTATGAAATGATGCGCGAGTGCCGACGTCAGTTTGGGAAAATGCGCGAAGCCTTCCGTGGCTCGGGCATGTCCGAAGAAGACATCGCCGATCCTGAATCCTGGCCTAAACAGGTCAGTCATGAGGGGGTGGATTATCCTGACTACGCGAACTGTGTGTCGATCTCTACGGCCGGGGCTCAACGTGAGATGGTCGTGCCCTCGATCCTCGCGATTGTCGCACCGATTGCGCTCGGCCTCCTCCTCGGGGTCGCTGGTGTGCTGGGCATGTTGGCTGGCGGTCTGGTTTCCGGATTCGCGGTAGCAGTCTTTATGGCCAATGCCGGTGGCGCTTGGGATAATGCCAAGAAGCTGCTCGAATCTTACGGTAAAATCACGGCCAATGACATTTCAACTCAACGGGAAACACGAAATGCGATTCCCGCGGAAGTGCGTGAAGCCATCGTGGCTCGGGCCGATGAAGCGATCGCCGCGGGCAATCCCGACACGATCGTTTATGGCAAAGGATCTGATGATCATAAAGCGACTGTCGTGGGTGATACCGTGGGCGATCCCTTCAAGGACACCTCCGGTCCATCATTGAATATCCTGATCAAGCTGATCTCGATTGTCTCGGTTGTCTTTGCCGGGCTCATCGTGCGATTCGCTCCGATTATCGGTAGTATGATCGGCTTGGATTAAAACCCATCCCCCCCGATGCGTCTCAAAGCGCGTCACATATTTCACGGCCGCGACTCACCCGTCGCGGCCGTTTTCGTTTCGATTCGCAGCGCCCCGACGTAAGGCATCACCCCTACGATTAAAAAATTGCGACACCCGAAGTTTGCGCGGAAACTACACGCCTATCGTCCGTGAGTTACCCTCTGACAAAGAGACGATCCCCCACCCCGAATCCACGGAACCAAAAACACTCGTTCTATGTCCTCGAACCCAACCCCCTCCAGTCACCCCGTAAAACTGCGTGGTATCTCCGCCGACTTTTCAGAGATCAGTGCGCATCTTGAAGATCAAGACCTCGGCGACATCACCGCAGAGGCGCTCACTGAGCTCCTCGAAAAATTCGCCGCAATTGATCCTGTGAAACTCGTCGACTATGAGCCTGAGATTCTGCTCTCAGGGCGTCGTGGTCGTTTCTCGGTCCGCAGCCATCAAGGGAAACTCAATGTGCAGGCAACGGGCGACTCGACCGCCGCATTTCAGACGATTCCCGCGACCGCGATCCCCGAGTGGCTGGATCAAGCTGAAGGCACCCCGCTGAGTGCTGGCAGTGTAGATCCCGCGAAAGAAGAACCCGTCATCACCGATCCTGGTTCATCGCGCCAGGGCCTTGTCACGTTCTTACTCATCCTGAGCCTGATCGCAGTGGGAACCTCCGCCTACTTCACCTACCAACCCGCTGCTATCGACAATCCGAAAGACTATACCGCGATTACTGACGCCGGCGAGATCGCCCGCATTGATCAGCAAGCCCGCGGTCGTTTCGTGAATGTAGATGGCTCGGTGGAGCTTCGCATCGAAGATGATCGACGCGTCGTATTGCTAGAGACGGATGGAAGCGACAATACTTACCGCGAAGAAACCACGACCACCTACACCCCCATGACCGATGTGAGCGGAGCCAACATCCTTTTCACCGCAGACATTGGAGTTATCATCCTCAACGGGGCGAACAATATTAGCTACAATGCGGATGGCTTCACTCGCGCCAAATGATCCTCAAACTCACACCCATAATGAAACCATTTCGCTCCAGCCCTAGCCAAGCCTTCACCCTAGTTGAAATCATGGTGGTGGTGACCATCATCGGCATCATCGCCGCTCTCGGCATGCCCGCCATGCACCGCGTTCAACTCAAGGCCAGAGCCAACGTCCTGATCAATGATCTGCGCACCTACTCTCAGGCCTTTAATACCTATGCTCAGGAAAACTCACGTTTCCCCCGCGATTCTCGCAAAGGTCGCGTTCCCGTGGGTATGGAAAACGCCCTCGGACCACGATGGACGGAATCCACACCAATCGGAGGTCTCTACAACTATCAGTATAGGAAAAGAGCCCGTGGCACACGCTACACCGCCGGTATCCTACTTGCCCATAACGGCAGAAATAACCGGGTGAGCACGGACCGCAACCTGCTCCAAATCATCGACAACCAAATCGACGACGGCAATTTAACCACCGGGCAATTTATGCTAAACGGCAACCGGCCATTCTATGTGATCGAGAAGTAAGACTACTCGACATTACACTTCCTTTCATGGTCACGGACTCACCCCCGTGGCCATTTTTATGAACGCACGACATTCGTGGTTGTTGCTCAAGCGAGCCGCCTGCAATCTCCGATCCATGATCCGGCTGACTCTTGTCTGCACCCTTATGCTCACCCCCGTCACTGGACTTTCTCGCAATGTAGCAGAGCTATATTCCGAGATGTGTGCCAGTTGTCATGGCACTAATTTCGAAGGAGGTGCCGCCCCCAGCCTGCTCGCCACAAATACGGTCCGAACAACTGATGAGCTTGTCCTCGTGCGCACCATCCTGGAGGGGCAGGTCGAAAAAGGGATGCCTCCCTTCGAAGGCGTTCTCAACCGAGCTGAAGCCCGTGCCCTCGTGGTCTATCTACGCGAGTCCCACGCCAAGGCGCGCCACCAAGCCGCACGCGCGACTGACTCCCGGGGCACTCTCTATCAATCACGGGAGCATAAGTTTCAAATCGAAACTGTAGTTGAAGGACTCTCCGACCCTTGGTCTCTATGTTGGCTTCCCGACGGCCGAATGCTCGTCACGGAAAAATCCGGGCGCCTCCGGATAGTCAAAGACGGTAAACTCGATCCTAAACCCATCTCAGGTATACCCACCGTGGCCAATCACGGCCAAGGAGGCCTGCTCGAGATCGCTCCACATCCCAGCTACACTGAGAACGGTTGGCTGTATCTCGCTTACAGCGATCCCGCCAAGAACGCGTCAGGAAAATCCGTCAGCATGACCAAAATCGTGCGAGGCAAGATTCGCGACCATCGTTGGATTGACGAACAGTCCATCTGGCAGGCGCCCAGCGACACCTATCTCGGCGGGCGCGTGCACTTCGGTTGTCGCATCGCATTCGACAAGGATAACTACCTATTCTTCACCCACGGCGAACGCGGCCGACAGGACATGGCCCAAGATCTCGCGCTACCGAACGGAAAGGTCTACCGCCTCCACGACGACGGGCGTATCCCGGAGGACAATCCCTTCGTAAACCATCCTAACGCGCTTCCTTCCATCTGGAGCTACGGCCACCGCAATCAGCAGGGTCTCGCATTCGAGCCCAGCACAGGAAAACTCTGGTCCACCGAACACGGGCCCCGCGGAGGCGATGAGCTCAACCTGATTAGGCGCGCCCGCAATTACGGATGGCCGATCATCACCTACGGCATCAACTACAACGGCACACCGATTACCGAATTCACCGCCAAGGAGGGGATGGAACAACCAGCGGTGTATTGGACGCCGTCACCCGCCGTGTGCGGGATTGATTTTTACTCCGGCGTGAAGTTTCCCCGCTGGAAAGGGAATCTCTTCGTCACCGCACTCGCCGGCCAGCATCTCCGACGGGTGGTAATCGTGAATGGACAAGTGACTGAACAGGAAGTTCTCCTGCAAGATATCGGCCGCGTCCGCGATGTCGCGAGCGGACCGGATGGGCTGCTTTACCTGATCCTCAATCGCCCCGGGAAAATTATCCGACTCATCCCGGTAAATGGATAGGCATTGATTGATCTCCATGATGAGACTGCTCGCTGAGACGTTGTCATTCGATTTAAAACGCGAGATAACTGACTGATGGAATACCGCAATTTCGGACGCACCGGCATCAAAGTCAGCCCACTGACACTTGGCTGCATGATGTTTGGTGGAAAAACTAATCTTGATGACACCTGCACGATCATCGATCGCGCTCTCGAAGGAGGACTTAACTGCATCGACACCGCCAACATTTACTCGCGAGGCAAAAGTGAGGAATTCGTCGGGGAAGCCCTCAAACTCAACGGCAAGCGGGACCAAGTTTTTCTCTGCACTAAAGTTCACGGCCCCATGGATTCCAATGATCCCAATATGCAGGGTAATACCCGGCGGCATATCGTGGAACAATGTGAAGCCAGTCTACGGCGACTGCAGACCGATCAAATCGATCTGTATCAGATTCACCGCCCTCAACCGGACGTGCCGATTGATGAAGCCCTGAGGGCTTTCGACGATCTAATCCGCGCCGGCAAGGTGCGCTACATCGGCACCTCCACCTTTGCAGCTTGGCAAGTCATGGAATCGCTTTGGTGTGCCAAAGAGCTCCAGCTCAATCGATTCATCTCAGAGCAACCTCCTTACAACATCCTCGATCGACGAATCGAACGTGAGCTGGTCCCCATGTGCCAGACTTATGGTCTCGCCGTGATTCCCTGGAGCCCATTGGCCAGTGGCATGCTCACCGGTAAATACCGCGTCGGACAACCCGCACCTGAAGGCTCTCGTTTTTCGGATACGAGTAAGAGTCCCTTTATCGCTCCTAAGTGGCGCGATGGTTCTCTCGATGTCGTCGAGAAATTGATACCTCTGGCTGAGGCTCGCGGTGTATCGCTATCCCAATTTGCTCTCGCCTGGACCATACAGCAGCCTGGTATCACCAGCTCCATCATCGGGCCACGCACGATCGCCCAACTGGAGGACAACCTCAAAGCCATCGACATCAAACTCACCACTGATGAGCTCCAAGCGGTAGATGGAATTGTGCCGCCCGGCACGCATGTGTCGGCTTACTACGATGCCGATTGGGGCCCTCATTCCCACCGCTGGTAAATTGACCGTTTTATGAAATATCGATCCTTTGGAAAACAAGATCTGCAATGCTCCGAAATCGGTTTCGGGGCTTGGGCCATTGGTGGCGCCTGGGGACAGCAAGACGATGCTGATTCCCTCGCGGCCCTGAACCGCGCGCTCGATCTGGGCTGCAACTTCATCGACACCGCCGCCGGTTATGGCGATGGCAAGAGCGAGCGCCTGATCGCGAAAGTCCTGCGCGAGCGGGCAGTAGCCGGAAAAGAAGAAAATATTTTTGTCGCTACCAAAACCCAACCCTCAGAGGGAGCGTGGCCACCTTCACCCTATGATCGTGCCGAAGATCGTTTCAGTGAAGCTTACCTCCGCGATCACCTCGCCATCCGACTTGAGTGCCTGAACACAGATAAACTCGATCTCTGGCAACTCCACACTTGGACCCGCGCCTGGAATCGCAACCCCACACCCTTCAAGGTCCTCCGCCAACTGCAGCAGGAAGGCAAAGTGGGACTCATCGGGGTATCTTCGCCTGAACACGATCAGAACAGCGTCATCGACCTGATGCGTGATGGCTGGATCGATAGTGTGCAGATTATCTACAATATTTTCGAACAGGAACCCGCGGCCGAGTTGCTCCATGTGGCTCAGGAATGTGGCGTTGGTGTCATTGTTCGAGTCGCTTTCGACGAAGGCGCGCTGACCGGAAAATTTAATCAAGAAACCGTGTTTCCTGAGGGAGATTTTCGCGCCAATTATTTCGCAGGTGATCGCTTGGGTCGCACCGTCACCAGAGTCGAAGCTATCCGTGAGACGCTTAAAGAGAGCGATTACACCATGGCACAGGCCGCGCTCAAGTTCGTCCTCGCGCACCCTGCGGTCTCCTGTGTCATCCCCGGCATTCGTAATCCTGCGCAAGCCGAGGCTAACTGCGGAGTCAGCGATTTACCCGATTTGTCCCCGGCTTTGCTCACCGCATTACAGCAACATAGCTGGCGGCGAGCGTTTTGGTATGAGGGGAAATAGTTCGCCGCCGAATTACTGAACTCGTGGAGATACTGATTCTACTCGCGCCGTTATTTCTGATCTTCGAGCTCGGTCAGCTCGTAATCTGCGAGCGCTATGTCGGGATCAAACAAATCGAGCGCCGCGGTGATCCCCGCGCCATCGGACCGAGGGAATGGGTCGCGTTTCTTTGGACTGCGATTTTGGCGACTTACTGGTTATGGATGTTTCTTTTACTCTTCGAGCGGACCAATCGTGTGCATGGGCTATTCCTGCTTTTAATCAGTATTGCCGGCTATCTCATCCGTCGCGCCTGTGCTTTAAAATGGGTGCTGGTTGTTCTGACTTTCGAGGGCGCCGTTCGGATTGGGCTGCTCTTTTCGCTCTGCGCTTATGCGTGGAAAAGGCTGTGAGTCGGGTGAAACTACGTAGATGAAATTCTAGTAATACTACCGATGCGCGAGGCGTGGTGGATTTGTTATCCTCTGGTCAACAAATACCACCATGAAGACAAAATTCATTTCTCTCTCCCTGCTCATCGCCACACTCGGATTCACCGGTTGCAAGACGACGACCGCGTCGAACCCGGCTCTGATGAAGCTCGCTTCGGCAGACATCACCGCCCAGCAACTGCTCGGTGGAAAGATCGGCTCGCAAATAGCCTCCGCGGAAGAGCCTACTGAAATCCGCGCTAACGATAAGAAATCGCGGATGAGTTCGGTCGATCAACGAGCCTACCGCAGCTGGAAAAAAGCTAACCGCTCCTAACCTTTTTCCCTCATGAACCGGGTTAATCGCATCGTTACCTTATTTTGCATAGGTGCCGTCTCGTGCCTCGCTGCCACGTTACCGGATGCCGATGAATTGGCGTCCGATTTCAAGCTCCTCGATCCCGACGAATCTAAATCGATCTACGCAGAAGAATGGGATCAACACGCCTTCGCACTTTTCCAAGCCGCCGATGCGAACGGCAATCAACAGCTAGAGGGCGTAGAAATCGATTTCGATTCCGAGACTGAAGACACGTTCTCACGGGCTGACATCAATCGGGATGGCAAACTTGATATTGATGAGTTCATGCAGCTTCGGCGGACTCTGTTCACTATCGCCGATATCAATCGAGGCGACTTCATCAATGAAGTGGAATACACGATTTTCCGTCTCCTTGAGATCGTCGGTTGGGAAGACCACAATCATAATAATCGCATCAATTTCTCCGAACTGAGGGAGAGCATGGCCAAAGTGCACCAGCACGCCGATTTCGACGACAGCGGCGATCTCAGCGCAGAGGAAGCCTCCTTTCTCAATGCAGCTGATTTCGAACGGGCGACCGCTGATGGTCCGTTAAATGCTCAGGCTCTCTACGCACTCTTCCGATTTCACCTCGCGGGGACCTAAATCACGCTTTCAGCTGGTCAGGCGATTATCCGTTCTTTCCTCAGGAGAGAGACTTTGCGCGAAAAATTCCTGCGCCTTCCCCATCAGCTTTCCGTATTTTGAGTAATCGCCCGTCCACGAATTGGGGACCCTGAGGCGCTTGAGCACACCACGGCCCATTTTATCGGGAGCTTCCCGATCCGGTGACAGTTCCAGTGAAAATCGAGGATCAGTCGTATGCACCACGTAATGTTTTGCACCGGCTTTTCCTTCACGCTCGATCCGCAGAAAGTGATTCAAACTCATCGACAGGCTCACTCTGAAAGCTCGGATCACTCATGACAACCACCCTTTCTTCTCATCCTTTGTCCTTGAGCATACCCACCCAGCAAAGCACATAATGAGGCAGAAAGCGTCCCTCCTATGAGTAATCTTCCCTCTGATACCCAACGCCTACCGAAATGGCCATTTTTAGTTGGTGACGCCGCCTTACTGGGCGTCGCTTTAACTCTCGCTCTGCGCAATCCGGCACCTCTCACTCCGGCGCTTATTTTTGCCATCACCGGATGCGTCGCGCTCGCCACAATCCTTGGCGCCATCCCTTTTCTCGCGGACTACGCCGCCCAACAAGATGAGGCGCTCGACAATCGGCAACGCAGTCTCGATGCCCTGACCCGCACAGTGGCTGGTTCCGCCGAGCAAATCAGTGCCGCGGCCGGAGGGCTCCATGAACTCAGCGAACTCGCTCGTGCCCAAGTGGAGCAAGCCAAAGCCCTCCCCGAAAATCTCAAAGCAGAACTAGCGACGATTCAAAACGAACAGATCGAATCTCTCACCGCAGAAAACAAGAACCTCCAAAAGGAGCTCAAGTCTCTGCAGTCAGGTGAGTCCAAAAAGCTCACGGAGCTTACTGGCAAAATCCAGCAAGCCATCGAAGAAATCGAAAAACTGAAACTCGCTCCGCCCCCCCCGAAAAAAGCCCGCGCCCCCAAGCCAAAACTAGTGGAGAGTCAGCCCAAGCCAGTTGCTCCGGTCGACAAGCCAACTCCAAAATCAGAGCCCGAGCCTTCCTCACCGAACAACGCTACTGCGGATGTGGCCCCGCCAGTTGCTGAGCCCCAGCCTGAAACTGCAAAAATCGAGTCTGACCCTGAACCTTCTGCTGAAACTTCGGAATCCTCTCCGGGGAATACCCCCGAAGCAGCACCCATTGAACCAACGGTAGAAGAAGAAACACCCGACGAAACCACGCCTACCCTTTCACTCGAAGAGCCCGAAACTCCCAAAGCAGATCACAGCATTTCGCCTGATGGAGTGACCCGTTTGTTAGTCTCCGCCTATATTGGAATTGGCAATCGCCTGTTCGTCCGAGGAACCGGGGCCGGTCTCAGTGCAGACAAAGGCGTGCCATTGCAGTTTGTCTCAATCGGCAAATGGCAGTGGGAGACTTCCGATGCCGCCGCCTCACTGAAGGTGCGGCTCTATAAAAACGATGAGATCGAATGCACCTCTCTCGGAGAGATCACGATCGATCCCGGGAGCCAATCAGAGGTTTCCGCCACGTTCTGAATCAGCCGAAGGCTAGATTTCGAAGAACGGGTGAGGCGTCGCCGGTTCTTCCGGGGGAAACTTGTGGCGCTGTATTTTCAGACCCGCCACCTCATTGGCCAATTCCACCAACTCCTCGATTACCAGCGTGGGATCTTCGACGTAACGCAATTCAAGAAATGCCTTCTTCGCTTGCACGTAAGTTTTTGGATCGGCCATCCAGAGATCCATAATCGAGCGGAATTCATCGACGGTCTCGATTTTCGGTGAATTCGAACCGTTGCGGAAGAATTTCCACGTCAACCTTTCCTGAGGCATGATCCCTCCAAATGCGTTGAAGATAATCGGGCACTCAAAGCTGAGAGCCTTCGCACACGTCGTGGTGCCGCCTCGGGTCACGATGACATCACAGGCCTGCATCAATAGGTGCATCACTTCGGAGTAACCTTCGATGTAGCAATTAAACTCCGGATGACTCGCCCGCCAGTGAATGAGATCATTGTAAGTATCCTGATCGCGCCCGCACACGATCACGGCCTGACATTTATCCGCATGCGCCACCAAAGTCGGTAGCAAGGCCAGATGGTTATTCGCCCCATTGGTCCCAGTCGCGAGAAACACCGTGAACAAATCGCGACGCAGTCCCAATTCCTTCTCCCGGTAGAGAAAACGAGAGTCGTCCGTAAAGTGCTCGAGATGAGCCCGTGGGCGCATCAAGTAGCCTCGCACGCGAGCTCGATCCGCAGGAATACCGTTTTTCACCGCGAAGTCGCGGGCCGTCGGCGTGCGGGAGAAGTGCAAGTCCACACTAGGTTCGATCCAATTTCGAGAATACCCCCAACCACCGGAAAACTCCCCGCAATAAGTCGCACAGCGCACCTGATCGGCCCCGAGAATCTTACGCGCCAATTGAAAATATCCCCGATTCAGACAGTCATGCACGCTGAGCACCAAATGCGGCTGATACTCTTTCAGCACCTGCAGGTAAAAGGCTCGTCCCAAAACCACCGAGCGGCTGTTCAAAAAACTCAGCCCTTCGATCACCGTATAAAACACCTTATGCATCCAAGGCGAGCGCCGCTGGATCCAATTGTAGAGGTTTACTCCACTCCGATTGATGACCGAGGATTTCTCTAACATCTGCTCGATCTGCACATCCACATCATGCCGATAGAGCTGAAAACACCATTCGGCAAAGGCCACCGCGCGGGCATCATGACCACCGCCGGTGCTGGATGTGAGAACTAGGATTCGGACTTTAGACATGCCTGTGGGCTAACGCGCGAGGCGTAATACGTCAGGTGGCTCGACGAAACACAAGACTGACGTTAGCCCCGCCGAATCCGCTGCTGTTATTCATCACCACTTCAGGGGCATTCGCCACCGTCTCACGGATAATATTTAAGCCTTCGCATTCGGGATCCAGATTCGAAATATGGGCCGACCCCGGCATAAATCCGTCGCGCATGGAAATCGCACAAAAGGCGCTTTCCATCGCACCCGCCAGCGAGAGGCCATGTCCGGTCAACGCTTTCGTGCTGCTAATCGCAGGACGCTCAGTCGGGTTCGTGAATATTTTCTTCAAGGCACGTGCTTCGGAAATATCTCCAATCGGGGTCGAAGTCGCGTGAGCATTCACATAATCAATCGCCTCGGGCTCCAATTTGGTCGCGCGCAGGGTATTTGTCATAGCTTCCTGCAGACCTGTGCCATCCGGATGGGAAATCGCGACATTGTGACCGTCGGACGCTTGCCCCCAACCAACAAACTCACCATAGACCTTGCTCCCTCGACGGGCCACTTCGTCTTCCGTTTCTAAAACAAGCACCGAGGCTCCTCCCGTTCCCACAAAACCATCGCGGGCGACATCAAATGGTCGCGAGGCCTGGTCCGGATCGCTCTGGAGAGATAAGGCTCTCATCGCCGCAAAAGGCAGGATGCTATCCACGTTTCCATCCTCCGCACCGATGACAAACATCCGCTTCTGGCGACCCATCGCCAGATCGTCATAGGCATAACCCATCGCATGAGAGGACGACGCGCAGGCGGAAGAAAAGCCGCACGACGAGCCTTTGATTTTGAAATGTGCGACTAAATTGAAATTCAACGTGCCCGAGATCGACGCAACAATCCCGAGCGGCGAGCAGCGCATCACTCCCAACTTATGCATCCGATTCAGCATAAAACCCATTTGCTGCGGTGAACCGCCCGAAGCGGCATACAGTCCCGTCTCGCCATTAGAGACATCCTCCTCGGCCAATCCCGCATCGGCAATCGCCTGCTGCATCGCGCACCACGCATACACGCCATGAGGAGCCATCCCGCGCAGGACCTCGCGTTTAATTCGGTAGGGATCAGGGATCACCCAATCTTCCGGATCGTGTGAATCGGTTTCAAAACCACGAACGGGGGCGGCGATTTTGACCGGAACATTGTCTTGTTGAAATCGCGGATAAACCTGAAACCCGTGGCGCAATTCACGTAAATTCGTCGTTACGCTTGCGATATCATTGCCAATACTCGTGATCAGGCCGAGGCCAGTGATATATACTTTGGGCATGTTTGAGACGGGACAATTCACATGACCGCCATAATCAAAAAACGTTCATGCTTTTTACCTTCCGCTCAGTGGAAAGGCTTTCCTGCTCAGGGTCAACGAGAGAGGGCACTAAGTTGTGCCCCTTCCGACCGTGAATGAGGCTCAGTCTTTAGTGGCTGCCTGTTTTTTGGGAGCAGACGTTTCCGCAGCTGCCTCAACCGGAGTCGCTTTGGGTTCAGCGTAGCCAAACGTCAACGTGATCTCTTCCGCAATCGCGGCCTTCTCTTGTCCCACACGGATCGAACCTTCAAATGTAGCAAGCGGCATCTTGGTCCGACGGGGTTTGATCGAGAGGGTCAAAATATCGCCCGGCTTGCAGACACGGTGAGCGCGCACGCCTTCGCATCCGGTAAAGAATATCGTCGATGGATTCACTTCCTTGCCGGTTTCCGGCACCATTCCTTCGATGAGATAAAGCACGGCCAGTTGCCCCAGTGCTTCCAACATGATGGAGGCAGGCATCACCGGATTGTCCTTAAAGTGACCCTGCAAAAAGAATTCCTGCCCCGTAATCTTATACTTCGCATTCGCTCCACTGGAACTCACCGAACCTTCATTGAGGAAAAGAAAAGGAGATTGGATCGGCATGACCGCCGAGATCTGCTCGATCGGGAGAAAACGGGTGGGCTGAGGCAAGGGGAGGCCACGCGCTTTGCAATCAATGAATGTTTTCACATCTCCCACCGTGCGCAGGTTCCGCAATTCGTCATTATTGATGGACATCGAAAGCACCTCTTCAACCAAGATGACAATTTCCATCATCGTTAATGAATCGACTCCCAAATCCTCAATCAGGCGAAGATCATCATCCGCATCTTTCAGCTTCGTGCGGAGATCAGGTTCCACAAATCGCTCAATCACACCGATAATCACAGCAGGTAAATGCTCAGGATTTCCGGTCTTTCGAAATTGGACGGCAGCCTCAAAGGTCGAAGGCGAGCAGCGCTTCAGCGATTCACGTAAGATGCCTTCATCTTCTGGTGTGAAGGGCTTCGCTTCCTGAGGAAAAGGCGAATTTGTGCCCGTGTTGGATTGAACTGCTTCTGCCATTGTCCGTCCCTTGTAAGTGACGGTGCACTCAAATGTAAACCCCTTTCTCTACGCCTAATTACGTATAAAAGAACCTGTTTCGCAGTGAAAGTCTTGTCATACTACGTTTCTCCAACATCCCCATTCTTGCTGTTGCACCGACCTCATTGCCCCCACAAGTAATACCCCGGCGAATCCGATTCGTCGCCAAGCAGACCTATGAGCGTCACATCCTCCCCTAAGATTATCATCATTACGCACGAGTTTTATCCTCGGCGTGGGGGAATCGCCACCTACACGGAAGAGATCGCCCGGGCGGCGGTGCAAGCCGGTCACGAGGTTGAGGTGTGGGCACAGGCTCTGCCTGCCAACATGGACGAGGGACACTGGCCCTTTCGATTACGTCGCTTACCCCTTAAAGGCACCCACGGCATCCGTTGCCAACTGAGCATCGCTCGTGAGTTCATCCGCCATCGAAAGACACTCCGTGAGGCCACGGTCTATCTCCCCGAACCCGGCCCGATTCTCACGCTAATGTGGCTGCAGCTATTCGGCAATCTGTGTCCGCCGCGCCTTGTTCTCACTTTTCACGGTTCCGAGATTATAAAATTTCACCGCAATCCCCTTTGGCGGCCACTCGCCCGCCGGTTATTCCAACGAGCCCGTCTCCTCAGCACGCTCACTCATTACACCCGCGAGCTCTTCTGCCAGCGGTTCTCAATGAGTGAGGAGCAAGTTCTCATCGCCCCCGGAGCTCCTCGGAGCAATTTCGCCCCCGAAGATCCAGACCAAGGCACCCTCAAACTAGCCAAGGTAATCGTGCTCACCGTCGGTCGGCTTCATCCCCGCAAAGGACAATTGCTCACGCTTCGCGCCTTGCAGGCCCTTCCCGCTGAGCAACGCGCCCAAATCGAATATTGGCTTGCGGGCGCCGAAGCTAAACACAGCTACGACACCAAGCTTATCCAACAAGCAGCCCAATCCGATCTCACCGTGAAATTTCTCGGAGATATTTCCGACGAACATCTCGGAGCGATCTATGATCAAGCCGATATTTTTGCCCTCACCAGCGTCGAGCATAGCAATAGTATTGAAGGCTTCGGACTCGTGTATCTCGAAGCCGCCACCCATGGGCTTCCGGTTGTCGCACACGATATCGGCGGAGTCAGTGAAGCCCTGGAAGATGGCAAAACCGGTTTTCTCGTTTCTCCCGATCAACCGGCGAAACTTACCGCCGCATTTTCCCGCCTCATCGCTGAGCCTGCTTTACGCGATCAACTCGGCACCGCCGGTCGCACTTGGGCGCTACGCAATCAATGGAGCGATTCTGTTAAAATCCTGTTCCCAAAATCATGATTACCTCCCGCACTCAAGTGACTGTTCGCTACGCCGAAACCGACATGATGGGTATCGTTTACCATGCCAACTACCTGCCGTGGTTTGAGATTGGACGCACCACTCTCCTGAAGGAACAGGGGCTCTCATATCGAAAACTGGAAGAGTCCGGCTACCAACTGCCTATTCTGGAAATCTCAGCCCAATACCGCCGACCCGCAGTCTACGACGATACGCTGACGATCATCACAACCATCAGTGAGAAACCCTCTCTGCGCATCAAGATTAGCTATGAAGTGCGACGTGGAGACGAGCTTCTCGCGACCGGTCAAAGCCAGAATGCGTTTGTCGATAAGCAAGGAATGCCCACACGACCTCCCGAGATATTTGTAAGTAAGATGAACGAACTGTTCGCCGGATCCTGAGCAACTATTCCCCGGCTGAGTATTCGGCCAGAACATCCGCATCCGATTCATTCGCGCGTGTCTCAGACAAGCTCGCGCCGGCGCCCAATCGATAAGTCGCCCACACCGCGTGCACCCGGACCATGGGCAATTCGTGCGACGCGAGCTCGATCAACGCGGGCAACATCGATTCATCCCCACTATTCCCCGCTACCACACAGGCGTTGCGCAAGAGACCGCGCAACTTCAAGCGCTTGATCGGGGTGCGACGGAAAACCTCGGCGAAACGCTCCGGCGTCATCGCCAGCAGCTCCCCCAAACTCAAGTCCGGTAAATCATGCCGCGCCGTGAGTAACAACTCACGGCCCTGCTGCGCGAATCGATTCCAGGGACACACCTCCAAGCAGACATCGCATCCAAAAATATGCCGCCCGATCCCTTCCCGCAGTTCACGTGGAATAATCCCTTTGTTCTCAATCGTCTGATACGAAATGCAGCGGCGCGCATCCACCACGCCGGGTTCGGAAAAGGCCTCGGTCGGGCACGCATCCAGACAACGACTGCACTTGCCGCATAATAAGCCCACATCGGCAAAATCAGTCACCTGCTTACGCACTGGCTCATCCGGTCCCAGTTCCGTCTTCACTAAAATCGAAGCCAAGATCAGCCAGTTGCCATAGTCGCGCGAGATGAGCATCGCGTTTTTGCCCACAAATCCGAGACCTGCTTTCGCCGCCCAACCCCGCTCGATCACCGGCCCCGCATCTACATAATAACGGTAGTCCTCTCTGCCCAGCCCGTAGAGTTCCTCGAGCACCTGCCCGGCTTGCTCCAAGGCTGGCTTCACCGTATCGTGATAATCCTCATTGATCGCATAACGGGCCCACTGCGGACCATGCTGTGCCTTTTCGCCCGGCCAGTAATTGATTCCGAGCATGATGATCGACTGCGCACCCGGTAGCACCAAATCCGGCTGCAATCGCTTTTCCGCCGTGCGCTTCATCCACGCCATGTCGCCATGCATCCCCGCGCCCAACCACTTCTCCAAATGGTCGCCCGGCAAATCACACAATCGTGCCATCCGCACGGCATCGAACCCAAGACCAGCTAAACGTTCGCGCAAAATACCCTGCCGCTCATCCATCATCAGCCCACCACGTGATTTGAGCGGGCGAAATCCGCCGCCTCGCGTCGCCAGGTGCGCACCACGTGCCCCACGATATCGTTGATCGGCCGCGAATCGGTCAGGATCAACGATCCCGCGTTTTTGTAAATCGGTTCACGTTCAGCGTAGAGCTTCTTGATTCGCTCGAGCGGGTCTTCCACCTCCAGTAAAGGGCGAGTCTTACTACGCTGGGTGCGTTCCAGAACGGTCGCGATGGACGCGTGCAAGCAAATCACGACCCCTTTCCGACGTAGCCGATCCAACATCCCCGGTTGCACCACCAAACCTCCGCCGCAGGCCACAATCGTGCGGGTTGAGGGATGCCCCTTCTCAATAAACTCCACCTCCATCTTGCGAAACGCCGCTTCACCCTCTTTCGCGAAAATTTCTGAAATCATCCGATCCTGCTGATGTTCGATCTCATGATCACTATCCATAACCTGAAACCCCATCTTACGCGAGGCCAAGCGCGCGATCGTGCTCTTGCCCGTGCCCATAAAACCGACCAAATAGAGATTTACATCCGTTGCATTCATCAACCCCCACAGGCAACGGACAACCACTCCGATTGCCAAACACGAAAACGCCTTGGCCTCACGCCGCGAATCCGGCTTGCTCGAAAAACCTCCCCCCCCCCCCGCATGAACTACACCTTCGCCAGTGATAACTCGGCCGGCATCTGCCCCGAAGCCCTCGACGCCATCAATGCCGCCAATCTCGGCCACGTCGCCAGTTATGGTGACGACCCGATCACTGCACAGGCCAAATCCATGCTGCGCGAGCTATTCGAAACCGATTGCGAGGTCTTCTTCGTCTTCAACGGCACCGCCGCCAACTCACTCGCCCTCAGTTCGGCCTGCCGCAGCCATCAAAGTATTTTTTGTCACGAACACGCCCACGCCGATACCGACGAATGCGCCGCGCCGGAATTTTTCACCGGCGGATCCAAAGTCATTCCGCTATCCGGTAAAAATGGAAAACTAGATCCCGCCGCGATTGAAGCCGCCACCCATCGCGGGCACGGCATTCACTACCCCAAACCCGGCGCCATCACCTTCACCCAATCCACCGAGCTCGGCACTGTCTACACCCTCGCAGAAATAGCAGCACTGGCCGAGGTGGCCCAACGACACTCGCTCACGCTGCATATGGACGGAGCGCGTTTCGCCAATGCGCTGGTCGCACTGCGCCAGCATAACGAGAAGGTTTCCCTCGCTGATGCCACGTGGAGAGCGGGAGTAGATGTGATGAGCTTCGGTGGCACAAAAAACGGTATGCACACCACCGAGGCAGTGGTCTTTTTCAATCGAGAGCTCGCGAGCGACTTCGATTATCGCATCAAGCAATCCGGCCAACTCGCTTCCAAGCAGCGATTCTCCGCGGCGCAGTGGACGGCCGTGCTCGAAGATGATATCTGGTTGGGCTATGCCGCCCACTCCAATGCCATGGCGCGGCGCTTGTCCACCGGCTTGGCCAATCTTCCCGGTTGTCGCCTGCAATTCCCCACCGAGGTCAACGGGGTATTTATCGAGATGTCGTCAGAACTCTCGAGCGGACTGGCCGAGCGAGGATGGCAGTTTTACCCCTTTATTGGGGCTCAAGGCTATCGCCTGATGTGTGGCTGGGATACGCAACCCGAAGATGTTGATCAACTGATCACTGCAGCCAACGAAATCACGAGTGCATAAAAAACCTCCGCCGGAAAACCAGCGGAGGTCGGAAAAATTAAAGAATGGCGCGAAGCTTATTCGCCGAGTTCTTCATCTGGATTCACTTTCAGGAGCTCGATTTCAAATATCAACGAGGAGCCCGGAGGGATCTCACCGGCAGACTTGTCGCCAAAAGCCAGGTCATTCGGGATGTAGAGTTTAATCTTACCACCCTCGCCAATCTTTTGAATTCCTTCGGACCAACCCGCCATCGCGGATTCCAAGGGCAAGATCACCGCCCCACCCTGCTTAGCTGAGCTATCGAAGACCTGCCCGTTGAGCAACATCCCCGTGTAATTGATCATTACGGTATCCGCAACTGTCGGCACTGGCCCATCGGTCTTTTGGAGGATCTCGTAGCAGAGTCCGCTTTCGGTGCTCATGATTCCGGGACGCTTCTTGATCGCGTTGAAAAATTGTGCTCCAGCGACCAAGTTTGTCTGTCGCGAACGCTCCAGTGCCGCATTTTGGCGCTCTGAGATAAACTCATCCATGACCGGCCCCACCGTTTTCAAATCGTGGGGAGTTTCGAGCCCTTTGGAAGCCAACTCAACTCCACGCAAGAACGCCGCGACCTGGGCATCGGTAAACCTCAGCTCAGCAAGACCAAGACGGGCTGTCATGAACCAACCAAAGGTCTCCATGATCTCTGTTTCAGTGACCTTGGGCGCAAGCGCCGCCGGAGTCGTATCGGCCGCCGCTGTGGGTTCTTCGGAACCGCCAGGCACGTTAAATTTCACTTCCTGCGCAAAGAGCGCAGTGGAAGCCGTGAAGGCCAAAAGACCGGTAAGGAGGAGTGACTTGGTATTCATACAGTGAGGTAGAGTTGGAAACTGATCGACGGAATTTGTGCCGTGGAATTTGCGGGTGTGCCAGTCGAGAATGCCAAATGCAAACAATTACTCCCCACTTGTATCCGAGCGAGGCATGCTCCATGCAGGTTAAAACACCCCTATGACTACCGAAACATTTTGGACCAGCCAGGACGGTCAAATCTTGGATCTCAAACCTAAGAACGACCAAACCGTCACACTCACCCTCGCATTCTGGCCGCGCAACCCCACCGAGTTCGCCTTCCTCAAGGCTCATCGCAAAGCTCTGAAATTCAGCGAGCGTAGCTCCCTCGCCCGCACCGGTATCGAAATGATCCGGCAAAGCTCCCCTCGCGTGGAGCGCAATCGCATCGTGCTCACAGCCGATGCCTTTCTCTACGATCAGAGTTTTCCCCACGCGAGTTACTGGAAAAAGCTCCTCCGCCCCGGACTCGCCGTGGGTCGACTATTTTACGCTCCCCCTCAGGCCAAGCTCACCAGCGAAGAAATCTGGCAAGCCGTGCAGGACAACCGACTCAAGCTACCCAACACCATCAGCATTGATCGTCAGGGGCAGGTGTTTCTCACCCCGCATAAAGTGCGCTACACTCTGAATCCTCAGCTCCAGCGCTTGGATATTGAACGCGTGCTCAACGGTTTTGCCGGAAGATCCTTCCTCGACAAAGTTCAGGTTCGTCACGACGCCGCACCACTGACTGTTCCTCCGCAATCCGGCGTCCTGACCAGCTGCTCAATGTATCTCAAAGAGCACTATGTCGTGCTCAATCAAGGCAAGGGCAACTTCGGCCTCCATACCAGCGCCGTGCTGCTCGATCCCATCAAGACCTTCGGCACCAACATCATGCTGGAAATCTACAACACCGGCGACCAACCCGTAGTGAATCCGATGGTCTCCGTGGAAATATTCCGAGCCCCCACTTACACGGACCCCGAGCTCAAAACCCTCACGCGTAAACGGAAACGCCTCCTGTCGACCGCCACCGATCTTTTCAAATGTCTCGACGACTATCCCGCCCTCGACGACAGCGCTATCCATCCCAATACCAAGATCACGGTGCGCGGTCAGACCGCCACGATGGAAAACCGTGCCACCCTCGTGAAGGCCAACAGTAAAGAGTTGCGCGAGATCCTTTCGGGGAAAGCCTGCCCTGTCGGTCACCATACTTTGATCCAAGCCCTCGATGACGCACCCGCGAAAGCCGATACGCTGATCGTCGATTACTTGCCCGATCTGCTCGAACACGTGGAACTCATCACCCGTCTGGGGGGTGTGAAATTCAAGCGCCTCATCTTTCGCCGTGCGTCCCGCACTCATGGCTACTTTTTATCGAGTAATGCCCACTCGCGTCTCGATACACTCAACCAGATCGGGGTGAAAGTATATTGGTATGATGAGATGACCAAGGATCTCTATCTGCACACCTACAAGCGGGACCACGGCTACTTTGTGCGCGAAGAAAACGCCCGGCGATTCCAAGAAGCCACCATCTTCGCCTTTTATGGTTCGGCGGTGGGACTGAATGAAAAGGAAACCGATCGCATCTCATCACTCGTCGACAAACTCACCACCTTTATGGGCTCCAATCTCGGCGTGCTCACCGGCGGCGGTGGCGGTGTCATGCGACTCGCCACCGAACAAGCCCGTGAGAAAGGAGCCCTCACCGGTGCATGTTTCCTCGAACTCGAAGCTCAGCCGCCGGAACTTGGCGTCGACTTCTTCAACACCTTTCAGGAAAACTCCCGCCACTTCCGGCAAAAATGGTTCGAGGCCGCCGATTTCTGTATCTTCAACGTGGGTGGCGTCGGCACTCTCGAAGAAATCGGGATCGAACTCTGCAACCTGAAACTCGGTATCCGCCCCCGC
This sequence comes from Cephaloticoccus sp., assembly GCA_034669935.1. GTDB lineage: Bacteria > Verrucomicrobiota > Verrucomicrobiia > Opitutales > Opitutaceae > Cephaloticoccus. The sequence continues at coordinate 128,762 of JAXMOJ010000008.1, forward strand.
GTGCCCTACGTGTTTTTCAATGCCGAATTCTGGAGCCCCCTTCGCCAACAAATCGAATTCTTCATCAACGACAAACGCGCGCCCGCTTGGATGAAAGACTACATCCTCTTCACCAACGATCCCGACGAAGTCATCGCCTTCTACCGCGACAAACTGCAGGTGCTGTAATCCCGATCCTCACCCAAGTCTTGCCACACAGCCCACGCTCTGAGTTTTTAAGTTCGTGGCTTCTTCTCTTCCTTCTTCCGTTCTCGTGGTTGGTGCCGGTGGGCGCGAACACTCTCTCGTGCAGGCAATCGCGCATTCACCGCAAAAGCCGCGCGTCCTCTGCGCACCGGGCAATGCCGGGATCGCGGACGACGCAACCTGCTTTCCGGTCGCCGCCGATGATGTCGCCGGGCTGGTCGCTCTCGCGAAATCGGAAAACGTGGAGTTCGTGGTTGTCGGTCCGGAAGTGCCGCTCTCCCTCGGACTCTCCGATCAGCTGATCGCGGCAGACATTCCTGTTTTCGGTCCTAAAGCCGACGGTGCGATGCTCGAAGCCTCAAAGATTTTTACCAAACAGATCCTGCTCAAATACAACATCCCGACCGCTGCCGCCGGGATCTTCGATGAGGTAGAACCCGCGCTCGAATATCTCCAGACGCGAGGCGCTCCCATCGTGATCAAGGCCGACGGGCTCGCGGCGGGCAAAGGCGTGACCGTCGCGCAAAACCTCCCCGAAGCCGAAGTAGCCGTGCGCGACATGCTCGGGGGCAAGTTTGGCGAGAGTAGCAGCCAGATCCTGATCGAAGATTGTTTAGTCGGCGAAGAGACTTCGATTCTCGTCGTCGTGTCCGGCCGCGATTACGTGATCCTGCCGACTTCGCAGGATCACAAGCGCATCGGCGAAGGCGACACCGGGCCCAACACCGGAGGCATGGGCACCTACTCACCCGCCGAAGTCGTCACTCCCGAAATTCACGCGCAAATCGAATCCCTAATCGTGAAACCTTCGGTTAACGCGATTGCGGATGAAGGCATTGAGTTTTGCGGCACACTTTTCATCGGCATCATGCTCACACCGGAGGGCCCAAGCGTGATCGAATACAACACCCGTTTCGGCGATCCCGAGACACAGGTCGTGCTCCCCCGTCTTAAGACCGACGTCCTTACACTCCTCTGGGCAGCCGCCCAAGGCGAACTCCGCTCCATCGATCTGGAAGTGCGCGATAGCTACACGATGTGTGTCGTCATCGCCGCACAGGGGTATCCTGAATCCTATGGCAAGGGCGCCGTCATCACCATTCCGGATATGCCCGGCACTATTTCCGTGATTCACGCGGGCACGAAACGCAACGAAGCTGGTGAACTCGTCACGAATGGCGGACGCGTGTTGGGCGTCGTTGGCACCGGCAACACTCTAGCCGAAGCTTCCCAAGCCGCCTACTTCGGTTGCCAGGAGATCTCTTGCGAGACCAAATACTATCGCCGCGACATCGGAGCGCGGCAGCTGAATCGTTCATGAATCGCATTTCCTCGCAGATCCGTAGGCAGCGAGCCGCCTACCCTATCCGGCATCTGCAACGTTTAATGAGATCTCCCCTCAAAATACTGTTAGCATCAGCTCTCGGTCTGATCCTCGCTGCACCTCTTTGCGCCACGACTCTTGAACGCGACCTCGGACGCGGCCTCGTTTACATGAGAGTGACCCAAGTGCCCGACGATTTGCCGATGCGCTCACAAGCTCCCGCCATCGTGCTCGATCTCCGCTACGCGACAGGGGTTGATATCAGCGAGTGGCTGACCACCTACGCCGCCCCGCAAACGCCCATCTTCGTGCTCGCGAATACCGCCACGCAGAAAACTCTGCGGCAATCGATCAAGAACATTGCCGGTTCACTCACCATCGGAATAGCGAGTGACGATTTCACGCCCGATATCGCGTTGAATATCACGAGCGAGGAAGAGAAGCGCGCCTACGACGCACTGTCCCTGACCGCCGACATCAACCCCCTCCTTTACCCTACCACAGAGAAAGAACGCTACGACGAGGTCTCCATGATCGAAGAGAAAAAGACGGTGCCACAAATCGTCGTCACAAAGCCTGAAGGCGTGGTTCGAACCGAAACAGACAGGACACCGTTGATCGATCTGGCCATCCTGCGAGCCGTGCAGATCCACCGCGGTTGGCTCGCATTGCGTTCGCGCTAAAAACGACTCCACCTTTGCAATTAAAAGTTCAGCCCTAATAATTATCCCTCAACATGTCTGATCTTGGTCACATCCTCATTGTCTGCACTGCCAACATATGTCGCAGCCCCATGGGCGAAGGTCTCATTCGCCATGCCCTTTCCGCCGAGGCCGAACCGCTCAAATCGCTCAAGGTGATCTCCGCAGGTGTCGCGGCTCGGGATAATAGTGAGATCTCTGAGAACTCTGTCGTTTCCCTGAAAAAAGTCGGGATCGATATGGCCGATCATCTCAGCCAACCCGTCACTCAAAAGCTCCTCGACGAATCCTTGTTGGTCATCTGCATGACCGAATCGCACCGCGCGATGATCCAGTTGCAAGCCGAGCCCCCACCGCAGGAACTGCGGCTCTTCCGTGAGTTCATGCCACGCGAAGCGGAAAAGGAAGTGCCCGATCCTTATGGTGGTCCGCTCAAGCTCTACGAAATCTGCCGCGACGAACTCGTCGAAGCCGTCCCGAGTCTGGTCGCACATATCAAGACCCTCGTCTGAAGCTTGCAGAGAAGGGCCAGTGACAATCCCGGCAAATAAGCTCCGTTCCGGGGAAATATCATTGCGAGCCTGACGTAGGAAGGCGTGGCAATCCACGAACACGGGTAGATGTAAACGAACAGAATCGGGACCCATCGAAACAGAAGGGGCGGCAAAGTTAATTAATCAGCGTTTCCTTCGCTTTTTGACGAACGGCCACCAAGCATCAACAGTATCGACCCGTTCCTGAATCACCAAAGGAGCTTACTTTGCTTATGAATACCCCGACCCCGGAAGAGTTTCAGCCCGTCGTCTCATTGGAAGAGTTAAAGGAAAAGGGATTGATGATGGTGCGCGGCACCGATCGGCCCGTCGCGCTCAGTTATGCCGATGGCCAGGTGCGCGCTTTCGATGATCGCTGTCCGCATCTCGGATTTCCGCTTCATCAGGGGACGGTGAAGGACGGTATTCTCACCTGCCACTGGCATCATGCCCGCTTCGATGTGTGCAGCGGTTGCGCCTTCGATCTGTTCGCCGACGACGTGCCTTCTTTCCCCGTGAAGATTGCAGACGGCATGGTGTGCCTCGCCCGGAAACCCTCCTTCAATGCCGATCAGGAATATTATCGAAACCGCCTGAATCGCGGACTCGAACAGGCCATTCTTCTGGTGCAGGCCAAAAGCATCATCGGATTGATCGACGAACCGGAAGGCGCGCGATCGATCATCCAACAGACCGCCGCTTTTGGAGCCGCCAACCACGAGGATTGGGGCGATGGCATGACCACTCTGGCCGTGGCCACGCGACTACTCCCTTGGTTGGATCGGGAAACCACCATTCACTTATTGTCCCGTGCGGCTCGTCGGGTCGCGGACAACTGTCGCACCCGTCCCGCCCGTCGCGAGCGTAGCGCCATGCCGGGTTCGGAAGCCACGAACACCCAGCTCAAACGCTGGTTCCGCCACTGGCTGCGCAATCGCGATCGCGATGGAGCCGAACGCACACTTCTCACCGCCAGCGAACAGTGTAAAACCACAGCCGAGGTCGAATCGATGCTCTTCGCCGCGATTCACGATCGCATCTATGCCGACGATGGACACGTCTTCGATTTCGGCAACAAGGCCTGTGAGCTGCTGCACTTTCTCGGTTGGGAAAACGCCCACGTTATTCTACCCACGCTCATGCCGCAATTGGCTCGCGCGCGCGGCACGGAGGAATCCAGCTCTTGGCGCGACCCCATCGATTTGATCGCGATCATCCAAGCAGCCGAGACCACGTTGGATCAAGGCATCCCAGCGGCCGACGAGAGCAAACTGCCCTCAGCGGAAATCACCGATTTACTATTAGGCAACGATCCGCAGGTGATCATCACCACGCTGCTGAGTGCACTACAGGACGGGGTCGCTCCGGCCAAGTTGACCCAAGCCGTCGCTTACGCCGCCGCGCGACGTCTCGCGCACTTCCCCGAATCCAACGATGGCAACGATTGGTTTGCCCCCATGCACACGTTTACTTACGCCAACGCCGTGCACCAAAGCGTGGCGCGCATCGACACCTCCGACACCGTGCGCGGCCTGTTTCATGCCGCCCTTGCCGTTTATCAGGATCGTTTTCTCAACGTGCCCTCCGCCCGTTTGCCCGGAACGAAGCTACCCGATGACGCAACGTCAGAAGATGGCGCCTCCCTCTTATCGGAGCTGGGCGAACCGCTGAATCAAGTGGGCAACCTCGCCGCATTTTCCGAACGCGTGGCCGGTTACATCCGGTCGGGGCACGAACTCCCTCCGCTGATCAATACACTGACTTTGCTGGTCTTGCGGGAAGATATCGATTTTCACCACTTGCAAGTGCTGGAAGCCGGCGCTCAACAAGCTCAACTATGCTGGGGTCAACCCGCCGCCGAGCACATCATGGTCGGGGTCGCCCGATCGCTCGCGGCCCATTGTCCGACGCGACGCACTGCTGTGCATATTACCCGCACGGCCCTGCGGCTCCATCGCGGCGAATCGCCCACGGTGAAAGAAGCGGCCAATTAATACCAACGGCTCACTCTATATAGACTGTCATTGCGTAGGAGGTATAGCCGACTGCGGCAATTCACGACCTTATTCGGCCACGCTTTCTCTCTCGTAGATGGTCGCCTCGCGTCGCTCCTCGCCATGACACAGCCCAAATCTTAACATCCGCCATCTAAAACACCCTCAAGACCCAATCTAGGCAAAAAAACTTTGCCTCTCAGCGGGTTTCCGCGTGCTTTCAGAGCTTCACCATGCTCAACGACGCGACGCTAAAAACCCTCGATCCTGAAATTCATGCAGCCATTTCGGCTGAGCTCGGTCGCCAACAACGCCACATCGAGCTGATCGCATCTGAAAACTTCACCTACCCTGCCGTCATGGAGGCTCAGGGCAGCGTGCTGACGAATAAATACGCGGAGGGTTACCCTTCCAAGCGTTGGTATGGGGGTTGCGAACACGTCGACGTCGTCGAGCGCCTCGCGATCGCCCGCGCCAAGGAGCTCTTCGGCGCCGATCACGCCAATGTGCAACCCCACTCCGGTTCGCAGGCCAACTTCGCGGTTTACACATCCGTGCTTCAACCCGGCGATAAAATCCTCGGTATGAATCTCAGCCATGGGGGTCACCTTACCCACGGGAACCCGGCTAATTTTTCCGGCAAACTCTACGAATTCGTGCAATACGGTGTCAGAGAAGATACCGGTCTAATCGACTATGATGAGCTCGCGGCTGTCGCCGAACGGGAGAAGCCCAAAATGATCACCGTGGGTGCATCGGCGTATTCTCGGATCATCGATTTCCCCCGCATGAGTGAGATCGCCAAAAGCGTGGGCGCCTATCTGTTTGCCGATATCGCGCACATCGCCGGCCTCGTCGCTTCCGATCATCACCCTTCCCCTGTGCCCGTGGCCGACTTTGTGACCACGACTACCCACAAAACTCTGCGCGGTCCTCGTGGTGGTTTGATTCTCTGCAAAGCCGAACACGCCAAGGCGATCGATTCCGCGGTCTTCCCCGGCGCCCAAGGCGGGCCGCTCGAACACGTGATCGCCGCCAAAGCGGTTTGCTTCGGCGAATGCCTTAAGCCCGAGTTTAAGGCATACTCCGGACAGATCGTGAAAAATTCATCGGCTCTTGCCGCTGCCCTGATCGAACGTGGTTTCAAAATCATTTCCGATGGTTCTGATAATCACCTCATGTTGGTCGATCTTCGGACCAAGTTTCCTGAGCTCACTGGTAAGGTTGCTCAGCACACTCTGGATCAAGCCAACATCACATGTAATAAAAACACGGTGCCGTTTGAGACACGTTCGCCCTTTCAGGGATCCGGTATCCGCCTCGGCACGCCGGCCGTCACCTCGCGAGGCTTTGTCGAAGCAGACATGGCGACGATCGCCGAGCTGATCGATAACGTGCTCAGCGCGATCGGTTCGGACAATCAGGACGTCGTAATCGCGGACGCCAAGACTCGCGTGCTCGCGCTCACTGGCGCGCATCCGCTCCCATACTGCGTCTGATTCACATGGGCCTTGCCCGTAGGTAGCTAGTGAACCAATCTCGGCGGCATGTCCGAGGTAAAGCGATCATGGTCTCCTCGCCGACGAATCGTCGTCGGAATGGTCGCAATTCTGGGCATCGTGTTTTCGTGCGTGGCTTATGCTCGAGCTCGAAAGGATGCGCAGCGCCAGACCCAGACCGAGTTTATTCGCCGGGCGGAAGCACGCAGTGCCCATACCCGTGAACGCATCGCGCATTTTCAAGGCGGGCTCTTCGGCCTCACCAATCTGCTCACGGCCGATGTCAGCGTTTCCCGCAATGAATTCGCCATCGCGGCCAATGCGATGCTCACCCATTATTCCGGTATCACCGCTTTGGAGTGGGTTGGGGTTGTGTCCGAAGATAAACGCGCAGAAGTCGAAGCGGCTGTCTCCGCCGAGTTAGGCCGACACTTTCAATTTACCAAACCCTCTCACCAAGGAGAAATCGAACGCGCGCCCGCTGCTCGTGAGCACTATCCGATCCTTTATGTCGAGCCCATGGAGGGTAATGAACGCGCTTTCGGTTTCGATCTCGCCTTCGGCCCCACCACCAAGGATCTCGCCAACGCGCGGCGGAATCGGGAAGTCACCGTCAGTCGTCGGATTCGACTCATCCAGGAAACTGCAGATCTCAGCAGCGTCATCTTCATTTGGCCGGTGTTTAAAAACATCAAGGGAGTCCCTCAGTTGATGGGATATGTGCAGGGCGTATTTCGTTTAAACGATATTCTCGCACGTGGTCTCGACGGCACGGATGGTGATGCCCTCGATATCCTCTGGATTGACCCCCGGGAGACCGATCCCGACTACCGCGAGCTGTTCTCATACTCTCCCACTAAACAGTCCCCGCTGCGTGAATCGGAGTTTGATGCCAACAAGCTATTCGAGGTGAGGATACCCATCGGCGACCGGTATTGGCTTGCCCTGTATCGACCCAACCCGGCTTGGCTAGCCGCTCAATCCACGCACACTCCACTCTGGTTCTTGCTTTCGGGTTTGGCCATCACGGGATTGCTGACGTCGCTTCTGGCCATGCTCTTCCGGCGCACCGAAATCGTAGAACATTTGGTCGCCAAGCGAACGGAAGAACTGGAGCAGAATCGGCGCTTGCTCTCAGGTCTGATGCAATCACTCCCCGGCATGGCCTACCGCTGCAGATACGGAAAGCCACCAAAATACCTATACGTCAGCGAGGGTTCGAATGACCTTTTAGGGTATACTCCGAGGGAATTTCTGGATGGCTCGATTACCATTTCTGATATCGTTCACCCCGAGGATCTCGATCACTTACTCGCACACCTCACCAAAGCGCTGAAGGAGAAACAACCCTTCAGAGCCGAATACCGGGTTTCCACCCGCACAGGCGTGCTGAAGTGGGTCCTGTCCCAAGGGCACGGCATATATAATCAAGCTGGAGAACTACTCTTTTTCGAGGGTCTCATTATCGAAATCACCGACCGAAAACTCATCGAAGAGCAAAAGCTGACCCTCGAGCGCAAGCTGTTTGAAGGACAAAAACACGAAAGTCTCGGCTTGATGGCTGGAGGTGTGGCGCACGATTTCAACAACCTCCTCACTGGGATCCTGGGGCATGCGGGACTGGCTCGCATGCAGTTAGGCTCAGACTCTGCTGCCCACACTCATCTCCAGCAGATCGAAGACGCCTCTCAACGCGCCGCCGAACTTTGCAAGCAGATGCTCGCATTCGCCGGTCGCGGCCGGCTCAGCAGCGAAATCATCGATTTACCCGCTTTGATCGAAATGTTGCAACCCCTGCTCCAATCCACAGCTCAGAAAAAGATCACCATCGAATACCAGATCGGAGACACTGCAAAAATCAGCGGTGATGTTTCTCAAATTCGCCAAGTTATTCTGAATCTCTTTGTCAATGCGATCGAAGCCATCGGAGAAGGTTCGGGCACGATCACCCTCCGCACCGGCACGAAGACAATATCTCAATCCGACGAGTGCACCGATCATGCCCATCGCAATCTGGTCCCCGGAACTTATGCCGTGTTAACCCTCTCCGACACCGGAACAGGTATCTCCCCAGAAAATCTGACCCGAATATTCGATCCTTTCTTCACGACAAAATTCACGGGACGTGGGCTGGGTTTAGCGGCGGCTTCCGGCGTCATTGCTGGGCACAATGGGGCTATTCAAGTTGATAGCTCCGAAGGACAGGGAGCGACCTTCACGCTTTACCTTCCGACTGCAGATCAGTCTGCACAATCGGGGGAAGACTCCCCCGTCGTAGATCAAATTCGCAAGGCCCTCGTCATCGATGACGACCAGCCCGTGATCGATGTCGTCTCAGAGTTGCTTTCAACGATGAGCATCGAATCCGTTTCCGGTTTGGGCGGCCAAGCCGCTTTGGATATTTTTCAAGATCAACCCGACGAGTTCGACCTCGTGCTTCTGGATATCGTGATGCCCGATCTCAACGGTCCCGAAACGCTCACCCGCCTCCGGGCGATCAAACCAAATGTGCCCGTCCTCATGATGAGTGGCCTCAACAATCCCGAGACCATCTCCAAACTCGCCCAACAGGGCCCGCTGGTATTCATCGCTAAACCGTTTAGTCGCAGCCAACTGGAAACAGCGCTCAAGAGCCTCCTCTCAACGTAATCTGCTCAACCTTTCGCGGAAAAACCGTTTGCTCCTTGGCCTGAAGGGTGGAACTGCTTTGCTGCTCATTCCGCCGTGTCTAACACTTCCTCCGCATCCACGACTCCAGCCACCCCGCGATCCCTCGGGGTGATCTTTCTGACGATCTTTATCGATCTGCTCGGATTCACGATCATCTTTCCGCTGTTTCCGGCGATCCTTGATCACTACCTCCAAGTGGATGGAAACACGGGCATCCTCGGTTGGCTGCTCGGTCACATCGACCAATTCGCCCAACTCGCCGGTTCCAAGGACAACTATCGCGCCGTGCTCTTCGGGGGTATTCTCGGATCGCTCTACGGTATCCTGCAATTCGTCTTCGCCCCGATTTGGGGTTCACTGTCCGATCGCATCGGCCGACGCAAGGTGCTCCTCATCACCGTCAGCGGCACCACTCTCAGCTACGTGCTGTGGATTTTCAGCGGATCCTTTGGTCTTTTTATTCTCGCCCGCCTGATTGGAGGAGCCTTCGCGGGTAATCTTTCGGTGGCAACCGCCGCCGTCGCGGATGTAACCAGTCGCGAAAATCGGGCCAAGGGCATGGGCATCGTCGGCGTCGCTTTCGGGCTGGGATTTCTCTTTGGTCCCGCCCTCGGCAGCGTGGCATCTTTTTTTGATCTCAGTCTCAATCGCCCCAATCTCGCGGCGCTGGGCATCAATCCCTTCACTGCCGCCGCGGCCTTATCGCTCGGTTTTTCGCTGATCAATCTCGGATGGATCTGGGCTCGGTTTAAAGAAACGCTCCCTCAACAGCCACGCGATCCCGAGGAAGTCCCCACTCGCATTCGTCATCCTTTACGCGAGCTGATTGCCGCCGACGCCGGTCCGGCCCGACGCACCAACTGGCTCTACTTCATCTACATCCTGTCATTTAGCGGCATGGAGTTTTCACTCCCCTTTCTGGCCACTGAACGCTTCGGCTACGCGCCCACCGATATGTTTAAGATCTTCGTCTTTCTCGGCGTGGTCTTGATTCTCACCCAAGGAGGTATCGTGCGGCGCGCCGTGCCTAAGTTTGGCGAAAAGGCAGTGCTCATCACAGGATTGGCCTTTGTCAGCCTGGGCACTGTCATCGTCGGCATCGCAAGTTCCACCGGGCTGCTCTACACTGGACTCGCCGCACTGGGCCTCGGATCGGGGCTGACCAATCCCGCTGTCTCGGCGCTCGTTTCACTTTACAGTCCGGCTTCCCAACAGGGGCGCATGCTCGGTATATTTCGAGCCCTCGGTTCGCTCGCGCGCGCGATTGGACCCCTGACCGCTTGCTTCTTTTATTGGTGGGTCGGCGGCACCGTAACTTATATCGTCTGCGCACTTCTCGTGCTCATCCCGTGCGTGCTCACGTTTCCTCTGCCAAAACCCTCCAAATGAGTTTGCGGGCCATCGTCACTTGGCTGGCGATCGGCCTTCTGCTCGCATTGCTCGGAGGCTGCGCGCTGTGGCAACGCCCTGCTTCACAACCCGGTCGCACCAAGCTTTCCGCACCGCTGGTTATCCTCCCCGCCAAAACCATCGGCGGTTACCTGATCGTCGAAGTGCCCAACGGGCGACAAGATCCTCGGCATTTTCTCATTGATACCGGATCGTCACTCACGTTGATCTCGCCGGAACTCGCTCAAGCGAGCGCCGATCAAGAGTTACCCCCGACTCAACTCACCCCGATCCGTGTCAAGTCTGCCCGCGGCGATAGCGTTTTTCTGCCCGCAGCAATGCTGCCCGTTTTGAAATTGGGAGGCGTGAGTTTCGAGGACATCACCGTAGCAATTTACGATACCTCCGCGATCTCCGCGCATCTCGGAGTGAAGATCGACGGCATCCTCGGTTTCCCGCTCTTTCGCCACACCCTCCTCACGCTTGATTACCCGCAATCCCGGGTCTTGCTCGCGCCGAGTGATTCCGTGGCGAATGTGCCCGGCACACCGATTCCCTACACAACCAAACATCGCACCCCGATCATTCCCTTAAAAATTGGCGATCACACGGTCTCTGTCCTCATCGACAGCGGAAGTGATGCCGCACTCAATCTTCACCCCGGTCTTCGCGAAATTCCTTACACCCAACCCCCGCGCCCCATCGCCTTCGTCGGCACACTCACGGGAAACCACTCCCTGCAAGTCACCCGATTGACTCAATCTCTCACATTTGCGAACCAAACCTTCCTCTCGCCCATCGTCCATCTCACGGATGAACTCACTTCAATCGGAGGCGAAGTGCTCAAACACTTCTCCCTCACCTTCGATCAGACGAGGAACCTAGTGAGTATATATCGCGATTCGAGAAGACCCATCGTGCAACCTCCGCTTCGTGGCACGGGTCTTCATTTCCGCAAAACCCCCGCTTACTGGCGCGTCGTGAACATCGTTCCCGATTCCCCTGCGAGTGCGGCGGGCCTCCAACTCGGCGACCTCGTGAGTCGCATCAACAACGAATCGGTCGAGCAGTGGGATATCGCGCGCTATGATCAGCTTCTCCACGCAGCTTCCAAGATCAGCTACACTCTGTTACAAGGCACCGAGGAATCCTCGATTACCCTGCCCGTCTCTAATCTCGTGCCCTAGTTACGGCGCAACAAGAAAGCGCCCGCGCCATCGTGCCCCGATTCCCAAGGGAAACTCTGCACCTCCTTCTCCAACTCAAACGGCCCACCCGCTCGGCTGTCGAAAAATTCCTTCAGCACGCGACTGTTCTCATCAGCATCAAGACTGCAGGTGGAATAAACCAGTCGACCACCGGGCGCGACTAAGCGAGTTGCAGCGTGTAACAACGCGAGTTGTTGCTGCGCGTGTTTGCGGAAATCACGCTCTTGCAGGCGCCACTTCACATCGACGCGGTGACGCATCACACCGGTATTGGTGCAAGGCGCATCAAGGAGCACCGCATCGTATTGCGTCGGCAATTGATGATCGCGAAAAATCTGGTTCACTCCTTCGAGCAAATCCGCCTGCACCAACGCCACATCATGCGCTTCAATTTTCGAGAGATTTTCCTTCAGGCGCTCGATTCGCTCACCCGGCAAATCCAATGCCACGATCTTGCCCGGGGCATCTCCGGCCGGCATCAAATCCGCCATCAACACACTCTTGCCTCCCGGCGCAGCACAAAGATCGAGCACCGTCTCGCCTGCCTGCAAATCCAACAACTCTACGGAAAGTCGCGTCGAAGGATCCTGCAGATAAACTTTTCCTGCTCGCAAAAGCGGTTCCACATCACTCCAACGCCCAGCGCCAAGTTCATAATAGCCCTCCCATTGCGTGGGCTTGAGAAAATCAGGAGCAGGTGTGCTCGCATCGCGCCACCGCACATAAGCGCGTGCTGGTGATTGATTCCATTCGAGCAAATGCCGCGTGTTTTCCGCCCCGAGCTGGAGCAGCCAACGCTTCACCAGCCACTCCGGATGCGAGAAATATTCCGCCAGCACATCTGACGTCGCGAGCTTCGGTGGCGCCTCACTCGCCATCACTGGAGCCAGCTTTCTCACCACGGCATTGACCAGGCGTGACTCAGCCACACTCGACAAATGTTTCGTCTGTTCGACTGCGTGATGCACGATTTTTGCCACTTTCCCTGATTCCGGGGACTCAGATGCAGCTTCAATCAATTCGTATCCGGCAATGTAGAGAACCGCTCGCGTCGCAAAACGCGGAGGATGAGCAATCAATCGACCCAATGCCGATTCAATGCGCCCATAATTCCGCACCACACCATAGATAAGATGTTGGCAGCGAGCACGATCAGAAGATGAAAGCCCCTTCGGCATGGGCTCCATCAAAGTATCCACGCGCTCGCGTCGATCCAGCCATTGGGCTATGATTCTAGCCGCTAAGGGCCATGCTTCCGTTTGGGATCGATTGAGGTCACTCATGGGCAAATTCGACACACTGTTTGACATTACGTATCATTCTACGCTGAACTCTTCCTTTCAGGCACTTAAACAAGCAATCATGAATTCAGAAGCAGTCTCCGCGCTCATCGCAAAAAACCCGTCCCTCAAGTCCGCCAAGGCGAAACTTGAGTCGATGGAAACTGGTTCCTACTGCATCCACCGCAGTTGGGGATTTGGCCTAATCAAGGATTACGACGAAGCCGAACAACGCCTCATTATCGATTTTACCGATAAGCCCGGGCATAAAATGGATCCTGCGTTCTGCGTTTCAACCATGGATGTGTTGCCTGCCAACCATCTTCTCGTCCGCAAGGAAACCGAGCCAGATGTGATCGCCGAGCTCGTCTCAGATAAACCCGCGCAGCTCCTCGTCGAAGCCCTCGAATCCTACGATAACAACGCCGCCACGCAGATCGAAATTGAGATCATCTTTGCTCAAGTCGTCGGCGCTGACAAATTTAAGAAATGGTGGACCGGCGCCCGCAAGGCCATCGCCAAGGATCCCCGCATATCCATTCCCGAAAAGAAGACCGAGTGCTACATTCTCCGCGAAAATCCCATCTCCGCTGAGGACGAGATCCTCGAACAATTTAAGAGCACCCGTTCCGCCCGACGTCACATCGCGTTGGCCGTTGAACTCCTCGATACCACCAGCAAAAAGGACGTGAAGGAAGAGCTCCACGCCATCCTCGACGGCATCACGGAGTCAGTGCGCGATAGTAATCAGCTCAATAGTTCTGAACGCCTCTATGGCGCCGCCATCCGTGACGATGTCGCCAAACTCTTCGGTGAAGAAGGCGAACGTGAGCCAACCCAGGCATCGCTCATCGCTGAAGTGCGCGACCTCCATGAGATCGCCGAGCACATCCCCGTCCACTTCCAACGCCGCTTCCTCGATCTCGTCAATACGACGCATCCGATCGAATCACGCGACATCGTGTTCAACCTGCTCAAAGTTTCCCAAGGCAAGTTCACGACCGAATGCATCAACTTCCTCATCGAACACGACCACGCTGATGAACTCGCCGCCGCGCTCAACCGCTGGCAGACCGAGCAAAACCTCCGTGCCCCTGTCCTACTTTGGATCGTCAAAAATCGCCATTCGAAGAAATTCGCCAAGCTCCTTCACGATCTCATCACGCCTCGTCTGCTGAGCGCGGTATTCTTCGCGATCGACTACGAAGCCCTGCAAGCCTCCACCGCCCGCCGAATCCCTCTCGGTGATATTCTCAGCGAAGATAAAGATCTGATAGCCGATCTCCTCTCCACCGCCGACCCTGAGACGGCGAAGGATCTCGCAAATACTTTGATGCTCAATCAGGGCTTTGAGGAACTCACCAAGAAGTCCCTCCTCGCCCGCTTCATCAAAATCTTTCCGCAAATCCAATCGCTCGTCGCCAGCGATGCCGAAGGCAAGGAAGAGCAACTGCTCGTTTCTCGACCCAGTCACGACCGCGCCCGCGAAGAATACGAAACCATCGTATCGAAGAAGATCCCCGAAAACTCCAAAGCCATCGCCACGGCACGTGAGCACGGAGATCTCAAGGAAAACTCCGAATACAAGATGGCCAAGCAGGATCAAACGATGCTTATGGCTCGCAAGGGTATGCTCGAACGCGACCTCGCTCGCGCCCGTATCACCGACTTTACCGAAGCTTCCAACGAACAAGTCAGTGTGGGCAGCATCGTGGAAGTTAAGGGTGCCACTTCTGGTAACGTCACCTACACCATTCTCGGTGCTTGGGACAGCGAACCAGAAAAGAACATCATCTCTTACAAGACGCCTCTCGGTGCAGCCCTCGTAGGCAAACCGATCAACGAAACCGTCACGGTTAAGTCCGGTGGCAACGAAGAGGACTACACCGTCGTCAGCATCTCTCGCTACGTCGACAGCCTCTAAGCCGCGACACTTCCATTCTTCAGCCCCGATCGCCTCGTGCGTTCGGGGCTTTTTTTGCACCGGCCAATCCGGCCGCTGCGAAATTGCATTCCCGCGAATCATTCATCAGCCTCCCACCTCGTGAACGCCTCTTGGGACAATCTGAAGATATTCTCCGACCCCACCCGACTGCGCCTCCTGGCGCTGTTGCGCCGGGAAGAACTCGCTGTCGCCGAACTGCAGGAAGTTCTCGGCATGGGCCAATCACGCATCTCGTCCCAACTCGCCCACCTCCGCCAAGCGGGAGTCGTCACTGATCGTCGCGAAGGCAAGCGTGCCTACTACTCGCTCCACGCCGATTTACCCGTGGAACAAATCAACTTGCTCACCGCCGCGATCGATTCCGTGGCCAGTCTATCTGCAATGTCCGAAGATGCCGACAA
Source organism: Cephaloticoccus sp. (assembly GCA_034669935.1). GTDB lineage: Bacteria > Verrucomicrobiota > Verrucomicrobiia > Opitutales > Opitutaceae > Cephaloticoccus. Next base: position 143,892 of record JAXMOJ010000008.1, read on the forward strand.
CCTCGATCGCATCCTCCAAAAACGCCGGCGCACCCAAGAGCAATACTTCAATCTTATCGCCGGTCGCCTCGGAAAAAACTATTGCCCCGGCCGTTCGTGGGAAGCCATCGGCCACCTCGCCTTACGTCTCACCCCGGAGATCACCATCGCCGATCTGGGGGCGGGAGAAGGTCTCATTTCCCAACTCCTCGCGCGTCGCGCCAAGCAAGTTTGGTGTATCGATAACTCGCCTCGCATGGTCGAAGTTGGCACCGAACTCGCGAAGAAAAACAATCTCGATAATCTCGGCTACAAACTCGGCGACGTCGAAGACGTGCCCCTCAAGGACAACTCCGTCGATCTCGCGATCCTTTCGCAAGCACTCCATCACGCGCAGCATCCGCAAACCGCGGTCAATGAAGCCTACCGCATTCTCAAGCCCGGCGGCCAGCTACTCGTGCTCGATCTCAACGAACATACCTTCGAAAAAGCCCGTGAGCTCTACGCCGATGTCTGGCTCGGCTTCAAGGAAAGCACGCTTCATGACTTTCTCAAGAAAGCCGGCTTTACCAAAGTGGAAGTCAACGCCGTCGCGCGCGAAGAACAGGAACCTCACTTCGAGACCCTTCTCACCAGCGGCGTGAAGGCTGGAAAGTAGCCGCATCCGCGAGGATGCACCCCCCTATACCAGCAGGTATCCTGAGTTTGACAGACATACTGTCAGTCACTATTGACTGACACTATGAAAACGACGATTCGCACCTTCCAGCGTGAATTTCCGCGCATGCGTAAATTGGCCGCCGCCGGCAAGACGGTGATAATCGAAGCCGAAGGCCAAACTTATGAGTTCAGTGCCAAGACCAAATCCGAAGGTATTCTCGGCTGCATGGCTGGAAGCGTGGAATGCGACAACCTCGATCCAAATCGCCCTGCTATTCCACTGGAAGAATGGGGTGATTTGGCCAAATGAAGTATCTTCTTGATACCCATGCCGTGCTCTGGGTTACCGAATCACATCCGAACCTTTCCTCCAAAGTGCGAAACATGGTTCGTGCTCTGGAGCGCGATACATTTCAGATTGCTGCGATCACCTTGCTGGAAATCTCCCGTTTAGCCAAAAGCGGCGTGATAACCTTTTCCGTGGATCCGGCCCGATGGCTTGAGCAACTGAATCACCGGTTTACCATCCTCCCCCTTACCCCCGCCATCGCGTGGCGCAGTGTTAATTTGGATTGGGAGCATCGCGATCCCGCGGATCGCTTGATCTGCTCCACGGCCATTCAGCATCACCTCACGCTTATTTCAAAGGATCGTGAGATCCACGCCTGGGGTGGCGTGCCAGTGCTCTGGTGAAACAGCCTCAATAATGTGGCGGTCGCTCGTTGATGAGCGTGGCGTCATCGCTACTGCCCGGAGCCGCATCTTCCATGCGTTCGCGCATTGAGCTTAGTTCGCTTTTGATGCGTTCGAGTAGTTCGGACATTTCGAGCATCGCCTTATCCTGCTCGACCACATGCCGCTCCAGATAAGCGATCTTTTCTTCGAGCTTCTGCAAAGAATCACTCATCCGAGTCTTTCTTCAACTGCTCAAGCTCCGGCACAATCACGCGATCATAACAATCCGGACAAATCGAGTGACTGAATTCACTCCCCGTGCGCTCGTTGATGTAACCTTCAATCTGTTGCCAGTAATTCTTATCGTCCCGAATTTTTTTACAGTAAGAGCAAATCGGCATCATCTCCTCGAGTTGCTGCAATTGCTGCGTGTAATTCAGAATCCGGGCCGCCACACGTAAGCGCATCCAAAGTTCGTTCTGCTTGAGTGGCTTCGTCAGAAAATCGTCCACACCTGCATCAGCGGCTTCGCGTTGATTGTCCTGAGTAGCATCCACGCCAGTGAGCAGCACGAAGTAGACATAGTCTTCCTTCTCGCGTGCTCGAATCCGGCGGCAAAGTTCAAGGCCATCGACATCGGGCATCATCCAATCGCTCACCACGATCCGCATCGGATCGTCCTGCAACTGACTCCAAGCATCCTCTCCATCGACGGCCGAAGCGACGTCATAGCCCAAGTGTTTAAGTGCCTGGCACAACACTCGACGGGCAACTGCATCATCTTCGACAGCGAGAACCTTCATTGCTGTGCTATTGATGGGTGTCATGGGAAAAGGGCAAAAGTGGAGATTACTTAGATTGTGTCATAACTTACCTAAGTATATCCCGCAACTCTGCCGGATCTGCAACAGGAGATTGGCAGGCATAATTTTCGCAAACATACGCGGTCGCTTTCCCCTCGATCGGTTTCATTTCCACAATCGCGGGAGCGCGATCCGCCAACCACGCCTGACCCTCAGCCCCGTCCGCCGCGAGAATACTCCGACGCGGCCCCATCCGCTCACGACACACGCGAACCAGTTCTTGAAAATCATTCGACGCCGGGTCGCCTACGATCACAACTTGCCGCGGCACTTCGAGCACCCGTTCCAGTGCACTCAACATCTCCGGCAAGGCATGCGGTGTCTGCGACCAGACCGCTTGCGCGGCGACAATGGCGCAACGCCCTCGCACCCGTCGTATCTCATCATGATTGATCGCGGCCAAACGCAGCAAATTCGAAGCTGCCACCGAACTCGGTGTCGGTTCCGCTCCATCGTAATCTTCTTTAAGACGTAGGATGATAGTTGGATCGCCTACCGCAGAGTTGAAATAACCACCGGCCTTCTCATCGAGAAACAGACGATCCATCGTTTCCTGTAAACGATCCGCCCATTGCAGCCAACGAATCTCAAAAGTGGCTTCATAGAGATCAAGCAACCCCGCAATCAGATAAGCATAATCTTCGGCAAACCCTTCGTTCGCCCCCCGACCCTCGCGGTAGTTGCGATAAAGCACCCCGCGCGATTCATCATAGAGCTCGCGCTGCACAAACTCCGCTGCGCGCACAGCCGCCGCACGATAAGCCTCCCGCCTTTCCCCTAAACACGCCGCCGCAGAAGTCGCGCCACGGGCGTAAGCCGAAATCATCAACCCATTCCACGCGGTGATCACCTTATCATCGAGATGCGGACGCGGACGATGCGCCCTGACTTCGCGCATTTTTTCCAACAGCCCGGCCAATTTACCCGCCGCCGCTTCTGGTTCCATTCCGTGCGCCTCAGCCGTCGCTCCCAGTGGCTGTTGCTGGAGCAAAATATTCTTCAGCATGAACTCGCCTTGCGGATCCAATTTATTCGGCACATTCCCCGCTTCCTTAATGCCAAAGTGATCGCAGAAAAACGCCGCATCTGTGCCCAGTGCTTCTTCTACCTCACCGCGCGACCAAACATAAAACGCGCCCTCCGCATGTTCTTTGCCCTCGTGGCTGACTAACGAATCCGCGTCTTCCGCCGAATAGAATCCCCCGTCAGGATGCATGAGATCGCGCTGCACATAGTCGAAAATCCCGCGCGCGACCCAAGCGAATCGCTCATCACCCGTCGCCAAGTGAGCATCGATATAGTTCACCGCGATCTGCGCCTGATCGTAGAGCATCTTCTCAAAGTGAGGCACAAACCAACCGTCATCCACGGAGTAGCGATGAAACCCGCCGCCCACGTGATCGTGTATTCCACCTGCCGCCATCTTCCCGAGCGTCGTCGTGGTCAGCTTAAGAGCCTGCTGTCCAAACTCAGACTCCACGCCCTGCACTGCAGCGCAGCGATAGAGAAAATTGAGATTCGAAGCCCGGGGAAATTTCGGCGCTCCGCCGAAGCCACCTTTCTGTTCATCGAAGCTCTCAAAGAAATATTGGAAGCATTTTTCAAACGCCTCGCCGCCCTTCTCCGCGAGCTCTTCACCTGCATCCGTCGCGCCTGCTCGCCCTTCATGATAGTCACGCAACGAACCCAGCACCCGTTCCGCTTCACGTAACAGCTTATCCCGTTCGTCCGCCCAACCCTTCGAGATCCCGCGCAACAGAGAAGGAAACCCCGCCCGTCCCCCTTTATCTTCGACCGGGAAATATGTGCCGCCAAAAAACGGCTTGAGCTCCGGCGTCAGCCACGCACTCAACGGCCAACCTCCGTGTCCCGTCAGCGCCTGCACGTAGTTCATATACACCTTATCCACATCCGGCCGCTCTTCACGATCCACCTTGATTGGCACAAAGTGCTCGTTGAGCAATGCCGCGACCTCCTCGTTTTCAAACGATTCGTGCGCCATCACATGACACCAATGACAGGTCGAATAGCCGATGCTTAAGAATATCGGCTTCTGCTCGTCGCGCGCCTTCTGAAAAGCCGCTTCACCCCAAGGCAACCATTGCACCGGATTATCCGCATGTTGGAGCAGGTAAGGAGATTTCTCATCGGCAAGCGCGTTCGGCATCCCACCAACGTCACCCATTCGTCTTCAAAATCAAATACTTACCCACGATCGGTATGCCTGCATCCACCCCTAAAGAGCTTGTCATCCATTAGTTGACTTACCTTTTTGCCGCTGGCCCTTGAAGTTTATCGGGCAAGCTCTCTTCATCGTCCTTCATGTCCGGCGCGCGCATCGAAATCGTTGATATCATCCTCCCCCTCGCTTCCTCCGAGGATGCGACCGCGCGGGTGAAAGCCGCGGCGCGCAAACTGCAGATCCCCTTTGAGCGCATTACCGAGATTCGTCTGCGCAAACATTCGATCGATGCCCGCAAGCGCCACATCAAGATCCAGCTGCGCCTCGAAGTAGGAATCGACGGCCCCCTCCCGCTCGAATCGTTACCCACTCCCGATTACCCGACGCTTCCCGCCCACGCCAAACGCGTGATCGTGATCGGTTCCGGCCCCGCCGGACTCTTCGCCGCCCTCCAGCTCATCAAACGAGGACTCAAACCCATCGTGCTCGAACGCGGTAAAGATGCCTCCGCTCGGCGTTTCGATCTTGCACCGATTCTGCGCGAAGGCCGCGTGATCGAGGATTCCAATTACTGCTTCGGTGAAGGCGGCGCTGGCACCTTCTCCGATGGCAAACTTTACACCCGCGCGACCAAGCGCGGCCCTGTGGCCGAAGTTTACGAAACCTTCGTCGCTCACGGCGCACCCGAAGCCATCCTCATCGATTCGCATCCGCACATCGGTTCCAACCTTCTGCCTAATGTGGTCAAAGCCATGCGCGAATCCATCCTCGCCGCCGGAGGTGAAGTGCATTTCGGCGCGAAGGTCACCGGTTTGATCCGACGCGAAGATCGTCTGCTGGGCGTGACCACTGCCGACAACCGCGAGTTTCTCGGCGACGCGACCATCCTCGCCACCGGCCACAGCGCGCGCGACATCTACCACCTGCTCCACGACGAAGGCATTCGCCTCGAACAGAAGCCCTTCGCCATGGGCGTGCGGATCGAGCACCCGCAGGCGTTTATCGATTCACGCCAATACCATTATCCCAATGGCCACGCGCGCCCTGAGCTCCTTCCCGCGGCTAGCTACCGTCTCGCGACTAAGATCAAGGATCGCGGCGTCCATTCATTCTGCATGTGCCCCGGCGGATTCATCGTGCCCGCCGCCACCGAAAACGACGAAGTCGTCGTCAACGGCATGAGCCTTTCCCGACGCGACTCCCCTTTCGCCAACAGCGGATTCGTTGTTTCGATCGAACCCGAAGACACCACCGCCTTACAGGAGGAACACGGGGTGCTCGCCGGTCTCGTTTACCAAAAACAACTTGAACAAGCCACCAAGATCGCGGGTGGAGGCGGACAAGTCGCGCCCGCTCAACGCGTGCCCGATTTCATGGCCGGTCTGATCTCACCCGAACTCAACGAAACGAGTTATCATCCCGGATTGAACTCGTTCCGCATCGACAAACTCCTCCCCGGCCCGATCTCTTGGCGTATCAAACAAGGCCTCAAACTCTTCGGACAACAAATGCCCGGTTACGTGAGTGCCGACGCACAGTTGATCGGTTGCGAAACCCGCACCAGCTCGCCCGTGCGCATCCCGCGCGGCGACGTGTCTCTGCAACACCCTGAAGTCGATGGCCTCTTCCCCTGCGGCGAAGGTGCCGGTTACGCCGGCGGCATCGTCAGCGCCGCCCTCGACGGCCTCCGCTGCGCCGAAGCCGCTGCGGAATCGATCAGAGGATAAACAGGGTTCGATTCGTGGTAGATAGGTAGGGGCCGATCTCCGAGCGGGCCAAGATAGAGGCGGTTACATGTCCGCCATAGCTTGAGCGAAGTCCGAACCCGAACCGCTTTACACGGACCAAACAGGACGGTTAAGTATAACCGCCCCTACCTTGAGACCACTCCTCACTGAGTGAGAAGACACCTGTCAACGGTCCGCTTGTGGGCACAGCGCATCGCCAAACGTGAGCAAGCTCGCCGCCTACAAACACGTCCCTACTCATAATTCGTCTCAGTGTCCTCTCAATGCCTCAGTGAACTCTGTGACCAAATAGTCTTACTTCGCGTCCACTCGCGCTAAAAACGGTTCGAGTTCAGCAGCGCCGAAGTCGGCGAGGATATCGCCATTCCAATCAAGCACGGGCGCTTTCGTCTGACCGGAAAGCTTCTCCATCTCGGCAAACAGCTCATCATTGCCCGTCACGACCTTCTCTTCATAATCGATCTTTTCGCGATCGAGCACCACGCGCGCTTCGGCGCACCAGGGGCAACCGGTTTTCGTGTAAAAGACAGGGCGAATTGAAGACATAATATAAAACCTAGCACAGGTTTGCCCCGCGACAAGTCCGGCGCCAAATCACCCCTTCACCGCGCCACTCGTCAGGCCCGAGATAAACTCTTTCTGCAGCAGTAAAAACAACGCCATCACCGGCGCGATCGACACCAGCGTTCCCGCCATGATCAAACCGTAGTCCGTGCCATAAACACCACGCAGATTGTTTAATGCCACCGAGAGAGGATGCAGCTCGGGCGACTGTAAAATGATCTGCGGACCCACGAAATTATTCCATGCACTCAGAAAACTGATCAGGAGAAACGCGCCGGTCATCGGTCGAACCAAGGGTAGGGCCAGTTCGAAGAATATTCGAATCTCCCCCGCCCCATCCAACCGGGCTGCCTCCACCAATTCCGAGGGCACTCCGGTGAGCATCGCCTGGCGAAAAAGAAAGATTCCGAAAGCGGGAGCCAAACCCGGCAGGATCAAACCGATGTAGGTGTCGAGCAGCCCCAATTGGTAGAGCAACTGATATCCGGGAGCGAGTAGGAGCGGCGCGGGAATGATCAGAGCCGACAAGACCAAAGAGAATACCGCCGATCGCCCCCAAAACCGCAGTTTGGCCAAGCCGTAACCCGCCATCGCACAGAGCAGTGTCGCCCCCACCGCATGCACTGAAGCGATGAAAATCGAATTCCACACCGCCCGTCCAATACCCAGTTCGAGAAAGAGTCGTTTAAAATTTGCCCCCGACAGACGATCCCAGCCGATGCCGAACAACCCGTCGCCGTCCGGCAAAAACAGAGTCGCGGCAAAATCAAACTTCGTCTTCAACGCCCCGCAAAGCAGATAGGCAAACGGGATCAGGGTGATCGCCGCATAGACCAGCAACACCCCATAAACCACGAACTGAGTTAAGCGTCGTATCTTCATGGTTAATCCTCCTCCTGTCCCCGGCTGAGGCGCCGATGAATCAGCGCGATACCCATCAGGAAGATCGCCAACACCCAACCCACCGCACTGGCATAGCCCAGATCTCCGGCAATAAATCCGGTCTGATAGAGATACATCACAATCGTGAGCCCGCGATCGGACGGCCCCGAAGTGCCGTTCAACAGCAGTAAACTCAGTTCGAAAATTTGAAAACTCCCGATAATCGAGAGCAACGTCACAAAACCCGCAATCGGCCGGATCTCCGGCAATGTCACATGCCAGAACCGTTGCCACGCGTTGCAGCCATCCATCTCCGCGGCCTCGGTCAATTCCTTGGGCACGTTTTGCAGGGCGGCCAAAAAGTAAATCATGTTAAATCCCGCATACATCCAGAGAGCAGCCAAAATCAATGCAGGCATGACATAAACTTGCAGCCAGGCAAATTCCGGATCCCAGGCCCCACCGGTCAGCATATTCAGACTCACATTCAGCAACCCGATTCGCTTTTCGAAGATCGGGGAAAAGAGAATCGCCACAAAGGGCAGCCCAACCAAGACCGGAGAAAAAAAGATGAGACGAAACCAGGATCGACCCACCATTTTCGGACGGTTCAGCAGCAGCGCCAACCCCAATGCCACCGGTAACTGGATCAGCAGTGAGCCGAGAGTGAAGATCGACGTATTCGACACTGCTTTCCAGAACCGCGGATCGTTCACCAGATAAGCAAAGTTCTTGAAGCCCACCCAGCGCGTCGTTTCCGGCCCAAAGGTCTGCTGGAACGCCAGCAGCAGTGAGCTGACCATCGGCCACAAGATAAACACCCCGAAGATCAGTAAGAACGGACCGACAAAAAACAGGGGCGCCCAATTCCAGCGACGGGTTGCTACCGGCATATTCATGGCGCCTCCTTCGCCGTTAGGAATGAATTGCGCCCGATCTCCCGCGCCAATCGGCCCTGCGCGATTTCCAGCAAACGCCGCGCTTCCGGCATGAGTGCTTCCTCCGTGTAGAGCTCGTGTTGATCAGCATAGGCCCGCAGCTCGATCAAGGTATTGCCCATCAATTGCTGCGCCATCGTAGCGTAAGGCGAGGAAGGACGGGGCGGAACATCCGGCGCCAGATCAATCAGCATACGCCCCACTCGTTGACCGCTGTAATACGCATCCGGTTCATCGAACACCGGTAGGTTCCACAACGATTTCACCGGCGTGATAATCATCGTCTTGCGGAACAACGCCGCGGCGTTTTCCGGTGACAAATACAGTTCCTTCGCAAATTCCCAGGCCTCATCCGTTCGCGGTGAACGCCGGTTAATCGCCATCATTGTGCCTCCCCACACGGAAGTGCGCCGCCCCCCCTGCTCCCATGCCGGCAACGGCATCAACTTTACTTTCCCCGCCAGTCCGGGGAGTTCCATACGCCAGGAACCCGCGGTCCAATCCGCGAGGAAACAGCCGATGACCGTTCCATTTAATATCTGCTGATTTGTTAAGGCGGACGAGATGCCCAGGTCCGTGCTCACCCGATTCGGACCGGTAAACCAAGTTACCAACCGAGCGAGAATCGCCGCATTGCGGGAGTCATTCAGAATGGGGCGATCCTGCTCGTCGAAATACGTGCCACCCGCCTGATAGAGCAGCATCTGCATCACCTCGACATTGGTATCGCCCGCATTCAGCAACCACCGATCCGGTCGACCATCACCATTGAGATCCTCCTGCAAAGGACGCAATAAACGGAAATAATCCTCCCACGTTTCAATTGATGAAACGTCAATCCCGGCTGCTTCCACCAAGTCCGCACGATACGCCAGCATCACCGGATGCACATCGTGAGGAATCCCGAAAATACGCCCGCGCGACATCCACGGGGAAAATGACGGGGCGTTGATCTGATCGAACAGCCCTTCCTCATGCAAACGATCCGTCACATCGAGAAAACCGACATCTTCCAATGGTCCCGTGAATGCCTTGGCGGCCATCACACGCTCAACTTCAAAAACATCAGCTAAGGGCGTCCCCGAAAAGAAACCCGAGACCAATCGCTGCTCCAATGCAGGACCACTCAATTGAGCCATGGTCAACTTGCTCTCGGGGTGTTCCCGATTCCACGCCGGCACCGAACGCTGGTAAGTTTCAAAATGGGTCGGCGCAAACACCCAAAAGAGCATCCCGTCGCGGGGCTCTACTTTCATCCGCCAAACCACAACGCTACTAACCAGCGCGAGTGCGATCACCACGGCCGCTCCGGGCGAAAGGATACGGAGTAGACTAGCAAACGGGGCACGCATGATAGGGTAAGATCATCGGGGTTAGGGGGTCCGAAAGCTCAGGCATTCACCCCGCTCCTAGCAAGTCAAAGCTGCGATTTCGCGATTAAACAAGTAGTGGCGGGTCTCTGACCCACCATCGAATACCTAACACGCTCAAGGCAGGTCAAAGATCTGCCATCGCATACCGTCAATTCGACCTTGCAAGCTCAACCCGCCCGAACAGGAGCCACACATCGGAGGGCGCGAGCTCCGCGAGGCCGTTGTTATCTTCTCTCGGAAAAACCTGCTCCATGTAGGGCGGGACCGCTCAGTTCCCCAACACCCAATTGAAGATCAGCGGCGCCACAATCGTCGCATCACTTTCCACGATAAACTTCGGCGTGGATCCTGCGAGCTTGCCCCAAGTGATCTTTTCATTCGGCACCGCCCCGGAATAACTGCCATAGCTGGTCGTCGAATCGCTGATCTGCGCGAAGTAACCCCAAAGCGGCACATCCGGGCGCTCCAAATCCTGATGCAACATCGGCACCACGCAGATCGGAAAGTCTCCCGAGATACCGCCGCCGATCTGGAAGAACCCGATCGAGCCCTCGCCGTTCTTCAAAGGTTTCGCCGTCTTCGTATACCACTCTGCGAGCCACGTCATGTATTCGATCCCACTACGCACCGTGTGCACGTTTTTGATCTCACCCGTCACACAACGTCCCGCAAACATGTTGCCCAGAGTCGCGTCTTCCCAACCCGGCACAATGATCGGCAGATTCTTTTCACACGCCGCAATCATCCAGGAATTCTTCGGGTCGATCTGGAAATACTTCTCCAGCTTACCCCCGAGAATGATCTTATACATAAACTCGTGCGGAAAATAACGCTCCCCCGCCTTGTCCGCCTTCGTCCATTCATCCGCGACCACTTTTTCGATCCGTCGCATCGCTTCCATTTCCGGGATACAAGTATCCGTCACACGATTCATGTGCCGGTCCAGTAACTTAACCTCGTCTTCTGCCGTGAGGTGACGGTAGTTCGGCACGCGCTCGTAATAATCGTGCGCGACCAGATTAAAAATATCCTCCTCGAGATTAGCCCCCGTGCAGACGATCGCGTGCACCTTGTTTTTACGGATCATCTCCGCCAGCGAAATCCCCAGCTCGGCCGTGGACATCGCGCCACCCATGGTGACCATCATCTTGCCGCCCGCCTTCAGGTGATCCTCGTAGCCCATCGCCGTATCGATCAGCGCCGCCGCATTAAAGTGACGGTAGTTGTGCGCGATGAACTTCGAGATCGGGCCCTTCCGCGCCGCACGCTTCGCATTCACATCCTCAGGCTTCACCTTGGCTTTTTTGGCTTTCATGTCGGCTCGATGATTAGCAGCCCCTCGCTTCTAGTCGCGATAAAAAACAAAGTCCCAGCAGTCTTCTCGTTATGTCAGGAAATATATTCAGTCCACCGCACATTGATATGACTGGCGGCCCGTCGCACGGCCAGAGCCGACATCATGACCTCGAAGCGTTTCCAAATAAATGGCCCTATCTCTCCGCACTTGAGATAAGTGATCATCTTTTTTAAACCAAAGGGCATGTGCATCAATGCAGTTGAAGCGATCATAGCTCGAGTTTCATAACTGTAGCCACGCATGCGACCAAGCTTTGGCAGAGCGTATTCACTCGCCCGTGGATCTCCTGTGTTCCGCGGCCAGAAGACCTCCCACCGATCATGCAACTCCGTCTTTTCTCTATCACTCAAACTAATCTTCCCTCTAAATTGCGGAGCTGATTCAGCATACTCAATCGAAGCAATCAGGCTTTCTCTCCAGGTTTTTCCAGTGACTGTTCTTTGATCGGGGTGGAGTTGCAAAACCGCGATAATATCGCGAAAGGCATAAATTGGATAGTGATGCAAAGCTCGATACCACAGATCAAAATCTGAACACATATCGACCTCTGGTCGCACACCGCCCAATTCACGAAAAGCCTCGGTTTTAATAAAGGTCGCATGTTGCGGTAGCCCATTCCTAGCCAGCTCAAACGCTTTCACGACGCCATGATGGCATCCCACCCATTTTATCTTATGCTCCAGATCAATACCCACATGGCTTCCAGAAACAACTGTGGCTCCGGTTTCTAAAAAAGCCTTTTCGACCAACGTAAAGGCACCGGGTAGATAGTAATCATCACTGCTTTGAATCGCCACCACGTCACCAGTTATGTGAGGGATGGTTTTATTCACCGCGTCCGCAAAGCCGTCGTCCGGTTTTGACCACCACATGATACGATCCCCGTAGGATTGGAGCACCTCGACGGTTTCATCGGTCGAGCCTCCATCCGATACAATGATCTGTGCCTTGTAGCCGACTTGCCCCACTATGCTATCCAGAGTTCGGCGAATAAACCGACCCTGATTATACGAAGGAATAATGATTGTAAGTTTCAAAATATGAGAAGCTCCCGGAAGGTTTTGGCAGACTTAAGCAGGAAAGCAGCCTCGATAGGCATCCCAAAAACGAAGGGCTTGATCAGGAATACCAAGGGGTCGTGAAGATGGACCAGCCGGTTGCTTTTGCCACTCCTGGACTCGTTGCAATGTCTGACGATAACCCATGATCTCGTTTTCAAGATTGGTGATAAGATCCTGCTCATTGCGGTCCTGATAAACGGAAGCTCGATTGTAGATCAGAGAATCCGGGAAGAGGGTCTGCACGAAGTAACTACCCCAAATATCGTCCATGCGGCCCACATGGGGGAAAACCACGTAAAACGGGATCACCTCACGCGCTAGAAACGTGTTTTGGCTGTTGAATGGAGAAATGCGATTCGAGCAAAAAGGGCGTGTAATCTCGTCGTAGGTGACTTCGGGTCGATGCACGAGACGGGCCATCGCGTCGACGTCCGGGTCGCCATTCCAAAGATCCGCTTGAATTAGCACCTTCCTTTTAATGGATCCTTTTGCCGCGACATCATTTTTACGCCCGAGGTATTCGAGCGGAAAACCACGGTGCCACAGGTGGTTGCTCTTGGTCACCGAAAGAGGATCAAAGACATCATCAGCAGGTTCATAGAGATCTGCTTCAACCGTTTGTCCCACGTAAAGATCTGTGCCCCAATCATCGTGCGGAATATTATCGTCATCCACGGTAGCCATGACTTCCGCACCACGACGGTAAGCTTCAACGAAGCCAATATTACGCCGCTGGATTGAGTTCCAACCGATGGCTGCGCTCAATTCTGGATACTTGGCTTTCTGCTCGTCCGGATGAAGGTAGATACAGTCCAGCTTCTCGTATTGCTCGTGCGGAGTTTTGTGATCGCCCACGATGATAACCTGCCAATCCTGCATCGCACAAAACCGCTTCGTCGCAATGGAAGGCGGATAAATGGTGGTGGTAACAATAAATTTTCCGGGACCAGACATCCTCGCTAATGTTCCAAGGTGAAGTCCGATGTCGAGCGTCGATCCGCCACAAAAACGTCGCGTTATCAATAGCGCGCTCTTCTCGTTTCCCACGTCTCCATGCTCGCGGCTCTCCTCACCACCGCCTTCTTTTCGTTTTCCATCATCTTTGCTCAACGCAGCCTCACCGCTGCCGGGCAGATGCGGGCCAATCTCGGTCGTCTGGTCGTCGCGGTGATCGCACTGGGGCTTTACGCCCACACCCTCGGCACGGGTTTTAGCAGTGTGAGTATGGGCTGGCTGTTTCTCAGCGGCGCAATCGGGATGGGCCTAGGCGATCTCGCCCTGTTTCTCGCCCTGCCACGCTTGGGCTCACGCTTGACCCTACTCGTTGTGCAATGCCTCGCGGCACCAATCGCCGCCGTCTGCGAATGGCTGTGGCTTGGCACCACCATGGCCGCGACGCAAATCGCCTTTGGCGGAGTGATTCTGGCTGGCGTGGCAGTCGCGTTTCTGCCGGATCGTGATCACCCGGTGCGCGTGAAACTGCATTGGAGCGGATTTGTGCTCGGGTTTCTCGCCGCGGCCGGACAAGGCATCGGCGCGATCATCACCCGCAAAGGCAGCCTCGTCGCCTTCGCGGCGGGTGAAGGGCAAATCGACGGGATCAATGCCGCCTATCACCGCATCCTCGGCGCAGCGGTTTTAACCGTGCTGTGGTTCGTGGTGTTGCGCGGTCGCAAATGGGGCCGGGAACTCTTCATCGCCCCGCCCAATCCGCGCTACGGTTGGGTGCTCGCCAATGGACTGGCTGGACCGGTGATCGGCGTGAGTTGCTATCAGTGGGCTCTCGCGACCACCCCCAGCGGAATCGTTTTGCCAATCGTTGCCACCTCACCGCTTCTCGCGATTCCTATAGCCTGGTGGCTCGAAGGTGATCGACCCACCGTGCGCTCAGTCATCGGCGGATTCGTCGCCGTCGCCGGAGTCATCGGACTAACCCTCGCTCACTGATTCCCCTCTATTGAAAGTAACCCAATAGGTTACTTTCGATTCGCAAGTGCAGAAACACTCCTCATACAGAGGCACCGACCTGCAGTCGGCGTGTTTCGCGAAACTTCAGACTGCAAGATCCATTGGAAGACGAAACCGACTGCGGCGGGCCCGCTATGACAAACCGGGGAAAGCAGATGAGCAGACGCGAAATTTCAGCGCTAGCATTGACGCGTGCCCCCTCTGTCCGGTTTCCTGATCCTTTATGCTGACGATCGCCGACGTTTCCAAGTCTTACGGCACCCGCCAATTGTTCGGCGGGGTCTCGCTATTTGTCGCGCGCACAGATCGCTACGGACTTGTCGGTCCCAATGGAGCGGGCAAGTCCACCCTCTTCAATCTGATCCTCGGTGAAGAAACAGCCGACACCGGCACGATCGAATGGGAACGCGGCGCAGATTTTGGTTTTCTCCCTCAGGAAAGCGCTCCCGTCGGTGACGAAACCGTTCTCGGAATCGCGACCAACGGCGCGAAACTCGACATGATCGATGATGATGACGAGGACTGGGACATCGATTGGACGATCGAACCCCGTGCCCGCAAAATCCTCGCCGGCCTCGGTTTTAAGGATGCCGAGATGGACCTCCCGGCCAAATCGTTTTCCGGCGGTTGGATCATGCGCGCACACCTCGCAAGACTCCTCGTTTCCGAGCCCGCGCTCCTGATTCTCGATGAGCCGACCAATCACCTCGATCTCGAAGCCCTTCTCTGGTTTCAGGATTACCTGACCCGCTATCCCGGCGGTCTTCTCGTCGTCTCGCATGATCGCGCATTTCTTAACGCGCTCTGCACCGGTATTCTCGAACTCAGTGTCGGCACCCTTCACCGCTACCACGGCAACTACGACGATTACAAAATCGAGAAAGTCGCCCGCCACGAACAGCTCCAAGCTCAATTCAAGAACCAGCAGAAGGAGATCGCCCACCTCGAAAAATTCGTCAACCGCTTCGGCGCCAAGGCTTCCATGGCCACCCGCGCCAAATCCAAGGAAAAGCAAATCGACCGACTCAAGGAAGTCGCCATCGAGGAACCCGGGGAAGAGCTCCGCCGGATCAACTTTCGTTTTCCGCAGCCCCCGCGCTCCGGTCGCAAAGTCATCCAACTCAAAAACGTCGATCAGGCCTACGGCGATCACGTCGTTTACCAAAAACTCAACTTCACCGCTGAGCGCGGACAGAAGCTCGTGCTCGTCGGTCCCAACGGCGCGGGCAAATCCACCCTGCTGAAAATCCTCGCCGACGTGATTGAGATCCAAGGTGGCTCACGTGAGCTCGGCAGCAATGTCACTCCCGGCTATTTCGCGCAGAACCGCGGCGACAACCTCAAGCTCAACGCCACCGTTTTCGAAAACGTGATGGAGCTGCGCACCGCCGAAAACCAGCTCACCGAACAGCAGGCGCGAGCCATTCTCGGTGCGTTCCTTTTCCGCAAAGACGATGTGTTTAAAAAAGTCTCCGTGCTTTCCGGTGGCGAAAAATCCCGCCTTGCGCTCGCCCGTCTCCTCGTCGATCCGCCGAATCTCCTCCTCATGGATGAGCCGACCACTCACTTGGACATCCAATCGATCGACGCGCTAATCAACGCGCTCAAAGACTACGCCGGCACCTTCATTTTCATCAGTCACGATGTGCATTTCATCCGCACGCTCGACGCGCATGTGCTCCACGTGCACAGCGGCCGCCTCACCACTTACGCCGGCAACTACGATTACTACCTCGATAAGTCCAACGCCGGCGATGCCCGCGAAGCACTGACCGCCGGATTCACCAGCGCCCGCCCCGAACAAGCCGCGCCTACAGAGTCCAATCCCAAATCAGCAATCAAAAATCCAAAATCAGAACGGCTCACTGCGAATCAAATCCGCAAGATTCGCACTGAAGTTGGCGAATTGGAAAAGCGTGTTTCGGAACTAGAAGAAACCCAATCGGAACTCACCGCCGAATTGGAAAACCCCGAGTCCTACCAAAACGGCAAAGCCCAACACCTGAACCGAGAACTCTCCGCCGTCGTCGACCAACTCGCCACCGCCACCAAAGACTGGGAATCCGCCGCCACGAAGCTAAGCGAAGCGGAGGGCTAGCAGACTATTCTGCATCTGGTGGTGTGAGATACAACGACCAGATTGAATATTCTGGCACTTCAACAGCGCCTAGGCAGCGCGCCGTCTACGCCACACAGCCAGACCGAGCACAGCCAATCCTGCGATGGCCGTGTAAGTGGAGGGTTCAGGGACTGCTACACCATTACTCGAGATCCGAGATGAGAAAAGGGCCTCTGCTAGGAAAACATCACCCGTAAAAGTCCCTGCTACATTAGGGTTGAAACCAGCAACAGTTCCAGTCTGTGAAAAGGTCTGCGCTCTAACGACGACTGAGTCTCCTGTCATGACATTAAATGAAGTGTTCGCGATATATATATATGAATCTGCTGCTGTCAGATCACCTGACGAACCGTTCAAATTATCGAAAAATTCGAGACTTGTGCCCGTCAATGTTGTGTTGGACGCCCCATTAATCGACATGAGAATGCCCGAGTTAGTAAGGTAAGTATTATCCTGGGAGCCATCTGAAGTCCCTACCAACTCATCAAATGCGATGACTAAATCAGTGAATGTGTCGGTGCTCGTAATCGTGAACGTAATGTCCTGTGAGATTTGAACCTGTCCCGTTCCAGCCGAGAAATCGCCGGACACGATAACTTGACCAAAAGATTGACTGCTGAGACTAGCAACCAGCAGCAGGACCGCCGGTATGGTTATTTTCAGTGAAGACATCAGAGATGAGGTGAGACGGGCCAAGCGCACGGGGAGGAGGGTAATGTTTTTCATAAGGGGCAGTAGACTGGCTTCACGTAATAGGTGATATGATGGTCATTGCCAAGCAGTAAACCTGTCCAATCAGAAACTGTTTATGCCCAATCCAAAGCCGTTAATTGCCAAACGAATATTTGGCCCACCATGATCAAGAGGACGTGGGAGCTGGCGACCGATGTCGCGGCAGCATAAGCGCGATCAGCGTTGAGCTAACCGCGAAACCAAACGCGCCCCAGAGGCAGCCGGGCAATCCTGCGACTTGGTAAAGGATACCGGAGAGCAGGCAGCCGATTAGACGGCCACCGGCGTTGGCCATGTAGTAGAAGCCGACATTGAGGGCGACTTTGTCGCCATCCGTGTAGTCGAGAATCAGATAGGAATGCACCGCGGAGTTGAGTGCGAAGACGACGCCAAACACGGCCAGCCCACCAACCAACACGATTGCGGGTGCTGCACCCATCGCGAGACTCACCGGCGTGATCGCCGCGACCACCGCGAGTGCGAAGCCTGTGGCCACCGCCGTGCCGCCATGCGGATGATGTCCGCGCAGCAGATTAGGTGTAATCGACTGCAGGATGCCGTAGCCGATTACCCACAGCGCCATGAATGTGCCGACTTGTGAAAAGCTCCAACCGAGCGTGCCTTCCAGAAACACCGGCACGCCGACCACAAACCAGATGTCGCGCGCGCCAAAGAGAAAGAGTCGCGCCGCCGAGAGCACGTTGATTTCACGCGTTTTCGAGAAGAGCTGTTTAAACCCCACCTTTGCTTTGGCTCGGCCCATGTTGGGCGGCAGAGCGATCCACGATCCCGCCCAAACGACCACCAACACACCCGCCATCCAAGCCAGCGATCCTTCAAATCCCGCAACGCTGAGAAGGAAACCACCGAGGAAAAAACCCACGCCTTTGAGCGCGTTTTTCGAACCAGTGAGAATCGCGACCCACTTGAACAGCGCTCCGCTCGCGTCTTCCGGCACCAGCACTTTGATCGCACTCTTCGAACTCATCTTCGTGAGATCCTTCGCGATACCCGAAAGCGCCTGCGCTGCCATCACGAAAGCGACCGAACCCCACTCTGGCCACGCGGGATTGAGCAGCGACAAAAGTCCGAGCGCAGCCACTTGCAATATGAGCCCCGAAAGCAACGTGACCCGCAGCCCCATCCGGCTCGCGATCCAACCGCCGAGCAGATTCGTGACGATCCCGAAGAACTCGTAGAAGAGAAACAGAAACGCGAGCTGCACTGGGCTATAGCCCAGGTTGAAAAAGTGCAGCAGCACCAACAAACGCAGTGCCCCATCCGTGAGCGTAAACGCCCAGTAGGCTCCGGTAACGACAGCGTAGTTGCGAAGGTTCATGAAAGGATGGGTTTAGCCGCAAAGAGTCGCAAAAGGCACAAAACCACAGAGGTTCGATTTTTGTGATTTCTGAGCATTTTTGCGGCCATTGATTTTGTTGTCACAAGCTGTTCGCGACCTTGCGGGCGAGTTCTGCCATGCGGTTAGAGTAGCCCCACTCGTTGTCATACCACGCGTAAAGCTTCACGACCTTGCCATCGACCACCATGGTCGAAAGCGCGTCGATGATCGAAGAACGTGGGTCGCCCTGATAATCGATCGAAACCAGCGGACGCTCCTCATACCCGAGGATTCCGGCGAGTGGACCTTCCTGAGATGCGGCTTGAAGCAGCGCGTTCACCTCTTGTGCGGTCGTCTCGCGTTGCACATTGAAAACGCAATCCGTGAGCGAGGCATTGAGTAACGGCACGCGCACCGCATGGCCATTCAGCTTGCCCTGCAATTCCGGATAGATGAGCCCGATAGCCGTCGCCGATCCCGTCGTGGTGGGAATGAGTGAAAGCCCGCCGGCCCGTGCGCGGCGCAGATCCTTGTGCGGCTGATCCACAATACTCTGCGTATTCGTCGCGTCGTGAATCGTGGTGATCACACCGTTCTCGATGCCGAGCCCTTCGTGAATCACTTTCACAATCGGGGCGAGGCAGTTGGTCGTGCACGAGGCATTCGTGATCAGGTGATGCTGTGCGGGATCGTAGAGGTGATCGTTGACGCCCATCACGATGTTGAGCGCGCCCTCTTTCACTGGCGCCGCTACGATCACTTTTTTCACCCCGCGATCAAAATAAGCCTGCAAATCGGCGACCGTGCGAAACTTCCCACTGCATTCGAGCACCACCTCGATCCCGTGCTCGTTCCACGCCACATCGCCCGGCTTCGCGGCCTCGCTAAACACCATCGTGTGATCGTCCACGGCGATGCCGCCATCCACGGCCTTAGCTTCGTGAGCCCAGCGTCCCTGCAACGAATCAAAATTTAGCAGATGCGCCGCGCACTCCGCCCCACCCTTCACTTCGTTAATCAAGGCCCATTCAAATTCGGGCCAACCCCACGCCGCCCGCAGCGAAAGCCGACCGATACGCCCAAATCCATTAATACCAATCCGTGTTTTTTTCATGTGATTAAAAGTTTACTAGCACCCGCACGGGCTACTCGCCTCGATGGCTTTGCTCCGGCGTTTCAGTTTAGTGATATCCTGTTTAAAAATCCGATTCTCCTGCACGCAGTCCTGTAGACAGCGCAGGTTTTTATCGAGCTCCGGCGAACGCTTCTTCGGCAGACGATAGATCATCCAGTTCCCGTCACGCTCCGCCTCGACCAGCCCGCGCTTCCTCAAATAGGCGAGGTGCTTGGAAATCTTCACCTGCGGCTCGCCCAGTAATTCCTGAAAGTGACACACACAAAGCGGCCGCACATTCAGCAAATTGAGCAACCGCAACCGCGTCTGATCGCACAGGCATTCATAAATCGAAATCAATTCCACGTCGCCATTCATATTCCAATAAAGGAATATACTTCAAGCGGTATATTGTTACGATTTGGAAACCGAACCTCTCCACGAAGAATTCAACCCCCAGTCGACATCCGCCATTCGCGGGGTGTCACCTTGAAGGCGCGTTTGAACTGGGTGCTGAAGTGCTGCGAGGAACTGAACCCATATTGAAGCGCAACTGTGGTCACATCGTAGGCCGGTTGGCGCAACGCTTCCCGCGCAGCCTCCAATCGCAGTTGCAAGTGATAAGCCGCCGGCGTCATTCCCACTTCGCGACGAAACTGCGTGCAGAAATGCGGCACGCTGCGCGCGGTCGCAACCGCTGCCAAATCCGTCAGTGGCAGACGCTCATGCAAATTCTGACGCAAGTAAGAGACGGCTTTGTCCACCCCATAGGAATAAGGTAGGTGGGGTTTGCTCGGTGTTTCATCCCGGCCTTCGAGTGTGTCAAATCGCTGTTCGAGCAGCGTCACAAACATTGTGATGCAGGTGTGAATCGCTTCGGTGCGACGTGCTCGCGGCGATACGATTTGCCGCATTAAGCTGCGCAGCACCGGCTCCACTTCGTCACAGCCCGGCACGAGTTGCGGTCGCGACTTGCGCAGCCGCTTAGCCAGACGTTTTCCTTCCGGGCCATAATGATCGAGATCGATTCCCACCCAGAGATGCTGGCTCTCCGGATTACCTTTCCCACCGCTACCATGTCGTTCTCCCGGATAAGCGATGTAGAGATCGCCCATCCGCTGCACAGTCGTCTTACCCGCCGCCCGCCATGTCGCCTGCCCCCGTGAAAGATAGAGAAACTCAAAGCCCGCATGATGATGCGCTCTCAGATGGTGCCCTTCACAACACAACGCCTCTCCGCAATGAGTCAGCTCCGGCAGATCATCCACGGGATGCTCGTAAACAAAACCACTGATAATCTGGGGATCGCGAAGAACTTGCATGCTGATTCTCGCTAAACCTACATGTTCGCTTATTTTATCCGAGCGTAATTTTTTATACAAATATACGAAACGCGATGAACGCCTCCTTCCCCTAATTCCCGTATGTTGATCGCTTACATTTCTGAAACCCTGAATCCCAAAGACCCATGTCCACTCATCAACTCTCTGAAGAGCAAAAAGCCTTCTATCACAAAAACGGTTACCTCCTAGGTCTTCCCGCCATTTTCACGAAAGAGGAAATGGATAAGATCAACGCCGAGCTGCCCAACCTCCTCGCTCTTCTTAAAGAAGGCGAAAGCACGAAGGACATCCGCGAGTGGCACGAGACCAGCACCTATCTGAACGATATCTGTAAGCATCCGAAGATTCTTGATCTGGTCGAAGGCATCCTCGGACCCAACTTCTACTACTGGGCCAGCAACTTCTTCATCAAAGAACCGCACACCATGTCGACCGTCGGCTGGCACCAGGATTCGTATTACTGGCCGATGGCACCCAACAACTCCGTGACTGTCTGGCTCGCGTTTGACGATGTGGATGAAGAAAACGGCGCAATGAAACTCATCCCCGGTTCGCACCTCGGCGGTGTGATCAAACACAAAAAGTCCGAGGAAACCGATTCCGTGCTCACGCTTGAGCTCGAAGACGGTTCCGATTTCGATGCTGAGAGCGCCGTGCAGTTTAAACTTAAGGCCGGCGAATGCTCCCTCCACGATGATCGCGCCATCCACGGCTCACAGGCCAACCCGTCCAATCGACGTCGCGCCGGTCTCACGATCCGCTACTCCGGCACCAATGTGAAAAACGACCTCTCGGTGAACCCGAACTTCAAGGCTTACCTCTGCCGCGGCGTCGACGAATTCAAGCACAACCCTCCCGGCGTCGAACCCACCGCCCGCTACGGTCGCCCCGACTTCAAACCCGTCAGCAACGAAGAAGCCGGTAAAGGCTGAGGTTTTGTTTAACCACTAATCTGCGCTAATCAGGCGGGGTCAATGACCCCGCCTTTTTCGTGTCTGTGTGAAGTCTTTTGGTAGAGGCGGTTATCCTTAATGGCCTTAGCACAATGCACGAGGTCGGTTAGGGATAACCGACCCTACCTTCTTCATCCTGGATCCTTTTCCAGCTTTCCTGATTTCCACATAAATAACCTCCGTGTTCTCCGCGTCTCAGTGGCAAATCGTTATCCACTTATTTCTTGGTCTTAATACCACGTTTCCGATTTGGGACCACGGTGCGACAGATTTCGCAGACCGTTCCGTCACACCCTCGCGCTGTGCAGTATTCGCGTCCGTAGAAGATAATACGCAGATGCAGCGCGTTCCAATGCTCGCGCGGGAAGAGTCGTTTGAGATCCTTCTCGGTCTGCTCCACATTTTTGCCATTGGTCAGTTTCCACCGCTGAGCGAGGCGATGAATGTGCGTATCGACCGGCATCGCCGGTTCATCGAATGCCTGCGACATCACCACCGAAGCCGTTTTATGCCCTACACCCGGCAGGGCTTCCAACTCGGGAAAAGTCTGCGGCACCTCCCCGCCATGGCGTTCCATGATCAGCTGTGACAGTTTCGAAATCGCCTTCGCTTTCTGGGGCGACAACCCGCAGGGCCGGATCACGGCTTGAATTTTCTCCACAGGCACCTTCGCCATGTCGGCCGGGTTATCCGCGAGTTTCCACAAATGAGGCGTGACCAGATTCACCCGTTTATCCGTGCACTGCGCCGAGAGCAACACCGCCACCAGCAACGAATAGGCGTCTGTGTGGTCGAGCGGCACGGGTGTTTCCGGATATAACTCCGCCAGTCGCCGGTCAACAAAAGCCGCACGCTCAATCTTGGTGCAAATGGGCTTCGAACTATCCATGGAGAAACCACTAATCCACACTAATGAACACTAATCAAGAATAGGTAGGACCCGACCTCCGGCTGTGTCCGCCGTAGCCTTGGCGAAGGCTGGGGTGGGCCGCTCGGAGATCGGCCCCTACCTTTGTAATTCTTCTACTTCCTCCGCGACTACCTGTAAAAACAACCCATTCCATTTCCGGCATTAGCGCCGATTAGCGGACATCAGCGGTTAAAAATAATCCTGTGAAATTGAAGCGAATTGTCCCCCTTCAACCAAATCGCGATTGCTCCCGAACCTGCTCCTCCTATGATCGTGAGAATGGCATCGCAACGCGAACTCCTCGCTCCCACTGACACCTTTGAACGCCGCCATAACGGCTCTCCAGACTCTGACATCGCGGCGATGCTCCAATCGGTTGGTTATGATTCGCTCGATACCCTCACTGATTCCGCAGTGCCCTCGCAAATCCGCCTCGACGCTCCGCTCAACCTCCCCGCGGCCGCCGGCGAAACAGCTGCCCTCGCCGAGCTCCAAGAGATTGCCCAACAGAATCAGGCTTTCCGCAGCTTCATCGGCATGGGTTATTACGACACCGCCGTGCCCGGCGTCATCCAGCGCAACATCCTCGAAAACCCCGGCTGGTATACGGCTTACACGCCCTACCAATCCGAGATTTCCCAGGGACGTCTCGAAGCCCTCCTCAATTTTCAAACCGTCGTCACCGACCTCACCGGACTCGAGATCGCCAACGCCTCCATGCTCGATGAAGGCACCGCCGCCGCCGAAGCGATGATGATGTGTCACCGGGTGAAGATAGGCGCGCGGCCAGATCCCGGGGTGTTTTTCGTTTCCGAGAAATGCCATCCGCAAACCATCGATATCGTTAAAACCCGCGCCCAACCGCTCGGGATCAGTGTCATCGTTGGCGATCACCTCACGTTCGGTTTCGAAAACATCGACGGAAAACTCTTCGGCGTGCTCGTGCAGTATCCCGATACGACCGGGAGTATTCACGACTACGAATCGTTCTTCGCCCAGGTTCACAAAGCCAACGCGCTCACCGTCGTCGCCACCGACCTGCTCGCGCTTACTCTCTTGCGCGCCCCGGGGGAATTCGGTGCCGATGTCGCCGTGGGTTCTGCCCAGCGATTCGGCGTGCCCATGGGATTCGGCGGACCGCATGCGGGTTTCCTCGCGACCAAAGATGTCCACAAACGCCAGATGCCCGGTCGTCTCGTTGGCATTTCCAAAGATGCTCAAGGCAACCCTGCCATGCGCCTCGCACTCGGAACTCGCGAGCAACACATCCGCCGCGATAAAGCCACATCGAACATCTGCACCGCCCAAGTGCTCCTCGGCGTGATGGCCTCGATGTATGCCGTTTATCACGGTCCCGACGGACTCAAACGCATCGCGCAGCGGATCAACACGCTCACGAATCTACTCGCCCAAGCGCTCACCGAACTCGGCGCGACCGTGAATGCCGAACCCGTTTTCGATACCCTCACCATCGGCAATATCGCGGCTGATCGCGTGCATGCCGCCGCTGCCGCGAAGCAGATTAATCTCCGCCAGATCGACGAGCATACCCTCGGGCTTTCCCTCGACGAAACGACGACCCTCCAGGAAGTCGAAACGATCCTCAGCTTCTTCAACGAATCGGCCACGCTTCCTGAACCGAACTCCGACTTGTCCGCCGAAGCCTCGGCGAAGGCGGATCTCCCATCTCCAATTTCCGAGTTCGAGCGGAGCTCAAATTTCCTCACTCATCCCGTTTTCAATCGCTATCATACCGAACACGAGATGCTCCGCTACATCCGTCGCCTTGAGGCCAAGGATCTCTCGCTTTGCCATTCAATGATCTCGCTCGGCTCGTGCACGATGAAGCTCAATGCCACCAGCGAGATGTTTCCCGTGTCGTGGCCCGAGTTCAGTAAGTTGCATCCCTTCGCTCCTTCCGAACAAACGCGCGGTTACCAAAAACTCTTCACCAATCTCGAAACCTGGCTCTGCGAGATCACGGGATTTGCCGCCGTCTCGCTCCAGCCCAACGCGGGTTCGCAGGGCGAATACGCGGGACTCCTCGCGATCCGTGCTTACCACGAATCGCGTGGCGATAACGCCCGGAACATTTGCCTCATTCCCACCAGCGCCCACGGCACCAATCCTGCCAGCGCGACGATGTGTGGGCTCAAAGTCGTGCCCGTGGCCTGCGATGAAAACGGCAACATCGATGTCGCCGATCTCAAAGCCAAAGCTGAAACGCACCGCGATATTCTCGCCGCGTTGATGATCACTTACCCATCCACCCACGGTGTTTTCGAAACATCGATCAAAGACATCTGCACCGCGATTCACGACAATGGCGGTCAGGTTTACATGGACGGGGCCAACATGAACGCGCAGGTCGGACTCACCTCGCCCGGCCACATCGGCGCCGATGTCTGTCACCTGAATCTGCACAAAACCTTCTGCATCCCCCACGGCGGCGGCGGCCCCGGCATGGGCCCGATCGGCGTCGCGAAACACCTCGCGCCATTTCTACCCGGACACACGTCCACGAACTCCGAGCTCCAATCTCCCAACTCCAAGCCGATTGGCGCGGTTTCGGCCGCGCCTCACGGCAGCGCGAGCATCCTTGTAATCTCCTGGATGTATATCCGCATGATGGGGCCCGACGGGCTCACCCGTGCCACCCAGTTTGCGATCCTCAATGCCAACTACATCGCCAAGCGATTGGAGAACTGTTTCCCCGTGCTCTACAAAGGAGCCGACAACCTCGTCGCGCATGAATGCATCCTGGAGTTCCGTCCGTGGAAACAAAAGGGCATCGAAGTCGAAGACGTCGCCAAGCGCCTGATCGATTACGGTTACCACGCGCCCACGATGTCCTTCCCCGTGCCCGGCACGCTCATGATCGAGCCCACCGAAAGCGAAACCAAGACCGAGCTCGATCGCTTCTGCGATGCACTTGTCGCCATCCACGGTGAGATGGATACCATCGCCAACGGCGCGATCGACGCGAAGGACAACCCGCTCAAAAACGCACCACACACCGCCGCCGTCGCCACCGCCACGGAATGGACGCATCCCTACTCCCGTGAAACGGCGGTCTATCCCGACGCCTGGTCACACACCTCCAAATTCTGGCCCGCCGTCGGTCGGGTGGATAACGTCTACGGTGATCGCAACCTCGTCTGCTCGTGTGCCGGCATGGAAGCCTACGGCGAGGATTAATCCACCACGAAGAGCACTAAGAACACGAAGGTCGGACCATGGCACAGATAAAGATCTACGGGCACACTAAACACTTGGATATTCATCGCACTGCAATCTCGGATGCGATTCACGCTTGTGCGATGACTGAGCTAGGGATGCCGGAAGACAAACGGTTTCACCGTTTCATTCCCTTGGATCCGGAGAACTTTATCCATCCCGCGGATCGCTCGGAGCAATACACGATCATCGAAGTCAGCCTCTTCGAGGGCCGCACGGTCAAAACGAAGAAAGCTTTCATTCGCGCGCTGTTCGCGAAATTTGCGGAGGACAATCTCGCCCAAGCCATCGATCTCGAAATAACTCTTACGGAATCTCCCCGCCACAATTGGGGCATTCGTGGTGTTCCCGCGGACGAGCTCAGTCTGAACTACAAAGTCGAGTAATGAAGCCTCGCTTCAGTCACTGATGTCCGCGTTCGTAATGGCGTTGCTGTTTGATGCGTCGCCCTTCTTGCCGTTTCGATTTTAAAACATTAAAGAGCCTCGGGAAAAAAATCGGCATTCCCATATAGGATTGTGACAGGGAGAGTCCCAGACGTCGCCAATACTGCCATCGCAATCTAAATGGGCATCCGGGCATGCAGATGTAACTTAGCCAAAATCGTTTGATCTTAAGTAAGATCGCAGGCTCGAATTCGTCGAAGTTTAGTCCTTCACGGCAGGGCTTATATTCGAGCGCTGCCTTAACCCAATCGGCATTGTAGCCCACCCGATGGCCCTTGGGGGTATATCTCGACTCAGTAGAATTATGCTCGAGCATGAGATTGGGAGCCACTTCGAGACGATAGTGCTGCGCAATCCGAAACGAGAAATCGACGTCGTAGAAGTGGAAACCTCTCACATTCTCATCAAAAGGAAATCGCTCCCAAGCCTCCCTCCGAGTGAAAAGGAAAACCCCATCCAAAACGCGGACTTGGCATTCCTCTACCGGAAACGGGCAACGAACCTCCAGCATCGTATTGCTTTCATCGATGTGACGAAAAGTAGCCCGATCCAGATTCGAAACTCCCAGTATAATTCCGATGGGTAAATCGGGACGAAGCACCGACCCAGCCACACCGAGCAGACCCAAATCGGAACGAATCTCAAAGCGTTCAAGGACCGCGATATCCCAGTGGTTATCGCAAAAAACAACATCCTCGTGAACAAAGCAGAGGAACTGGCCCAGCGCCTTCTGTGCACCAATATTATAAGCCTCGGCGAGGCTATAACGGCCCGGATTATCGATCGGAATAATCTCGTAGCTCGTCTCCACGGTGGCCTGCAAATTGGCCTCGAGTCGGGATAAATCTGCAGGACGAAAGGTCGAGACAATGAAGGAGATAACAGGCACTAAGCTTTAGCCTACAACACGTGGGCCGAAGTAAAGACCTAAGACCATCAAACCCTTCAGAAGATCAACCCGGTGTGCATTCGATGAATGTGGTGATTATTCCCTCAGCACCAGCATCATATTCGGCAAGGAATAGTAGCTTTCGTCAGTCAGCGTGCGCAAAAAAGCGACCAGTGCTTTCTGTTCTTCATCCGTGAGACCCATGCCGTCCTGCGGATGCTTGGCGAGATTGGGGTCGAGATTAGCCGCGCGTTTCACGCCGTGATCGTAGTGCTTGATCACTTCTTCCAAGGTATCGAAACGCCCGTCGTGCATGTAGGGCGCGGTCAGCGCGACGTTGCGCAGAGTGGGAGTTTTAAATTTCCCGGCATCGCTTTCCTTCCCCGTCACCTTCTTGGCACCCTCATCTTTAGCCACGAGATCGATTCCGTTGCTGCGGGCCACAAAATCCGTAAACAAACCGCCGCCGTGGCAGTGGAAACAATCGGCCCCGCGCTTGCCTCGCGCCGGATCGTATTCGGTTAAGAATAGTTCAAGGCCCTTTTGTTCATCAGCGGTCAGCTTCTCTTCACCGCGCACCGCTCGATCAAATTTTGAATCCGCGGAAACCTGCGTGAGCAGGAATTGCTCGAGCGCGCGACCGATGCGATCACCGGTGATTTCGCGTGAGCCGAAAGCCGCTTCAAAATCGTCGGCCACGCGGGGATCGTCCGACAGAATAAAAATTACCTCATCAATATCCGCGTTCATTTCGATGGGGTTGGTCATGGCGGCGATGGCTTGCTCGCGGATCGTTTTCTTAGTGCCGTCCCATGCGTAGGAAGGATGCCACGCGAGATTGAAGAGCGGCATGGTATTGCGTTCACCCACATCACCCTCGGCGCCCAGACTCAGCGCGACCGTATCGCTAAACGCCAATTGCGGATCGTGACAGGTGATACATGACTGACTGCCATTGCTCGATAAGCGGCGATCGCCAAAGAGTCGTTCACCGAGCTCAATCCCCTCTTCGGTCAACGGATTATCGGCGGGCATCGCGGGTTGAGGAAATCCGGCCGGCACCGTGAAGGCCACGGGCGTGCCGACGGTCTTACCTGCGGGTTCTGAATTGCTATTCACGATCACCTTGGGCTGAGCCGATTCCGTTCCCAGCCAAAAGAAAGCGCGTTCGGTCGCACCCACCAATTGGGGCGCCAGCGTGTCACCTTTCCCAGAATGCGTCGTATCGCTGCCATCGTTTTTCGCGATGACGCGATCCTGAAACAGTTTCGCGGTGTTGAGCGCGAGGTTTACTTTGGTCGCATCTTCAACTTCGAACGAACTGAGAAAGCGAATCGTCATGAGCTGTTCGTCTCCCGCCAGATGATAGGAAAACCCGCTCGGCTCGGTCGAAACCGCATCACGCCAAAAGCCTTCCATCGCGAGAAACACGTATCCGCCCTGCCAGTTCCAATGCATCGCATTCACCTGAGGATTGAGCGGATGTCCCACGGGCCAAACGCCGGGATCGGCGTGATTCACCGACTCCGGCACGCCGAAGCACACTTGCAATCCCGCATAGCGACCTTCAGGCACATTTTCGAGCGAAACGATGAGGCGTTTGTTCTCAGCATCGATGAAGCCATATTGGCCTTCCAGTCGCACCACCGATCCGTCGGGTCGCAGGAGTTGGAAATCTGACAGCAAGGCCGAGAACCGGGTCAGCCGAACAAGCTGTCCCGTGGAAGTCGCCAGCTCACGGGTGGGCAAAGTGATATCCTGATTTTTCCAACGGGGAGTGAAACTCAACTGCAGCTCCGCGCCCCACATGGTGGGAACCAGCAGCAATAATCCGAGGAAGAGACGGGTGAACATGCCCAGATATTCGCTGATCGTCGTTAAGCGAATGTGCGAGGGGCTGATAGATTTGTTAAGCTAGGGTAAAGATTGCCGCCAATCGCCTGATTCGCACCATGGTGAACTCAGATGAGCACTCCTGACCCCGGCCGCACGCGGCTCCTGATGATTGATGACGACCGCAAGCTCTGTCGGCTCGTCACCACTTATCTCGAACCTCTGGGTTTCGACGTGACGCCGGTGCACGATGGCGCGTTGGGCGTCGAGCGAGCCACCGATGATTCAGAGCAATGGCATGCGGTGATTCTCGATGTGATGCTACCCAGCCTCGATGGATTCGAAGTGCTCCGGCAAATCCGCCGCGAAAGCAATGTGCCGGTGCTCATGCTGACCGCGCGAGGCGATGAAACGGATCGAATCGTGGGGCTCGAAGTGGGCGCCGATGATTACCTGCCGAAAACCTTTTCCACGCGCGAACTGCTCGCGCGTTTGCGAGCCGTGCTGCGCCGAACATCCAACGCTCCGGGTCCGACGACAACTGCCGCGCCTCCGAAAGAAATCGTGGTGGGCGAGCTTCATATCAATCTCGACGCCTACAGTGCGACGCTCGGTGCGAAGCCTATCACTCTCACACATGTGGAATTCGATTTACTCGCCAGTCTGGCCAAGGCCTGCGGTCGTGTAAAAACACGAGAAACACTCCTCGATGAATGTCGCGATCGAAACTACGACGTATTCGATCGCTCCATTGATGTGCACATCTCATCGCTGCGTAAAAAACTGGGAGACGATGCGAAACAGCCGCTATTTATCAGAACAGTGCGGGCGGTCGGTTATATGATGGTAGATCCCCGCGCTGAGTAAGTGCGGAGCACCGCGAATTCTGCATCAACGCAGTAATCGCAAGGTAGGGGCCGATCTCCGAGCGGCCCGCCCGGAGGTCGCGCCCTACCCATGGCACTACATTTAGGTCGGTTCAGGAAACCTGTGAAACACTCAACGTCGCAAGCGCAGCTTCCAACGCATCAGCGAGAGAGTCGCCAAGGCACCGATGAACCAATGGCTCGGGGCACCGCCACCACCGCCACTGCTACTCGCCGCTGGCGTCGATGCCGTCGCGGCTGATGAAGTTGTCGTGGTGCTCGCGGTGCTTGTGGTCTCACTCGCGACATCACCGGTGGCCTCGCTACCGGAGGAGGTGTAAGACAGCACCGCCGTAGTGCCGATGGGTGTGCCGACAACCGCAGCGGTATCGTAGGCTGCAATTGCGGTGAGCGTGACGCGGTAATGATTAGCCAACGGGGTCGTATATGAGGTGGAAACACCATCACTCGTAATCGTCGAGGAGAGTTGAGTCCAGGAAGTGCCGTTGCCCGATGATTCCATTTTGTAAGTCGCGCTCTCCGCAGAGTTCCAGGTGAGAACCACGCTGCTACCTGAAGTTGTGCCGCTCAAAGTGATCGCCTGAGTCGGCGCGCCGCGTTCCTGCTCCGTTACCGTTTCACTGATGCTTGTGACCGTTCCGCCCGTAGCGCTGCCATAGAACCAACGTCCGATGATGTAGGGAAACTTCGGAGTGCCATCCGCTTCAATCGTGAGGAAATAAGCGTAGGTGCCATTCGGAAATTCTGGCGTCACGCAGAAACGACCGTTGTAGAGATCGAGATCGAAATCTGTCCCTTGGGTTTGGCCGAGATCACCCAAATAATCATAGTCCTCTAGGTAATGTCCCAGGATATAGGTCGAGCTGACGGCGGGACCGTATTGGGTCGAAGTGAGGACTGCACTGCGGCTCTGCGCGGTGGTGGCCCAAGCAGGCAACGTCGTGCGACCAGTCGCATTGAGATTGGTCGAGCCGCTAGTGCCATCGCGTTTCGTATAGCCTGAAGTCATCCGACGAAGGCCGCTACTTGCATCCATCGCAGAGGAATAACCATAGGGTCCGTAAACGGGATTACCATCGGCCATCCAGGCGAGAATGGGAGAATGTTTCGTGACCGCTGCGCTGCTCTCACTGTAAGTCCGGCTGCTGGCATTGTAGTTCACATGATCGTCGAGCAGATAACGCAGCGCAGGTGCGTTGGCATGATAGTGGTAATTGGAACCGGCCTGATGCGCGTAAGCCGGATCGAAGGTCACGCCTTCGTTGACGTAGGCATCGCGATTCCAAATACCATCACCCCGTTGACCGCTGACCGGACTGCCATCAGTAGAACTAGCATTGGCATAGGAAAAGGTGTCCCGATTATCGAACAACGCGACGCCATCCACCCCGTAACCAATCACTCCGGCATTGGTGATCGTCTTCGTGGCAGGCACCGTTGGTGTGCGTGGGATACGATAGATCACATTCTGATTCGCCGGAAAATTTCCGAACAACTGCGTGCGCGCTGCGTTGAGATACCACGGGCCCATCACGTGATAACCTAGACCCGTGGTGCGCACATAAACCCAATCGTTCGCATACTGCACTTGGGTCACTCCGCCGTAAACCGCCGTGGATTGCACCCCGGCGCCTCGTGACCAGGTCGTCGAGGCCGAGCCTGCATCCTTGGCGGCATCGGATTCGTAGAGTCGGGCGTAACCACCACTGGCATCCAGCAACCAACTCGTGATTTGCGGATCGGTGGTTTGAGCGAAAGAAACAGTGCCGCCGATGGCGCACGAAACGATGAGGATGAAACGATTAAGAATAGTCATGACGTGGTTGATTGCCGCTAGTAAACCGTCACGCCATTAAGCGGATGTGTGCGCGAATCAGAATATTGTTAAGCACGCGTAAACTTTACCGCATTCCGCCGGGTATTCGCCTACAGTTCGCCCAGTCACACTTCACGATGTCCGCATCGTCCTCATGAAATTCCCCCTTTCACTCAAAGTTTCGCTCCTCCTCGTCGCCAATCTGTTTATCCTGATCGGACTGGGCACCGGGTGGTTTTTTTTGAGCAGCGCGAATAGCGGTCAAGCACTGGTCAGCGGTCCTCTCGGCGATCGCGTGCAAGTGATCGCAGATTCGATTTATCAAGATCTCCGGGAAGCTTCGATCGAAGAGCAGGAAGATATGATCGCCGCTTTCGCTCAAGAGCATGGCGCCGAAATTCTGTGGATGCGAAACGATGGCCTCGTGCTCGCCGGACCTTCCCTGCCGATACCGGAAGAGGTGCGCCGCGAGCTGGTTAAGAACGCTCAAGGCATGAGCCCTCGCGATCAAGATCACCCCGGTCACTTTGAAGGTCCACCGCCACAACGCCTCGCGCCTCCGGTTAACAACCCTGGACGATTTCTGGTGCAACCCTCCGCCAACGATGGGTATTGGTTTGGCCTTCGCCTCATCCCGCAACGCTTACGAAGCGGCCCACCGCAAGGACGTCCTGATCCCACCACTCTCCTCATCCGCGTGGATTCGCTCTGGGGACTCGGTCGACTCTTCGGTCTACATCTCTGGGCTGGCGTCGCCGCCATCGCCATGGGCATTTCGATTATTTTTTGGCTGCCCTTTGCGAAATCAGCATCGCGACGCCTGGCGCGTTTAACCAAAGCCACCGAAGAGATCGCCGAGGGGCATTTCGATGTGAGAACAGGCATCACCGGACGTGATGAAATCACGCGACTCGGCCACGCAGTCGACACGATGGCTGGTCGACTGGATACCATGGTCAACGGTCAGAAACGTTTTCTGGGCGATGTCGCACACGAACTCGGCTCACCAATTGGGAGACTGCAAGTCGCGATCGAAATTCTCGAACAACGGGCCGGTAACGAACTGAAGGAATCGATCACCGACGCCCGCGACGAAGTGCAACACATGTCCGCCCTCGTAAACGAATTACTCGCCTTCACCAAAGCAGGACTGCGGGCTCCTACCTCCGAACTCACCGAGGTGAAACTGGCCGCACTCGTTACTCAAATCATCTCCCGCGAAGATCCGACGAGCCGGGTGAACGTCCGGGTGGATGAAAACCTTACTGCTCGCGCCGATGCTCCCCTGCTTGAACGCGCGGTGGCCAATCTCGTGCGCAACGCCCTGCGCTACGCCGGTGAATCGGCGACGATCACCCTGACCGTCAAGCCAGAGGACGAGCACGTGTGCATTCGAATTGAAGACGACGGACCGGGAGTCCCGGCCCAATCAATCGAGCGACTCGGCGAACCTTTTTATCGACCTGATCTTGCGCGAACCCGCGAAGACGGTGGCGTGGGTCTGGGTCTCGCCATCGTGCGCAGTGCCATCACCGCCAGTGGCGGTGAGGTTCATTTCTCCAATCGCCAACCTCATGGTTTTAGCGCGGAGATCACGCTACTGAGCGAATAATGTTTTTCGTTCCACGCGACCTACATCGCCATGCGGGCCCAGCCGGTGCGGGCGGGATCGAGCGGAGGTAAACCGAGCAATTCGCGACCGAGGGAAACGTAGTAACGGTAGTTCTCAATCGAGGTGCCATTGGGGATGCGGTGATCGAGCCCGAAGACACAGCCTCCTGCGGTGAGCGACGGATCAAACTTATGCTCAAGCTCACGGCGGATCGCCTCGCGATCCTGCCGAATCACGTGCTTGTCGATGCCACCACGCACCGCGAGTCGTTCGCCATAGGTTTTGCGGAGTTCCACGATGTCCATCCCGGCAGCAGGCTCCATCGGATAAATACTGGTCAATCCGCAATCAAGCAGCGCGGGGATGACCGGCTTGATATCACCATCGGTATCCTGTTCGAAAATACGCGTGCCGCGAGATGAGAGCATATCCCACACTTTTCGATAGAACGGTTCGAAATGCTCCTTCACTTGGATCGGCCCCACCATCGGTCCGGACTTCCCCGCAAAATCCTCATGCACCATGAGTTGATCGATCTTCAACTTCTCACTGATAGGCTCCAACACACGCATCGTGGTGTCGGTAATCGTGGCTAGAATATCCGCCATGAGTTCGGGATCTTCGTAATACGCCAAACAGGTGATCTCCTCGCCCATCAACTCCCGAGGAATATCAAAAGCGCCCGGCATATGCGCGCACACCAAGCTGCCTTCTTTCTGAGCCTTGGCCGCGGCTTCAACCTCATCCCACTTGATCCGATCAGGTGTGAAGGTGAAGAAGGGCTTCACTTTCAGCCAATCATCCATGGTTTGAACCGGGAAATTTAACGGCAGTGGAATGGTCGCGGTTTTTTTCAGCAACAACATCTCGCGCCCCATACAATCGACTTCCAAGCGACGCTCGTCGTTGTCCTCTTTCACCGTTGGAGGCGGGCCCTGCATACCGACATAGCCACCGCAAAAAACGTAGGGCACATAGTCCCAATCGAAGGCAGTCATGTTGATCTCTTCTTCCGTCGCGCCTTGCTCTCGCCATTCAGCATCGAGACCGACAAGCGGTCCGAATAATTCAGTAAACATGGGTCTTGGCGCGTGGCCAAAGGTCATGAGGTCGAGGTATTGTTCACGGTTCCAGCGCATGGCGATAGGGGGTTAGCGGTTGCGGTTAGCCTGTAGATAGGCGCGATATTGTTCGAGAATGGGTGAGGGTATATTGGCCGGTAAATGATTGCCCGTCGCGAGGATCACTCCTCGGCAATTCCGAGCGAGTTCCAGGGAACGATCAATCGTCGCCTTCACCGTCCCCCAAGTGCCAAAAGTCAGATCTCGGCAATCCACCGCACTCCCGACGAGCACGGTGGTATCGCCATATTTCTCCACCATTTCGCCAAACTCCATTACCGGTTCGAAGATCAGACCGTCCGCTCCGGCTTCGATCACCTCTGAGGCAAATTCGCGAAAATCACCATCAGCGCAAAAGAGCACTTTTTTGCCCGCCTGTTTCAAGGGTTTCCACAGTTCCGCATAGCGGGGAATGATCACGGAACGGTAAATCTCGGGATTCATAAACGCCCCGGATGACCAGACAAAATCGTCGTGCTGGATCACGGCTTCGACACTCGTCTGCGCCCAGGCGTCCATGTGAAACTTGGTGCGTTGAAAGAAGCCATCAAACACGCGTTCGATCTTGTCACGATCGGAGGCTGCTTCGAGAAACATATCCCAGCCAAACGCCTGAATCGCACCCGAGACGATCGTTTTATAATAGCCTCCGGGACAGAGTTGATTTGGGAAATCACGCCGTTTCTCTTGCACCCATTCCTCGTAGGCGGCCACCTGCTCCGGCATGGTGGCGAGTCCGTATTCTTGGACCGCATCGAAAGCCCAAACTTCCTCAACGGTCTCAAACGGACAGTGCTTGGGGGCATGCATATCGCTGCCATCGCCTGCATACTCGGCATGACCCATATCGGTGCATCGCCCCCACTTTTCCCACTCACCGTGCAGCCCGTCTTGCACGGTCCAGAGGAAGTCGAGCCCCCAACGATCATAGAGCACACGCTGGTCTGCATTCGCCGCCGCATCACCGCCGTCCGCGGCGGGTTTCTCCGTCTGATGATATTCCAAACTGTATTCCGTGCGCGCAAATTGTGGCACGGATTTCAGAGCTAGAGTATCGAGAGCAAGTTGGCGGCTCATGGGAAGAGTGGTGTAAAAATTAGAAGGCTTCGCCGCGGAGCAGTTGATGTTTGCGCTTCATGTAGTGTTCGAAATTTGCAAACGAGACATCGGGTGGCACGAGGTGATCGACGGTGGGGATAAAGCCACCCTCGGCGACCAGTGGTTCGAAAGTGTGCAGATGGGCGTCGATCGCCGCATAGTCCTTCGCGAGTTCACGCTTGTCGACCCCACCCCATAATCGCAGGTCGCGTCCGAATTTTTTCCGAATCGCAATCGGATCCATCCCGGCGGTGCGTTCCAGCGGCCAGATGCCATCGACACCCGCTTCGAGGAAATACGGAATTACAAGTTCACAATTTCCATCGGAGTCGATGAGGACCCAATCCACCCCGTTCAATTTGAAGAACTCAACCAAGCGCTTCAGCTGGGGCAGGATAAACTCGCAGTAGGTCTTGGGGCTGAGCAACGGACCGTTCTTCATGCTCAGGTCTTCGTTGATAAAGACGTAGTCAGGTTTCACTCTGGCATCCAGAAACGGCCGGGTCGTCTCGATCGTGAAGTCGGTCACGAATTCCATCATCTCGTGCATCATCTCGGGTTCGTCATACCACGCGTAGCTGAGGTTTTCCGTGCCCATCCATTCCCGGGCACGCCAGTAGTAGCCTTGGATCGAACAGTTTTCACCCAACACCAACGGGTGCTGCCGTTGTTGCCAGCCGGGTAACAAAAACTGTTTCCAATAATCAGGATAACGGCACGGCGTTGAGGGCCGATAGCGTTTCTTGAGCTCCTGAAAATCCGCCGGGGTCTCCACCGGAAAGCTGATGTATTCATCCATGCTCATGCGCATCCCTTCCGCCGCGCCGGTGATGAGCGCTTTCGAAATTACGCCATTTGACCGCTGAATAATCTCGGTGTCGCCCTCCGTGCTGAGCACCTTTTCCTCGTAGGGCGGACACATCTCTGTGCGCACGTTGATATATTCGCGGGGATCCAAATCCCAGCGTTCCTGACCGACAAACCAGTCCCAAGTGAGTTCGTCGGTCGCGAAGCCTTCCTCGCGCCAACGCTGTTTGGTCTGCACCCAGACCCCTACCTCGTGGTTGGGAACCCGGTCGACGGGTTGATAGTTCATGCAAGCGTGGAAGCGTTCTCTTGGTGTCATAGGAAAGGTGTATTGAGTGGGAGCAGAAATCGGAGTGCATCGAAGCGGGCTAATAATGCGGTAGGCTGCCCGCTTGCGGGCGCCATTGAAGCGTGAGCAAGCTCGCGGCCTACCGAAACACGGCGAGGCAATCGCGCTGGAGAAAATTTGAGTGGGAGGTTTATCACGATCAGTAAGTGCAGCGTTTGGCTTCGTCGGCGAAGGCGTGTAGGAGTTCCGGTTTGGCTTCGAAGAAATGGTCCGACGGGCTGATAATAAAACCGCCTCCGGCTCCGGCGGCTTCGAAACAACGCCGCACTTCCGCACGTGTTTCCTCCGGAGTGGATGTCGTGAAAAATCGATTCTGATCGAACCCGCCAATGAAGCAGACTTTGTCACCGATACGGCGTTTGGCCTCGGCGAGGTTCATATCTCCGCCCATCGCCGGAGGCGTAAATGTTTCGAGGGCATTCGAGCCGAGAGTGACGAGATGCTCGAGAATCGGCATCATCCCGCCACAGGTGTGGTAGGCCACGCGTTGCCCGGCGGCGCGAGCATGGGAAATTACATCGCGATCATAAGGCGCGACAAACTCCTCAAAGATCTTCGGCGAGATTACGGTCGAAGAGGCATCCCCCCCGCCGTGTTCAATCACATCGTAGCGGGCACCTTTCATCGAGTCGGCAAAGCGCACCTTGCGATCTCGCAAGATACCCAGAAAGGCATGCACCCACTCCGGATCATCAAAGGTTTCCATGATCATCTCTTCGACCCCGAAGAGCACACAGGCGTCCTGCCAACAGCCGGGTTGGCCGTAGAGATCAAAGCAATTGATGTTACCACGGATCAGCGTGGAATCTCCGTAATGGTCGGCGTGGCGGTTGATCACCTCGACGTCGCAAAGCGGTTGGGGAGCGAACTCGGCAATCAGATCGATGTCCGATTTCTCTTTGATCAAACGCTCGGAAACCCACGCGGTAAACTCGTTGCTTTGCAGCTCCATCGTCAATGTCTGGCGGGGAGTAACGATGGCATGGCGCACCGTGGCGTATTGCCGACCGGTCACATCCTCGTGCTCGAATCGCCATGCGTCGGAGGTGATGCGTTGCGCTTCAAGGAATCCCGGCACGTGCCCCGGTTCGAAAAACGCCCCGGAGGTCGGATCGGGCTTGTGCGCTTGCGCCCAATAGATCGGATCGAGCCCGAAGGTGGCGAAAAAGTCATCGTCGGTTTTACCCGGATGATTCTTCTCCATATAGGAACGCATAAGGTGATGGGTCGTCGCAGGCAGGTGATCGGTGGGTTGTCGATCGAGGGCTGCAACCAGTCGTTGTTTGGAAGTCATCGGTTTCATGAGCAAGAATTGCGCAGTCTTTGATTGAACGCGGGGTTGATTTTGAAAGGGCTCCGTTTCATGACGGTCGTATGACCTCGATTGAACGTGTGCGTAGAGTAATTCGTGGCGAGCCGGTGGATCGTCTGCCGGCGCAACCAATGACCATGATGTTTTCTGCCCGGCATGCGGGCATCCCGTTTATTGATTACACCAAGGACGGTCGCAAGATGGCCGAGGCCCAGCTGAAGTATGTGGAGGACTACGAACTTGATTGTTTGCTCACTTGTTCTGATCCCGCGCGTGAAGTTATCGACATCGCGGGTGACGCCAGTGTGGATTGGTTCACTGATCAGGGACCCGCGATCAACGAGGAACGCGCCGCGCTGACAGACAAGCTGCAACTGCGCACGTTTAAGGTGCCCGATCCTCTCGGTGGCGGACGCATGCATGATCGCGTAACGAGCATTGAGATCATGCGGGAAAAAGCAGGTCCCGGCATGTCGATCGTCGGCTGGGTGGAAGGCCCCCTCGCCCTGGCCGCGGAGTTGCGAGGATTGAACAACATCATGCTCGATTTCGGCGACGATCCGGAATTCGTGCGCGACCTGTTGCGGTTCTGCGCTGATGTCGCCATCGCCTACGCTCCCGCGCAAATCGCGGCCGGGGCCGACACGATCGGAATGAGTGATGCCGCGGCGGGATTGATTGGCCCCAACCTTTACGAAGAGTTTCTCTGGGCAGAACAGAAGCGGGTTTTTGATTCGATTAGAGAAAACCATCCCGACGTGCTGTTGCGTCAACACATGTGCGGACGCATCGATCGCCTCTACCCCAAGATGTCCGAATTGCCGGTCGACATTTACGAAATCGACTTCCCTGCCGACCTTGCGCTGGCGCGCGAGCAACTCGGGCCCACCCGCACCTTGGCCGGAAATGTTTCCACCATTACCGATCTGCTCGAAGGCACGCCGGAGATGGTTTACGAAGCCTGCCAGCGTTGCCACGAAACCTGCGGACAATATTTCATCGTGGGTGCGGGTTGCGAAGTTTCGCCGCTCACCCCACCGGAGAATCTGCGGGCGATGATCCGCTACGCCCAGGATCACAAACCCGAGGACTTCACGAAACGTTAGGCTGTGCAGGGAGCAGAGCATCATGGTTCAGGCCACGGCCTCCACTTGTTGCATCGCCATCTCAGCCCATGCCCAGAGACGTTCGGGTTTACCCGCCACGGTCGAGATATCCTTGAGGACAATCTCCACATGTCCGCCTCGTGTGCAGTCCAGCATCCGGCGGAGTTCCTCGTAGGGTTCTTCTATATTCCATGAATCGGTCGCAAAGCAGGCCGGATTCGGTTTGTAGCTAAACACGTAATCCGATCCCACCGCCTCGGCTCCTCGCTCTACCTGGATGCGATAGTTCATCGAAACTTTACCGAGATTGGGGATCTGGCGCAGGAGATGCATCTTGGTATCAAGCACCTCACAGCAACCGTAATAAATTTTACCCCAACGCGCGAGCCACGGTAGATCATGGCGGAGAGCAAACTCCCAATGCATTTCCGGCGAAACTTCGGTGAAAATCTGCGCATTGGAACAACCCCAGAGATGGGAGGGCATCGGATGCGCGGGATCGTAACCCGCCTTCGGCAGCTCACTCGTGTAGCCGTAGGCCCCCGAACCGATGCGGCAGTTTCCGTGATTGGGCGCCAGCAGATTCAAAGCGATAAATTGGTCCAGCTCCTTGAGTGAACATTCCACAATCCGGGCGACCGCCGCATTGATCACTTCGGGTTGCTCGATCAAATCCATGAGTGCTTCCTGCACCCCATACCATCTGACCAGATTATCCCACGGTGTGAACCAGACGTTATTCCGCCCCTGTTCTCTCACCGGCATGATCGAACCGAATATCTCATTCATCGCCTCGAGACGAGCCGCCGTCCTCTCGCGATTCACTGTTACGACGGGCTCCTTGATTTTTTGCAGATCATCCATGGATGAAATCTGAGGATCGAAATGCTCCGAGGAAATTCCCGCTCCCCCGGTAATATCCAACAGGTCCCCGTGCCTCATCATTCCAAAGCCCGTGCTCCGCCAATCAATCGCACACGGCAGGTAATCGCTCACGATCATATCCCCCGGCAAATGCCGCCATTGATAAAGCGTGCGGCGTAGATCCTGTTCGATCTCGCGGGCCCAAAAGCTGCGACACTGAAACTCCAGCTCTTCGTTGCCGGTGCTAAACTCGTGCCAGGGAATCTCGGTGATCCAAACCATCGGACGCACGCTCTGCCGGTCGTTCATCCTTCGCCAGAGTTCCGCCTTTTCTTTCTGAATGGGTAAGGCTGCAATCTCGGCGACCTGTGCAGCAAGACCGCGCAACACATCACGATCATTCGCAGATACGGTAATCGAAGATGGAGTCTCCGGGTTCATCGGTCAGGCCGTGAGCTCCCGCGTAGAAAGTTTATCCCACGCAGCGAAGACCTCGCGGATGTTTTCCGGCCGCGCGGCGGGACCAAATTCACATTGGGCAATGCAACCGCCGTCACGCCAGAGGTGCTCGTGCACCGAGCTGACCGCTTGCGTGACGTCGAATGTCGTGCCGTTGGGCAATAGATCCTGCCGATCAATTTCACCCCAAAACGTAATTTTTTCGGCATGAGCCTCGAGGGTTTCAACGCCCATGCAGAAAAGTTGGGAGTTCACCGCATCGATGCCGATTTCGATCAAGTCCGGGTAAATCGCCGCGATATGCCCGTCGGAGTGCATGAATAGTTTTTTCCCGTGCCGGCGGGCAATCTGCGCGTAATCACGATACATGGGCTTGAACAACTCGCGCCACATTTTCGGTGAGATAAGTAGGGATCGCTGCGAGCCCCAATCATCCATGATACTCAACGCATCCACATCCGTGCGCGCCCATGCCTCCAGCACGTCGCAATAGAACGCATGCAATTCTTGCATGAAGGCCAACATGGCCGGAGGAGGGTCCGCCAGGTCCATGTAGAAATCTTCGGAACCACGGAGGAACTGAAGCTGCTCAAAAGGACGTGGACAAACTCCGCTCAAGGTAAATCGATCCGTGGCCGCGCAATCACGATTCACCGTATCGCGATCAATCGTCAGCCACTCGCGCGGGATATGGATGCAGTCGCGATCCGTAGTCCAGTCGCGCACGAGGGGCGCCTTCACCTCGCCAATGACGCCGTGTTGAATATTCTCAAAAGTGCAGCCCCACGCATCCGTATATTCGCCGATGGCATAAGGCTCCCCCTGAATCGGCGCGAGAGTGTGCTCGTGGCCGCTAATGCTGATAAAATCGGAGGGGAACTCACGTTCAATCTCGGCGAGCTCATCCGTATATTGCTCGACCGCAATCGGAAGAACCCAGAGGTCGCGCGGAGCTCGGGCGGGACCGGCAAAGTCCAGCGTTTGATGCACTAATTCTCGTGGGGTGCTATTCATGGCAGCATAAGTTCATCGATGTAGGCGTCTTCGAAGCCAGGTTGCAGGTTGAGTTCAATCGACTCCATGCTCGCGCAGGCCGTCTGCATTTCTTTCAGAAAACTCCGGTCATTCAGCGTGAGAAAGGCACCCCCCATCGACGTGTTGCCCACGACTTGAATCTGCTCGGGTTTGAAATGGGGCAAAAGTCCGCAGCCGATCGCGTGATCGAGTGAGAGATGCATCCCGAAGCCTCCGGCCAGATAGAGTGTCTTCACCTCGGCCGCACTTACCCCGAGCAAGCCCAGCAAGGTATTAATTCCCGCACCGATCGCCGCCTTGGCCTGCAGGAGCTTCGCAATATCGACTTCGGAAATCCAAACCGGCCCCGAAGAACCGCGTGCATGCAGCTCCAATTTTTTACCGAATTCGTCGGTCTCCACTCGTGCCTCGGCACGCTCCAGAAACTCTTTCGAGAAGCGCCCGTTTTCCTGCAGGATCCCGCTGCGACGCCCCTCCCACAGAAAGTCGATATAGGCGGAACCACAGATCCCGACGGGCTTGGGCTTGTCGCCAATCACCCCGAGTTTCAACTCGAAGGGGTCATCTGTAATCCTGATGCGTTCGATGGCACCGCTCACGCCACGCGTGCCGTTGCTCAGCCCCATGCCCTCAAACGCCGGCCCGGCCGCCGTCGCACAACCAACCAAGCGATCGCCAATCTTTGCGATAATCTCACCATTGGTGCCGACGTCGACGATCAGCACCGGCCCTTCATCGTAAAGCATCCCCGTCGCCACAAGGCCCGCCGCCAGATCAGCTCCCACGTAAGCGGCCGGACCGGGTAATAAATGCACCTTCGCGTCATCACCGCCAAACGTAAGCCCTAGCTCGTCCGGGGCATAATCGCGGTGTTCCAAAAAGGCCGGTTTAAACGGATGCACTCCGAGGGGACTCGGATCCACTCCCGCGATCAAGTGTTGCATCGTGGTATTCGCCGCGACTGTCATCACACCCACCTCGTTAAGCTCCACCCCGGCTTTTTCGCACGCTTCCGCGAGCAAGGGTTGGATCGTTTCGACCGTGACCGCCTGCTGCAGCTGTTTCACTGCAGAGGGTTCCTGATAACACATCTGTATGCGGGTGAGCACATCTTCTCCAAAACGAATCTGCGCATTAAAATCAGATGACTCCGCCAGCACTTTGCCGGTTTTCAAATCCGCCAGAATGAGCGCCACCGTCGTCGTGCCGATGTCGACCGCCGCACCATAGCGTGCCGCCGCATCGATCGGTGCGCTCGCCCAGGGCACATTGATTTTAAATTCCGCCACGACCGCCGGCTCGTGTTTAAGCAATGAGCGCGAGGGGATACTGACGGTCACATCTTTACCTTCGATCAACCGCATTTGACACGAACGTAATCGATCCCCTTCAGTGACTTCGCTGTCGTCAGAGGTGCGGTGCAACGTTCCGCTTTTCAGACTTACTTCGCAACCTCCGCACAAGCCTCGACCACCGCATCGGGTGTTGAGCGGATAACCTCGATGCGCCAAGACTTCAGATAAAGGCAGATCGAAATCACCC
The DNA here is from genome assembly GCA_034669935.1 of Cephaloticoccus sp. GTDB lineage: Bacteria > Verrucomicrobiota > Verrucomicrobiia > Opitutales > Opitutaceae > Cephaloticoccus. Next base: position 187,065 of record JAXMOJ010000008.1, read on the forward strand.
GCGGCGAGTCCGACCTCGGAGTTTCCCTCAGGCGTTTCCAAATGAAGACCAGTTTTCATGAAGTGGCGCCCTCCGGTTCAGCCCGAATGATCGAATCATCTCCGGTCAGACGAATAAAATGATCCGGCGGCACAACGAGAAATCGTTGTTCATCCCAATCGCCGTTGAGGAGTGCTTTCAGCAAAACGGGGTCACCGGGAATGCGATCGAATCCCCATCCCTGACAAGCCGCGCAGGTCTTGGTGTAATCCGCTTCCTTTTCTACATCGCCGAGCCCAAGCCCCACATAGGTCGCCTTATCATAGTGCCCCAGCGCGCTTTGATCCATTTCGAGCAGATACTGGATATCATCTTCCTCATACTTATCGCCGTATTGTTTGCGCAGATGCGCCTCGCGTTCCGGGCCGGGCGAAGCATGCCCTCGAATCCAACCGGGGTTATACCAATAGTTGCCTGGATTTTCCTTTTGGTAGGCCGCGTATTTTTCCTTATCGCCAAGAAACAGGGTCACGCAATCGTGAGCGCGGGCGATGATCAGCGGACAACGCTTATGATGGAGGTTTTCAACTCCCCGGCCACACAAGCCGTAGACCAAGACGATGGTTTCGATTTCCAGATTGGCCTCCGCTTGATCAATCGCTTTCTGCAATTCTTTCTGCAACAGAGGCGGGTTCTCATGCAGCCCCATCGGCAGAAATACGGTTTCCTTAACATGAGTCGCGTCTTGGGTAAACTGCCTGACTTCCGGTTCCAGCACGGCACAAGCGATCACGGCAATCTTGGATGATTTGGGCATGGAGTAAGAATATCCGATCCGGTGAATTCCGAACCTACACTTGGTAAATCAAGGACCGCCCTCCCTGACAACACACTACCCATGTAGTTATTGGGAATTTTTTTGTGTATCACGGATAAATAGAAATCTTCGTATTTACTTTCACGGGAGGACTGTCCACAAGAAGTAACTATGCCCCAACTCTCTGATCTCACCGCGGCGGTCGCTGAAGGAAAGCGAGCCGATACCGTTCGCCTCACCGAAGAATTAATCGCCGAGAGCATCGACCCATCGGTCATCGTCGAACAGGGCCTCGTCCCCGGCATGGCCATCGTCGGCGAAAAGTTTAAGAACAACGAAATCTTCGTGCCGGAAATGCTCATCGCCGCCCGCGCGATGAAAGAAGCCCTTAAGCTTCTTGAGCCCATGTTGGCCGCCGCCGGAGTGAAACCAAAATATACCGTAGTCGTCGGCACCGTGCAGGGCGATCTCCACGACATCGGCAAAAACCTCATCTCGATGATGTGGAAAGGCGCGGGTTTCGCAGTTGTCGATCTGGGCACCAATGTCGCCCCTCAACAATATCTTGATGCAGCCAAAGAGCATAACGCCAATCTCGTTGGGCTCTCCGCGCTGCTTACCACCACAATGCCTGCTATGAAAGAAACGGTCGCGCTGCTCAAGGCCGCGGGCCTTTCCAACACCAAGATCATGGTCGGTGGGGCTCCCATCACACAGGCATTCGCGGACGATATCGGAGCAGATGGTTACGCTTCCGATGCCGGCACCGCTGTCGATGTTGCCAAAACTCTCGTCGGAGAAGCTGCCTGAGATAGATTTTAGATCCAACCTCTATGAGGTGTCGCCATGACCAAACTGTCCATGACCGGGTGCGAGCGCGTAAACCGGATGTTTGCGCGCCAGGATCAGGACCGCATTCCTCGACACGATTCGTTTTGGCCTGAAACCCTCACGAGGTGGCAGGGCGAAGGTCTCAACGGAGACCATCACGATGTGCTAAGGTTACTGGAATCGGATTTCGAGACCCTCTGTTGGTCGTGGCCGGCTCCATTTCCCGACCATCGTGAGGTGCTCGATCAAGACCACGAAACTGAAACCATTCGCGATGCTTGGGGCGGTGTCACCCGGGTTTGGAAGGGGCGTTCAGGAACACCTGAACACATCAGTTTTGGATGCGATAGTCGGGACGCCTGGGAAAAAATCTATCGACCGGCGATGTTGGCGGCACCAATCCAAATCGATCTGGACATCGGATTGGCGCGTTTTCGGGAAGCCCGCCAACTCGGCAAATGGACTCATCTTACCGGGGTCGAAGGATTTGAAGCCTTAAGAAGACTGATCGGCGATGAGACCTGTCTCATCTCGATGATCGAAGATCCTGAATGGATTCGCGATATCGTGAACGTGCATACGGAGATTGTGCTTCGTTCATACGATGCCCTTCTGGCCAAAGGCATCGCACCCGACGGTCTCTGGATCTATGGTGATATGGCTTACAACCATTCCACGATGTGCTCACCAGCAATGTATCGTGATCTCGTTTGGCCAGCCCACAAACGATTGGCCGATTGGGCACACGCCCACAATATGCACGTCATCTATCATACCGATGGCCGTGCCACCGGAGTGCTCGATCTCTTCGTGGAAGCGGGCATCGAATGCATCCAGCCGATGGAAGCCAAAGCAGCCATGAACGTGTGCGAGATTGCCAAATCGCATGGCGATAAGCTGGCGATGTTTGGCAACATCGATGTGATGAAAATGGGCACCAATGACCTCGATATCATTGAGGAAGAAATCAGCACCAAATTTGCCGCGGCGATGGCGACCAAAGGTTACGCCTATCATTCCGATCATTCGGTGCCGCCACAAGTAACCTGGCCAACCTACAAAGCGATCGTCGGTTTCGTGGAACGCTATGGTTACTACTAAACCGTTATGAACCCCGACCCTATTAAACCCTTCCTGCCCCAATGGCCCGGCACCATGACCGAGCGCGAGCGTTTCCGTCGGCAGATGCACCACGAACCGGTGGACCGGTGTTTCAACATGGAATTCGGTTACTGGGACGATAATTTCAAGCTCTGGCCCATGTTTCGCGATCATGGCATCACCAACAATGACGACGCAGACATCTTCCTGAATTTCGACCGGACTCCAAGAGTCAGCTGCCTGTGGATGCACCCCTTCTTCCCCGAAGAGGAAATCTCCCGCAACGAAAACACCCGTGTCATCCGCAACGATGAAGGCCTGCTCGCGGAGGTGCCGATCGACGGCCACGACACCATTCCGCACTTTATCGAATCGTCGATTAAAACCCCGGAGGACTGGGCCCGGGTAAAAGCTGAACGTTTTGATCGGACTCATCCTGATCGTAAGATCGATATCGAAGCGATCCTGCGCCAACATCCCAACGATCGGGACTACCCTCTGGGGGTTAATGCCGGGTCGATGATCGGCCGGGTGCGCAACCTCCTAACCGTCGAGGGCCTCGCTTACGCGGTCTACGATTATCCAGAGATGGTCGAGGATATGGTCGAGACCTGCTGTGTGCTGATTGAGGACTTTCTCGATGCCGTGCTCCCCCACGTGCAATTCGATTTCGCCGATGGCTGGGAGGATATATGCTACAAGAACGGCCCGCTCGTCTCCGTTGATTTTTTCCGCGATGTCGTCGTCCCTCGCTACAAGCGTATCAGCACTAAACTTCGCGCGCATGGCGTGGATATTTGGTGGATAGATTGCGACGGAGATGTGCGCCATCTGATCCCTCACTTCCTGGCTGGCGGAGTAAACACGATGTTTCCTTGGGAAGTGAATGGCTCCGGTCATCCCGGGGAATCACTTGATCGTTGGGGACCGGAACTACGCATCATGGGAGGGGTAGACAAAATGGTGCTCGGTCGCACTCGTCCCGAAATCAAGCAGATGCTGGAAAGCCTCGCGCCCTACGTCGCCCGAGGCGGCTTCATCCCCTTCTGTGATCATCGCTGCCCCCCCAACGTCGATCCCGACGACTATCTCTATTATCTCGAACTGAAGAAGGATCTCTTCGGTCTGCGTGGATAACTCCCGACGATCCCAAAGTTTCATGACTTCCCGAGAAAAAGTTCAGCTCGCGCTCTCCCATCAATCCGGACCCGTGCCGGTCGATTTCGGCAGCACCGGTCTCACCGGTTTGCACGTGAGCTGCGTGGCTGCCCTGCGGGAACATTACGGACTGCCGCAACATCCCGTAAAAACATGCGAGCCCTACCAAATGCTCGGCGAAGTCGAGGACGATTTGGCGCAGGCCCTCGGTTCCGACTGCATTCCCGCCAATGGCCGGGGCACGATGTTTGGCTTTCCTCAAGAAAACTGGCGCGAATGGAAAGCCCCCTGGGGTCAAGTCATCCTCGTGCCAGAAGGTTTCCGCACCCGCGAAGAAGCTTCCGGCGATGTCTACGTTTTTCCGGAAGGCGATACTTCGGTTCCTCCCAGCGGACACATGCCGGCAACGGGATATTTCTTCGATTCCATAATTCGCCAAGAACCGATCGATGAAGACAATCTCAACCCCGCCGACAACTGCGAGGAATTCACGCTTCTGAGCGAGGCAGATATCGCGCATTGGAAACAGGAATTCACACGAGTGAAGGGCGACACCCGCGCGGTGGTTTCCGGAATCGGCGGCACCGGGTTTGGCGATATCGCGCTCGTGCCCGCCGCCTTTCTCAAGCACCCCAAAGGCATTCGCGACATCAGCGAATGGTATATGGTGCTGTTGGAAAACCCGGACTACGTGCACAAGGTCTTCGACTACCAATGTGAGATCGCACTGCAGAACCTTGAGACCTTCGCCGCTCTGGCCGGTGACACCGTCGATGTGCTCATGATTTGCGGCACGGATTTCGGCACCCAAAATTCGCAGTTTTGCTCGGGCGCGACCTTCGACGAGCTTTACGCCCCCTACTACCGGCGAATTAACGATTGGATCCACGAGCACACGCCGTGGAAAACATTCAAGCATTCCTGCGGTGCGGTGCGGCCCCTGATCGACCGATTCATCGATGTTGGGTTCGACATTCTCAATCCCGTGCAATGCTCCGCGACCGGGATGGATCCGTTTGAACTCAAGGCCGAGTTTGGAGATCGCGTGGTGTTCTGGGGCGGTGGCGTGGACACGCAACAAACTCTCCCCTTCGGCACGCCGGAGGAAGTCCGCGCCCAAGTCACGGAACGCCTGCGCGCGTTCTCGCCCAATGGTGGATTTGTTTTCAACACCATCCACAATACGCAGGCCCGCACACCGGTCGCCAATATCGTAGCCATGGTGGACGCCGTCCGCGACTTCAACCAGACACTCTAGCCGAGCCTTTGATCGCATGATCCCCCGCCATCACCTGTTTGATTACGACACTGCGAGTGCTCGATTCAAAGCGTGGTGGCTCGGACAGAAAACAGACCGACCTCCCGTTTCACTCAACGTGAAATCGGGGCACGACCCTCAACTCCCACCCTCGCATCATTCCAGCCTGCGCGAGCGTTGGCTGGATGTGGAATTTCAAGTCGCATCGGTTCTCGCTCGGCTGGAGTCGACTCAATACTTCGGCGATAGTGTTCCTTGCTGGATGCCCAACGTGGGGCCCGATCTCTGCTCCACCCTGTTCGGAGCCGAACTCGAATTCGGCGAAGACACCAGTTGGTGCCAGACCACTATTCATAAACCTGAAGATTGGACGCGGTTTATCGAGACTCCGCCCAATTTCGAAAACCTTTATTGGCGCACCATCGAGGAAATGATCGAACGCGCCCACCAACAATTCGGTGATCGCTTCTACATCGCGATGCCCGATCTGCATGGTAGTTTCGATATGCTCTCAGGGCTGCGGGGCGCGGAGGACCTCTGTTATGATCTGATCGATGATCCCGAACCCGTGCGCCAAGCGAGCCTCCATGCCTCACAGGTTTACGTGCAGGCTTACAACCGACTCGATCCGATTCTCACCTCTCTCGGACAACCGCGCACGACGTGGACCAACTACCTCCATGACGGTCCCGCCTATGTGCCGAGTTGTGATTTCTGGTGTCTGGTTTCGGGGCAGATCGCTCGCGACTATGTCGTCCCGACTCTCGAACTGGAAATGACTCCTTTTGAGCGCAGCATCTTTCATCTCGATGGACCACAAGCACTCCATCATCTCGATCTCGTGTTGCAACTGCCGGGCCTGAATGCCGTGCAATGGGTCTACGGCGCGGGACAAGGTCGGGCGAGTGATTGGCTCGATGTGTATCGCCAGTGCCGGCAAGCCGGTAAAGCGATCCAGGTCCTCGCAGAAGATACCGAGGATGCGCTCAACGTCTTGCGCGAACTCGGACCCGACGGTGTGTGGCTTACGATTTACAATCCGCTGCCCAGCGCCGATCACGCCATCAATTTTCTCCAAACCGTTAATCAACTCTCCGCATGAACTCCCGCGAAAATTTCCACGCCATGATGAGCGGCGGGCAACCCCAATGGCTTCCGCTCAACGTGCCGGTCACCCCACCCGTTGCTGATCTGATTGAAGAACTCACCGGGGTGCGCAGCAGCGAATTGTCATTCGAAACCGACTTCGGCTTTGAGTGGGTGACCTATCAGGAAAATGCCAATCAGTGGAAGGAGGCGCTTACCGGGCTCGGCTGCCAACTCCCCGCAAATGTGGAGATCGGCCCATTCTGTTTCGCCCATGTCGCCCCGTCGGAAGGCACCACGGGCGACGCATATCATTTTCGCACGATGTTGCACCCGCTGGAAAAAGTGACCCACGTCGATCAGCTCGCACAACTTCCCTGGCCCGACACGGCCGATCCCGTTCACTACACCAGCATGCACAAACGCATGCTACAGGTGCACAATCGCGGCAAAGTGGCCTTCGCCGGATTGGAATGCACCGCCTTCGAAGCCTCCTGGTATGTGCGCGGGATGGATAACTTTTTCCAGGATATCGCCGAGGAAAATGGAATTGCGGACTGGTTACTCGATTGGTTCACCGAACGCTCCTGCAATGTCGGACGGGCTTTCGCCCAGGCCGGAGTCGACGTGATCGGGCTCGGCGACGACGTGGGGATGCAGACCGGCATGCTGTTGTCGGTTCCGATGTGGAGAAAACATCTCAAACCCCGACTCGCGAAAGTGATCGCGGCGATCCGCGAAGCGTCCGGTGATCGGAAGGTCTGGGTGCACTATCACTCGGATGGAAACATCATGCCTATCATTCCCGAGCTGATCGAAGTCGGGGTCGATATTCTCAACCCCGTGCAACCGGAATGCATGGAGGCCGCCGAACTCGCGAAACTTTACGGGAATGAGCTCGGCCTGAGCGGAATGATCGGCACCCAAACCACGATGCCCTTTGGCACCCCGGACGAAGTGCGCCAGCGTGTTCGCGAAATTGCAAATATCCATCGCGATTATGGCGCAAGGGTGATGCTCGCGCCGACCCACGTGCTCGAGCCCGATGTGCCTTTCGCCAACATCCTCGCGCTCGTCGATGAGACCAAGTCGATCCGTTTGTCCTGAGCTGGCGCAGCCGTAACCTGATGCCAATGTCGCCGCGTCGGGGACTACGGTCCTGCCTCACCCTAGCCTGACGACTTGATTGTCATGGCGAGGAACATGGCGATACGGCCATCCACGAAATACCATCAGTCAATCCATTTAAAAATGGATCGCCGCGGCGTGCTCCGCACACCTCGCGATGACAGTCTTTTCATCAGTGAGAAAACTCACTTCCCCAATCCGGAGCGCAACACGTCGAACACGCCATCACCGGCGGCGGTGCCCATAAGATAAACTCCGGCCCAGCCTTCGCCCACCAATCCGCGAATCTGTTCGGCCGCGTATTCCAACCCCAGCTTGGCTTGATCGGCCACTTGCTCATAAGCGGCAAACCGCTGGAGCAGCGAATTCGGGATCACCACCCCGGGCACCTTCGTCATGCGTTGCGCATGCTCGTAATTTGCCAGCACCATCACGCCAATCACACAGGCGACCCGATCACGGAAGGGTTCCAACACCGCCAACGGTTCGGGACCAAACGCTGGCTGCGTCATGATGTAATCCACCCCGTGATCGATCTTGAGCTGCAAACGGGCCAATTCGCGTTTCATGTCCTGCGCTTCCAATTCGATCCCGCTCCCTATCGTGAAATGCGTGCGCGGGTCTTTATGTTTACCGAGCTTCACTCCGCCAAAATCCACCCCGGCATTAAGACAGGAATGCGTGAGTCGAATCATCGCCACTGAATCCAAATCAAACACCGCCGTGGACCGCGGATAGCTCGGTGACATCTTTGGGGGATCACCTGTCACAAAGAGCACATTGTGAATACGGTTGGCGTGGTAGCCGGCCAGTCGGCCCTGAATCCCCATCACGTTCAGGTCGCGCCCCGTGAAATGGGGAATGAACTCCAACTGATCTCCCGTTGTTGCATTCCAGCCCAGCCGCTCGCGCACGAGATGAATCAAATCAGCGGGTGGAAACAGCGGGATCCCGCGCGAACCATCCGTGATGTCGACCGCATCGACGAGACCCGAGGCCGCCAGCTTGGCCATCATATCGACCTTACGTTGCACCACATCATCGTTGGTCCCGCGCGGAGGCACCGCCTCTAAACTCACCACAAATTCACCGGCGTTGAGCTTGCGGGAAAACGGACCGTTCGGGCTTTTCTCCTCATCACCGGCCGGTGGTAAGGTTGACGCCATGGCCACGGCTTCGGTCGGCGTTTCGGCCGCACGTGATTGGAGATAATTGTGCATTTCCTCGATGTGCGGCGGATGCATCTCGCAACACCCGCCCAACAAACGAACCCCGCAATCGAAAAAACTTCGCGCGAGCTTGCCGGCTGCTTCCGGATTCACCGTGGTCATGAACCGGTTGCCGATGCGTTGAAATCCTCCGGCGTTCGGCATCACCACCAAAGGTAACGTGCCCTCACGCACGACCTCGGCATCGCGCACGGCTTCGACAAACGCGCTGGCATCCCACGGTGCGCAGCAATTCACTCCCGCCACCGCCACACCCAACGCTGCCATCCGGTTTACAAAATCGACCGGATCGGGATCATCCGCCGTGCCGCGAATCGAGACTTGCGCGATCACCGGGGGCATGGCGGGCCGCGTCTTGATCAACTTGATCAGCAATTCCAATTGGGTCAGCGATACAAAAGTTTCCAGCAACAGCGCATCCGCTCCTGCTTCGGCCACTGCATCCAATTGCTGGTGATAGCATTCCGCCACCGCAAAGGCCGAATCGAGTGGCTCGGTCGTGGGTCCGATCGAGGCCAAAACAAAAAACGGCCCTGCAGCCGGATGCTGTTGCTCAAACGCACTGATCGCTTCGCGCGCCAACCGCACGCCACCGCTGTTCAGCTCCGTCACTTGTTGCTCCAGACCAAACGCCCGCAACTGCTGCAGGTTCGCCCCAAAGGTATTGGTCTTCAAACAGCGCGCTCCCGATTCGAGGTAGGCCGTATGCACCTGGCGGATCAATTCCGGCTGCTCGCCATTCAGTGCTTCGTAAACGTGATTCGTCTCCGAGAGACGACCCGTGAGTTTAAACAAATAGGAACCCATCGCTCCATCGGCGAGGAGTGGCTGAGATTTCAGCGTGGCAAGAAAGTCAGACATGGTGTGTTTCTGTGCATACCGAGGCGACCCACAAAGTCAAAGACCGCGAGAGTCATCAACGGGATAGATGCATTGTCATTGCGAGCCCGCCGCAGTCGGGCGGGGCAATCCCCGAACGAGCAAGTGTGAGCGAAGGGGAATTAGGTGGATGGCCACGACGCTCTGCTCCTCGCCATGACAGGACGAGGAACAGGTCACCCTCCTTTCAGCCCTAGAACAAACCGATGATCTGACCGGATTCGTCGATATCAATCGACTCGGCCGCCGGCTTTTTCGGCAGACCGGGCATCGTCATGATCTCACCGGTCAACACGACCACGAAGCCGGCACCGGCGGAAACTTTCGCATCGCGAATTTCCACTTCGAATCCGGTGGGGCGACCACGAAGGGTCGGATCGGTCGAAAACGAATACTGTGTTTTGGCGAGGCAAACCGGAAGATGGCCGAAACCCTCTTTTTCGAATCGTTTAAACTTCGCGCGCACGGCGGCACTTGCGGTGATCTCATCCGCGCCATAGATCTTCTGTGCGACCGCGCGGACCTTATCCCACAGCGGAAGATCATCCGGATAGAGCAGCTTGAAATCGGCGGTATCCTGATCGGTCACTTCCACCACGGCTCGCGCGAGGTCTTCTCCTCCGGCGCCACCATTGGTCCAATGAGTCGCCGCAACCGCTTTCACTCCGAGCGCCGCGCAATGTTTTACGACGACGTCCATTTCCTCATCGGTATCGGCGGTGAACCGATTCACCGCGACGACGGCAGGTAAGCCATAACCGGCGATGTTTTCCAAATGCTTTTCGAGATTCACCATCCCGCGTTCAACCGCCTCCGCATTCGGAGCGCTCAGATCCTTGAGATCCACGCCGCCGTGCATTTTCAAAGCACGGATCGTCGCCACGAGCACGACAGCATCGGGTTCCAGTCCCGCCTGCCGGCATTTGATATCGAGAAACTTCTGTGCCCCGAGATCCGCCCCGAAACCCGCTTCGGTAATCGTGTAATCCGCCAGTCCCATCGAGAGCTTGGTCGCCTGCACACTGTTGCAGCCGTGGGCAATATTCGCGAAGGGGCCACCGTGCACAAAGGCCGGGTTGTTTTCCAATGTCTGCACGAGGTTGGGCTTGAGGGCATCACGCAACAACACCGTCATCGCTCCATGAGCTTTGAGATCAGCTGCGGTGACCGGTTTCCGATCAAAAGTGTGGCCGACAATAATCCGGCCTAACCGCTCCTTCAGTTCCGACAACGTGCTGGACAGACAGAAAATCGCCATGACTTCGGAAGCCACCGTGATATCAAACCCAGATTCTCGACACGCGCCATTTGTGATTCCGCCTAGTCCCACCACCACCTCACGCAATGCACGATCATTCATGTCGAGGACTCGTTTCCACACCACCCGGTTCGGATCAATCCCGAGCGCATTCCCATGCTTGATGTGATTGTCCAACAGCGCAGAGAGCAGATTGTGCGCGGAGGTGATCGCGTGAAAGTCACCGGTAAAATGAAGATTGATATCTTCCATCGGCACGACTTGAGCGTAACCGCCGCCAGCCGCACCACCCTTCATCCCGAAGCTCGGCCCGAGCGAAGGTTCGCGCAGACATATCACCGCATTCTTTCCGATTCGATTCATCCCATCGCCCAAGCCGACGGTCGTGGTCGTCTTGCCTTCACCGGCCGGCGTTGGGGTGATCGCAGTCACCAGGATCAACTTACCGGGAGGATTCGCCGCCTGCTTTTGGCAGAAATCCATATTGATCTTCGCTTTGTATTTCCCGTATTGCTCCAATTCGTCGACCGGTATTTTAAGCCGAGCTGCGATCTGATCGATCGGCAGCATCGTGGACTGTTGGGCAATCTCGATATCGGATGGGACTGTTTTCATAAGGGGGTGGGTCAATGCTAACAAAGGAGGTTATTCAGCGTAATATTCCTGAACGCGCATGATGACATCGAAGCCTTCGAGCGTCAGGCAATCGTTCACACATTTCATCGCGGGGTGCTCGGGTGGCAACACCTCATATTTACGTTTCACGGAACCGATCACATGGTCCATGCCAAGAGGCACCGCGAGCGTGAGAAAAGCACTTTCCAAAGGACCTTTCGTCGGCGAACCATCGGCCCGCTTGGAAGGAAGCATCACGCTGAAATTACTTAAGCCAACCGACATGTGCACCCCTTTCAAATCCGGATCGTCATGGATCAAACGGATCGCCCCCATCAAACACTGAAAGCGACCATCAGAATCAGCACCAATCGGAGAAATCGCCGGATCGATCATACACTGATCAACGGGAATACCGTGCTGGCCGGCCGCGAAGACCATTTCGCGAGCGGTCTGGTGCACTTGCTCGGCAGTATCGTTGGCCAACCCAACTCCGTTTTCGAGTCGTTCAGAGGCGAGCAGCATCGGCATAAACGGCGTGATCTTGATCAGCTCAAACATCTCCGTGCGCGCGGGTGAAATCGAATTAAGAATAGGCATCGCGCCACCAGCCAAGGCAGGATCGTAGGCCTTGAGTCCGGCTTCGGCCATCGCCGGGTCGGGCGTATCAATCGAGATCGGCTTGGCCGAAACGCCTTGAGTCTGCCGCACCATCTCGGCCAAAAAATCGCCGGGGCGTGATCCTACGTTAACATCAATATATCCCGCGCCACGCGTGTCCTGAAGGACGGCCAGCGCCTTTAATCCGTCGATATCATTGGCCTCGAAAAGCTTGTTGGTGGAAGGCACCGAATCATTGATTGATTCGCCGATGATAGTGAGGTTGGGGATAGGCATGACGTCTAGTTTCAGAGTTGGGATTATTCAATCAGAGGGCTCCGGCAAAAAAATGATCACCATCTAGCTGATCACAAAATGCCGAAGTAGATTACATGTCTAATTCTACTCCTGAAACCCTTTGGATTATTGTGTTTTCGCACGCTTTTTTGGTAATCGCGTGCTCTTTCGCTTTGATGGAGAAGCCCGACCGGCCGATCTCAGCTTGGCCGGAGAAATCGTAACCGGTGAAGCCAATTGGCCCAGAGCGGTATCGCGATACTGCTTAGGCGTGGTCTTCTTAATCCGCTGGAAAACATGCGTGAAATAACTCTGATCGCAGAACCCCGTTTCCGAGGCGATGGCCGCCACCGTTTGATTGGTTTCAGCCAGCAATTCACAAGCACGCTCGACTCGCGCCTCCCGCAACAAATCCGCAAAGGTCCGCCCGGTGCGTTCCTTGAGCAAAGTCGTGAGTTGGCGAGATGAAACGGATACTTGGCGCGCCACCACATCCCGAATCTCCGCTACGCTCGGGCCGCCGATATTAGCTCGGATCGCATTTAACGCTTGGCGGACAATCGGCGGCACCTGCGATTCACGGGCACGTTCAACCGCATTGAAAATTCGGAGCAAGGCTTCGCGCAGCCAATGCGAGAGCTGCTCGTCTTCTTTCACGTTGGTTAACTCGGTCACGTGCCGGTAGCAAAACCCGATCACCTCAGTCTGGGGCGCCCCCGCCTCCACGGCCGCTCGCGACATCATGACCAATAATTCCAATAACAGAATCTTGAGCATTTCGCTCCGCTCCTGGCCCGCCGCGTAGATGTGCACCAACACCAGATTGATGATCCGCATCGCCTCCCGTCGATCCCCCCGATGCAACGACGCGAGCAACGCCGGTTCCTCGCAAAGATAGAGTTCCCGAATACTGTCGAACGGACGATGCGGACTCACCGCTACAGCTGGAAAATCATTTTGGGATTTCAACATCGATAAACGAAAGACCCTAAGAAGAGAAAACCTCCCTGACAATGCTTGGTATCGAACAGTCGTGCTCTCCGTTCCTTGTCATTGCGAGCAGCCACGGGATGGCGCAACAATCCACAAATACCGGTAGACGCACCCAGCGAGTAATCGTGGATTGCCAACGTCTGTTCCGCCGAGGCGAAACTCCTGCGCAATGACAAACGATACCCTACGGTGTAGTCTAAGCCTCTAAGGCGTTCAAACGGACATCACGCTGGGCTCGCGTCGCAACTCACACGGCGTTTGTGCGCAGTATTTGCAAGGGATCAAATCCGTATCTTCGTGTGGCGCATGCGATGCCGATACCACGCCGAAAACGACGAGCTGCGAATTTTTCGGGCGCAACATCCCTGATTCCATCACCTCAAGTGCACCGGGCATCTCCCCACCCTGTGCCAACAGGGGGTGGACTTTGTGTGCCTCTGTTTCCGACCACTCAGCATAACCGGGACTGTATTGGGGCAGCAGCACGCACGCATGTTGACTCGCCCAATGACAGAGCCGACTGCGTGCGACGTTGATCAGCGTCTCAACCACCGCCGTCGCATAGGATTCCAGAAAAAAATAGCGGTCCGGCTCATCCGCTTCCCACCTATTCGCCGCTTCAAGCTCAGCTTCGCTCCCTGTGCTCACGCCCACGATCACGGCCGATTCAGCAGGTTGAAATCGCTTCGCCAGTTCCCGACTCGTCAAAACCTGCCCGGCAATCGTTACCGTGCTTTCATCGACTTGGCAGGACGAAATAGGATGCGCGCAAAGCCAAGGTCGCGCATGCTCGGCAAACCAAGATCGCGCCCACCCCGCATTCGCCGCGACCTCACCCGTCATGACATATTCTGGAGGCAATTTGAGCTGACGCTTAAACTCAGCATCATCGACTACCGGATGAAAATTCGTGTCGGAGAAAATCATGCCCACATCATTCCGCGATTGGTGAACCAAGGCGAATCTCCTTCGAGCGCGGTGATCGCACCCGAAGGAGGCCAAGTTCTATTTCGAGAACAGAATCGTTTTGTTACCGTTCACAAGGACCCGGTCTTCGAGATGGTAACGCAGTCCGCGGGAAAGCACGGCGTTCTCCACATCCTTGCCCAAACGAATCATATCCTTGATCGTATCGCTGTGTCCAATCCGGGCCACATCCTGTTCGATGATCGGCCCCGCATCGAGCTCTGAGGTAACGTAGTGGCAAGTCGCGCCGATGAGTTTCACGCCGCGTTCTTCCGCCTGATGGTAGGGTTTGGCCCCGACAAATGACGGCAGAAAACTGTGGTGAATATTGATCACGCGATGCTGATAGCGTTCGCACAACCAAGGCGGAAAAATCTGCATGTAACGCGCGAGCACAATCGTATCAGGCTCCGCTTCATCGATGAGTTCGGCCGTTTTCTTCAAAGCCGCTTGCTTGCCTTCAGGGTCCTTGGGCACCGGCACGTAATGGTAGGGGATCCCATACCATTCGACCAATGAGCGCAGATCTTCGTGATTAGAAATCACACACGGCACATCGAACGCCAAATCGCCGACCTTGCGACGATGCAGCATGTAAGCGAGGCAGTGATCAAACTTGCTCACCAACATCACCACGCGAGGACGCCGGTTAGCATCCACCAATCGCCAGTCCATCTGCAGTTCAGCCGCGAGGGGTTTAAACTCCTCTTCCAATCGCGGTAGGACTTCCGCACCACCATTGATGTCGAACGCCGACCGCATGAAGAAGGTCTGGGTGTTGGGATCCTGATACTGATTAGCCTCCGTGATGGAGGCTCCCCGCTCGGCCAGAAATGTGGCCACGCGAGCCACGATTCCAACTCGTTCAGGACAAGAGGCGATCAGCCGTAAGCGAGCCTGTTCAGGAGTCTTCATTCAATCGGTTGTATGAAACTGTGGCGCGAACCTCAGTTTGGATATGGCTCTCAACACATGGACGACGTGGGCTGCCCTTTTCTTCACCCCACACCACAGATACAGCGGTGCCATCGGCGACATCTTCATCCACCATCGCGAGTGAGAACCAACCGCGAACGTTCGTCGTGTAGACGGTGTAAGTGGAAAGCCCCACCAACTTGCCATCGGCCTGAATCGAATCGAAAGGCAGCGTGGAGTAGTAAGCATTAGGCGTTTCCATGTATTTGAAAGGTTCGCCTTCGCCGAGTTGGCTCGCGAAAATCTTGAGCACATCTTCGTCGTTCCAACGCAGCCACACCTTGCGGCGATGCGGTTGATGAGCGAGCTTCTCAAGTGCTTCGCGACCAATGAAATCGTGATCAAACTTCACGTGACGACCATAACCAAGATCCCAAGGAGTCTGGTAGTAGTCTTCGATATTATCCGACATGAAGCTGCCACCGAGCGATGCGTTGGCTTCGAAGCCATCCGTGGGGAGCCATTCGCGGTAGGCCTTCAGTTTATCGGTGAAGATTGCTGGCATCGGCGAAGGGATCCATCCGCTCTCAGGAGAAACGGTCGAATAGGAACGCGCACCGCCTTGCACCAAACCGAACTGTTTACCTGCTTCAAGGAGTGCAGCGCGCACTTTGTCGCCATCCGCGGCCGGACCGTGCAATTCGAGTCCACCCATGCGTGACATGTTGTGATTGAGAGCGCGCACCTTGCAGCCTGCGATTTGGAGATCACCGAGATTGAAGAATTTAATCTTCGGAAATTCGCCTTCGTGAACCGCTTTGATCAGGTCGAGAGCATTAGGGCCCTGAATCTGGTAACGGTAGATCATCCGACCGCCCTCGTTGTTTACGGTGCGCTCGTCACGAGTGACCTTCACATCGTAGTTGCCGACGATCGCATTGTATTCGACCCAGTTCGGCACCGAAGGACGCCCCACGATGCTGACCTTATTTTCCGCATGGCCGAAGAGGATTGCATCGCCGATCACGTAACCGTCGTGATTACAGGTCACGATCTGCTTGGCCTTGTTGGGACCGAAGTTCTTAAACGTATTAACGGCCACATCGGAGAGTAGGCGCATGACGTCCGGTCCTTCGAAATAGACGTCCTTCATGTGGAAGGATTGGTCGAAGAAGACAACAGAGTTTGACCAAGCCTGCTGCTCATCACGCCAGTTGGTATATTCTGGCTTGTCCGGAAACTGGTAACCGCCGGTGGGGGCGCTACGCAGCATTTCGACAGGATTGGCATATTGCTGAAGCTTAGCTTCGAGGTTCGTTGGATTTTCAGTATTCATATATAAATGGTTATGGGCTAATTCTGATCGGTTAATTGATGGGTTGGTTTTGTAGGCAGGAGCCGATTTCCAAGCGGCCTGCCCGGCGGAGTTCGGGCCCTACCCTTTTTCTGCATCCTTCTTCGCCAAATGGTCGCGACCCAGCCAGGTATTGGCCCAGCTAGAAGTGCCTCGTAAATTCTGATCCTGCACGACGGGTGCATGGGCCAGCAGGGCTTGCTCGCGACCTTCGTATTTGAGGCGGTCGTAAGCGCGCGCCCAGATGCATTCGAAATCATCAACTTCGCATTTGCCATCGCGCGTGCCGCCGCAGGGTCCGTTGCGCTGATTCTTGGCACAGGATGATTCGGGACAGAGAAAAGCGATATCAGGCAGCGAACAATCGCCGCAGTCCTTGCAGCCAAACATCGCGCTCTTACCGAGATGCTCCACCGCGTGCATTCCGGGAGGACCCTGCATCGTATCCTTCGCATTGCCGCAAAGTTTTGCGCCGATATTCCACAACCCTTTACCCGGCGCAAACATCAGGTCGTGGGTGAATTTTGAAAAACGATACGTAAGGTTTACATTGTGCGTCTTGGTGCGCTTCTGCAGCGAACCTTCGTAGTCCGGATGCAACTTTTCCGGATTGGCCAGTCCAGTCTCCGGATCTTCATCAAAGATGAAAAACTCCTCGGGACGCGAAAAACGAATCTCACGGGCAAACTGTTTCCAATCGTCCGGCCCATAGCTCTTTTCGATTTCCAACACGCGCTCGATATCCGCAACCGTGTGGACTCCACCGAGGTAAGCACCGCGATAGCCGAGCCCACGATAAATCGCGACCTGCTTCGCCGCGAGCTCGAGGAAAAATTGTTTCCCTTTGTCCGCCGTTGACCGTTGCTGTTCGCAAATTTTCAGCAGTTCTTCCGAGACCACCACACCAGGAATTCTTTGGGTATTAAAGACCTTAGCGACTCCGGGTGTGAGCACGTAAACATTACCGATCAACGGCACCTCACCGTGACCACGCTGCTGCATCCAAGCGTGCAGTTCATGAATCTTGCGCGAATCGTAGCCGATCTGGTTGATGAGAAACTTGGCCCCCGCCTTGAGCTTCTGCTCCATCTTGAGGAGTTGCGGCATGACCTCGTTCTCATGCAGTTTGAAATTCGTCACCACCGCCCCCGGATAAAACTTCGTCGGCGCAAGATGAGCGGGCTTCTTCGCGTTGGGCCGGGCGACATCGAGCCCACCATTCATCTTCGCGAGCAGCCCTAACAAGCCGATCGAATCGATATCAAACACCGGTTTGCCGCCGCCACTCACGCCCGTTCCGGAATAGTCACCGGTCAGCACGAGAATATTATCGAGACCTTCACTGGCCAGGTGCCACGCCTGGCTCTCCAGCCCATTACGATTAAAATCCTTACATGAAAGATGGATCACCACTGAGCGTTCGCTATCGCGAAAGGGTGTGGCCAACGCCGCGGCGGAGAGCATCGGATTTCCCCCGGCATTATCGGTGATCGACACCCAATCGATCTGTGAACATGCCGCGAGCTCATGCGCAAACTTGACCGTCTTCTCCGCGCGCGGTTCTACCACGGTCCCGCGGGTGGACACCAATTCGGCACCGATGAGAAAATCCTGCGAGCGCTCGAGCTTATCAGCGAGTGAGGTCATAAAATGAGAAGGATAGAATTCGGCTTATTGAAACATACTTCAACGAGAACAGCAGACTCATGCGGTAGTGATGAAGATAAATCAGGGGAGTTGGGTAAACGGGCCAAACAGAATATCAAAACAAGGGTTGAACGTCTTGGCGCTTTGGGCTTGATACATATGGTAGATCGGGCACTCGCCGCATGAATAACCCAGTTTCCAGACCTATTTCGGTTACCCTCCCTTCTTATGGAATCGCCTTTGCGGAGAGTATTCATGGGCCGCGATTTCGAATGGCAGAACGGGCCGATTCATTCCACAAGATCATCTATGTGCTGCAGGGTGACGTCGCGTTTACCGATCCTACTCAAAGCCTTCCCCTGCACGCCACCGCCGGGTCCGCGCTCTGCGTCAACGCCGGGGTGCGCCATCAGCTCACTGACACCGAACCACCCACTCTGCTCCTACTCTGTTTCACGCGAGAGACACTGAAGCGCGACCAGGCACTCGAGCAGCTCTGGTCTCGCCTCACCGGATCGAGCTCGGCCAGCATTCGTCCCGGCGGATCGTGGGGCTCGCGATTCGAAGCTCTTTGGCGAGCCGGTATTGTCGAACAAGCGGGCAACCAACCTGGGCGCGAAGTCGCGTTGCGTGCTACTTCCGCAAATATCCTCGTTGCACTTGCACGCCTACCGGCTGAGCGCACGACTGATGCCGCCACCGAACGCGTCTCCCATGTCGCTCGAGAGGTCGCGGAAACCTTTTACGAACCTTGGAGCTTGGATCGTGCCTGCGGACGGGCCGGCATGTCGCGACGGCATTTCAGCAAGCTGTTCCGCGCCCAACTCGGCTGCACGTTTCTCGAACATCTTACGGAGCTCCGCCTCACTCACGCCGCCAAGCTCCTGAAAGAAAACCATCATTCCATCATCGGCGCAGCCTTTTCCAGTGGCTACGGCGACCTCTCGCATTTCTACCGGCTATTCCGCGCGCGCTTTGGTTTTCCACCGCGGGCCTGGCTCGAAAAGAGACCCGGCCCTAAACCAGAATGACCCCTTACTCTGGCTTTTCCGGTGGAGTTACTTCCTAAGGCGTCGGCGACTCCAAACGACACCCATCATAGCCAACACACCGGCCAATAGAGCATAGGTTGAAGGTTCCGGCACGGCATAGATCTGTAACGTGGTTCCCGATCCCATCAACGCCACATAGTCGGCGCCATCCAAGCTGGCATTACCGGTCGAATTGAGCGAGGTAGAATCTGTAAACCGGTTAAATTCGGCGTATAGATCGTAGGTGCTGCCGCTGACCAATGAATCGGCCGCAATCGTGATCGAAGCGGTGTTACCGGATCGATCATCATTATCGTCATCATAGTTCAAACCGGAGATTTCCCAACCAACCCGGCTCGCACCGGTCATAAAATTGGTCGAAAAGGTATTACTGGTGAGAACAAGCGTCTGGGTGGGATCGACATAGAGTTTTCCTGCGACCCAATTGGCCGAACCGGAGGTCAACGACCATTGGAGCACATTGGGATACTTCGTGCTGTCCAAATCCAGTGATGGCGTCGTGTAACTACCGAGGGTCACCGTGTATCCCGTGTCCCCAAATGCCGTCTGCAGACTGGACTCGTCTGCGAAGGTAGCCTCTGCCTCCCAATGGTCACTTTCGAAAGTCAGTGAGCTTGTGCCTACCGCTCCAGAACCGTTGAATGAGGCACTGGATATGGGATTGGAACTCGTTAGCCCAGACCCAAACACATAAACACCTGCCTCCCAAGGCTGGGTTTGCTCCGTGGGAGAGGACCAACCCGTTTGATCATATTCATGAGACTTCGACACTGCCACTAGAGTGACAGTCTGGGCACTGAGGTTGACCGCCATCCCGACGGCAAGTGCGACTATTATGGACTTTTTCATGGCATGAGTAATTTATGACACGCCTTCTAGTGATTAGCTTATAAAATGCAATGAAATCCGCATATAAATTATGCTAATTTTTATAACCTACCTTCATTTCCAATTTTTACGGGTCTGACCGGCTTTTGAGTTGAAAAATACAAGGCTCGGACTTGCCCCCCATAGGCAGAAACGACTAGCTAAGAAAACTTCATGAAAATCATACGTCACCTCTCACCCACCGGTCCCGCTTACGCCGCCTTGCAGCCTGATGGCTCGGCGCTCGAAATCACTGGAGATATCTTCGGCGACCATCAAGTCACCGACAACGTCATTCAAACCGGCAAACTACTCGCGCCAATCCAACCGACCCAGATCCTCTGCATCGGCCTGAACTACGCCAAACACGCCGCCGAATCCGGAGCCCAGGTCCCCGAGCGTCCCGTCCTCTTCGTTAAAGGCATCAACGCTCTCCAAAACCCCGGTGATCCCATCGAGATCCCCACGCATCTCGCCAGCGATGAAGTCGATTACGAGTGCGAACTCGCCGTCGTCATCGGCAAGCCCTGCAAAAACGTCAGCCGCGAAAACGCGCTCGATTACGTGCTCGGTTACACCTGCGCCAACGATGTCTCCGCTCGCGATCACCAGATCAAGCTCGGCGGTGGCCAATGGTGCCGCGGCAAGTTTTTCGACACCTTCGCCCCCCTCGGACCGGTCCTCTCCACTCCCGAAACCATCCCCAATCCCAACGACCTGAAAATCGCTACGATCCTCAACGGCGAGCGCGTGCAGGACTGGACCACCAGCGACATGATCTTCGATATCCCTGCGATCATCGAATACCTCAGCGGCAGCACGACTCTCGTGCCCGGCACCGTGATCCTGACCGGCACCCCGCAAGGCGTCGGCATGGCCGCCAAACCGAATCCCGTTTGGCTCAAGGACGGCGATAGCGTGAGTATCGAAATCGAAAAGATCGGCACGCTGACCAATCCCGTGATCAACGAGCCTTCCTGATCTCAATCATTCACCAAATGCGAATGTCACTTAATAAGTGACATTCGTTTGTAGGGCGGGATCGCTGATCCCGCCTTTTTCATGGTCTCTTTCAGGCAGGCTCAAACGCGCTCGCACTTTGAGGACTCGCTATACCAAATTCACCCCCATTGAGACTGTCATTGCGGGTCGCGCTGCGACGCGGCAATCCACGAACATCGGTCGTTAAAGTCTGCCCGTGCTCGTGGATTGCCACGCCCGCCTGGTCGGGCTCGCAATGACAAACCGAGGAAACGCATTACGCATCACCCGGTTCGTTCCAATTCGCAAACAATCCGACCTGATCCCCAGCGATCTCCCGTGACTTCATCGCCGAACCTCCCTGCGCGATGAACCGCTGCAAGGAACGATCGTCGCCCCGCGATGCTTGCTCCGCCGCATCGCGCATCGCACACGGATAGATCGCGGCAAGAGGTTCGTAAAATCCATCGCGCTGGCCCACGGCTCCGATTCCCGGCGCGCAATCGTCACGCAACATTTCGAACCACGAGGGCTGCATCTGCGGTAGATCCACCGCGAGCACGATCAGGTGCGTGGTCGTCGCTCGCGCCATCGCCGCCGCGATGCCTGCCAACGGTCCAGCATCCACGATATGATCGCGCACGACTTCAATTCTCTCCGACATCCACGTCTGTTCAGCTCGCGCGGAGAGATACTTCTGCGTGACGCCTAACTCATCCAAAAGCGTCCATTGCCGTTGCCACAGCTCACGTCCGGCAAACGGTAGCAGCGCCTTTTCGGTGCCCATGCGCGACGAACGCCCACCGGCCAATAACACTGCGCTGAAGGTTAGCGATAAATCCACCCCGCGAGCATCTCATGCGAATCGCCGTTGGCAAATCCCGAGGCACGCAAGATTGACTCACCCCCGTCGCCCACAACACTCCTCCCACCTACCCGACGGCCCAGCACGCCACCCCTCTCCGTATGAATTCCAAAAATCTGACCCGAAATATTCTTATCGGCATGACCCTCGGCGCGATCGTGGGCATCATCATCAACATCGTCGGGCCCGACACCAACGGGCTCAGTTGGTTAGTTGAAAGTATCTTTCCGCTCATCGGATCAATCTTCGTCCGTTCACTGCAGCTGCTCGTCGTGCCGCTCGTGCTGTTGTCGCTGATCTGTGGCACCTCCGCGCTCGACGATGTGCGTCGATTGGGCCGCATCGGCATCAAAACGGTCGGATTCTACATGGCGACCACCGCCGTCGCGATCTCCATCGCGATCAGTCTCGCCGTAATCTTCAAGCCCGGCACGGGAATGCAGCTCGATTACGAAACCAATTTCGTCGCGAAGGAAAGCCCGCCTCTCACGGAAGTCATCCTGAATATTTTTCCGAAGAACCCCTTCGCCGCCATGGCCGATGGCAACATGCTGCAAGTCATCGTATTCGCGATTCTCTTCGGCCTCGCAGCGACCTTGGCAGGCCCTCCCGGTCGACGCGTCATCGCTCTGGCCAACGATCTCAACGCGATCGTGATGAAGCTGGTTATGCTCTTATTGCTGGTCGCACCCGTCGGCGTGTTTGCACTCGTCGCCCGCACTTTCGCTCAGGAAGGATTCAGCGCGATACTCGCGCTCAGCCAATACTTCTTCCTCGTGCTAGCCGCGTTGGCCGTCCACGCGTTCGTGACCTACGGCCTGATCTTCAAAACATTCACCGGCCTCAGCGTGAAGCAGCTCTATCGTAATCTGCGCAAAGTGCAGATCTTCGCCTTCTCTACCGCGAGCAGCAACGCCACGATTCCGATCAATCTCGAAAATGCTGAACACCGGCTCGGCGTGAGACCCGCCGTAGCGTCCTTCACCATTCCCCTCGGCGCGACGATCAACATGGATGGCACCGCCATCATGCAAGGCGTCGCCACAGTCTTCATCGCGCAAGCCCTCGGCGTGGACATCGGATTGCAAGGCTACCTCATGGTCGTGCTCACCGCGACCCTCGCCTCGATCGGCACCGCCGGCGTTCCCGGTGTTGGCCTGATCATGCTCGCGATGGTCTTCCAGCAAGTCGGACTCCCCGTCGCCGCCATCGGTGTGATCTACGGCGTGGATCGCCTGCTCGATATGGCTCGCACAGCCGTCAACGTAACCGGTGACGCCGTCGTCTCCGTGATCGTCGCCAAGAGCGAAAAAGAATTCGATCAGGAAATTTTCGACGCGCAGAATTAGCTCTCCGAGGGCAGCCCTATGTAGCTCAATACCGGCATGAGATTCCCCACCCCGAGCCTCCAGGAAGCAGATTACGCGGGGATGCGGGTGGCGCTCTGCCAGATCGAAACCGAACGCTGGGATCTCGACGGTAACTTCGAACGAACCCTCTCCGCTCTCCAGTCGGCCCACGAAAAAGGGGCCGAGCTAGCCGTAACCCCCGAATGTGTTATTCACGGTTACGCCGAGGCGAATAGTGAGGAAGACAAGGATAGGTTGCACCAAGCCGCGGAACCGCTCAAGGGCCCGCGCCTACATAAAATCAAAGGGCGTTGTGCTCAACTCGGTCTTCACTGCGTGTTCGGCTTCGCGGAGCTTGGCGAAGATCAGAAAATCTACAACAGCGCGGCATTCATCGACGATCAGGGCAAGCTACGCTACGTTTATCGCAAGGTGCACTGCCGCCCGGCTGAAAGTATCGATTACGAAGGTCTCTTCACTGCGGGATCAGAATTTCACGTCACTCCCGTTCAAGCAGCCGATCACACCTACCAACTCGGAACCATGATCTGTTTTGATCGTGAGATCCCCGAGACCACAAGATGCCTGCGCGCGCTTGGCGCGGAACTGGTGCTCTGCCCTCTCGCGGCAGACACCAATCGATTGGACCAGCTACCCGCCGACCAAGCCGACAACGAACTCATCACCCGGGCTCGCGCCGCCGAAAACGAACAATTCATCGTCGTCGTGAACCATGCCAAGCGATTCAACGGCGGCAGCTTCGTCATCGGCCCCGCCGGTGAAGTCATCACTCAAATGGGATCAGAACCCGGCGTCGAAGTCGTCACCCTCCCCTTAGAAATCGTCGCCAAACGTTTCCACAATAATCCCCACGGCTGGATGGGCTGGGGCTACCGGCGCAATGAGGTTTACCGGAAGTATTTATCCCAGGCCCCAAAAAACAAAGCGTGAACTATGCATATCGATAGTCCGATACCACTAAGGTTAAAAACTAAAGTCATCATGACTATAACCCTGTGCGTATTTACCTACCTTCTTGGTCTGGCAAGTGGGTTTGGTGGAATCATCGCGAAAGCTGGTCCATCATTTACCGAGCCTTCGATTGGAGATCGTGTTTTCTCATCTCTATATTTTTTTTCAACATTCGCTATTTCGATATCCGCTATCTGGGTTAGATCACGTCCGTTATTAGTCACCGCTACTTGCCTGATTTTTCCAGTCCTACTGGGGAGTATCATTATCGCATTTATCGCTCCATTCGCCGTGCCACTTGTTCTCTTACCGATTGCTTGGATATGGTTCTTTCGCCAAGCGTGGCCCTATTACGAAAATAGCGCTAAGCTACTCGACGGCAAAGAGACTGAAGATGGCTAATTCATCTAGAGCCTAAAACAGCTCTTCATTAGGATTCTGCGACCGCACTGGCCGTGCCATGCGAAGCTCTCCGAGCGTAGCATGGTGCCCAAGGAAGGGATTGGTCCTGCTGCACAGTCTGGCTTCGCCATCAACCCTCCGGGTTGCCCCATCTCCGCTCGCTGCTTTCGCAGTCTCGCTCCGTAAACCCTTGGGTTCTCGTCCCTTCATCTTCACATCATTTAGCATGACGTGCCATCCGTAGTCCCGCCACAGCGGGTCGAAGGATGGTGCCCAAGAAGGGACTCGAACCCTTACACCTTTCGGCACGGGCTTCTGAGACCCGCGTGTCTACCAATTCCACCACCTGGGCGCGTTGGAAAGGGCAAGAGACACGCCGGAGAGGACTGGCGCAAGAAAATTGATTTCCATCTGCTCAATGGAACTGCAAGCTGACCCCTCACATGAAAAAAGAAGCCGTGCTCTCCAAAATCCGTGACGAGAAAGTCGTCGCATTGATTCGTGCCGACAACTCCGACGGGTTGCTCGACTGCGCCAAAGCCCTCGCCGATGGCGGGCTCACCAGTATCGAACTCACGATGACCACCCCCGGCGCGATCAAGATGCTCGAAAAGGCAGCTGCCGAGTTGCCCGATTTTATCTTCGGTCTCGGCACGGTGCTCGACGCCGAAACCGCGAGGATGGGCATCCTCGCCGGCGCGCAATTCGTCGTTACCCCCGCTCTGCGGCCCGATGTAATCAAGATGTGCCGTCGCTACAGCATCCCCGTATTTTGTGGCGCGTTTACGCCGACGGAAATCGTCAACGCCTGGGAAGCCGGAGCCGATGCCGCCAAGGTGTTCCCCGCCGAATTCTTCGGGCCCGCCTACATCAAATCGATCAAGGGTCCCCTCCCGCAGATCGAGATCGTGCCCACCGGCGGCGTAACCGCGGGAAATGTCGGCGACTTCCTCAAGGCTGGTGCGATGGCCACGGCCGCCGGCAGCTCGCTCGTGAAAGCCCAGGCGCTCAAGGACAAGGATTGGGCCTCCGTCACCGCGAATGCGAAAGCCTTCGTCGATGCGGTCGCCGCGATGAAGTAACGCTGCGAAACCGGGGTCAGCGACCCCGGCTACAGCGAATAACTCAGAATATAGCCGGGCTCGTTGAGCCCGGTTTTATTGTTTAGGGAGGGCGAACCGTCACGATGAGCCGTGAAAGGCCAATCGAGACAGGGTCGGTTATCCCTAACCGACCTGCGCATTCCAAAAGGCGGTTTAGGATAAACCGCCTCTACCTTTAGACTATTTTCAATTCTTTCGTTGGCTCGGATCCGTCAATCTGGCTCCTGGATCGCCACGCCCGTCTCCGCTGGGCTCGCGATGACAAAGCATATCATACTGCAACATTTACTTAAAAGTCAGCCGCCAGCGGAACACGGTGCTGGTGGCAACGCGGGTCGCCGTAATCACAGTGCCCACAGTGCCTTCATTCGGATAGGCCGCGACAAAGCATTCCGGTTGAAGTTGCATTTGTGTGTTCGCTTCGGGCTCGAGTTCAAGACGCGCCCGGCAACCCTGTCCCGTCAGCAAGTAAGCTGCTTTCAATACCTTCACTTTGGCGCGCGTGTGCCAATGCCAGATGATCTCATCCGGCGCGGCCAACTCGACAACATCGGTTCCGCGCACGGATCCGTCGCGTGCAACCACCAGAGAACGAGTATGACGATTGACCCCAAGGTGCGGTAAATAGGCCGAAGCCAGTTCACAGCTCAGATGCACGGCTCCGTCGCGTTTGCGCGCCGTCGGACTTGGAGGGACAAATCCTTCTTCCAGAAAATCAGGATACCACACACAGCTGTCGCCCACCTGCCCGCGACCGCCAATCGTTACGAGATTATGCAGCGCCGTATCGCGCCGATAGAGCGGCCCCGGACCACTGCCCACGAATGTGCCCCCGCGATAGACCAGCACGGCACCATGACACGGATCAGAATGGCCATAGCCTCCCACTTCGCCTCCATTCCGGCGCTTTCGCCCCAGCGGAGCACCACTGCGCAGCGTGACCAACGTATCGTTTCGTTGCACGAAAAGCTGTCCTCCATCCGGGAAGCGCTCGATCTCATGATGATCGGAAACCTCCCCCTGTTTGGGCAGATCATGCCAGAGCAATTCGTAGACCCGTCGACGCGGTGGGGCGTGGCGGTGATCCGTTCCCTGCGGATGTTGTCGCAAGAGCGATTCGCCTAGTTCCTGGGCAACAGCCGATCCCGTGCGTTTAGCCATGAGAAGGTGACACCAACTATCACCGGTCACCCGGTATTGCGGATCACCAAAGGTCACACCCAAGCGGCTATCCGGGGATGTTGCGGCCGAACGAAAACGTGACGCCTGCTGGAAATAAGGCGCTCCCTTCCACAGATCCTCACCCGTGCACTGACGGAACAATTCCAACCAGCGCAGGAGAAAACCGTGTTCATATACCCAGAGGTTAATGCCATGCGGGAAAAACCCGTCGGTCGGGAGCATCGACTGCACCCGGGCAAAAGCACCCCGCAATTCCGCCACCCAATCCGTAGCTCGCGACTCCGTTTCCCAAAAAAGAAACGCATAGGCCAGCAACCCCATACCGCAACCGAGATAATGGGCCTGCGCATAATCCCGCCGCGCCGGGTCGAGATGACGGCGGCATATTTCTGCGATCTCGGTTAAACGTTTCCTCGCCCTCCGCCGGTCCGAAGTCGATAGCGATTTGTGCAACCAATCATACGACACACATAAAATATAGAGCACCTCACCGCTTTGCGTATCGATGCCCAGCGGATCGAAATCGGCCCGGGTCGTTTATTTCAGAAACGCAAAGAACGTCTGGCGAGCCCACGCAATATTTTGCGCCGTGGGTTGGAGCAATGAGATGAGACTCGCGATCAGAGTGCGATCCATCCCCGTGAGTCGTTCCGCGCCCGGCAGCACCTTTCCCTCGGGGCTGGTCTGATAGGGCAAGTTCCAGGAATCACGCACCAGTTTCCGCAACCGTCGCCAATGTGCCGCGCGACCACCCCTGATTTCCTGCCGCAAGCTCTGCACTTCATTTTTGGAAATGACTAAACGTGGATAAACACCCGACAACTCCTCACGAAAAGTGACCGCTTGCGCCGGAGCCAATGCCGGCAAGTTAAACACCACCTGCGCACGCCTCGGCCGCAGAGCCGAATCAGAAATGGAAAGTGATAGGCTGCGTGACAACCCGGTTTCACAGGAGAAGGTGATCCGTAGCTCACCGCTCACCTCTTCGTCACCGCGAAAGTAATAATTTCCCTTCACTTGACCCCGACCGACTTCAAGCCACACGGACGGCAATTCAGGGATGCCCCGCCACCCCGGCCAGGGGCCGACGCGGGTGCCCGGAGGCTTAATCCCATACTCCGTGTTGAGAAAAGTCGGCATGGCATTCGCCTCCTTTAATCGGGCATAGCGGCAGTATTTCTCCAAATAACCCTCCGGTAGCGTGAGCCCCACTTCCACCAATACCGGCTGCTCGATCCTCTTCGCCAGCCGGGCACGGAAAGCGCCCCCGGTGGTAGCTCTGAAATTCAGTTTGATGGGGTTCATTTCAACGCAGCCGGATCAACTCCACTTCATCAAACCAAGCCGTCCCGGGACCATCGAGCTGCAAGATGACATGCACCCGATCCGGAGCTGGGCTCAATCGGGGTGTCGTCACCACGAGTTCGCGCCACTCCTGATCGGCAGACGCGAGCTGATCGCTTGGATAGAGTTCATAATCACTCACCGCATAAACACTGCCCCTGTCCTCGCGATGCAGCCGTAGCACGACCTGCGCCTTACCTTCAGCTCCGCCCAGACGCACCATCGATTTTATACGCAAACGACCTCCCCGGCAAAAGGGACGTTCGCCGAAAGCCGGTCCCAAGGTCGTGGCTTGCCAACTCGATTGGGCATTCCCGTGGTGTTTTATTTTTAACGAATAGGAATCGGCGCAGCCAATTTTCACATCGCGTGAGAAACGCACCTGTTGGTCATCGCCCCTTGTCACCTCGGTCTGCCATGGCCAAGCCGTGTTGCGATCAATGCCTTCACTCCGAAACGTCTTCTGGAAACTATGATGACCACCTGTCCAAACCGGACGATCAAGAGCGACCCCCGACGAGCGAACTGACGCGCATTTAATCAGTGGACGCAATGTCGCCCGGGATACCGCGCCCAATGTATAGGCAGCATGCAGAACCGCCCCGGGTGGCAACGTGATCGGTTGATCCGCATCGCAAACTTTCAGCCCGAAATGCACATCCCACATGTAAGCACATACCCCGGCCTCCGCCTTCGTCCCCGCGCCCATCGTAATCACAGGATTCACCTTCTCCAAACCCCACGCAAAACGATCACCTTCACTCAGGCGAATATGATGTTTGTCCGGACTTTCCAAATGGTGGTGCTCGATGGATTCCCGTCTAGCGCCGCGCTGGACCAAACAGTTTTGAAATCGTTTGGTCTCCCTATTCTGCGGCGAGAATACGCCTCTCGGCCACAGGGTGCAAAACGTCACCTCTCCATGGTCAGGATGAGGCGTCACGAGCCAGCCATCCGCCCCCCGCACTTCCAACCTCGCCTTTACTTCAATAAAGATCCGGTCGTGCCCGTCCACGCGGAAAACAACCGTATACAAACTCTCCACCCCGCGTGATCGTGTGAGACCTCGAGCTGTTAGTTGCAAAGACCGGTCCAATCTCCTCACTGCCGAAATGCTCCGGTGCGAGTTGGCGCTGCGTTCCGGATTTTGATGATCGCCGTATTGTCGCCAGTAAAGCGGCACTCCCACTTCGTCGCCCACGATCGGTTCGCCGTGAATTCGCGGGGAAAAATTGAACAACTCCAAGCGCCGGATCGCAGCCACGATAACACCATCAAGTTTCAGCAATCCGCCATCTCTCGACTTGCGTTGAAAAGTAAACTCGGAGAATCGAGACATAATCAGGGAGTCTTCGATTCTGCCAGCGCCTTCCGGAGTTGCTCCCGCCAAACCGGCTCCATGGCGGTGGATTTGACCTGCCGTTCCAGGTCCTGCTCCACCCCCGAATTAATCTCAGGAACTGCGGCTACGACTTCATCAATCGTCGCATCCCCCGACCAGAGTCGATCCAACCAAGGTTGAAACCGCGTCATGACAGGACCCATCGACCAACTGGCAAATCTCACAAAATAGCGCGGATCGCCGCCCGGATGCTGCTCACTCAACTCCCACACTGCGCGAAAACCACGCCCTTCGATTTGCGGATACTTTTCTTCCCAAGCAGTGACAAAAGGCACACCTGCCAAAACCGGGCTCGGCTGATATGGCTCGGCTTCACTGATCAGCCAGGCAAGAGTGCGCCAGGCATCTTGAGGGTTTTCGACCGAAGCACTGAGTGACAGGCCCCCACTTGATGACCGAAAATAGCGGGGTTCTTTTTTCCCGAAACGAGGAAGAGGGGCTACCGCCCAATCAATCGTCAATGTCTCAATCAGTCCGGGATGCGGCACCGCTTCAACAAGCATCGCGACCCGGCCCGATTCCAGCATCTGCGAAGCCTGCATTCCCAGCGCTTGCACCCGACGAATATCCGGCATGATTCCCGCCTCGATGAGTTCGAGATACTTCGCATAGACCTCCTTCGCTTCGGGGGAAAGGTTGAGAAAAAGTTGATCGTGATCGACGGGAGCGTGATTCATCTGCTCCAGCGCTTCGATAAAATGAGCGGGGATAAAGATCCCGTAGCGTTCCGGTTTACCATCGCCGTTCTCATCACGGGTGAGCGTCTGGGCCGCCGAGCGCAGGTCCTCCCAAGTCCAATCTGTGCTCGGCACCGCAAGACCCGCTTCCGCAAATGCCGCGCGGTTGTAATAGACTCCGTTGGTATGCGTCCAATTACCAAGGCTGTAGATACCTCCATCCACAGAGAGCGCTGCGGTGCGCACTTCCGGACGGAGCTTTTTCCAGAGCGGATCGTTTTCCACGAAAGGTCGCAAATCGAGCAACCGACCTTCCGCCGCCAAACGATCCCGGACAGCGTTATTGGTATAAAAAACATCCGGGGCCTGACCGGCAGCAATCATCGCATAGAGTTTTTGCTCTCCGCTAAACGGATTGAGTTTCACCCGGATACCGGAGCGCGCAAAAAACTTTTCGGTCGCCGGCTTCAGTGCGGCAATCTCGTCGGTATTGGCGGCACAATTGTAAACAATCGTGCGATCATCGCCGGGACGGCCACCGCAGCCCGCCATCAGCAAAGAGAGTATGAGTAAGCCGATTTTTCTCATTTCGATGCCCCCATGGAGATTCCCTTGATGAAGTGCTTTTGGGCCAGAAAGAACAGAATAACATTGGGCAAAAGCACCAACAGCGAAGCCGCCATCAGCACGTTCCATTCGACCACCCCGGAACCAAGCACCTGCGTTTTCATCAGATTGAGCCCCAAGGTGAGAGTCGCTTTTTCCGGGCTATTGATATAAAGCAACGGACCAAAGAAATCATTCCAGGTGCCGATGAAAGTAAAAATCAGCACCGTCGCCAAAGCCGGTCGCGCCTGCGGCAAAATGATGCTCCACCAGATGCGCAATCTTGAAGCCCCATCAATCAAAGCGGCTTCTTCACTATCACGGGGGATCGCCATAAAAAATTGGCGGAGCAGAAAAATATAGAACGGCGATCCAAACAAAGCCGGCACGATTAACGGCAGATAAGTATCCACCCAACCCAACTTTGCGAACATGATGTAGAGGGGTATCATCGTGACCTGCCCCGGCAGCATCATCGTCGCGAGACAAAGGCTGAATAGCATATCGCGCCCGGGAAACCGGAACCTCGCAAACCCGTAGGCGACCAAAGCGGAGGATAAGACCGTTGCCACCATCACGGGCGCGGTGATGACAATGGTATTCCAAAGAAACCGTGGCACCGGTAGTATCGTGACCGCGCGAGCATAGTTCTGCCATTGCAATGCATCGGGAATCCATTGGTAAGGCTGCGCAAAAACCTCCGGCAAGGTATGCAGTGATGAACTGACCATCCAAATCACCGGAAAGCTGAACAGGGCACCCAATCCGATCAAAGCGGCATAGATCAAACTGATCCGCAGCACCCGACCAAACCCCATGCTTTTGCCCACGAAGTTCATGCGCTCCCCCCTTCGTAGTGCACGCGTGATTTGGAAAACTTCCACGCCAACCAAGTGCAAAGAGTGATGATCACAAATAGCGCCCAAGCCAGCGCCGAGGCGTAGCCCATGTCATATTCCTGAAAGGCCTTCTTATAAATGTAGAGAACGATAAAGAGCGTGCTCTGGTTCGGACCACCCTCACTGCCGGGTTGCACGCCTCCCGTCATCACAAACGCCTGGGTGAAAACTTGCAGTGCGCCAACCAATCCCATGATCAGATTAAACAAGAGCGCTGGGGAAATCATCGGCAGCGTGATCGCGAAAAACCGCTTCACCGGCCCCGCCCCATCAAGCGAAGCCGCCTCGGTCAGTTCCTGCGGGACGCCTTGTAAAGCCGCGAGACAGATCACTACCTGACCACCGACGGTCCAGAGCGACATCAACACCAGCGCGGGCTTCGACCAGGCCTCGCTTTGCAGCCAAAGCGGGCCTTCAATCCCTATCGCTTCCAAGGCCGTATTGATCAGACCAAATTCCGGATTCAGCAGCCACAACCAGAGCAATGAGAGCGCCACGGTATTGGTAACCGACGGCAAAAAGAACAGCGTTCTGAAGACCTGCTGCCCTCGCACTTTTGCATCCAGCAACAACGCGAGCCCCAGAGATAGGATCATCCCCAAAGGCACCCCGAGCAGGGCGTAATAAGCCGTGTTGCCCAGACTCCGATAAAAGATCGGATCGGCAAACATCCGCCGGTAATTCTCAACGCCAATCCACTGTGGCGGAGACAGCAAGCTCGACGCGGTAAAACTCAGATAGAGCGAATAAAACATTGGGCCCGCTGTGAAGATCACGAAGCCAATCACCCACGGTGATACAAACATCCAACCCTGTTTGGTCTCCGCCTTTATGCCGAGCCTCCTTCCCGCAAATCAAAGGCAACCCACGCTTCTTTGCCGTAAAGCGTCGGCGGCGTAAGCAGCGAACTTTCGTCCGCGGCCACGGCCTCAAAATCCGTCACCTCTAAACTCGTGCCATTGACAGTCACCTGTTCGATTTCTTCAGCCCAGGGATTCTGCTTCAACTCCAAAACCTCCTCACCACTGCGCACGATTGTTCTTCGATGACGTCCCTCACCCGCGGGAACATCCTCTACGACAATCGTCTTCACATGAGCCCACAGGGCATCCAAATCGACAAATTCCTGGGTGCTCCACAGCTCACAATAAAACCCGTTGGCCCAGCCGCGAATCTCATCGCGGGCAAAGTCCCGTTTAGTCCCGGCATAGTTAGCAATCGAAACCACAAAACACCCACCGGTGGTGCACAATGTAACCGGTGTCTCTGATGCACCGGGCTGTGGGAGTAAGGGAATCAAGACGCCGAGCACATCCCCATCGCGCCACATAAAACGGCTCGTCGCCGACAGCATCGCGTCGGACGTCGCCGCACTTTTCCCATCAATGCGAAATTCATCAAACGGAGCATCATGGGAGAACATTAGATCAACCCGGAATCCAGTGACTTCACGATGCCCGACTCCCTTGGGGGCGTAATGCACCAGCGCCTTATTACGATGCTGGAGGGTGCAGGTGCGACCTTCCTCGTAGAGATAACTTTCATCCGTCGAGCCACCGGTCACATGCACACAATTGGGTTGCCCAATTACGGAATCGTTAAACACCCCCCGACAAAAAAGGGAGCGGATATCGGCGACAGATCCTATTTCGGGACGCCGCCTCCAGCGGGCCATAAACGCATCGGCATGTCCGGCATTAACATAAGGTCGTGACGCCGTGCCGAGAGCAAACTCCGTGGTCTGCCAACTCGTGAGCTGGCTCCATCCGCCCGGATAAAGCCCATCCTCGAAACCATATTTCGCATGATTTTCATGATAACTTTCACCGTAAGTCAGCGCACGAATAGAACAGGGCAATCGTTTGGCCATGGCCAAACGACGGGCCTCTGGCGGCACATGAAACGGAATAATCGCCACCAGCGCATTTTCGAGAATGGCCGAAGGATGATTGGTTGTCAGTGAACGCAGCGGTTCCAGCAATAGTGGCTCGTTCATCGCAACCGCCATCGTGCAATGCAATGCCGACCATCCTCCGAGTGAATCATCCAAATATGCCCGACAGTGCGGCCCCGAAAACTGCTGAGACGGAGCATGATAAAACAAGGCGGATTCCACCCAGAGCCGCTGCTCCAAAAACAGCGCCAGCTTCCTAATATTATTATCGACGGCAAACTCGGCGATCAAAGCGAGAAACCACAAATTAAGCGCCGTATAGGTCGGGCTATTGTATTCGGAAAAGACAGACTGACTACGTTTAGCATGACGACGATTACCCACCGTGTCGGCAAACATTCGCAGCCGCCCTGCCCCGCAAGCCACAGCAGTCGCATCGCCTAATCGCTCGCCCGCCAAAATGAGCGTCGCCCAGGCCGCCAGCGGATGGTTGACGTTGCCATCATGCCACTCCGCCAATGCCGCCGACCCTAGGGATTTCTTTATTTGCTGTTCAAGGTGCTTGGCCGTGGAAGCAGTGATTCGATTTGGGATGCAGCATAAAACCGCCAACATGGTTGCCGGAGAGTGGGTGCCGTCTTCGCTCCGCGATTCGCCCAGCAGAGCATCACCTAAATTCTTTTCCTTTTCATTCTCTGACAAAAGCAAACCAATCGCATACCAGAGAGTATCACGCGGCCCGACACAGAAACGCGTCTCGGAATCAAACCAGTCTCGCCCATGCATGCGGGTGAGATCGGTCAAATACTGCGCGATAGGGTTCATTCAGCACTTCATCGCCGATACGTAGGGTTCAGCAGTCGTCAGATCGATCGCTTGGCCCGTCTTGATCGATTCGATTGCAGCCAAGACCACCGCAGTGGTGCGGCGCGCCGACTGCACGGGGACAGGTGAAGGAGCCCCTTCGACCAAAGCTTTAAGAAAGGCCGTATCAATCACCCCTGCCCCCTCTTCGGGCCAGGCCGGGAGTTCGTTCTCTTCGCCATCCGCACGGGTAATCAGTGAATTGAGCCGGTTATAGAGACTGACACTGCTCGCGCCGTCCGATTGCTGCAGGGCAAATTTCGACGTATGCGGAGGCACCCCGACATCCCCCACCGATACGTTGGCCACATTGCCATCGGCAAAAGTCAGCGTAATTGTCGCGACATCCACGATGTCGCGTTCCGGATGATGCATGTTGCCACCAGCCGCATAAACTCGAACCGGTGCAGCGGGATGCATATGCATCACCGTATCCACCATGTGGCAGCCTTGTGACAAAACATTGCCGCCGCCCTTGATCGGATCGTTGGCCCAAACCTCCGAAGGCCAGTGATCGTCGATCACTTGCGCCACGGTCAGAGTTGGCTTCGTCAAAAATTCCTTGGCCGCAATCACCGCCGGGAAAAACCGCAGTTTAAACCCGCTCATGGCGGTGACTCCGGTGCGCTCCACGACCTCCACGACCCGGTCACAATCCTCCATCGTGATCGCCAGGGGCTTTTCCAGAAAGAAATTCTTCCCCGCCTCTGCCGCTGCGATTGCCAACGGCGCATGCAGATGATGCTGCGTGCAAATCCACACCGCATCGATCTCCGGATCCGCCCAGATCTTTTCGACCTCCGTGGTCACATAATCCGCCCCGTATTCTTTCCGAAAGCCTTCGGCCCGTGACTCGTCGATATCGCAGACCGC
Organism: Cephaloticoccus sp.; assembly: GCA_034669935.1. Taxonomy (GTDB): domain Bacteria; phylum Verrucomicrobiota; class Verrucomicrobiia; order Opitutales; family Opitutaceae; genus Cephaloticoccus. The sequence continues at coordinate 222,508 of JAXMOJ010000008.1, forward strand.
ACGGATATGCGCGCCTTCGTATTTCGACAAAAATTTCGCGTGTTCCGAGGCATAACTACCGCAACCAATAATAGCTGCGCGAATAATTTTAGGTGAACTCATAAAGGGGAAAGCTGCCCACAACTAAGAACTCTCAGGCACCACAAACAAGCCTTTTGCCTCATGAAGACACACTTGCGAATTGCATCACCTTCAGGGCACCAAAAGAATTGGTCTATGATCCAAAAATTCACCGTTTCACGGGACGACTCGATCTACGAAGCTTTCCCCGACATTACCCTCACGCAAGATGGTCGCCTGCTGTGTGTCTTTGAAGAATGCACCCACCACGGTAAACGCGACTTCACACGCATCGCTCTCGCCGAATCATCTGACCGCGGACGCACCTGGTCCCCGAAACGCGCTCTCACCGAACCGGGGAAGGACGGTTTCTTTTGGAACTGTGCCCGAGCCAGCACCCTAAGCGATGGTCGCGTGGCCATTGTGGTCGATTACATCGGGAGCGATCAACGCACGGATGAGGTTCATCATCTTCTCAAGAACTACCTCTTTATCAGCCATGATCACGGAGAGACCTGGGACGAGCCTATCCTCCTCCCCATGCAGGGCATCATGCCCGACAAGCTCATCGAGCTGCCTAACGGACGTTGGTTGACCGCCTGCCACGTCAAAAATGCGGACACCGAGTTTCTCAAAGTGTGGCTCTGGCATTCCGACGATCAGGGCAAGACGTGGCACGGCCCCGTGACAGTCGCCGATCAGGTTGGGCTCAACCTCTGTGAAGTTTCCCTCCTTCCCGTTGATGACAATGTGATCATCGCACTGCATCGCGAAAACTCATCCGAGGGATGGGACGCTTATAAAACCGTCTCGCGCGACGGCGGCCTGACTTGGGGACCCGCGATTCAACTTCCCATCCCCGCGTGTCATCGACCAACTGCCGGTTGGCTCAAGGACGGACGCGCATTGATCACCTGCCGCTTGATGCAAGGCGGTAAAGGTTGGGTTGGCTGGTGGACGCAAACCACTCTCGCCGCGCTGACCGACAAGGAGTCACTGCTCGCCGGTTCACGTAAGGAATCCCACACGCGGATCATGCCCCTCGACTATGATCGCTCACCCGAAAGCGATACCGGCTACACCGGCTGGGTGCAATTCGACGACGGAGAAATCTACGTCGTAAACTACATCCTCGACGACGCCCCCAAGGCCCAGATCCGCGGCTACTCATTCCAACCCGAAGACCTCGTGCTCCCAACCAAGGAACGCCATTGGGAAAAAGACGCCGGCGCCCACCTTACTCAGGACTAGCCCGGCGCTACTGTTCCACCTTCAACCGGAAGTAGACATTAGTCGCGGAGCTCAGCGGTAAGGTAGCGCGCCACGTCTCGATACCATTGTCACTCGAAACAAACTCGTGGGTTACTCCGGTCGTAGACCATGAGCTTAGGTCGGAGCTCATCATTACTTCGTAAGTGATATCGGCCCGAGCTGCAGGTCGCTTATAAGTATAGACCCAGTCGGTCGCGGTGGTGCTCATCTCGGGCAGTCCCGTCGTATTGGGGCTACGCGGATCGAGCCCGAGGGCGTATTCGACCAAGTTGGTCAATCCATCGCCATCGGGATCGGCGAGTGCTCCGCTGATGGCTTCATCGTCGAGTTCTGCTTCGGTGAAGTGGGTGCTGAGCCAGGACTCAGCGCTGGCAGTGATTACGAACGAGCGATCGATGCTCACTGCTGCGAAGTAATTGGTATTGCCCGCTTGCGAAGCCCTCACGGTGATCGTGCCGGTGCCGGAGAGAGAGAGAGAGTTGCTGCTCAGAGTCGCCGGACCGGACTGCACGTTGAAGCTGACGGTGAGTCCGGAGGATGCGGTGGCGGATAGGGCGATCGGATTATTGGAAAAGCCACGATCAGCGAGGGCAGCGAAGGTGATGGTTTGGGCAGCTTGAGCGATGGTGAGGGTATCAGTGGCACTGCCGGTGTAGCTCGCGTCGTCGATGGTGCCGACCAAGGTGTAATCACCTGCATCAGTCGGCGCGGTCGAGCCGCCGTCGTAGGTGAGATCGACCGTGAGTCCGGAGGGATCAGTCGTCGCGCTGGCGGCATGAGGGTTGCCGTCGTAGGTCGCGCTGAGATCGCCGAGGGTGACTGTGGCCGTGGCTTGAGTCACCGAAAGGGTGACCTCATCAGAGGTGAGCGTGCTGGCGTCGTCGGTGACGACGACTTTGTAGGAGCCGGCATCGCTAAGGGAGGCGTAGGAAACGGTGTAGCTTGCGGAGGTC
>JAXMOJ010000009.1:0-224071 GCA_034669935.1 Cephaloticoccus sp.
GCCTGCAGGCCCCTTCTTGAGCATCCCTTCCAGCCAACCAGACCGAACAGACTCGTCTCGCTTACTGGACTGAACATACACCTTATAACACACTTCCAGCTTACAAGGAGCGGCTTTACGCCGCGATCCGAACATCCTATCGCGGTATAAAGCCGATCCTACCTCAGGCTCAAAGTGAGACATAGCTCAGGGCCGTTGCATTGTGCTTACGAAGGCGATCTATCTCGTCGCGCCCGTCGCGAAACACCACTAGGCAGAGCGAACAGACTTTGGTCTCGCGACGCCCGCGGCGGATGCGATCGGCTATCTCACAACATAAGCCGAGGTTGATTCGACATTCGGATCGCGGTATAACGCCGATCCTACCTATTTGCCCAGCAAACGCTGCAAAAGGTCGTCTGCACCGCTCCGATCCATCGCGAGTTCGCGAAACGCGGTTTGCAATTCGCTGGTATCAGGCCGCGCCAGTGATCCCTCGATTTTCAGGGGCAAAGCACACACGGCGTAGCCGAGATCGTCTTTCTCCTCCTCCAAGACACCAAGGTAACCAAAGGCCGCTCCCGTCTTCCCCCGCACTTTCATTTCCAGCGCCAAGTTGAGCGGTTGTTGAAAAAAATCCACTCCCTCGAGTGCGGTGATCTTTCCGCCGCCGCTTAATCTGACCTCAGGCGAGATCAGGGAGAAATCTTCGAGCACCGTGTTGAAATCGCCGAGCCGGTGCACCGAGACATTCAGTTGATCGTAGTTGATTGCGGTCAGCACTTTTGACAATTCGGCGACCGCCTGAGCTTTGCTGGCAAATGCCTGCGATTTTTTCCCTCCGACCACATTGCCCAGAAACGCGCCCAATGCCGCAATCCGTCCCGCGTTCTCAACTTTCGCGGCAGTTTGCGGAGGCAGAACTCGAAACACGCCACCGGTGCTCCTCAATTGGAGATCCCCTTCAGTGCGACGCATCAAATCCATGGCATTCTGTCCGGTCGAAGAGATCTGCGACTTGGCGTTAAACACGCCGTCGACTTGCGGCAGATTTCCGGGACTGAGCGTGCGAAACAGCGGGCCAGACACAAAGTCATTCATCGTCATATCTGCAGCTAAGGTATAGGGCTCGGGTGAGGCCGGATCGAAGTCCACCCTGCCTTGGAGAGTAAGCGCACTCTCCTCGCCCAAGCCGGCGCGGAGAGTTTCCAAAGCCATACCCTGATCGGAAATCTTGATATTTCCCCTCACCCCACGCATTTCGAATTCCTCGGTGTAATGCAGAATCTGCAGAGCCATTTCGATTTCGCCCGATAGGCCGGTCCAGAAAGGTCGTTCATCACGACCATCAAAGGCAATCTCCTCCTGCGTCGCGACGGTTGTGCCGGCAGCCAGCGCACTCAACAGCTCCAGATCATCGAGCCAGACTTCGCGGCCACTGAGTTTAGCGTCAACCCGCAGACCTTCATTTTCCGGAGCGAGCGTCCCTTGCAGAATAAGATCCGAAATTCGTGATTCACTCGTGCAGGTTATCGGCAGATTAAATCGGGTCTGCAGCGAAGCATCAATCTGCGCCCGCAAGTCCGCCGCAATCGAAGGCAGCTCACGGGCATCCTCCATCACTAGATTATTCAACATCAACTTCACTTGCAGATCGCGGGCCTCGGCCCAGGAGCCGGAGAAATCCAATTGTAGATCGCCCTGTCGCAAACGCGCGATTCCCTGAGCCAAAGGTTGATTCAGCATGACGGGTAACGCGATTGCCGCACGACCCGTGCCGATGATGGGCGCATTTGCCTCCGAGGACTGACCTGCTTTCAGCGACAGCGACAGCAACTTACCCTCACCGCTAGTCACTTCAATCGAGGCGACCTCCGCCTGCCAACCTCGAACCGTGTATTCCGCTGTGAAATCGCTTTGGAGATTCAGGCCCTCAAACAGAAGCTCACCGTCATTTTCGCGGAGACTCAGACCATCCACCCGCAAAGGCTCAATCATGGTTGCGCGCACTCCCGCGTCGCGCGCATTGGCGGTGAACTTACCGCTGATCCCATGACCCGATACTCGGTGACTGGCAACGAGCGGCGCGACCCACGCGACGGGCAAACCAAGCAGATTCACCTCAATCAAATCCGATTCCGGATCGGCCACCTTCAGTTCGCCCGTCTTGGTATTGATTTCAAAAGTTTGGATCGCGATGAGTTTAAGCACCGGTTCATCTTGAGTCGCTTCGAGTGCAAATGTGTTGATCCGGCTCACGTCACCCCGATGGACGAGATCGAACTCGGCAAAGATTTTTAGTGAACCCAATTCGCGCAATTCCGGTGCGAGCACTTCGAGACGGTTAGCGGAAGCATTTAGCCGACCAGCTCCGTGAATTTCCGCAAAGCCGGTATCCGTTTCAAACATCCCCGCTCCCACCGCGGTAAAAGTCGGCACCGGATACCCCAACGTAAACGGCGCGATATCCGTATCCCGCACATCCAGCCGCCAGACCCCGCCGAGACGTTCCGAATTGTCGGGAAAATTAGCCTGCACATCCATGAGGCGCTTCCCCACTGATTGCACGGTAAAGCTGTAATTTTCGCCGCCCTTCACTCTCGCGGCATCTGCTTCCACCGTCAGTTGGACCCCTTGCGGAAAGGCTTTGCCCTGCGCCTGCGCATTCACGCCACCTCGAAGATTCGTAAACGTGCGGGGAGTATTCATCACCGCTTTCAACGTGCCGCGCACATCGATACTCCGCACTTGCGCATCCGATCCGCCGGTTTGCACAGAAGCAGTGAGATCAAACGTTCCTTCTTTTCCTGTAGCGAAATTGCCGCCGACCAAGGCCACTTGCATCGTCACGGGAAGGTTATCCGATCCCGAAAGGATAATGACACTCCCTTCCAGAATCACGCCATCGAGCGCTACGTTCATGGGCAACTGCATCTGGGATAATACACCGGCAAACACGGTTTCCGCGGCGGGTAGCGCTTGAGCGGCATGAGCAGTCGATAGCAGCGAAAATGAGGAATACTGAATGGGCCCCAACGCTTCCACGACTTGCGCGGGACGATACTTCGTCAAATCGAGGGTCCACCCTCGCGCGACCAGTTTACTCACATTGATATCTTGCCGCCACGCCGCCGGCCAGAGAGCGATTTGAGCTTCCAGTTTTGGTAATGTGAGCACCGCTCCGTCGTATTCCGCCCGAATCGTCTCCACTTCGACCTGCCGCCAGCCAAGCGATACGCGATCAATCGCTAAACTGAGTTCGGGACGTGAGGCCGCAGCTTTTTTGACTGCCCACGTTTGCACTGGGGAGGTCAGCGCCAAACCTCCAACAACGAAAATTGCTCCCACCCCGACGGCAGCCAGGGTCAGTATTTTGCGCGAAGTAGTCATGAACAGTTAAGACGCCTCAGTTTTACAAGAGTTGCCCTGATGACACAATGCTCTTGCGCCGACTGAAAACAACCAACCTTAGCCGGTTATAAAGGGATCAGCCTGTCCAATCGCCTTACGCATCGCGGCTAAAGCCACGTTATAGCGGTAAAAGGCCTGTAATTGATTAAGCTTAGCTCGCGTGAGTTCTACCTGACTGGTCAGAAGGTCCAATTGCGTGGCGGTGCCGGCATCGTAGCGCACTTGCGCCAGACGAAGCGCTTCATCGGCCTGTTCCACTACTTTCCCCGAGGCATCCACCAATTCCCACGCTTCGATCAGCGAGGAATGACTGCGACGCACTTCGACGTCTACGGCGAGAATCGATTCCTCGATCAGTAACTTGGTTTGACGGGTCAACGATTTGGCCTGCGCAACCTGTCCGGCCACTGAACGGCCATCGAAAATATTCCACTGCCCTTGCAGTCCAGCCGTCCAACCCTCGCGACGATTATCCCAACCGTTCGAGTTAAACCCCTTGGCGAATTGATACCCACCAACGAGAGCGACCGATGGACGTCGTCCCGAACGAGCGACCGTCACTTGCTCCTCACCAGCTGCATCGAGTTTTTCGAGACGCTGGATTTCCGGACGCTCACTCCGCGCGGTGCGAATGGAGGTAAGCAGATCGAAGTCCGTGCGACTCTTCACCGTCAGGTCGCCAACAAAGTTAGGGATATCATGCAAATTGCGTCCACTGGTGTTGGTGAAACCAAGCACTTGGCGCAGCTCTTCGATCGCGATTCGAAAATCGTTCCGCGCCGTAATCAAAGCGGGCTGCCCATTGGCCAGCGCAACCTCGGCCCGGAGCACTTCAAACTTGGAAATCGTGCCGGCCTCGAACCGGTTTTTCTCATTCTCAAGCTGCTCGCCGAGAAGTTTTACGTTCTCCTCCTGCACGGTGATCTTCTTCTGCGCGAGCAAGACATTGTAGAATCGAGTGCGCACCGCGAGCAGTTGCTCGTTGATCACACCTTTCAATTCCAGTTCAGCCGCGGCTCGTGCCAAGGACGCACTCTTGCTTGAGGCCATCACGCCACCACCAGCATAAAGCACCTGTGTCGCCTGCACTTGCACCGCCCAATCGCGATCACTGGGGCTGAAAGTAGTCGTCAGCCCCTTGTCGAAACGCGTGTAGTTGCCTGAAGCTACGACCGTCGGCAGCCGTCGCGACGACACTGTGAGCACCACGCCTTCCTGTTGTCGGATGCGCTCGCGGGCCTGCCGGATGGCGTGATTGTTATCCAAGGCAAAGGAAAGCGCGTAGGAAAGATCGAGTTCCTCGGGCACCTCGTAATCAGGGTCGGCGACCCCATCGCGTTGGTAGGGATCGACGGGGACCGCATGGAGAGACAGCGAACCCAACGTAAGCAGGGATGCTAGAGCTAAGCGTGATAATTTCATGACGAAAAGGGGAGAGAGTTTACGACGCGAGGGACGGCTGAGATTCAGTCGTTTCAGGTTTTTTGACAGGAGCATGATCGCGGGCCAGCAAGACATAGAAGGCGGGCACCACAAACAAAGTGAAGATCGAACCAACGGCCATGCCGATCACGAGAACGAATCCGATACTATTACGAGCCGCCGCCCCGGGACCGGTCACGAATATCAACATCATATGACCAAAGACCGTCGCGGCAGATGTCATCAGGATTGGCCGCAAACGAGTAGCACAGGCGCGACGAATAGCATCGATTTTGGCCATGCCCTGCTCTTGCAGCGAATTCGCAAATTCCACGATCAGGATACCGTTTTTCGCGATCAAACCGACCAAGGTGATCAAACCGATCTGCGAATAGATATTGAGCGATGTCTTCCACAGGAAAATAGGCAACATCGCACCGAAGAAGGCGAGTGGCACTGATCCGAGGAGAATCACGAAAGGATCGCGGAAGCTGTTAAACTGGGCTGAAAGCACGAGGAAGATCAGCAGCAAGGCCAACCCCAAGGCAGCGTTGAGCTTATTACCCTCGTTGCGGAGCTGACGCGATTGGCCGCCGTAATCAATTGAATAGCCCGGAGGCAGGATTTCGGCAGCTTTCGCTTCAAGTTTGGCCAGGGCGCCATCAACACTCGGACCGACTCCGGTGATCTTAATCGAGTTTAATTGCTGGAAGCGGTTCAGCGAGCGTGGCTGCACGGTGTGTTTGAGCGTCGCGATCGTGGAGAGCGGAATCAGCTCACCTTGCGGACCACGGACATGATAATCGAGCAATTGGTCAGCGTTGAGACGTTCGCCCCGTTCGACCTGAGGGATCACCCGGTAGCTCCGTCCTTCATTGACGAAACGATTCACGTAACCACCACCGAGCATCGAACCCATATCCCGGGCGACATCACTAAGATTCAACCCCATCGACGCGACCTTATCCTTATCAATCTCGATCTCGACCTGTGGCAGATCGAACTTCAAATCGCTATCGGCAAAATAGAAGGTCGGCGCTCCGCCACCGGCATTGGCCTCGGTGTTGGCGTAGAGCACGAGTTGATTGGCGTAATCGACCATCTCGCCGTGATCAGCCGTGGAGCGTAGCACGAACTCAATCGGCATCGACCCACCCGAAGGCAAAGGATCCGGCGTGGTGACCACCACGTTGAGACCGGCGATCCTCGCCGCTGGTTCCTGAAAAGCCTGTTGAATTTCAAGGGCAGAGCGGCTCCGCTCAGACCATGGTTTCAGGATAATACCCGAAAAACCGAAAGCTGCACCGGTGATTTGAAATGAATTTTCATATTCATCAATCGAAGTGAACATATCCTGCACCTGCTTCGAGAAGATCACGTTCTGATCGATGGTCGAAGTGGCCGACGGCAGCATGATACTGAAGACCACACCTTGATCCTCCATCGGTGCGAGTTCCTTATTCGCGAACATGAAAAACGGTGCGAGCAAGCTCGTCAGCAGAAACGCCGAAACGGTGATCACCGGAACCCAAACCGGTTGAATGCCCGCGCGCAGATCGGAAAAATACATCATCGGATAGATGGCACCGCAAATAACGCCCACAATCGCTTTAACGAGCAGAGACTCAGCGCCGAATACACCTGCTGCACCAATTCCTAAGATGGCAGGCAACACACTGAATATCGCCATGAGGAACCAATTCACCCGGCGTGTTTCCAATAAATTACCGAGCACGCGTTCATAGCGGTTTCGCAGTCGATCAAAGAGATGATTGGTGAATCCTGTGAATCCCTTTTCCTCCGACTCTCCCCCCTTGATCAGGTAGGCGCTCATCATCGGTGATAGCGTCAACGCCACAAAACCGGAGACCAAAACCGCCCCCGCCAAAGTGAAGGCAAACTCACGGAACAACGCTCCGGTGAGACCGCCTTGAAAACCAATCGGAGCGTAAACCGCCGCGAGCGTAATCGTCATCGAAATCACCGGCCCCACCAGCTCGCGCGCACCTAAAATGGCGGCATCGACTGAAGAGAGTCCTTCCCGAATGTGACGCTCAATATTCTCCACCACCACGATCGCATCATCGACCACGATCCCCACCGCGAGCACGATCGCGAGTAGTGTCAGCAAGTTGATCGTAAAGCCCAGCGCCATCATCACGAACAGCGCCCCGATCAAGGAGAGCGGCATCGAAACGAGAGGAATTAAGACCGAGCGGAACGATCCCATGAAGAGGAAAATCACCACCGCCACGATCAGCAGTGTCTCGAGCAAGGTCTTGACGATTTCGCTGAGTGCATCGTCGATGTATTTGGAAGCATCGTAGGCGATCTTGCCCTGTAAGCCGGTCGGCAGGGCCGCCTGAATATCTGGCATCGTCTCGCGCACGCGATTGATCACCTCCACGGTGCTCTCCGTGGGGAGCACCCAGATGCCCATGAAGGTCGCAGCCTGACCACCGAAACGCACTTCCTCATCGTAGCTCTCCGCTCCGAGCACGACATCGGCCACATCGGAGAGACGGATAATGGAGCCATTGCGCTGAGCCACGACCAGATCGCGGAACTCTTCTACGTTCTTCAAATCCGTATTCGCGACCAGACTGACGCTAATCATCGAGCCTTTCGTCGAACCCACTGCGGCCAGTGCATTATTAGCGACGAGAGCTCCGCGCACCTCGGAGGGGCTCAAACCATGGGCCGCCAGTGCGTCTGGCTTTAGCCATATACGCATCGCATAGACGCGACCTCCGAGCAGATCCGCTCGTTGCACACCTTTGACGGCCGACAATCGAGGTTGCACCATCCTGCTCAGATAATCGGTGATTTGATTTTGGTTCAGCGTATCGGAGTAGAAACTCAGATACATTGAGGCGAATTGGTTATCACTCGTCTCCACGCTGATCGTCGGTGACTCCGACTCCGGCGGCAGTTCATTGCGCACCTGATCGATCTTCGCACTGATCTGCGCCAACGCCGCATTGGTATCATAATTCAACCGCAGGAAAACCTTGATCGAGCTGAATCCCGACGCACTGCTGGATTCGATATAATCGATCCCATCCGCACTTGAGATCGCGCGCTCCAATTGGGTGGTGATGTAGCCTCGCACCGTATCGGCACTCGCACCGAAGTAGATCGTATTCACATTCACCACCGCACTGTCGCTGCGTGGATATTGACGCGTGTTGAGCTGGAAGTAGGCCACGAGGCCCAGCACCAGAATCACGATATTGATGACCAGTGCGATAACCGGCTTGCGGACAAAGAGGTCTGTAAAACTTTTGGATATCATGGCGATGTCTCCTCGACCGGATTAGGTATTATCCGGTGTCGGATTGGCACTGCTCGATGGCTGGGCAGAATTGTTTACTTGCACGGGGGCACCTGGCCGGAGCTTGAAGACCCCGGCTGAAACCACGAGCTCACCCGGTTTCACTCCCGTTGTGATCGAAACCAAATCTCCTCGCGTCTGCCCCAAGGTCACGAATTGCTGACGCACCCCGAGGAACTCCTTCCCGTCCTCTCCTTCCATGTTCTCCACAATATAGACAGAATTACCATAGGAAGCGTAGGCGATCGCCGTAGCGGGCACGACCACGAGATTATCTTTCGCGGGTAGCTCTACCGCCACACGAACAAACATGCCGGAGCGGAGCTTCTCCTCGGGATTGGCGAGGGTCGCCTGCACGTAGATGTTTCGGGTCGAGGAATCGACCTCCGAATTGATGGCTGTGATTTCGGCGTCGAAATTCTTTCCTTCAAAGGCGTCGACCGAAATCTGAACCTTCTGTCCTAAATAAAGGGACGGGATCTCACGCTGTGGGACACTGAAATTCACATACATCGGATCGAGACTCTGCAACGGGAGTAACGGTGCTCCTCGACCAACGAATTGTCCGACATTGACCGAGCGGATACCCACGCGACCAGAAAACGGTGCGGTGACTTTCTTCTTCGCGATTTGAGCTTCGAGTGCCGCGACCGCCGCGAGCGACTGCAGTGCGGCCGCTTCCGCCGCATCGTAATCCGACTTCGCAATCGCTTGGCGTGCCCACAGGCCACTGGCGCGTTCGCGATTCACGCGGTTCAACTCCGCCGTGGCGAGAGCGGCGTTAAGATTGGCCGTCTCCACCGAACTATCGATCTCGACAAGTAAATCGCCCTTCTTCACTGCCGATCCGCTTTCTGCGGCAATCTTGACGACGGTGCCATCGGCATCCGCGCTGATCATCACTCCATTGATGGGGGCCAAGGTGCCAATCGCACGGAGCGACGGACTCCAACTCACTTCCTTGGCTTCGAATGTGCTCACGGCACTCGCCGGCTGCATATGAGGCGCCGACATCATTTCATTAATCTGTGCGGCCTTGATCGCAGCGAGTGATGCGACCACCAGCACAAATCCTCCGAGGGCGATGATGAATTTCTTAATCATGATAAATGTAGGTGAATATAAATTGATAAGACAGAATATGCCTAGGTCGATATAGACTTAGGAGAGGATCGTTGGAGAATTTTATTAAGTAAAGAGACCAGAGTTTTGCGTTCGTTTTCCTCCAGTGGTTCCATCAACTCAGCGATCAGATGGAAATACCCGGGTAAAATCCGGCCAAGAAAAGCATTCCCCTCATCTGTCAGCTCAACGGACATCATCCGGCGATCATGCGGATCGGGTTTCCGACGCACGAAATCGTCGCGCTCCAAAGTATCGATCAATCCGGTCATGGTCGCGCGGGAAACTCCGGCGGCCTCCGCCAATTCAGCCGGTGTGCGTGGCCCCGCATGCTCACCCTCACCGCAACCATGGCTGCGTTTCGAGGTATTCCAGAGCAGCATTAACACGCCGAAACGCCCCGAGGAAATCTGATGATCCGCCAAAGACTTATCCACGACCGAAACCACATCGTCTCCCGTGCGCAATAGATTCAAGAAGGCCTCACAAGCCGACGGGTCCAGCTCAGGATACTTCTTTGCCCCCTCGAGCAGGCACTCATAGCGCGGTAAATCCTTGAGCATTAAATGTGGCATAATTTGAAACAATCTAAACTATCAGGTGGCTGACAATTAGGAAGCTAACTATAATTGCAAGCCTGCGGTCACATTTTCTGATTTCCGGCTCTAGGTGCAAGCTGTGAGCTTGCTCGCGCTGATTGAGACCCAACGCGCTCGCAAGCGGAGCGGCCTACCATCAGAGGAACAAGACTAGATAAGCCCAAGAATAGGCGACGGACTCCATAGAATCCGCCGCCAAAAGCAAAAATCAAGCGCGAGCTGCTGTCACCACGGCTTCCGCCGTAATTCCCAGCTCCTCAAACACCTGCTCTGCCGGCGCGCTCAATCCGAATCGATCGATCCCGACGATCTTGCCCTCAGTCCCCACGTAGCGATGCCACAATGCAGTAACCCCTGCTTCAATTGCGACACGATGGCGGCAAGATGCTGGAAGGATACTTTCACGATACTCAGCCGATTGGCGTTCAAAGCGCTCCATGGAAGGCATCGAAACAACGCGGGTGCCCCCACCCAACTCCTTGGCGGCACTGACGGCATGTTGCAGTTCACTGCCGGTCGCCAACAAGATCGTGTTAAGCGGCTCGGTTTCCTTCACCGCAATATATCCACCCTTGATCACACCTTCGCGGCGGGCTTCAGCAGACAACTCGTTCATCAAAGGCAGAGATTGTCGGCTGAGTGCGATAAGCGTCGGGCCATCAGTGCGTTCGAGAGCAGCCGCATAAGCCCCGACCACTTCCTCAGCGTCGGCGGGACGAATCACATCGAAACCGGGAATCAAGCGGAGCGAAGAAACAGTTTCCACGGGTTGATGCGTCGGGCCATCCTCGCCCACCCCCACGGAATCGTGCGTGTAGAGATAAATAACCGGCAATTTAGCCAGAGCCGCGATGCGCATTGAAGGACGCGAGTAATCAGCAAAGACCAGAAAAGTCGCGATGCTCGGACGGAAAAGACCGTCGTAAGCCATGCCATTGGCAATCGCCGCCATCCCGTGCTCACGAATGCCGAAGCGGATATTGCGCGCAGTGCGATTACCGACTTCGAAATCATCGCTCGCCTTGATGTAATTCTTGGTCGATCCGTAAAGATCGGCACTGCCTCCGATAAGAAACGGTAGCGCTTCAGCCAAAGGTTGAATCACATCGCTACCCGCGGCACGCGTGCCGCCATGTTTCACATCAGCCGCGAATGGAGGGATCTTCGCCATGAGATCGGTCGACACTGGAGCTGCGGAGGCCGAATCGAGAAGTGCCGCCTTATCGGTGTTAGCCAAGCGCCAGGCTTGATAAGTCTTATTCCAACGGTTTGCCGCCCGCAGCAAACGTTTCTTGTGAGCCGCAAAGTATTCACGCACATCACCGCTCACGTGAAACAGTTCGTCCGCAGGTAAACCGAGCCCGGCGCGAGCTGAGTCGGCAAATTTTGCCCCACCCTCGCCATGACCCTTCGCCGTGCCCGCCACTTCAGGAATACCACGCCCAATCTCGGTTTTTGCGATAATGAGGATAGGTTTTCCATTACGAGCCTTGCGCGCGCGTTTGAAGGTTTTGAGAAACGCCTCCATATCGTGGCCGTCCACACTGAGCACATCCCAACCGATCGCCTTGAAACGCGCGGCGGTGTTTTCGCTCTGCGTCTTGTCCGCCATCGCATCGAGGGTGACGTCATTGGAATCGTAAATCAGAATCAGATTATCGAGCTGTTGGTGCCCGGCGAATTCGACGGCTTCCATCGACACCCCTTCCTGCATACATCCGTCGCCCGCGAGGCAGACTACCTTGTAATCAAAAATCTCATGGTCAGCCGTATTGAAACGCGCTGCCGCCATCTTGCCCGAAACAGCCATCCCCACCGCATTACCCACGCCCTGACCAAGTGGTCCCGTGGTGGATTCTACGCCGGGAGTCTCATGAAATTCGGGATGGCCAGGCGTCCTCGAGTGGAGTTGACGGAACGATTTGATATCATCCATCGAGAGGTCGTAACCGCTCAGATGCAGCCAACCGTAGAGGAACATGGAACCGTGACCGGCGGAGAGCACGAATCGGTCGCGGTTCATCCAACGGGGCTCGTTCGGGTTGTGAATCAGCGCATTGCCATATAGCACCGCTCCCATTTCCGCGCATCCCAGAGGGAGACCCAAATGGCCGATGCCGGCTTTATGGATCGCGTCGATCGCGAGCCCGCGGGCTTGGTTGGCAGCTTTAGCGAGTAAATCAGTCGATAACTTCATGTAATATGGATATGCTTAGGCATCCCGCCGCATCGGGGAAGAAGAAACTGCGCAACAAAAAGGCGAACCCCGAAAGGTTCGCCGTAAATTGTGAATCAGAAGGTGCTGATTAACGCGCGGTGCGTTTCTCAGCGCGGACTTCCTTGATCGCCATCGCCGCCTTACCCTTACGACCACGGAGATAGTAGAGACGAGCGCGCATCGGCTCGGATTGGCGATCAATCTCGATCTTCTCGACGTTGGGAGAATGAAGAGGAAATACCTTTTCAACACCTTCGCCGTAGCTGATACGGCGAACCGTGAATGCTTCGTGGATGCCATGTCCCTTCCGGGCAATGACGATACCAGCAAAGAGCTGAATACGCTCCTTGTCACCTTCACGCACCTTGATGTGCACTTTCACGCCATCACCCACGCGGAAGTTGGGAATGTCCTGCTTTAGTTGAGCAGTGGTGATCTCTTTGATAATCGGCTTCATTGTGATAAAATTTAGTTGAGTAAATCTGGTCTGACCTGACGGGTTTTCTCCTCCTGTCGCGCCGTTCGCCACTTCTCAATCTCAGTATGATTTCCGGAAAGTAAAACCTCCGGAATGGACATACCTCGATATTCCGCGGGACGCGTGTATTGAGGAAAGTCGAGCAACTTGCGTGTGAAGCTTTCGTGCGTCAATGACTTTTCATCACCGAGCACCCCGGGTATAAATCTGGCCAGCGCGTCAATGACCACCGCCGCCGCCAAGGTGCCATTTGTCAGCACGTAATCCCCAATACTGATCTCCTCGTCGATGATGTTATCACGAATCCGCTGATCGATCCCCTCATAGTGTCCGCTGAGCAGAACGAGATGAGTTTCCTTTGCGAGCGCCTCGGCCTTCGCCGCCGTAAACGGGGCCCCGTCCGGAGTGAGGTAAATCCTTCGACAACCGGGAGTTTGCACAGTTTCCATCGCAGCAAACACCGGTTCGCAACGCATCACCATCCCCGCTCCTCCACCAAAAGGCCGATCATCCGTCACCCGATGCTTATCCGTCGCCCAATCGCGCACATTGTGCACATTCACATCGATCAACTTCGATTCGTGGGCGCGACCGACGATACTCTCGGAGAGAAATCCATCGAGCATGGCCGGAAATAGAGTGAGCACATCAATCTTCACGTGAATGGAGAGAGTAAACCGAGAGAAGGAAAATCGCCAAGGTCGGAAAATAAAAAGGCCCCGGAAGGATCCGAGGCCGAAATCGCAGAGAAATAACCTCCGCGGTAAAAAAATAAATTAATTAGGCGGTGGCTTCTTCAGCAACCGGTGCTGCTTCAACCGCGGGAGCGGGAGCCTTACGAGCCTTCTTAATCAAAGAGTTCAGCGTATCAGTAGGCTTGGCTCCCTTGCTGATCCAGTAGTCGACACGATCCAACTTGAGATTAAGCTGGTTGCTTTTGTCGCATGGAGCATAGGTGCCAAGTTGTTCAACCGGAGCACCATCGCGACGCGAACGAGCCTCGGCTACCACGACGCGGTAGTAAGGATTGTGGATCGCACCAGTGCGAGTAAGACGGATTTTGAGTGCCATATCTAAAGTATTACAGAGCGAGACTTAATTGGAAAAGCTGGAAAGCACACTGCGCCATAAATGGCTTGTCAAGCACACTCTCCGCCCCCTCCCTCGGAGCACTTATGAAAGCCGGTATCGTCGGTCTGCCCAATGTAGGCAAGTCCACTCTCTTTAACGCCCTCACTCGCTCACGCAAAGCCGAGGCCGCCAACTATCCATTCTGCACGATTGATCCCAATGTGGGCGTCGTCACCGTGCCCGATGAACGGTTGGCTGTGTTGCAAGGCATTGCGAAAACCCAAGTCGTCATTCCCGCCGCGATCGAATTCGTCGATATCGCCGGTCTCGTCGCCGGTGCCAGCAAAGGCGAAGGCCTCGGCAACAAGTTCCTCGCCAATATCCGCGAGGTCGACTCCGTGCTCCAAGTTGTCCGCTGTTTCGAAGATGCCGACGTCGTGCACAACATGGGCAGTGTCGATCCCGTGCGCGATATCGAGGTCATCTCAACCGAGCTCGTGCTCGCCGATCTCGAATCTGTCACCTCGCGAATCGATAAGACCCAGAAGAAAGCCAAGAGTGGCGACAAGGAAGCTCAGGCCGAACTTGAATTGCTCGAAAAGCTGCAGCCTCATCTCAACGAAGGCAAAACCGCCAACATCCTGGAAGCGACCGATGAGGAAAAAGCGCTCATGAAGCACTTTCAGCTGCTCACCGCCAAACCCGTGCTGTTCGCCTGCAATGTTGCCGAAGACGATCTCGCCGATGCCGAGGCCAATCCTTTCGTGCAAAAAGTCGCCGAATTTGTGCGCACCCACCACGACGCCGCCTACGTGCCCATCAGCGCAAAGATCGAATCCGAGCTCATCGACCTGACGCCCGAAGAAGCTTCGGAATTTTTGCAGGATCTCGGCGTCTCCGATTCCGGCGTCTCCAGTTTAATCAGGGCCAGCTACGATCTGCTCGGCTTGCAAACCTACTTCACCGCTGGTGAAAAAGAAGTGCGGGCCTGGACAATTGTGAAAGGTTGGAAAGCCCCTCAAGCCGCCGGTGTCATCCACACGGATTTCGAACACGGCTTCATCAAAGCCGAAGTCGTTTCTTACGAAGATCTCTCCAGCCTCGGCAGCGTTCATGCCGCGCGGGATGCGGGTAAATATCGGCTCGAAGGCAAAGACTACGTTTTCCAAGACGGCGATGTCGCGGTGTTCCGATTTAATAACTAAGCCCGATACAGAGCTAGCGAACTTCTCTGTTCTCTTTGTGAATCTCAGCCGTAGGCCGCTCGCTTGCGAGCGCAGAGGAGGATTCCATGCGCGAGCAAGCTCGCCGCCTACACACTATCCCCAGCAAGCCGATCATGAAGGCCACGCTAGGAAAGTCACTACCTTACTACCGATGACTGTCTGAACGGTCCTAATCAGACAGGGGATAGTCACTAGATCATTGTTGGGGTGTTCGCTACTGCGCGCGTGGGTAATGAACCTTACATGCAAAATCTTGCCGAAACTCGCCCGCATTTCATCTTTGCGGGATGCTTCGAAACGGACGGTTAATCAGCGCACTACTTATTGTCTTTGGCTGCACTTGTTTCACCTCCCCTCTGTTCGCCGGTCCTAAAACCAAGGCTACTTACATTGCGGGAAACTTCGTCCTCTCTCCTGCTGCTGAATTCGCCACGGCGTCAACGGCGCGACTGAAAGCCCATCAAGCCGCAACCTTGATCCCCGGCGCCTACGTGGTCGAAGGCAGAGGTCGCTCGATGCAACCACTCTACCAAAGCGGCACGCTCCTCGTCGTTAAGCCGACTGCCTATGAAAAGCTCACCCGCGGCATGTCGGTCGTCTTTCGCTCGCGCAATCGCTCGATCACGCACGTGCTCGTCGCGAAGACCAAAGATGGTTGGCGCACCACCGGGCTGAACAATCGTCGGCACGATTACGTATGCGTAAACTCCGACAATATTCGTGGAGTCGTCGTGGCCGCATTCACGCCCGTCAGAGGCACTGCCGTCGCGATGCGCTGAAGGCAGGTCGCGTCAACCTACACACGGGAGAATATTGACTCCTGCCCGGGTCAACGCCGTGCGCAATTCGCGCGTATAGTCCAAGGCATGCGCACCATCTCCATGCACACAAATCGTATCCGCGATCAACGGCACTTGAGTGCCATCAATCGAGGTTACGACTCCATCGCACAGCATCGACATCGCTTGGCCCACCCCGGTCGCCACATCTTCAATCAAAGCGCCGGGGTCATCGCGTGAAGTGAGTGAACCATTTCCACGATAAGAGCGGTCAACAAACATCTCATTCGCCACGCTCAGTCCACCATTCTGTCCGGCAAGTATCAGCTCGCTTCCAGCGAGTGCGAAGAGCCGCAGCTTAACATCCACTGCTTGGATCGCCGCGACCACAGCATCGGCAATCTCCCGATTCTGGGCGGCCTGGGTGTAAAGCGCTCCGTGCGGTTTCACATGAGTCAACGGAACATCAAGTTCACGCGCGATGGAGTGCATCGAAGCGATCTGGTCGCGCACCGTTTCAAAAATTTCGTCCGTCGTCAGTGACAGCTCGCGTCTCCCAAAATACTCGCGATCCATGTAACCCGGATGAGCCCCCACCGCGACATTATGGAAGCGCGCCTGTCTCACCGCCTTGCGCATAGAATCAAGATCTCCCGCGTGTCCGCCGCAGGCAATATTGGCCGATGTGATCAGCGGCATCAGCGCTTCATCATGCGGAGAGCCTTCACCCAAATCACAATTAAGATCGATCGATCTCATCGCAGCTTATCCTGCAAACCCATTACGAGCAAATTGAGATCTCGCATCCGTTGTGACGCGAGAGTTTGAGCCTCTTCCAATTCGATTCTCCGAAAGCTCACATGATCACCTGCTCGTAATTGCGCGAGCAAAGGCATATCAATCTGGGCCACATGCGCGATCCGAGGATAGCCCCCGAGAGTCTGAGCATCAGCCATCAAAACGATCGGATTTCCTTCCGGCGGCACCTGCACCGTGCCGGGAATCGCGGCCGATGAGATGAGCTCGCGGGAAGACTTTCGCTTCAACTGCCGCCCCTTCAATCGATAGCCCATCCGATCAGACTGGGTGCTAATCTCAAATTCAGTCTTCCAAAAAATCTCCGCGAATTCATCCACCTCTGATCCCGGCAAAACTCGCACCTCAGGAGAAGCACTGTAGGCCGGCAACAAGGTGGGCGAAAGCTTCCAGCGTCCGTGGGTCTCCCGACTCACCACATTCGCACTCAACACATCTCCCGCTCGAAGCGCTCGCCCTTGAAATCCACCCAGTTTCGCGCGCAGGTCCGTGCCCGCTCCATTCAGGACGGGCGCAACGTTCAAACCTCCCGCTACCGCGAGATAAGCTCGGCAGCCTCTCGTGATGACGGGTAAGTCTAATCGATCTCCAGCATATACTTTGATCGGCTGAGCGTGCTCGAAACCATCGATCTCCGCACCCGTGATTGCGATCAAAGCATCGCTGGAAAACTCCAGCTCAGGTCCCGTCAGCGTGATTTCCAGCGCGGGTTTATTGGGAGCGTTGCCCACCAGCAGGTTGGCCAAGACCAGCGCAAATTTATCCATCGCACCACCCTCGGTCACACCTGTGCCACTGATTCCATGACGCCCCAGATCCTGGATCGTCGTCAACATCCCGGGACGGATCACTTTTATGTCCATGCCGCAAACTCCTCCGCCGTGATGGCTTTAAATTGCACCTGGTCTCCAGTCTTCAGGAGTGAAGGATAGACCTCTTCGGCATTGAATAACTTCAAAGGAGTGCGCCCGATCAGATGCCAACCACCCGGTGAAACCTGCGGATAAACTCCCGTCTGCTTGCCGCCAATCCCCACACTCCCAGCAGGAACCTTCAAGCGAGGATTACTTCTCCGTGGCGTGTGCAATTTCAAAGGTAATCCGGCCAAGTAAGGAAATCCGGGTGCGAACCCCACCGCCCCGACAATATATTTTGGTCGGGTATGCGAAGCGATCGCCGCGCGCTCAGAAAGTTTGGCCCCTTGCGCAACCAGTCCCAGATCGGGACCGAATTCGCCACCATAACAGACTGGTATCGTTAAAGTCGTCACCATCCCACGCCGCAACCTCTTCACCGTCTTCAGACACGCGAGCAACCTTGCCTGAAAAGCCGTATAACCTCCTCGTAGGGTCGGATCGTAAACCACGGTTATCGTCGTAAATGCCGGCACAATATCCAAGGTGCCTACAGGCGGATTAGCCTCTAGAGCGATCGTCGCCGCGCGCACTTTTTCCAACGTGGTCGCCCCAATCACATTTCCAAAACCGACGACCACCGCCGTATCACCCATGGGTTGCAGGAGCATACTGAGATTCTCTGCCGATCATTATTCCCAACGCAAGTGCCGAGCGGCTCTCCTTATTCATGAAACCACCCCATCTGATAATTAACCGGATTGGGTTGAAGTTTTCCGCTATCGAGTGATCTATTTAGCGCTTATGCGTCTCCGCATCGCCAGTCTCATTATCCTCGTCAGCACCCTCCTCGTCAGTGCCTGTCGTGAAGCCAAGATCGAATCGTATCGCGTTCCGAAGGAGGTCGCGCCTTCTCCTAACGCGGCCGCTACCATGGCAAACACGGCCGTGCCCACCGCCGAGGGTCATGATTTAACTTGGACGGCACCGGCCAGCTGGGAAGCCAAAGCCTCCTCCTCCATGCGCCGTGGCTCCTATGTTGTCACCGGTTCCGATGGTGCGAGCGCCGATATGTCGATCACTGCCTTTCCCGGTGATGTCGGTGGAGATCTTGCGAATGTGAATCGCTGGCGCGGTCAAATTCAACTACCTCCCATCGATGCCGCCACACTATCTCAAACGACGACTCAGATCTCGGGACAGGATGTGAGCCTCACGATGGTCGAGATGGTCAACCTCGACCTGGCAACGCCTCAACGCATCCTCGCCGCGCTGGTCAACTTCGAAGGCAGCACCTGGTTTTTTAAACTCCTCGGCCCGGACTCACTCGTGGCGTCAGAAAAAGATAATTTCATCGCCCTCCTAACAACCGTCAAAGGTCACAACCACTGAGCCATGAATGAAACCTGGAAAGCCTTTGTCGATTTCTTCACCTCGCTGAAGCTCACGGTTGTGCTCCTCGCACTGTCGATGCTCCTAATTTTCTGGGCCACCCTAGCTCAGGTGCAGCTCGGAATCTGGGGCGTGCAAGAGCAGTTCTTTCGCACCTTTTTTGTGCTGAACAACATCCCCGGCACCGACATTCCTGTGCCCGTGTTTCCCGGCGGCTATTTTCTGGGTGGACTCCTCCTCATCAACCTCGTCGCTGCTCATCTCCATCGTTTCAAATTCACGTGGAGCAAGGCGGGAATCCAACTCACCCACCTCGGCCTGATCCTCCTGCTCATCGGCGAATTGCTCACGAGCATCTGGCAAGAGGAATTCCAGATGCGCCTCGATGAAGGACAATCGAAGAACTACTCGGAAAGCTATCGTGAAAACGAGCTGGCGATCATCGATACCACCGAACCGGATTTCGATGAAGTGATCGCCATCCCCGACTCGCGCCTTGTTCCCGGCAAAGAGATCCAACATCCGAAGCTGCCGTTCCGGGTAGTCGTTCACAATTTTTACCCCAACGCCGCACTGCAAATGCGAGATCAGGTGCCAAACGCCCCGGCCTCTCTCGCGACTCGGGATATTGGAGCTCGCATCCACACGATGCCGCTCCCGCTCACCTATAAACAGGATGAGCGGAATCTCGCCGCAGCTCACATCGAACTGATTGGCCCTCAAGGTTCGCTCGGCACCTGGCTTGTCTCTACCCAACTGATCAAGTCACAGACCTTGGAAGTTGAAGGGCGAACTTACTCGCTCGGTCTGCGTTTCACGCGCCACTACAAGCCTTACTCGATCCAACTGCTCGATTTCTCCCACGACGTTTATGCCGGCACCACGATTCCCAAGAACTTTTCAAGTCGGATCAACCTGACTACTCCGGATGGCGTCGAAGATCGCGAAATTCTGATCTATATGAACCACCCCCTGCGCCACGCAGGATTAACTTTTTATCAGGCCGGTTTCGATAATAACGACCAGACCAGCATCCTCCAGGTGGTGCGCAACCCCAGTTGGATCCTTCCCTACATTTCCTGCACCCTGATGGGAATAGGCCTCTTGGTTCAGTTCCTCATCTCCCTCTCCCGCTTCAGCAATCGCCGCCGCGCCACTGCTGCAAACTAATCCAACGCTAAGACCGCGAAGGACGCGAAGCATGCACCCTAATTATCCCAAAGCCAACGACCTCAGTTCTGAGATTATCGGTGCGGCCATTGAAGTTCACCGGCTGAAAGGACCGGGACTGATTGAAAGCATCTATGAGAAGTGTCTCATCCGGGAACTGGAACTGCGAGGTATCTCGGCTGAAAATCAACTTCGCGTGCCCATTGAATATAAAGGAATGACCTTCGAGGAAACACTGCGATTGGATGTCTATGCTGAAAACTGCCTGATTGTAGAAAACAAGGTAGTCGAAAAAATTCTACCCGTTCATCGCGCTCAGTTGTTGAGCTACATGCGTCTGCTCAACGCACCGATTGGGCTCATCTTCAATTTCCGTGAGCCTGTGCTCAAACAAGGCATCGCACGCATCATTCTGGGCGGTGCCGATCAAAACTGACCCATTCTTCGCGCTCTTCGCGTCCTTCGCGTTAAATCCATTTCCATGTCCGTCACACGATTCATCCCTTTAATTGTTCTGCTCCTCGGTGCCGCTTGGTTGGTGAGCACGCTCTCCCCCCGTGAACCAGCGACCGAATTCGACGTCAACGGATTCGGTAAGTTACCCATTCTGGTCAACGGACGGGTGAAACCACTCGATACGGTCGCGCGCACCGCTCTCCTCCAATTCCAAGGCCGACAACGCGTCACGACCCCGGAAAAGACCAAGGTCACGCCCATCGAATGGCTCATCACTGTATTCTTTGATTCCACTAGGAGCGACACCTACCGCACTTTCGAAATTGTCCATCCAGAGGTGTTGTCTCTCTTCGAACTCAAGCCACAGGATGGCGACAAAAAGAAGCGCTTCTCGTTTAATCAACTCAGTGAAGGTCTCCCCGAATTGATGCGCCAATCAGAGCTGGCCCAACCGGTTGAAGCCCAGAAACGCACGCCTTTCCAACGCGGTATTGTGCAGCTTCATCAAAAAATCGCCCGTTATCAGGAATTGAAGCATTCGATCATTCTGCCCGATTCGGATGATTTTCTCGGTGAGCTGCTCCGCTTCCAAGACGCGCTACCCATGGGCATCGCAGCGGTGCGCGCCAAACAACAAGGCCAATCTTACAACGAGGATGCTTTTCAGGCGATGATCGTGTTGGGTAAGCGTTATGATGCAATGTCCGCCGGCACCCGGTTGCATCCAGTGCCTCCACCGGTAAACGCCGAAAATCAACTCGAATGGTTTAACATCGGTCGCGCTCTCCTCGACACGTTTCAACGAGGTAGCGTCGATCCCACGGTGCTGGCCTATGCCGGGCTTGCCCACGCGTGGCGGAACAATCAGCCCGAGCAATTCAACAAGATCATCAGCCTCGTTCGTCCCGAGTTTGAAAAACGCTTTGCTGCTCAACTTCAGAAGTCTGATCTCGAAACCCGTTTCAACGCGGCACAACCATTCTACACCAGTATGGTTCTCTACGTGTTGGCGTTCGTCCTCGGTGTCTGTTCATGGCTCAAATGGCCGGATACCCTTGGCCGCTCTGCCTTCTGGCTCATCACCCTCGCCTTCGTTGTCACCACTGTCGGCATCGCCACCCGCATGTGGCTCGAAGGGCGGCCACCGGTCACCAATCTCTACTCATCCGCTCTCTTTGTCGGTTGGGGTGCAGTGTTCCTCTGTCTCTTCCTCGAAGTGATCTTCAAGAACGCGATCGGAAGTGTCGCGGCGGGTTTGGTCGGCTTTGGCGCATTACTGATCGCACATCACCTTTCACTGAGCGGTGACACCCTCGAAATGATGCGTGCGGTCCTCGATTCCAATTTCTGGTTAGCCACCCACGTCGTCATTATCACCATCGGTTACTCGGCGACCTTCCTCGCCGGATTCCTCGCGTTGATCTATATCGTCCGCGGTCTGTTCACCTCATCGCTCGATAAAGCCACGGCTAATTCGCTGGCGAAAATGGTCTACGGCATCGTGTGCTTTGCCACTTTGTTCAGTCTCATTGGCACCGTCCTCGGCGGCATCTGGGCCGATCAATCCTGGGGACGTTTCTGGGGCTGGGATCCCAAGGAAAACGGCGCGCTCATTATCGTGCTGTGGAATGCCATCATCCTCCACGCGCGTTGGGGTGGCCTCGTCAAACAACGCGGGATCATGTGTCTCGCGATCTTCGGCAACATCGTCACGAGCTGGAGCTGGTTCGGCACCAACATGCTCGGCGTCGGCTTGCACAGTTACGGCTTCATGGATGCCGCGTTTTGGGCGCTCACTATCTTCATCGCGACCCAGCTCGGCTTCATCGCCATCGGCAATATCCCGCTGAACAAATGGCGCAGCTTCCGCGCGGAATGACCTTCGACCAACATGTGTCACGATTTACCCTGTGTCGTCATGGCGAGGAGTGTCGCGACGTGGCCATCCACGATTGAGAAAATGTGACCGGATGGGCAGTATGGATTGCTGCAGTCGGCTCCGCCTCCTTCGCAATGACAGTCACTTTATGACGATCGGTATTAGGAATTACCCAACAATTCCCCCGCATGGGCGCGGGCGCTCTTCGCATTGCGATCACCTAACATCCGAGCGAGCTCGCCAATCCGGCTCTCCCTATCTTCCTGAATCGGTTCGATGGTCACGATGGCTCGGTCCTTCGACTGATCCTTCTCAACCACCAGATGATGCGCCGCCTGAGCCGCCACTTGCGGCAGATGAGTCACGCAGAGCACTTGATGATTTTGAGCAATCGCCGCCATTTTCTCGCCGACGACTCGCCCGATTTCACCACCCACATTCGCATCGACCTCGTCGAAAACCAACAGCGGCACGCCATCGAGATCAGCCAGCACCGTTTTCAATGCGAGCATCACGCGAGCCAACTCACCACTTGACGCGACCTTGTTCAAAGCCAGCGGTGCCTCCCCGACATTAGGTGAGAAGAGAAATTCGCAGGCGCTATCCCCCATCGGCCCCGGCTCTTCCAGTTCGATCACCTGCACTTGAAAGTCAGCTTTCTTAAAACCAAGCATCGCTATGGAAGCCGCCGCGACCTTGGCCAGTTTTCCCGCCGCCTTTTCCCGACTCTGCCGCAACGTTTTCGCCGTAGCTTTCATCTTCTTTTCCGACTCAACAATTTGTTTATCCAGTTTCAACAGGCTCCCCTCGATATCGCCCTGCACCTCTAGCTGACGCCGCATCGAATCACGCGCGGCCGTCACCGCCACGAAATCACCACCATGCTTCCGTTTCATCGCCAACCAGACATCCATTTTCGTCTGTAGCTGCTCCGCCTGCTCAGGATCAAATTGCAGTTGCTCACCTAAACCGGCGACCTCCGCTCCGAGATCATTCAACTCCACTGAAGCACTGTTCAGCCGATCGACCAAGCTACTGCTCGAAGGATCCAATTCCGCCAGTTGCTGCGCATCTCGAAGGACACTCGCCAATCTGTTTTCGACGCCCTCTTCACCCGAGAGCCCTTCCGTCATCGCCGACGCCAATTCGATCAACTCCTGCGCCTGACTCATCCGCTGGAAATCACGCTCCAGCTCTTCTATCGCCTCCTCGGTCAATTCAAGTTCGTCCAATCGATCCAACTGCATCTGGAGAAAATCAATCTGCTCTGACGATAGCTTCGTCTCCTCGCTGATGCGCACTCGCTCCGCCCATAGCTCACGCCATGTGCGATAGTTAGTCTGATAATCTTCCAGTTCTTTACCTGTGCGGCCAAAAAGATCGAGGAGATCGAGCTGACAACTCCCTTTGAGCAACCGGCGGGGTTCACTCGGACCGTGAAAATCAATCCAAGCCTCCCCCAGCTTTTGCAAAACCGACAAAGGCGACAGACCTCCATTGACCGAAATCTTGGGTGCTTTAGTTCGTGCCACACTCCGTTTCAAAATCAATAATCCCTCCTCGCAAGGGGGGAGGTCCAATTCGACTAAGAGAGCATCGATCGCCTCCGATTCTTCGAAATACAAACTCGCCTCCACTTCGCAGCTATCTGCACCCTGTCGGATAATCGACTTATCCGATCTCTCACCCGCCAGTAAACTGAGCGCTCCGAGTAAAATACTTTTCCCTGCTCCTGTCTCCCCGGTCACTGACGTAAATCCTGCCTCGAACTCGAGTGACACCTCTTCCAGCAAGGCGAGGTTGCGGATCTGAAGCGTTTGGAGCATCCCAGCATACGGCACAAAAATGAGCCGACTTTCAAGCGATGTATGAGTCCTTTCCGACGAAAGATTCCCCGTCGACTAGGAAAGCGCTGATTAAATGCAGAAACCGACAACTAAGGGACAGGCATAATTGGCACCGGGACGTGCCCATCCACCTAGGATTCAAAGGTGGACTCGCCCGTTCCTGTGCCCGTGGTCCGAACCTCCTGGGCTATCCAATCGTCACTCATTCAATCAATCAGTGCTCCTTCAATCTGTTGGTGAAATATGTGGGCTAAATTTACTTGCACCCGATGCCCTCACTCGTGCTTACTTCCGGCTCCATTTTTGGACCCTTAGCTCAGTTGGTTAGAGCGCTTCGTTGACATCGAAGAGGTCACAGATTCGAGTTCTGTAGGGTCCACCATGCTTCCGCCGTCGCCAAGGCTATGGCGTGACAAGTCGCCCGACCGCAGAATTGATCTGCGGTTTTTTGTGCCTACTACCCACGCAGAGCGGCGAGACCTTTCTGACAGGTCGTCGCCAGCATCGTGATATCGAGACTGTAGGCCAAGAGCTGGTAGCCCTCGGCCAGGCGCGCTTTTCCTTCGGCTGGATCAACCGAAACCACATGAATCCCCGAGATCGTTTTGTGTCGCTCACACGCGGTCCGGATGTCGTTCAACGCCGTGACGTAATCAGGGTGTTCAAACTGACCGGCTAACCCCATTGAAGCGGAGAGATCATATGGTCCTATAAACACGGCATCGATACCCGTCACCCCGAGGATTTCGTCGATGTTCTTCACCGCTTCGATGTGTTCGATCTGCACGGCCACCAACGTGTTCTCATTAGCCTGAGCAAATTCGTCATCGATCCGCATCCCGTAATCGTTGGCCCGGCAAAATCCCAATCCACGCAAACCTTCCGGCGGATATTTGCAGGCCTGCACGAGCAATTCCGCATCTGCTTTGTTTCGCACCAAAGGAGCGATCACCCCATCGGCTCCCGCGTCCAGATAACGCTTCACAAAAGAATAATCCACCCCGTGCAAGCGCACCACCGCCGCACATCCCGGACGACCCGATTCCATCGCCTGAAACAATGGTTGCACCTGCGGTAGATCAACCGCCGAGTGCTCCGCATCCACACAGAGAAAATCAAAGCCACTCGCCGCCATCAGCTCCGCGACAATCGGGCTGCCACTATTGATCCAGCTGCCAATCACGGAGTCACCAGCCAACAGACGTTTACGCAGCGAAATGGGAGAAGAGGCCTTACTCATGCTATCAGTGAAAGGCATTCCTGACTGAAAAATCGAATCTTTACTGAAAGAACCTTTTGTAAACGCACCGTCACAATCCACACTCTGCCCCACTCCATGCCACGCATTCTCCTCACCACGACTTCCTTTCAAGACACTCCCGGTCCACACCACGATCAACTCGCTGCCGCCGGTTTCGAAGTGGAGCTGAGACGCGGCCCCTTATCCGAAAGCGAGATGTTGGAGCTCGCTGGAGAATTCGATGCCTACCTCTGCGGAGACGATGCGCTTACTCGTCAAGTGATGGAAAAATCGCTGCCTCGCCTGAAGGTCATTTCAAAATACGGAATCGGTCTCGACCGGATCGACCTCCCCGCTGCCACTGATTTAAAACTACCCGTGCTCTTCACCCCGGGCGTGAATCATACCACAGTCGCCGAGCACACCTTTGCCCTTCTGCTCGCCGCGGTGCGCAATCTTGTGGTCGAAGCCAACCACACCGCAGCCGGTCGTTGGGAGCGGATCACCGGTCACGAGATTCACGGCAAGACCATGGCCATCGTCGGATTTGGGCGGATCGGCAAAGAGGTCGCCCAACGCGCCTCCGCTTTCGGGCTCAAACTAATCGGTTACGGCAATTATTGGGACGAGGCCTTTGCCGAAAAATATCAGATCCGCCGCGTCACCAATTTCGATAACATCCTCCGGAAGGCCGATATTATCAGCCTGCACACCAAACTCACGCCGGAGACCAAGCATCTGATCAACTCCCGAAACATCACACGCCTCAAAAAGGGATCGATTATTGTGAATACCAGTCGGGGCGATCTCATCGATTTAGAAGCCCTCATCGAAGGGCTCACCTCCGAGCGCATTCTCGCTTATGCGGCCGACGTGCTCGACCAGGAACCGCCCCCAACCGACCATCCCCTGCTCGGCCTCCCCGGCGTCACCCTCACGCCCCATATCGGATCACGCACCCACGAAAGTGTGCAACGGCAGGCCAGTTGTGCCGTCGAAAACCTGACTCTCTTTCTCTCCGGCCAAGAGCCCATCGCCCGCGCCAATCCGGGATTCTAGGCGAATCAAAACCTGCCTGCCACTTACGGTGTCATTGCGAAGGAGCCCCGCAGTAGCGGGACGACTGCGACAATCCAGTCCATATTTAGAGTCTGTCTCTGTCTTGAAATCGTCGCGGGCGTCGCGAGACATTTCATGCCAGTTGGAGAAAAACTGCGAAGCAAAGAAGAGGGCCTCGCGACGAACGCGACGAGATGAACCTACTAGCTAAATCATACTGCGCTTCTCTACTCTGATCGTATTGCGCGGTCACTTCTTTGCGAACCACGCCTTCGCTTGCTCCCGATCCTGCTCGATCTGCGATTGCAAAGCATCCACATCGGCAAATTTGACCTCAGCGCGCAGAAACGATTGCCACTCCACCGTGAGCTCGTCGCCAGCTCCGAGCAGACACTCCCCGAGCACGTGAACCTCAAGTCGCGGCGCGGTAGCATTCTCAACGGTGGGTCGCAGACCAAAGTTTGCCACCGCCGGAGCGCGGTCCGTCGAACCCAAGGGTCCGACCTTCACCGCATAGACGCCGAGTCTGGGTTGGAGATCGGGACTCCAATCAATATTTAAAGTAGGAAAACCAATTTTACTCCCCAGCCCCTTGCCGGCCTCCACACGACCCTCCGAGAAGTAGGCATACCCCAAGAGTGCATTCACTTGGTCGATTGCACCTTCGCGAAGTAAACCTCGCACACGCGTGCTGCTGATCGCCTCTCCATCCAAATTGACCCGCGGAATACTCAGCACGGACAAACCACACTTCTTCGCTTCATTCACCAACATCGCCACATCCCCCCGACGCCCGCGGCCAAAGCGCCAGTTCTCCCCCACATAGATGGCAGTGAGATTGGGCAGGTGACGTTTCAACGTCGGGAGAAAATCTTCTGCCGTGATCGCCGCAAACTCCGGTGTAAACTCCTGCGTGATGAGCGCATCGATTCCCCAACTCTCCAAAAGGTGCGCTTTAACTGCTGGTGCCATAATCAAGGGCGTCGGATCATTGCGGCGGAAGAGCACGCTGGGATGCGGCCAGAAAGTGAGCACCCCCGCTCTGCCGCCATTTTCCCGAGCGGATTTTAGCGCGGTATCGATGACTGCGTGATGCCCGAGATGCAGACCATCAAACATTCCGATGGCCAAATGCAACGGCTCAGCCGAATCCGGCGTCTGCTCCAAACCTGCATATTGGACGAGAGTTTTCACAGCGCGACACTCGGCGCGGCCTGATGAATGGGTATGAGACGCTTCTCAATCTCGGGCAGCGAGAGAGCTTGAATTTCATCCATCGTCAACGCATCGGCGACATCGAAATGATCCGTGGCTGTGCGGCGCAATGACGACAGGTGAGCGCCACAACCCAGTTTCTGCCCCAGATCATGAGCGAGAGTGCGCACGTAAGTGCCCTTGCTGCTGTGCACTCGAAAGTCGATTTCCGGCAGCTCAAAACGCGTCATCTCATATTCGGAGATGCGGATAAACCGCGGCTCGCGCGGAACATCCTCACCTTTGCGGGCTTTTTTGTAGAGCGGCACGCCCCCGATCTTAATCGCCGAAAACATCGGCGGAGTCTGATATTGATCCCCCATGAAAGTCTTCATCGAAGCCCGCACTTGATCCTCGGTAAATTCCGGCACGGGATTGGTTTCCATGACCTCACCCTCGGCATCCTGCGAGTTGGTGACTACGCCCAGTGTGATCGTGCCAGTGTAAACCTTGTCCAAGCTGATCAGGTATTGGGAGATGCGTGTGGCCTTGCCGATCAGCATGATCAACAAACCCGTCGCCATCGGATCGAGCGTGCCGGCATGGCCAATCTTCTTCATTTTCAACTTACCGCGTAAACGCGCGACCACATCGTGTGAGGTATGGTCGGTAGGTTTATCCACCAACAATACGCCCGACATTTCCTGCACAGGAGCCTTGATCATTATGAATTCGCTTTGCTTTCGACTGCCTCGATTTGAGCAATCAGTGCCGCGACCAATCGGTCGCGGAAATTTTCAGTATCTTTTTCAAGATTCAATCCGGCCGCGCAAGAATGCCCGCCCCCGTTAAACTGTGCGGCGACTTTATCCATGCGATACACCGGATCCTTCGCCCGGAGACTCGCCTTCAGACTGCCATCCTTCCGCTCTTCGATCAGCACCCCAATGTCCACGCCATCGATTGATCGGGTGTAATCAACCAGTCCCTCCGTGTCTTCGGTCGTCGTGCGCGTCGTCTCAAACATCTGCCACGTTACGACGCCCACACAAATCCGGTTGGCATATTCCAGTTGGAACGAAGCGAGAAACATCTGCAGCAGTTGAATCTTACCGAGCGATTCACGCTCGTAGAGTTCGTAGCCCGCTTCGCTCGGTTTTGCGCCACACTTAAAAAGTTCCGCCGCGAGCAGGAATGTTTTCCGCGTCGTCGATGGAAATTTAAACTGCCCCGTATCGGTGACAATCCCGGTGTAAAACGCCTGTGCGGCTGTCGCATCGATGGGGATCCCCAAATCCAAGCAGATCCCAGCTAGAATCTCGGTCGTAGAAGCGGATTCCGGCTCCACAAAATCATACTCGGCATAGCCTTGATTCGAAATGTGATGATCCACCATGGCGTAAGGTCGCGGGAAAATCGCCTGCAGGCGATCACCGCAGCGTGCTCCATCTGCGCAATCCACAAACACCGCCGTGTATTGATCAGCGATGGGCAGAATATCATCCGTGCGTAGAAACTTCGTATCTGGAACCAGAAACAATAATCGCTCCGGCACGACATCGCCATTCACACAGATATTCTCAATCCCCTGCGACGCGAGCAAACGTGACATCCCCACTTGAGATCCGATACAGTCCCCATCCGGTCGCGCATGCCCCACCACCGCCACTTTCCGGCCCTTCAAGCCACGCAGCATTTCCTGAAACCGTTCCGAAAACTGGGGATAATATGCCTCCATCGTGATCAGTCTTTCTTTGACTGCTTATCCACTTCTTCAAGCAATTGCACGATTCGCGTGCCCCGCTCGGCTGAATCGTCAAACACGTAGTCCAAATGAGGAAGATACTTCAACACGATGCGCTTGCCCAACTCCATGCGAATCGCGCGGGATTGTTTGCGCAGCCAACGCATTTTCTTCTCCACCTCCTCGGCATCACCAATCACCGAGACAAAGACCCGCGCCTCACGTAAGTCCGGGGTAATTCGCACCTCGGTCACTGTCACCGTCACGGCTTCTTCCCGATAGTGCTGACGCAGGATATCGCCCAGCTCACGCTGGATCAGTTCGTTGACTCGTAAAGTGCGACTACTCATGAGGTCTTGCCGGGAGATATTTCCGAGATGCTAAACCGGCCGGTTGGCGCCCGCTTCGATCAGAGCGAAGCCCGCACCTTTTCGATTTCGAATACCTCGATAATATCGCCTTCTTCGTAACCGTTAAAATCGTCCAGTTTGATACCGCATTCAAGACCGGCGCGAATTTCGTTCGCATCGTCCTTGAAGCGCTTGAGCGTGCTGATCTTACCTTCGTGCTGCACTTGCTTCTTACGACGCACCCGGGCCGAAGCATTGCGAGTGATCTTGCCTTCGGTCACGAGACAGCCAGCGACAAATCCCTTACCTTGCGGGAAGACCTGGCGGATTTCAGCCACACCACGCTTAACCTCCTTGAGGTCGGGATCGAGCATATCGACCATCGTATCGCGCACCTTGTCCGCGAGCTCGTAAATGATATCGAACTTCTCGATCCGCACGCCGTGATGTTTAGCCAATTGATTCACACCGGGTTCGAGCTTCGTGTGGAACCCGATCACCATCGCATTTGAGGTGCCCGCCATCAAAATATCGTTCTTGGTCACGAGCCCAACATCGTTAGCGACGATTTCGAGGGCCACCTTATCGCTCTTGATGCCTTCCAGCAAATTGCGCACCGCTTCGGAGGAACCATAGACATCCGTCTTAATGATCACCTTGAGTGTGTTGACCTGAGTCGCTGCGATATTCGCGAAGAGTTTTTCGACCGAAACTTCCTTCGGTTCAGCCGCGACGCGGGTGGTTTCCTGTTTGAGACGGAGTTCTTCCTCTTCGGCCATCTTCTCCGCGGTTCGGGCGTTTTTGACGGCCTTAAAACCAGATCCACTTTCGGGGGCACCGGACCAACCGATCACCCGCACCGGAGTGGACGGAGGCGCGACCTTAATATTCTTCCCCTTGTCATCAAACATCGCGCGAACCTTCGCGTAATAAGGACCGGAGACGATCGAATCGCCCACTTTCAGGGTGCCGCGTTGCACGATCACTGTCGCCAATGGGCCACGACCAAAATCGATTTCGGATTCCACGATGATGCCGCTGGCTTCAGCCTTCGGATTGGCCTTCAGCTCGAGCACGTCGGACTGCAACAGAATCATTTCAATCAGCGTATCGAGACCGTCTCCCTTGATGGCGGATACAGGCACCGTGATCGTTTCACCGCCCCAATCTTCCGGAGTCACTTCACGCTGTTGCAGCTGAGTCTTCACCTGATCGATATTGGCACCCTTCACATCGACTTTATTAATCGCCACGATCAACGCGACTTCGGCCTTGAGCGCATGCTTCAAGGCTTCGTCAGTCTGAGGCATAAAACCGTCATCGGCCGCCACGACCAGAATCGCGATATCAGTCACGTTGGCACCGCGGGCGCGCATCTTGGTAAACGCGGCGTGACCGGGAGTATCGAGGAAGGTCAGCTTCCGGCCTTCATGCTCAATTTGATACGCACCAATATGCTGAGTGATGCCGCCGGCCTCTCCCTTGACCACGTCCGTCTTACGGATCGCATCGAGGAGCGAAGTCTTGCCGTGATCCACGTGACCGAGGATACAAATCACCGGAGGACGCGGCTCTAAATTTTTCTCATCATCTTCATTCGCCTCTTCTTCCGCGGCGCCCTTACCCGACTTCTTCGGGGACGGAGGAGTTTCCCCCTTGTGTTTAACTTCGAGAATGACTCCGTGCTTTTCGGCCACCGCAATCGCGACATCTTCTTCGATCGTCGAATTCATCGAAGCGAATCCACCGGCTTGATTCAGCTCGGAGATCAACTTGAAAGGCTTCATGCCCAACGCCACCGCGAAATCGCGAACGATAATCGGAGGCTTGATCTGGATGCTCTTGATTTCCTCGCTGGAACCTTCCTCGGCGGCTGCAGGCACGGTGACGGGAGGAGGTTTTGGTGATGATCCGGGAAGGGGCGGTGGCGCGGCCGGAGTCGAAGTGGCCGCACGGGGAACCGGCGGAGGTGCCGCTGGCGACTTGGTCGTCGGTATAGGAGGAACCGGTGCGGGAGCCGAAACGGGGGCTGGTGCTTTCGGGGCTGGCGGTGGCGGCGGTGCCGACTTGGGTGCCGCTACTTTCGGAGCAGCAGCTTCCGCCGATTTCTCCGCAGCGGCCTTCTTCTGTTCCTCTTTCTCGATCTTCTCACGAGCAATATCATCCGTCGATTTCACAAACACACCACTGGGCATGTTCACTTTCGACGGCGCGCCTTTCACGGGGGCTTCTGCCTTGGCCGGAGCGGCAACGACTTCCGGAGCAGCGGGTTCTTCGGCTGGTTTCGCCGCAGAAAACTCCTCAACAATCGCTTCTGCTGAGATGTTGTCGATCGTGCTCGAGACGCTCTTCACATCGAATTTGCGCTCCTTGAGCAGGGCCAACATCTGCTTGTTGTCGAAGCCGATTTTTTTGGCAAGTTCGTGAATGCGGATACTCATCTGTAAAGGGTCGTAACGGTCGGTGCGGTCTTGATCAGGTAATTATTCTTGGTGAGCGGCGACGCTCGCGATAATGGCATTCGCCTCTTCTTCGGTGAATCCGGCATCAACCAAATCACCGGCTTCCACGCCTTCAAAGGCACCGGGAGAGTTGATCCCCATTTCGACCAGACGGGCAGCAATAGCCGCATCCATCGAAAAGGTATCGACCAAAAGTGTAATCGCCACCTGCACCGGATCGGTGCTGACGGCCATGTATTCCTCGATATCGATGCGCCATCCAATCAGGCGCGACGTCAGACGGGCGTTCTGCCCCTTGCGGCCGATCGCCACGGCCAAATCGTCGGTTGCGACGCGAAGCAGAATACGGTGGCTCGCTTCATCGATCACGATTTCCTTCGGCTCGGCTGGTTTGAGCGCTTCCAGGATCATCTCACGAGGATCTTCAAAGTAACGGATGATATCGATCTTCTCACCACCGAGCTCGCGGACGATGGTTTTCACACGAGCACCACGGGCACCCACGCAGGCTCCGACTGGATCCACCTTCGGATCAGCACTGGTCACCGCGATCTTTGTGCGGTAGCCCGGCTCACGGGCAAATGCTTCGATCTGCACCGTGCCATCCGCGATTTCCGTGACTTCCAATTCGAAGAGACGGCGCACGAATTTCGGGCTCGAACGGCTGAGAATAATCTCAGGTCCACGAGGCGTCGAATCGATTGAAAGCAACAAGCAGCGAATGCGTTCACCGGGTTGGTATTCCTCCCCGGGGACTTGCTCGCGAGCAGACATCACGGCCTCGGCTTTACCGAGATCGATATAAAGATCATTCCGCTCCCGACGACGCACCGTGCCGGTGACGACATCGCCGACCTGATCCTTGAAATCATCATAGATCCGATCCTTCTCAAATTGACGCAAACGCTGCATCACTGCTTGGCGTGCGGTCTGGGCCGCAATGCGGCCGAGCGAAGAAGGATCGATTTCCTTTTCGATAAACTCACCCAAGAGCACACCGGGCTGAATCACCTGGGCACGTTCGATACTGATCTCGGTCTTCGAATCGCTCATCGAATCGACCACTTTGAGCAGGGTCCAAGCGGTCATCTTACCGGTCTTTTCGTCGATCTCGATTTTCAGCTCCTGACCTGAGTTTACTCCCTTTTGGGCAGCAGTCTTCAGGGCATTGGTAATCGTGGAGATCATATCGGCACGGCCGATACCCTTCTCCTTCTCCATATACTCTAGGACGGTTAAAATTTCGCTGCTCATGATCTTGTTAAAATGGGAAAAAAAAAGCAGGCCGGAAGGCCCACTTCACAATAAGTGAGTGTGATAAGAAAGGATCAGCGTATTTTTACTCCCCCCCATGTCAAGCAACCACCTTGACCGCGCCTAAAGCAGCCTAAACACACCGCTAACTAGCCAATCATCAGACAGTTTGCGGATCTGTTTCGACCAAATACCCCAACATCCCCTGAACCCCGCCATGACAGGCCGGATCGCGCCCGATTTCGAAGCGTCCCGTCTGTCGCAACACCTTGCGGAAGTGAGCCGGAGCGTCACCAGCATACCAGTGATACCAGAGCCCAGCTAGATCGAGATCCGCCCTACTCGCCAATAAAGGCCAAAAACCGTCGCAAATCATTGTATCTAAACGTGTTCCACCCAGCGCATTACCGCAAATCGCACTGCTCAGCCGCTTTCTCCACGCCGAAAGATCATTGTCGCGCCGCACCTGCGACGTGTTTCCTCCGAAATCAGGCCGCGGCAACTCATTCGCCAGTTTCGCCAGCAAGTCCGGCCAATCAGGTCGCGCCTGCACCCAATCGTAATATTGCGCCAACCTCCGCCGCGGGTGATTCGCCGGTCTAACCCCGGAAGAGCGCCACTTCGCTCCCGTATCCTCGAATACGGACTCGACCGGAAAATCAGCTTCGCTCCACCGCCCCAAATCGTAACGCATCGCCGCTTGCAGCATCGGCACGCGATTGTAGCGAAATCCCAAAATTTCCATCGCCGTCTGGTGACACGCCTCACGCCAACCCACCTTCACGATCCGCAATCCCGCGAAATGCACCTTCTGCTCCCAACGCTTCTTCGCAAATCCATCCAAGACCTCGCGCAGCTCCCCACGAGGCATCTCGCGTAACTTTTCCACCATCCACGTCTCCGGATGATTCGCCATCGCCGCAACCGCATCCTCCGCCGCGTATTCTTCGAGATCGTGATGCAACCATGGCAACAACACCAAAGTCGGGATCGTCGCACCGTTCCCATTGCGCGTCACCTTATTCGCCCGCGCGGGAAACAAGACCACATGCAATTTCACCTCCGCATACGCCGGATCCTTGGCATGTCCATGCGCGACCCAATCCTCTGCCCGTAAATGTAGCTCCACATCACCCGTCATTTCCGGGCCATCTTCCAAACGAATCCGCGCCTGCCTAAAATCGGGGCCCGCCAGTTTGTTCCACCGCCCCACATTGCCAATCGTCACCCTCTGCCCATCCACCGTGGTCAATTGCGACTGATCAAACGCTCCCTCCGCCCAAATCTTCTGAAACAACATCTCCGAAAAAGTAAACGGCCCATAAAGACCCTGAATCTCTTCAACCATCGAATCTGAGTGGGGCGAACTCATAACAGCTAACCTGAGCCCGATCCCCGTTCAGAACAAGCGCCGCTTTCCTCAAAAACATTAGTCTCCATTCACCCTCAAACTCTGAATTTTAACCACAGATCGCACAGAATACACTGATTCGGAACTCCGTGCATTCCGTGCACTCCGTGGTAAATTAAATCCAGCCTCACGGAATTAACTTCCTGATTTCCTGATTTCCACATTCATCTCCATCTCCCCACTCACCCAAATCGATCCGGATTCAAGCGATCCAACGAAACTGACGGCGCGCGTTCAGCCACAATATCAGCGACCAGCGAACCCGTGATCGGCCCCATCGTGAGCCCCAGCATCGCATGGCCCGCCGCAGCGATTAGATTAGGAGCCGTATTGAAACGCCCGATATAAGGTAGTCCATCAGGTGATACCGGTCGCAGTCCCGACCAAGGCTCCACCCCATCGAACGCTTCCACCGGAAAATCGGGAAAATATAGCTGCACCGCATCCTTGATCTGCTGGATACGCTCGGGACGAATTCGACTGTTGATGCCGGAAAATTCCATCGTGCCCCCAAAGCGGAGCGCGCCCCCCATCGGGGTAACGGCGACCCGCGATTCAGCAAAGATCATGGGAGTCGTCACCCTCACGGGCGATTGAGGAATGGTCAGACTATATCCCTTCCCCGCCTCAATCGGCATGCGGATTCCGAGCTCCTTCAGCAGACGTGGTGACCAGGAACCTCCGGCCAACACAAATTCGTCTCCGGCAATGTCACCCGTTGAAGTCCGCACCGCGCGCAGTGAATTCCCGCCCCCTTCAACCCAGCCCGTAATCTCCGTTTCCCAGCGAAAATCCACCTTCAGCGCCTTCAACTGTTTCACCAGTTCCGGAATAAACAATCGCGGTGTCACATGCGCATCGATCGGAAAGAAGATCGCCCCGGCGATATCCATCCGCACGCCCGGTTCCACGGCCGCGGTTTGTTTCGCATCCAGCACCCGGGCCTCCACGCCCAATTCATTCGCGAGTCGGGCGAGACCACCGGCGTATTTCTCCAGCGTTTCCGAAGTGCGGCAGATATTCATCAGCCCGTTCTCGGAGAACTCAAACACATCACCGCTCTCCTTCGAGAAGGCCACAAAGAGCTTCCGACTCTCCAGACACAAATCTCTTAGCACCGGCGCACAGCGCTCAACATTCTGCGGGCTGCATGATCGCGCAAAGAGCCGTCCCCACCGAAAAAAATCCAGATCGATCCGCGGCTTCACATAAAACGGACTCCGCGAATCCATCATCCATTTCAGCCCCTGCAGCACCATCCCCGGCATCGCTAAAGGTTCCACATGGCTCGGCGAAATATAACCGGCACTGCCGTGAGCACACGTGTCAGCTCCCTCTGCCCGACGCTCAATCAGAGTCACGCGATGCCCCTCCCGCGCCAAATAATAAGCGCAACAAAGCCCGATAACTCCCCCACCGCAGACCACGATATGTTTCTGGTTACTCATAACTAAGGCTCGGCGAAGACTGGCGGAGAGGGAGGGATTCGAACCCCCGGAGCCTTGCGGCTCAGCGGTTTTCAAGACCGCCGCGATCGACCACTCTGCCACCTCTCCGTGCTGTGTCGCAGGGGACAAGTTTTGCGAAATGGCCCACTTGTCCAGCTTTCTCTTTTTCTTTGGTCGATTGATGACAGAATCACTCCATTCAGTTTATCGCGATTAAGCATTTGCTTCCACAGAGCCCCTTCCTCTCAAACTCGATCCACGCATGAGCAGTCCCTCCGAGAATAATCCCACCACGCCCGAGTCCCTCGAAGTCCGCCCCTTTGCTCAACCGCGCCATGTCCTCGACGCCACCGGCAAGATCCTCGCCGTGCCCGCCGACTGGGATCTCCTCTCCCCGGGAGACGCGGCCCTGAGTCGCCGGATCAAAGCCGACGGCCCCACCTGGACCGTCATCGAAAAGAAGGGCAACAAACGCTTCTCACGCGGCATCTGGGCTTCCGCCCTCCGCATCGACGCTCTCCGCGCCCAGCTCGCCCTCGAACGCGCTGATCCCAGTTACCAAAAGAAACTCGATGCCGGCCGCCAACGCCGGGCCAAAGCGGAAGTGGCTTACACCGGAGACTTCCGCACGGCGATCCTCAGCTACCTCGCGTTTCACCCCCGCTACCAACTCGCCGCCGCCGCCATGGCTGATCGCATCACCGCCCACGCCACCCCCGTCGGCAGCGGCACGGTAGCCCGCACCCAACGCATCCCCATCGAGCAACGCGCTGAAGCCGCCACCATCGCCTGGATGCGTCACCAGACCACCGGCTATGACCACATGAGCATTGCCCGGATCAAAGGCCAACGCCGAGAAGTCCGCCGCCAACTCGCCCAGCGCTCCAAGGAACTCCTCAACCACTACCGCACCGGCTCCCCGATCAATTCCACCACCTGCCCCCTCCAAGCCGCGCTCCGTGCGGCCTAGCCCAAGGCAGCGAATATTTAGCAAAGCCAAAATGACGACGTGATGCAAAGCAGCACGGCAGACGCGCAGCGAATACTAGAGGAGAGATATGGGGCACCGCTTCAGCGGTGAGCCCAACTGCGCGAAATTGGTGAAACCAACGAAGCCAATCCCTCCCTGTTCCAATGAGCGCACTAATCTGCCCTCAACCTCCGCTATCGGCGATGTCCGTATAATCTTCAACCATCTACGCATGACTGTATCACTATTGGTTCACACTCTAATACATATCTGTGACCCATTGCTACTACGGCTAGCTTTCATCAGTCACGGCCTAATCTGTCGAATCAGAATCCTCGGACAAACTTTTGTGGTTCGTATCGTCTCTTGATTTATAATAATTCCCCTTAGTGAATTTATCCCATATGCGCGCCCTCTTGATGCGCGCTTCAGACCACGGCAATGCCTTGATAACTTGATTACGCTTGATCACGTAATGAGATTTGCACTCATAGCTCCAATTGCCCACGGATGGCCAAAGCGAAATAGTCTCTCCGTTGAACGTAAGTTCCCAATCCGTTGGAGTCAGCGGCGTGACCACTTCCTCGCCGCAACCGCAGCAGCAACTATGCGCCGCGGTCGCATATTCGAGAGAAATAAAGAGCACTCCCGGCTCAAGGGTCCTTGGAATGTGCGTCACGAAACGGTGTTGAAGTCGATTGCGCAGCATTACGTCGTCTCCTGATTCGTGAGAATATTACCGTCAGTAGTGTAAGAGCTGTGGAGCTCACCTTCGAGGTCGCGATAGAAGCCACGCATCTTCTTCCACTTGATGATAGCCATAACTGCGTTGAGCGCATTGAGATCAGCCACTTGGATATTAGAGGAATACACATTGGCTTCACCGCCGCCTGCGAACGAGACGCGCGAGCGGAAGTGATCACGCTTACCGGGCGCACTCGCTGTGGTTCGAACAATCCCGCCGAGCGAACCGTCAACGAGTTCAAGCCCCATGCCAACGTCGATGAACGAAATATCCATCGCCTCTAGTCGCTCTACGATCCTGAGTTTCGCATCACCCGCATCCATCGCCAAAAAAGCAAACGTGATTCCTTCGAGAATATCCATATTGTGGTCTGTGAGCGGAACCGAATGAGCCATAATTCCACGATGCATGCGCTCGTAGATGCTCTTTAGATAGTCCACTTTCTTTGGAGCCTCTCGTAGCGCCTCCAACGTCGGCGCTCCTGGAGCACGAAATGCATTATGCTGAAGAAACTCGTCACCGTCGATAATGCGGATCTCGCGAACCGGCGTCTTGGCTAGAAAATCGAGGACGTAAGAACCCGTGCCACCGACACCGACGATCGCAATCTTCTCACTCTCAAGCCTCTGCGTCAGCGCTCCGATGCCCACACGATCCGACGCAGTTTCGGTGTAATGGAAGCTGCTGTCCTCTTCTTCCTCCGGCACTCGAAACACACGCGCACTAGCATCAGGTTCGACTTGCGTCGCAGGCCCAGAGACCAGTGCAGCATAAGTCGTCATCTTGTGGTAGTAGTCAGAGTAACCGGCACTAGGTTTACTTGAAAACGAGTGCTTCGCGGACACACCATTTCCAAGAACGAGATTCCCACTCGAATGCGAGATCTGGTGAATTCGAGATCCGTCTGCGAGACATGGATACTCGCCATCGAAGTATGCGACGTGAGTGTCCGGCTTCCGCGTCAGGTCACCCGCCAGAGTTAAGCTGGAGATAAAGTTCGCCCGCTTGACCTGCCGTTGCGCGTTCACATAGGGCACATCACGCATCACGAGAAACCCTCCCACGATCTGAACGAAGTAACCATCGTCGCGTAAGCGCTTCAGGTCGGGATTAAGATTTATCAGTTTTTGTGACATTAAAAATAGTTCCTTTTTGTTTTACATCGACCGAGCTTCCCGACCCCATTTCGCCAGCGTGCGGTTTGGATTTCGCGTGTCGGTAGGTCATGGCGAAGACTATATTCGGCCCGTGCGCTCCGGGAAATGCGAACTGCACTACTTGCTCGTAAGTGACGCGGGCCGTTGTAACGATCTCGGGTCTTGAGTTCACGATGATCTCATAATTGCAGACGGGCTTCGGGCCGGTAATGAACCGTTCGATGTTTGGCTTCGTGAGGTCTACAATATCAGTAGGCTCGATCAGCCGATCGGTGCCGCCGCGCACTTCGAGGAAGATCGCCTGTAGGGGCTTTATTTTCGCGAGCGCATAGAGCGCAACGCCGCTAATCGCAGGCTTTCCCCATGCGATCTGGCGATCATCCAAGCTGAGCTTGAAGTCACGATCTGTAAGGAAAGCTATGAAGCGTTCGGCTCCTTTCGCTCGAAGGTCGAATGGCTCATCGAGCCGAACGTCTTCAAAGTCGCCGGATGACAGCACCGCAAAAAGACTGTATCCGTCGCGGAGATTAACACCGGCGGCGGCTAGGATCTGACGACCCAGCGGAACCGGATCGGTCACAGTTAGTGCGCGAAAATTCGTGTCACCTTGCGCATATTGAATGAGATATTTACGAGCTGGTCGCAACGCACGCCCTTCGCGCACTGCGGCCCCCACGTCTTCCAATTTGATTTTATTTTTATCGTTCATTTTCGATTTGATTTTCTGTTAGGCGAGTTGTTAACCCTCGCTACTCAATCAATCGCCGCGACTCACGCGGAACGGTAAAAACCTTAGAATTTTTTTCGTAAGGATCCGTTGCTGACAGGTCCACAAATAAAGAAACACGGACACGACGGACAGGAACGACTGGACTTTGCGGGGAAGCTACCTTCGCGGATTTGCTGGAAATATCCCGCAAGCTCATTACCGCGATTACCCTGCACAGTCGGAGAGAGCTTTGCTTCGTCCGCCTGCTCGTCCGAGAGGTAGACAATCTCGACCACGGCTTCAGGAAAAGCCTCCTCAGCCGCGATTATGAGTGCAGCGGAAACCATGTCTTTTTTGCTTCGAGATGACGGTTTACGCCCAGTGTTAATACTTCGCAACACTTGAACCCCGTCTCCTCGAACATAGACGTCGTCGGGCGTGACGACAATCTCTTCGGCGCCGAACTTCAAGCTAAGAGCGGCCGGGACCTCCGGTCTGTGCCCCGCACGGCTCGCTTCGAAGAATCTCAGCATAGCCAATGCATAGTCTCGATAGAAAGCTGCGTATCCGTGGTTCGTCAATTCGACTTTGTCGAAGGCCGCCGCCAATCTAGCTTCCACACTCGGACCATCTACGGAAGCCCCACCTTTCACTATGTCGACGACCACCGCACGCACCGCCTGATGCATCTTGAGAAAGGGCGTAGGCGTGCGACGACCGCCCACACGAAGGATGTGCGTATAGAAAAAGCGTCGCGGGCAGGTTTCGAATAGAGATATCTGCC
Organism: Cephaloticoccus sp.; assembly: GCA_034669935.1. Classification (GTDB taxonomy): domain Bacteria; phylum Verrucomicrobiota; class Verrucomicrobiia; order Opitutales; family Opitutaceae; genus Cephaloticoccus. The sequence continues at coordinate 40,581 of JAXMOJ010000009.1, forward strand.
GATCCTCGAAACGCATCCTCCCCTCTATCTCAATCACTATCGCTGCATCCTCAGGAAACTCCGGCAACATGCGATTGGGAACTATCGTGCGTCGGCTCAACCTAGCGCCGAGTCGCTCGATGAACGCCGAAGTCCTCCGCTTTCTCTTTCCACCAGACATCGTATTAGAGGCGTAAAGGAAAAACCGATCCTCGGCCCGAGACGAAGCGACGTAGAATAGGCACTCTTGCTCATGTTCATGGCCGATGCGAAAATCCGCCGTGCCGTCCCCGGTTCCTCCAGCGACCAGCCCGTCCGGCATCGGACACGTCGGAGATGAAGCCGCCCGCGGGAGCGTTCCATGATTCATCCTCGCGAGGTGCACGACCGGAAACTCCAGTCCCTTAGATCCGTGGATGCTCATGAGACGGACTGCATCGAGATTTTGCGCTGCGGCAGGGAGTTGCCGAAGGTCGCGATCATCGCCCAGCCTTAAAAGCCGTCGCACGCGGTCGAGCAGGCGTTGCACTGGAAGGCCGGCTGCAACAGGCTGCGAGCGGATAAAATTCATTAGCTGCCAAAGTGCGATACCTCGCGTTCGATCTGCGACATTGGTCGAAGCCGCCAGCTGTGCGGCCATCTTAGTGCGATCGAGCAAAACACTCCTTAGCACATCCCATGGCCGAGACTTTGGTCCGAATCCGACGAGCAACGAAGCGATACGTCGAAGAGCATCACGACCTTCTACCGAAAGGTCGGCGGCCCCCTCAAAGCCGTCCGCCCATGACCGGATCGGCAGTTCGTTGTCGCGAATGTGTTCGAGAGTGGAAGCAACGTCCTGTAGAGTCATCTGGAAATCCGGCAGGCAGCTGATTCGCGTCAGTCCCATGGCACGTTGGTCCACGAGCAATGAAAGCAGCGCGAACATTTCCTTAGCTTCAGGACGCTCGAATAGGCTTCCAAGATAGAGCACCGGTATGCCCAGTTTCTCCAACTGATTACCGAGTTCCGACATCGCATCGTTGCCAGTGCACAAGACGGCTTGATCACGATAAGCATGCCCGGTCTTTTGCATCTCCTCGATGCAATCTGCGATCGCCACCGGTTGATGATCGGGCAACTCTACGGCTCGAAATTCCGGCACTGTATTCCCCTCTCCACGTTCAGCCCTCAACACATGTCCAGTTCCTCCCACGCCCATCTGCGAAGCGAAATTGGAGAACGCTGAGGTAATCTCAGACGTGGAGCGATAATTACGCGTAAGACGACCACGTTTTCCTCCAGGAAAATCTGCATCACCAAAGCGGGCGACGTTGAAGGATGAGGCGCCACGGAAACGATAGATCGACTGCCTCGCGTCACCGACCACCCAAAGGTTTTCTCCAGTCGGCTTGAGCGCCCGAAGCAACCGGATACTGCTGTGGTTCACATCCTGATATTCGTCGACTAAAATGTGGTCATATTTCGAGCGGCATAGCGCAAGGACGTCTTCATTGCTCTCCAGAAGCCGAACTGGCATCGAGACTAAGTCACCAAAATCCACACAACTTTTAGTTTCTTTGAGGCCCTCATAGGTCGCATAGACAAGCGCGACCTCGCAAACCTTCTCCGCTCGTTCTCGCTCTTCGTCGCTTGTTGCCGCCGCTTTCATTCTCTCACCGAGTGCAGCATAACCCGCCGCGTCGACGACCTCGTCCTTGGCGCGAGAGATCGCTGTTAGCATATCCAAGATGACCTGCGTCGGATCGTATAGATTAAGATAATGCGAAAGCCCGAGTTTTGGAAATTCGTTCTCCAGCAGTTCTGCTGCCTCGACTTTGTCAAGCAGCGCTGCATCGGCAGAAACATCGAGTTCCTTGTAAAAGCGGCGTAGTAGATCCAAACCGAATGCATGGAAAGTCCCGATCCACATCGCGGTCGCCGCTTCCTTTTCTCGAAGAGCAACGCGAGCCGCCATCTCGGCAGCTGCCTTGTTCGAAAACGTCAGCACCAAAATTCGACGAGGATCCACTCCCTCCGATAGCAGCCCCTCGATTCGCGTGACGAGCGTCTGAGTCTTTCCAGTGCCTGGTCCTGCCTCCAAAAGGTAAGCCGCGCCGCGGTGATTCGCAGCCGCTTTCTGCTCCGCATTGAGGGACATCAACTTGCTCGCGACCTTTTCGACAATGGTGATCGAAGGAAGGAGCAACGCGTCGAGCATCTGTTGGGCAACGACCTCCATTGGCGCGTTGAACCACTCCGCAATCTCGGTCAGTCCCTGTCCTTGCTCGAGATGCATACGACGCACCTTTTCTCTGGGCACCAAAAATTCGCGTGCAAATAGATCCATCTGGACTTCACGACGTTGACGTCGCCCGTAGTCGACAACGCGATCAAGGCCGACCGGAGAGGCTTCAGCTGGTCTGGCGAAATCGATCTTTGGTATCGCTGTGTCCTCAGCATCGTCACCCAATTCGGCGTGTCCTATCTCGTGCGCGACAAGTAGCGCCTGTTCGAATTCCGTGCCCTTGTCCTCGTGAACGATCAATCCGTCACGGGTGATGAGTGTAGCTCGGCTGCCGCGAAGGATTGACGCACCTGGCTTTGTCTTCTCGACCACGAGATCGCGCCGTTGAGCTTCTGCGTGTGCGAACGCATAAGGTTTCCGAGGATCGTTGCCTGTGCCAACGGCGACGTAATGGAGCCGACTTGCGTTCTGCCGCACCAGCTCAACAGCATCCATGTCAAAACTTCCCGCTCATGATCTCAGAGCGTATCTCTGGAGAAACACCCGCGTCGCTCAAAGCCTCTTCGAAGGATATCTGTTCGGGGGACATAGGCCTCTCCTCCGATTTAAAACTCCTCGCAGGTTCGCCGAGAGTTCTAGCCTGAGCGAGCTGTTCGCAAAGTGCTTCGACTCTGGCGTCTATAAGTTCCGCTATACGCGCGAGGACTGCCCTAGGTATAGTGGCGATCTTCACCTGTCCGTCGCGCAACAAAGAAAAGACCTGAATGGGAATGCTTCCGCGGGCTGATCGCAGACGTTTGAACTCGATCAACAGGTTCGAATTCGAACCTGTTGATCGAGTGGCTTCCGAAAACTTCCGGACCACTGCATTGATTTTCGCATGTGACTCACCGTCTAACGGCGCAGTGCAGAAGTCCAGCGGCTGTGAAATTTCGAGTGAAAGTCCGACGAGGTCTTCGGAATATTGAGGATAATCCCTGAGGTAGCGTTCAAGCGTCGCCTGGCCATGGTCCGCTTCGAGGGCAAATGCGTCCAGCACGTCCTCGCGAGAGAGGTTGGATTCGAGGTGCGTCATTTTATTAGTCTCCGTTGAGTATAGGTTTGAGCGAGAGTAACGCTAGTTTAAGGTGTGTGCGGATGGTCCTGTCGGATTTGTTGAGTGCTTTCGCTATCGTCTGTTTTACAGGGTCCTTCGAGGAAATAGGGAAACCAAGGAGCCGCAAGTGGATGATGTGGCGCTGAAGTTCCGAAAATTGGGAGGATTCCATTGAGGGGCGGATGAGGGCTCGAAGCTCGGCACGTTCGATTTCATTCAAGTCAAACGTGTCTGAAAACCCTAACTTCTTCTGAAGGTCTTCCGACAGCTCTCCGGTCTTTTCTTCTACAAGGTAGGGCACGTTCTTTTTTTCGCGTCGCCACACCATCTTCTTCGCGTCCAGAAATAGTCTCTTTAATCCGAGATCGAACATGAACTCAAAGAAATCAAGTTTGTCATCGAATTTCTCGGGGTCTCCTAGGATCATTTCGGTAAAATTACTGAAGACCTCGTCGCTGAAATTGCTGCGAACTAGAGAAACTGGGCCACGATCGAGTTCCGACCGTTTGGGAAGGTAACTCAGAAGACGTCCGAGCAGGATTTCCAACAACTTCTCCGCGGTAGCCTCCTTTGTGCCGTGCTTGGTGCGAACCAAGTAGACGAGACATTCAGATGGGACGTAATCGGCGACATCCCTCAGTGGAATATTGCAGCGTTCTAGCAGGACACCATCGGGAAGCAGCACGAGCTCCTCCAGTAAATTCAATGTTTCCGGCCTATGCTTATAGAGCCCATTCTTCCCAATTTTTTTAAGGGGCCTGATCGCAGGTGAAATCATCGTAGTTTGGTTTAGTTGGTGTGAAGGTGAAGCGCTTACCCACTAAATCGCCGCGAATGAATGAGACCGGCAAAAAAAACGAAGAAACGTAGCGAGAAAAGACACTTTCATTTACCATTTACGCGAAATATCGGCTAATTAGGAGCTAGCATTATTCTTATCATGTGGCTCACCTCCCGATAGCGGTCCGGGTAGCTGAGGAGGATGAAAATTTGAATCGTCTTCATAAATTGCATAAATCCAATATGATATCCCCCTCAACAGACTGTATCAACCAAGTCATTTCTATAAATAAAGATCACAGTATCACTAAAAAGGGCAGAAGATTTTCATCACCTTATACTCAACAGTCCAACCTCTACCCTTCCCTGCTATCTTGGGACTCCTATCATCTTCCGATCGCTCCTTTTTGGAGCGTATCGATCAGCATAAAACCGCATTTCCGATAATCATCAGAATAGATTGCGGGAGATTGCGTCGCGGAACAATCGCACAAGAATGATTCCTAGTTATGGATTACTTTAAAGAGATCGGTGAAAAACTTTCCGCGCGCTGCGGCGAAGGCGAATTGGGAGATAACTTCCCCGACCTGGCCGCCAAAGTGTTGGCGGAGGTTCCTACTCCCGCTGAAGTTGGTATCGAATTTATGGCCGATTGGGCGCTGGGACGGGAGCGTTTGCCGGAACAGGTCAATTTTCACAGTGGTTTCGGAGAGCCTGCGTTGGTGGTTTACGAGGAGCCTCGGTTTTTTGCGGAAGTCCTGTTCTGGTTTCCCAGTCGCACCTCAATTCACAGTCATGGGTTTTACGGGGCCTACCAAGTTTTGTCCGGTTACTCGATTGAGGCGGAGTTTCTCTATCATCGGGATCAGGAGCCCGTCCCCGGCATTCAATTGGGAGAGTTGGAACCCACCGGGCTTCGTTTAATCACGCCCGGTGATATCATTCCGATTCTGCCGGAGGAGGCCTTCATTCACACGGTGATGCATATGGGGAATCCCTCGCTCACGCTCGTGATCCGCAACAAGGGCGGATTGGTGCAGTATGATTACTCGATGAATGGATTGGGCGTAAATGCCTATCAGGACTCCGCCACCCATGTGCGCCAAGCCGAAGTGCTGAGCGCGTATCACGAAGCGAACCCTGAGGGTTTCGAAACACGTTTACTGAAGTTTCTCCAAACCGGAACCGCCCATCGCATGGCCCGGATTCTCAAGGAAATGGAGCATGAGCTCGACGAACGGTTTTTGAACGGGAAGCTCCGCGAACTGGCGGTGAAACGATTCGGTCCAGTCGGTCAGGCGATCATCGAATCCCTCACTCGAGCCGTTCGGGGTAACAAAATTTGGGATCAGGTCGCGGCAACGGAGGATCCTGCGCAGCAACTTCAAACGGCGTTGGGAGATCTTTTCCCCAAGCAAAAAAAGCTACTGAGCGTGATGCGACGAACCTTTCCGGATCGCGATCCGGAAGAGGTCTTGGAAAGCTGGGGCGATACGGTCAGCAAGATTAACTGAGGTGGGTTGAGCGATAAGCTGAAAGCTGTAGGCTGTGAGCTTGCTCACGCATGGGCTCATAGGCTACAGCGCCTGCGAGCAGGCGGCCTACCAAAGCGGGTGTTGATGCCATTGGTTCGGCAGGCCCATTTTCCTCAGGGGATTCGAACACGATGGCCGTTGGTTTTCGATCAGGTCTTGAACCCGCTGCCGCCAATCATGAACGAAATTCTGTTCAACCGGTATCTGGCGGAGCAGAGCCGATTGCAGCAGTAAGCTGGCGAACAATTGAGTGTTGTCTGGTAAATGCGGAGGGCTCCAGAGCTTACCCGCCGGCAGGTCAGGCTTGATCGCCCAGACCCGATCCCAAAGTCGGGAGTGATGGGCGCAGACATTTCGAACGTAAACAAGATGGTGAATGCAGGAAGCCAAAGTCAGAGGCTGCATGCGGTAGCGGGAGGCGATCCGTTTCTGGTCCGATTTTTCCATAGCTTCAAACATGCGGGAAAGCGCGCCAAACGACATGACTTCCGTTGCTATCCAGATCGGCAGATCGGGAAATTCCTGATACGTGACTTTGTAGTGTTCAATAAACAGCTCTCGAGATCGTTTAGCTTCCCCTCGGAGTTTGGCCAACCAGTCAGGATGGTCAGCGGCGCGATAGAAACGATTCGGATCAATGTGACCAAAAGGCCCATGGCTTTCTCCAAAGGTGTGAGCGATCGTCGTGCGTAGATCGACCTCGATCAGCTCCAGAGACTCGGTAAAAAGATCGCGAAGGGCACAGTCAAAAGCATACGCTTGGCGAATCTGTTCAAATGTAGTTCCTGGCAGGTAGGTATGACGTGGCTTCTCGAATGCCAATCCATAGCCGGTGAACCGGTAGTAGTTGAGGTGACTCAAAAAGTCGGTCGCCTCATCTTGGTCGACGATCACAAGGCCTCGATTCGTCAACTTCTCCAGCTGCTCCGCCACGGAGAGCCACGTTTTGCGATAGGCGGCTCTCATGCTATTCAACTTTCACCTAGGCTCACAAATTTGGGCAAAAAGAAACGCGCCCTTGATGTGCATCCCCCTTGCGGACGAGCGGCACGGCGCGTGTGTTGACTTGAATGTGCACCAGAGCCTAGCCACACGCAAGCCAGATTTCACCGAGTCTCACACACCCATAGTGCTAACTCTATTTCTAATTCCGGCGAATTCGAAGTGGGAGCAATGATTGGCTATCGGGGCTCTCATTCATGATCTATCTAAGCAGGCTCAAACCGTTTTCAGAAAATCCCGTGAGGCGATGAAACCGCGCTGCTCGCCTTCCAGCGTTCCGTTGTAATCCTCGTCTTCAAGCTCGATTGAAACGTATCCGTCGTAATTCGCCGAAACCGCCTCTTTGAGAATAGAGGTCCAAGGAGCGATGCCTTTACCCGGAATCGTGTAGCGCCAGGTCGCGCCGCCAAAGGAGAAAGGCTCCGCAAAGACCGCGTCTTGTTCGTGGCCAATATCGTAGAGACGCTCGGCATCGATCAACGTATCCTTGCCGTGAATGTGCACCACTTGAGGAGCGAATTCTTTGATGAAGCGTAGGGGATCTATCCCCATGCGGATGAGATGCGAGGGATCATAATTAATCCCATAGTGCGGCGAGTTCATCTCTTTGAGAAACGCACGATAAGATTCGGGATTGCAGCACTGCGCGTTGCAGCCCGGCCAACCTTCGATCGCTAAACGAATACCCGTTTCCGCCAACACGTCGCGCAGCTGGCCATAGGTCTCAACCATATAACCAAAGGTCTCTTTTCGCGGTAGCGTGACGTCCTCGGCCAGCATCACGATAAAGATAATCTTCGCTCCCGCCGCCGCGCACGCGCGGATCATTTCCTCCGCCGCAACTACCGTCGTTTTTCGCGTATTGGCATCAGCGGATAGCATCCCTGTCCATTCACTACCAAAGAGATCAATCGTCCCCACCGGCAGACCGGCATCTTGCCACGATCCCACGGTCGCGAGTTGCTGCGCGGCTAGATCAACACACCCAAAGCTTTGAGCCATCGCCCACTCTTTTGTCTCAGCTACTGGTCTCTCTATAAAAGCGCCAGTCAGACGAATCCCGATGGGGAAATTTCCAGTGAGGGTTTTTGCAACAGGAGTCGTGGAAGGCATGAGTTAAAAAATTACAATTCTCCAGCAGGCGTCGACACTTACTTTTTCATGACTTGCCGATCAAAATTTGACCTCATGCGCAATTCGCTTGGTGAAAGTCGAAAATGACGACGGAAGAGTTTCGAGAGTTGATACTCATCTCCGAGCCCGACCTCAGGCGCGATCACCTTAAGCGGCAGACCTGACGCCAAGAGCATGTTGCGAGCTTGGTTGAGTCGCATGCGTTGCAGATCTTGCATCGGAGTGCGCCCGCAGTGTCGCTTATATTTTCGCACAAACGCGAATTTGCTCATACCCACTTGATGAGCAAGATCAGCCAAGTAGATCTTCTGTGTAAGCCTGCTTCGCATATACTCCCGCAAATCAATCAACCACGGACTGAGCGGAGTCGACCACAGTCGATCCATCTCGTTTACCACTGCTCCCAGCAAAACGGTCTGCTGTCGCGGCGACACCCCTGATCGATGATCGCGAACTAGCCAGGAAACCATCTGCCTCACGCGAGCATCAGTATCACGCAATCGTAGAGGAAGCTCATCTAAAACAGGATTATCACCATTGAATGCGATAAAGAATGTATTCACCGGATCGGCCACGTCTGAAGTCTCCCGATGAGGCATCCTCGCCCGATAGAACAAAATGTCTCCCGGCTCTGCCTGAATATCCTGCGATTCCGTTTCGAGTAGCATCCGGCCTCCCAGCACAACGATGAGTTCATGCATCGGATGACTGTGCATTGGCATAGACCACCCCCTCTTGGGGATGACTTCCGATCCACCTAAAAACTCAAGGGGCGTTTCCTTCATGGGGCAATTTCTGACAAGTCTTGGCAACCGCTACCATTCACGCCAGTCCCGAATACTGGTATATTCGAATCGTCAGTTTCCCCTTCCCCTCCAATCGGTGAGCACGCAAGGACGTGTCACTTCTTCTTACTTCAGCCTTCATAATTCTTCCACTCCTCCTCTCCATCCGTAGCACGCAAAGACGTGTCACGCCTGCCACTTCATCCTTCATCCTTCAACCTTCTCACTTCCCTTCATGCCCCAACCCAGAATCAAGATCGCTTTCGCCGGTGTCGGCTATATGGGCCAAGCAGCCCATCTCCGCAATTACGCCACCCTGCGGGATGACTGTGAAGTCGTCGCCCTCGCAGAGTTACAACCGCAACTCGCCCAGGCCGTCGCCAACAAATACGCCGTGCCCAAGGTCTATGGCACGGCGGCAGAGATGATGGCCCACGAAGAAGTGGATGCCATCGTGGCCTCTCAACCTTTTACCCGGCACGGTATCCTCGTCCCCGAGCTAGCCCAAGCCGGCGTGCCTATCTTCACGGAAAAGCCGATCGCGGCTTCCATCGCAGTAGGCGAAAAAATCGTCGAAGCCGTGGAGGAAAATAACACCTGGCTCATGGTCGGCTACCATAAGCGCAGTGATCCCGCCACCGCTTACGCTCGTAAAATCATCACTGAGCTAAAAACAACCAACGAGCTGGGGCCGATGAAATACATTCGTATTTCCATGCCACCGGGCGATTGGGTCGCGGGAGGCTGGAATGATAATCTCCAGACTGACGATCCCGTCCCAAATCTGGAGCTAGATCCCAAGCCGGCAGACATGGATGAATCAACCGCGAAAGACTACGAGGCGTTCGTCAATTTCTACATCCATCAGGTCAACCTTCTACGCTACCTTCTGGGCGAATCCTTCAAAGTCACCTACGCCGATCCGGCCAAAGTGCTCTTTATTGCGCATAGCGAAAGTGGAGTCCCCTGCACCATCGAGATGGCCGCCTACCAGACCAGCGTCGATTGGCAGGAAACTGCGCTGGTCGCCTTCCAGCGCGGCTATGTGAAACTCGGCCTCCCGGCCCCTCTTGCGCACAACCGGCCCGGCACGGTGGAAATCCTCAAAGATCCTGGCAACGGAGCCACGCCGGTAACCTCGCATCCTCAAATGCCGTGGGTGCACGCCATGCGCAATCAAGCGCTCAACTTCATCAAAGCTGTGCGCGGTGAAGCCCCAGCTCCATGTCTCGCACAGGAAGCCCTCGAGGACATCCGCATCGCCCGCGAATACATCCGCCTACTCAAAGGAGTGTAGTCATTTAATAAACAGACAAAGAAATACCCACACCTGAATAGCCGCAAAGAACGCAAAAAATCGTTAAGCAAAGTAACCCAACGTGCGGCTATCCGCCTTCGCCAAGCACTACGGCGCGACAAGTAGGCGCATGGTGAGCATAAAACACAGATGAGAGTTTTGCGCTTTTTTTAGGCCAGTCTGCCGTCCTCCTTCTTACTTCACCCCTCACCCTTCTACCTTCCCAAAATGCCCGTCCAATTCACCAAACGCCTTCTCTCCGCCGAACGCTTCGAATCCGCCGGCGTTTTCGACGTCAACGGCAACGGCATCCCCGATATCGTCAGCGGCAATTTCTGGTATGAAGGCCCGGCTTTCGACCAACAGCACAAGATCGGTGGCGTGACCGCGCACGACGAATATTACGACGATTTCTCGACCATCCCAATGGATATCAACGGGAATGGTCGGCTCGACTTTATCACCGGTGGCTGGTGGGGGCAGACCCTGCGCTGGCGAGAAAACACTGGGGTCACTGATCAAGATTGGCCGATCCATATCATCGCCGAAACCGGCAGCATCGAATCCACGCGCGCATGGGATGTGGATGGAGATGGCGAATTGGAAATCGTGCCCAATACACCCGGCGCGCCTCTCGTCATCTACAAGCTCATCCGCGATGCCGACGGCAAAGGCACGGGGAAATTCGCAGCGCATAAACTCAAGTTTTCCGGACGCGACAATCACGATCAGGGACACGGGCTAGGCTTTGGTGACATCACTGGCAACGGCCGCGGAGATTTCGTATTGAGGGACGGATGGCTCGAAGCTCCCGAAGATCCTTACAACGACGAATGGATCTGGCATCCCGATTTCGATCTAGGTCGCGCCCCCAGCGTGCCGATTCTCGTCGTGGATCTAAACGGCGACGGGAAAAACGAAATCATCCTCGGGGAAGGTCACGGCTATGGCTTGAACTGGTGGGGGCAGAGTATTGATGACTCCGGCAAGCGCACCTGGACGCGCCACGAAATCGATCCCTACAGCAGCCAGTATCATGATCTTCAATGGGTCGATATCGACGGCGACGGCCAATGCGAACTGATCACGGGCAAACGCTTCCGTGGTCATCCCTATGGAGATGAAGGAGACAAGGATGCCTACGGCTGGTATATCTTCAAATGGACCGGCGAATGCTTCGCCAAGCATGTCGTCGATTTTGGTCCCATGGGCTCTACCAAAGGATTAGGTATCCACTTCGCGGTAGCTGATCTCACCGGAAACGGCAAACTTGATGTGGTCGCGCCCGGTAAAGACGGACTCGCGGTCTATTTCAACCAAGGCACCTCATGAAATTTGGAATGAATCTCCTGCTGTGGACGGCTCAAGTAGATGCCAGCCACGACTCACTCCTTGCCGATCTCAAGAAGACCGGATACGACGGCGTCGAAGTGCCGATTTTTGATGGCACTTCAGATGACTACAAAACGCTTGGAGCAAAACTGAGCGATCTCGGTCTGGGCTCAACCGCCGTGACCGTCATGTCTCCTGAAGTCAGCCCCATCAGTCCCGATGCCACCATTCGCCAAGCAGCCGTTGATCGGCTGAAGTTGGTGCTTGATCGCGGAGCGGAATTCGGAGCAGAAGTTTTGTGCGGGCCTCTCCACTCACCACTCGGTGTTTTCAGCGGTGTCGCGCCAACTCGCGATGAACGACTACACGGCATCGAAACCTTTCAGCAGGTCGCGGAGCACGCCCAAGCCTGCGGCATCACCCTTGCGATCGAATACCTCAACCGATTCGAAAACTATTTTCTCACCACGGCCGCGGACACGAAATCTTTCGCCGATGAAATCGATCATCCTGCCTGCGGGATGATGTGGGATACCTTCCACGCTCACATCGAAGAGAAGGATTCTCCGGCGGCGCTAAAGTCTGTCAGTGATCGCCTCGTGCATGTTCACCTCAGCGAGAACGATCGCGGCACCCCCGGGACGGGTCAGGTCAATTGGGTCGAGACCTTCTCGACCCTGAAAGAGATTCAATACGACCGCTGGATCGTGATCGAAGCCTTCGGCCGCGCCCTGCCCGACCTCGCTGCAGCCACCCGTGTCTGGCGCGACCTCTTCAACGATCCCAAGGACGTCTACACCGACGGACTCAGCTTCATCCAGCGTAACATGCGCTAAGCTTGCCCTCTTCAGTCCTCACGCACCCACTTCTTCCCATAGATCGAGGTGACAGCGATTCGCGGGTAGTCGGGGGCGCAGATCACCATCTCGGCCCCCACCATTCGCACCTTAACCTCCGGCAGGAAGGGAATCTCAGGTCGCACCGGATTACTCCAGGCGGGAACTGCTGGAGCCCCTTCTATACCGTGTTTATTGCCGGAATAGCTCATGCCGTAGGACCATGGCCGGTGCAGTGCCCATTGGTTCACGCTCTCCATCCACAAGTCGTGCCAGCCGATCACGATGCCCAAGTCCGGCGCCGGTTCATGCAGCGCCTTCTGGAACCTCGCCACATCCTGCACGCGGCTGCCGAGATAGGCCAGATCGTGCGCTTCCCACACAGTGCCGCAGATCAGATCGTAATCATCGTGCCACTCGGTCGCTGCCGTGATGAAACCGTAGTCGTTCTGAGAGTAACCGAGGGTAGCGTCCATTTCTGAAAGAAAGGCCTCAGCTTCAGGCAACGGCGTAAGCGCCGCGACCTCTCGCACGGCCCGCAACACCAAACCGGTCCCGGAAACGAGCATGGGCGCATTGGTGACCAGCCATTCCCCCTTAACGCGATCGCAGGTGCGATGGAGACGCAAGCAGCCGCGATCATCCCGCCAGGCATTACGCATCACATACCGGGCAGACTGCACCGCCACGTCTAGAAACACCTGTTCCCCGCTCAGATGATAGCCATGTAGAAAGGCAGGCAAAATGATGCCATAGTATTCAGCCGGCTCAATGTAATCGGGCAGATTACTCGCCCGCAAAAAGCCGCTGCTTTCGGCATCGGGCAGGCCAGACACAAGGTGCTCGCGGATATGGACACGCAGCCCACGCAGCACCAACTCACGCCACTCACGGTCTTCGCCAAAGGTGAGCATCCACTCACACATCGCCCGAATTCCCGCACAGTCCTGATTGACCGTGCTCACCAGCAGGTGCCCATCAGACTCGGGCTTGCCCCCAAGCCGCAGATAGCTCTCGAGATTGCGCCGCACCATATCGCCAATGCGAGACCGGTCTACTTTGTCGAGGGTTTCCCCCGCCACACGCGCATAGTAGCAAAGGCTAAAATCCTGCAGAAAATTATCAACGGGGGCTTCATTGTAGGACCGGCCAAGCTCCGCGCCGCAACAGTCCCAGCGCTCATTGTCCATGAACGTCGTGAGGACATACTGAACCCAATCCCGCCCCATGGCCGCCACTTCTGGCAGGCCCGTAGTGGCCACGAGATCGGCCATCCCCAGCAGGCCTGGCGAGCCCCACGCGGAATAGCCGGTGTAATGATTGTCTACCACCGCGGGATGAATCCGCCATACGGGATGCGTATGCACGCCATGCAGGGCACCATTCGGCGCCTGCCACGTCTTCAGGTAGCGCAGTAAATGGCCGCAAGACCGGTCAAAGGACAATCCGCTCATAATTTGGTCTCCAAGCCTAGAACATACTGTGCATTCAAACCGAGGACCTTGCGTTTGGCCTCAACGGAAATCTGTGCAAACAGCACGCGTCCACATTGCGATGCTTGGTCGAGAAAAACCGCATCACTGCCCCAGACTACCTTGTCCTCCAATCCGGCTGTCACGAGGTGCTCAACTAACCCCCGCGGGCAACTCGACAAACAAAGCTCCACGTAAACGGTGGGATAGTTCCGGGCAAAATGCATGTATTTCTCCAACTCGGCCGAACCGACATGCGCCAAGAGCCAGCGAATCCTTGGGAACCGTCTAATATGCCCTTCCAGTTCGTCGAGTTCCGGTCCGAACACATGAGCGAGCACCGGCAGGGCATGCTCATTGGCATAAGCAAACACCGGTTCATAATTCGAATGATTGTATGGCAGGCCTGGACGGGCACCGTAGGACCATACCTTGACTCCACGAAAGCCTGCCTCCTTACCTTCGGCCAACTGCTGCTCAACCTTTTCCGGGTAGCCCACGTCAACCACCTGATAGCCAAAAATGCGATCAGGATAATCTCGAATCGCCGCCGCCAACACCGCATTTCCCCGCTCGGCATCACCAAAAATCGCCGGCAATGAACTCACGCATGTCAGCTGTATACCGATACGATCCATCGATGCAATGAGGGCCTTCGCTGTCGGTTGGAGAATGGGAAAGTCTGGGCTGTGACCGATATGGGCATGAGCATCAATCAGCAGCTCTCCGGCAAGAGAGTGGCCTTCGCGACCAGCTTGATGGAAGAGGTCGGGGGTATTCATGCGATCACCTCCGAGATGAGCCGTTCGATATTGCCATGGGCAATGGCTGCCCGCTGTGCGTCAGACAAATTGGCGTAGGTCAACAACGCGACCGCTGCACCGCCCTCGGCTTCGGGATAGCCGCTACCCCATAAAAATCGCTCATGACCAAATTGGGTTACTAAATCCGGCAACCCTTCATGCACGGAATACGCGCTGCTCAGACACATATGCAAGCCGGGATGCCGTTCCAGCAATGCGTAGAGCGTGCGGTGGCGACCGAGCCGCGGCACGCGCAGCAACACAAGTCGCAGTTGCGGGTGTGCCGTCATGATCTCGTCCACATCATCGAGGGTGACCTGAGAATATTCCAGCAACAGTGGCAGTCGCACTTCTACGCAGGCAGTATACAATGCGCCACTGCACCACGGACGCGGGGAGAACATGTGTTCACGTGGGCTAATCCAAGCGACACGCATGCCACGGCCAAAAGCAACGGCCATGGTTGCGTCCAACGAATAGTCATCCGGAGCCCCATCCGGCGTGAGACACACGGCCTGAATCCAATCGCGATGAGCCGAAACCTCCTGCGAAAGAGTGTCATTACCCAAGTAGGGAAAGCTCTCAAGACTCTGGCGATGGCGCACTACCGCTCCCGCGATTTGCAGTCGGTCGAGTTCCTGTGCAAGATCCGCCGCATCTGGTCGATACAAACTGAAAGGTTTGCGTGGCAATCCCACAATAGGGTCGCAGGCGATGAGTTTGAGTGGATGCATGACTAAATTTGTCTCAACAACAACGTGGCTCGCAATTCGCATCACGCCAGACTCACCATAGGCTCATAGCAATCCCCAATCTACCGCAGAACAAATTTCCGCCTCCTATTTCTACTTATGAAGTAGCAGCGATCAGTCGCGTCGGGCGGCGATCAACCAGAGCAAATTGAGCAGCGATCCCAAGAAGGCGGCGACATAAGTAAGCGCGGCGGCATTCAAGGTTTCGGAGACACCAGGCATTTCATCCTTATCGACAATCCCCAGACCGACCAACTCGACCTTCGCGCGTTTACTCGCATTAAACTCGACGGGAAGCGTCACCAAATGAAACAGGGTCAACACGGTATAAACGCCGATACCCAGATTGATCAGTCCCGTGATGTGAAAGAAGAAACCACCGATGATCACGAGGGGTAGAAATTTCGAACTCAACTGTGTGATCGGCACCAGCGCCATCCGAGTCTTCAACATTGAGTAGCCGACCTTGTGCTGAATCGCATGACCCGCTTCGTGCGCTGCGACGCCCAACGCGGCCAAACTGGTGCCACGATAGTTCTCGCTGGATAGGGCGAGTTTCTTGTGAGTCGGATCGTAATGATCGGTTAAGTGACCACCGATTTCCGTGATCTCTACATCGTTAATCCCAGCGCGAGCCATGACGGCTTCGGCCGCTTCGCGTCCACTGATGTTTCCACGTGAACGAATTTTGACGTTCTTCTTATACGCGCTGGAAACACGATACTGCGCATACATCGCGAAGAACATGGAGAGAATCAACAGCACCATAATAATGGGCTGCGTGAGTAGCATTGCGGCGAGAGTGGATGTCATCTTTGAGAATGGATAAATGTGGATACCCGAATGGGTAGGTTCGTTTTACATTACGCAAAAAGCGCGATTTGCCAGTGCAAATCGCGCTTTTGGAAAAGAGTCGGGATTTTCTAACCCCAAGAAGAGCGCCTGCAAGCAAGCAGCCTACCTAACGTCCCGTCTTCAGCGAGGCCGACTACAACCAACTACGCATAATGGTGGCGCGCGTTGTCCTCAACGCGCCGTCGAGCGCACTCCGTCTTCCAGCAAGCGTCTTGAGGACAAGCCGCTCCACCTTGCTTGCGTGTTTGTCCCGCTGGATAAATCCACTGAATGAAGATACAAAAAGACGCGCATCCCGCAAAAGCGGGATCTGCGCGTCGATTCGAATGAGCCGGGCACAGGGACGTGCCCAGCCACCTGTGAATCCGTTATCCGATCGCAGGAACGTCCACCCACTTGCGATCAGCCCATGATTGCAGGCTGAGCTCCGCGAGTTGCACGCCCTTGGCTCCTTCGAGAAGAGTCCAACGGAAGGGCTCGTCCTTGACGATGTGACGGAGGAAGAGTTCCCACTGCACCTTGAATGCGTTGTCGAAGACTTCGTTGGTTGGAACACCGGTCCAGCCTTCCGCGAAGTCGATCGGGCTATCGATATCAGGATTCCAAGTGCAACGAGGTGTCGCCGCATTGGACTGAGCCTTACAATCGCGGAGACCGGCAACGGCGGAACCCTTGGTGCCGTCAACTTGGAGTGTGAGCAGATCGTCGCGATCAACGCGGACACACCAGGAAGAGTTGAAGTGGCAGATCACACCGTTGGTAAGCTCAAAGGTCGCGTAAGCGGCATCGTCGGCGGTGCACTTGTAGGGGATACCCTGTTCGTCGCGACGCTCAGGGATGTGAGTCGCGCCGAGGCAAGTGAGGCTCTTGATGTCACCAAAGAGATTCTGGATCACATACTGCCAGTGGCAGATCATATCGACGATGATGCCTCCATCGTCTTCCTTACGGTAGTTCCAAGAAGGACGTTGGAGTTGCTTCTCGTGCTCGCCCGTGAACACCCAGTAACCGAACTCGCCGCGCACGGAGAGGATTTCTCCGAAGAAACCGGTATCGATCAGATACTGGAGCTTCTGCAAACCGGGGAGCCAGAGCTTGTCTTGCACCACGCCATTCTTGAGGCCGGCGGCGGTGACTTCGTTCGCCAAAGCAACGGCTTCTTCCGAAGTCGTGGCGGTGGGCTTTTCGCAATAGATGTGCTTACCGGCGGCGATGGCCTTGCGCACGCCATTGGGACGTTGACCGGTAAGGGTCGCGTCGAAGTAAACCGTGTTGCCCTCATCAGCGAGAGCCGCATCGAGATCCGTGCTGTAACGGGTGATCCCGGAACGCTTGGCGAGAGCCGCGAGCTTGGTTTCACTGCGGCCGACCAGAATCGGATCAGGCATGATGACTTCCGTGTCATTCAGCTTGATGCCGCCTTGATCGATGATCGCTTTGATCGAACGCAACAAGTGCTGGTTGGTGCCCATGCGTCCGGTGACGCCATTCATGATAATACCGACTTTGTGTGTGGTCATTTTTTTATAAGGGATTACGGGGTTGAAGTTGCGAGAAGTTTAGAGATTCCCGAAAGCTTGCGTTAGAACATAACCGACTTTGACTAGCACAAATCCGATATGCCCGCTTGGAGTCCCATCCTTATTCAGAAAATTGAGATTCACGCTCTCGGTTTCGTCCTGCGCAAATTACAGCTCAATCGACATCGTGAAGAAGAAGTGAGCTCACATGCGCACGGCTACGCGCAACTGATTCTCTACCTCGACGGCGAAGGAGCGCAGACGATCAAACGGCGCAAACGCCACGCGAGCACGGGCGATCTATTCATCATTCCCGCTGGAGTCGAACACGGCTTTTCCGTGCTCCACGGTAGTCGGCCCGTGTGTCTGGTGCTCGATTACGAGGTAAAGAATGCGCCCCGCATGCGCTCGGCCTATCGCCGACTACCGCCTGAGACGCTGAACGAACTCCATGGACTGCTTGCGCAGGTGCCGGCGAAAGGGCGTCTTTCCCTCGCCGATTATCCTCCCATCATCGCCGTGGTCGCGCGACTCCTCGCTCAAGCCCCCAGTCACACTGCGAAAACTTCGACGCCTCCCCTCTTCAATAAAGTGCGCCCCTTGCTCGATCAGAGCCAAACGCTCTCCGAAGTCGCTCGACAGTCCGGCTACCACCCCGATCACCTGACGCGACGTCTCAAAAAAGAAACCGGCCTCGGTCTTCGTGCGATGCGTAATCGATTGCGACTCGAAGCCGCGCAGAAAGCCTTACGCGAAAAACCGACCATCGCGGAAGCTGCCACGGTGGCCGGTTTTGAAGATCCGAACTATTTCGCGCGCTGGTTTCGCCGACAAAGCGGACAAAGCCCGAGCGCGTTTCGCGGGAGCTAAGAGGCACTTCCCATTGTCATCGCGAGGTGCTCGGAGAGCGCCGTGGCGATCCGCGAAGACGAATCACGCCCAAATTCACCCATTCGTGAATTGCCGCGTCGGCCCCGCTGAACGGGACCTTCTCGCCATGACAATCAGTTTTGAGGAGAAGCCAATCTCTTCGCTTATTCCGAAGGCTCTTCGCCCTTGGTGCACTGCGGTTGAGCACCGGCAGGCAGAGGAGGAATATCCCCTTCGCCCGCGCGAGGCAGGGTGCCATCGAGTTCTTGACGCCAGTGGGCGACATCGCCGCCCGGCACGTAGCAATACATCATGTGCAGAGGCGTATCGCCGATGTTGGTGAGCTGGTGAAACTTGGTGGGGGGCATATAGACCATCTGACCTGCGCTGATCTCAGACTTTTCGTCATCGACGCACATTTCGCCGGTGCCCTGGAGGATCATATAGACCTCCTCCTGCTCTTGATTGTGCCAAGGCACCTGACCGCCATTTGGTTCCAAGACCACGTAGCCCATGGAGAAGTTTTCGGATTGAATCGGTTGTGGGCCTGAGCCGACTAAACCGCGACCATAACGACGAGCCGGAAAGGTCCGCCCTGGAAGGTTAGCAATATCTGCAATGATCATAATTTTTAATGGAAACGTCTTAAATGCGTCGCCACGCTCGTCCTGTAAATGGCAAATCCAGAATTCACCCCCGACCTGCACGCCACGCCGGAAGAGGAAGCCAAACAACTCCTCGCCGTGCAGGGTGACAATGGGCTAAAAGGAGCCACGAGCTTACTCATGCAGCAATTCCTCGTGCTACAAACTCGGGCACAAATCATGCTCACAATTACGACGCTCACCCTCACGATCACCGGTTTCTCCGGTCCAAAGATCGCTGCGTCTGGGGATTTTTCACGCTACGCCATGGTATTCGGCATTCTCGCTACCCTCTCCTCCACCTTACTCATCCTCGGTGGCAGTCTGCGCATTCGATGGGTTTCTCAATTTCGCGGAGACAACGATCTTGATCTCATCACGCGTGTGATCCGCTACCGCAACGGTAAGACGAACCTGTTCTTCGCCGAGATCTGCCTCCTTGTGCTGGGACTCGCAAGTTACGTTTCCAGCGTGGTCACGTATTTTCTTACGGGCTAAAGGACATCTTTAAATTCGGGTTAACCGAGCCAACCTGTAGCTGATTTTCTCATGGAGAAAGTTTGTGCTCCTTCCCCTTAATGTCCGTTCCCTCTCAACATCTGCCTGAATACAAATCAGTCGTCTATCGAGGAACTTATCCCGACACGCTTTGCTGCGACAGCACATGGCGAAGACTGCCCGATGGAAGCCAAGCCGTCTTCTTTCTCACCGGTGGTATCATCGAGCCCAGTTCGGAAAACTACGTGGCGATTTGCCGCAGCACAGATGAAGGCTGCACGTGGAGTTCTCCCGCAGTGGTGGCACGGAATCCGGAAGGAGCTGTGTTACTGACCGAAGTCACGGTCATCGATTCGCTCATCACGGTGTATCTCCAATTCCACCAAGGTCGATTCGCAGACTGGCGCGTCGCGACCATAGAAAGTTCCGACAATGCCCACACCTGGACTGAGCCCCGCGAATTCGCTCCTCTCCCACAACGAGCCTTTATTCGAAACCTTTATCAGACGAGCTGGGGCGAATACCTGCTGCCTTATCAATTCTACCCCGCCTCGCCCGGAGGCAAGCTGACCGACAGCCCTCTCACGGGCAATGTTGTCTCTGATCCACAAAACGGAGTGCTCATTTCCCCGCACCCCTCGGCCGATTCCGAGTGGCAGTCATCAGCCCGCCTCAACGGAGCCCGGGGTTGGTCAGAAGTGAATCTGGTCGAACTCAACAACGAACAGCTCTCCATGCTCACGCGGTCAGATGGGGCCGGGGTATTGCTTCGCAGCGATTCCAACGACCGGGGGCGGACTTGGTCTGCCTGGGAACGCACGCTAATCCCCAATCCCAGCAGTAAGTTTCGCCTGTTCCGATTAAGTGACCAACGCACTCTGCTTTTACACAATCCCACATCCGAAATAGGCCGACGCAATCCACTCGCCCTGTGGATTTCCTCCAACGATATGCAAAGCTGGGACGAGCAATACCTCATCTCAGACTATCCCGGCCAACTCGCCTATCCCGACGGTTCGGTGGATACCGATGAGAGCCAACTCTGTTTCGCTTTCGATCATAACCGGCATGAAATCATTCACTGAAAGTTGAAACTCCCCCCGCCGGCTACTTGCCTCAAATCATAAGGCAGGCACCACCGTTCAAGATAGGATCATCTGAATACTATCAGCGGATCTGGATACTGATTCATCTCATGACGAAACCAGTCCGGACCGAATCAACAGCGCCTGCGGATCCGGCTCACGGCCCATGAAATCACGATAGAGTTCCATCGGATCAGCGGAGTTTCCACGGCTCAGTAACTTACTCACATAGTCAGCTCCGGTCGATGCGTTGAAGATCCCTTCTTTTTTGAATCGCGTAAAAGCATCCGCATCGAGCACCTCGGCCCACTTGTAAGAATAATAGCCTGCGGCATATCCCACCGGATCGGAGAAGATATGCCCGAAACGGCGCATAATCGTCGGCGTCGGCGGTGAGGTGTCGCTGAGACATGCCGCGATATCGGCACGCATCGTCGCCTCAATATCATTGGCCGCGATATACTTCTTCGTATCGGTATGCAGCAGCAAATCCATCTTCGCAAAAGCGACCTGACGCATCGTCGCACTGGCTGATTGAAAATTTTTCGTCGCGACCATTTTTTCGAATAACTCGGCCGGAATCGGATCGCCTGTTTCATGATGCCGGGCAAACAGATCGAGACTCTCCCGCTCCCAGCACCAGTTTTCCATGATCTGCGAAGGCAGCTCCACAAAGTCCCAAGCGACATTCACGCCGTTGAGTGATTTAATTTCTACCTCGCCCAGCAAGTGGTGCAGCAAGTGACCAAATTCATGGAAAACGGTTTCAACTTCACGATGCGTGAGCAGCGCGGACTTACCTTCGGCAGGAGGCGTCATGTTGCCGCACATCAAACCAAGATGAGGAGCCCGGGTGCCATCCGCTTGAGGCCCCCCCGTAATAAGATAGTTCATCCACGCCCCACCACGCTTCGATTCACGTGGATACCAATCGCAATAGAACGACCCCAGATGCACTCCGGCGGTGTTCTTCAAATCGTAAAACTTCACCGAAGAATGCCACGCTTCACCGCTCTCACGTGGAGTCACCACTAATCCGAAAATGCGGTTCACCAAATCGAAGAGACCATCAATTACCCGATCCATCGGGAAGTAAGGGCGCAGCTCCTCTTCATCAAAAGCATACTTACTCTGCCGCAATTTCTCTGACCAATAGGCCATTTGCCACGGAGCCATCGGCGCTACGGGTTCGCCGGTTTGCGTTGCTTTAAACTCTTTCAACTCACGGCTATCGTCCGCGAAGGCCGAGGCCGCGCGTGCTTCCATGTCTTCGATAAACGCGAGCGCCTTGGTTCCTGATTGCGCCATGCGGCGTTCCAATTCGATCTCGGCAAAGTGGGGCTTCCCCAGTAGCTCCGCTCTCTCCGAGCGAAGCACTAATATTTTGCGAATCAAATCAGTGTTATCATGCGGATCCTTGCCGCCGATTGTTGACGAGGCCTCCCACATTTCTTGCCGCAAGCCGTCATCCTCAAGATAAACCATGAACGGTTCCATCGAGGGTTGCTGCAGCGTGAAACGCCACGCGGGTTGATCATCCGTCGCCTTCTCTTTGGCAATCGCACTGCTCAAAGCAGCGGCTTTGGCATGATCGGGCAATCCGGCGAGGCGCGATTCATCGGTTACGATCAGTTCCCAAGCATTAGTCGCATCGAGCACATTCTCGGAATACTTCTGAGTGAGTTGCGCGAGTTCGCCCTGCAAGGCTTCGAGCCGGTTGCGTTTCTCATCGGGAAGATCGGCACCAGCTTGTCGAAAATCAGCGAGTGTCTCTTCGAAGAATCGACGATGAACTCCCGTGAGTTCGTTGGCAGCGGCGGTCTCGGAGAATGCCTTTAAACGCTTCCACAATTCCAAATTCAAATGCACGCCGGAGGAAAATGCGGTGACCTTCGGCAGCATTTTATTGTGAGCATCGCGCAGCTCAGGCGAATCGGCGACGGATTGCAGATGCGCGACCTTGCCCCACGCATGATCGAGCGTTTCGGAGGCATCTTCGAGTGCAAGAAACGTGCTCTCATAAGTCACGTTGGCTATATCCTGCGAGGCGATCGCATCGATGTTTGCTTTGGCTTGAGCCAAGGCCGCTTCAATCGCGGATTCGATCTGATCAGGCGTCAGCGCCGACCATTTAATTTCAAACTCAGGATTGAGGAAGGGGTTAGTTTGCATGCGACATGCCACCTGCGGACCACCACTGATGTCAAACCGCAACCACCTACCCTTACCAACCGTAACCGGATCTCCATCAACATTCAGTTATCAAAATGCGACTTTATGGGTGGCTGGGCCCGTCCCCCCCTCCATTCCTCACGTATTACGATAAGGAGGCAGAGGCGGTTAAAGGCATTTCCTCAATCTCCCGACAACCGACTCACCAACCATAGGCCACACTCAACGCCACCTGGCGACGGGCCGCTGGCACCGAGGGCACTTCCTGAAAATCGGAATCCCACAAATTATCCGCCGAGAGCGCGAATTCGACACCTCGCCACATCTTTGGACGCCACACAATCGCCAATGCACCTGTGAGTGCTTCGTCGCCGCCGGCCGAACGAAGCGGGTTCTCTTCTTGGATCCGCGCTTCGTTATCCAAACGCAGTTCCCATTCTGCGCTGATCTTCAGCGTGAATGCTGCCGTCAACCGATGCTTTGCAAAATTCAGCGCGTAGAAACTCGCGTCGATTGTGGTCGAACCGTAGTCCTCATCCTTCTCCATGTAAGTGTAGCCCAGCGTCACCCCGCCCCATTCGAATTCACGGCGGCCCACAACCTCAAATCCTGTCGTGGCGATATCCACGGCGTTGGCAAAACGCGCCGTCACGCCGTTACTGAAAGTCCAATCCACGAGATCGTCATCTTGCCGATAAAAGATCGCCGCTTCGGTCTGCCACCCGCCGTAGTTGCCCGCGATTCCTAGCTCCACATTGCGGCTCTTCTCGCGGCCCAGAGACGCATTTCCCCGAAACAGACCGCCAGCTGCGGATGAATTGATCGCGGTATAACTGGGCACCTGGGTCGCTTCGACATAACTTAGCGAGATCGACTGCGTAGCACTGTCCTGCCCGAAGTGCCGCGACAATTCAAAGACGGGCGACACCGCGCCATCATCGCGATTCGTATCATCGAAGGTCACTCCACCCAACGCGACCCACGCACCGCCAGCTTCCGTTGTCCACTGATGTTCACCGGCGAGCGCAAACTTGAGAAGCTGTCGTGTCGAGTAGCTCCCCGAGGTCAGCGAGGTGGATTCGATTTTATCCGACGCGACTTCGCCCCGATAAACCACCGCCCAATCGCCACGCACCTCACGACCGGAAAGCGCCGCACCGCGCAACCACGTGGTGTGTTGATAAGGATTATACTGTCCGGGTATATGTCGGTTAAATTCGTAGTCGTCCCTATGGCGACGGTAGTAACCACCCGCTTCAACATACCCACCCGTTTCACGTTCGGCCCGATGATTCAAAGTCACGAGCACCGTTTGAAGGTTTTCCGTTTCATCTACGCCATAAGGAGTGTAGAGATTCGGCCAACCGAAGAACTTCGTTTGATAACCGACGAACAAATCGGTCTGGGAGCGATCCGTGCGCCATTGGGCTCGCCCGCCCACCCGCTCGAAATCGTGATCTCCTTGCGGGATGGATCCATCTGAGGATGAACGTGAATACTCCACATCAACTCCGAAAGTCGCACCTCCACTCGACTCGCTCGCGTAGCCTTGATAAAGCTCTTGTCGATTCAGATTATCCTCCCCAAAGCCAAGTGATAATTGCCCACGAGTGACGATCGGCTGCCACGCATACGCGATCGTGCCCACATTCACGTTCATACTACCGAGTGAGTTGGCCGCACCCGTCAGAATATCCGGCGCACCGAGCATGGCAGGTGGCACGGGAATCTCGGCAAAGTAGTGACCCGTTTGCGGATCGAGAATCGTGACGACGCCAATGCGAAAGCCCGTGTTTTCAAACGTGCTCCCACGAATCGACACATCTGCCTGCCCTTCGGCCATGTTTCGCCCCTGCACATCCACGAGCGGTTCGTAGCGCAGCGCCGACACCGGCATGGCGAATGTCGCCACCGGGGCCTGATTCGCAATCCGCGGCGAGTGAATCACCAATTCAGTCATTTCCAAAGCCGTTTGGGCGGAAAGTGTCAGGCTACTCACAACTAGGAACATGGGCAAAACGGATCTCATCTGCGCCGAGAGGTAACAGGTGAATCGTCGAAAACAAGGCCTAGTTATTAAATTTTACATTTCACCTTAACATAAATACGTAAATTATTCTACATGTTATAGATAGAGACCGATATTTATGTAATATTCGCCGGGGAAAGCAGAGCCATTCTGTGACCCACCTTAATAGTCTTTGGTGATTCGTAGGTGGGTCAAAGACGCGCCTCTACTCATTCAGGCACGAAAAAGCCCGACCGGAAACGGTCGGGCTCAGAAATGGATCGAACAGCGAGAGCTAATTACGCGCCGTCTTCGCCAATCGCCTCAACCGGGCAACCTTCGAGTGCTTCCATGCAAAGACCGATGTCTTCTTCGGACTCGGGCTGTTTGTGCACATAGGAATAACCACCTTCGTCGTGACGAGTGAAGAATGCCGGTGCAGTTTCGCGACAGAGATCACAGTCGATGCATTGCTGATCGACGTAGAACTTACCTGCTGCGTTTTCCTCCCATTTATCTGTTTTGTCTGCCATAAGTTCTCAGATTGAGTGTTAATTTGCGCCGCACTGTCAAGCGGTGTGTGCCATAATTTGCGACATAATGCTCGGTTGGGCGAACTGAGCAGCCAATAGAAACCTTCAAGCTGACTTGTGTTCGCTCGCCCGCGCGACTTAGGTGATCGCTACACATGCTCTCAGATCGTCCCTACATGCGCAGTGACTACACCCAGCCCAAGACTTCCATCTTGGTCTGGCTGATAATCGCCATCGTCGCTGGTTTCATCGTCCAAACTGTGTTTTTGCGTTGGTTTGGCGCTGGTCAGGGATTCATGAATGCCTTTGCCGTCACGATCGAAGGACTCAAATCGGGGAAGGTGTGGACCTTGCTCACCTACTGTTTTCTGCATAGCCCAGCAAATCTGCTCCACATCGTCGGCAACCTCCTCGGTCTCTATTTCATCGGTCGCGTGCTGCTACCAATAATGGGCGATAAACGCTTCCTCTATTTTTTTGGCACCGCGGTTCTCGCAGGAGGTCTACTTTGGACCGCTACGAATTGGAGTAATGGATCTAATCACTATCTGCTCGGAGCCTCCGCCGGAGTAACCGGTCTGTTCATCATTTTCGCCTCACTCTACCCCAATCGCCAGGTCACGTTTCTGCTCTTCTTCATCATTCCAGTCAGCCTCAAGCCCAAATATATGGCTTATGGTTTGATCGGTTTGGACCTGCTCGGATTTCTTTTCTATGAAGTGATGGGAGCGGTATCCCCGTTTGGATTAGCCCACTCGGCTCACCTCGGAGGAATGGCCACTGGCTGGCTCTACTTCCGCTATATTCACAGCGGAAAATTCAACATCCCGGGTAGCGATTCTAGTTTTGAACTCCCCAAATGGGCAAAAAAGAAACCCGCTTCGGTCTCACCGAAATATAAGGTTAACGTGGGCAATAAAACCGACCTGAAGGTCGAGGTCGATCGGATCCTCGATAAGATCAACAGCAAGGGCTTCGGTTCGCTCACGGCGGAGGAGAAGAAGGTGCTCGATGATGCCCGCGACAATATGAGCCGTCGCTAGCCCATGCTCTTTTGCGCTGGCGATCCGCAAGCAATGAAACATTTTCGTCCCGTTCGAATCCCAAGACTATTCATGACATTTTTCCCGCGTTTTTCTCGCCCCATTTCCGCGCTTCTTCTGGTGGGGCTGCTCGCCACGGCTTCCTCCGCCGTCAGCGATCGCAAGTTCACCACCTCACCCACCCTCGCCAAGGAAGTGCGTGTGATGATAGAGATGATGTCACAGCTGCACTACAATCGCGATGCGGTGCGCAGCAGCGATTACGCCGAGGTGGTCAGCGAATACATGGGCAATCTCGACGGACAGCGCCTGTTCTTCCTCCAAAGCGACGAACGCGAATTCGAAAATAAATTCAACTCCGGACTGTTCTGGGAATTAAAGAAGCTCGGTAACATCGATGCCGCCTACGATATCTTCAAACGTTACGAGCAACGAGTCGAAGAACGGGCCAACTGGGTCTTCAACTATCTCGACAGCAACGAGGCCGACTTCACAGATCATGATCGCTACCAATATGATCGACGCGATAGTCCCTGGCCCACCGATCAGACCGCCGCAGATGAACTCTGGCGGACGAGAATCGAATACGAGCTGATCGCCGAACTCCTCAACGAAAAGACCTCCGAGGAAGCCAAAGAGAAGGTGCGCAAGCGTTATCAGCGTATGCTCAAAAACGTCGCCGATCTTGAAGGACACGAACTCGCCGAGCTTTACCTCTCAACCATCGCCCGCCTCTACGATCCCCACTCCACATATTTTTCAGCCGATACCTACGAAGATTTCGCCATCCAAATGAAACTCGAGCTGGTCGGCATCGGTGCACTCCTGAGCCTGGAAGACGATTACTGCGTGATTAAAGAGATCGTGCCCGGTGGTCCCGTTGATCTCGGCAAGCATCTCGAACCCAATGACAGGATCCTGGCCGTGGCTCAGGGCGAAGGCGAATCGGTCGAAATCATCGGCATGAAACTACGCAAAATAGTGCAGATGATTCGCGGCGAAAAAGGCACCAACGTTCATCTCACCATCCAGCCCGCCGATGGTGCTGATTCCGCTCGACGCGAGGTCGTCATCACCCGCGATGTTGTGAAATTAAACTCCGCGCGCGCTCACGCCGCGGTATTCCAAGTGCCTGATGAAAACGGCATTGATGTGCCCATTGGTGTGATTACCCTCCCCTCCTTTTACGCCGCCGAAGACGATGGCGATCCGGAGACCGCCGATTCTATTGCCTCGCGCGACGTCGCCAAACTCATCGACCAACTGAAAGCCGCGGGCATTGAGGGCATGGTGCTCGATTTGCGTCGCAATGGCGGTGGATATCTCACCGAAGCGATCAACGTCACCGGTCTCTTCATCGAACAAGGCCCGGTTGTGCAGGTGAAAGATTACGCCGGCCAGATTCAGGTAGATAACGATGAGGATGCCAGCATCGCTTATGAAGGCCCCCTCGCTGTGCTCGTGGATCGTTTCAGCGCTTCTGCCTCAGAAATCGTCGCCGGTGCGTTGCAAAATTACGGACGAGCAGTGGTCATCGGCGATAGTTCCACGCACGGCAAAGGTTCAGTGCAAACCGTCGTCGAGATGAAACGTTACGTGCCCCAGTTTACGCGCTCACCGCTTAAGACCGGCGCAACGAAACTCACCGTCCAAAAATACTATCTGCCCAACGGAAATTCCACCCAACTCAAAGGAGTGATTCCAGACATCACCCTCCCCTCAATCGGAGATTTTCTGAAGATCGGCGAACGCGACCTACCTCATGCTTTGGTTTGGGACGAGATTCCCACCAGTAATCTCCGAGGTAGCCCGCTCGATCCGCACTTGCTTGCGCTGCTCCGTCATTCGAGTGAGCAGCGTCGGCAAATCATGCCCGAATTCGAATACCTTGAGGAAAGTGTCGCCTGGTTCAAAACCCGCCAGGAAGAGAAACTAATTTCTCTCAATCTCGAAGCACGGCAGACACGCAAGGAACAGGACAAAGCCTTCCGGGATATGATGCAGGAAACCAAGGATCAACTCGCGGAGAACGATTATCCATTCGAGGAATTTCGCCTCGTGCCAAAACCTCCTGCCCGCATCAAAGCCGAGCCGACCACCGAGGAAGAGAAAAACAACGAAGTCCTCAGCACAGACGACAACGATTCTTATGCCAAGGTAGACATCCATCTGCGCGAATCACTTCGCGTGATCAACGACGCGATCTCACTGGCCAAGTCGCAAAAAGAATGGGCCAGCAATCGACAACCCCTTACCGCCATCACCGACGAACAGGGTTAGGCCTTCCAGACGAAGACGAATCGCTCGCGCTCAGTAAGATCGGCTACAAATTCGTGCCGAGCATACTCTGAAAGCGAAATGATCCCATCGAGAGATTCACGCTGGGCAATCCCCGTTTCCATCGCGAGTAAACCTCCCGGCCCGAGATGCTTATGTGCCTCTCGAATTATAATCTCGTAGGACTCCAGTCCCAAATCAGATCCACCGGGCGTCAATGCGATCCGTGGTTCATAATCCTTCACCTCAGTCAAAGTTTCCCGAGTCTCTTGCTCCGAAAGATATGGTGGATTGGAGACGATCAAATCGTAGGTCGCGTTGTCATCAATCGCTGTAAACCAATCCGACTCTCGCACCTCCACTCGATCTGAGAGGTTCAGCGCAACCGTGTTCTCTTTCGCGAGCGCGACCGCATCAACACTGACATCCGTCGCGAGCACTTTTGCTTCACAGTAATGCTGCGCCAGAGACAACGCGAGTGCGCCCGAACCGGTGCCCAAATCGAGAATTGATTGGGGAGCATGAGATAGTTTCTCCACGATCTGTGCAGCAAGATGTTCTGTCTCCGGACGCGGAATCAACGCGCGCGGATCCACTTTCAATTCCACCCCAAAAAACTCGGTCGTGCCCAAGATGTATTGAAGTGGCTCACGTTGTCCACGACGCCGCACCAGCGGTCGGATCTTCTCAAGATCCTCGTCATCGAGCGGACGTTCGAACTGCAGATACAGCTGCATCCGCGGCAACCCAAGTGCATGCCCGACCAGATGTTCCGCATTGAGCCGTGCATTCTCAACCCCTTTGCCATCAAGGAAACCAGTCGTCCTCTTAATAATCTCCAAAACTGTAAACATGCTAAAAGGGGTCAGGCCGATAATTGTTGATTACTAGATCTAAGAGCAGCTTGCGCTTGATAACCGAAGGAACAGGGAAGAGATGCTTTAAAAATCAACATTTATCGGCCTGACCCCCTTGATAGAATATAGTATTTGCTCATACTTGGTCGCTTAGTGCTGCTAGCTTTTGGGCGTGGTCGGCTCGTTGGAGTGCTGTGATCAGGGGCTCGATATCTCCTTCCATCACCTCGGGAAGACTTTGTAATGTAAGGCCTATACGATGATCGGTGACTCTGTTTTGCGGGAAATTGTAAGTGCGAATGCGTTCGCTGCGATCGCCGGAGCCGATTTGATCACGTCGCTCGTTCGCATACTTGGCTTTCTCTTCATCCTGCTTCTGCTGCAGGAGGCGGGAGCGCAGAACCGTCATCGCGCGTGCGCGGTTCTTGATCTGCGAACGCTCATCGGAGCACACCACGATCAAACCAGTGGGCTTGTAGATGATCTGCACGGCCGAATCGGTGGTATTCACCCCTTGCCCACCGGGTCCGCTCGCACGGCAGACGGAAATATCCAAATCCTGCGGATCGATTTCGATATCCACTTCTTCGGCTTCCGGTAAAACCGCAACGGTGATCGTTGAGGTATGGATACGACTGTTCGCTTCGGTGACGGGCACACGTTGCACGCGATGAACACCGCTTTCGTATTTGAGCTGCCGATAAACATCCGTGCCCGTGATCAGGAAAATAACTTCCTTCATGCCACCACGCTCAGTCGGGCTACTGCTCATGGGTTGAATCTTCCACCCCATCCGTTCGGAGTATTTCACATATACACGATAGAGCTCCCCGGCAAACAAGCTCGCTTCATCGCCACCCGTCCCCGCGCGAATTTCCACCACCGTATCACGTGAATCAGTCGGATCGGCCGGGATCATCGCACCAAGAATCGAAGTTTCTAATTCCGACAGCTCTGTCTGCATTTCAGGAAGCTCTTCAGCAGCGAGTTCCTGTAACTCCGCATCCGCCTGACCGTCTTTGGAGAGTGTGACCGCCTCCTCGATATTCATCTGCAATTTGCGATAGCGCTCATGCGATTCGAGCAGTTCAGCGAGGCGTTGATGCTCTCGTCCGACGTCGGCGGCATGACGTGGATTATTGAAAAACGCCGGATCGCCCATCTCGGCGGTGAGTTCTTCGTAGCGGTTTTGAAAAGGAAAAATATCTGGCAGGGCTTCCATAAGGAAAAAGTGTGTGTGTGATTTGCGAATTGCGTGAACCGCGAGATGCGGCTTCTAAGTAATAGCTAAGCTTTCGATGGGAACGACCCTATCGATGCTGATTCGCAATGCCTGCAACGTTATTCACGCAAAACACCATCGCCTGTATTTGGGATTTCGACAAGACGCTAATCCCCGGTTATATGCAGGCGCCCCTCTTCCGTCGCCATGGAGTCGATGAAAACACGTTCTGGGCCGAGACTAATGCCCTGCATGAAAACTACCGGCAGCGTGGCTACAATATTTCTGGCGAGATCAGTTATCTCAATCACCTACTCACCTACGTGCTCGCGGGTAAATTCGGCCGACTCAATAACCGTATGCTCAAGCAATACGGGGCCGACATCGAATTCTATCCCGGCCTCCCCGATTTCTTCAACCTTGCCAAAACCTACGTCCGCGAGAAGCCGGAGTATCGCAAACACGAGATCCAGCTGGAACACTATATCGTGAGCACTGGTTTAGCCGAGATGGTGCGCGGCAGCGCGATCGCCGAACATGTCGACGGCATCTGGGGCTGCGAGTTTATCGAGAATCCGCTTCAACCCGGATTCCTCAATCAGCACGAAATGACCATTTCTGCGGAAGCCGTCATCGCCCAAATCGGCATGGTGATCGACAACACGACCAAGACGCGCGCCCTCTACGAGATCAATAAAGGCACCAACAAAAATTCCGCGATTGATGTAAACTCCAACGTGAAACCGGAGGATCGACGCATTCCTTTTCAGAACATGATCTACATCGCCGATGGTCCGAGTGACATCCCGAGCTTTTCGGTAGTCAAAGGCGGTGGGGGGCGCACTTACGGCGTTTACAACCCAGATCACAGCGGTGAATTCGAGCAAAACGACCGTTTGCTCCAATCTGCCCGGATCCACGGTTACGGCCCTGCCGATTATACGGCCCAGAGCAGCACCGCACGCTGGTTACGGATGCATCTGCATTCGATGTGTGATCGAGTGGTCGCTGATCGCGAGTTGGCCGTGTCGCAGAAAACTTCGAAACCTCCGCGCCACTTGAATATGTCCCCGGAAGAAGAGGCCGCACTTCGCGCCTCGAAAGAGCCCCAGCAGAGCTCGTTTCTGGAAGAATAATTTCCGCCGGAAACGTCAGGCACTGATTCTCAGCAATCAGCCAAAAAAAAGGCGCACCGCAGTGCGCCTTTTTTTTGATCTCTATGTTGAGGACTAGCTGGATGGGCTAATCAACGTCGTATCGACCGTCGTGATCGGGGTCGAAGTAGTAGTGGTGGTAGTGGTGGTGGGTGTTACCGTCGTCGTGGTCCCGTTAACAGTGACGGTGGTAGGTGCAGCGACGGTGGTTCCCTGAGTTGCTGTCACCGCACCCTGAGCAGCAGCCGTAGCAATGGCCGTTGTGGAGGTTCCCGATGCCGACGCCGCCGTCACCGCGGATGAAGCAATTGTATTGGTAATCGTGGAGACCGCAGAGGCATCCCCACCATTCGCCACTGTAGTCTTCACTGCGCCCTGCACTGCTGCTTCAGTAACGGCGGCGGCTGCAGTTGCGGCCGCTGTTGCTGAAATTCCCGACGTAGGCGAAGTCACCGCAGTCACCGCTTGAGACGCAAAGTTCGAAGCTTGAGTTGGATTCGCACTCGATGCCACATTGACTACCGCGGCCAAAACCGAAGCAGCCGAAGTTCCACTCGCTCCAACGGCTGAACTGTCACCCGAAGCCACAGCTTTAGATACGGTGGTCACAGCCTGCGAAATAGCCTCAGTCATTGATCCTTCTCCGGTATTACCAGTTCCAGCCTCATCAGCGATGAGTGATGACAGGGACACGGGCGTTCCGGCCGTTTGTCCCGGCGCTCCCGAGATGACCATGCCCGTGCCAATATCGACGACAATAGGAACGCCAAAGCCCCCTCCGGGCAATACAGGGGTTAGCGTAACTGTGCCCGTCAAAGTAGCTACTGATGAGCCGGTCTGGTTGACCGAGACCGCATAGACCGTGCCACGGGCCGCGGCAACTCCCTTCGGGGTGCGAATGCCGTAGTTATTGATCGCCTTACGAGCGGGATCCAGAGTTGAAATCAGATTTCCGGATCGAAGATTTAGTTTTGCCGTCTGTTTCGTGACTTTTCCTGAACGGCTCTTGTTAACGGAAAGCTCCTCGATATCTACCCTAGTATTTGCCTTCACTGCCGTCATACCTCCAGCAAAGGGTTTGAGGTCAACTTCCGAGCCAGCGCCAGTAGTAATCGTCGCGCCAGTGGGCACAGTCATTCCCACGGTAAGGGGAACAGAATCGCTCGCGCCCGGAAGTAAAACTGTAGCTGAACCTTGGACTCGAAGAACCGTAGCTTCGGTCGCTTGCGAGTCAGCAGCTTGAGTAGTCAGCACTGTGCAGCTCAAGAGAATCGCAGACAAAAACAGTTTGAATATATTTTTCATGGGATAACTAGGATGGTTGTTGCCACAACATTGCCATTACCTCCTACGAGCAAGTATAAACAGCCTCGTTCAGGTAAACCTACAAACAGCTAAGGCTCTTATATTCAATCGTTAGGAGCATGCCTTTATTTCCCCTTCATCACGAAGACTCCATCCCAATCCCCTTCAGGCGGATCATTTTGATACTGAGCAACGATATCGAGATAAACGAGGGAAGGATTGTTGGACACCCCAAGATCCCTGCCCGGTAGATGGAACTCTTTCTCCGCGCTCTGGCGGAAACAGGTCTCAGCCTTTTCCCAATCCCGAGCATGGTAGTGCTCAAGCCCGTCAGCAAATATGGCGAGACAGTCGCGGGTATCTTCGGAGAGTGACTCTCGAAACCCGACAATTTCATAAATCGGTGTAGCCTGAGATCGTCCCTTAACCACCACACGTCCCAAAGAGCGAAAAACGATCTGATCTCCAGCGTGTGCTTCACATGCTTTCTTGGTGACCTCTGTGCACATCGAATAAGCACCCCAACTTTTCGCACCTGACTCCATCCGCGCGGCAAGATTCACATCATCCCCCATCATGGTGTAACTGAATCGCATACGACTCCCCATGTTCCCAATCATACAAGGCCCGGTGTTGAGACCGATTCGGGTGCGCATGGATCGCACCAACTCGGGCCATTTATCGCCCTCAGCGGTCCATCGCTGACGAAGCTCACCCAATTTGTCCTGCACTTTGAGCGCGGTCGCACAGGCACGATAAGCATGATCGGGCAACTCCACCGGCGCCCCAAACATCGCGACCACCGCATCACCGATATACTTATCGAGCGTGCCATGCTCATGTTGGATCACATCAGTGCAGGCCGTAAGGTATTCATTCAGCAACTCAACCAATCGCTCGGCCGACAGCTGTTCGGAAAACGCCGAGAAGCCCTGAATATCCGAAAAGTAGGCCGTGATCTCTTCAGTCACTCCGCCGAGCGCAGGCTTGGAGGACGATCCGACCATCTTCTGCACCACCACCGGCGACAAATAGGAGCCAAACATACCACGAATCTCCGCCTTCGCCTTCTGCTCCTGTCGCACTCTGCGCCCAATCACGACAAGCAGCGATCCCGTCACACCAATGAGCGGTCCGACCCAAGGAAACCACAGGCTCCATCCCATCCATCCCCAAAACGCGAAGCTGAGATGAGCAACGATCACCAACAGCGAAACGATTGCCAACAGTCGCATCGACTTTTTCAGCGCAAGCCAAACACACAAATAGGTCAGCCCGATCATGACCCACCACGCGAGCCAATCAGGCACTTTGCGGGCGTAATCATTCGTCAATACATTGTTCACCACATTCGCGTGCATCAGCACGAGAGGTGAATACGCACCCCGAGGTGTCGGTCCAGCATCCGCACGACCGGTGACTGTCTGGCCTATAAACACAATCATATCGGAATAGTCAGGCGGTGGCGGACCGTCCTGCACCCCATCCACGTAAAAGCTATTTAATTTCAATAACGCCTCGGCATACGAACGGGTCGAGAAATCCGGCACCGTATCGTCATGATCATAGCGGTAATTGATGAAATATTTTCCCTCCAAGCTGATCGGAATCCGCACCTCACTTTCCTGGGTCTGAAACGTAACCGCATCGCCCAATCTCACCTTAACCGCATCAGCCTCGACGCCGTAATAGGCCATCAAGGTCTGCAGTGAAAGCGAAGGGTAGAGCTCCGTGCCCACACGCACGACAAGTGGCATTTCTCGAATAATCCCATCCTTGCCGCTGGGTGCATCCACTATCCCATGCCAGCTCACACTTCTGAGCAGAGGGAATGGGAGAATCAAATCATCATCGCCATAAACTCCACTGATGTCGCCAGTCACATTCATCAGCGGATTGGTCGGGCCGGCGAACTCCGGATCGTTATTCATCGGTCCCGGATCAGTCAGGCTACCGGTAATCACCTGCGATCCTCGCTCCATCGCCGCCGCGACTCCGTAACTCATGTTCAGATCGCCTTCTCCTTCACGCGAGCTATCCAAAATCACATCCCACGTCTGCACTTTCGCCCCTGCCACCGAGAGCAACTCCGCCAGCATACCATGGTAAGCGCGATCCGGCGGCCAAGAGATGAGATGCATCTCCGTCTCATCACCAAAGAGAATTATTTCCACACGAGGATCAGGCGGTTCCTGGAAATGGGCGCGTAACTTGATGCGCCAATCGAGCGTTCGCCACGCGAGCTGCTTCATCGGCTCGGCCTGCATCAACAACCATGCCAACCCAAAGCACACCAGTGGTGACCATGGGAACTGCCGCAGTGTTGTGAAGGCCCGCTTACTCATTGTGCTGATAGGCAGCCATACCAGCTACCGCCCAACAACCAAGCGCTTTTCTGACGACTTGAAACTGGATCAGATCAATTCGAACCCAACAAAGATTGTCATCATAGACCTAAAACCATAGCGTCTTAGAAGTCCCCTACCGCATCCCCTCTAACCAGATCGCAGCTTCATTTCTAATGTCAGCATCTGCCCGCATCCTGATCATTTTCGTTCATCCCGTCAGACAGAAGTCTCGTCTGAACGTCAAACTCGCTGATGCTGCGCAAACGATCAAAGAGGTCACGTTTCACGATCTCTACGAAGCCTACCCCGATTTCTATATCAATGTGGAAGCGGAGCAGCAGCTTTTAAGAGAGCACGATATCATCGTCTTCCAGCATCCTTCCTATTGGTATAGCTGCCCCTCATTACTCAAAGAGTGGCTCGATGCCGTGCTGCAGCGCGGGTGGGCATATGGTGACGGTGAGCATCAACTGCGGGGCAAATACCTACTCACTACGACCACGACGGGCGGACCGGAATCTTCCTACACTCGGGATGGTCGCAATCGATTCAGCATTCGGGAGTTCTTAGCTCCTTTCGACCAGACTGCACATCTTTGTGGCATGACTTACCTCCCTCCTTTCGTGGTCTATGGGGCGGTTCATAAAACGGACCAGGAAATCGAGCAGCACGCGGTAGAATACCGCCAAGTTCTCGCAGCGCTAGCCGCACGGAAAATTGATCCCGCTCACGTTTCCAACTGGCCGTCGATCAACGCAAACATGGAGGCCTTAAATCTCGCCCCATGAATTCGTTTCTGCTCACAGCTTTCATTTACCTCACCGCCGCAGTCGTCGCGGTGCCGGTTGCAAAACGATTTGGGCTCGGCTCGGTGCTCGGATACCTTTTGGCGGGCGTAATTATCGGACCCAATGTCCTCGCATTAGTGGGAAACCAAGGGGGCGGCGTGCAGTCCGTCGCGGAATTCGGTGTGGTCATGATGCTGTTTATTATCGGATTGGAACTGCGCCCGACCTTGTTGTGGCAACTCCGGGTTCAATTACTGGGCCTGGGCGGACTACAATTCATCCTCACCTCAGCCGCGATCACCGGATGCGGTATCGCCGCGGGTTACGAATGGAAAACCAGCCTCGCCGTCGGGATGACGCTCGCGCTCTCATCGACCGCGATCGTTTTGCAGACTCTCAACGAGAAACAGCTGATCAAAACGAGCGCCGGACAATCCATCTTCTCTGTCCTGCTGTTCCAGGATATCGCGGTCATCCCCATTCTCGCTATCTTGCCTTTGCTGGCCTTGGCGGCACCCACCATGGTCGTCGAGTCAGGTCACCACGAGAGTCTGATCGATCACCTGCCTGGGTGGGCTCAGGCGGTGAGTGTATTGGGGGTCGTGGGGTTAATCGTTTTGGCCGGACGCTACGCTCTGAGCCCTCTGCTTCGCCTGATCGCAACGACGCACCTGCGCGAGTTGTTTACCGCGACAGCCCTACTTTTGGTGGTCGGTGTGGCCTTATTGATGGAGACCGTCGGAATCTCTCCCGCGCTGGGAGCTTTCTTGGCCGGCGTCCTCCTCGCCAACAGTGAATATCGTCATGAGCTGGAGGCCGATATCGAACCCTTCAAGGGACTCTTGCTCGGTCTGTTTTTTATCACCGTCGGAGCTGGAATCGATTTCGTCTATCTACGTGAACACACCAGTTTGATCTTCGGCCTCCTGCTCGGTCTGGTCCTGCTTAAGTTCGCACTGCTCTACTTTCTATCGCGAATTTTCAAATTAAACACATCCGACGGTTTACTCTTCTCACTCGCTCTGGCGCAAAGCGGTGAATTCGCCTTCGTGCTCTTTTCCTTCTCTCTTTCGCATGGAATTCTTACTTCGGAGCAGACGGCACCTTTGGTTGCGACCGTTGCGCTCTCGATGGCGATCACGCCGCTGTTATTTTTGCTCCACGAGCACGTCGCAAAGCCGTATCTCTCCCGCAAGACGCGACCGGCTGAACGTGAAGCTGATGAGATGCCCAACACCAATCATCGCGTCATCATCGCAGGCTTCGGCCGTTTCGGTCATGTGGTAGGGCGTCTACTCTACGCGAACAAGATCGAGACCGTGGTTCTCGATCACGATTCCGATCAGGTGGATGTGCTCAGAAAGCTCGGGATGAAAGTTTACTACGGCGATGCTCTTAGGCTCCAACTCCTGCATGCGGCCGGAGCGAAACGTTGTCGCCTTTTCATTATCACTTTGGCCGATCGCGCCAAATCCATCGCTTTGGTTAAACTCATCAAAACCCATTTTCCCGGGCTGAAAATACTCGCTCGCGCCGTGGACCGTCCCCATGCCTATGACTTGCTTGAGGAAGGCGTGGAACACGTTTACCGTGAAACGCTGGGAAGTTCCCTGGAACTCGGAGCCGAAGCCCTGCATCAACTCGGGCTACCCGCCAATCAAGCCCGTCGACAAGCGCAAATATTCCGTAAACACGAAGAAGCCTCGTTAGTTGAGTTCGCCAAAATGGAAGCGGATCATCCCGAATATTTCAGCCGAGCCCGCGAGCACATCAGCCATCTCGATAGTATATTGCGCGCCGATCTCGAACAGCTCCCCCACAATGACGACACCGGCTGGGAGGCCCCGCCATCTGACGACGACTCCCGCGATTGAATCGGGTTTATCCTGCCAAGGCCTTCAAATCATTCATCCCCTTGGGACTCACGAGCGCGTATTCGAAATCACCATCTGTCCAAACCGCGGCAGCCGAATCGCTCATCGCGAGAAAGTAAGACTTAGATTTTGCGAGCAAAGGACCACGACTCTTTTTGTGTGGCATCACATAAAGATGATACCAAGTGCCATCGCGATTGAAGCAGAGTTCGATCGCTTCGCGCTCGCCACATTTTACCGTGCGGCAACCACCAGCCTTCATCTCTTCAAAGCTGAGCCCCAACTCATTAATGAAATGTAGATCAGAGCTCGCGAGCTTCACCAGCGTCTCTTCCATCCCCTCGCCCACAGGAGGGTGATGGCCACCGTTATGCATATCATTCACCGCAAACTCCGCGTAATCATGCTGAGCCGCCTGAACCTTCTGGCCCAACCATACTTCGCTCACCACAAATACGACCAAGACGCTTGCAGCAAGAGCTAACCATGCCCCCACATTTCGACTTCGGGCCGGTGCTTTCTGCGAAACTTTGCCTCCAGCTAAAATCTGTTCACGCAGACCTGCAGGTGGAACGATCCCTGATAGCTTTTTCATGACGACTGCGTCGAGGGCTTGCGACTGGGCCAACCACTCGCTCAAAGCCGGGTCCTGCTTAGCCTGACTAAGCGCCTCGGTGAATCGGGCGTCATTAGCATCACGACCACTGGGTCGATAAGCACTGAGAATGAATTTTGCTTCGTCGTTGTTCATGACGTCTGGCCTTTCTTGGTCTGGTTAAAGGGGACCACCTTCTGCGCGTTCTTTTCTGGTTTTTTGAGAGAATCTCGTAATTGGGCTTTCCCGCGTGAGAGCCGAGACATGACCGTTCCAATCGGAACATCCAACGTGTCGGCGATTTCCTGATAAGTGAGATCATCAAGATAAAATAGTGTAAGTGGGGCGCGGAAGACTTCGTCCACCGATTGCAGCGCCAACATCACGGTGTCGGCATCCAGACTCCTCGCCCGATCTATCTCCTCCGCTGCTACATCCTGCTCGCTTGGCGGCAGATCCTCAATCGAAGTCGCGCGCCCCTCGCGACGCCTAACTCGAAGAAACTCGCGATAAAGAGTCGTAAACAGCCAGGACTTCGCTTTAGACACCTCCCTTAGCGCGTGACCCTTGGTCGCCCAGATATAAAAAGTTTGCTGCACAAGGTCACCTGCGTCGGCCTGATTTCGGGCCAAACTCAGGGCAAATCGGTATAACGGCGTATAATGTGCGTCTACCAATTGACTAAATGCAGTTGTGCTCATCGTTAAATCTGAGTTTCTCCCTTCCACTTTATTCCCAACAAAATTTCGTTCGCAACTATGCTTCTGTTTCATCTTCCACCAAATCTGACCTCCGCCGTCCTCCGAGACGCTATTCCGATCAAGGTGGAACTGGATCTAGAGCAAACACCCGAGCCCGCGCTCATGCCTGCGCTCGCCCTCCTCCAATCATGGAGCGGAAACGGTAAACCACCGAGATTCATCCAACTTTCCCGCGAACAATTGCGCCAACTCGTCGACGCAGCCGATGACTTGCCCATTTTCTGTGACGACGAACGAATCATGCCTTGGAACCATCCTGACCTCCTCGAAGAGCCCGAGCCGCCCAAAGCCGTCGCCAAGCCCATTCCAACACACACCAGCCGTTTCCATGACGACGAAGGAGCCCCGGCCATCATCGACGGCAGCGAAGACTTCCTCGCCATTACCCTACCCTCACGCGATCACCCCGGATATCGCTCGATGTTGGATTTTCTTAAAACCAACGGTTTCACCCTCGAACCCTCCAATCGCAAGTGGTGGCTGCGCAATCGCCACAAAGTCCTTAATCTGCTCGCCATCCATGGCGAACGACTCCGCGAAAACTTCGATGCCGAGTTCACCGAGAACTTCACGCAGCGAACCGCCCACCTCCACGACGCCAACATCAAGGCGGAGATCACTGAGAATGGAGACGAGTTTGTCCTCAATCTTGATCTAGAAGCGGGCGAAGCCCCCGAAGACGCTGTGCGCAGTGCCCTCGCCACCGGCCGTAACTACATCGAACACCAAGGTCGCGTCTATCTACTCGATCAAGAACGCCTCGAAAAACTCGCCGAAGCCCAGCAAGCCCTCGCGAGCAGCCCTAAAAGCACCGCCTCTGCGCACACTTCTACGCGGATTTCCAAGGCTCGCGTGCCCGAAGCCCAAGCGATCATCGAGGAGCTCTCCCCGAATTTTCAGCCTACCGATGCTTGGAGCGAACAAAGTCGCGATCTACATCAACTCACCTCGCTTCCTCTCGCACCGATCGCCCCCGATCTGGATGGCATCCTACGTCCTTATCAGCGCCTTGGGGTCGCTTGGCTCTGGTATCTGCATAAACAGAATCTCGGTGGCGTGCTCGCGGATGAAATGGGTCTGGGTAAAACCCCGCAAGGTCTGGCTCTCCTCTCTGCCCTGCCGGTCGATGGAGAGACCACCCGACTCGTGGTCGCGCCGGCCTCTCTCCTCGAAAACTGGCGACGCGAGGCCGAGCGCTTTACCCCGCAGCTCTCTACTTACCTCCATCACGGCACGAAACGGATCCGCAAATCAGCGGAGTTTGCTCAATACGACCTCATTATCACCAGCTACGGCACTTTGACCCGGGATCGTAAAATGTTCGGTGAAATCGAATTTGCCTGCGCCATCGCTGACGAAGCACAGCACATTAAAAACCGCCACTCGCAAAATGCCAGTGCCCTCCGTGCACTCCACGCCAAGACCCGTTTCGTGCTCACCGGCACGCCGCTCGAAAATTCCTTCGACGACCTCCGCTCACTCTTCGCGTTCTTACTTCCCGGCTTCATCGACATCATGCCCGCCGGTGTGCGTGGCGAAGAACGCGATTGGTATGACGAACGCCTCCGCCAACGCACCGCACCCTACATTCTCCGCCGCACCAAACAGGCCGTCGCGCCTGAACTGCCCGAGAAGATTGAGCAAATCCTCTGGTGTGAGCCTTCTCCTGCCCAGAACAAGCTCTACAAGCAATTCCAGGAGAAGTCAGAACGCGATATGATGGATCTCGCCGCTGATGGAGCCAACGAAGCGCGCCTGCGCATCGCCACACTCACGCAACTTCTTCGTCTGCGCCAAATCTGTTGTGATCCTCGTCTGGTCGCACCGGAAACCGCTGCCAAAAGTTCAGCCAAGCTCGAAGCCCTCCGCGAACTCCTCGCCGAAGCCATCGACGACGGTCACCGCGTGCTGGTGTTCTCCCAGTTCACCTCTCTGCTCGCGCTCCTGCGTCCCGAATTGGAAGCGCAAGGAATCGATCACTGCTATCTCGATGGTTCCATGACCGCCAAGAAACGACAGGAGCAAGTGGATCGCTTCCAGGCTTCGGAAGACGTGCCGGTCTTCCTCCTCTCCTTGAAAGCCGGCGGCACCGGTTTGAATCTCACTGGAGCAGATATCGTAGTTCACCTCGATCCGTGGTGGAATCCGGCCGTCGAGGCTCAGGCTACCGATCGTGCTCATCGCATCGGCCAGACCCGCAAAGTCACGACCTACAAACTCATCTGTAGTGGCACCGTGGAAGAAAAGGTGCTCGCCCTGCAGGAAGAGAAGCGCGAGCTGCTCGCCGGTGTCTTTGAGGCTAGTGATGCGACCACCGCCAAACTCTCCCTCAGCGATCTGCGCGACCTGCTCAAAAGCTGATCTCCCATCCTAATACACCGCGAAACAGCCTCGCCATCTTAGCGCAGGCTGCTTTCGTCGCTCCCAACCCAATTACCCTTTATGCGTCCTTCCCTAATTCGTTCCCGCCTCCGTCAGGATAAAGCTGTTCGTATCGCATGCATGTATTATGCGAACACCATGATGCCCGCCCATGCCGCCAAAGCAGGTTATGACGCCATCTGGCTTGATACGGAACACAACACATGGGATCGCCACGAATTACAGCGCATGATAGCGATGCAT
Organism: Cephaloticoccus sp.; assembly: GCA_034669935.1. Taxonomy (GTDB): domain Bacteria; phylum Verrucomicrobiota; class Verrucomicrobiia; order Opitutales; family Opitutaceae; genus Cephaloticoccus. The sequence goes on from JAXMOJ010000009.1 coordinate 82,645, forward strand.
CACCTCGCCAATATCGATTGCATCGTTCGCACCGGTAGCCGCAACCCCACCGATCTTTATCACATTCTCGAAGACGGCGCCGCGGGTCTCATGATCCCCCTCGTCAACACGCCCGAAGATGCCGCCGCCCTCGCGTCAGCCGTTAAATATCCCCCACTCGGCCAACGTGGGTTGGACGGTGCGAGCTTGGACAACGATTTCTATCTCAACGGCACGGCCACTTACACGGCCGAAGCCAACCAGGAAACCTTCCTGATCGTCCAAATCGAAACCCCGGAAGCGCTCGCCAATATCGAAGCGATTGCCGCGACACCCGGAGTCGACGGTCTGTTTATCGGCCCCGGTGACTTGTCTCTTCGCCTCGAATGTCCACCTGATTGGACTAATCCCAAAATGGCGACCGCTCAAGACGCGGTAGCTACCGCCGCCGCAAAAAACAATATCGCATGGGGACACCCGGCCGGCACTGCGGAGCAAATCGCCGCCATGGCCAAGAAAGGCGCTCGCCTCATTGCTTGCGGCAGTGATTTCGGTGCCATCTACTCGGCACTCCCTACCTTCGCCCAGACCCTCGAAGAGGGCTTAAAGTAATAGCTTCATGGCATTGATGTGAGTGCTCCGAAACCATTCGCCGATCACATCATCCGCCTCCGACGTAAGGATAATGTCGGCGTCGCTAAAACCACCCTGAATCAAGGGCAGGTGTTGGCCGACAGATCCGCCAACCTCACCGTCGCAGCCGACATTCCCGTCAGTCACAAGATCGCTCTGAGCAACATCGCGTCGGGTCAGCCGGTTAAAAAATACGGACAGACCCTTGGTTTCGCGACGCGCGACATCCTCATCGGCGAGCATGTGCACACTCACAATTTGGGGATGCAAGATTTCACCCGTGACTACGCCTGGTGTGTCGATGCGAAATCTCTGTCCGAACCAGACACTCCCGTGGAATTTTCCGGTTTCCCGCGTGCCAGCGGTGAAGTCGGCACACGCAATTACGTCGCGGTAATCTCGAGCGTGAATTGCTCGGCGAGCGTCTCGCGATACGTCGCGGATCATTTTCGCGATAACCGGTTCAAAGAAGAATTCCCTCATGTTGATGGCGTCGTCGCCTTCACGCATAAGAGCGGCTGCGGAATACTTCCCGATGAACCCGCCCTACTCCTTCAGCGAGTCATGGCCGGTATCGCCACCCATCCCAATATCGGTGGCTATGTGATCATCGGTCTGGGGTGCGAAGTGAATCAGGTCTCGCAACTGATCGATGATCCCCGGCTCAAGAAATCGACGGACTCCCAAGAAAAACCACCCGTGTTCACGATTCAGCAAGTCGGTGGTGTTAGAAAAACCGTGGACGCCGCCATCGCTTCGGTTGAAGCATTGCTACCCAGCGTGAATGCCTGCCAGCGCACACGCCAACCCATCTCCAAGCTGCGGCTCGCGCTCAATTGCGGTGGATCGGATGGCAATAGCGGTATCACCTGCAATCCCGCTCTGGGCGCCGCATCAGACACCTTGGTCAGCCATGGCGGCAGCAGCGTATTCGGCGAAACGCCCGAAATCTATGGAGCGGAACATCTGCTCACCCGACGCGCGCTCACTCAAGCCATCGGCGAACAGCTCATCGCGCATGTGCGCTGGTGGGAAGAATACACCCAACGGCTCGGCGCGACCATCGATAACAATCCTTCTCCCGGCAACAAGCTCGGCGGCCTCACCACCATCTACGAAAAGAGCCTCGGTGCGATTGCGAAAGCCGGACAAGCCCCGCTCGCGGCGGTCTACGGTTACGCCGAAAAGATCACCGAGCCCGGCCTCGGTTTCATGGACACTCCCGGTTTTGATCCCGTGAGCATGACCGGTCTCGTGGCCGGTGGATGCAATGTCGGCGTCTTCACGACCGGTCGAGGTAGTGTTTATGGCTGCAAGCCCACCCCGAGTATCAAGGTCGCATCCAACTCATTTCTCGCGGCCCGGATGCGTGACGATATCGACATCAACGCGGGCACAATTCTCGAAGGCACCGAAACCGTCGAGCAAGTCGGCCAACGCATCTTCGACAAGATCGTCAGCGTCGCCAGTGGGGAACCGACCAAGAGTGAACTAGTCGGCATGGGCGACGAAGAATTCGCCCCCTGGATCCTCGGCCCGACGATGTGAGCTGAGTCATCTTTTGCAGGACGGGGATTCCGCTCCACGCCTTGTGAGTTTTTGGAAATTCATTGGCGGGGAGCGGAATCCCCGCCCTACAATCCAATCGTTTCCTCACTCACCCGCGATCGACATTTCCGCACGCACGATTGTGAACGCTTTCGCTTCGCCACCAATGATATCGATCACCTGCGATTCATCGACCAGATGTTCGCAGGGCACCTTAAAACGCGCCACACCGTCGGCAGATACCTCAATAAGCGGACACTTCATACTATTCACATGGACTCGCAGCGAGTCCGCGCCGGCCCCCTTCGGGTCGAACTCCAGTAACAGTTCAACCACACGTTCGACGGGTTTGGGTCCAGTTTTGATGCGCAATGCACATCCCGACGGTGACGGCATATCATTTTGCAGATCGGTCGCCGGCAGCGCGTTATCCAGTGCTTCGCCCGGCGCACGCACATCGCGATAGGTGATTGCATGACGGCGTGGTAATATCTCCAACGAAGAAACATCCCCCATCGCCTGAAAAACTTTATCGATCGTCTCCGCACCCCAGCTATCCGTCAGACCGTGCATGGAAGGGAAATAGTTGAATAGATAAACCTCATCCGCACCGCCATGCAGAACCGACAGCGCGGCACCGGTGGCCAATTCGGAGGTCATCATCGTCGCGGGTCCATAAGGAATGGGTTGATAACGAATTTCCAAACAGCCCACCAATTCAACCGACGTGCCCTCCAGCAATCGACGCCACTCCTGCATCGGAATATCAAACTCACAAGTTGCCCAAAATGGTGACGGTGCCACCACATCGACCAAGCCTTCCTTCGCCCATGCCACGGCATCCATGCCCAACATCCTCGCCGTCTCCGGGCGCGAAGGCACCCGCACACCAAGTTTCACCGGATGCCCCCATCGTTCTGCGGCTCGTTCGCATTCTGCTTTCACGCGACGCATCCATTCAGTAATTACTCGACCACCCGCCAATTCATGCCCAGGTCGGAAATGATAGCCGAATCGCATCCAGTCCAACTCCAACCCGTCCATATCGTAACGCGTTAACTGCTCACAGACTAATTTGAAGTAATGCTCATGAACATCCGGACGCGACCAATCCAACGAACGATCAGCCCAAGAGGTATCGCGGTAGGTATTACGCAGTAGTTTCGCTGCACGGTGTTCTTTATAGAACGTGCTCAGCAACGGCGAATCCAGCTCCATGCATCCATGCACATCATTCATCCGTATCGTCATCCACGCACCCATCCCATGATGCCGACAACGCGCCAGCGCCCGCTCATGGAAATCCACCCCAAGGTCCGCGAGACGTTTGGCTGAATCAATTCGACGCCGAAACGGCGCAACTTGTTCCGGAAGCACATGCTTCAAGACCGGCTGATCGTCTGGCCCGTCAGAATCGTAGCCATGCCAGTCACTTTCCCAAACCTCGCTCGCGTAATTCGCTCGCTGGGCATTACCGCACGATACAAACGTCTTAACTCCCGCCTGAGCTAAGCGATCAATATAGGCATCAACCGCTTCCGCACTCACGATATCAGCGGAGTGAGTATAGAAAAATTCGGTGCTATCCTGATTAAAGATTGGACCGGCGATAGGAGGGATATCGTTCATAAAATTTAAATGTGTTTACCGTCAGGATCACTCGCCTTGCGGTAAGCGTCCACGTGAGCTGCATCCTGCGTCCATTCTTCCCGTAAGCGCACATCCGCCTCACCCGAGGTCGCGCCGACCGATACGTCTGCATCAGGCTCACCTTGCTTGCGCATCTCCCACCAGCACTGCCCACAATGGTTGTGCTCATGATTGATCGTAAATCCTGCATCCTTCATCAGCGGCCCGATCCAGCCCATGCAGTGATCACAGTAATCCCGATACTGCTCCAAATCGTTTCTCAGCAAAAATCCTTTCGAGGGACAGTCGTGCATATCGACCCGAAAGACATCCTCCTGCTTGGTGATCTTAAAACCCAGATCCGGAGATTCCTCCAGTAATGTGTGCCCCCAGTATTTCGCCATCCCTTCGAAACCTTCGTTGAGAATCAATTCCCGCGCGTGGATCTGGCTGTCCTGATTAATCGCTTCGTCCCAAAAAGCACGCACCAGCTCATGGCCTCCCTCCCGGTCCAACCAATCGAAAGTCCACTCGTAGTGACCGCAAAAATCGTAGCATCCGATCATAGCTGCGCCTCCTTAATTTCACTCATATCCTGAGGGGGTAAACCAGCTTCGCTTTTCGCATAGGTGTGCCGACACGAACCGTTGCCTCCACAAAGTCTCATCTCCATTCCCGCTTCATTGGCTCTCGCCTGCCCGAGGTAAAAACAGTGTTGGCAAAACTCCTTCACGATCTCCCGCTGACCAATTCGAAGTTGCTTAAAAATCGGGCACTCCTGCACGTCCAGTTCCACCCGATCAGGCTTCTCTTCCACCTCAACTTTTGCTCCGGGTTCAGCCGCAAAGAAATCGCGCCAATATTGAGCCACCGCCGCCAAGCCACCGCTTTGCCACTGGTTGTTCACCGGGGCGTAATAACTCTTTCCCAGATCGCGCAGATAACGCACCCAACCTTCATGACCGAGCCTCGCGATTAAGAAACGAAACCTCGCATTGGTCTCAAAATAAAAGTCCGGCGCCCCTTGAGGTTTGGTGTCGTGATAAGGCAATGCGTTTGGGGTGCTCACGAAGCATCACGCTGGCTCCGGGCATGCAGACCGCAAGCCCAAGTCTCGTCATATTAACCCACCTAAGCCATCGGCCCGTCCACCCGTGACTTACTCCGCAAATAGAGGCGGATCGGAATTCCAAAAATCACCGCACTCATCACCAATCCCGCTATGAGCCACCCCATATCGATTCCCTTATCCGTCGCCGTTTGCACCAGCCCCCACGGAGAGAAAACGACGTAAGCACCGATCATCGTGAGCATCGCAAGCCCGCTCACCGGCACGAAATATTTCCACGGTCGCAGATCCACTCCGGTAGGCTCGGTTGGTAAAACGATTTCACGCTGAGACGGCCAGACCTTCGCCAAGAGGAAACAAAGCCCCGCATGCAGGACGAAGAGTATCGCGAGGATATGCAGGAAGTGGAGGTCGATCACCAGCACATGTTGAAACAGCGTCAGCGAAACGAGAAAGGAGACCAGCGTGAGGTTCGCCACCTTCGCCGAGACCTTTTTCGAAAAATAGCCGATGAGCAGAATCAAAAAAATCGGCGAACCGAAGAGAATCTCGGTCTTCACCATATATTGAAATATCCCCCCCTGCAGCGTCATTAACAACGGGGCGAAAAACATCGTCAGAAAAACCAGCACGGCTCCCACCCGCTTACTGAATCTAATCACCGTTTCCTCCGACATTTCTTTACCGCGGAGCGGCTGATAGAGATCCACGGCAAACAAGGTGACCGAGCTATTAAGCACGCTGTTGTAGGTGCTCAAAACCGAACCGAAGATGACTGCGGCAAAAAATCCCACCAATACTTCCGGCAACACATCCCGCACCAATGTGGGATACACCCAGTCGTTGTTGCCGAAATGGCCGCTGCCATAGAGGTGAAACGCGATCACGCCGGGAAACGCGATATAGAAGAGGTTCAGAATTTTGAAGAACCCCGCGATCAACACTCCTTTCTGTCCCTCCTTGAGACTGCGCGCCCCAAACGTGCGCTGCACGATAAACTGGTTGGTGCACCAGAAGAACAGATTGTGCAGCACCATACCGGTGAAGAGCACCGCAAATGGCACCAGATCAGCCTGACTCCCCACCGCATCGAGCTTCCAGGTTTCCGTTGTAAACACCTGCCTCGCGCCGACACCGAAGCTCCCGCTCCCCACCGCCGCGAGGCCAAAGAAAAACACCAGCACCCCGCCGATCAGCAGCCCAATCCCGTTCAATGTATCGGAAACCGCCACCCCTTTGAGTCCGCCAAACAGGGCATAGACTCCCCCGATCAATCCCAGCGCCCAAACGATAATCCACACACAAATGCTCTCATCCAACCCGAGTAACACCGGCACATTAAACATGTGAATGATCGCAATCGCGCCGCCATACAACGCCACCGGCATCCCGCCGACCAGGTAGCAGAAGAGAAAAAGACCCGTCACGATTCTCCGCGTGCTCGCCCCGTAGCGATTCTCCAAAAATTCCGGGATCGTCGTGAAACCCCGTCGCAAAAATGTCGGCAACATGACACCGGCCAGAAAAATCAGCGCCGGGATCACCGTCACACTCCACGCAATCGGGGCCATATTCGTGGCATAGACCTGAGCCGTCACTCCGGTAAAGTTGGCCGCACTTAGATTCGTCAACAGCAACGAACCGGCAATGACCCAACCATTGAGACTGCGACCAGCCAGAAAATAGCCCTTCCCGCTGCTCAGATTTTCATTTCGAGTCCGCCAGTAGGTAATCCCGCCAACCAGAGCGGTGAAAAAGAGGAAGGACAGAAACAGACTCATGAAGGCCCACAAATTAAGGAACATGAGTCACGCGGCCAGTCTCGATTGAGACCGTATGACAGCGGTGTCCGGTGATTCCCGGGCACAAAAAAACCCGTTGCCAGTAGCATCGGGTTTAAAAGTGGTGGCGAGACCCGGGTTCGAACCGGGGACACAAGGATTTTCAGTCCTCTGCTCTACCAACTGAGCTATCTCGCCGTTGGGGAGAGGCGGAGAAAAAGCCGCGAAAGCTATCGCGTCAACGTGAATTTCCTCTCCCGCCTAATTCCTTACTTCACCTCGGGTGGCAGGTCGGCCATCAGCTTCTTGATATCCTGCACCGCATCCCGATGGCAGACCATGATCGAGTCGCCGGTTTCGACCACCACCAAGTCCTTCACCCCACAAAGCGCGATCACCCGACCGGAGCTAATCGCGATGTTATTGGTAGACTCATGCGCGACCACGTTGCCTTTCGACGTATTACCCTGCGCGTCCTGGTCCAGATGCGCCGGCAAGGCCGTCCATGAACCGACGTCATCCCAATCAAATTCCGCCACCATCGTCGCGACCGAAGCCGCTTTCTCCATAATCGCGTAGTCCACCGAGATCTTCGGCAAAGTCGAAAACCGTTCCGCCAGATACGCCGTGCAATCTCCAGCCGGGAAATCACGGATAAAGGCAACCAACTCGGGCGCATTCGATACGGCCTCGCGTTCAAATGCCGCGACGTTCCACAGAAATATCCCGGCATTCCAACCGTAGTTGCCTGTCGCCAAATAACCTTTCGCCGTCGCCAGATCGGGTTTTTCCACAAAACGCGCCACGCGGCGCAATCCATCCCCACGCGTCTCCGCCATCTCCAAATATCCAAACCCCGTGGCGGGATGGTCGGGTTTGATCGCGAAGGTCAGGAGCGATTCGCCCTTAGCCGCGACTTCGAGCGCCTGCTGCAATTGACGCGCAAAAGTCTCGCTGTCCTTGATCAGCGCATCCGCGGGGAGCAGGGCCAACACGCCTTCGGGATCGCGTGCCTTCACGTAACCCGTCGCGAGAGCCGCGGCCGGCGCCGTATCGCGCTTGGCCGGTTCGGCGATAATCTGCTCCGGTTTCATGAAAGGCAGCGCAGTCCGCATCGCGTCCACTTGCACCTCATTCGTCAGCACGAAAATATTCTCCGGTGGCACGACTCCTTCGGTCCGCCGCACCGTTTCTTCGATCAGGGTGCGATCGGAAAATAGTTTCAGCAAATGCTTCGGGGTAGTCGGACGGCTCAGCGGCCAGAAGCGTTCGCCGCTCCCTCCGGCCATGATGCAGACGTAGGCGTGTGGATTTAATTGTTCGGACATGTTTTAAGGAAAGCTGAACGATATTGCATGTCATTGCGAGGAATCGCGAAGCAGATGACGCGGCAATCCATTCAGGGTGGATCGCCACCCCCGGTTTTACCGGGCTCACGATGACAAGACGGGGGGTTAGCTTAGGCCGTGCCAATCAGCTCGCTCAAGCCGTCAGCGACCGGAACTTCCGCCACGAATCCGAGTTGCGCCTTCACTCGATCAGGACAACCCAGCGAATGGATAATATCACCCTGACGACCCTCAGCGAAACTCGGTGCAGACACCTCGGGATAATGCGAGGCAAACACCTTAACGATATCGAGCAACGAAGTCGCGTTGCCCGTGCAGACATTGGCCGAGCCCGAGGTGATGTCAGGTCGCGTCGCGGCGATCACATTGGCGCGCGCGACATCGTGCACCGAAATAAAATCACGCGTCTGTTGCCCATCGCCGTAAATCGTCACGGGCTTTCCCTCGCGATAGCGACGATCAAAAATCGAGATCACTCCCGAGTAAGGCGAAGCCGGGTCCTGCCGTGGCCCAAACACATTAAAGTAGCGGTGACACCGCACGATGAAGCCCGATTGGTCAGCCCGCGCATGCAGCCATTCTTCTGAATTCCACTTAGCTTCGCCATAAGGACTGATCGGCTTCTTGGGGGCATCTTCGCTGATCGGCAAATCAGTCGTATCACCGTAGATCGCCGCCGAAGACGCAAATACCACCCGCCTCACCCCATGAGCCTCCATCGCCGTCGTCACGCGTTGCGTCGCAATATAGTTCAGACGCAGATTCAGATCCGGGTCCTCGATGCTCTCCTGCACACTCACCAAAGCCGCCAGATGGATAATCGCATCAGGCTGAAACTCTTTCACCAAACCATCGATTACGCCCTCCTCCGACCCATCGGCGATTACCAGTCGGCATTGCGGCGACTCCAGCGCCTCTTTCAAATTATGCCGATGTCCCGTCCGTAGATTATCGATCCCAAGCACCTCATGCCCTTCCGCCAGCAAGAGGTCGGTCGTGTGACTTCCAATAAAACCAGCCGCGCCGGTGACAATGATTCGAGACATGATCGGAAGCTAGATTTCTCAACCACGATGACAAGACCGCGCTCAACCCAATCCCATCCACCACCCCAACTCAGGGAAGCATGAAACAATCACCACCCCTCCATGAGCCCGCCTCGTCACGCCTGAGCTCCTCCTGAGCAACAGCGATCGCCTCCGTTTACAGTCTTCCAGCTTTCCACACTAAAAACCAATCCTGCCTTACATTCCGTTCCTGCCTTGTTTCCTATTTTCCAGCTTTCCACGTTTAAACTTCATCCTGTCTTCCGGCTCCTTGTCACGCCAGAGTCCCTGCAGAAGACCGACGGCGGATGCCTCTCGGCACAGATCGCCCTCCTTTCATCCTTTTTCATTCATCAAAATCGCGATCTTGCCTTCGAGCCTCTGCCTGCCTTTGGCTCACTCTCGACATGCCACTCCCCACTCGCCCCGTTCAACTGCGTTGCAACTTTCTGGAAAATCCTCTCGGGCTTCACGATCTCAAGCCTCGGCTTAGCTGGCGTCTCGCCACCGATTCACGCCGCGGAGCGCGACAGACCGCCTACCGGATCACCGCATCCACCAAGCGCAACGGCTCCGCCGATCTCTGGGATAGCGGTCGGATCAACTCTGATCAAACCGAAGGAATCGTTTACGCAGGCAAGCCCCTGAGCTCGCGTCAACGTGCTTGGTGGCGGGTCGAAATCTGGGACGAAAAGAAACGGAGCAGCTCGAGCACTATCGCACATTGGGAGATGGGGTTGCTCTCAAACGAAGAATGGGGGGGCGACTGGATTGGCACCTCCCTCGCGGGTGGGCCTGAATCCACCATCCCGAGTCCGTATCTGCGCACCCTTTTCAACATCGGCAAGCAAGTCGCGTCGGCCCGTCTCTACGTCACCGCCCTCGGTCTCTACGAATTTCAGATCAATGGGCAACGCATCGGCCATGATGAGTTCACCCCCGGTTGGACCGATTACGCCAAGCGCGTGCAATATCAGGTTTACGACATCACGAAGAACCTGCACTCCGGAGCCAATGCCGCCGGCGCGATCCTCGGCGATGGCTGGTATTGCGGTCGCCTCGGCTGGCGCAATCGCACCTACTATGGTGATCGTCCGCAACTCCGCGCCAAGCTCGTCATCACCTTTAAGGACGGGAGTGAACAATCCGTCGTCACCGATTCGAGCTGGAAAACCGCCTATGGTGCGATCCAAGAAAACGATATCATGCACGGCGAAGCATGCGACGCCCGACGCGAGCTCGTCGGCTGGAGCAAGCCAGAGTATCGCGATCAAGATTGGGACAATATTGAAACCTTTGCCCACCACGCCATTGAGCTTTCGCCCACCATCGGCCAACTCGTGCGCAATACCGAAGAGATTCGACCGGTCGCCGCTCCGACCAGTAGCACCGTTGAGGTGGGGCCAGACTCATCCTGGATCTTCGATCTCGGACAAAACATCGCCGGTCGCATTCGCCTCAAAATCAAAGGTAAATCCGGACAAGTGATTCGCCTGCGCTACGGCGAAGTGCTCAACGATGATGGCACGCTCTACACGGACAATCTGCGTAAAGCTCGCGTCACCGATTTCTACACGTTGCGGGGCGATCCCCGGGGCGAAACCTGGGAGCCAAAATTCACCTTTCACGGCTTCCGCTATGTCGAATTGCGCGGCCATGACGAAGCCCTGACGACGGACGCGATCACCGGGATCGTGCTCCACAACGATACGACACGCACCGGTGATTTTTCGTGCAGTGATCCGCTCATCAATCAACTCCAACGCAACATCGATTGGGGCCAACGCGGTAACTTCATCGAAGTGCCGACCGATTGCCCTCAGCGCGATGAACGCCTCGGCTGGACCGGCGACGCCCAAGTCTTCATCCGAACCGCCGCGTGGAATCGAAACGTCTCCGGATTCTTTAACAAATGGCAACGCGACATCGCCGATGCCCAACAGCCCAACGGCTCGATACCCGCCGTCATCCCCCACATTGAAGGAGGCCCTTCAGCCGACGGTGGCCCTGCGTGGGCCGATGCCGGGATTATCTGTCCGTGGACGATCTATCTTTGCTACGGTGACAAGGCTCTGCTGGCAGAACACTACGATTCGCTCACGAGATTCATCGCTCAACTCAAAGCCAATACCAAGAACCTCATCCGCTCGCATCCCGATCTCGACACCTGGAAGGGTTACGGCGATTGGCTCGCGCTTGATGGAAGCGGCAACGTCTTCGGTGGCACCCCCAAGGATCTGATCGGCACCGCCCTGATGGCCTACAGTATTTCGATCGCCGCCAAGATCGCCGGTGTGCTCGGTCACACGAAGGATCAGGCCACCTACGAAAAACTATTCGAACGCGTGCGTCGTGCTTATCAGAAGCGCTTCGTTTCCGCCGACGGCTTAGTGACCGGTCTCACGCAAACGAGCTACGTGCTCACCCTGCACTTCGACCTCGCCCCCGAATCGCTTCGTCCGAAACTGGTCGACGAACTCGTGCGCGATATCGAAGAACGCGGCAACAAACTCACCACCGGATTCGTCGGAGCATCCTATCTGCCCCATGTGCTTTCGCGCTTTGGTCGCGCCGATGTCGCCTACAGACTGCTTCACCAAAAACAGTGGCCCTCGTGGCTCTATGCCGTGACCCAAGGCGCCACCACAATCTGGGAACGTTGGGACGGCTGGACCAAAGAAAACGGTTTCCAAGACAAAGGCATGAACTCTTTCAACCACTACGCCTATGGCGCGATCGGTTGCTGGCTCTACCAAGTCGTCGCTGGAATCGAGATCGATCATTCCCAACCAGCCTACAAGCACATCCTGCTCACCCCTCAACCCGGGGGCGAACTCACCCGTGCCAAAGGCAAGCTCAACTCCATCCATGGTGAAATCGTGAGCTCGTGGAAACGTCGCGAAAACTCATTCGACTGGGAAGTCGTGGTGCCACCCAACAGCTCCGCCACCGCCACCTTCCCCGTGCCCGCCACGGCTATACTCAAAGAAAGCAACAAACCCATCGCTCGTTCGATTGGCATCACGCTAAACAAGGATAACACCTACACTCTAGCTTCCGGGCGTTACCAATTCACCGCCATTTGGAAATAATCAGGTAGGGCGAACCGTCCCGGTGAGCCGCCCAAACTTCACCCCTATGGCCCCACGCAAGAAATGGCGGATCGCCGGAATCAACTTCGATTTCCGACACATGGATCACCTACTTGGCCACGCTCACCACGAGCGTAACGCCGAGATCGTAGGCATCAGTCACGAAGATCCCGAAGAGATGCAGGATGTGATTCGCGACTGTTCCTTGCCGCCTGAGCGCGTCTTCACCAATTGGAAAAAGTGCATCGAGCAAACCAAGCCAGATGTCGTGATCCTTTGTCCCGCCAGCGGGGCGCATGCCGATTGGGTTGAAAAGGTCGCGCCCTACAAGGTTCACGTTCTGATCGAAAAGCCCTTCGCCGCCAATCTCGCGCAAGCCGATCGCATGGTTGCCGCGATAAAAAAAACGCGACGCAAACTCGCGATCAACTGGCCCCTCGCTTGGTATCCACCTCACGTTACCGCGAATCGACTGGTGCGCGCCGGTCGCATCGGCGATCTACAGGAAGTTCATTTCTACGACGGCAATCGATCCCCCATCTGGGATCGCGGAAACCCCAAAGCCACGCCCCCCACTCTTGCCCAGAAAAAAGCCAGTTGGTTTTATGATGCCAATGGCGGCGGATCGCTCATCGACTATCTTGGCTACGGAGCGACCTTGGCGACCTGGTTTCTAAATGGGAAGAAACCCACCGAAATTACCGCCATCACGGCCGGAGCACGCGGCGTGCCGGCCGATGAACAAAGCGTGACCACCGCACGCTATGGGGAATGGCTATCCACCTTCCATACGCGTTGGGGCACCTTTTCTGATCCGTGGGAACATCAACCTCAACCCAAGTGCGGTTTCATCCTCAAAGGCAGCCAAGGCACCATCGCCAATTACGACTACGAAGACACAATCCGAGTGCAAACCGCGCGCCATCCTGAAGGCAAAGTCATCGCCGTCGACAAACCGAAAAGACCCCGCACCAATCCCGTGCAGTATTTCCTGCACTGTCTGGAAACCGGCGAAGCCATCGAAGGTCCCCTCTCACCCAAGATCGCCCGCATCGGCCAGCAAATCGTCGATACCGCCGCTCTCAGCGCCAAGCAGAAGAAGACCCTAAAACTGCTCAAGTGACACAACTCTTTAGGGGTCTTCCTGTCACCATTCCAAAATTCGAATTCGAAATTCCAAAATGCGATCTCCCAAACTCGATTACGCTCCACGAGGTCCTCGTCGCCCCAAATCGCATAAGCTCGCGCTCATTGGCTGTGGCGGTATTGCCGAGTATCATCTGAAAGCGGCCCAAGCCCTCGGAGTCGAAGTCGTCGCCCTCGCCGATGTAAATCTCGAAGCCGCGAAAAGCCGCCGCGACGAATACTTCCCTCAGGCCGAAGTCTACGACAACCACCACGACCTACTCGCTCGTGACGATGTTACCATCGTCGAAGTCGCGACACACACCGCGATCCGTCCCGCCCAAGTCATGGACGCTCTCAAGGCGGGCAAACACGTGCTTAGCCAGAAACCATTCACCAGTGACATCAAAGAAGGTCGACGATTGGCTGCTTACGCCAAACGTCGAAAGCTTCACCTCGGCGTAAATCAGAACGGCCGCTGGGCACCGCAATTCGGAGCGCTGATCGCCGCCGCAAAGAAAGGTGTTCTCGGCGACATTCACAGCTTGGATATGTCGCTCGCGTGGGATCACACCTGGATTCGCGGCTTACCCGGCGCCAATCTGCATCATCTTATCTTAAGCGATTTCGCGATTCATTGGTTTGATGCAGTCGTCTGCGTATTCGGCGAACGCAAAGCTAAGAGCGTCTTCGCCAATGCGGTCAAAGCGCCCCATCAGGATATGAAAGTCCCGATGCTCGGTAATGCCGTGGTCAATTTCGGCGACGGACTTGCGACCCTCGCTTTCAGCGGTTACGAATCATTCGCCCCTCAGGAATACCTCTGCTGCGTGGGCTCCAAAGGCACCCTTCGTGGCACGGCGAATGTGGCCAACCTCACTGAACTCGAGCTCACCACGAAAAAGGGCACAGCGAAAATCCCACTCAAAGGCAAATGGTTCCCTGACGCCTTCCGCGGCACCTTGGGTGAGTTCTTACGCTCGATTGAGGAAAACCGTGAATCGTCCATCAGCGCGACCAACAACATCCGCACCTTGGAACTCTGCTACGCCGCCCTCGCCAGCGCCGACACCGGCCTCCCCGTCAAACCCGGCAAAGCCCTGACCGCACGTCTGTAAGCACAGGTCATTCGCCCCAAACCCGCATCTCTCGGATCAAAGAGTAACCTAATAGGTTACTCTTTGACTGCTTATCGAAGGGCTAGAGGGTAGGCAACTCGCTTGCGAGCGCTGGCGCCGTTCATGCGCGAGCGAGGTCGCGGCCTACACAGTAGTGCCACACACGGCTCACTCCATCTCAGGAGCGGAAAATTCAACCACCACCCGAAAACTCAGTCCTGCTGATTGGGTTTTCTTTTCGAGTGAAGTTGCGGTGAGACTTTCGTCCACACCCTCTTGTTTTGCTGGCGCGATTGGCGCGGTCTCACTTCTATCTGCCGCATCCAACCACTCAGCCATCACACCACCCGCGGTTAACTGACTAAGTTCCTCCGCTCGCGGTAAACGAACCTCGCGGCCAAGAATCCATCCGACCCGAATCGAAAATTCCTGCGCGTCAGCCCACTGAATCGAATCAACGGGCAAGCCATCACCTCGATTCTTACTCGGGTTAAAGCGCATTACTTTCACGTAAGTTTTTTGGTCCACCAAATCGCGCATGATCATTGGTGCATCAGCGCCACCCAGAGGCACTAATCTTTCGAAGACCAAATCCTGCAATTCACGCAGATCCTCGCGCACACCCATCAGGAAACTATATTTCTTTCCCAGTCCTTCGTCGGATATATTGCTGCGCGGAAACTCTGCCGTAAAACGCGTCATCAATTCATGGATCGTTTCCACCTGCTCAGTCGCTCCGAGAGCACGGCGTTTCGCAAGTAGCTTAGTCGCCGCCTGATCCAAAGTGCGTGCTTTCCGCATCAGCGCCTCCGCCAGCGTCGCCTGTCTGGTCGATTCCAGCTCTTCAAAGCGCGCACTCGATGCAAATCGACTCTGCGGCCACTTGCGATTCAGCTCTTCCTGCAAAGATACCGCGCGCGCGTAGTATTCGGCCGCTTTGGCCAGATTTCCTCCCACAATCGCTTCCTCTGCTCCGGCGACCAGCACATCCACTTCGGCAGTTTCATTAGCTCCCTGTAGAGAAATTTCCGTGGCCCATAACTGCGCTCGAAATCCGACATCGGCGAATTTGGTGCGCGCAAAACGCGTGTTCACCTCATCCATTAATTCCCGCGCCTGGGTGTAACTTTCCAGCGCCGTGATCCACTCTTCTTTTTTCAAAGCCACGCGGCCCTGATTCCACATGCCTTCAAGTTGAGCTTTAAGAGGCCCGGCCTGCGCGGCGATCAACTCGCGCTCAAGTTTGGTTTCGATCGCCAAATCTTTATACCGAGCCAAGGCACGACTTTGATTAATCGTGCGACGCTCTTCCAAGAGTTGAGTAAGCAACCGTAGGTGATCTTGCACGGAAAGCTCACCCTCCAGTTGCTCTTCCAGAGCTTCGATCCGCGGCCACATCTCCATCGCAATCACGCTATCGCGGGCCACCAGTAATTTCTCTAAACGTTCGGATTGCTCGATGCCAGCATTCGGATTGAGACGTAAAATTTGTTCCTGCATGCCAATCGCCCTCGTCAGAGCTTCGCGAAGGTCCTTGGGTGGTGGCAGCTTCGGATTATGCTTCTGGTAGCGCCGTTCAATCGCCCCGATTTCGAGGGAGAGTTGCCACTGTTCGGAATTCAACGCAGCGGGCACTTCGGTAGGTTCAATTCGCTTGGGACCGATGGTTGTAAGCCCATAGAAAAAGCTACCCAAAACCAGCACCCCAATCGCAATCCACGCCCATGCTTTCATGGTGAGTCCCCCGTATCTGGCACTATCGTAATCCGGCATGGTGAGCTTCAAATTGCGAAGGCCTAAACAAAATGCGAGCGCGATCCGATTCTCCCACTCAGCGAAGGGCTCGACACAGGCCAAGTTTCGGCATTCCTAGAAGCTATGTTCAACCAAATCACCATTCTCGCTCCCGGCCTTCTCGGCGCCTCGGTGGCGCGCGCCGTCGCAGCGCGTGGTTTGGCCAAACGCGTCATCATCTGGGCACGACGTCCCGAAGTGCGCCTGCAATTGGAGGAACAGTCCTGGTGTCACGCCACTGCGGAAACCCCTGAGGCCTCCGTCTCCGAATCCGATCTGGTGATCATTGCCGCGCCAGTCGATTGCATCGTTCGGCTCACTCAACAAATCGCGCCTCATCTGACGCCCAACGCAATCGTCACCGATGTCGGCAGCGTGAAAGGCGAAATTTCACGCCTCGGCCATGCTGCTCTGAACGGCAGGGCCCACTTCGTCGGTTCTCATCCGATGGCAGGCTCCGAGAAAACAGGTTGGGAAAACGGCGATTCAGAGCTTTTCGACCAACGCACCTGTTTCGTCACCCCACTGCCCGAAACCAATTCGAAGGCGGTCGAAACCGTCGTGCGATTCTGGCATGATCTCGGCAGTGAAGTCGTCACGGTGAGCCCAGACGCCCACGACGAAATCGTCGCCCACATCAGCCACCTTCCCCACGTGCTCGCCGCTTCCCTCTGTGCCTATCTGCAACGCAAAGATCACTCCTGGCGCAACTATGCGGGGGGTGGATTACGCGATACCACCCGAATCGCCGCCAGTGATGCCAAACTCTGGCGCACCATTCTGGAGCAAAACCGTGATGAGGTGCTTCGAGCGATCAGCGAATTTCAAGACGAACTCCAATCGTTACACTCGGCGCTATCCAACCGCGACTACCACGAAGTCACCGCTCGACTCGAGCGCGGCAGCGACTATCGCAGTGGATTCCGCCCCTGAAACGCTTCAGCGCGAGCAAGCTCGCAGCCTACGGGTATTAGAGTCCGCATCGAGTGTTTCTGGTTGGTCATGGCGAGGAGTTCCGCAGGGCGGGACGAAGTGGCCATGCACAAAATTTAAATCGGCCACACTTGGCTCTTCGTAGATTGCCACGCCCGCCTGCGCCGGACTCGCAATGACAAACCTCGAAATCACATTCGTCCTCACTGGCTGTTTTGCGGTTTCATGAAAAACGACTTGGCGAAGTGACTCCGCTCCGCGACTCTCTGTAGTCGCATGCCACTAGCTGATCCTTTGCCCATCACGCCTTTCACCCACCCGATCAGCGGCGTGGTCGAATTACCCGGCTCCAAGAGCATCACCAATCGCGCCCTCATCCTCGCGGCACTGGCCGAAGGCACGACCAAGCTGACCGGCGCACTCTTTAGTCGTGATTCCCGGATCATGATCGCTGGACTCCAAGCTCTCGGATTCGTCATCACCGCGGATGAATCGACCCACACCATCGTGGTAGAAGGCCGTGGAGGCGAGATCCCCGTCGGCACCGCCAAGATCAACGTGGGCAATGCTGGCACCGCCGCGCGTTTCCTCACTGCGCTGGTCTGCCTCCATCCCAATGGCACCTACGATTTCGATGGCGATGAGGCCATGCGCAAACGCCCCATCGGTTCTCTGCTTGATGCACTGACCGAACAAGGTGCGCAGGCCGATGAGCGTAGTTTTCCCTTCACCCTCAAAACAGCGGGGCTTCGCGGCGGTGAAGTATCAGTCGATGCCTCGGAAAGCAGCCAAATGCTATCCGCGCTACTCCTCGCAGGATCGCGTGCCCAATCTCCCCTCAAGATCAACATCACTGGAGAACCCGGCTCACGCCCGTTTGTTGAAATGACCAAGCGCGTCATTGAACAGTTCGCCCAAAAACCTTCGACCTACAACGTGGAAGGTGATGCTTCTGCCGCCAGCTATCTGCTCACTCTGCCGCTAATCACAGGTGGTGAGATCACCCTGCCTAATTACCACGGGGATCTGCAAGGCGACCGACGATTCCTTGAAGTGGTTCGACATGTCAGTTTGCAGGTCGATGAAGACGAAGCACCGCCTCGGTATTTTTACGCCCGAGATACCCGCCTCAAACCAGTTGAGCAAAACTTCCGCGAATTCTCCGACACCTTCCTCACCCTCGCCGCCATTGCCCCATTGCTTGATGGGCCTACCAAAATCACCGGAATCGCTCACACGCGAAAGCAGGAGACGGATCGCGTCTCCGGAATGGCGCGCGAACTCATCAAGCTCGGGCAAAAAGTGATCGAAACCGAGGATGCGTTGGAAATTCATCCGCAACCCCTCAACTCCGGCGTTGAAATCGAAACCTACGAGGACCACCGCTTCGCGATGAGCTTCGGCATTCTTGGCTCTCACGATCTGCATGGAAATGGGCGGCCATGGCTCTCGATCAAAGATCCCGCTTGTTGTGGTAAAACCTTTCCCACCTTCTTCGAAGTCCTAGAGTCACTTCGTCAGTCTTCGCTCCATTCCTAAATGGCAAACCTCCCCCCCATCATCATCGCCATCGACGGCGGAGCCGCCTCCGGCAAGTCGTCCTCATCCAAGATTCTCGCTGAGCGTTTCAATCTGCTGCACGTGGACACCGGTTCGTTTTATCGTCAAATCACGAACGAACTCTTACAACAGGAAATCGCCCACACTGATCAAGCCGGTCTCGAAAACGCGTTGGCCGGACTGAAACTTACTACGCAGCTCGACGGACGCTCCGCCCAGATGCTGATCAACGGAGAAGCTGCCGGTGACGAAATCCGCAGCCAAACCGTCAACGAAAACGTCTCGCACTATGCCGCCATCCCCTCCGTGCGCCAAACGCTGTTAGGTTACCAACGCGGCCAGGTCGCGGTAGCCCAAGAACACGGTTTTCAGGGACTCATCATGGAAGGGCGCGACATTGGTTCAGTGATTTTCCCCGAAGCGGATTTTCGTTTCTTTCTGCACGCCGATCCGGCCGAACGCGCCAAGCGTCGCGCCGCCGAGGGACAAACCGATTCCATCGTGGAGCGTGACCGGATCGACTCCTCTCGCAAAGCTTCTCCCCTCACCTGTCCCGATGGGGCCAACGATATCGACAGCACCCATCTCACTCTCAATGAAGTCGTCGCCAAAATGAGTGATTCCATTGCCACCCAAATTTCGCCCGCATGAGTAATTCTTTTCGCCAAGTTGAAATGCAGCCCGTCTACGGGTTCTTCCATTATCTCGCCACGGTGATCTACAACATGTTTTTCCGGGGAGAAGTTTCCGGTTTGGAAAATCTCCCCAAGGAGGGCTCTTTTCTCATCGCCGCGAATCACGCGAGCTTCCTCGATCCCCCATTCATTGGCAGCCAAGTGCCACGCCAAATCGCTTACTTTGCCCGCAAGACTCTTTGGAAAAAAGGATTCGCGTCATGGTGGCTTGATGAAGTGGGGACGATCCCGGTGGATCGCGACGGCGGGCAGGATGTCAGCGCGATCAAACGCGTGCTCAAAGCGCTCAAGAGCGACAAAGGTCTCATCCTCTTCCCCGAAGGCACGCGCACCTCTGACGGACATTTACAGGAACCCAAAGCAGGCGTCGGCCTGATCGCCTGCCGTGCTCAAGTGCCGGTGATTCCGGCCCGCATTTTTGGATCACACGAAGCATTCGGCAAAGGCCGTTCACTGAAAATCGGAACTCCGGTTAGCATCGTCTTTGGCGAACCCATTCTCCCTGAAGAATACCATGACGCCAGCGCCGGCAAAGCCCGCTACCAAGTAGCCAGCACCAGAATCTTCGCGCATATTGCTAGTCTCACCCGGCCAAGCTACGAAGTTATTTAGCCATACATGACAGGGGATAAAGCACTCCCAACTCAGAGAGAGCACACGTCGATCGCAGCTCGTTACTATCCTCAGGATCAATGACAGCACTAACCCCGGCATGCCCTGCAAAGGATCCAGTCTAAACTCTGCTCTCCCACTGAACACGACCGCGACTGATCTCGTCCGTTTACAAACGTAGATCCAGAAGCGGAAAACCATCCTTTGGCAGGATCAACATCTTCACCCACACGGTGATATAGCCTTAGCGCGACACTTCGCTAGTAACGCGGATCATACATCCCCGCCACCATCCTCTCAGCAAAGGCGTCATCAATCTCAGTCTCCGTTAGCCCCTCCGCCGAGGCTGCCCGGGCCACTGCCATCGCTATCTGCAGGGATACCTTTCTAATATCATGAAGGGGAGGATATAGGCTTCCCTGCGCCAGGCGCTCATTCGTCACAGTATCAGCCAGCGCCTGTGCCGCCGCGATGAGCATGGTGTCGGTAATACGACGCGCATCAGAAGCAAGAACTCCAAGTCCTAAGCCCGGAAAAATATAGGCGTTATTGCCCTGTCCGGGAATCTTCACTTCTCCATTGATCTCAACGGGGTTAAAAGGACTGCCACTCGCAAATATCGCCCGGCCCTCGCTATAGCGATACGCCTCTTCTGCCGTGCACTCGGCCTTAGAGGTCGGATTTGATAGTGCAAAAATAATCGGGTTATCCTGCCAGTTCATCATCTTGGAAATGACTTCCTCCGTGAACATACCTCCCCGTCCAGTCGCCCCTATGATCGCGTGCGGTTTAATTGCATCAATCGCCTCCGTGTAGGACATCGGCTCCAGATCAGCGGCAAAAGGTGCACTGTGTGGAGTCACACTCTCACGCGAACGCGTGATAACCCCCTTGCTGTCACAAAGCACGCAGCGAGCCCTCGCCTCTTTCTCACTCAACCCATCGCGCTCCATCGCCAATGCCAATAAACTCGCGATGCCGGTTGCGGCCGAGCCCGCCCCGACAAACAGAAAACGCATCCCCGAAAGTTTCGTGCCAGTCAGTCGGGTGGCGGCGATCAAACCGGCCAAGGCGACTGCTGCAGTGCCCTGAATGTCATCGTTGAAACACAATAAGCGATCCCGATAACGTGCGAGCAGTGACACTGCGTTGGGCGTCGCAAAGTCTTCAAATTGCAGCAACGCCCGGGGGAACCTGTCCTGCACCGCCATAACAAACTCCTCAATAAAGTCGTCATAGACCGCCCCTCTCACCCGACCTTGGTGGCGGCCTAAATAACGAGGATCCTGCTGGAATTCGGAATTGTCGGTGCCCACATCCAACGTGACAGGCAGGCATTGGGCCGGATCGATTCCCGCACACGCACAATACAAAGCGAGTTTACCGATAGGGATTCCCATCCCACTCACACCAAGATCTCCCAAACCGAGAATTCGCTCTCCATCAGTCACTACAATCAACCGCACATCATCCGTCCCCCAATTGGCCAAAGTCTCCCTCACTCTCCCCTGCTGTTCGATCGAAAGGTAGAAGCCATTGGCTTCCCGAAACAGATAGGCAAATTTCTGACACGCCAGCCCGACCGTCGGTGTGTAAACGATGGGCATCAACTCCTCGATATGATCGATCAACGCGCGATAATGCAGTCGTTCATTGCGAGATGCCAAGGACGCCAGATAGCAGTAGCGAGCAATGTCACTGTTTTTTTTGCGCAGGTTTTCCAGCATGCCCTCCACCTGTTCCTCCATGGTCGATATCTTGGGCGGTAACAATCCATGCAGTCCAAACTCGTCTCTTTCCTCCGATGTGAATGCCGTGCCTTTGTTCAAGCGAGGATTATGAAGACGAGTCAGAGCTGAGATAGTAGAGTTCATGATGCAATGCGGAATGATTCGTTGGTCCAACTCAGACCCTTGGCCTTGGGTTAAAGACCCTCAGATAAGAATTTTTATTCTCTATACTCGCTATATACCGATTGATCCGACTGCACAATACCAATCCGTAGTTGATCGCACCCTACCCACCAAAATCACAGTCCCAGTATCGCACATGCTCTGCATGTTATTCGTTCAGTGAGATATAGTGCAGAAACAGAAAGCGTCCAGGAACCGGCAGCGAACATTTCAGTTCGCGGCTAGATTTCTGCGCGAGATCCCAGACCGTATCGTTTACCAGTTCCGTCCACTCGTAGCTACCTTCTGGCAACATGGGGAGATCAATGACCGCGGATGATTCCTGATTATCAATCTCCCGGAATACGATGACATAGCCTTCGGTTTCAGAAGCACGACAGTGTAAACCCGTCCAGCTCTTGCCACTGGGTTCATTTCCAATCGGAGTCACATAGCCGCCGAGAATCTTTGTCCGGTGTTCCTTGTAGAGAGCAATCAGTGGACGCAACTCTGCTCGCGCGGCTTCGATGTAAAGATGGGTTTCTTGAAAGAAAGTCGGGATTCCCATCATTGTGATCGCGAAGCAGTAGGCATGGGAGTAGCGCCCGGCCAAGGCAGGATCGAATCGATCCTTATTCTGCACCGTGAGATAAATCTGATTAAGATTCAGATGCTTGGCGTATTGCCACGCATCACGCAGCCACACCTCGGGTAAATAATCGATATGCACGGTGCGCTGGGTGCCCGTGCGCACCCATTGGGTATTGCGAACAAAGAGATGCCCATACTCACGCCCTAAGAAATAACCAATCCGTGGTGACCGTTCGGTCAGATCCCAATTCACCCGCCCGCGGTGCTGGTTGTGCAAATCGATCGCTTTGGCTTTCGCCAGAAATTCATCCACCAAATGCCGATAGTTCAATAAGGCGAAATCCAGTTTCAGATAGAGAAAGTCCCCTTCGTCGCAGTTTTTCTTCATCTGTTCAAGCGGTGCCGTCCACGCAAACCAGAGACCCATTTTCACCCCAGCTGCTTTCGCGGCAGCTCTCACTCGCCTCCAACCTTCTGGATAGCGATACGAAAGTGGATTCCAATCAGTATCGAGATGCGTAATTTCCTGATCCATCGACCAGCCATCGTCTATTTGCAGGACGTCGATCCCTAGATCCGCACAGCTTTCGATTTCCTTGAGAACATTTTCCTCCTCGGCTGCCTCTTGCGACCACTTGCCGGAGCCACGCGAACCCCACGTATTGGCGTTGAGGTAGACATCTCGCGCGGGATCGAATGGGAATCGCACCCGATCGAAACTCTTCACAGCCTGAATACCGGCATCTTCGTCCCCCTCATAGAGCACGCACCAATTAGCCCAAGCCTCGTGATAATCATCCGTGCGGATCCATTCCGAAGTGTCACCGTATCCATTGACCCGGAGACCAAGTCCGGTGACCGCAATTCCATCTTCTCGCAGCACAAATGCCCCTGTATCCACGCCTTCCTGATTCACGCATTTGTGAGATTCCTTAATCAAAGCAAGTCCCGCTCCGTCACGTCGTAGGTGGATAAGATTGGCCCAATCATAGATTTCATACCCCGCCCCGATCAGCAGATCGCTACGTCGTTCTTCCTTTAGCATCGGCAGTGAAATCGAATTACGATGCTGCGTATCGTTGTAATAACCAACTGCGAGGCGCGCAGTTTCCCCAACAGGCAGGCTGAGTCGCTCGGCATAAG
Source organism: Cephaloticoccus sp. (assembly GCA_034669935.1). Taxonomy (GTDB): domain Bacteria; phylum Verrucomicrobiota; class Verrucomicrobiia; order Opitutales; family Opitutaceae; genus Cephaloticoccus. The sequence goes on from JAXMOJ010000009.1 coordinate 106,234, forward strand.
AATCGACCAGATAATCCGGCCAAAAGTCATCCTCGTGTTCGTGAAGAGCCCGCAGACCCAATTGAGTTCTCAATCCCTCCGCTCCGGGGAAAATCCAAACCACATACCTGACTTCCACATCTGCGGTAGGATATTGAAAAACGATCTCCACCTGTAGTCGTTCACTGATACTTCCCTCTCGGGGCATCACCATAGCTCGCGCGGAGGCGAGAACAGCTGGCGTGTCCTTTTCCACCAGTCGGAAGATTCTCCAATCGCACGAAACCGATTCGTCAGTTCCGTTTTCAATCCATTCACGAGCATCTCCAGCAAGCTTGAGACTGGTGGTTGACAATCCAGTTCCGGTTACCCGCCAGACGCGACGTATGTTCCCCGTGGAGACCAGTAGCTCAAAACCATCAAAGGAGGCTTCAGCCTCTTCTAATCTCTGAGAAAAGGAAAACGATTCGGCAGACACTGACGAGGGGGTAAACATCGTAAAGCAAAACAAGCCAACCCCGCCAAAGTTACCAGACGGAAAACACGTGGCTCGCGCTTAGGGCATCAAGCGCTCAATTTCCCAGACGCCAGCACCATCCAACTGATATCGAAAACGATCATGGATGCGATTGGGTCGTCCCTGCCAGAATTCGAAAGCCTCCGGGGTGACCCGATAGCCCCCCCAGTGATCCGGCAAAGGCACATCACCGCGCATGAACTTCGCCTTCATTTCCGCGAACTTGGTTTCGAGCACGGATCGCGTGGAGATCACTTCACTTTGGCGCGAAGCCCATGCCCCGATCTGACTATCACGTGGTCGGGAGAGAAAATACTTCAACGATTCGGTCGCCGCGATTTTCTGAGCCGTGCCACGGATGATCACCTGTCGCTCCAGCGGAAGCCAAGTAAAGGATAGCGCCACCCGCGGATTCTCCGCAATGTCACGCGCCTTTGAACTCTGGTAGTTCGTGTAGAAAACGAGTCCTCGTTCATCAAATCCCTTAAGGAGGACTGTGCGTAAATTAGGTCGCCCCGCAGCATCAGCCGTCGCGAGTGACATCGCGTTGGGTTCGAGAATTTCGGTCTCGATCCCCTCGCGCATCCAGTGATCAAACTGCGTAAATGGATCCGCATTCAAATCATCCAGATCAAGCGATCGGGCAGCATAGTTACGGCGCATATCCTCCAAATTCATCTCACCACGCTGACAGGTTCATGAGCAGAAGCAAAACAATGGAGCAGAGAACTGGATGAAATAAAGCCGTTTGAAACTTTCTGTAACTTTTCAAGAAGTGCCGGGTTCTTGTAGATGACCTTGGCACAACACGGGGCGATCAAAACAAAACTCAAACCTCTAACGTCGCTCTGCGACCTCCTCATTATGAACCGTATCAAAATTATCATCACCGCTCTTATCGCCAGCATGCTCATCTCGTCTTCTGCTTTCGCTGCAGTCGGCCAAGTCGATACCACCCCACGTCCTGTCCATGTCGTTGAGCCCAAGGATCTGCCTCGCCACTACATTGGCGAAACCGTCAAAGTGACTTTCCTCTTGGATGAAGCCGGACAACCCAGCGACGTGAAACTCGTTGATCACGCCGAAGATCAAGAGCTTGCTGAAAGCCTCTTGCCAGCAGTCGCCCAGTGGAAATTCACTCCTTTGCAAAAGGACGGTGAATCCTTCACCCACCGCGTGATGCTCCCCATCGAGTTGATCGTCCAACGATAAACCTCATCTCGCAGGGCAACTCAAATATCGGCCGGCGCTTATGCGTCGCGCCGATGTTTTCGTTTCCGCTCAGGACAAACCGCAAGCCTGGCGGGCTTTCGTCACTACCTCGCTCGCGACCGAACGCGCACGTTCCGCACCATCGGCAAGCGCGGCCTCAACATAGTCGAGATTTCCCGCAAGCTCGGCTCGCTTCTCCCGATAGGGGGTAAAGAAATCCCAGTAATGTTCGAAAAGCGCTTTCTTCAAATCGCCATAACCGAGCCCACCCGCACGCAGACGACTCTCGTAGTCCGCGGCCACATCGGCAGGTGAGACTAGTTTCAAAATCTGAATCGCAATGTTTTTTTCCGCATCAGGCTTGGGCTCATCCGGAGTGCGGCTGTCCATGACAATCGACATGATTTTCTTTCGCATCGCTTTTTCTCCGCCGAAGATATCCAGCGTGTTGCCATAGCTCTTACTCATCTTCTGCCCATCAAGTCCGGGCACCGTGGCGACATCGGCGCGGATCTGTTCTTCGGGCACGATGAATGTCTCGCCATAGGATTGGTTAAACTTGATCGCGATATCGCGGGTCATTTCCAGATGCTGTTTCTGATCCTTTCCCACTGGCACCAGTTCGGAGTTATAGAGCAGGATATCCGCTGCCATGAGCACCGGATAGGCAAAGAGACCAAAGTTAGCTGACAGTCCACGGGCTGTCTTGTCTTTATAACTGTGGGCGCGCTCCAAGAGCCCCATCGGGGTAAGCGATCCGAGCAACCACGTAAGTTCACAGACCTCGGGCACATCACTCTGCCTCCAGAAAACGCTGTGTTTGGGATCGAGCCCACACGCGAGCCAATCCAGCGCGACATTCATCGTATTAGTCCGGCGCTCGGCCGGGTCAAAGAGCGAAGTCATGGAATGATAATCCGCGATAAAGTAGAAGCATTCGCTCTGCGTCTGCGCTTCAATCGCCGGACGCATCGCGCCGAAGTAGTTTCCGATGTGTAAAGTGCCGGAAGGCTGGATGCCGGTAAGGGTTCTCATGGTTGGGTTCGTTTGCTAAATCGTTCTGCTAGGATCGAAAAGAGAGAACGAGAAAGATTAAGAGAACGAGAAAGAATTTTTTCAATCTCGGCGAGGCACCCGCTTTATCGTGGGTCGATCATACGCGAACATCTCTTCCTCCAGCAAACCACCAAAGGGCGTCAATGGTGCCACCAGAGCACGCCGGCCCAAAATCGTTCCCGGCATCAATACCGCATTGCAGCCCACTTCGGCCCCATCACCCAAAATCGCTCCAAATTTTCTCAGCCCCGTCTCATGGACCACGCCCTCGTGATGAACGATTTGCTCCTTTTGATCGAGCCGCAGATTCGAACAGATCACTCCCGCGCCAAGGTGCGCCTTGTTCCCTAAAATTGAATCACCCACATAACTGAAATGCGGCACTTCTACGCCATCCATCAGGAGGCAGTTTTTAAATTCACAGGCGTTGCCGATGACGCAGTTTTCCCCGATAATTACGTTACCACGAATATAAGCACCAGGACGGATCTCTGTGCCTGCACCAATCCAAGCGGGACCCGCAATCGAAGCATAGGCCGGTAGTTTCACCGTCGGATGAATATAAACATGCCCCTCGATTATCACTCCGGCTGGAATCTCCGGCCGGCCTTCCTCAAAACGATAAGCTGCCAGCGCTGGCCCAATATTTTTTAACCACTCCCAAGGCAGCGCATCCGTCAAAAAATGTTCGCGAAAATCGGACAGCGAAGATGGCAGTGTAAAATAGTCAGCGGCTTTCATGGACTATCATCACTAAAGATTTCCGTGCCGGAATACAGTGCCTTTCTCATAAAAATCTAATCCTAAACACCATCGAGTAATCTCCTGATCTCTGCCAACAACGCGTCCGACAAATAGGGTTTTTCCAAGAAAGCATCCACGTCATTTAGCCCCTCCTTCAGAATTTCATCCCGACTCAATAAACCTGAAGTGCCAATCGTGCGGATGGTCGGAAACTCCTTCTGAAGCTGACGCAGCAATTCGAGACCATTCATCTCAGGCATCACCATATCCGTCACCACCAGTTTCACTTCACCTTTATGCTCACGCAGGATGGCCAGTGCGCTGATGCCGTTTTCAGCCGTCAGCACACGGTAGTGGTGATTTTTCAAAAAAGCTCCAATCGTCGCACAGATTGAGGATTCATCATCAACAATCATGACCAACTGCTTAGGCTCATCCGCAGCGATGGAGGGCGGCTCTGGTTCGCTCACTGGCAACTCAAGATCAAGCGAGACTGGTAGATAGACCCTCACGCAGGTGCCTTCACCCGGTTTGCTATAGATCGTGACGAAGCCCTGATAGTTTTTTACAATCCCCATCACTGAAGCCAGACCGAGACCGCTGCCCTTGCCCACCTCCTTGGTTGTAAAAAACGGATCGAAGACCCGTTTCTGCACCTCGGGAGTCATCCCCGCCCCAGTATCCTCAACAACAAATAGAATATACTTTCCGATCGCCGCATCCGGATGGCGATTGAGGTCATTCTTGCTAAGTTCGCAGTTTACCACGCGGAGATTCAAACGCCCCCCATCTGGCATGGCATCGCGAGCATTCACACAGAGATTCATCAAAATCTGGTGGATATGGGATGGGTCGGCTCGGAGAGCCCAAAGATCGTCGGCAACATCTTCAGATACTTCGACCGAATTCGGCAGCGTTTCCCTAATCAAATCGGACACCTCCGACACCATTTCCTCCGGCAAGATTTCACTCATCGTGCCTTCAGAGCCACGGCTAAAGTCCAACAGTTTTCGGATAATTGCAGCCCCCCGTTGAGCGGATTTATCAAGTGTTTCGACCATCTTACGATCGCTCTCATTTTCCAAGCTGGTCTTCAGCATACCGCAGGCTACCAATATGGGGGCCAGAATATTATTCAGGTCGTGGGCAATGCCACCAGCCAAGGTGCCAACGGCCTCCATGCGCTGTGCTCTGAATAGCTGCTCTTCCATGTGTTTCTGATCAGTCAAATCAGTGACCACGCCCACCCGACCTCCAATTTCACCGCTATTATTTCGATAGGTGTAGGCTTTCGACCTCACCCACCGCACCCCTTTCTTCGGATGAATAATCCGAAAGGTTACATCATAACCTTCACGGGCCGAAGAATCCACGACCGCATCTTCCATCCGTTGACGGTCTTCCGGATGAATGTGATCCAACCAACTGTTCGCGTTTTCGTAAATATCCGTGACTGGCAGACCCCAAACTTCCTCATATTGAGGACTCACATAGAGAAGTTTACCGCTGTGCACATCCCGCATCCAAAAGATCTCATCAATACTCTCAACTACACGACGGAACCTCCATTCCGAAGCTTTCAATTCATCTACCGATTGATGCCGGATCAGGCAGATGGCCACCAGATGGCTGGCCAGATCAATAAGACGCAGGTGTTCCGCCGATGGCTTCGAAGGCTCACGATAATAAACCGCGAAAGTCCCCAGTGGTTTGCCGTTCGCATCCAGAATCGGAGTGGACCAGCAGGCCTTCAATCCATAGCAATTCGCTGATTCTTTAAAATTCTTCCACAGCGGATCGTCATCGATATCTTCAACAAAAACCGGCTCTTGCCGATGGGCGGCAGTGCCGCAAGAGCCCATGCCTTCACCGACTTTGATTCCATCTGTTTCCGCCACATAATCGGGATGAAGTCGTGGCGCGGAACACGGACGCAAGCATTTCTCGTCCTGATCCACCAAGAGAATCGAACAAAGCATATCAGGCGCACAGGATTCGATTACCTCCAGGAGCTTATCCATTGTAGATTTCACCGGCAGTCCTCGGGCAATCATCTCCAGGACATCCTTTTGCCCCTCCGCTAAAGCAGCTCGCTTCTTTTGCTCGGTGATATCTCGAGTTATTCCGAGTAAAGACTTCACCTCACCGTTACTATCCCGTAACGGCACCGCACGCGTCACCAAACTTCTCAGATTCCCCTTGAGCCCCTTTAGATCAAATTCAATAGAGCCTTCCTCCCCAGCCATGACTCTTTGATGCAATCGCCCGTAGGCTTCCCGATATTCCGGCTGAACGTAATCCATCAAAGGTTGAACCAGGGCGTCTTCCAATCGAGGGGCCTCAAGCATATCAAGCCCCGCTTTGTTCATCTCAGTCAACTCACCTTGGGCACTAACGACTTTTACACACTCAGGATTTAGATCCATTATGGCACGTAAGCGCCTTTCACTCGCTCGCACGGCAAGCTCCGCTTTCTTGATCTCAGTAATATCCTGTAAAGTGCCTCGCACTTTGATCACTTCACCATTTTCGGAAATTGGATAAGCCTGCGCCCGCACCCATTTGGATTCACCCGTGGGCATGACTAATCCGTATTGGATATCGTAGGGCTCCTGATCTCTACAGGTTCGCTCATATGCCTCTTTCACTCTGTGCCGATCTTCAGCCCTGATCGTCGATTCCACCAATCCCCGGCTCCAAGGTGTCTCGGGCGGCATCCCATGAATTAAAGCTACTTCAGTAGTCCATCTCCCCACCTTATTTATCGTGTCAGTCTCCCACCCTCCAATCTTACCGATTCGGCCCGTTTCATCGACCAAGAATTTCTGTTCCCTGAACGCAGCTCGATTGGAGCGCAACTGACCTTCTGTAATCGCCACTAAGCTGCACCCGATAAAGACGAGCAGGATACAGAATAACCCCATTGCGGTCTCTGCGCTATACCAGCCCATCAATCTCCCACTCATCAGTAATCCGCCAGTCAAGATCGGCCCAGCCACGGCCAAGAAGAACATTCTCTGGATAACCATCCCACTCACATCAGTTGATTCCAACAACCGCACCAACCAGCTATTCGATTGAGCACCCGATAAAGCGATGGCGAGAAAAACAAAACAAAGCGAGGTGTGCACGGCCATCGGCGAATAGGGCAACATCGGCGAACCGCCAAACAGGTAGCCACTCATTCCAAATGCCCCGATTAGCATCACGATCAAGTTCGCCATATTGGTCACGAGCCGTGGCCCAGCCAGCACAGATGCGACAAGCGCGATCCCAATTGCGAGAAATCCACCCGCTGTCGTTTGAGCCATTGGATTAAGAAAACTAGCTTCTCCCGTAACCTTGACCGGATCCAGTCCCAGCCAGTCCCACGTTAGCCCCCATCCAGCAATAAAATCTGCTAAATCAATACCGCCAATCACGATCAGCGCACTGCCCAAAATTAGCACCGCACGTCGAGTAGATCGTGAGATCCCCGCCTCCGCTTTGGATCCCTGCGAGAACAAAGCTATCCCGATAGCCGCAACCAGGAAACTCAGAGCCGTCAAAGGAACCATCTCAGCCCAGCCCGAAACAACGCCTCGAACATGGGCTGAACCGACGCCCCATCCCCAGAGCAAGACAAACAGAGCCACGAGCCCTACCAACAGCAAACATGCTCGAATGATCCCGCCGGGTAAATCTACATCTACATCACGCTGCATGTCTGTTCCCAGACTCTAGCAGCCCCTCAATCTTGGCCACTGGAAAAATCACCCAGAAAAAGGAAAACGCCCCCCTAGAGAATCCTCCGTGTGGGGCGTTAATATAAAATGGAGCGGGCGACGCGATTCGAACGCGCAACATCCACCTTGGCAAGGTGGTGCTCTACCAATTGAGCTACGCCCGCAAAACAGGGTTGAAAGAACTAGGACAGCCTGAGCCTTCGTCAACGACTATTTTTTAAAGTCGCTCCAAGTCGAATATTCTCTCACTGCGAACCGTTTCCGGAAGAGGCACCAATCCCACCTCGCGGAGCGCCTGGGCGAACTCCCCACTCAGGAGAAATCGGAGCAAAGGATAGAGCGAATCCACCTCATTGCGTCGAAACGCCAACCGCAGAGGCCAGGCCAGGGGATAATCCCCACGATGCACATTGATCGCCGACGGTTGGTAAGCTCTCCCCGTCTGATTCAAGGCAATCGCGACGGATTCCCATTCATCGTCAGATTGGGGTCTAAAGCCACTGATCAGGAGACCTCCAAGGTTATCCTGCGCGTTCTCATGACTGGAATCCGACGCAAGTGGGAGATTCCCTGAAATTCCCAACTTATGCTGCAAAAGCGCCAACGATAGACCTGAGGCTTCTTCCACGCTACTTGGCCGGGCCAAACGTGAGTTCCCCTCCCCCTGAGCCCCGAAATCACGCCAACGTTTGCGAGCACCTGTCGTCTCAGTGCCCAAAATCTCCCGGATCTGATCGTAGGAGAGTTGCGACAAGTTTAGTTTCCGCGGCACCCACAGAACCGCGACATAATAGCCGAGTGGTTCCCACGAATACTCGGCCGGCAAATCAGTATCACCCGGGGAGGCACTAATCAATGCCACCTGAGCGCTCCCTTCCTCTAGCTCGCGCCGACCGCTAAAGCTGCCTTGAAAATCCATTTCGATCTCCATCCCTCTCTCCTCCGCAAAGGTCTTTATGGCGGCAGCTACCCCCGGCCCCAGCAAATCACTACCCACCAGACGCAAGGGAGCAGCCGCTAAGCACGCCCCACCCAATCCCCAGAATAAGATTAACCCCAACGCACGACGCGTCCAATTACGCCTTCCGATCATCGTCTCCAGACTCATGCAATTCGAGACGGTCTCCCTCTTGCTTTGAGGCAGCCGATTTGGAACGGCGGGCGCGTTTCGTATCCTCGCTGTAATACGTGTAATTATGCGTGTAGTAGCCGTAATCCTCACCCCCGCCGGTGGGCACTTGATTGAGCACCACTCCGAGCAAAGGTGTCTTAATCGATTCCACGATCTGTTGTGCCCGCATCACCATACTTTGGGGGTTTCTGCGATGTTGAATCAACAACACCGCGCCATCCACCACACTCGCGAGCACCGAGGCGTCGCTCACCCCGATGATCGGCGGCGAATCAAAAATGATTTTATCATACGTGCCCCGCAACGAAGCGATCAGCTCGCGCAAGCGATTCACATACAGCAAACTCAACGTAAAACCAGACGAGGCCCCGCTGGCCACGAAATCGAGTTGAGGCACGATGTCTTTCTGCAAGACCGCCTCAAGCGTTTGCTTGCCCAACAACACATCACACAGACCGGGATCCTTCGGGCGCGCGGCTAACCGATGTTGCGTAGGACGTCTCAAATCAGAATCGATCAACAACACCCGTTCACCTGCTGCCGCCATCGCCCGAGTCAAACGGTGCACCGTCGTAGATTTACCCTCACCCGGCCCGGCTGAGAAAATAACCAGACTCGCGGGTTCGCCCGGTGGGAGCGCGAGATTCAGATTGGTGTGCAACACCCGATAAGGCTCCTCCTCCGCGGGATCCGAGTCCTCCCCTCCATTCGGATCGCGGGCAAATGGGATCACGCCCAACGCCGGAAGTTTTAACTTGGTCTCCACATCGCCAACATTGCGGAAGCTCTTGTCGAAATATTCGAGTAGGACCGAAATACCCACGCCCAAAATCACCCCAAATACGCAGGCAAAGGAAATGTTTAGCGGCCAGCTTGGGCGGCTCGGACGCGTCGCAGCTTCGGCTGTGTTGAGAATCTCAATCGTGCGCTTGGGCACCTGGTAATCGATTTCACGCTGGCGCAAAGTCAACTTCAGTGTCGTCAGCAATCGCGTTTCATCCTCCAGTTTCTGCACCGCTTCTTCAAAGGGTCTCATCCGCTCACGGGCCGAAAGGATCTGTTCCACCTTGGCTTGCGAGAGCTGGCTCTTCAATTCGGCGACACGGGCCTCGGCCTCCTTGTAAGAAATTTCGAGCGAACTCTCATACCCTCGCAGTTGATTATCCAACTGCTCCCTAATTTTCGTCCGATTCTCGAGAGCCTCAACTAAATCAGGATGCTTCCCTCCCAAACGTGCATTGAGACGGGTAACATTCTGATCCGAGACCAAATAAGCCTGTAGCAGATTCTGAATATTGGTGTCCTGAATCAGTTCCGAGTTCACCAAGCTGATCCGCTCTTCTGCAGGGATAGTCTTGAAGCGTTCCCAACGCGTCTTCCGCCCAATCGCATCCACGCTCAGCGCGATCAGTGAATTCTGCATCTGCCGGAGTGTCTCGATCTCCATATCGGAGTAGCGAGAATTCAAATCCACTCCCGAGATGTTCAGATCCTTGCGTAGCGTGTCGATCGCGTCGCGCTGCTCACTGACCACCCGCTCTTGAGACGCGAGTTCCTTCTTGAGTTGCGCCATGCCCTCACGTTGCTCCGAGGTCGCGAAATTAATCCGGTTCTCAGAATAGACTCGGGCGATTTCATTCGCGATTGCCGCCGACAATCGGGCATCCCGCGCATAGACATCGATTTCAATAATCGACGAGCTGCGCTGCGATTCGATCCGCAGCATCTTCGCGAGCATATACTTCGCAACGATGGCGTTGGATAAGTTCCCCTCCACCCCCAGCATAGTCGCGATCCGGGTATTGAGCTCTAAATTTTTGATGACCGGATAGAGGATAATCTCGGAACGCATCGTGCGGAGCTGATCCTGCAGGAAATACGGGTCGTAGTAGCTGGAAGTCTGCGCCTGGAACAACTTCACCTCTCCCTCGGGCTTCTCCACACGAATCTTCGTCTTCGATAAATACCAGCGAGGCAGCAAAGCCGTCACCACCAGTGTCGTGAGCACGACTAAAGAAATGATCAGCGCGATCAGAGATTTACGGAGCCGAAGCACCTGCAAAAAGTCCGTCAACGTCGAGCCGTCTCTGAGAGAGGAATTGGCAGCCATCGGTTTAATTCTCTTTCGCTCTGGGCGACCGAATAGACCGGCTAAATTTCAAGCGCAGCACCGGCTCAGAATGAAAGTGCCGCATTGATTCCGAATCGATCGCGCTTCATGTCACGGGCCGGACTATCCGAATCCACATTGTCGTGATCGAAGGTCCCGGAGAGGGTCCAGTTTTGATTCAGAAGATAAGTCAGAGCTAATCCGAAGCGGGTCGTTTTATCATCCACATCAGTCACTCCACGGCGTCCTTGAAGCGTGGAAGGCTCGTAGTTGAACGAAGCGGAAGCAACAATCAGGGCAGACACCGCGTGCTGCACATTCACGAAGAATCGGTTAACCTTTGTGTCGTTGAACAGCGCCGTATTCGAAGCTTCCTCATAAGTATAGATGTATCCGGATGCGATATAGGATCCCTCCGCGTAATCGTGCTTCGCCGAGAGCTCGACGTAAGGTGCGCTGGAGTTCTTTTCACTGGCACGATCACGCCATTCGTAACCGAGCCGACCGGTGATCGAGGAATTTTCCGCCACCTGATAATCAAGTCCGCCAATCACGAAATCCGAGTTCTTATCTTTCGTGCTCCCGCCAGAGTCATAGCTGATCGCCTGATGGCGATACTCTCCCGAGAGGCGAACTTCAGGTAAGATTTGGTGGCCCAGCTCCAGCCCAATGAGGCTTTCGCTGCGATCAATACCCGCGGCGAGGGTCGCATTATCATAACGGTATAGGATCGTGCGTAACTTCACCACCCCATCCAATTTCTCGCCCAGTTTAGTCGCAAACCGACCATCGAATTGGTTACGCTTGAATGATTGGTCCGTGTTGATGGGCACCCCGGCCAAGGTGGATTCAGGATTACGGGTCGATTCGAAGGTGTTCGTCAGATCAATACTGCTGTCCGTTGAGAACGCATGAGCCAAACGAGCCATGAGCATGTGGCTATCGAGAGATTTATCGCCGGGGCGGTCCACAAAGTGATCCAAGGACAAGGTATAGGCACCGGTGAAAAACGTCTGATCGGTGAGCGAAGAATTAACGCTCAAAGTCGGCGAAAAACTGTAAACCGCACTCTCGATCTCATTCGAAGCCGATCCGAAGATATTGCTATCCTGGGTAATACCCGCGCGAACCATCACACTGAATTTTTTGCCTTGTTCCTGTTCAGGAATGGGTGCGTAAACAGCGCCAAGAGGCTGAACTATGGTCACCACCCCAAGCAGCGATAAAATACGGGTAAGTTTCATAAGCGTAAAGGTGAGAGCAGGCTAGCTCCACTTATCTGCAATAGGCAAGTTACTTTCCCCGTGCCGGAGGCAGGGCGGGATTAATCAGAACATAAAGGTTTTCGGATAGGCGTTGAGGCACTTTGAGCGGGAAATTCTTCGGCATTTTACCAGTCATCAATCCCGCATAAACCCGTCCCCAATCGCCCAATCGATTGATGCCCTCGAAACCAACCGCCATCGTATCGTCCTTCGTCATCGCCAAATCCGAGAAAAATGGCCGATCCAGAGTCTTCGGGGTCAACAGGAGCTGGCCAATCGATTGCTCGGTATTGATCAGAAAAAAATCACGCATTTGCTTGGGTTGAGCCCACACCCTCTGCCGGCCATACCAAGCCACTCCGGCCGGAACATCAGCCATCGTGCCGAAGCGATTGAAACTATCCCGCCGCGCCAATTCCTCCCGCATCCCCATAAACAACCCAGGATAATACGGCGGATAGCTAAAATGCAGCCGACGCGGTTCCAGGGCATCGTGCAGCAAGGGCAAAGCCTGCACGGCCAATAGTGCCACGGCGCAAACCCGCGGCCATTTCGAAAGCAATGTGTTACTTCCCACCAGCACGAAAAAGAATCCCGCTCCGAACAGAATGATCAACGGGGTAAGATATCCCGCCGGCAATCGCACACTTTCCCCCGAATTAAACGTCGCCTGCCCAACCAGCAATGCGATGAGCGACAAAGTAAACATCCAGCGCAACCGATCCGTGGAGGCGGAGCGAAAGGCATACAACCACCCCACCGCAAAAAATGCCATAAACCACATCGCGCCACCCGACCACAAGTTGGCCTCGAGGTTTTCCTGCCACGAAGTAAGCACCTTGTTGCCCAGCTTATTCCAATCAACTCGGGGCAACTCCGCTGACATCGTTGTGCGCAAGGTTTCCGGTTCCGCTGTGGGATCGCCGGATTTTAGCGCCATATTTTGCCAAGCCAGCGCGACCGGATTTCCGGTCAGCAACAGGTTCCGCGTCACCCAAGGGCCGGCCACGACCACCACAGCCAGCACCACAATCCCCATCGTGCCCCATCGCTGACGATCCGCAGCTCGCCACCCCAAATAACCGAGCACCACCACGATCAGCACACCTGTGTTGTATTCGGTTAGAAACAGCAAGCCACAGCTCGCGCCCAGCCCGCACAGCCATTGCCACGGCAGTGCTTCATTCTTCGAAATCGCCTGTTCCACCTGCCACCAGCACCGAAAGACCAATAAGCTCAAAACCATCATTAACGGCACCCCATTGACCGCGACCACCTGTTTCCAAATCGCCACCGACAGCAACAAGCCCAGTGCAGCTACCGCGCCCACTCTCGCTTCAAAAACTCGACGCCCCAGATCATAGGTCAACGCCACCGCCAACCAAAACAGGATCAGATTGAGGCCCAGTAAAAAGTAATCCCCCCCATAGCCATCCGGTGGCATCGGAGCGTGGGCAAAAAAAGCCTCACGCATGCTCTCAGGGAAAAGCCTCAACGATCCTGCGATCACCATTGAATACAACGGTGCCTCGTAGAGCTCCGGCATCGCTTTATCGATTTCGAACCCACCACCCCGCGCCTCCATATAAGCGTGCGCTTGCGGGTAGGTCACGGACGAGGAAAACCCTTCGCCATTCGCGAGCTGTCGGCCCAAATCAGCCTGTCGCAACGTCGCTTCATTCACCGGACCTTCGAATTGTTTCCAAGCCACCAACAGGGAGAGCGCGAGACCACCCAGCAAGAGAGCCGCCCAGCCCACGATCCGAGCTCCCCGGCCCGCTTCCAACCAGTGAATCCATTCCTGAATCGTCAGCGGTCGTTTCATAAATAATTCGGGATCATTCTCTGCGATCTCAGTCGATCACATCGAGCTCGGGCCATTGCACCAATTTGCGATGCAGCGTGCGACGACTGATCCCCATCAACGCGGCCGCTTTGGTGCGATTTCCACGCGCCTTGATCAGCGATTCACGGAGTAAACGTTTCTCGTTTTCTTCAATCGATAACGGATTGGCAGCCGCCGCTTCTCCCGCCGAGTCACTCTCACTGGCCGAGGCCGCCGCGCCACGAAATCTCGGATCGAGATCATACTCCGACAACGAGCCACCGCGATGAAGCACGACCACGTTTTCGCAAAAATTACGCAACTCCCGGATATTTCCCGGCCAACCGTAATTCTGCAACGTATGCATCGCGCCAGGCTCCAGTGTAAGCAGCGGTAGCTGATTTTCCGCACTCAGAGATTTCAGATAATGCGCGATCAACAATGGCACATCATCGGGGCGATCCCGCAACGGCGGCATTAAGATCCGCACCACGTTGAGTCGGAAATACAGATCTTCGCGAAACTTCCCCTCCTTGACCATCTCTTCGAGATTACGATTGGTCGCCGCGACGAGCCGCACATCGAGCTCGAGCGACTTACTACCACCCACGCGTTCGATCGTTCTGTTCTCCAAAAAGCGCAGGAGCTTCACCTGAGTCGAAGCGGAGATTTCCCCAATTTCATCGAGAAACAACGTGCCACCATCCGCCGATTCGAAGCGACCGATCCGACGCTCGTTAGCCCCGGTAAACGCCCCGCGTTCATGACCAAAAATTTCGCTCTCCAGGAGATTCTCCGACAACGCCGCGCAATGCACTGTGACGACAGGTCCGCGCGCCCGCGGGCTCGCTTGGTGAATCGCTTGCGCGATCAATTCCTTACCCGTGCCCGATTCGCCCTCGATCAGGATCGTGGCTTTCGAAGGCGCGACGAGCTTCACACGATCAATCACCTCTTTTAGCGCCGTCGAATGGCCGATGATATGATCGAAACTAAACTTCTCGTCCAAGCGCTCGTGGAGTTGCTTCACCTCCACTTCGAGCGTCTTGGTTTTCAGCGCGCGCTGGATCAGCACTTCAAGCCGCTCGATATTAACCGGTTTCGTGAGAAAATCCACCGCCCCACGCTTCATCGCTTCAACCGCTGTTTCGATGTTTCCATAGGCGGTCATCATCAGGACCGCCGGATGATTAGCCTGCGCGAGCGCTTGATCGATCACCTTGAGCCCGGATTTCCCTGGCATCCTCATATCCGTCAACACCACGTCGAATGACTCGACTCCCATCAGGTTGGCCGCCTCATCGGCATTGGCTGCAACCGACACATCATAATTGTCCTCCAGAGCCTGCTGGAGGCCTTCACGGGTATGCTTTTCGTCATCAACGATCAGAACGCTCGGCACCATATCCCATCCAGTCAGGCGGGTTGAGGAATGTGGTCAATGGGAAATTTTGGCACAGTAAGAACCCTAAGCACACTGCGTATAGCATTTCTCTGGTAAAACGAGAGGCAATGTAACCTTTCTGTTTAGGTAACGTCTTCTGCTTCTAATGATTTCCTCAGCATCCTGTAAATCGAACCTCACCCTGATTGCATTACTAATCCCTCTCGCGCTCGGACTGGGGGCCTGCAATTCACGTGAAAAGCGACACGAGCAGCGTCTCGCGGCCCCGCAAGTCCACGTCGCACTCACGGGTTCAACAGAATTTTTTCAAAATCGCATTCAGGTGGTCGCGACTCTCGATTCCGTCCCTCGTCATGCCCAAGGACCACGGCAAAAAAGGGAAGCTAGTTCGCGCCCCAAACCACAGAACTCCGGCAATGAACGAGGTCCTCATCAAGGCAGAGGTTCCTCCGGCCGACCTGGCCGCGGCAATCTCGGTAGTCAACAGCCTCCGCTGGCACTTCGCATAACGCTTACCAATCAAGGAAACACGCCGCTAGGCTTATCGATTCGTGAGCTCAATTCCGCTTTAGGCAACTTCGTCGCTCAGCCTGATCAGGCCAAACTCGCACCAGGCGAATCAGTTGAACTCGAACCCATGATCTCACGTATGGGCGTGATCTCTGGCCGCATTCCCCTCGAAGTGGAGCTGCGAATCGAAGGGCAAACCGAATCTCAAACCATCATCCTTCAAGGGAAACCTCCCTCGCAATAGCCACCTCTCTTCCTCAAGACACGTTTCAAACCTCCTCACGTCCTCATGAAACTCCACCCCGTCGTCGCCCTTTCTCTCGCACTCACCTCTTTGAGTTACGCCACCACCAGTGAAGAAGAGCTCCCGCTGGACATTCAGGTGCGTTCAGAAGTAGACCGCCCCTTCAAGGGCTGGGGGCGTGAGGAAGCCAAGGATCACGGAAAAGTCTACTTGCTGGCTGCGATCAGTGAAGCCCGATCCGAACAGCAGTTAGTCATACCATTGGATGAAGATCTTCTCAATAAGCACTTACGCTCAGAACTAACCAAACGCGGCTACCGCGAATACTCCCCTGACGAGCCACCCGAGCTGGTTCTCACCGTCTTGTATGGTCGCGGGTATCTGAAGAACCCTTACCTCAAAGATGCCATGGTGAACGAAATGACTGAACCACCGGTGTCGACGATTCTCGCGGGCAATCCCAAGCAGCTGATGCGCCAAAAGGAAGCTGGCTTTGAGGAGAAGTTGCAAACCGCCAATTTCGAAAAACTCTTCATCCAGGTAAACGCCTGGGCGCATCCCGACACCCAACCCACTCCTCAAAAGGGAAAGAAAAAGAAACCCAAGCTGCTCTGGAAAACGACCATGGTCACCGACGATCCGATGCATCGTGATCTGAACCAGTTTGTCGAACAACTTCTCGCGGCGGGTTCCGAATTCTTCGATCTGGAAATTGAAGACGATGAAGCCTTTATCCGCACGGATCTTCCTGAAGGATTCATCGAATACGGCGACTCCGTCATCGTCGAAGACGAGGAATAAACAGCGTCGATGATCAGTTAACCTCTTTGCCAGCTTGATCCGCGAATTTCGAGCAGCTTCCCTGCCGCAGCCCAGCCGGAAAGTGCGGCTCCCTCCACCCGTGGCACGGAAAACGCGTCGCCAGCCATTATCATCAGGGGACTCTGGTTCACCACCAGACACCCGCAATCGTCAATCTGCTGGGGACGGCTAAATTTCCAGCCATGAGCCTGAAGCTCCTGCGTCTCGCAACCAATCCATGGTGCCGCTGCCGCAATGAGTTCTGCAGCCACTTCGAGACGATCCCGGTCCCAATTCGCGACACTATATTCCGGTGTCGCGTGGATCGTCACCGCCGGGTATTTCGAAATCCCTTTCTGGTGATTGTCTCCGAGCCAAGCAATCGGACCACCATCCTGCACCGACACCCCACCGGGAGGCGGCACCTTCGACGATTGTTTAAGCAACGCCATCGCCACCAAACAACGTTCGTAAGTAATGGCCTCTAGGCGTTGCCGAAGTTCTGAATCCGGCGACCAACCTCCTGCATCAAACATCGTGAGAGCCTGTGGCACCGGAGCGGACTGAATCACCGCGCGAGCAGCAAGGGAAACTCCGTCTTTCGTCTCTGCAATCCAGCCACCGGATTCTCTTTTCAGAGCCGTGATCTGATGCTGTAAACGCACATCCAATCCCGCGGCCAAATTCTTCGCAATTCCCGTCATCCCCGGAGCCCCCCGCCAACGCATGTGCCCATCCGGTTTCTCTTCGAAACCACGGCACCATTCCATCGCACAGCCCGCAGCCTCCCAGTCGTTCAGAGATTTCAGAAACTGGTCATCCCGTCCCGTGATGAATTGTGCACCATGATCAAAAACCGCGTCGCCAAAACGCCTCGTCGCCATTCGCCCCCCGACTCCCCTCCCCTTGTCCAATACCGCCACCCTCAGACCATTCGCTTGCAATTCTTTCGCCGCGGTCAGTCCGGCCATACCGGCACCCACCACCAACACATCAAGAACATCACTAGAGGAAACACTCATCGGAGGATGACTATGCGCCTCAGACGGCATGATGCAAATCCTGCACTCATCTTATCTGCTGAGTGAACCACGATTGACCACAGTTATGATTGCCCACCTAAAACATTTCGGCTCGAATCCCGCCCCATGTCCGCCTCCCCTGCGACCCTCGACCGCGCTGAATTGCGCGCGTTTTTGATCTCCAATCTCGAGTCCCATCTCGATGAAACTCTCGCTAACGCGCGACCCGATGGGCGCCTTGGCACCGATCCGTGGATCAATCGCGATCAACACGACATTCTGCCACTCACTCTGCTCTACCAAACCGAAGGTAGCTCAATTTATCGCGATACCAAGATCCTCGATATCATTGCCAAGGGTGGTGCCTACCTCGCCCAGCAGCTCGATGAAAAAGGCATGTGGAGATTCGATAAAAAAGACGGCTCTTACTGGGGTCAGATCTACACGCCTTGGACCTACCTCCGCTGGATCATTACCTATAAGCTCATCAAAGATGAACTGCCCGCTGATTTGCGCAAGGAATGGGAAGACGGACTCCTGCTTGGGTTCACAGGAATCTCCGCCACAGAACTCAATTCGAAGAGCAACATTTACCCCGGCCCGCTACCCGGTCGCCCCGCGCTCAAAGAAGGCGAAGTCATCCCGTGGGTGCACAACATACCCTCCCACCACGCCACCGCGCTATTCCTCGCGGGCGAGCTGTTTAATCGCCCCGAATGGCAGCAACAATCACGTGAGTTCATGCAACTCGTGATCGCCGCCCAATCACCTCACGGATGGTGGACGGAGCATGTCGGTCCGGTCGTGCTCTACAACCGCGTCTACATCGAAGCCCTCGGAATGTATTACACGCTCAGCAAAGACGAATCCGTCCTCCCCGCCATTGAACGGGGCAATCGCTACCACCTCAATTACATGTATCCGAATGGCGCGATGATTGAGACGGTCGATGAGCGGAATCCCTATGGACCACTCACGCTGAAACGTGATGCCGATGGCACCGCGCATTACCTACCCAAACAGGTCAACATTCACCCCGGCCTCTTCTTTTCCGCCTCAGGCCGGGCACTCCTCGCTCACCAAATGCCTATCGTCCGCTCGCGCGATCCGAAGGAAGTTGTCGATGTCGATTACCTCTATTTCTGTCTCAATTCAACCGATGGGGAGTTAACCTACACCGCCGCACAAGAACCACGCTTCAAGATGGGCGACGACTCGCTGATCGCACGCGAAGCCCCCTGGGTCATCAGCCTCTCCGCTTATTGCGCTCCCCGCTGGCCCGGCCGGTTCATTCAGGACCGCCAAAATCTCGCGAGCATTTACCATCGCGATTCCGGCCTCATCATGGGTGGCGGCAACACCAAGATCCAACCGCTCTGGAGCACGATGACGGTGGGGAACACCGATCTCCTCCAACCGACCGGTGCCAGCCGTGATACCGACCTCGCACCTGAAATCAGCGTCGCCTACACGCCCGACACCTGCTCGATCAAAGAAACATCCGCTCGACGGTGGACTCAAACCATCACCACCGCCGGAGCCATCGCTGAACTCGCGTTTGAAATTTTCGACGAGACCTCGATCAAGATTAGCTCGCGCCTCGTGACACCCGCTCCCGACGGCCGACCGACCACTACTCATCTCACCTTCATACCGTATCCAGAAAGCCCTCTCCGTTTCTCTGATGGAGACACCGCCGAACTCTCGGATGCGAAAATTGAAAAAACCGGGCAAACCTCAATCGCCTACCACAATTGGAAGCTCAGCCTACCTGAATCAGCCCGGATCATCTGGCCCGTCCTCCCCCACAATCCCTACACGGATGATGGCCACGCCGCGACGGAGGAAGCCCGCCTCGTCGTCTCGCTCCCCCTCTCGGATGATACGCACGAACTAACCCTGAGTATTGAAGGTTAATTGGCCTAGACACAAAAAGGGCCACCTACCCCTAGGTGACCCTTTCTAACACCAATAAAACTTTTAACTACACTGAGAGAGACGCAGCCCGTTCAGATTCGTTCAAAATTTCTGATTCTTTTTTTGCGTTTACAGTTTCATTACAGATTCCGCTCCCAGCGTAATCTGTTTCCGGCCGCGGGCGCTGCCCGTTTCCTGAGTATCTGGGCCTAAATACCGGTCCGAAAATAATTCATCCCCACCTCATCAACGGGCTTGCTAAACGGGGAATGTTTCGAGGATAAGCGCATTACGTTCGGAGCGAAACATTCGTCTACCAGCGAAACAATCCAACCAAAGGAAACACCATGGGCGATAGATCACCCAAATCCAACCAGAAGAAGGCCGCGCAGAAACATTCGAAAGCCGCCGCCTCGAATAAGCAGAAGCAAGCCGCACTCCAATCGCAGCAAGCGGCCAAGGCCAAGCTCGCCGCGAACAAGAAAAAGTAAGCCGGTTTCAGGACGACCGCCGATCCTTTCCGAAAAAGCGGTCGTCCTTTTTAATTCCAGCCCCGCAGCCCTGCGGCAATCCAGGGCGAAAGCAGTAAGGCCAGCATCCCCATGCCCAACCACCCCCCGCGACGCAGATCAAAATCACGGGCGATGCGATTCCATTGAAAACGGAACCACCAACGGCCGACCGCCAAGTCCAGGCCCAACGTCAAGCTGACCCAGATCAGCCCAAGGCTCCAGAGTTCGCCCGGCGTTCGCACGCCCATCCAAGGCAAGGACCACCATGTGATCCCCAAATTGACGAGGGACCCCGTGACCACTCCCAACTGCCGCGCCCGCTTATCGCCGATCCGGCGATTGATCAATTTCACCCGCAGGACCCCCTGCCCGATTTCCAACAGCGCCATCACCAACCAAACCAATAGAATCCGAAGCCACATATCACACCACTAGGTTGATCAGCTCACTCCAAGCGAGCGAGCGCTTGGCCGATCGCCGCGAGATATTCCGGATGCCAAAGTTCGTGATCGGCCGCTTCGACAACCGTGTAGGTGCGCTGCTGATAAAAATCGCGCACGGACTCTGAACGTCGGTGCATTTGTTCATCCTCTTTGCCGCCCACCAGCACATCGGCCGGGATCGCCGCGTTACCCTCACGGTAGGAGATCATCCAGCGCTGCGGCTCGTCCTCATCTTCCAGAAAAAACGGAGAAATTGACCCAAGGATCAGATGCTTGGCCTGCCGAGCTCCCAAATGCGCGTAGAGCGCACCGAGAGAAAAGCCCATCACCACTTTGCCCGCAGTTTGAGCCCCGACCTGAGAGATCACCGCTGGATTACCAAAGGCAGGCTGCGGCCCCTCCCAATCCATCCGCACAAATTCCGTTTCCCAACCGCACGACTGCACAAAATCCACGAAAGGCTGAAAACGTTTCTCCGCCCCCGGCATGGGCGGAACGATGGTAAGAATCGGCATGGTTAGGAAAGAATCATTCTCCCCATCCCCGTCAATCGAGACGATCTGTTTATAGTCTCCTCACGAAAAAAATCTAACTGTGTTTCAACCATGCATCCTCATGCTCAATCAGATCCGTGAAGAGCGCGATTTGGTGATAGTCCACTTTCCAGACACTACCTTTGGGTTCGGCGCTGGTCGGGGTGCGGGAACCAAAGGTGCTGTAGCCGTGGTTGATCGGATCGTAACAACGCTTCTCCAAACTTTGCATCAACCCCGGAATCAAGGGCAAATACTCGGGAGCCCCACCTGCAACCCCCAACCATAAACACGCACGGGCCGCTTCACAGTAGTCCCAATAAAAATGATCGTCACGCTGGATTCGACCATCATGGAACACACGGGATATGATGTAATCCGGCTGAGGTGAACCAACGCGCCGCGCCTCCGCCGACAGCGACCGGGCCAAGTCCAAGTCGCCTCCCGACAATCCCGCGTCGTCAGCCTGCACCAGTAAATGCGCCCATTCCCATTGATGCCCGATCGAATAGAAATCCTCCCCCTCCTTGGTGCTGATTTCCCAATTGGCATCATGATATTCGGGAAACGCATTGCGCTCCGCGTTGAGTAATTTGCCGGTGCAAAACGCAATCAGCTCATTGGCCCGAGCCCCCCAGCGAAGATCGACTTTATTCCACGCGAGCGCGGCCTCCACCAGATGCATGATCGGATTGTGAGTGTATTCGGCGCCATAAAGCTCACCCTCCGCGGTAAATCCCCATGGCCAGCCTCCGTGTTCATCGCGTAAGGCCACCAAAGATTCCCACCAACGCTCCGCCGTCGCCGCGATTTCCGGATCATCATCCCACGCCGCCCCATGAGCCAATCCGAACAGCGCAAACGCCACCCCGTAGATACAAATATGATCGTTTATCACCTCGCCCGATTCCTCGACGGCAAACACCGGTAAACCAGCCGGGGAAATGGGAAACCCCTCCCGCAATCCCCGCAAAGCCTGGCGTCCTCGTTCGCGCCAACGTTCCTCGCCCGTGATTCGCCATCCCATCGCAAAATTATGGATCAATCGCCCCTGAGTCACCAACCCTCGACGACGATCCTTCGAGCGCTCCCAAGCCGGACCATGAGTCGGCTGCATCAGAGGCGCATCCCCCACCACCCGATCCCATTGTTCCAAGAGCAAGATCATCCGTTCCCGCGCAAAAACCGTAAGTCCCTCATTTACCATCCCATCAACCTGCCACCAAACGCCACCCTTTCCAACCCTAACCATTTATCCCTCCTTCCCGAATATCCCGCGCCAGCGAGCGCCCGTTCTCTCACCCCCCTTCCCCTTCGCACTTGCCGAACACGCTTCCTCTCCTCAAACCCCTCCGCGTGCCATCTTCCGATTCCATTCAAACGATCCGTCATTACATCGATACCCATTGGGCCGAGACCTATCGCGAATCGCGCGCCGATACGGTTGACGAAATCTCGCTGCCGCACCCGCACACCGTGCCGTCCACCGATCCGATGATGTGGCTGTTCTTTTACTGGGATGTTTACTTCACCAATCTTGGACTGCTCCGGTCCGGAGAAATCAATCAGGCCCGCAACAATGCTGACAACGTCCTCTCGCTAATCGATCGCTTCGGCTACGCGCCCAACATGACCACCCGCGTCGCGCTCAATCGAACGCAAGTCCCCGTCTCCGCGATGCTCTGTCGCGATGTGTTTAAGCACACCCAGGATCGCGACTGGCTTGCCAACGCGCTCCCCATTCTCGCCCGTGAATACAGATTTTGGATGACCTTAAGAATGGCCCCCAACGATCTCAATCGCGCCTACACCCATGCCGATCCCGCCGAAATTGATCTCTTCGGCCAGCATATCGCCCCGCGCCTCAAAGACATCCCCAAGGAGCCGATCGCCCGGATGCGCTACCTTCATCACAAGATCGCTGAATGCGAAGTCTGGGATTTCACCCCACGTTTCGATCAACGCTGCACCGACTTCAACCCTGTCGATACCAATGCCGCGCTTTACCATTTCGAAATAACACTGGCTGAACTTCACACCGAAATGGGCCACACCGACGAGGTCGCGCTCTGGCTCAGACGCGCCGCCGCCAGACGCGAACTCGTTGATCGCTATCTCTGGGACGAAGAACAGGGATTCTATTTCGATTACGATTGGACCAATGGTAAACGCGGTCCGGCTGTTTCCGCTGCCGCGTGGCTCACGATGTGGAGCGGACTATGCTCCGATGAACAAGCCGCCCGCATGGTCGCCAATCTCCCGCTCCTCGAACGCGATCACGGATTGATCACCTGTCAGGAAGGTAGCAATACCTCCGCCAACACGTATCAATGGGACGCCCCCAATGCATGGCCACCGATGCAGGCCGTCGCCATCATGGGACTCGATCGCTACGGTTACCACGACGATGCGAAACGGCTGGCCGAAAAATACGTCAATACCTGCGCACACAATTTCGAATCAACCGGTCAGCTCTGGGAAAAATACAACGGTATCACTGGCGCGCTCGATGTCGCCGATGAATATAAAATGCCCCCCTTCCTCGGTTGGACCGCCGGAGTATTTCTCTACGCCCACGAAGTGCTGGAATCAATACCTGAAAATTAAATGAAGGAAGCTGGAAGTCAGGAAAATACACAGCCCTGAAAGCGGGAACAGAATCTTGTGCCTCGCAGGATGGGGCGAAAATATGGCTCCCCTCTACGATGATTTAATCCAGTTGGGATCCGGGCAATCCGTGGCAAAAGACAATCTTGTATACCGAGCCGTAGGCTAGTCGAAGATGGACGCTCTCAGCTCGGTTTCCAGCTTTCCTGATTTCCACATTAAAGTCGCCTTGCATGTCTGCCGTAAGCTTGGCGAAGGCGGACCCTCAGTTCACCACCTACACTAGAAGCGATCGCTTCATCATTTCCCCCTCATCCCGGTGTATTCTTAGAATCCAGTATCACCTTCCACTTCGATTTGGACATTGCACGTATAGCACTTTGGAGCGATTGCTCGTCTCCCCCTACGGGAACTAATCACCCCTCACAAAATCAGACCCCATTATGAAATCGCTCTTCCTTGCTACCCTCTTCGCTCTCACCGCTACGTTCGCCACTGCAGCGAAACTAAACGAATCGGGCGATCGTGATGTCACTTGGTTGTTCGCCGTAAATGCCTCTGCCGGTGTCGTCGAAGGTGAGACACTTACCCTCACAGTCTCGCCGCATGTGATCTATTTTTCAGATCGTCCCAATCGTCTCGCCGGACACATCAGCGTAGCCGATCTCGCTGACATATGGTATTCCGACAACCCCAACAGCTTCGCGGGTGACCCTCCTAACGCTGTGATTGCATTATTCGAAAATTCTGGAACCGAGAGTGCCGTCATCACGCTCACCCAACCTAAGCTTCAAGGAGATAAGCTTTCCTTCCATATCGATATCATCGAAGGCAAGCTACCCGCAGAATTTGCTGAGGCCTCGGTTTTTATCGACAGTTATTGCGAACAGATTGGTTGCCCCGGCCAAAGATTGCCCCGGTCGAATCCCGCTGACAATAAACCACTAAAGCGTAACGACGGATAATTGTTTATCCTTACTTCATTACTTATCTCAGTTACGAGTCGGCACTCTCAGTGCCCGCTCCAAGCCGATCCCCGCTTCCCTGAATGTTTGTTCGATCCAGCGTGTTGAATCGAGCATCACCTGCTCTTCCAACCCCGCCATATCCAGACCTTCAAGATTCGCCGGATCACGATGACCCGGAACACAGATCAGCGGATCATACGGCGGATTTCTAAATTGGTAAACGCCGCGACCTAACTCACCGGTTCCGCGTCGATCGCGGAACGTTGTATCGTAGGCCCAGCAATTCTCGAAACACACCCTCGTCATACCCGCGGCCTGCAAACCCTTGGTTGTTTCGATGATCGGCAAATGCCCCTCGCCCAATGGAACCCCGAGCCACATCGGTTCATCGACTCCCGGTGTCACGCCAGCCGGAATCGTCACGTGATCTTTCAAATGCGCACTGCGTGAATAGCGGCCCAGCACGCGCACCGATTCCAGTGGCTCTTCCATGAAAATCGCCGAGTTGCCGTAATCAAATAGTGCCTGCACCCGCGGGTGATTCACGCGATCCAGCACCGCCGCGACCTCGGTCGCTGTCAGATCTTCGTGATTTTCGAGCAGCAGCGTGATGCCCAGATCTTCCGCCAAAGGGGCGACCGCCGAAAGTCCGGCCACCGCAGCATCGGCCTGATCACGACCATCCGTCAGCGGCACGGTGTAGGTTCGCAGATGCTCCGCCCCCAATTGATGCGTAATCCGTAAATCTCTGGTTAACCCTTCAACCGTCGTGCCGTTGACTTCGGTATCGACACCCAGTTTGTGTTCTTCGAGATGAGCGCGAACGTCCGCGAGATAGATGGGATCAGAACTCTTCACGAATATATGGGGAAGATTCATGATCCCCAAATTGACGCCGCTGAATCCGAGTTTCGCGGCATCGTCGATCAGATCATGAATATCGAATTTACGTTCGCCCCGGGCCCTCCAACGATAATTGAAATAATGTAGGTAGAGCTGCAGTGGTTTTTGTTCAGCCATGAGATCAGCGTTTGAGAGCGGCGTAAGCATCCCGCACGTAAGCAAGGCTCGCTTTCGGCGCGAATGGATAGGCGATGTAGGCGTCGGACATTTGCGGCCAGCTATCAGCCAGATTCCACAGAAAAATGCCCCAGCAATTTGGCTGGTTGCCGTAGTATTCGATCCAGAATTTTGAAGCCTCACCCTGGAGGTGCTGCGACTTCTCAATCATGTCATCCAAGTCCTTCGGCTCTTCCCATCCCCGCTCGCGGATACTGTCCCAATTCAGACGATAGCGACCCTTGCGATCGAGCCGGATGCAGTCGGCCCCATGCGTGAGATACTCTTCGTTCCAGATCGGCCAGAGCTTCTCTTTCGGCACCCACGATTCGATCACCTCGCGCGAGGGAAAACTCAGGTGCCCAATCTCCGTCACCATGCGTGGATGCTGGCTTACGTAAAAATCGGATTTGTAGGAGAACCCGTGGCCCCAGATGTGACAGTCGCCTTCCTTCGTTTCGTTCTGATCATAGGTGATCGGCGAGTAAGGCGACGTCGGCACATAAGGCGTCTGCGGCGCATGAGTCTCCACTTCCTTGCGCAGCACTTCTTTGCTCAACCGGTTCTTCCGATAGTCGGGGTAGAGAAAACTGTTATCAGCCAGAACGTCGTTTTCATTGTCGCCAAACCACGCAATCACACAGGCAAAATGCCGTAATCTCCGGACTTGGTATTCAGCTTCTAATCGTGCGTTTTCCAGAAACGCATCATCCTGCGGATAGCACCCGCAAGCATACATGAAATCGTGGGTGATGATGATGCCTAGCTCGTCGCATTTCGCGTAAAACGAATCGAGTTCGTAAACTCCCCCGCCCCAGACTCTCATCGCGTTGATATTAGCATCCTTCGCCGCCTCCAGCAGCTGATCGTAGCGCGCGTCATCCACTCGCGAGAAATTCGCGTCCGCCGGGGTCCAATTCATACCCTTCAGAAAAATCTTCTTACCGTTGATTTCGAAGACGAAGGATACACCACCGTCATCATCAGGCTCCTGAATAAGCTTCACTGTGCGAATGCCGAATCGTCCAAGACGCTGATCGAGTTCTACGCCAGCCTGTCGCAACATCGCGCTCCAAACATAAAGCGGTTGTTCACCGTGATCATGCGGCCACCAGAGCTTGGCATCTGCGATCGTGAATTTCTCGATGTGCCGACCGCCACTCTCATCACAAGTCATTACGATGCGACGGGTCTCACCTCCGAGGGTAAATTCGCATTCCACATCCCCCGCCACCTCACCATTCGATTGCAGTTCGATCAGTGCTTCCACTTCGGCCGAACCATCTTCGCGGATCGCTTGGGTCGTCACACTGATATCAGCAATCTCTACTGCACCCGTGAGCACCCAAGAAACAGGTTTCCAAATTCCGGTCGTCACCAGGCGGGGCGAAATATTCCATCCGTAGCACGATTGCGATTTCCGCACTTGGAGACGAGTGATTTGCCCGTAGCCGCGGACATGACTTTGCCGCGCCGGACGATCAGGCGGAAATAGCGGCGCACCCAAACAAATCTCCAGCCGGTTGCTCTCTCCCAACTTCACGTGGTCGGTCACATCGATCTGCAGCGGTGTGAACATGTTCTGGTGCTGTCCCACTTCCAGGTCGTTCAGATAAACCGTCGCGAAAAGATCGAGCCCCTCGAAGTTAAGATGCAATCGCTGTCCGGCGCCCAGAACAGGAGGTGTAATCTCCGTGCGATACCACCAATCCATTTCCTCCATCCAGCGGATATTATCGTGGTTCAGCCCGTAGAACGGATCTTCGATCAGTCCGGCACGTTGATAATCAAGATGCACTTCGCCGGGCACTTCAGCCGGCACCCAACGCTCATCAAGGGGCAACGCCGAACATCCATCCGTGATTCCAAGGTTAGGTTCGGCATGCATGAGCTGCCACGAAGCTTCGAGGGGAATAGTTTGTTTCATTGTAAGAAAATAATTATAGGGCGGGGTCGCCGACCCCCGCCTTCGAAGATCAAAGACTTTAAGGCGGATTGGGCGACCCCGCCTACAGTCTAACTTGCCACATTAAAAAAGCTTCAATTTTGCAGCATGCGCACGCGCCGATCTTTCCGGGGGAATTGAAGCGTGACCACGGTGCCGACACCTTCCTTGCTTTCCACCCCGATTTGACCGCCATGCTCGCGCATGATGCGTTGCACCACCATCAGCCCAAGACCATTGCCGTTTTCTTTCGTGGTGTGGTAAGGCTGAAAAAGTCGCGTCAATTCCTCTTGATTGATTCCCTCCCCGCTGTCTCCGAATGCGAGGTAAACCATCTCATCATCGGCCCGTGATTTGATGATCAATTCACCACCGGGTTGCATCGCTTCCACCGCGTTTTTGAGCAGATTGAAAAACACCTGTTTCACCTGATTGCGATCCGCCATGACAATTGGCAGATCATCCGGCGTCTCGGCCTCAACTTGAATTCCGCGATCCTCCAACTCGTGTTGTTGAAATGAGAGCACCTCCCCGAGCACTTCGGTGAGTTTGGTCTCGGCCAAATCAGGTGTCTGCGGGCGAATTGCTTCGAGAAAGTTACTGATAATCCCATCGAGCCGCTGCACCTCATCTTCGCAAATACGGATCGAATCAGCCACCGAATCGACTTCCTTGCTCGCCTTCAACTTCTTCAGCTGCCGGTTGATCAATTGGAGATGAATCGTGAGGGAATTCAGAGGATTGCCCAGTTCGTGAGCCACTCCAGCCGCGAGCAAAAGGACTGAAGAAGTGCGTTCATTTTCGATCCGCTCTTCCGTGCTTTGTTTATCCCGCGTGATATCAGAGAGGATCACCGCGAACCGACGACCACCGGTTTGATGCTCACCGTGGAAAGGCACCATGTAGAGTCGCACCGTGCGCGGCTCGGGATAGGTGAGTTCAAACTCACGCGTCATCACCGGCATCGTCGCCTCGTCATCCAAGGATGCATCGAGCGAAGGCTCCAGACCGGGCACCAATCGCCACAATACTTCACCCACCAGCTCGTCATCGCCAAGCCCGATCAAATGATGCGCCGCCGCATTGGCGTATTCGATTTCACCATCTATCGTGACGACCAACACTCCCTCTTGCAGAGCGTTAAAAATATCTTCAAACAAGCCCCGTTCCTTGGCGAGGCGCTGCACGAGATTGGTCAAATTAACCGAATCCAACCTATCGAGGCGGCCAAGGACGCGGTCGAGTGAGGAATGTTTCTTCGGGGGCATCGTGTGTTTTCTGAACAACCTACGCCTTGTGGTCAACGTCGCCTAGAGTCATCACCTTGATTCGTCCGTTGATTCAGCTAAAAAATCCACTTGGTCAGGATCTATCCGCTTGGCGAAAATCTTTCTCAAAAAGACCTCACGGTGCTGAGGACAACGGCCAATTCGCAGTAAGGCCTCGCGATGCTCATCGGTGCCGTAACCCTTATGTTGCGCAAAGTTGTATCCGGAATGAACCGCATCCATCTCCATCATCAACCGATCCCGCGTCACTTTCGCAATGATCGACGCCATCGCGATACAGAGCGAACGCGAATCGCCCTTCACCACGCCGGTATGCGGATAGGGAAAATTCCGCAGCGCTAATCCGTCCACAATGATGTGAGCCGATATGGTGGGTTCAAAATTCTCAATATCCTCTGGCGTGGAAAACAGATCCGGCTCTGTCTTTTGCTCAAATGCCGAAGGCGGATAAATCCCTTCAAGCGCACGTCGCATCGCGAGCTTGGTCGCGCCGAGGATGTTGTGCTCCTCGATTTCATCCACATCCGCGATCCCGTAGTTCGCGTGGATCTGGCCTTGCGCCGCGAGTGTCTCAAAATCGAACCACAACGCATCGCGTTCCGCCAAGGTGAGCAGTTTCGAATCGTTAATTCGTTTCGCATTCGTCAGCGCCCATCGACTTTCCAAAAATTCTTTGTTCACCAACACCGCTCCCGCCACGACCGGTCCGGCCAGCGCGCCTCGACCCGCTTCATCCACGCCGATTAGACTCTCAAACGTATTGAGACGTTTGAGATCAAAAGAACGAAGCTGACGACGTTTAGGCATTAGAAATTAAGACTCATCTCCATGAGATCTTGGGCCCCGGAGGCTTGAGCGGTAATTCATCCAATTTACCCGCATCCGAAACGACCTCATAGGCGGTGCGAAAATGCAGCTTCGCGAAATCGCCCAGCGCGCGGGCACCAAATTTCTCGATTATCTCATGAGCCTGCTTTTTCACCAATGGTCCGGCTCCTTTTTGTAGAGTGTCACCAAATCTCTTCGAAAGGGCATGCATCTGGCGCACATATTCGGCGCGCGCGACGATCGAGGCCGCCGCAACTACCGGATCTTCTTCCGCCTTCGTGCGCATTCGCAGCTCAAAATTTTTCAGGCCCTTCCTCTTCAACTCACGCTGCACGAGCGGTTGCTTACTGAACTGATCAAGCAACCCCCACTCAACCGGCTTTTCGTCCAGCGCTTGCATCAGTGCAATGCCGTGCTCCCACGCGAGCAAACTGTTCAGATTCGCGCGGGGTCGCGCCATGAGCTCGTTGTAGCGAGGCATGCCGCATAAACACGTTTTCACGACTGCGCCCTTCGTGCTACGAATGATCTTATCCAGTTCGATGATTTTTTTGTCGGTGACTTTCTTCGAATCCTGGGCGCCAGCTTCGCGCCAAGCCTCAATCGCTTCGCGATCCGCAATCACCGTCGCCGCGATGATCGGTCCGAAAAAGTCCCCCTTACCGCTTTCATCCAAACCGGCATGGGATTCAAACCAATCGGGATGCAGCACTTCGTCGTAACCGAGTTTGGGCGCACCGGTGATATCGGGCTCCAGCGTATTTGTGACAAAGTCTTCCGTGCCCTTGCCTGCGATCAGCACTTTACCGCTGGTGTAAGCGGAGATGTTGAGTTTTAGCTCTGGGGCTTTGAAGGCGAAATGCGTGTAAGCGACATCGAAAGGGGTCCATCCGCGTGCCTCGCAAATACCACGCAGTTTATCGATCTGCTCCTGATCGAGCTTGATCGTGTAGGTGCTGATTTTCTTGGGTTCCTTTTCATCGCCGGAAGGCTGCTTGGGCATGTGATTATTAGCCGCAATCTCTTTCAAAAGCACAAAGAGAAAATGCCCCCTTTCCACTTCCGTTGTTTTCTGTCTAGTTGCGTTTCTCGTGCCGGATACCACCCAACTGATTTCGCAACAGCAGACCTTCCGCACGGCTCTCCTCAAGTGGTATCGGAAAAACGCCCGAATACTGCCGTGGCGGGATCAGCCCTCGCTCTACAAA
Organism: Cephaloticoccus sp.; assembly: GCA_034669935.1. Lineage (GTDB taxonomy): Bacteria > Verrucomicrobiota > Verrucomicrobiia > Opitutales > Opitutaceae > Cephaloticoccus. The sequence goes on from JAXMOJ010000009.1 coordinate 137,090, forward strand.
ACCGTGGTGAGCGAGTTCATGCTCCAACAAACGCAGGTAAAAACCGTGCTGCCCTATTTCACTCGTTGGATGGAAGCGCTTCCGGATTTCGCCACGCTCGCCGCCGCCCCTGAAGCCCAAGTGCTCAAACTCTGGGAAGGTCTCGGTTACTACTCTCGTGCACGACGATTACACGCACTCGCCCAAGCCATCGTGCCCCTCCCTCAGCCCCCGCAAACAGTCGATGAGTGGCTCGCGCTCCCGGGAATCGGCCCCTACACCGCCGCTGCGATCACGAGTATCTCGTTTCACGCACCGCAGGCCGTCGTCGATGGCAATGTCGTGCGCATCCTCGCACGACTCACGGCGGACGGCACAGAATACCGCGACGGCAGCACCGCCGCCAAAGCTTATACCGAATTCGCCGATGCCCTGATGAACCGCGAGGCACCCGGCGACCATAATCAGGCGATGATGGAATTGGGGGCCACGGTTTGCCTGCGACGCAATCCACTCTGCGGGACTTGCCCCGTGCAAAAGCTCTGCGCCGCTTATCAGCAAAAATCATCCGAAGCCTATCCGCGACTTGTTAGCAAGAAGATCGAAAAAATCACCGTGTATCGTGCGTGGTGCGAACAACGCGGTCGCGTCCTCCTTCACCGCACATCCGGTCGCGCCAAGCGATTAGCCGATCTGCACGAGCTCCCCTCATTTGATCACCTCGGTATCGATCCGGTCTCCACTGATGCTTTATCGCTGATGGCCAAAAAATCTCGCAGCATCACGCGCTATCGCATCACGGAGTTAATTCACCGAATCAAGCCTCCCAAAAGGTTAACCCATTCGGAATTAGTCTGGGTGCCACTCGTCGAAATCGAATCGCTCACCCTCTCCGGCCCCCACCGCCGCTGGGTGAGAGAAATCCTCTCCGACGCACAAAGCGGGATCCAAGTATAGTTACTTGTCCGCTTCTGGATCATCCGCGAAACTACGCCCCCCCAGATACCCCCCCCCACAGCAGCTATGTCACGCTCAGCCACGAAAGTGGCTTCAAGACCCAAAGACCCCAAGATGAATGAAAACGAGATAGGCCAGATAGTCGTCGATACAGCTATAAAGGTTCATTCGAAACTGGGGCCGGGCTTATTGGAGTCAGTATACGAGGTGGTCTTGGCAAAGGAGCTTGAATCACATGGATTGGATGCACAGCGGCAAATCCCAGTGTCCATCGAATATGAAGGAATCCACTTCGACGAAGGTTTTCGAGCCGATATCATCGTAAATCAGATCGTTATTCTGGAACTAAAATCCATCGAGAAACTCGGTAGGGTGCACCACAAACAGCTACTTACCTATCTCAAACTGAAGGAACTGAAATTGGGTTTTCTGCTCAATTTCGGAGCTCCCTTAATGAAGGATGGAATCAAGCGAATGGTAAATGGACTCGACGATACAAAACTTGGCGTCTTCGGGTCTTCGCGTGACTAAAAATTAAGCTGCTAAAATTTACTCCGCACGTAACGGCAGTGTTTTCAAATCACTGATCACTGCGGAAGCAGCGCTTCGATGCGCTCTTTCGAGAGTTTCACTTCTTCGACTTCCAGACGGGGACTGAGCTCCAGCACGAGTAGGTGCTCGGGTTTCCAAAGTCGGCTGATCATCTCGAAATCGATTTCACCTTCACCGACTGGTTGGTGGTCCTTGCCCTCATCGCTCACATCATGCAGGTGAAATCCGAGTAAGTGGGGCGCGAGCTTGTTGAGATGATCCTCATGATTGAGCAGGCCCAGTCGCTCCTTAATCGCAGCGTGGCCGGTATCGTGCCAATAACCAGCAGGAGTCCCTGCGGGAAAACTCGAAACAAAATCAAAGTAGTCATCATCGAGCGGCAATTCGGTGAAACTCTCGCGATTTTCGAAACCAAACTTAACTCCCTTTTCCGCAGCGTAAGTAAAAACCTCCGCCACGCTCTTTTGAGTCTGCTCCCAAAATGGCACCATCTTCTTTCGCATCTTATCGAGACACTTCTTCAGCACATCCTGATATTTCGGATCGCTCGGGATCGTCAGGTCCGTATGCGACTTGATGAACTTGCGCAACTTATCCCGGGGATTAAACCAGAAGAATTCTGCGCTTCCCAGGTGCGTAACCATCACCTTCGCGCCAACTTGCGCTGAGAAATCGATCGAGCGCTTGGTATAACGTAACCATTGATCATGTTCGCGATGATCGGTGGCGGAAGGCTCAAAAAGATTCGGTGCAGCGCTATTCACACCGGTGGGCAAAGGGCAGAAATTATGCGTGGTGCCGACTTTGATGATACCCTCTTCCAACGCCTGCAATATGCCCGGCACGAGAGTAATGCGGATCCCGTGGCTCAGCTCGACATGCGAAAAGCCCAGATCGGCCATTTCGCAGAGCATTTCATAGCCGTCGGTGTGACGGTGGGAACACCAGCAGGTGGATAGAGAGAAAGTCGGTTTCACGATACGTCTACTATCACGAACTTATTTGCCAGCAGGTTGCACGAAAAAACCGCACCCAAGTGGATGCGGTTGAAAGATTAGGACATTCGTCCGGCTGGATTACTCAGCGTGACGATTGCGAAGCATCTGCGTGAAAGCGGCCACCTTGTTTTTACGGCGCTTCGTTTCGCAGGGCTTTTCAAAGTAGCGCTTAAAGCGCACATCTTTGATCACATTTTCGCGTTCGAGCTTCTTTTTGAGGCGACGGATGGCGCGATCAATGGGCTCATTCTTGCGGATATTGATTTCGATAGACATGTGTAGATACGGATCTGAAAGGGAAAAGCCCAACAGCAAGCCAGTCTGAACTGCCCCCGTCAATGGCTTTTTTGCCTCGGTAAAATATCGCCTCATTTTGCCGCCGAATCCCCCATTAGACCTTGCGAGCAATGCGGGGAAGGCTTGGCTGGTTAGCCTGTGCCGGCGACCGACAAAAACTTCGTTCATCTCCACGTCCATACCGACTATAGCCTCCTCGATGGGGCCTGCCGGATCGACCGTTTGATGCAACGTGCGGTCGATCTCAACATGCCCGCCCTCGCCTTGACCGATCACGGCAATCTTTACGGGGCCATTTCTTTCTACAACGCGGCCAAAAGCGCTGGCGTGAAGCCCCTGATCGGCTGCGAACTCTATCTCGTAGAGACCTCGCGCCTTGAAAAGCACGGCCGATCCGACGACGGCAAAACCCTCTTCCACCTTGGCCTCCTCGCCAAAAATCTCACCGGATACCAGAATCTGCTCAAACTCGTATCCGACGCGCATTTGAAGGGTTTCTACTACAAGCCGCGCACCGATATGGAAACTCTCGCCCAATTTGCTGATGGGTTGATTGGTTTCACCGGTTGTCTCGCTTCGCTGATTCCCCAACACCTGATGCATGATCGTTGGGAGGAAGCGCGAGCCGCCTGCGCCAAGTTCATCGATATCTTCGGACGTGAAAACTACTTCGTCGAAATCCAGGACCACGGCATCCCCGAGCAGAAGAAGATCATCCCCGGCCTGCTCAAACTCGCGAAAGAGTTCAATCTCAAGGTCATCGCCACCAACGATGTCCACTACGTGCAGGCCTCCGATGCCGGCCCTCACGATTCCATGCTCTGCATCCAGACCGGTTCCAAGGTCGATGATGAAAACCGCATGAGGTTCACCGGCGACCAATTCTATCTCAAATCCTACGATGAGATGGACGCACTCTTTGGTGAAGTGCCCGGCTCGCTCACGAATACACAGCTGGTCGCCGAAATGTGCGATCTCGAGATCCCCTTCCCTAAAGGCAGTGAGCGCTATCCGAAATACCCCATCCCTGCCGAAATCACCCTGGGAGCCACCGAGTATCTGAAAAAACTTTGCGTGGATGGCCTCAAGGAACGCTACGACGTCGATTACTACGCGCCGGAGAAAGCGGCCGATCCCGAGAAAGCGCAGGTGCTCGTCGAACGGATAGACTACGAACTCTCCATCATCAGCAAAACCGGCTTTGAGGACTACTTTCTCGTGGTTTGGGATTTCATCCATTGGGCGCTTAAACAAGAGATCCCCGTGGGCCCGGGTCGTGGATCGGGAGCCGGCTGTCTCGTCGCGTATCTGCTCCGAATCACCAATCTGGATCCGCTACGTTTCAAGCTGCTCTTCGAACGTTTCCTCAATCCGGAACGCGTCTCTCCTCCCGATTTCGATATCGATTTCTGCATGCGACGTCGCGCCGACGTAATCGATTACGTTCGCGAAAAATATGGCAACGAGTGCGTGGCTAACATCATCACCTACGGAACGATGGGCGCCAAAATGGTCATGCGTGATGTCTCCCGCGTCCACGACCTTCCCTTCGCCGAAGCGGATCGTCTCGCGAAGATGATTCCCGATGAGCTCAACATCTCGTTGGAGGATTCCTACAAAAAATCCGCCGAATTCAAGACCGAGGTGGATCGCAATCCCGTCGCTAAAAAGATCTACGATCAAGGCCTCGTGCTCGAAGGCATGGTGCGCAACACCGGCAAACACGCCGCCGGCATCATCATCACCGACGAACCGCTCGAAAACTATGTGCCCCTCACCACGCAGGAAGGCGATGTAACCGTGCAGTTCTCCATGAAGGCGGTCGATAAGCTCGGCCTGCTGAAGATGGATTTTCTCGGTCTGAAAACCCTCACAGTAATTGACGACGCGGTGCAGAACATCCGCCGCACCGCCGCTCCTGATTTCGATATCGAGGAAGTCGGCTTCGACGACCCTGTCACTTACGAGCTACTCAACTCCGGCAAAACCACGGGGGTATTCCAGCTGGAATCCGGCGGCATGCAAAATCTTTGCCGCCAGATCGGGCTCTCTTCAATCGATGAGATTGTTGCCCTCATCGCGCTCTACCGCCCCGGCCCGATGGACTGGATTCCTGATTACATTAAAGGGAAAAAGGACCCCAGCACCGTCAAGTTTCCCCATAAGCTTCTCGAAGACGTCTGCCGCGAAACCTACGGCGTGATGGTTTATCAGGAACAGGTGATGGAGTCCGCCAAAGTCATCGCCGGTTACACGCTTGGTGGGGCGGATATGCTGCGCCGGGCGATGGGCAAGAAGGACGTCGAGGCGATGGCGAAGGAGCGGATCAAATTCGTCGAAGGAGCCAAGGAGGTAAACGATATCGACGCCAAGACCGCCGATTCGATTTTCGATATTCTCAACAAGTTTGCCGGTTACGGATTCAGCAAATCCCACTCCGCAGCCTACGCCCTGCTCAGTTATCAAACAGGCTACCTGAAGGCCAATTATCCGGCGCAATTCATGGCAGCCATGCTCAGTTCCGAGCTGGGCAATGCCGACAAAGTTTCCCACTTTGTCGCCGAATGTGAATCGATGGGCATGACCGTGCTGGGCCCCGATGTGAACGAATCGCGAGAGATGTTTACTCCAGTTGTTTCGCCCCCCGAAACAACCACTCGCCATAGCCTCTCGCCCTCCGAAGCCTTGGCAAAGGAGGGTGGTGAAGAAGGGCCTGCATCAGCTCCTACCATAGGTCGTATTCGTTTTGGACTCGCTGGCATTAAAGGCGTCGGGGCGCAAGCAGCCCAAAAGATTATCGAAGAGCGTGAGGCCAATGGCCCGTTTGCCGACTTCGAGGATTTCATCACCCGCGTGGATGCGCGCGCGCTCAACAAACGGGTGCTCGAACATCTGATCAAAACCGGCGCCTTCGATTTCTGTGGAGCGGCCCGCAAAGGACTCGCCGAAAGTATCGACGCGGCCTTGGCCACGGCAGCAGCCGCGGCCCGCGACAAAGCCGCCGGGCAAAACACATTCCTCGATATGCTCGCCGAGCCGGAGCCGACTAAATCAACGGAAAATCCCAAATCCCAAATTCCAACTCCCAAATCAGAGGACGATTTCACCCCGGCGGAAAAGTTCACTTTCGAGAAGGAACTCTTAGGCTTCTACGTCTCCGGACATCCGATGAACGTCTACCAAGGCTTGGCCGAGGCGATCGACACCTACCCCGTCGATGTGCTGACCACCCTTGAAGACCGGGAAGACTTCCGCCTCTGCGGAATCGCCGGAAGCATCACCAAGCGCTTATCCAAAAAGGACAATCGCCCTTGGGCCATGTTTACCCTCGCTACGCGCAAAGCTTCAGTCGCTCTCAACATGTTTGCCGACGCTTTCGAAAACTATGGCGAGAGCCTTGTGGCCGAGGCTCCCGTGCTGGTTCAGGGTAACATCATCGTCGGCAACGACGGAGCCCGCATCAATGTCCGCGAATGCCTCTCGCTGGACAACTATATCGCCAGCAATGTGCGCCGCATCATCTGGCTGCTGCATCCTGACCATGAACAACTCTCCGAATTTTTCGATTTCCTCCGGAGCAAACTCGACGGCCAATCCGGCAGCACCCAAATCAGCCTCGGATTTATGTTTGAAGATCGTGTCGCCTCAATCGCCGACGTAAGCAACGCGCTTTCGTGGAAAATCAGCGGCGATGCCTTTCAAGAAATCCGCGCTCACCCCGCCGTCGCCGGCGTGCAAATCGAAGCCAAACCCCTCGAACTGAAACAAGAAAAACGCTGGGGTAAAAAGCGTTCCTAGCGTCGAACAATGCTCTATGGGCGGTCATTTGATTCCATGCGGAATCCTCTGGACAGGAGACAACCGAACTAAATCCCTACACTGTCATTATCCGTCGCGTAGCGGCGCGGCAGAACACGCTCGCAAAGACAAACTGAGGGCGCCATCTGCCGAAAACATACCCGGGGCATAGTGATGGCCAACTACTTCCGATCTGCGTAGCTCATATAGTCGTCTGAGGTCACATTGCAACCTTCCGGCATCCGCCACATGTAGTGCGGATCGATTTCTGGCAGGCGGTCTCCATACTGCTCCATCAGTGCGATCTTCTGCTTCAGCACTTCACCGAAGTTGGTGCCGTAGTCATGCATGGTTTCGGAGAACGCATTGAGGGGCATGAAATCGACCACGGAAGATTCCCAGAGATGGAGTAGCGTTTTCACGTTGGCCAATTCTCTGGCGACCATGTCCTGCACAATTGCCAGTCGCGATTGCTTCTCTTCCTCAGTTGTGGCGTCCAAATAACCATGCACGCCGGCCACCCAAGCGGAGAGATTCCGCAGAGTGATCGCATAGGAACGATACGCCATCAAGCGATCACGCAGATCGACGAACACCCCGTGGGGCGTCGTCCCTTCGGCAGCTTGCCCAGTGGCCTGTTCGGTCAACTCAATCGCCTGGTCCAATGGGCCCCACACTTCGTTATCAAACACTTTGAGTGAAGCATCGCACTGCTCGACGGACATCATTTCCCAGAGCATATCCGCTCTCAGATCCACATTGTGGGGGTTATTAAAATGCGAGAGGAAATGCTTTTCGTAGTAACGACGATCCGCTTCCGGAATCGCCCCGATATTCGGCACCATCGGACGGGCCCAGAATCGATACCACGGGAATCCGTCCCCGCCAAAGATACCACCGACCGGGGCTACTTGCGCGACCTGATCGGTCAGTTGCCAGATCGCGAAGAGCCTGTCCGCAAATTCAGGCCCGACCTGCTGACGGGCCGATTGAGCGATCAGCTCATCGATGTCACGCGTCGGCTCAACTTGGAAGCCACGAATCACATCACGGTTTACACTGTTGGGCACCAAGTAAGGAGGATCCAGATACACATCAACCCGACTGTAACCGCCGCTGCGAACCTCGCCGAGGTTCTTACTCACCAACCAAGGACAAGGGACGCCCAAGATATAAGCGCTGCCTCGCGCCGTCGTGCTGGCGACAAAATCGGAATTCTTCTGGCGAGCAGACTCAAGCTGCCCCTTCCAACTGTCCCCATCGACATCAGAGCGCTGCGATATCATCCGCAGATCGATTCCATCACCGATGCCGGCCGTGATTATTTCCGATTCCTCCGCGATATTTTTCATCGCCGTCACAACCCGAAAATCGGGATTGGTTTCATGGGCCGCATCCCGCAGCAAGCGGTAGTAACGAATCACGTTCTCGGCCGCCGCTTGGGCGATGGCCGCATCAGTCTGCCATTCCTTGATCACATACGGTCCGCCGTTACGTCCGGCATAGAGGCTCGAAGTAAATTCAAAGCCGGCCCCGCTATCATTGATCAGCGTCGAAATAAATCCCAGTTGAGGCACTTCCTTGAGAATATTGCGCATCAGTTCGGCATAGTGCCACCGCACGGCCGGATGAGCCAATGTGAGCGCGTAGCGAGGCTCGAAACACCGGAATGGATGGTCCACCCGAGCGCCGCGCAGAAACGGGTAACGCTTCAGCAGTGGCTCAGGAGCAGAACGCGGATTCGCGATCTCCATGCCCGGAATCAATCCATATTTATCGGCCAATTGAGCCAAACGTTTGAGCGAGTTGAGATTAGCCTGCAGATGCTCGGGCGGGTAGATCCCCTGATTGAACTTGGTTTCTACAAACTGATCCAAATCAGGCAAATAGTCATAGAAGCGATAATAGACTTCTCCTTCCGGTCCCCGGTCATAGCCAAAGGGCAAAGCCAGTTCATTGACCACCACTCGGGCCGAGCCGATACGGGCCAACTCCTGCATCGATGCCTCGATATCGGAATGCTGCACCTGCCGTTCGCGATTGATCAGGAAACACGATCGTCCAATCAAAAGATCATCCCGGCCATTGATATCCGCGAGGGTGATAGGGATCAGTTTTCCAGCCGAGAATTCCGTTGCCGCGAGATCCAAGCAATTATCACGGATGTGGCAAAAAAGCGTGTAAATGAGGTGCGTCCGCGAGGCGATTAACTCGCCGCCGCCCTTCTCGTTCAACTTGAGATACATCCATTCGCTGCCTTCCGCCAATCCAGTGAGGTTCACTTCAGTGGAGTCATCCGACATAGCGATTCTCAGCACAGCCGATGATGAGATCGCCGGAGTATCACCCGTAGAAATCGTCGCGCTTGAGCACATATCTTCTACCAGTGCAGCTGCCACCGTCTGCACGACACGAGGCCCCTCAGCATTTGCGGCAATCACCTCGGTGAGGGATAAAGAATTTCGAACAGTAGGAGAAACAGGAGTAAGGTCTGAGGACATAGTGTTGAGAGAACAAAGCTCACAAACTTAAACCTAGGACGACAACTCATTTACTTTCAGAACCACTCTTCATCGTCCTTTTTCCTCTCCGAGTTGTAGTAGATCTAAACTGCGCTTTTGCCAGATCCGTTAATGCGACTAATACCGTGCTTCTCCCGGTATCGAAGATTTGTCCTCCGCAAGCCACATGAGCTTACTGGCAGGCATGCCGACCTCTACCCAGCGTTTCTCTGACCGTGTCGCCAACTACGTGCGGTATCGTCCGAGCTACCCCGCCCCACTCATAAAATGCCTCACGGAGCAAGCAAAACTAGGCAACGATAGCATCATCGCCGACATTGGTTCGGGCACGGGGATTCTCACCTCCCTCCTGCTGCCGGTAGCAGGCACCGTGCACGCGGTTGAGCCGAATGCAGAAATGCGCAAGGCCAGTGAGCAATTCCACACCAGCCATGAGAACTTCTTCAGCGTCGATGGCACGGCCGAAGTGACGACCTTACCTGACGCGAGCGTCGATCTCATCACTGCCGGCCAATCCTTTCACTGGTTCGATCTTCCCCCAACCCGCACTGAGTTTAGCCGTATCCTCAAACCCGGGGGCCACGTCGCCCTCATCTGGAACGAGCGTTTGTCCGCAGCCACCCCCTTCCTTGCAGCTTACGATCATCTTCTCAGAACCAAAGCGGTCGATTACGATCAGGTGAATCACACCAGGATTGATGCCCTCGCCATCAGGGAGTTCTTCGGACCATCGGGATTCGAGGTGTTCACCTTCACCAATGAACAGCGATTCGACCTAAAAGGCCTATGCGGCCGAGCCCTGTCATCCTCCTACGTGCCCAATGAGGAACATCCCAAGCATGCTGAGTTCTTCGGGCAGCTCACAGATATCTTCAACCAACACGCCGTCGACGGGCAGGTTTCCTTCCAATACATCACCCAGCTGAATCTCGGCCGCCTCAGCTAATCCTCCTGCGATAGTTTTCCGGGTTTGTGCTTCTCGCTCTTCGTGTCCTTGGTGGTGACAACACATGCCGGATAACACCACTCTCAATCACATCGCGCGCGTTCTGGCCGACGTCGCTCCTCAAATGCCTGCCGACGCCGCCCTGCGACGCTATTTTTACGGGCACAAGTATATGGCGCCCCAATTGCGCCGCGCCGTCAGTCAAGGCGTCTTTGTCTATTTTCGCTGGAAGAATTGGGTCGATCCCAAGGCATCGAAGCAAACCCAAGCTGAACACGCCCTCAATCTGGACGCTCGGTTCAAGCACAACCCCAAGGCGATCAAAGCCGAGGCTCTCGCGGTGCGCGCTGTTCCCGCGTGGATCGCTAATGAAATGGAGATCGCGCCCGAATACCTGCGCCAAATCCAACGACTGCCTGCGCTCTGGCTTCGAGCCCGCCCCGGCAAGGCCGGCAAACTCGCCGAAACACTCGGCAAATGTGAGCTCACCGAATTCGCGCCCGATGCCGTGTGTTACAAAGGTGAGAAGGATCTCTTCCGCACCGCCGAGTTCCACGAAGGTGATTTCGAAATCCAAGATCTCGCGTCGCAACTCGTCGGCCTCGCATGCCTCCCTTCGGCGGGGCAAACTTGGTGGGATGCCTGTGCCGGTGAAGGCGGCAAGACCCTCCACCTCGCCGATATGATGAATAACAAAGGTATGATTTGGGTGACAGATCGCTCCGAGAAACGTCTGCAAGGATTCAAAAAACGCTCCACGCGAGCCAAACTCTACAATCATCGTCGTAAAATTTGGGATGGCTCTGCTCGCCTCCCGACCAAAACCAAATTCGACGGCATCCTCGTTGATGCACCCTGCAGCGGTGTGGGCACCTGGCAGCGCAATCCCCACGCGCGCTGGACCACGACCATGGACGACGTGCATGAGCTCGCGCAAACTCAGCTCGGGCTACTCAATCATGTCGCCGGTTCACTCAAACCCGGCGGACGCCTGATCTACGCGGTCTGCACACTCACCCGCAGTGAAACCACCGCGATCGCCAAAGCATTCACCGCCGCCCACCCTGAACTCACACCGACTCAAAGTCCACTCACACTCGGAGGGGCTGAATCTGCGGAAGGGCACGGCCTGTTCATTCGTCCCGAAACCATCAACGGGAACGGTATGTATATCGCCGAGTGGACACTGCTCAAAAACTAACGCTGGACAGTATATTAAGGAATTAGTGGAGTGAGTTATGCTCTATAATAGTCGCCCCATTATTATTCTATTATTGTGCTCATTTATTCCGCTCTTCGCGGTGACGGGAGTAGCCGCTGAGCCCAAGGTTAAGGATTTCTTCGCCAAACCATTAATCGGAAATCCATTCTTCTCAGATGATGGCAAGCATCTCGCCTACTCGATGCACAAGGAAAACGATGATTACGCCGTAGTATTACTCAACCTCGATACCATGGAGTCGAAATCCTTCATGCTCGCCGGTAAGTCCTCTCATCCCATCCTCTGGCTCGACAATGATCGACTCATTCTCTTCTCCGTTCAAAACGGCTATAGTTTATATAGTATTAAGGAAGGGAAATCCAAGGTCTTCAATCGCAAGGAATCCTGGAGCATGCGCATCCTCGGCGCCCGTCGCGACCAACCGGGCATTCTCAATGTGTGGTTCTCGCCCCATGATCGAAATAATCGTAGCGGGGTCGCCGCGATCCGCCCCGAAAGATCATTAAAAAAGCTTCACGGCATTGTGGAAGAGCGTTCCAACGTGAAGGAATGGATCGAGTTGCCATCAGGCGAACCGCATCAGGTATATCCAGATAAGCTAGGCAGAATTCGTGGCGCCATCATGTATAACAAGGGCGATAATCGATTGGAGTTTCATTACCGGAAAAATGAAGATTCTCCTTGGACTCGTCTCGAGGTGGATCCCTTGCTCGATAGCTTTCTCGGTTACTCTGAGGATGATGGCGTCGTCTACATCTCTCATCAAGGTGACGATGAAAATGCCAACAGCATCTATCGCTATGAAGTAGCGCACCAAAGGTATGGCGAAAAAGTGTTTGGAGCCCCGGGCTTTTCCTTGGACGGAGCCCATCTCGCCCGCGATTACAAAACCGGCAAACTACAGGGCATCTACTATCACAATGATGGGCCCGCGACGCATTGGATCGATCCGGAGATGCAGCAGGTGCAAGAGCGCATCGATGCCAAGCTCCCGGGGCGAATCAACCGGATCATCGAAGCCGATCTGTTAGACACCCGTTTCATTGTCGCCGCATTGGTCGACCGTCTCCCCACTCGCTACTATGTCTATTTTAAGGACAAGGATCAGCTCGCGGCACTACCCGAGAGATTTCCTCAACTGAAAAATGTGCTGATGCGCCCCATGCAGGTCATCCATTTCCAAAGCCGGGACGGATTGCGTCTGCCGGGATACCTCACCCTTCCGGCGAAGACCAGCCAGGGGAAGAAACCTCCACTGGTCGTCTTGGCCCACGGAGGGCCATGGGTCCGAGACTCCTGGGGCTACAACACGGAAGTCCAATTTCTCGCCAACCGAGGCTATGCGGTGTTTCAACCGAACTATCGGGGATCATCGGGTTATACCTACGACATCAGCACTAAGGATGAGTTTGATTTTCGTGCCATGCACGATGATGTGACGGACGGAGTAAAACTGCTAAAACGCTCAAACTTGATCGATCCCGACCGGGTCGCCATTATGGGAGCCAGCTTTGGTGGCTATCTCGCAATCGCCGGTGCCGCCTTCGAACCCGACCTCTATCGTTGCGCCGTGACCATCGTGGGAGTCTTTGATTGGAAACATGTGATCGGCCAACGCAGAGCGAACCGGTTCGACCGCTTCAACTATGATATTCTGAAAGAACGACTGGGCAGTGAAGAGGATCAGAAAGCGGCGTTTGACCGCATTTCTCCTCTTCGCCACACCGAAAATATCAAGATCCCCGTCTATATATCCGCCGGAGAGGAAGATGGCACTGCAAGCTCCTTGCAGTCCAAGAAACTGGCGAAAAAATTAAAGTCGCAAGGTAACCGCGTGAAGACCTTTTTCCCTGATACTGAAGGTCACGGCTACTTCAAAACCAAGAATCGCCTCCGCCTCTATACTGAGATCGAAGCCTTTCTCAAAAAGCACCTTTGAGCTCAACCCCTTCACCAGTAAACAAGCGCATCGTCCGCGAAGATTTCAATGATCTGCGCGCCGTTGTTCATTACACCAAGGCCGCTCATCGGATCGGACTATGGGAGTCGGAACGTATCCTGATCGAGCGCTTCTTCCCGGATAAATCCGCCCAACTCCTCGAAGCCGGATGTGGAGCGGGTCGCGTCGCCGTGGCGCTGTGGGAAGCAGGCTACCGCGATATCCACGCGTTTGATTTTGCCGAAGAGTTACTCGCGCAGGCCCACAGCCTAGCCTTGGAAAAGGAAGCCGATGTCGGCTTCTTTCATGCCGATGCCACCCAACTTGAAAAATGCGACATCCTCGAAGATGCGCTCTTCGATGGCGTCCTTTTCATGTTCAACGGGCTCATGCAAATCCCGCTCCGACGCAATCGACGCCGGGCTCTCCGCGCGCTGCACCACTTCTGCCGCCCCGGCGCTCCTCTCATGTTCACTACGCATGATCGTGACGATTCGTTGACTGAGCGCAGCCTGTGGCGGCTTGAAAAAAAACGTTGGGCCAAAGGTAAACAGGACCCGATTCTGCGTGAATTCGGTGACCGCTACTACGAAGACAAGGAGATCGGTCGCACCTTCATGCACCTCCCGGTGCGCGAAGAAATCCTCGGCGACCTCAAAGCGACCGGCTGGACCCACACCTACGATGCCATGCGGCAAAACATCGCGAGAGAGTCCCGTAAAGTCCGCGATTTCTCCGACGAGTGCCGTTTCTGGGTCGCGACCAAAGCGTAATCCGAGATAAATACCCCATCCCCAAAACCAAAACGCTTCCCCCCCATATGACGATGCAACTTATCAACCATCTGACTCTCCGAGTCAGTAGTCTCGACGAATCCGAAGTCTTCTACGATGTGGTGTGCGAGTATCTCGGATACTTTAAACACTCTCGCAACGGGGCCCTCATCCTTTATCGACAAAAGGAAGGCATTGGCGATCTCATCATCATGCGTCTCCGGAAAGCAGGCTCCGGCAAAAGCTACGATAAAGAGGCCCCCGGGTTCAGTCACATGGCGTGGAATGCTGATAGCCGTAAACAAGTGGATGATCTCCACAAGCTCCTCAAGAAGCACAAGCTCAAGATACTGGATGCTCCTTGCGAAATGAACTACAGCCGAGGTTATTACGCGGTCTGGTTTGAAGATCCCGATGGCATGAAATTTGAATTGGCCCATACCCCTCACCAGAGTCCGGAAACCAAAGAAAAGAAGCCAAAGCGGAAGTAAAAGAGCCGATTGATGATACGTGCTGAGCAAATTACCCCCAGTTGGCTGACTAATCGTTTCAGGCAGATGGGATACCTGGCTGAGGGATTCGTGGAGGATGTGCAGATGGGCAAGGAGTTCGAATCAACGGCAGCATTCTTCACACCTCTGAAAATTACTTATTCGGGTGACGTTGGGGATAGTCTGCACCGCAACATCATCTTGAAGCGCTACCGGGAGGATTGGTTCGGCGGTGGCTTGGATGAATCGATTTTCTATGATGACATTGCGACTCGCGTTTCGAGTCCACCCACGGTGAGACGTTATGATTTCGATTTCGATAGATCGACACGGCAGTGCTATTTTATATTGGAGGATGCATCACCCACGCATGATCTTGAGCCACCTCAGGGAGAGTCTTTTACGGTCGATTTATTTAAGCAGATCATCGATAGCATCTTGAAATTTCAAAGCGGATGGTGGGATGCCGAAGAGTTACAGGGAGAAGACTTTCTGAGGGCTTCCGGAGGGCCTTTGTGTATGATTCATGCATCGACCACGGATGTCGTGAATAATTATTGCCGCGCGTGGAGAGAGAAAGAGCTTCCCCAGTTCGCATCAAAGTTTTCGGAGGAACTGCCGCAAGAAACACTGAGGCTGATTCTTAAATCTATCGATGCTTGGGAAAAGTTATATCCAGAACGAATTGGAAAGGAACGAGGGTTGACCCTCCTGCATGGCGATTTGCATAAGTATAATATTTTTTACCCCAAGGACCCTTCGAAACACACCCTGTATTTTTCTGATTGGGAAACATTCAAGCGAGGTATTGGAACTTATGATTTGTGTTACCTTGTTGCTGATGAGGAGCCAGATCGACGTCGGTCCATGGAAGAGGAATTGCTGAAGTATTATCACAACGGACTGATGGAAGGTGGTGTCTCGGGATACAGTTGGGACGACTGCGTGTCTGACTATCGACTTTCAGTTATGGCCAATCTTTTCCCCACTTTGGTTTGGAAAAGGTTGCCGACCTTCAAAAGTAGAATGGAGCAATTTATCGACTGGAACTGCCAAGAATTGCTACTTTAGAGATGGGGTGATTAAATTTACCACTCCTCCCCGACCAAGGCGATCAAGCCACTAAAACAACTCAAAGCCCGAGGATATCTCTTTCTTCCTCGCGAGTCATCCCAATCGCCACCGGGGATTCCAAAGCTGCTTCATAGTCGCTGACCGCGCGAATCGTCTCGGTCAGAGGTCGGTTAACCAAACCGGCATTCCACGCCTTCTGACCATTGATCTCAAATAAGCCGGCGGCTTCTCCGTGGGTCTTGGGCAACCACAAGGGCAGCTTGCCCCAACCTTCGATCTTATGGGAAGCCAGAGTATCTTCCTGCGTCCAGATAGGTTGCGCTCGACTCCCCAGTTCAAGGACTCCGGTTTCAATAAAGTCACGAAACGAAATCGGACTCTCCGGCCCGACCGCATTAAAGACACCCGAAATCCGAGCCTCGACCAGCTTCACAATCCATTCTGCGAGATCCCTCACATCGATAATTTGAAATGGTGCCCTTCCGTCACCCGGAGCGATGAAGCGCCCCTCTGTCATCATTCGTCGCACCCAATAGCCAAAACGTCCCGTGGGATCATAGGGGCCTGCAATCACCCCCGGACGGATGATCAACGCTTCGTATTCTGACTCATTCACGACCTGTTCGCATCCGGATTTAAGCGGTCCGTAGGTTTCCTTCGTTACTTCTGACACCTCATCTCCAGGCGGCTTCGACAAAGCAGTGCTTTCGTCCAAATTCGATGCAGACAATTCGGCATAAGCCGAGACCGATGAGATAAAGGTATAATGCGCATTCCCTCTTAGTGCCGCCAAGAGCTGCCTCACCTGCCTCGGGAAATAGGCACAAGTATCAATCACCGCATCCCAAGTTCTCCCCTTCAGAATAGCCAAACTCTCATCGCGATCCGCTTGGAGATGCTCAATACCATCTGGCACTGTCGCAGAGCTTTTGCCGCGATTGAGCATCGAGACCTCATACCCTCGCGCTAGGGCGGCATCGGCCAATGCCCGACCCAAGAATACGGAGCCGCCTATCAGTAACAATCGCATGACTCAACCAAGCTCACAAATTCAGGTCTGTCCAAGAGTTATCATGTCATCTGCTCGTCTCTCTCCAGAATCGGATCGCGCTCAATTTGACCGACAGGTTACACTATTCGCCAGACATGAAATACACCCAACTTGGTAACACCGATCTTCACGTTTCCCGTATCTGTTTTGGCTGCTGGCAGTTGAGTCCCTCCTTTTGGGGAGAAGTCGCTCTGGAGCCATGGCAGCAATCTGTGCACGCCGCGATTGATCAAGGCGTAAACTTCCTCGATACCGCCGATGCTTATGGAGATGGCTACGCGGAAGAGCAGCTCGGTATCCTCATGAAACGCGACGGACTGCGTGACAAGTTTACCATCGCGACTAAATTCTTCTGGAAGTTCACCGAGCCCTCTGGTCGCCATCCCGATACGACTTACGATTACATTTTACGCGCTTGCGAAGATTCACTGAATCGTCTCCAGACCGATCATATCGATCTTTACCAAATCCACGCGTGGGATGCGATTACCCGCCCGGATGAAGTGGCGAGAGCATTTCATAAATTGAAGTCTGATGGCAAAGTCCGCTATTTCGGTGTCAGCAACCTCAACCCCGAGCAAATGGATCTCTATCGCTCTCATTTTGAGGTCAGCTGCCTGCAACCTCCTTATAGTCTGCTCGATCGCGGGATTGAGGCGCGCGAGCTGCCCTACTGCTTGAATCATAACATCGGGGTGATCAATTTCTCGCCGCTCTTCCGCGGTCTCCTTGGGGGGAAATACACCGCGGATTCAACGATCGATGGCACCCGTGCCAACGGCCCTCTCTTCCATGGCGAAAGCCTCAGAATCATGGTCGAGGCCATTGAGAAAGCAAAAGTGATTGCCGCTGAACACGACCTGACGATGGCTCAGCTTGCAATGCGCTGGACACTCAGCAACCCCGCGATCACCAGTGCGATTGCCGGAGTCAAGAAACCGGAACACATCATCGGCACCGTAAAGGCCGCCGAAGACGTGCTCTCGCACAAGGTGTGGTATCAAGTCGCGAATCTGTTCAAAGATGCGCAAGACAAAGCCTTGGCAGTAGTCGGTTGATTGTTTGATTGCGAAGTGCGCACAGGGATGTGCGCACCCACCTGCTTCCATCCTAGGTGAACGCGCACCTCCCTGTGCGCGTCATCACGTAACGGAAGACTCAGTTCCGCTGCCACACTAGCGGGAAATGCTCACCCTGGAGTAGTTCTCCATCCGCTACGGTGACGAATGGCTTCATCGGATGATCACCGGACGCGACGTAGTGAGTCTCCTCGGTCATGTAGTGCAACGCGATCGCGCGGCGATTACGTCCACTCGTATTCGCATGAGAGCCATGCCAAGTGAGTGAGTGATGGTAGTGCACTTCACCCTTCTTCACCGGGCACTTTTTCACGGTGACGGTATGCCCCTCAAACTCAGCAGGCATATCTTTTTCAAAGTCAGTCCAATCCCGCATCATATCCATGTGGTCTCCCCACAGATGGGAGCCGGGCACCATGCTCATGCAACCGTTGTCCACATCCACATCGTCAAGCGCAACCCATGCCGTGACTTCCGTCATCGGCGCGATGATTGGCCAAAGTGGCGCGTCTTGGTGCCACATATTCTGACCACCATTGTCAGCCGGTTTATATTGGATTTGATCATGCCAAATCCGCAGCGCGCTCGCGTCAGTCAACTGCCCCATCTCTTCACCAATGATCGGGTTTCGGATTAACTCCGCATACGGAGCGCTGGCTTCCCAAATATTGACGATCTGCCACAACGGAGCGGTCTCATCCTTGGTGAAATTGTGGCACATGACCGGCTGCTTCACATCGGTGCGTTCACGTTGCTCGATCACGCGCTCGACCTCGGATCGCAGCTCCTCGACCTGATCGTCGGTCAATACGGTATTACCTCGAAGGTAGCCTTGGGTTTTAAATTCGGAAACTTGGGCAGGGGTTAACATAGCCTCCCAAACTGACGACTATTTGCCCGGTGTCATGCTCGGAGTGATGGCGCTGACACGTAGATGTTGCTTATTTTTCCTGCTGCCCGGCCAAAAGCGCTTCACGATAGTGCGCAGGCGACAAACCGTCGACTCGGCGGAATACCTTGCTCAGATGGCTCGTATCACGAAACCCCGTCAACGCCGCGATCTCTTTTACGGACAGTCTTTGATCCGCCAACATACGGCGCGCTTCATCCACGCGTAACCGGCGCAAAAAATCCAATGGCGGATAGCCCGTCACTTCGCGAAAGAGTGCTTGCAAGCGACTCGGACTGAGTTTCGAAACACGCTCGAATACTCGATGATCCATCTCTGCAGCCAAGTTGGCCCGCATGTGCGCCACTACGGTTTCCACCCGAGTTTGATTGCGCAAAGACACCCCGGCCGATTCTGATCGTTCTTCATCCTTTTCAGCCAGCATTTCCAATAACAACCCCGCCAACCGAACCGAGGCCAACGCCGAATCAACGACCTTGACACTGTTGTGGTCTGCCACGATACGGACCAAATCACGCATCCAGCGGTGGCCGGAAAACAGCGAACGTTGCAACGCAATCCGTAGCCCGTGAGTGAATCGCACCCGGTAAGGCACCCGATCTGCGAGCATCGGTTCACTGCTAGGACTATCCTCCGCCAAATCAAAGTGGATCGCCACGTGCTCACAATCGTGCGACGGGTCAGCCTGAAAAGAATGCGGTGTAAAGGGCGGCACAAAGAGCAAGTCGTGGGTCGCATAGGCATACTGCTCTCCCTTGATTTGCCACTGCCCCCGACCTTTCACGATCAGCACCAGCTCGTGATCCAAGATAATACGATCTGCTATGGTCAATCCCTGCTGGCGGTGCGCGATTCGAATCAGTGGGTGGATCTGTTCAGGACGCATCACACAGGTTTCAAATCGTGGCATCCTTCCAAACGGTCCCATGCGCTGCACCAGCGCTTCAGGGCCGGTCAATGCTTTGGCACGGGTTATGGGCATGGGAAAATATGTTGAAACGATTTGGGCCGAATACAAGTCGTCTGCCGAAAGTAAGAACAGCCCGTCCAACCAATGCATCACTTCGATTTCTCACTCAGACTTGCCACCGACTAGCTAACCGTCACTTTTTCGATCTATGCTCTCTCAACTCATCGACCGAGACTGGCTCTGGATCGCCGCCGAGTTTTACCTCGTCGGGTTCCTCGTGGGCACCTGGTCGCTCATGCGGGGAGGCAAACCGTCGAATGTGCTCATGAATGTGATCATCTTCGCCGGTTATCTCATTCAGCTCACGGGATTGTATTTTCGGGGCATGGCCGTCGGCGGTTGTCCGTTGGGCAACACCTTCGAGTTGTTTCAATTCACTGCCTGGTCTGCGACTACGCTCTATCTCGTCGTGGGGGTGACTTTCCGCTCGAGCATGCTGGGGTTCTTCACTGCATCACTAAGCGCTTCGCTCACGCTGACCTCGTTACTGATCCCAGCTTGGGACGCGACCCGACGAGAGCACATCTTCGGGGGCAATACCTGGATCGAATTCCACGCCGCTTTCGCGCTTTTCAGCTACGGTGTGTTTGCTCTGCTCGCATTGACCGCCGGCATGTTGCTCCTCCGCAACTACTCCCTGAAGCACAAGCGACTCGGCGGCTGGTTTTCCTTCCTGCCCTCCATCATGGATCTTGATCTCATCAGCGTGCGGTTACTCGGCACGGGCGTGAGTATCATGACTATTTCACTCGCGGTGGGTTCGATGTATTGGATCCGGGATACCGAAAGTGTAAACGCGTTTAAACTCATCCTTACCGTAGCGATCTGGGCCGCCTACGCACTGGCATTGAGCATGCGCTTACGGGGAAAACTTATTTCAACACGATTCGGGTGGACGTGCATCATCCTGTTCGTGATCGCCCTTGGCTCGTTGGGACCAATCAATTCCAGTCGGCCTCCGGAGCCACCTGTCATCGGATCATGATCCCAACCGAGAAACAACAGACGGGCCTTTTCGTGCTCGGTGCCACGCATCATAACGCCCCGCTGGAAGTGCGGGAAAAACTATCCATTAGCGAATCGGCCAACGAGCAACTGCACACCAAACTTTCGAACCTCAGCACCCTGCGTGAATTTTCGATTCTCAACACCTGCAATCGCATCGAGATTTACGGCGTCGCCGAAACTGAAGACACGATTCGCCAAATTCAGCAGCTGTTTTGCGAGCAGCAGGATTTCGCTGAAGATGAATTCGCCAAGATTTGCCTGAGCATTCGCGATTTCGATGCGGTGCAGCACCTGCTGTCCGTCGCTTCCGGTTTAGATTCTCAACTCATCGGGGAGACGGAGATCTTTGGTCAGATCAAAGATGCCTATGCGCAGGCCCAAGAGCGAAAAAGCACGGGGCCTGTCCTCAATAAGGTTTTTCAAAAAGCATTCCAAACGGCCAAGCATGTGCGCACCAATACCTCGATCACCAGTGGTCAGGTCAGCGTGGCCAATGTCGCGGTTGAATTAGCCAACTCGATTTTCGGCGAACTCACAGACACCCGTATTCTGCTTCTTGGTGCTGGAGAGATTGGCGAAAAAACTGCGCGCGCCTTTCAAAGCCGTGGCGCCAGCAGCATCACCGTCTCCAGTCGTCATTTAGAACGAGCCATGAATCTCGCCTCTGCTCTGGATGCCACCGCGCTGCCATTCGAATTACGCGAAGGGCACATTGCCAACTTCGACATCATCGTCTGCAGCACTGCCGCTCCTGGTTCGATCATCTCCGTCTCTGCGGTGAGGGAAGCGCTCACTCGCCGCTCGGCTCGACCACTTTTCCTGATCGATTTGGCCATGCCGCGAGACATCGATTTCCGGGTTGGTGATCTCTCCAATAGTTATCTTTACAACCTCGACGATCTAGCCGCCATCGCGGAAGAAAATCGCACGGCTCGGGAGTCGGAAATAGAGAAATGCCAGCTGATCATTGCCGAACGCGCCGAAGCCTTGTGGAAGCAAGCGGAGTCGCGTCTCTAAAAGATCTCGGTTAAGCGCGACGTTCGATCGCCTGGGATAACGCTTTCGCCAATGCTTCGGGCTTCAGCGGTTTACTGATATAATCATCCATACCCGCTGCGAGACACCGCTCACGGTCCCCCTGCATCGCGTTGGCCGTCAGAGCAATTATCCACGGACGCGAACTCGGGTCGGGGGTATCCGTCACAATCGTTCGCGTCGCCTCCAATCCATCCATCTCCGGCATCTGCACATCCATCAGGATGATATCGTAGGTCTGCCGTTTCAGCGAATCGATCACCTCGTAGCCATTGGCGGCGACATCAGCTTGAAAAGCCAGTTTTCTGAGCATGTGTAGAGCTACCTTCTGATTCACCACGTTATCCTCCGCCAGTAGAACGCGTTCCTTATGCATCACCACATCGTCCTTCACATCAGAACTGAGCAGGGGTTCGACTCGAGGACGCTCACTCCCGAATATGGTCGTTAGAATTTCGAGCAATCGATCCGGTTTCGCGGGTTTGGTGAGGCATTCGACAAAGAGTTCTCTCGATGACTCGTGGTCTCGAGGGCCAAGAGATGACAGGAGAATCAGCGGCAAATCACGTGTCGCCGGTGCTTCTTTGATTCTCCGGGCCAAAGTCGCCCCATCCATGCCTGGCATTTGCATATCAAGAATCGCCACATCCACCTGATCGCCTGAGTGCAAGTATTCCAGCGCCGCTTCACCCGATTCCAAGGCGATCACTGGCATCCCCCATTTAGCAGCCCACTCACTCAAAATCCGGCGGTTTGTTGCGTTGTCATCAACGAGCAGGAGTCGACGACCTGCCAGCCGGCTTTTACCTCCACTCATATAGGAGCGTGGTTTACTTGCGACCGATTCCGTCCGGATCGTGAAGGTGAACCGTGAACCGCGGCCCACTTCACT
The DNA here is from genome assembly GCA_034669935.1 of Cephaloticoccus sp. GTDB lineage: Bacteria > Verrucomicrobiota > Verrucomicrobiia > Opitutales > Opitutaceae > Cephaloticoccus. The sequence continues at coordinate 159,583 of JAXMOJ010000009.1, forward strand.
CTCCACTATCATTCCTCCCCCCATCAGTTCGGAAAGCCGTTTTGAAATGACTAGACCAAGACCCGTGCCTCCGAAGCGGCGCGAGATCGAAGCATCCACTTGGCTAAACGATTGAAACAAGCGTTCCTTTCCTTCCGGTGAAATACCGATGCCCGTATCGCGCACCGAAAATTCCAGCTCAATACAATCTTCGGACACGGCGTGATGCTGAACCGTCAACAGCACCTCTCCCTCCTCCGTGAATTTCAGGGCGTTGCCCAAGAGATTAACCAGTATCTGCCGCAGACGGGTCGCATCTCCACGCACCATCCCGGGCACGCCATCAGCGATATCGTAAAGTAAATCGAGTTGCTTCTCCGTCGCACGTGTCGCCATCAGATCCAAGGCACCTTCGATGCATTCTCGCACATCGAAATTTCCCTCTTCCAACTCAAATCTCCCCGACTCGATCTTCGAGAAATCGAGGATGTCGTTGATAATTGTGAGGAGCGAATCTCCACTGCTCCGGATCGTGTCCGCATACTCTTTTTGCGTTGAGTCCAACGACGAATCTAACAGCAGCGAGGTCATCCCGATCACACCATTCATCGGCGTGCGGATTTCATGACTCATCATCGCAAGGAATTGGCTCTTCGCGAGGTTGGCTGCTTCGGCTGCTTCCTTCGCCGCGAGCAATTCCTGCGCTTGTTTGCGGTTCTCCGTAATATCCACGATGGTGGCGATCTCCTGATAACTATGCCCACCCGGATCAGGTAACCGGTGCATGGTCAACTGCACCCAAACCTCGGTGCCGTCGCGACGTTGATAACGCTTTTCCAAGGAATAGCGATCGATCTCACCGCGCTGCATCTGTGCAAATAGCTCCCGCTGCTTATCATAATCTTCTTTATGCGATATTTGCTTGAATATCCCATCCTCGTAAACATCGCGTTCACCGAGACCGGTAATCTTGCGATGGGCCTCGTTGACTAGGCTAAACTCGCGATCAGGTTGATTCGGAATGCACTCCACTCGGTGCAAGTGAACGCCCACGGGAATCGCATCAAACAAGAAGCGTAGTTGGGCTTCTTTCTGTTCTATCTGCTGCTCGGCATGCTTGCGCTCCGTAATGTCTTGAGCAGTCGTCAATTCTTGAGCAAAGGAACCATCTTCACGCCGATAAACCCGATTGGTCAGCAGAACCCAAACCACTTTGCCATCCGGATGCGTGTAACGCTTTTCGAGACTGTATTCATCGATCTCTCCATCCTCCATTTGCTTCCGCAGGGCATCCTGCTTCTTCATGTCTTTAGGATCGGACACGGCCCGAACGAGCGCATGATTGAGCATATCCTGACGCTTAATTCCGCTGATCTCGAAAAACGCATCGTTATGTCGTGAGTCCGTCCCCGTCTCTTGGTAAAATACCCACGCGATTCCGACTGGCACATGGTTGAAGATGAACCGCAGCTGCTCTTCCTTTTTAGCGACTTGAATCTCGGATTCTTTCCGATCACTGACATCCAACTGCAAGGCCATGTAACCGGTCACTACTCCTTGCTCATCACGCAGGGTCTGCACCTCCAGCTCGAACCATCCAGCCTTCTTTTGCTTGGTATAACAGATCGCTTCTCCCCGATAGACTTCCCCCTGGGCACAGGTTTGATCAATCGCTTTTCCGAGATCGGGATCCGTCCCTGAACCGTGCAAAAAATCACTGGGCCGCTTCCCCTTAACCTCATCTATCGTGTAACCAAACAAGCGGGTAAAGCTCGCGTTCACCCATTCGAGTTTCCAATCCGTATCGAGAATGATGACCGAACTCGCTGTCTTACTGGCCACGAGCGCCAAACGACGTGATTCAATCTCGGCTTCACGGAGACTCTTCGTCATGCGACCTGATAATTCCACCGCGCGCCGACGAGAATGGACCAAGGTAAACGTCAGGATTGCTGCCATGATACTGGCCATGATCCCACCGCCCCCCACGATCCAAGGCATCATTTCACTTCCGTCACGATAGAATTGCGGCCTTGCCCGATACCATATCGTCCAATCCCGGCCCATCACATTCAAGGTGCGCTTGGCTACTAATTTTTCAGCTGCATAGGTCGCGTAATCTTCAGTCTCGGCTACCTCCCAGGTGGTTTGGCTATCTCCATTGTAGAGCAGCGGATTCCCATAACCATCATCGCGCCGAAACACCCGAACCGTCAATTGAGTGTCCGCAATGCGAGACATGTCCGAGAGCAATTGATCCACTCGAATAGAACCGTAAACCCAACCCTGCACGGCTGCGAGCCGGAGCTCTTCGTTATCCAGAGGAAGTCCCTTCTGGTAGATGGGGAGAAACAGTAAGTAGCCCGGTATCTTTTTCCCCTGATGGAACAGCCTAATCCGATAGGACAGCGCAAGGGTATCCTCGCGAGCCGCTCGATCCGCCGTTTGGCGGCGATTATCTCCGGAACCCACATCCAATCCGAGCACCCCCTTGTTTAACGAACGCGGCTCAATGCTCGTCACCACATAGAGCCACTCTCTTTTTCCTTTTCGTTGGATCCGAAAATCAGATAGCCCGCTCTCCCGCACCTGGGTCTCAAATGTGCTCAATTCTGATCGAGCTACCTTTTTCACATGCCCCAACCCAAGGATTCCGTTGCTGTATCTCCCCTCCAACCCCTTGAAGTAACTGGACCACTCAAGTGGAGTGACCGCTTCACTCGCCAATGACATCGAACGAGCGCCATAGAGCATATCCGTCACATTCTGAAAACGCGCATGAATGGCCCTTTCGATCCGCTGCACTTGTCGCTCAAACCGTTTTTCATCCAATCGCTCCATCCCACTCTGGACGAGGCTCCAGGCCAACACAGAGAACCCCACCCCCACAACCAAAACGGTAACGGGCAATATATTACTTCGGCGATGTGAACGGTCTGCCATAGCGATTAAAGCTTACACTATAACGATCTATATCACCCCAACTGTCTGGCGAGCCATTTAGATATCGTGCCATTCGCCGGCTGATCTAACAACTCTGCCAAGCGGCGTTGCTGCGCGCCAGTCTGGGTAATCCGCGTTTGATCCTCCGTGCAAGCCCGCAACTCCATCGCCAAAGCCTCGCCCTTAGCGCGACCCTGAATATATTCCGGATACATCGGCTCCTTGAGCAGCAGATTAGCGATGCCGATAAAATCGAGTTTCACCCATATTCGCGCCAAAAGGTAAGTCAGCGCATTAGTGCGATAGGCGATCGCCCCCGGTATCCCCGCCAACGCGCAATGCAGCGACATCGTTCCCGAGCTGGTCAGCACCGCTCGCGTCGCGATGGGTTCGCCTGTATTCATCAAACGCACATGTGCTGGAGGTCGCGCCTCTTCCAACACCTCGCGAATCGCCTCACTCGGATAAAGCACCACCGTATCCGCAGCCCCGAAAGCAGACAACCCAGACAACAGCACGGGAAAAATTCGCTCCACCGCCTGTTGGCGGCTGCCTGGCAACAACAACAATGGCCCCGCCGGATCGTAAGTTACTGGCGACTGATATTCCGACGCGACAAATGGGTGTCCCACAAATTCCACCGGCAAATCGGTATCTGCATAACATGCCACCTCGAATGGAAAGATCACCGCCAATGCATCCAGATCACGCGCCATCGTAAAACGTCGCTTTGCTTTCCACGCCCAGATCTGCGGTGAGATATAATACAGCAGCTTCACTTCGCCCCCGCCCTTAATCGATATCCCCCGCTCCCGTAACGCCTTTGCCAAACGCAGATTCAGCCCCGGATAGTCGACAAAACACACCGCGCGGGGCCGATGCTTTTCGATCCAATGCAAGACCTCCTCGAAGAGAACCTTGAAAAACGAATAGCTCTTCAGCACCTCGACAATCCCTACCACCGAAGATGCCGTCAGATCGTAGAGGAGCTGGGCCCCAGCTGCTTCGAGTTGCGGACCACCCAAAGCGCAAATCGAGCACTCCGGATTCTCCGTCCGCAAACCACGCACCGCGTGCGCCGCATGCTCATCTCCGGAATGTTCACCCGCCACCACCAGTAAATCCACGCGCTCGGCTGTGGGCTCTGGTAAACGAAACGGAAGTTGAGAGTTATCCGTGCTCATGATTGAGGTAGGACTGCACCGCTGGGCCCACCGTTCATTTTAGAATCAGTCTGCGGTAGGGCGTGACCGCTGGGCGCGCCGTTCATTGGCTCATATACCCACGGCCAATCGCCAACACCCTCAACCAGACCCTTTCGAACCGGATTCATCCGAATATAATGAGCTTTCTCTTCGAAAAATTCTTCATTTCTCAAACGGTGATCAAAAAAATCACGATGCCATTTAACGCCTAACTGTTTCGCGGTATTCTCCTTAAAATTGCTGACCACTTTTCGCATATTTTCTTGATCAGGAAATGATACCAGCGCGTGCAAATGATCCGGAATCAACAAGAATAGATAAACATACCAACGACCCAATCTTTGCCGAAAATCCACGGCTTCCAATATCCGGAGTGCTCTGTCTTCGCGACAAAGTTCATTCTCACCTCGAAACTTACAGCAAATCGTCAGAAAAAAGACCGCGCCCGATTTAACCCAATCCGGTGTATCGTGCTGCAGTAATTTCCGATGTGGAAGTGAATTCATCATATGCATAGTTCCCGGCGCGCCCAGCGGTCACGCCCTACCCTGCTGTTTGCGTATCTGATCCGTGATCGTGATCGCGACTTCGAGCGCTGTTCGGCCCAAGACGCCACCGACTTTCGGTTGCTGCAGCTTACTCACGCTGTCAGTGAAATGCGCCAGCTCGAGCATGAGAGGTTCGCCCTTCTCAATCGGAATCTCCTTCACCGGAATCGACTTCAAATCACCCGCTTTCACCAAGCCCACTTTCATCTTCAGTCCGTAAGCGATAATGTCCTTCTTCTTCACCAAATGCCCCTCCTGATTCATAAAATCGAGGGAGAGGTAGGCGTTGGATTGAAAGATGCGAATCTCCCGCTGCTTCTTCGTGCTCATACGGCTGGCACTGAGATTGGCCACGCAACCGTTTTCAAATTCGATGCGCGCATTCGCAATATCCTCCCCCTTCGAAAGCACTGTCACGCCCACGCTATCGATTCTCTTGATCGGTGATTTCGCCAGCGCGAGCACGATTCCGATATCGTGAATCATCAAATCGAGGACCACACCCACTTCGGTGCCTCGCGGTTGATAGGGAGCCAGTCTTTCGGTCGTGATGTATTGCGGCGAGTCCACCTCCTTTTCAAGAAACGCCATCACCGGGTTGAAGTGCTCAATATGCCCCACCTGCACGAGACAGTTATTTTCCTTCGCCACCGCTAACACTCGCCCCGCCTCATCCAACGTCGCGCAAATCGGTTTCTCGATCAACAGATGCGCCTTCTCCGCCAACAAGGGTAACGCGACTTGGGCATGTAAATCTGTTGGCACGACAACCGACACCGCATCACAAGCCGCACCGAGCTCTTCTAAAGTCGCGAATCGATCACACGAATATTTCTCGCAGATCTCCTTTGCCCGCTTGTCGTCGGTTTCAAATATCCCCACGAGATCAGCCGTTGGCAGGGCATCATAGATTCGCGCGTGATGTTGGCCCAGGGAGCCAACACCCGCGACACCACAACGGACACGTTTCGGGGAAGCAGAAAACATGGTTTCATAGCAAATTGTTCTGCAATGGGATGCAACGCGGGAAACCTCTGAATATTCGCCTCACGTTGAGACTTGTCTTCGTCTCTAATCCCACTTCTAGGTGGCGCAACCCACTCCTTTCTTATGAAAACCCAACCCCTCCCCGAGTTAGAAGTTCAGGAAATCATCGAACGATTCCATCGCGATGGTTACGCCATCATCCCCAACGTATTCAGCTCGAAAGAATGCTCTCATCTGCGCCAACTGACCGACCACATTGCGAGTCGCCCTGAATGCACGCCGGACGAAAACGACTACAGTTTCGTGGTGCGAAACCCACAGGATGAAAGCATCGAGTTTGCCCAAATCTTTATCCGCGAACCGATCTTATCACTCGTGCAACAAATTCTCGGGCCCGAATGTCGATTCGCCGGGCAAAACGTCATTCGCAATCTACCGGGCCAAGCCGTTTCGCAATGGCACGTAGATGATTGCAATAAACTTGAACACCCGCTCCCTCCGGAAATCCCTCGCTGGCCCGCCGGGGCTCGACTCCCGCTCATCTGGTTAAGCGTGCAAGTCGCTCTCACCGATATCGAGACGCTCGAAGACGGCCCGACCGAGATCGTGCCGGGCAGCCACTATTCCGGTCGATTAACTCCCAACGATAATCCCACCTTCGAAGGCCAAGGCGTTAATCCCATTTTCTGCCAAGCCGGTGACATTTATCTCTTCAATCATCAGACTTGGCATCGCGGAGCCCCCAACTACGGCGACAAAACGCGCTACCTCATGCAGCTCCAATACGGTCGCGGCGACAGCCTCGCCTTCCGCTGCCAAGGTGCCGACAAAACACCAGCCCTGCTCAAGGTTCTCGAAGACGCCGATCCCAAGCTAACGCAAGTCATGATCGGCCCGCCTCAATACGTGTAGCCATTGTTCTCGTTCTCTTAATCTTTCCCGTTCTCCCGTCCGACGTATTGGTCTCGCGAAGCACGCAATGATCCAAACGTCAGAGTCCTGCCGAACGATAAAGATTAGGATAAAGAGAATGAACCATTCGGAGCTTTGTTCACTCGTCTATCTCAAATCTCGTCGCGGTCGTCGCGAGACCTATTCCTGCTCCCCTCTACTTTTTCGTGCCTTTTGTGCATTGTCAGGCCATTCACTCCGTTCATAGACGTGGTTCCCCACTCGGTAATGCAGCGGTGCTCATTGCTCGCAATTGACGCTTCATCGGTATGTTCGCCAGGATCGAGCACGTGAGTAACCCCACCCCACCTAATCTCATCTGGATCTTTGGCGATCAGCATCGCGGCCAAGCTCTCGGCTTTCGCGGCGATCCCAATGTTCGCACTCCACATCTCGATCGCTTCGCCCAGGAAGGCATCGTCTTTGAACAGGCCGTCGCCGGTTCGCCACTTTGCTGTCCATTTCGTGGTTCGCTCATCAGTGGTCGCTATCCTCATGAAGCTGTCGCGGGGCACCAATATCAGCTGCCACCGGAAATGCCAACCGTCGCGAACGCGTTCAACGACCAGGGCTACGATACCGCGTATTTTGGAAAATGGCATCTCGACGGATTGGATGAGCGCAATACCCCGGTGCACGGCCACATCGTTCCCCCGGAGCGACGCGGAGGGTTTCGCCACTGGTGCGCCTATCAAAACAACCTGAGCCAATACGATGGCTGGATTCACGGCGGCGAAGGCGACACCGCGTTTCATCGCCAGATGGATGGTTACGAAACCGACGCGCTGACCGACCTCTTTATCGAACGCCTTCGCGACCAGACCGGAAGCGACCAACCTTTTTTTAACGTCCTCTCGATCCAGCCACCTCACCAGCCCTACGATCCGCCCGAAGAATGGTCACGCCGTTATCCGCCCGACGACATCCAACTCCGCCCCAACGTGCCGCCCTACGCCGAACTACAAGCACGCGTGCGCCAAGATCTCTCCGGTTACTATGGGATGATCGAAAATCTCGATTGGAACTTCGGCCGCATCCGTGAGGCCCTCGATAAACTCGGCCTCGCCGAAAACACGCACATCGTCTACTTCTCTGATCATGGCGACATGCATGGCTCCCATGGTCTCTCGCGCAAAACATCACCGCTCGAAGAATCGATCCGCATCCCTTGCATCATCGGCGGTGGTGCCGCTGGCCAGCAAACCGGCCCACGTGACCATGTTTTTAATCACGTCGATTTCGCTCCCACCTCCCTTGGCCTCTGCGGTCTCGACGTGCCCGAATGGCTGGTGGGCACCGATTATTCGGCGGAACGCCTGCCCGGAAAAACAGCTCCCGCTTATCCCGATTCTGCCTATATCCAGATCGTCGGACACACCGCTTTCAAATTCAGCGTCGACCGTCCTTGGCGTGGCATCGTGACTCGCGACGGTTGGAAATATGCGATCCTCGAAGGCCAGCCATGGATGCTCTTCAATCTGAAGGACGACCCCCACGAACTCATGAACCTCGCGCATGTCCGAGGGCATCGCGAAAAGCGAGAGGAGCTCCAAGCCGAGCTCGAATCATGGATCAAACGCACCGGTGATACCTTCCCCCTGCCAGATCCCGGATGGAGCTGAGATCCTACGAACAGATTCTTAAAAAACTCGCGTTGCGAGATAACGGTAACTTCGATAACGCACTTATAATACCCACCCCACCCCCGCACTGAATGTAGGTTTCGATCAGTGTTTGCCCCAGTGCAGTCCCCCCATAATGGAAAAATCCAGCCCCAATTCATTCCGTCAGCAGCGTTTCACTCATTTCGGATGGCCGTTGAATCACCTCCCCGAGCGTGTGGCTGCAGTTCGCGAAGATAAAATAATGAATATGCGGGCGACTGATACCAGCTATCCGATCCGCGCTCTGCGATACTGGTGGGTTTCTTCCGCGGTAGCGGCCGAAGTGAAGAAGAATAATAATGAAACGATCATCGCAGATATCGGCTGTAGCACCGGACATAGTAAGCGATTCATCGGAGAACTGCCTGACACTAAATGGATCGGCCTCGATTGGAAAATTGAGGAATCCGTGCTCAACGAGATTGGATACTCGGCCTGCCATCAGTGTGACTTTGATCAGAAATTACCGCTTCCAGACAGTTCCGTTGATGTCGTGATCTTTAGTCACGTGATCGAGCATCTCCCTCGACCTGATTTCACGATCAATGAAATCGCCCGCATTCTTCGCCCCGGTGGCATACTCATCGCGGGAAGTCCCGTTGCTCCGAATTTTGTCGCCACATTTCGCGATGCGCACCATCGGAAAAATTATGAAGCGGGTTCGACGATGGTCGGTGGTCATATCAACTCGTTTTCCAGCGGCAGGTGGGAGCGACTTCTCATTGCGGCCGACATGGGGGTAGAGCAATTAGCCGGCACCTTCCTGATCAGATGGTCAGGCTTCTATCTCGAAAACTTTCGATGGTGGATTCGACTGAATCAATTGTGGGGAGCTCTTTTCCCCTCGTATGGAGGTGAGGTCTATTTAACGGCACGAAAGGCCAATGTTCGTTAGCTGAACAGAAGATGCCCGCGTTAGCACAGCATCAGCGCATTAGGTTTATCCTTGGAGTGTGCACGCATCTCCACCAGCAGGTTGGTATTCACTCGAAGGGGACCACCTTATAGCCCAGCCCACCCGCGGCTGACATCACTGAGACACTTTTTCTTTATGGATATATTTCTAAAAAAAGAGACCGACCCAGATGCCATCCCCGACATCGTGATAAATGCCGCACAAATCGTGGGGCCTATCAAGCCGGTCAACGGCACTTCAAACGCTCCGACGGTCCGCACTGCCAAATATTTCCGCCAGGCGAAACTTCCCTACAGCCGTCTCCACGATTCCTATCTCAGCCACCGCGGTGTCGTCGATGTGCCTTGTTTATTCCCCGACTTCGATGCCGACGAAACTGACCCCACCAACTATAATTTCGGGCTCACTGATCACTACATCCAAAGCATCAAAGACTGTGGCACCGATATCGTTTACCGTCTCGGCAATAGTATGGAAAACGGTCCCATTCGCTTCAACAGTCAACCGCCCAAGGACAACGCCAAATGGGCGAGGATCTGCTGCCACATCATCAGCCACTACAACGAAGGCTGGGCCGACGGCTTTCATCACGAGATCGCATACTGGGAGATCTGGAACGAGCCCGATTGCGATCTCGGCCGTCAAGATATGCATCTGGCCGGTCAATGGGCCGGCACTCCCGAACAGTTCTACGAACTCTATGCCGTCTCCTCTGACATCATCAAACGTCGCTTCCCCCAACTGAAGATCGGAGGATATGGCAGCTGCGCCATTGATGAGCCCAGCCGACGCGTCTTCTATGAAGGCTTTCTCGACTACCTTGCCCAACAGCCGCACGCTCTCGATTTCCTCTCCTTTCACGCCTACGGAGATAGCACTCAAAAAATAGTCACTCGCATCGACTACATCACCGCCCAGCTTGCCAAACACGGCCTCGGCGAACTCGAGTTAATCTGCAGCGAATATAACTACATTTGGGAATTCGATAACATCTGGCCCCAGCTCGGCGATCCCAACGGCGAATATTTCCGGCAAGAACTCTTCGACTCCATGCGCACCGCCCGGGCCGCCAGTTACATTCTCGGCGCCATCATCACCTTTCAGAATCAACCCACCGTGAGCATTGCCAATTTCTATCGCACAGATACAGGCAACGGCGTGTGGGACGCTACTTGGAGTCAACACGGCGTGCCGGAGAAGCCCTACTTCGCCCTGCTCGCCTTCAGTGAAACAACCGGTCTGCACCAATTGGCCTGCCAGACTCATTGCGAAGGTATCTACGCCCTCTCAGCCATCGATCCAGGCAACGAAGATCTGGTAATCCTCATCAGCAACTACACCGGCGTTGATCGTGAATACGAGCTGCAGATCGAAAGCCTTGCTCCCGGTAACACCTACGCCATGCAGCGCTACCAAACCGACAAGCATCGCAACCACGAAAAGATCGCCCAACAAGACATCAACCCTGCCGGTCAAAACATCTCCCTCTATCTCCGTGGGGCCTCACTCACTACCCTGAAATTCCGGCGGACCAACTGATCCACGGCTCACATAGATCTTCGGTTTCATACAAGCTACCAATCGGTTCATCTGCCATCAGTAAGAGGGGACTAGTCATGAACACCCGGGAGTCGATCCAGTTTGTCATCGTGAAGCCGGCTGGCCAAAGCGGTTTTAGCTAGATACTATTGCGAGTCAGTTTATGAAAACTCGGTCGAACGTCGTTTATGGCTCCGTGAATGGGGCCGCTTTGCTGGCCGATATCGCATGGCCGGAATCGGGTGATTCTTTCCCCGCGATTCTTTCGGTGCATGGAGGCCGTTGGATTCGAGGAACCAGACATGACAATGGCGCGATCGACGTCAAGCAGTGGGCGGAGAAGGGATTTTTCGCCATGAGTATCGATTACCGTTTGGTCACCTGCACGCCCGCCCCAGCCTGCTATCTGGATGTGCTCCGTGCGATCCGCTGGATCCACAACCACGCCAAGGAATACTCAATCGATCCGGAGAATCTGTTTCTCATCGGGCAATCGGCCGGCGGTCACATGGCGGCACTCGCGGCGACTCTGGGCATGGGCGCTTTCAATCCTCCCGGTAGCTCCGAAGACGAGCTCAGCGATCATTTCAAAGCGGCGATCAGCGTCTCCGGAGCTTATGATCTGCCTCGTCTTGATTGGGGATCCGGCTGGTGCCCGCCAGGGCAGGATTGGCAATCGGCCCGCGATTACGCCTCACCGCTCAATCACGTTTCCGCTCAGTGTAAACCCATCCTGCTCTTCCATTCTGACAACGATCACTCGGTGCCCATCAAACAGGCGCTGGACATGACCCAAGCGCTGGAAGCCCAAAAGGCAGACTACGAATTCGTGCGCTACTCCGATCAGGGACACCTCGGCATCACAGATGATGTCATCCAGAAGACACTCCGTTTCATCGAAATCCAGATGGAAGAAAATAAAACCACACTAATCGGCCTCCGTAATCACCAACAAGCACCTATCGTGAAGAGAAGATATGGCTAAAAAATTATCCGACGAATTAAGATCATTTCAGGATCTTTGGAGCGATGGTTACTTTGAAGGCGATCCATTAAATCCGATGGCGAAGTCCTCCTATGGACAATTGGGATTCATGAGTTCCTTACATGCCACATATCTCAGGTGCATTAAGCCCTATGTGACTGGCGAATCTGTCGCGCTGGAAATTGGCCCGGGCAGAGGGGCTTGGACCAAATCCTTATTACCCTCGAAGGAAGTGTATGCACTCGATGCGTTACCAGAAGCGCACAATAGATTTTTCGAATATCTCGGGCATCCCAAACATGTGCACTATTTTCAGGTTGAGGATTTCAAATGCAAAATGCTGCCCGACGATCATTTCGACTTCATGTTCTCATTTGGCTGTTTATGCCATGTCTCGTTTGATGGGATTAGGGAATACGCCTTGAATATCTACCCGAAGCTTAAAAAAGGTAGTAACTGCTTCTGGTTGGTCGCGGACTATGACAAGTATAACAAGGCCGTTTCCAATCTGAAGGATCTGAGTATTTGGACTCCCATGATGCCAAGATCGCGCAGATATTCCCCCTTAAAATGGCTATTCAAGTTTCTCATGAATAGAGATAGGCCACAAAGTAGACCCGCGTGTGAAAACGAGAGCGCACTGCCGAGACCTGGAAGATGGTATAACGCTGGAATCGAACGGACATGTTCCATGCTAGAGGAGGCGGGTTACCAAATCGTTGATCCTGATGTGGGGACTTGCCTGAGAGATCCGATTATACACTTCGTCAAACCCTAGCCTAACGATCTAACGAGCACGATTCACGCGATAACTTAGCTCGCTTGGCGGCGACGTCGCCAGAACCAGAGTGCGAGGCCGGCGGTCATGAAAATCGCACCGTAGGTTGAAGGTTCGGGCACAGGACGGATCACGTTGTAGCTTGAATCGAACTCCTGCCAGTAGGCTGCTGTGCCGTAGCCTTCGAACACGACTTGTGCGAGCACCGCATTGATATCAGAGGTATTGCGAACGAGGAGGAAATCCGTGAAGTCGATCCAGTTGCGGATGAAGAGCGTCGAGTCAGCGTTACTCATCAGCAGGTCGTCGAGATAGAGATAATTGGCATCGCAAGGAGTGCCCCCGGCGAAGTCGATCACGGCCACACCATCGATCGTGAGATCGCCAAGAGTTTCCGTAACACCGATTCCGCCGGTGCCGTTGAATTGCAGGATCGTTTCGCCGCCGTATTCGCTACCGAACAGAGTTAAGTCGGCGGTATTGGCGATTTGCTCGTCGTTATTGAGCTGGAGAATGTCGGTGCCACGACCATCACCCACCCGGATGTCGCCCGTGACAGCAGTCACATTAGCATCTTTGGCGAGGGTCAAGGTGCCATCGTTGACGACGACGTCGCCGCTAAAGGTATTAGCTAAAGATCCGGATAGTCTGAGTTGACCATCGCCGGATTTGGTGAGGCTGACTTCGCCCGCTCCGTCGTCCGCGATCACCGCACTGATGTCGAGACCTCCGGTGCCATAAACATGAGCGATTAGTTCACCACCGCCGGTGCCACCGGCCGTCAGCGTGCCATTACTAATCGTGCTTTCGGTCGCACCAAAGGAGAGCACTCCACCGCTGTTGATATCGAGCTCGTTGGTGCTAAGATCGATGTCGATACCGCTACCCAGCACGACCGAATTAACATTGCGATCAGCAGTCAGGGTCTGATCGGAGCTGTTTGCCGTGTTGGTCGTTGCGCCCCAGCTGCCTTGCGACGTATCCGTGCTCGCGTAAGCGGTCAGGTGACCGTTGGTGACCCCGCCAAAACTGGTTCCGTTGACGGTCGCGTAGGCAAGAATACCATCATCCGTGGCCGGAACAGAAATATTGAATTGGAAACGGGGATTATTACCGGTGTCGCTGTAAGTGCCGTTGGTATCATCGGAGTTGGTGAAATTAACCGTCGCGTTATTCGTGCGAGTAAACTCATCAGCCTTGAACCGTGTGCGTTTGTTAGACCGGTTATTCACCACGTCGATCGTGTTGCCGCCACCGATCAAGTTGACCGACGCAAATCTCTCATTCGTGTGAGCGGAGCTGGTTTTCCCCTCAATAGCTAAAGTGCCACCGTAAAGATTTACATCAGCAGCATTCTTCACGCGATTATTGATCGGCGTATTTCTGTTATCCAACCTGAACGTGCCGCCCTCGCTTACGGTCAGGCTCGATATTGAGTCAATTTGACCATCTCCTTCCAGCGTGAGAGTGGCTCCTTTAACGGTGATAGATCCGGCCAGTGTGCTGTCGCTCTGCAGGGAAAGGTTACCCTCCCCTTCAACGGTCAGACTACCGTTGCTCAGCACTTGATTGATCTGCGCATCGGTCGCATCGCTGCCATCGACTACTTTGATCGTGCGGTCGGCTCCGCCGAGATTGATCGCGGTGTCGAAGATCAGGGTTTTGTCGGCACTCTGAGAACCAAAAATGAGTTTATCACCATCGCCGACAAAATTGGTCGTCGTGCCCCAGGTGACTGCAGCGGTGCTGTTGTTCAAACGCACCGTGCGATCCGCTCCTTCAGCGGAAAACCCACCATCACCAGCCCAACGCACTTCGCCACCACTGGTGCCGAGATTACCCGTGAAGTCCGCGCTGAGTTCGCGCAGACCACCGTCGAGCACGAGATTACTGTTGCTCGAAACATTGCCACGGAGCGCGCCGCCTTGGATCTCCGTATCGCCGGAGTAGTTATTCGAGCCGGTCAGATCGAGGGTGCCTTCGCCGGTTTTGACCAGTCCTCCATTACTGAGATCACCGGAAAGTTCACCATCAACCGCAGCGGATCCGTTGGCCACGCGCACTTCACGCTGGTCGCCGCCGAAGTTGATGTCGTTCTGGAAATCGATCGTGCTGTCCGCGTAATCGGAACTGAGAAGGAGCGCGTTGCCATCGGGCACGAAGCTGCCGGAATCCCAAGTCACCCCTCCACCGGATAGGTTAACCGTGCGATCGCCGCCGAAAGCAGAAAAGCCACCATCGCCGGTCCATTGCACTTGCTCTTCACCGGTGCCCACACTGCGGGTAAAGTTACTGCTGCGGCCGATTTCAAGCACACCACCGTTGAAGATGAGCGAACCCACGTCGTCGCCGGTATCGTTCGTCACGAAGCCGCCGGAGAGGTTATTCGAAGAAGAACCGGTGATTCGCAGCACACCGGCTTCGATGATCGTATCGCCAGTGTAGTTGGAAACGTCGTTGAGGACCACGACACCATTGCCCCACTTGGTCAGATCGCGGGAACCACCGGTTTCTTCGATTGAACTGTTAAAAGTCAGGATTCCATCGCGGGAGCCGATACCGGCATTCGCAGCGAGAGTCACCGTGCCTTCGAAATTGTTATTTCCGCCGTCGTTGAAGATCGCTCCGGTCAGGCCTTCGTTTCCGTAGAGCACCCCGTTGCCGCTGATCGTGACAGATTCGGTTGTGCTGTAGTCGACATTACTGGTGGTGGTCGCGGCGCGGAAGGCGAGCACGCCACCGTCGTTGACCGTGGTGTCACCAGCTGTGCTACCAAGCGCGCCGTCGGTCGTCACGACGACCATGCCGCCGTCGATCGTCACGTCGCCGGTCCAAGCTGAGCCATCGGAATTGTCGTTGTTGATCGTGGTGATACCGGTGCCGGATTTATTCAGATCACCGGAGCCGATGATATCTCCGTTGAAGTTCACCGCTCCGGTGCCATTCACGTCGATCTCGTTGCCGTTGGTGTCCATCGATCCGTTGAGGCAGAGCGTGCTGAAGGAGTAGTTGTTGATCCGCAGTTCCTCGACCACATCGATGTCGACGTTGATCTTATGTTGCCCTTGCGAGCCGTTGTAATCGTTGACGTTGATCGAGGGCAAACCTGCTTGAACGACATTACCCAAGGTCAAAGTATCCGATCCGTTGATATTGTAATTGAGATCGGAATCAAAGGTCAGTGAACGCATCTCTTTATCGCCGTCCATCGTCACGTTCTGCACAGAGCCAGTGGTGGGAGCATCACCGAACAGCACGTCCGCGCCCGTCGTCGGTGCGGCGTCGAGATCGTCGCTGTCTCTCCAATTATCGTCGCTCGACCAATTACTATCACCGGCTTCATCGTCCCACTCGAAACCATCCGGCTGCCACGGCGACATTGTCACTCCCACATTCCGAATCTCATGAATTTCATTGGAACCACCAGTCGCACCGGTAAATCCAATCTTGAATGTATCGGGGCGATCGTAGGAGGACAGATCGGCTTCAAAAGCGGTAATAAAGCTGCCACTTGAGCCGAACTTCATTTCCACCGTCAGCTGATTGTTCGCATCCAACGTCATCTTGAAGGAACGGAAATCCGCGCCGCTTTGATCAGGTCGCGTCGTCGCGGATGGAAAATCCATTTGCCCGCCGCCGGTCAAGCTCGAGAGATCTCCGGAGCCATCGATAAACTCATAATTGCTGCTTTCCGGTCCGCGCACCGCAACCGAGTTAGGGGTAAAACCTGTCCCACCGTTGCGACCCTCGGTCGCATTCGAGTAATTGCCCCAATTATCCAGAGCGATGCCAAGATAGCCGCCCTCCATGCCATCCTCACCGGTGCGTTGAGCATAGCCCATCGAACCTCCATAGGAACCGGGATCAAAATCTGCCGCATCAACTTCCCCATCGATGAGGAAAAACGTGATTCCATCCGCGCCGGTGCCATTCCAAAAAGCATATTCCAACTCGATCTCAATCTGCGCATTGACTGAAAATACCTCAGAATCGAATAGCGCATAAGTGGCCTGATTTGCTGTATTCTCCGTCAGTCGCAACCAACCCGTGCCATCAGTATCCACCGTGTTGGCAGTCAGGTAAGGGGTCGTGGAAGATCCATTATCCCCAAACACCCAGCCTGACTCCGTCGTGCCTTTGAATGACGAATTTATCGTCACTTGAGCCATGGCCGTAGTCATGAGAACACTCACCAACACAAGAGCCGCGACCCGAAAAATTCGGGACGGTAAATCATTGTTCCGACTCGAAATGCTGCGACTCACAATAATAGGTATTATACCCTATACCAGGGGAGTCAAACGTATCTATTGGATCAACTTGTTAAGAAATCGCTAATTTCCAGCGTCCTCAGACCATGATTCCCTCTTGGAGAATCAGCTGATTCCCGCAATGCGCCGCATGTGCAACATTATGTGTAACAAGTATTAATGCGGTATTCGTTTCTCGACAGAGCGAGAGCAAGAGCTCGATCACGGCCTCGCCGGTCTTCTCATCGAGGTTTCCAGTTGGCTCATCCGCCAGCAGGAGCTGCGGATTATTCATCAACGCCCGGGCAACAGCCACCCGCTGACGCTCTCCCCCGGAAAGCTGGCCCGGCAAGTGGCTGGCGCGATCCGCGAGGCCGACTTTGCTTAACAAATCCATCGCTCGTGCCTTGGCTTTGGCATCAACCCCACCCCGGATCCGCGCCGCCATCAGCACATTGGCCAGCGCATCCATTTCGGGGATCAGATAGAAGGATTGGAAAACCATCCCGAGAAAGGTCGCGCGCGCTGATGCGGGTAGCTTTGCCGCCCCGCCCCAACTGATCGATCCGGTATCGGGTTCATCGAGTCGCGCGAGCAAATGCAGCAGTGTCGATTTGCCCGAGCCGGATTCGCCACGGATGCTCACGCTTTCGCCAGCGTCGACATCCAGTGATACACCGCGCAACACTTCAATTGGGCGCTCGCCGCTGATAAACGATTTGCGCACATCTCGGGCCGAGAGAATCAAATTGGAATCACTCACTGCGCAATGCCTCCACCGGTTTAAGTTTCGCTGCGCGCCACGCCGGGAGCAAACCGGCCAGCGTCGAAATGACCACTGCACATACGATAATCAGAATCAGATCCTCTCGCGAAGTGTGGGCGGGTAATTGGCTAAACTGATAAAACCGCGCCAGCACTTCCTCGCTCCCCGTCAATTCGGTGAAGATGCGAATCATATCATTGCGGAAACGCAGAAAGGTGAAGCCCAGCGCCAATCCCACTCCCGTGCCCGCCAAGCCGATAAAGAATCCTTGAAAGCAAAAACACAGCGCAACCTCACGCGAGCTCGCGCCCAGCGCACCGAGCAACCCGATCTCGCGGGTTTTCCGAACCACCGAAATCAACAGCGAGCTCGTGACCGAAAACGCTGCCACGATAATGATAAACGTGAGGAGGAAAAAGATCATATTTTTCTCCAATTGAAGCACGAAGAGAAAGTCCTGATTGGCCTCGATCCACGAGCGCGCATCGGCATTCGAATCGCGACCCAGCGCTGCGTTGATCTTGGTCACCGTCGCATCGATATCGGTATCGGGCGCGAGTTTCACGTTCACCCCATGCACGGCATCACCTAATCCATAAAGGTCCTGCATGGTGCGTAGCGTCACCAGCACGATCGAGCTATCGAGTTGTTGATGGCCGATCTCAAATATCCCCACCACTTCCAGCTCGCGCGGCAACATGATTTCGTCGCGTTTCAATTTATCCAGTAACAGCGGCGAATACACTTCGACCATGCTGCCCAGTCGTGCCCCAAGCGAAATCGCAAGTTTCGCGCTCAGGATCACTGAATCGTCGTCGAGATGATCGAGCTCACCCAAGCGCACGAAACGGCGCAACGGCACGACGTCATCCACCCGATCGATATCGATCCCCTGGATCATTGGGTATTCCGGTTTGCGGTCGTATTCGATCATCGCCACGCCTTCCGCAAATGGCGTCGTCGCGACCACGCCCGGCACGCTCGCGATTTTTTCCTGCAAGGCATCAGGTTCGTTGAGCAGGCCATAACCGCGCACCTGCACCTCCCCCTGCGTATCGACGATCATCTGTTTGATCTGGTGACCAAACCCGCCCATCACGCTCACGGAAACAATCAGCAACGCCACCCCCAAAGCCACGCCCAGCACCGAAACCGCCGTAAAAAACGGAAACTTCTTCCCCGAAGGGAAGAGCTGTTTAAACGCGAGGTAGAGAGGCCAGGGCATGAGAAAAGCGATCAGCGCTAAGCGTTAAGCTGTCAGCATACTCATCGCTGGCGAATGCATTATACTAAACTGCTTACGCGTGTTTGTTCTCACGCAACTGCGGAAAGAGGATCACATCGCGGATGCTTTCAGCACCGGTGAGCAAAATAACCAAGCGATCGATCCCCACACCCATGCCACCGGCGGGCGGCATACCGTGTTCGAGGGCGAGGAGGAAATCTTCGTCGATGTTCTGCGTTTCTTCACCGGCTTGCGCGGCAAACATTTCACGCTGCACCATCGGATCGTTTTGCTCGGAATACGCGGGCGCGACTTCCATCCCACCGATGCAAAGCTCGAACACGTCGATCGTCGAATCGTCGCCTTCGGTCAGCTTGGCGAGCGGGCAAAGCTCCTTCGGGAGATGCGTGACAAAAGTCGGTTGGATGAGGTTGGGCTCGATGCGCTTCGAAAAGACTTCGTTGGTCACTTCGTAGTCTTCCCAATCGGCCACGACCTTGAGGCCTAGCTTTTCCGCCGCAGCCATCTTGTCTTCCTTGGAGAGACTGAACCAATCGGGATTCTCCACCTCCGCGCAGACGAGATCCTTATACTTGGCCTCACGCCATTCACCCTTGAAATCGATCTCTTCGCCGCTGGCCGCGTGCTTGATCACACTGGTGCCGAGCACATCCGTGCAGATCGTGGTGAGCAGATCCTTAATGAGAACCATCATCCCCCGATAGTCGCTGTAGGCCTGATAGACTTCGAGCATCGTAAACTCGGGATTGTGCCGACGCGACACACCTTCGTTGCGGAAAATCCGGCCAATCTCAAACACGCGATCGAAACCACCCACGAGCATGCGCTTGAGCCTAAGCTCCGTGGCGATGCGCAAAAAGAAATCGGTATCGAGCGCGTTGTGATGCGTGACAAACGGACGTGCCGCTGCCCCACCCGCGGTGTTTTCCAGCACGGGTGTTTCCACTTCGATAAACTGACGATCCTCCAGAAAACGTCTGATGTGCGAAATGATCTTCGAACGCTGAAGCAAGCGCGTGCGCGATTCCTGATTCACGATCAGATCAAGGTAGCGTTGACGGTAAACTTGCTCGGCATCGCTCAGGCCGTGCCACTTTTCAGGCAGCGGATGGAGTGCCTTGGAAACGAGCGTGTAACTCGAAGCGCGCACGGTGACTTCGCCGGTCTTCGTTTTAAAGAGCGTGCCCTTCACCCCAATGATGTCGCCGATATCGAGCTTCTTAAACGCATCGAATTCGTCGTCCCCGATCGCATCCTTGCGGACATAGAGTTGAATGATCCCCTGCTGATCGAGAATCTTCACAAACTGGCTTTTGCCCATCTTGCGAATCACCGTGAGACGACCAGCCACCGTCACTGTTGGCTGATCTTCTGAGTCCTCCACATAGGCTTTCAATGCCTCGGCCGAGAAATGCGTCGGCGCGACGTTGGCGCGGAAAGGATCCTGCCCCGCTTCGCGCAGCTCGCGCAGCTTGGCAAGCCGCACTGCATGCTGGTCGTGGGAAATATCGGCTGGTGTTTCGCTCATGGAAGCGGAGGTATTAGCAACCCCTCACCTCTAGGGGCAAACGGAAACTTGCCCTCAAGCGATTCTGTCGAATCAATGGCGACCGCTAACCCCAGTGCCCGACTCCTCTTTCCCCTGAATTAATCGCATCGGGCACCTACCCTCTTAAATATGAAAATGATCCTAAAACTCATCGTCGGCATGATCGCCGGTATCGTCCTCGGCCTTTATTCTCCCGAATGGACGGTGCGCACCCTCCTCACGATCCACGATGTGATCGGACAACTGATTAAGTTCACGATCCCAATGATCATCCTGTTCTACATCACCAACGGGATCGCCAGTCTGCCGCAAAAATCCGGTCGATTGCTCGGTCGCACGGTCGGGTTTGCCTACAGCTCGACGATCATCGCGGGCACGCTCGCCTACCTCGTCGCCGTCGTTGTCCTGCCGATGCTCGCGCCCGAAGTGCACGAAGTTGCCCATGATACGGTCGCGCCCACAGCCTACCTCGACATCGCAATCACTCCGCTGTTCGGCGTGATCAGCGCACTCGTCGCTGCTTTCGTGTTTGGTATCGGGATCAGCGCTCAACGCAGCGAAACGTTGAAGAAGATTTTTGCAGAAGGTTGCGATATCATCGAGGGCCTGCTCAGCAAAGTAATCATCCCCCTGCTCCCGCTTTATATCGCAGGTGTCTTCGCCCACATGGCGGCTGAGGGCAGCGCGTTCTCCACCTTGCAGGCATTTGGCACCGTGCTTGTGCTCGTGGTCATCATGCACTGGGTGTGGCTCAGCGTGTTGTTCATCATTACCGGCATCATGCAGGGACGCTCACCGCTGGGATTGCTTCGCACGATGCTCCCCGCGTATTTCACCGCCCTCGGCACCATGTCGAGCGCCGCGACCATTCCCGTTACCTTGCGTTCGGTGAAAGAAGCAAAGGTCAGCAATCCAATCGCCAATTTCGTCGTGCCACTCTGCGCCAATATTCACCTGTCCGGATCGACGATCACGATCGTCACCTGCACCAGCGCGGTGATGCTCATGTCTCCCGGCGTTGATCTGCCTTCACTCGGTGAAATCATTCCCTTCATTCTCATGCTCGGCGTGATCATGATCGCAGCTCCCGGAGCGCCCGGCGGCGCGGTGATGTCGGCCATTGGCCTGCTTACTTCGATGCTCGGTTTCAACGAAACCCAAGTTGCCCTGATGATCGCCCTCTACCTCGCGCAGGACAGCTTCGGCACCGCGACCAACGTCACCGGCGATGGAGTCATCTCCCTCTGGATGGAACGTTTCTTCGGCAAAGAAATCGCCGAGAAAAGTTAAGCGTTATTCTGACGAATCCGGTCGAAGGCAGATCCCTTCCGACCGGATAAGAGCAGCTCTTTGAGTCGCTGCGCGCATTCCTCGGGTGTGTTGCGGTGCGTATCGATTTCGAAATCGTATTCGCCGTAGCGGTGCACCCGTTCGGATTGCATCTGCGCAAACCCTACCTGCCGATCTCCTCGCGCGAGCTCGCGTCGCTCAAGTTCTTGGAGCGGACATTTAACGCCCACGAACAGCACATCAAAATCTCGGAGACTAGCCGCGCATTCGATCAGCCATTGCTCCGATTCCAAAACGTGATCCACAATCATCGGCAGTCCACAGGCCGCGATATGCGACAATGACTGATGAAAAGCGGTGATGATTGGCCGCAGCGCATCTGGCCTGATCGCATCACACTGTAAGACGTGAGGTGGCAGCATGAAGATAAATTTATCGTTCGATGCATAATACGTCGGCTCATGCCAGAGTTTCTGAAACGCCTCACAGGTCGTCGTCTTGCCTGAGCTGGAGGTGCCGTTGAGAAACAAGATCGGGTAACGTCGCATAGTATATTGAAGCCCTCGTCGGCTTAGAACTCGCAAGCCCTTCCTGTTTCGACCTGAAGCTTTTAGGACAGGCTGTCGGATTGCCATTTCAGCACGCCTTTGTTTAGCTATGCTTTCTGGCATCACAAGATTAGACCCGAGCAAGTAAACGCGGAGTTCGCGAAGAACGCAGAGGTGGTCTTGTTTCCCCTCCGCGCTCTTCGCGAGCTCCGCGTTGAACAATCTGTTTCTGAGGTGTCATCCATCCCAGCGAAAACATTCTACCGTCCGGCAGAACGGGGTTTTGTCACCAATGCGAATAAACAGGGTAGATCGCAATATCCGGATATCCCCCATCAGATTCCATTATTATGGATTCACCTTTGCGTCTTTTGCGCATTTTTTCGGACGATATCCAATCAGCTGCGGTAGGATCAGGCCGTCCTCATAATTCAAACTCTGCCAGGCCTCCCACTTCTGCGATCTGAACAATCGTCGGCTCCACCTGTGCCCAATCGAGCAAGCCAATCCGCATCCGGTAATCGGCCAATCCGAAGTAAGCGACGAGCCACCGATCTCCTTTTCGCCCGATCACTTCCATCCCGGTGATATCCTCACGAATCGGCGTAGGTGCGATGTCGGGCCAACGAAACGGATTATCCGAATCGACATAGCTCCACGCATGGTGCCCGCCGAAAAACAATCGCCAGCAACCATCATCCATCTGCTGCACGTTGCTTGATTCGCACTGATTCCACGCATTGAAGCCATAGGCGATGCCTTCGTCACGCCACGTCATCAGATCGACGGAGGAAGCTCGTGCGACGCAACCGTTTCCATCGGCTTTCACCGCCGTGTAATACATCTGAAACCTACCCTCGTGCTCAATCACATGCGCATCACGACACGCGGCTCCACCCGTGGTCGGACAGAACGCCCAATCGTATTCCTCGGGCCGGATCACCGGCTGATCGCTGGCACGCTCCCAGTGAAACATATCAGTCGAAGTCGCCACGCCAATCCGCTGGGTATTATCCGTCGCGACTCCCGTGTAAAACATCCAATGCTTACCCTCATGCGAGATGACATAAGGCGCAAACACATGCCCGTGATCCCAGCCGCGACTATCGATAAAAAAACACGCTTCATGTGTCTTCCATGATTGAAAATCACGGGTCGTCGCGTGACCGAAAAACACTTCGTTCCCCGGCAAGCCACAGCTCACCCCCGGCGTGCCCGCAATGTGATAGAGATGCCACACCCCATCGACTTCATGCAGGCAGAAATCCTTCAGATAAAACCCACGTGGAGCATACCCGACTTTCAGCCAATCCTCTTGATGAGCCCTCTGCTGCTCCACCGCATCGCGGTAGCATTTGAAGTCCATGTTTTCAAAGGTAATGAGTCGGAAATACTAATCACGGAGATTCGCATTGGGTAGGCCGCTCGCTTGCGAGCGCTCAGATCACTCGCGCGAGCAAGCTCGCCGCCTACATGATAAGCGCAGAATAAACTTTCTCTCATGTATGTATCACCGCTGCCAGCGTTCGACCAGCGGTGGCAATTTCGGAAATGGCGTATGCGGTTCGCTTTGATACCAAAACGCCGTCGATGCGACATCATCAGTGAGCGGTTGATAGGTGCGATCCGGCCACCAACCGAGGGTTTGCACCGTCACTTTGAGGTCCTCGGCAAACCCGATACTATCGAGCACATGCCAACGATAAAGCCCGAAGTAGCGCGGCCCATCCGTTCCGCTGGTATGCGCGAGTGGCATCCCGACAAAAGGTGTATTAAACACTTCTTCCACCGGATCTTTCTGCGGCTCTTTATAGAATCCCCACGCACCACTGAAATAATCTTCCGTGCCGTTGTCACAAATCGTCGGATATTCCGTATCGCCATCGAGGAAAAACTTCACTTCTCCCTCCCCCCACCAACCGCGCGACAGCGAGGTCCACGCCAAATAGGTGCCCACATAAAGACCACGGCCGTTCACCCCATCGAGAATCGTGTGCTCCGGGTGTTCGCGAGTGGATAGACTGCGCCGCCACTGGGCGTGAAAGTAGGCTGCCTCGGCAGGCACCTCGTGCAATTTGTAGAGCACCTTGTAGGCCACGATGTCCAAATCTTTTGGGCCCTCATTGGATAATGTGACGCGTGCCTGTTCGCGGAAAGGCATCTGCCAATAACAGCTGCAACCCCGATGTGGCGCTACCACTACCGGCATGGAAGTCACCGTGTGCGGCTGCGTATCAAATCCCATCGCAAAGAAATCCCCCAATGGCACTTCGACCGAAGGCGATTCCTCTCCATCCCAATAAATCCTCAATACGAGGGTGCGAAACTCATCAGCGTTTGTCGTGATCCAAAATTGGTTGATACAACCCGGGCCCTTGATGTCGGCCAACGCCGCCGTCTCGCCTGATTTGATTTTGATAAACGGGCGCACCTTCCAGCCCTTCCCGAGATCCTTGGCGGCGATGCTGTGCGGCAGATTGGGATCATCCGGATTCGGAACCTCCTTCGCGCCACCTCCCTTTTCACCGGTCGGGTTTTCGGCGTTAATCATGCGTGTGACGACACCGCTTTGAAACGGCAGCACACCCAACATATTCTGCATGGGGCTTGGGTTCATGGGGGCTATTTACAAAACAATCCATCGCACCGCGCGAGCCTGCATTTCGCTCTCGAAAAATGCCTACGCAAAAGTTGCACCCACTCTCATTTCCATAATCGTTACTGCCCCATGTCCGGCGCCCATCCATTTTCTCCACCCGTGATACTCGATTGGGGACGCACACGCTATGAGGAAGCGCGTCAACAGCAGCTGGAATGCGTTACCCAACGCATCAACGGCGAGAGGGATGACACCCTGATCTTCACTGAACACGAACCGGTTTTCACCGTCGGCACGCGGCCTGACGCGGATCAGCATCTCGTTTGGAACGAAGAGCAACTCGCGGCCGAAGGCGTCGAAGTCGTCACCACCAATCGCGGCGGCGATATCACGTATCACGGTCCCGGCCAAATCGTGGGCTATCCCATTGTCTCGCTGGATCAGCGGCGCGACCTGCACGCCTACCTGCGTTTTCTTGAACAAGTGATGATCAACAGCGTGGGCACTCTGGGTCTCGCTGCGACGCGACGCGACGGACTCACGGGAATATGGTTGGGCACCCGCAAGGTCGCCGCCATCGGGGTCGCCGTGCGACGCTGGGTCGCCTACCACGGGTTCGCGCTCAACGTGAATGCCAATCTCGATCACTTCCAAGGCATCGTGCCCTGCGGAATCGCCTCTGATGACGGCACGGTAACCTCACTCAACGCCGAACTCGGTCATGATCTCGATCTCGCCGAAGTCAAAACCGTCCTCGCTAAAGAATTTCAGGAGCTCTGGCCAGAATTCATCACCGGCCGTTTTGAGCAAAAATAGCTCGAACGAACTACCTGAGTTAAATTTCGAATATCGAGGTAGGGCGTGACCGCCGGGCGCGCCGAAACGATTCGCGGGCAGCCCAGCGGTCTGCCCCTACCTTCTCGTCACACCCACTTGAAAGGATCCCTTTACTTGATCGCCTTGAGCCAGAAAATCCCGGGCTCGCGCTTCCACCCGTTGTGGTCGGCCCAATACTGTTCGTGGTGACCGCTCAACCAGATATGGCGATCGCCCTTGCTGAAACAATGCACGGGCACATCACCCTCTCCACCCTGAGTCATCGCATAGCCCAGAACGCCTTCGGAGATAAAACCCTCCTTGAGGTTAGCCGCAAGCTCCTCAGGTGAGGACGACACGCGACGTGCAATCTCAGGCTCCATGCGAAGCATGCGGTGAAGCTGAACTTTATTCGCGCCACCCTCAGTGGAGAGCACGCCCGATCCGCTCAATTTCCATCCTGCCAGCATAAGCTGATCCCTCTCCTGCGCGCTAACCGAAATGAGGCTCTGAGCCGCATCCGGATTCTGCATCAACAGCACCCACGCCCTGGTCTCCCCAGCGTTGGCGGCCAGCGGCAGAACAAATAGAAGCGCCAAAGTAGGCCAACGACGCAAACCGGTAAGAAACGAGGAGATAAAGGTCATATAGAAATAAAAAGAAAGGTTATCATCGGAATAGGAAGTGAAAACTCCATTCACCGTTCGACTTCCCGGAAAAGTAATTGTTTCACGCCCCTCCAATTAACAAGAAAGCGCTATCCTATGAGCAGGATTCATTACCTTAAATTTCTCTCATTCTACCGTGTAATTCGCGATGAAGTGTGTTTCCTTGCCAACCGATGGATACCACCCGCAAACCTACCTGGCTCCGTGCCAAGCTCCCCTCCGGTCCCGGCTATCAAGCAGTGCGCGAGTTGGTTGATACCCACAAACTCCACACCGTTTGCCAAAGCGCCCAGTGCCCCAACCTCGGCGAATGCTGGTCGCGCGGCACGGCCACGGTGATGATCCTCGGTAACATTTGCACGCGCTCCTGCAACTTCTGCGCGATCCAAACCGGCCGCCCCACCGAGCTCGACCTCGGCGAACCCGCTCGCGTCGCCGACGCCGTCGCCAAGATGGGTCTGCGCCACTGTGTGATCACCTCGGTTGCCCGCGACGAATTGAAAGACGGTGGCGCCTCGGTCTGGGCCGCCACGATCCGCGCGGTGCGCCACCAGAATCCCGACTGCGCGATCGAAGTGCTCACTCCTGATTGGAAAGGTCGCCTCCACGATCTCGACACCGTGCTCGACGCCAAACCCGACATTTTTAATCACAATCTCGAAACCGTCGAACGCCTGCAAAAACCCGTGCGTGTGCAAGCCCGTTACGAACGCAGCCGCTCCGTGCTCCAACACGCCAAGAGCCGCGGCTTCACGACCAAGACCGGCATCATGCTCGGCCTCGGCGAAGAACAACATGAGATCGAGCAAACCCTCCGCGACATCGTGGCCGACGATACCGACATCGTAACGATCGGCCAGTATCTCCAGCCCACCCAGCAACACTTGCCGGTTGATCGCTGGGTGCATCCGGATGAATTTGCCCACTGGAAAGAGTTCGGCCTGAGCATCGGTCTCGGTGTCGTCGAAAGTGGCGCCATGGTCCGCTCCAGCTATCACGCCGACGAACAGTCGCAAAAATATACAGGGGTCGAGCACCTCAACACCGCCAATTCGTTGGCGGGAGCTTAGCGGAATCTTCGCTTCAGAATTCGATCCCGCGCTGAGCTTTCACGCCCTGCGTGAAGGGATGCTTCACCTCTTTCATTTCGGTGACGAGATCCGCCACCTCGATGAGACCGGCGGGGGCATCACGCCCGGTTACAATCACATGCTGATCAGCTGGTTTCTTCGCCAAGCCCGCCAACACGCGATCCGTTGCCAGGTAGTCGCAGCCGAGCACAATGTTTAATTCGTCCAGGACCACGAGATTCACCTCGGGATCAGCCATCGCGGCTTCCGCCAAAGCCCAGCCTTTTTCGCACAAGGCGATGTCGCCAGCCTTGTCCTGAGTATCCCAAGTAAAGCCACCGCCCACGGCATGCCAGGTGAGGTTATCGCACCGCAACACCTTCTCCACCGCATCGGGTGACTGCTTGATAAACTGAATCACGACCGCTTTACCGCCATAGGCCAGCGTGCGCGTGAGCACGCCAAAGGCCGCGGTGCTCTTCCCTTTCCCATCGCCCGTATTCACGATGAGTAATCCTCGTTTCTCCTGCGCCGCATTCATCTTCTTTTTCATTTCGGCCTGCAATGCCTCCATGTTTTCCCGATGGTTCGTTTCGTCGTCCGTGGCGTCGTTCATGTTCATGGTAGTTTAAGAATCAAACTGGATACGAAATCTGCTTTCACTCCGAAAACTTCCAACAACAGCTCAGGGGTCAGCACATCATGGGGACGCCCCACCGCCTTCAAATCACCCTGCGAAAGCACCACCACTTCATCGAGATAATACGCCACTCGCAGATCATGCAGTGACATGATCACCGTGTGCCCAGATCGCTTCAAGTCGTCGGCCAACGCCAAAACCTTCAACGCATGACGCGGATCGAGCGGGCCCAACGGTTCATCCCATAAATGCAACGGTGCGTTCGTAACCATCGCGCGAGCCAACAACACGCGATGACGCTCGCCCCCCGACAATTCGTTGACCGGTCGATCCGCGAGAGAAATCAAATCCATGCGTTCCAGTGCCTCGTCGATCCCCCGGCCGTCGTCACCATGCGCGAAGCGTCCATGCGCTAAAACCGAACGCACCGAAAAGCCAAAACTGAACAGCGCATCCTGCGGCACCCAGGCCGCCTTCCGGCCCCGTTCCAACGGATCGATTTCATCCAAGTTATCCCCATTCCATTCCACGGTTCCTCCCCCGGGCAACAACCCCGCCGCGACCGAAAGCAACGTGGATTTACCACTCCCATTCGGGCCGATCAAGCCGACCAGCTTACCTGCCTCCACCTCCAGATTGAGAGAATTCAAGCGGCCCGCGACTGAGACATCTTCGAGCTTCAATCCGATCATGAGCGCCTCCTTAGCATCCAGAGAAAGAACGGTCCGCCGAGGGCTGCGGTCACAATCCCCAGACGGATCCCGCCCATCGAACGTCCAATGAGATCGCAGGCCAAAACAAACGTCGCGCCTCCGATAATCGAGATCGGCACCAGTCGCTTGTGCTCCGGCCCAATCATCAATCGAAAAATATGCGGCACCACCAAGCCCACAAAGCCCACCGTGCCCGCGACGGCGGTCGCCAGCGCGGTCATCACCGTGGACAGAGCCAGCATCTTGCGACGCAACACCCGCACATTCACGCCGAGGCTTTGCGCTTCGGTGGCCCCTAAACTCAGCAGATCCATCGAGCGTCCCAGCGGCCAAAGCAGTGCCGCGCAAAGCACCACCGGCGTCGCCATCAGCACATGATCCCAATTACGATCCTCCAATCCTCCCAACAGCCAGAAAATGATCTGCGCGTTCCGCTCATAACTCAGCGTGAAATCCGACAGCACGTAGCTCGTCACCGCTCCCAACAGCGCATTCAGCGCCACTCCCGCGAGGAGCAACCGTTCCGTGCTTGCACCCTGACGGGCCAATCCCACCACGGCCAAGGTCGCGCTGAACGCGCCGACAATCGCCATGAACGGCAAAATATAAAACGACACCGCCGCCCAACCCGCGCCAATTGCGATCACCGCCCCCGCCGCGCCACCACTGCTCACCCCCAGCAAACCCGGACTCGCGAGGCTGTTGCGAAAATACGCCTGCATCACCACCCCACTGGCCGCCAACGCCGCGCCGATCTCAATCGCGACCAACATGCGCGGCACGCGAATCTGCCACAGAACAATCGACGCCATTTCATCTTCTTTCCACAAACCCGCCCAAATCCGATCCAGCGATAGCGGCATATCCCCAATCCCCAAAGAGGCCAGCATCGCGACCACCAATCCGCCGCTCGCGATCCACATCGCGTGATCCCTCAACCAAGTTTTCATTCGGCAAACGCCTCCGGATGCAAAGCACGCGCCAGCGCTTCGTAACCATCGATCCGATAGTGGGACACACTGCTGAGCATATAAGGTTTTATCAGGGCCACTCTCCCCTTCCGAATCGCCTCGATAAACGAATACGGCGGCAGTTTTTCATACGGCCGAAGGGCTCGCTCCACACTCTTTGATGCGAGCACCACTTTTTCGATCGGCCAATTCAACATCTGTTCAATGGGCGGAGCCACATGGCCGACCAAGCCACCCAAAGTCGCGGCCAGATTTTCCGCGCCCGCATGATCACACAAATCCTGAAACGTGGTCCCGGCTCCACCGATCACCCCGTATGTCGAAGGCGCGATCACCCGAACTGGCTCGTGTCCGGTAAGACGCTCCTGCAAACGCGCGACCCGTTGTTCGCACGATTCAATGATCCGCTCCGCTTTGATTTCCGCCGAGGGCCCCAACTCCCGCGCGAGCAGTCGCAGATTGGCATAGGCATCTTCGAGCGATTCATAGCGCGTGAATCGCATCACCCGCACGCCCGCATTTTCAACCTGACGCAATAGCTCCGCGCGGCTGAAATCCGCCCCCAGCACCAGGGTAGGTTGATACTTCAAAATCGTTTCCGAATCACCGGACTCCAATTGCGGGTAGGCCTTCGCCTGATCCGCCACCGCCGAGTAATCCCCATCACGAGCCAGATGACTCAGCGCCGCGATTTGCTCCGGCTCAGCCAATGCCAGCAATAGCTCATCCGTGCCCACCGTTTGGGAAACGATTCGCACTTCTTCCGCGCAGATCGCGGAAACCAGCCCCATCCAAAAGCCTAGAGCTACTCCGCATATTCTGAGCAACCTCGAGCCAGGGCACTTGATGTGTTCATTCGTTTTCATGGGGAGCAATTTAGAAACGCGATGCGATGCCACCGCGATTCACCCTCGGATGCGAGGGTGAATCGCACCAGACTTCGATTGCGGTTTCGTTTAATTCTGTCATCGCGCGACCGACAGAGCCGGGCATGGCGATCCACCCAAATAGATTGCCGCGTCATCCGCTGCGCGAATTTCTCGTAATAACAAAAGAGACCATTCCCACGACTTTCGGGCATTCCTATTTCACATTTAGGCATCAGGGGCATCGCCAAATTAGAATTTCCATTGCACACCTCCGAAGAGGCCGACCCCGGGTTGCGGATAGCCATGAACCTGCTCATAGCTTTCATCGAAAAGATTTTCGACGCGCACCGTCACAGTGAGTTTCTCGTTAATATCCCAAGCCCCATAGAGCCGGGCGATGAAGTAGTCTTCGCCGTCAATCGTGCCGAAGGTTTGCGCGTGAACATCCTCGCGTCCCGCCACCCAGCTCGCGCCGGCCCCCGCGCTGATCCCACCGCCGAAATCGTGCCAGAAATTAGCCGTCGCACTGTGACGCGGACGACGCAACAAGCGGATCGACTTCGTTATATTCTCCGCTTCCAGATAGGTGTAAGCCACCTGTAGACGGGTGGACTGATTGAAGCGCAGGTCGGCCTGCAACTCGATGCCTCGCGTGCGGGCTGCTTCAATATTCTGGGTTGTGCCCGGGAACACACCGAAATCGTAAGCGATCAAATCGCTGAATTTATTCGCAAACCACGTCGCACTCAGACGCCCCTTTTGCTCGGCGAAGTAATAATCCAGTCCCGCATCCCAGCCGCGCGACGCCTCGGCTCGGAGATGGGGATTCCCTTGGTAAAACGCACTCGTGCCATAGAGATCGAGAAAGCTCGGCGAACGAAACCCGGTGCCATAGCTCGCGCGAAGCTTCATGCTCTGGTTCGCCACCAACCACGCCGCCGTCGCTCGACCCGTCGTCGTTTGCCCGAACGTATCGAAATCATCACGACGCAATCCCAGCGTGAAATAAAAGTTTTCCACCAGGTTGATTTCATCCTGCAGGAAGAAAGCCAAAAGTTGCTGGTGCTCGTTGATGTCACCATAGCCGCTGTTGCTCGTGTGATTGACTTCACCGGTGAATCCCCCGGTCAACCGATGCCGATCGATTCCGGTAAACGTGCTCTGCCAATCGAGCACGGCCCGACGATTTTTCACCACCACCACGGCGGGACCAAAGGCACTGGGCGTATCCGACACAAAGCGTCGATCCTGCCCACCCAGAGTGACGTGAGTCTGCCAGTCGTCGCCATTCTTAAAATCGGCAAACGCCGTCACGATCAGGTTGTCCTCGTTTTCCACATTATCGGGATCGTTCGTATAGCGGTCGCCCGGCGATTCATACTCGCCGTGAAACCAACGCATCGTCGCGCCCACCTGCATCGTTTCGGAGATCGTGTGATCGAGCCGCAACGTGGCGTTGAGGCTATCAAACGCGTTGTGATCCCGATCGTTGTCGGTGTGCCCACCCTGCATCGCGAAGTTATACGCAGTCGCGCCGACCGCGCCCTTCGCACTGACGGCACCTTGCACGGTGCCAAAAGAACCGACTTCGATTCCCAATTGAGAGGTGGGTTCACCCTCCCCGCGTTGGGATCGCAGTGAAACGATGCCGCCGACCGCTTCGCCGCCATAGAGCGTGCTCTGCGGGCCGTGCGACACTTCCAAACTATCACAGGCCGCCATGCAGGCTCCCCCCAGCATCACCGCGTAATCGGTATTGGGATCGTTCATGCGCAAGCCATCGACCATGAAGAGCGTCTGATTGGAGTTGGCCCCACGAAGAAAGATCGCCGCCGAACCGCCCCGTCCACCCGAGCGCAACACCGGTGTGCCCGTGGCCAGACTCATCGCATCCGCAAATGAGTTAAGTTGAAACCGCGAGAGATCCTCGCCGCCGATTTGATGGGTCACCGTGCCGAGCGTTCCCATCGAATTGGGCGTGCGCGTCGCAGTGGTCACGTGAGGATCGAGCTGCTCCACCGTCGATTGCGCGAGCAGGGAAAGCGGTGACGCGAGTGCGCCGCCGAGGGCCAGAGTAAAAAGCGATACCGTCGAGCGGAATCGGAGTAAGGATGTCATGTTGGTCTGCAGTTGTTTGAGGCAAGAGCAGACCGACCGATCACCCCGCGCCTTCAAACGAACGGCGGTTTAACCACTGGCATAGCTGCTCCCACGCTTCATTTTTGCGATGAAGATTTCGCGAATTGGTGCGCGCAAAGGAGATTCGCACCAAACGTGTGAGATTTTCGGGCCAGATGTTCGGACTTCGCATATGTCACCCCTGCTGGTGCAAATCCCAAATACCAACCACCAAAACCCAAACCTCAGTGCAGAGGCACCGTAATTTTTGGACTTTGTAATTTGGTTATTTGAAATTTGCTCTGAGGGAGTTGCCTCGCCTCCGCCTTCACCAGGAATTGAATTCCCGATTGGCTGTGCTCCCGCCTAAGCGGAATGGAGGTCTGGACTGATGCGTAACCGCAGCGCAACTGTGGCCGATTTTCACGGCCTTTCCTAGTTACCGAAAGTGTCAAAAGAACAGATCAGAACTCACGCTTCCCGCGATCAGAATGCAATGGGATTCGATACGCATATCTTGCCCAGATTCCCTCACCAATTGAAGGAAGACTATTTATATCATTACTCACTGATTTGTTGATATGTTTCTTGCAAAACACGTTTCCTCAATCCTAGATGCCTGACTATGTCCGCGACTCCCCCATCCGACACTCAGGCCGAGTTCACCGCTCTGTTCCAAAAGCGTATCGCCATTCTCGATGGCGGTTTCGGAACGATGATCCAGAACCTAAGTCTCGATGAAGCCTCTTTCCGTGGGGAACAGCTCCGTGACCACACGCATGATCTCCAGGGCAACAACGATCTGCTTGTGGTCACCAAACCCGATGTAATTGAGAAGATTCATTTCGACTACTTCCAAGCCGGTGCGGATTTCGCCACCACCAATACCTTCAGCAGCACGTCGATCGCGCAGGCTGACTACGCCCTCGAAAGCCTCGTTCCGGAAATCAATCGTGCCGCTGCCCAAGTCGCCCATCGTGCCGCTCGTGCCGCCGAAGCCGCTACTCCCGGCCGTCGCTGTTTCGTGCTCGGTGGACTCGGTCCCACCAATCGCACGGCCTCGATGTCGCCCGATGTAAACCGACCCGACTTTCGCGCGATCACCTTCGATCAGCTCGTCGCAGCCTACCGTGAACAAGCTACCGCCCTCGCTTCTGAAAATGTCGATGGCTTCATCCTCGAAACGATCTTTGACACGCTCAACGCCAAGGCCGCGCTTTTCGCGCTCGAGGAACTTTTCGAAGAGCGGGGCCACCGTCTCCCGGTTATGGTTTCCGTTACGATCACAGATGCCTCGGGACGCACCCTCTCGGGCCAAACCGTCGGTGCGTTTTACAACAGTATCCGCCATACTCGACCTTTTTCCGTGGGCATCAATTGCGCCCTCGGCGGGCAGCAGATGCGACCTTATATCGAAGAACTCGCCGGTCTCGCCGAATGCTTCATTAGTTGCTATCCGAATGCCGGATTGCCGAATGCGTTTGGTGGATACGACGAAACGCCCGAAGACATGGCTGCAGTGCTCGGTGAGTTTGCCCATTCCGGATTTCTCAATCTCGTCGGCGGCTGCTGCGGCTCCACCCCCGATCACATCCGGGCTATCGCCGACGCTGTGCGCGACGTGCCTCCTCGCTCCCCGCAACCCGATTCGACAACCATGAATCTCAGCGGTCTCGAAGCCCTCTCAATTTCCTAATTATGTGCCACCAAGACCCAGAGCCCGCAGAGGCATTTCCTGCTAAACGACTTATATCCGCTCCATGTCTCCGCGACTCTGTGGCCAAATCTGTAATCACATGACTCAAACGGGATCACAATTCATCGTCGTCGGTGAGCGCACCAACATCACCGGCTCCCCCCGCTTCGCCAAAATGCTCAAGGCGGGCGATTGGGACGCCTGTCTCGCCGTCGCCAAACAACAGGTGGAAAACGGTGCCGCGATCATCGACATCAATGTCGATGAAGCCCTCATCGATGGTGAAGCGACGATGGTTAAGTTTCTCAACTTGATCGCAGCCGAGCCCGACATCGCGCGCGTGCCGATCATGCTCGATTCGTCGAAATGGTCCGTGCTCGAAGCCGGGCTGAAATGCCTCCAAGGCAAAGGCATCGTCAATTCGATCTCCCTCAAGGATGGTGAAGCCGAGTTTCTCAAACGGGCGGAATTGCTCCGTCGCTACGGAGCCGCCGCCGTGGTCATGGCCTTCGACGAAAACGGTCAGGCCGCCACTCGCGACGAGAAGGTGCGCATCAGCACGCGCTGCTATGAACTGCTCACCCAACAGGTTGGGTTTCCAGCAGAAGACATCATCTTCGACCCGAACATCCTGACCGTCGCGACCGGCATTGAGGAGCACAACAATTACGCCAAGGATTTCTTCGAAGCCACCGCGCTGATTAAGCAAAACCTCCCCGGGGCCAAAGTTTCCGGTGGTGTTTCGAATGTCTCTTTTTCGTTCCGCGGCAACAATCCCGTGCGCGAGGCGATGCACACCGTATTTCTCTATCACGCGATTAACGCCGGTTTGGATATGGCCATCGTCAATGCGGGTATGCTCGGCGTTTACGATGAAATCGAACCCACCCTGCGCGACCTCGCTGATGACGTGCTCCTCAATCGACGACCCGATGCCACTGATCGCCTGATCGAGCACGCCGAAAAGCTGAAAGCCGAAAAGGAAGCCGCCGGAGGTTCAAATTCTCCGAAAGCCGCTTCGGCGAAAAACGCCTGGCGCGAGCTGACGGTGAAGGAGCGCATGAGCCACGCCCTCGTCAAAGGGATCGATTCGCATATTGAAGCCGACACCGAGGAGTGCCGCCAACTCTTCGCTCGTCCGCTCGAAGTTATCGAAGGTCCGCTCATGGACGGCATGCGCATCGTCGGTGATCTGTTTGGGGCGGGAAAAATGTTTCTTCCTCAAGTCGTCAAATCCGCGCGGGTGATGAAGAAGGCCGTCGCCTACCTCACGCCGTTTATGGAAGAGGAAAAGCAGAAACACATCGCCGCTGGCGGGACAGCCAAAGCGCAAGGTAAAGTCGTTCTCGCCACGGTCAAAGGCGATGTGCACGACATCGGCAAAAACATCGTCGGCGTCGTGCTCGCGTGTAACAATTACGAAGTCATCGATCTCGGCGTCATGGTTCCGGCCACCAAGATTTTGGAAACCGCGCGCGAGCAAAATGCCGACATCATCGGCGTCTCCGGATTGATCACGCCCTCACTCGATGAGATGGCGCACGTCTCCAAAGAGATGGCACGCGAAGGCTTCGCCATTCCGCTACTGATCGGCGGCGCGACGACCTCCCCCGCTCACACTGCAGTCAAAATCGCACCCGCCTATGATCAGGGGGTCGTCCACGTGCTCGACGCCTCGCGCGTCGTCAATGTCGTCAGCTCCCTGCTTAGCGATGAGCAGAAACACGCCTATCTTGCTGAAGTTGCCAAGAAACAGGAAAAGCAACGCATCGATTTCGAAACCCGCCGTAATCGCAAGCCGTTGCTCACAATCGAACAGGCCCGCGCCAATCGCCAAACCTTCGATTGGGCGAATATCGATATTCCCCAGCCCGAATTTCTCGGCACAAAGGTGTTTAGCAGCGAAACGGCAACAGGTAGGGCGGGACCGCTGGCTCTCGATGAAATCGCCAACTACATCGATTGGGGTCCGTTCTTCAGCGCGTGGGAGTTGCACGGACGATTCCCTGATATCCTCGAAGACGAAGTGGTTGGGACCGAAGCCACCAAACTGTTTGCCGATGCGAAAAAGCTTCTCACCCGTATCATCGACGAAAAGCGCTTCACCACGAAAGCCGTGATCGGATTCTGGCCCTGTAACGCCGTGGGCGACGATCTTGAGATCTACGCTGACGAAACACGCAGCGAAATCATCACGACCTTCCATCAGCTGCGTCAGCAGATGAAAAAACCGGCAGGACAGTTCAATCACTGCCTCGCCGATTTCATCGCGCCAAAAGACAGCGGAAGAATCGATTACATGGGTGGATTCGCTGTTACGGCTGGCCACGGCGTTGAGGAATTCGTCGCCGAGTTCAAAGCGGTCCACGACGACTACAACGCAATCATGGCCCAGGCCCTCGGAGATCGAATGGCCGAAGCCATGGCTGAGCTCATGCACAAGAAATCCCGCGACTTCTCCGGTTACGGAAAGACGGAGAATCTCGAGATGAAGGATATCATCCGCGAAAAATATCGCAGCATCCGCCCTGCCCCGGGCTATCCGGCTTGTCCCGATCACACCGAAAAACCGATTCTCTTCGATCTTCTCAACGTCACGGAATCTACCGGCATCGAACTCACGGAAAGCTGTGCCATGTCCCCCGCGAGCTCCGTCAGCGGTTGGTATTTCAACCACCCGGAATCCAAATACTTCGGTGTGGGCAAACTCGGCAAAGATCAGATCGAAGACTACGCCACGCGAAAAGATCAAACCATCGAAGAAGCCGAGCGCTGGCTGGGACCGTATCTGGATTACTGAGCATAGTTACGCTCGCCAGCTCATCGTGCAGAAGAGGGGCACGCGCTGATTGCTTCGCATCGATTCGTGTTTAGCTAAAACTTCGGGTTTTGGCGCCGGCTCGTTGAAATGCTCCAGCGTGAAACCGCTTGCGAGGAATGCCTGCAAATACGCCGACATGGGACGGTGCCAATTGGTCACCGAGATGCCCGCCCACTCCGCCTTGACGGGACGTTCCTGCAGGTAGTTGTCCATTGTCCAATGCAGTTTATTATTATGCTCGTCGCGGGCCCAGTATTTCGACGAGGCCGTGGCGAAACCGTTTTGATTCGCCACAATCACACGACCACCGGGCTTGAGCACGCGCTTCATCTCGGCAATCGCTTCGCCATAATCTGGAATGTCGAGCAGGGACAGATAACTCACCAGCAGATCCATACTCGCGGCGGCCACGGGCAAGTGCTCGGCCTTAGCTTCGTGAAAGGTCGCGTCGGGCTGAAGACGTCGCGCCTCGGCAATCAATTCCGCCGTCGGATCGATCCCGACGACCTTCGCTCCACGCTTCCCGAGCATCCGACAAAACCGCCCTTCCCCACAGCCCACGTCGAGCACATCCAGTCCCTGCACGTCCCCACAGAGCTTCAACATCACCTCATCGAGTAACAGTTCGCGATTAGGATCACCCTTCTGCATGAGGCGAATCCAAGGTGAAGCTGATTTGTTCCAGCCGTCATCGGTTTGGGTGGATTCACGCATGTCGTGAAGAAACGAATCGTTCCTCGTGGGCGCAATGCACAAACCGGATTGTGGTCTTGAATCCACCCTGGGGATGGCCCAACTTTGCATTGCACGCAGGGTGCATCCGGGTCCGCGGAAAGGGTTTAACCCTCCTGATCAGTTCACATCAATCGAACCGTTTCTCGCCTGATTTTGCGGACCGCAGGCATCCAAGAAAAGGTTCATTATGAGTAACCCAACCCCGCGCAAGCGCCTGCCCGTCAATCCCAGTCTTGAGCATCTGCAAAAGCAGGCCAAGCGACTGGCTCGTCAGGATCACACCCTCAAACTCGCTGAGGCTCAGCATCAACTCGCCCGAGACTACGGCTGTAAGAACTGGGCGGAGCTTGCCCGCATCGTCGAAACCATGTCCCGTGGTGCCGACCAACTGTATAACGTGAAGCGGAAAATAGAGCCCCTCCCCACGGCAGCGCGAAACAGAGATCTCGAGCAAATTCGCAAAATACTCCGGGAGGACGATTTCACCCAATACGATCTCGACTCAGGACTCGCCTGCGCCACTTGGTATGGTGAACCATCGAATTGGCCTGAGCGTAAAATCATCGCCGATCTGCTCCTCGATCATGGAGCCGATCCCGATGGGCAATACGGTCAAAACTACGGTCCCATCGTTTTTGGCACTGCTGAATGCGTCAGCGTCGAAGGGCTTGACTATCTGATCAAGGCTGGAGCCAACGTCACCTTTCAGCCGCTTAAAACCAAATACGGTCTGCACTGTCCGCTGTCGCACGTTCTCGGCACTTACATCCGGAGTAAGAACAATGAGAAACACCGCTACATCGAGATGCTCCTTCAGCATGGTGCTCACATCCCCACCGAAGTTACTCCGCCGATTCTCGCAATCCATCGCGGCGACGCCCAGCAACTCGGCCAGCTGATCGCCAATGATTCCACCCTCATCAATCGCACGTTCTCCGACATGCCGTATGGCAATATCGTTCTACACGGAGCCACCCTCCTCCACTGCGCCGTGGAATTCGGTGAAATCGAATGCATCACCGAGCTCCTCACACACGGGGCGGATCTCAATGCGCCATCAGAACTGATCGATGGCATCGGTGGTCAGACCCCGATTTTCCACGCGCTCGCCACGAATCAAGGAGACAATTTCGGCACCTTAAAGCATCTGGTGCAGCAACACGCCCAACAGCTCAACCTGTCGATTCGGGCTACGTGGCGACGCCCCGGCGAAGTTCAATCGACGCCCATGACTCCCCTCGAATACGCCGTATATGCCTCGCGCGAGGAGGAACCGAGTTGGAAACGAGCCACCCAAGAGGAAGTCGCGTTGCTACGCAATCTCTCCACGGCAAACTAAAGCCTCCCTTCAATTAATCCCGATTTTTAGCACCAGTTGTCGCACCGAAAAATCAGGTCGCGGCAACTGCCGGCACTCTACGCAGAATGCTTCTCGCTGATCAGGGTATGGATCACCTCGTGCAAGCGGCGGCGATTCTGCTCCGCGATCAATCCCGCCAAAAACCCGGTGGCGATCAACAGGATGCCCTTGCCAATTTGCAGGATGGGACCCTCCGCCAGAAATTCAGAGTTATTCTGGCTCAAGGCCATCATCACAATTACCCAATAACCCAACGCACCAATCACCCCTTGTATAAAACAGACTCGAAAATCGAGCCGTAGAATAGAAACCAAGGGGATCACGACCATCGCCACCAAAGGCGGACCACCAAGCGACGCCTGCCAGCCGACCAAACCACCGATCAGGGAAAACCCCGCCAAAGGCGCAATCGCTTCCAGCACGGCCGCCAACCAGATTGAAGCAACCGGATAAACTTCATCGCGCGTAACCTTGGACTCGAGATGCTTTTTTAGACTCCGAACTTCCGACCATTCGAAGAAAATCAATAAACCGATCATGATCGGCAAAGTGTAGAGCACCGCGCCGCCGGGCTGCGACTTTGGTGCGAATACCAACAGGAATAATTGTCCCAAACTAGCCAGGGCAAATAACGCAGCAAATAACTGCGACGCGAATCGATAGTTAAGGAGAACCGTGCGCTGCCAGTGAATCCTGGCTTTGGATTTCGGTGTGAAATCGTTTTGCATCACACCAGTGATTCAGCGGATCGGATCATTGTGGGCCGCGTCGTCATCATGCGCAAACTTCCGCGTTCTCATCCCAGCGATTAAAAAAGGTCTCCTTCCCCTCCGCGACGATCTTGCGCTGAGCTTCTTCCCACGAAGCAGCCCATTGCGCGGCGTCATGTAACTCCGATTCAGGATTCGCCCGGCTGCGAGCAACAAACCCCGGGAACGCTTTGCGACCGGTCTCTTGTCCGATGGGATTGTAGCGCAGATCGAAGCTCCAGCGCACTTTGTTGCTGATGTTGGGCAAGGAGCCGTGACAGGTGCGCCGATGCAGAAAGAGGACGTCGCCGCGCTTCATCGGCAGGGGAATCGCTTTTTGCAATGGAATCAACTTTTCCGGAATCCCCGCTCCGGCCGCGCCCAGAGGACAATGCGTGACCAAGCCCTCACGATGGCTGCGCGGCACCACATGCAAACAGCCCGATTCGATGGGCGCATCCCAGAGGGCGAACCACACCGTGATCATATCGGTTTCGTCGGCCTCCGCGAGCACCACGCCGTTGTCCTGATGCCAGGGAGTCACCCCCTGAACAAGCTGACCAGCTTCGTCCGCGATCCCACGATGCTCAGGCAATTTCAGGCGTCCATGCTGCACTGGATTCGAATAGATTTCCGGGCCGATCAAACTTTCGACCGCATCGAGTAGCTTTACATTGCGAAGCGCATTGAAAATCGCGGGGCCGGTCCAGATCGGTGTTTCGGCCGTAATGTTTTTTTGCGGCAACGAAAAATCAAAATGCTGCGCCAAGACCTTGCCACTTTCCTGGCAGACATGAATCAGACGTTCGCTAAAATCTTTGTCCGCATGCGTAGATGAAATCACGCCCTTGGCGAACAGGCTTTCGGCCAAACGATCGAGCACGCCTTCGTATTCCTGAATGATTGGGTCCAAATCATCAGCGGGACTAAGGAAACCCTTTACCACGAGAAATCCTTCGTCGGAGAATTGGGTTAATTGTTCAGCAGTGAGTCCTGTCATGGGGTGGTGCGAGATAAGTAAAGGGTGAAAAGAGTAACTTCTTCACTATGCTGATGGCACGACTTCGCGCAAGAATCTAAGAGTAGAGAATCAGGACATTGAGACCAAAGCCAAACTGAGCCTAATCACAGGGCCGGGGCCAGGGGACTCGCGAAATCCCGGCGACTACTCCGCCGGCAGACCCAGGATGAGGACCGTGAGACAAATAAGGGTCAAAAACGCATACCCAACCACTCGCACCAAACTGCGAGCTGCACGCGACTGCTCCCAAGCCATCACTGTCGCCACTCCGCATTGCAGTGCGTAATAAAGCGCAAATGCCCGCGAAGCATAAGAGATTATACTGTTCACATCAGTCTGCCACGTCAGCACCACGGTGATCACCAAAATCAGCACATAGACATATCGCAGACGCAACTTGTGGTGCAACAGGTCCGTCAGCAAACCGCCCGCTCCGGCGTTATCTGCCACCGCAGCACTGAACTGACTGCCAATCGCAGCCACTGCCAACATCAGCGGCAGAAACGCCGCCACGGGTTTGGTCATCTGCATGATCGCGGTCACATCTGCTCCGAAATCAGCACGAAACAACACCGTCGCCAGGGCCACAAACGAGATATAGATCGCGGCCGAAATCAACTGAGCTTGCCGCATCGTGCGGATGCGTTGTTCAGCCGGATGCTGATCTCCGAGATAGCGCGAAGTTTCAAACCCCTGCACCACGATTAACAGTCCCAACAAAACCCGCACATCCTTGAAATCCATCACCGAATCGATGGGTGGTAACGCCCATTCCCCTGCTACCCACAACCGCACATTATAAACCAATAAGGCAAGCAGGAGAGCGCCAATCATCCCCAAATTCAGACTCACCGCATAACGCTCGACCTTTTCAAGTTCATCCAATCCCCGCCAGATCCCCACCGTCCCAATCAGCAGCAGCAACACCGTCGTCACCACATTCGCCAGTTGAGGATTCTGCATCCCCGCCATGCGTAAAACAAACGCCGCCAGGAGTTGGAGATAGTAGGTGACTGAAATGAAATAGGCCCCGGCCAAGGTCAATCGTGACAAGAGAGCCAAATCCTGCGGCACGCCAAAACCCTGATTTTCAATCGGCTCAAAATGCCGGATATTGAAACGAATCGCACCGCCCACGGCATAGGCGAGTAGCAACAATCCCATCATTGAAAAAAGCGCATAGACTCCCACCGCTCCCGCCAACAAGGGCGCGCTCACCAAAAACCCACTCCCCATAATCGAAGCCAGCGGAGTGACCATCGCCTTCCAATCCGAAGATTTTTTCAACCGCGCCGAGAATGCCAGATAGCTAGCCCCAGACAAAGCCACGACGATGATCAGGATATTCACAGCTATGGAAAATTAGGCGGCGTATACGATTTGCCAAGCTCAGCCC
The DNA here is from genome assembly GCA_034669935.1 of Cephaloticoccus sp. Lineage (GTDB taxonomy): Bacteria > Verrucomicrobiota > Verrucomicrobiia > Opitutales > Opitutaceae > Cephaloticoccus. Next base: position 201,969 of record JAXMOJ010000009.1, read on the forward strand.
AATTCGAAACTCGTCACTCCGTAGATCTGCGACCACGGCAGATCCGGTGCTAGTCCATGATACATCCGCGCGCAGCCAAAGACCTCCTGAAGGCTATACGTCTTCGCCAGAGCAAGTGCCTCCGCGTTGTTTTCTGGGACATCCAGAAAGATTGGTTGATCAACTGCCCATCTCGAAAGTGCTCGAAACAAACGATCCGCAATCGAAGCGTTTTCCGCACAGAGTGGTCCGATTTTAAAACCTGCTTGGCATGGCCGGATCACACCCATGCCCCGCAGCTCACCATCCATGATACATCCCAAACCTCGTCCTCCCTCGGGATTAATCCATCGCCGAAGAAATTCATCCCGGGCAAAACCAAAATGCCGCCGATCGTAAGCAGCCACCTGTTCAAAAGAAATCGCCGACAAATCCACCAGCCCCGGATCAGTATCATGGGCCTGCCCCACGCCTTCCATCCGCAGATTTCGATGGGAGAAAGCAAATCCTCCTTTCGCATAAAACGGCTGCATCTCGAAAACGCCATCCATCCCGATGGCCGCACCAGGATGGAGACGCGCAAGCAGCCGGTCGCGCCTCCACTGCCAGAACTCGCGACCGATCCCCTGCCCGCGCAACTCGGGCCGCACGATAAAGAAGCCCATGAAACCAAACTCCCCGCTGTAGGAAACAATCGAACCCGTTGCGATGACCTCGCCGTTCTCCTCCGCGCAGACAAAGCCTTCCGGATCAGACGCCCAAAATACATCCGCATCACCCAACCCCGGATTCCACCTCTCCTGCGCCGCCCACTGCACAGCAAGTTCGAGTTCATCCCGGGTGGCAGTTCGGTAAACATTCATCGCTCAGTAACTAAGTGACAGTTGGTCAATTATTCCCACTAATTTTCGTCCTCTCTACTCGACCTTATAATCGGTCAAATACTCTCGATAAAACGCTTCCCACCAATCTGCATCCGGCGCCTTTTGGTCGCGCTCGACGATAGAGTTATATTCCTCCCGGATTTGTAGGGCGCGAGCATTGAGAGCCTCACGATCATTGTCGAATTCCGGGAGGAGCCATTTGCGTCCAATCTTGGCGTGAAGCACTTCGTCGGCCCAATCATAGTCTTGGAAAAGAGCCATCAGAGGGCTGTCATGATCTTCCGCGAGTTCATACTCTGCCTGTTTGCCATCCTTCCCCATCAACCCCTGTTCGATGTGCCACAGCAGCGCATATCTTTCAGGCGCGGAGTCCAGCTGCGTATTGGGATAACGTGCGAACGACAGTTCCTGCGCGCTCTCCCACCATGGAACCCCGGCACGGGCAAACACCGCCTCTCCCATCATTGAGTGGCGACACTCATCCCAGAGATGTCGGCAAAGATCATGAATCATCGGCCAAGTGGGCTCCTTCCAATCGTAGAGAATGAGCGCGAGAAGCTCAGGCACATGCATCTCCGTCAAACGCACATAAGCCATAAACCAAAGCCGATCACCGGGCACTGCCTCGACCTCGGAATGAGCACCGCGCGAATCTCGACTATGCGTGAATCGCTGATCACGCTGGGGTGAGCGTTCGGGCTCGAATGGTGCGGCGGCACGCGGGGCGGGCAACTCATCAGACGGACGCGCATCGTCTCCATTCGCCCCACCGGCAGCTGAAAGATAAGCGCGTAAATGGCGTTCCCACTCTTCGCATCTCGCTTCGGTTCCACCGATCTTCTCGAGTTGCTTTAGCGCCTGTGCACCCCACTCGAGCTGATCGTGCTTCTCCAGTAAAAACATCCGGATCAAGCGACGAGTCGGGTAATCCGCCACCGGGTTAGCCTCCGCCGAATGCAACGTAATCGCCTCGGTGATTGCCGGCAGCAGCACGCGATAAATACCGACCAGTAGTTCAACGGTCGTTCGTGAGTGAATCAATTCCTCCAACAACGCATCGAGCGCCGGATCAGGTGATTCATCCAAGTGATGAGGGGGAGTGCGCATCTCGGCCACCCGTTCACGAAAACTGTTATTGTGCTCAGCAGTCTGCCAAATGTGTAGAGACAGAGCGCACTTCACTTCCCACTCCGGAACAGCATTGAGATGTGCACTGATCACTCGAACCAACCCTCCATGAAGATAAACCCAACGGCGCAACCTCATCACAGTCTTATCGACCAACACACCCTGCCTGCCTGCTTCCTCGTAATTGCAGAGCCCAGCTAGTGGCGGCGCAGGTCTATAAGATGAATCGCTCATTCTCAGTCCTCCCAACTCTGGCTACTGGAGCCAAGACTATGAAGACAATCGTCGTAGGCTGATTTCAATGCAGCGATAGGATCACCTTGAGGCAAAAACTCATGGGAGATATAGCCCTGATATCCTGTGGCAGCGATCGCTCGATAGATTGCCGGATAGTTCAACTCCTGGGTTTCATCAGGTTGCCCACGGCCCGGATTCCCCGCCGTGTGATAATGCGCAAAATGGGGATGATACTTTTCCACCGTGCGGATAACATCCCCTTCCATGACTTGCATGTGATAAATATCGTAGAGCAGTTTCACCGCCGGAGAACTTACCTGTTCGCAAAGCCGCACGCCCCACTCCGTGTGGTCGCATTGATAGTCGGCATGATCGACTTTGCTGTTGAGCAATTCCACCGCCAGCGTGACCCCAGCATCCGCCGCCACTGGGGCTAGGCGCCCCAAAGTGTCAGCGCAGGCGGCCAAGCCCGATTCGTCGTCGATTCCGTCCCGACTACCGGAGAAGCAGATCAGCACAGGGATATTAAACTTCTCCGCATCCTCGATCCTCGTCCGCAGTTCCATCTCGATTCTCAGCTCATTTTCCCGTCGATTCATTCCTTGTTCGATACTGCCATGGCCTTCGACAGCCGCTATCCGTAGGTCGTGCTTTTGAGCCAAAGGCCAGAGCGACTTATCGATCAAATCCACCGCTTCCAGACCGATCCCACGCGCTTTCGACATCAGTTCTTCATCTGCGACTCCGCGATCGGCATAGCACCACCACGAGAATCCTTGGCGCAATGGGTTCATGATGGCCCCTCCCCTTTGTTCGCCCAATCAAAGATAATTCCCATGGTCTTTTCGCGTTCACGATTTGCCACGGCATAGGCCTCGCCACAATCAGCAGGTTTGAAGTGATGGGAATTCAAACCTTCCACCGAAAACCGTCCCCGGGATGTAAGGTCGAAAAACAACTGGGCGATAGTCCCATCGTTCCACTGCTCATTCGTGTGAGTGTCATGCGCGCCTACCACCGTCAGCCCACGCATGATCAGATCACTGGACAAGTGTTGTTGAGCGGGTCGCCCCGTGTCTCCCATGACGACGATTTTTCCAAAGTCTGCGGCCAAGGTGAGTGCGGATTTAAAGACTTCGGCATTGCCGGTCGAATCGATGACCACCCGAGGCAGCTTCCCGCCATTGGCCTCCATGATTTGATCTCGCGCCTCACCGATCGACGCGGAGATACAAGCAGTCGCGCCTCCCTTCTTTGCCAGTTCTAGACGCGCGGGCAGTCGATCAACAGAGATGATCGACGAAGCTCCAGAAGCCGCCGCCCACCGAATCGTCATCTGCCCGATCGGTCCCGCGCCAATCACCAACACACTATCACCCAGGCGGTAGTCCGCGACCTTCGCACCGTGAAAGGCGATCTTCGCGAGCGAAAACCAAACCGCATGCTCGAAGGAAGTCTGCTCAGGGATTTTCGTGCAAGCGTCAGCCTTCACCACCTCATGAGACTGATGAGGGATTCGGTAAGCCACGCGATCGCCGGCTTTGAAATCACTCACCTTATTGCCCGTTTCCAAAACGACTCCCACACACGCGTAGCCGGGATAAAAAGGATACTTCACCCAATCGTGCCAATGAGTGCCTTCATCAAACTGACGATTAAAGACGATATTTTCCGTGCCCGTGCTCATGAGCGAGAGGCGCGTCTCGACCAGAACCTCGTCCTCGCCCGGCAAGGCAACTTCGAAAGGTTCATGTTGAACCTGTTGTTTCGCGGGGAATGCCAGACGCGACGCCTGAATCAGAGAATGGGGTAAGCTCTCAGTCATAGTTAACCGTGAATGACACTAACCAGTGAGGATATTCTCAATCGCAAGAATGGGCTATTTTTTATAGATTTCGGCAGACCTACGCCTCAATTGCTCCCCAGCGATAGCCATAAAAGCATAAGAAAAGCCAATTTCTCAAATTGATTTATGCGCCGCAGGTATTCCTGCTTCAGAAGTTACCCACTCCCCATGCCCATGAACACAAAACCAACCTCAGTCAAAAATCGGCGGGCTAACTTTGCCTACGAGATTTCATCTCTCACTGCCGTCATCCGGAAGATTAAGTCAGATGAGAGGAATGAAATACGATGACTAATCGAAATCGAGATGCGAAGGAGTTCATGCGACAACGCCCCTTCGCATACTCCTCTCTTTACGAGCATCCTCCCCTGCCCTATGCCGCTTTCAGCGAAAGAGGATTCATCAAACCGGACATCCCAGAGGAGATCGCCACCTGCTGTAAGAACGAATCGAACTGCACGGTCTTTTTTAACGACGGCACTTGGCTGACTACTTGGTCTCAGGGAGCCTTCGAGCACGCCACAGATGAACGCATCGTTTTTTCCACCAGCCGGGATCTGGGAAAGTCCTGGAGCGATCCCCGACCAATCATTTTTTCATCTCCTCAAGAACGCATCGCCTACGGCACTCCGTTTATCGTGCCCGCGAGCCAACGACTCTACCTCTTCTTCCATGCCGGAGCTCAATTGCAAATGGGCGATCCCGCCTACGATAGTGGCCATTTCAATTTCATTTTCTCAGACGACAGGGGCGCAACCTGGTCTGATCGACGAATCATTCTCCTGCCGGATCGGGACATCGATATCTTCCCGGACAAACTTCATGGTTGGCTCAATCATCCCCCTGAAATCCTGCCCGGCGACCAGGTAATCCTCCCTTTCACTGCCTGCAAAATGGACGGTAACCGGCGGCGCGCTTGGTTGATCAGTCCGGCTGAGGTCAGTGTGATTCGCATGGACAACATTTTGACCGAAAACGATCCGAACAAATTGAGCTTCTCAATTCATCCTAGCGGGCCACGCGGAATCCGAGTCGATCCCATCAAGCACCACGACAATGCTGCTCTGCGAAGAGTCACAGCGGCATTTGAGGGCTATCCTGAGGAAGCGGCCTCCAATTTCCAAGAGATGACTGTGCGCGCCTTAACCGATGGACGGTGGATCGGAGTGGGCCGCACCTTTCTGGGTTCACCCGGCTTCACGATTTCCGAAGATCAGGGGCTGACATGGACTACCGTAGAACCGCTGCGATATGCACCCGACGGACCCGTGATCAAACACCCCATGACGATGTGTCCCATCGCGCAAACTTCTGATGGTCGTATCATTTTGATGTTCACCAACAATGACGGGGCCGACCGAGGGGCAAAGCACGTCTGGGATGGAAACGGCAAGACAAGGAATCCCCAGTGGTTTGCCGTGGCCCGTCAAATCCCCGGAGAAAGTCGCAATGGTGGACTCGTATTTGGCGAGTCGCGTATCCTGGCAGATGTTGATGACTCCGAAGATACCAACCTGAAAACAGGAGTCAGCATGCCGCAGTTCTTTGAACGGGAAGGGAGATTCTTCATCTCCTACAATATCAATAAAGAACACCTGCTAATAGACGAGATCCCGGCGAATATTCTTCATGAAATGACACCAGCATAACGTGGCATTAATTCCACTCATCCTAGACACGTGACTCTGACCAAAGCATGGGATAACTTCCTCACCCTGCAATCAACGGCCCCACCCATGATGTTCGTGCACGGGATGCGTCATCCCGTCGAAGTAGGCCGACCTTCGGGCCTCCATTCACACAAGACCTTGGAAATTGTCTATCACCCCGTCGGCGGTGGAGTCGTTCACCACCCCGGAAATCGTGAGATCCACTTCGAGGCAGATAGCATCACCATCCACGCGCCGGGCGAGCCGCACGATCAAGTCATGAAAGACAGTGGCGACGATATGTGTGTGCAACTCACGACTCCTCAGAACTGCCCCACTCTTCCCAGCTCAGGATTGTTCATTCCCCGTCTCAACGACTCGGTTGTCGCGGCGGAAATACAAAGTCTCTCCCGAGGGTGCACCCAAATATCTCCGGTTGAACAAGCGATTTTAAATCTGCGTGGGACCGCTGTGCTCATGAACTTACTCCAGATATTCGTGAGTCAGGAAAGAACCACCGACGTCGAGTCGGCCCAATCCCACGTTTCCAAAGCCGAGCGATTTATGCGCGACCGCTTTGCCTCGATTCGCACACTTGGTGAAGTTTGCGATCACGTAGGAGTGAGCCACGATCACCTGCGCCATATTTTCAAACGAACTCGCGGGAAGACACTTATTCGTTATCTTAACGAAGTGCGGATCGAACGAGCCAAAGCCATGCTCGTGCACTCCCGTCTGCCGATGAAGGAAATCTCTACGATCTGCGGTTTTCGCGACGAATACTATTTCTCTAGCGTGTTTCGGATGATCACCCAGACGCCCCCGGGGCAGTATCGAATCAAGAACCGGTGAAGAAGTGACAGCCCGCCCGGAGATCAAACCCAACCTTCACACCTCTGGTTTATGAGAGCCTCAATCTATGACTCAATCTGCTCACCGCTGCCGGCATCGTTGAGATGTTCGACCACCAACCTTAATAAGGTCTCGCGACGGTTATGACACTCGGGATCAGCGGCGCGGTTGTTCCGTTCATAAGGGTCGTTGTTTAGATCATACAACGCGGCGTCATGCACTTCCGGATCAAGACAGACGGATAGCTTCCAGTTTTCATGCCGCACCATGACCAGCCGTCCCTCATGACGAATGTGCGGGCGGAAAGACTGCAATTTCAATTCACTGAACAGCGGTCTTGGCTCAGGCTCGCAATCACTCTCCAACGATGGGGCTAAACTGGGCGCACAACGTGACGCCACCGGACCGATACCTGCCAACTCGAGCAAAGACGGCATCAAACTCTGGGTCTCCACCGGGGTCTGATAGCGCAAACCTGATTTGATTCGCTCTGGCGCCCAAAAGATAAACGGCACATTCACGACCGGTTCAAAAAAGGTCTGCTTTTGCACTAATCCGTAATCGCCCAGATGTGTGCCATGATCGGAGACGTATACTACAATGCAATTATCCAAGAGCCCCCGTGCCCTCATGTGCTCAAGCAGGCGACCAAACTGCGTATCGAGGTAAGCAACTTCGCCGTAATAACACTGACGCATCCTCTGGATCTGCTGATCCGACAACGGTTCGCTAGACTCACAGCGAGCAAGTTCATTCGTCACCCAATCGGAACAACCCGCGGGCCGCGATTCGGCCGCGGAGGGCAGAGTTATGGACTCAGGTGAAATGAGTTCATCAAAGGGTGCCGGTGGAGCCACCGGCGTATGGGGACCATTGAATGAGATTCGAAGGAAAAACGGATCATTTCGCTCGCGCGCATCGAGCCACTGCATGGCCCCTTCGATAGCCTGCGCTTCAGCCGTTTCTTCCGCTGGGGCGGGAAACCTGCCTCCAAAGATCCAGTTAAAATTATCCTGAGGATATTTGAGCACATCATACTGAGATTCGTCATGTTGTTCGGCGTAACCGTAGTAGCCGACATGTTCCGACAAACAAGACCCCGACTCGGTGCCAAACGCCGCGGTGCCCATAGAATCAGGGGCGTAGTGTTGCTTGCCGAACGAAGCAGTCTGGTAACCTGCATCACGAAACGATGACACCAAGTGAGCAGACGCCGACTCCACTTCACCGTCATTGTGCCACACTCCAGTTTGGGCGGGATACTGTCCGGACAAAAGTGAAGTCCTGGCCGGCATGCAGACAGGAGCGGGGGTGATCGCCGTTTCGAATAAGACCCCTTCTTTTGCCAACCGATCGAGATATGGAGTGCGCGCCCATGGACTGCCATAACATCCCAGTGAGTCACACCGTTGCTCATCGGTCATGAGCCAGAGAATATTTGGACGGGCGCTACTCATGACTACTGGACAAATGCGCTAAATCTCGTGGAACGATTCACACTTCAGCCGCATCCACACCGCTTTCTAGCGGTGGTTGCACATAGTTTCGATTGGGTTTAGGGAACAGGGCTTCGACTTCATTTTGCCAGCCGTGGAGTTGATCCGTCAGCACGGTCAGTTTTTCGGTTTCAGTCACGGCGAGATCGGTGGTTTCGCTGATATCATCACGAAGGTTGTAGAGCTCGCGGCGCCCATCTTCAAAAAACTCGATCAGCTTCCAATCTCCATCGCGCACACTCGCTGCGGGGATACCACCTTGATTGGAGTAGTGCGGATAATGCCAAAAGATCGGGCCACGCTCATCCTGCTCACCACGGAGTAACGGGAGCAGACTTTTACCATCGATATGTTGCTCGGGGTCGAGCGGTAGGCCCACAGCTTCAAGTAAGGTCGGATACCAGTCAGGCGTGGTGGTGGGTTCGGCACATTCAGTGCCTGCGGGAATTTGATTCGGCCATCGCGCGATCTGACACACGCGAGTGCCTCCCTCATACATCCATCCTTTGCCTTCGCTTAGTGGAGCATTGCAAGTGGGTGATCCCTCTGCGGTAGCGAGACCACCGTTGTCGCTTTTAAAAACGACAAGTGTATCATCGGCGTGGCCTTCTGCTTCCAAGGTATCCAACACTTGGCCAATCGAATCATCGAGCGTTTCGATCATCGCCGCGTAGACCGGATCACTTTGAAACTTCCGACGTTGCACTCGATCCGTGCCGTGATGCAAGCAAGGCAAGCGTTCTCCTTCTTCAATCGCATCCTCTTCTTTGAGACCGAGTCGTTTTGCTTTGGCCCGGTATTTTTCGATCAAATGTTCCGGCGCCTGAATCGGCGTATGCACGGTGTAGTGCCAGAGATTGAGGAAGACGGGTTTTTCCTGATCGCGTTCGCGAATGAGTTTGGTCGCTTCCCTGGTCAATCGTTCGGTCAAATACTCACCTTCGGGACCGTCCGGCAAAGTCTCGATTCCCCAAGGACTGAAGTAGCCTTGCTGGGGCATGCCCCAACCGCAGCCACCGATATTAGTCTCGAAGCCATGATACTCCGGCATCGTGTTGCGATTACCCAAATGCCACTTGCCCACGTGCCACGTTTGATAACCTCCATCACGCAGCGTGGTCGCAATCGAACGTTCGCTGGAGGGCAGAAAATGCATGTAGGGCACGTCGCACAAACGCCCCACCCCGTGACCGCCGATATATTGAGTCACCCCGACACGAGCCGGATATTTCCCCGTCATCAGGCTCGCTCGGGTCGGCGAGCAGACCGGAGCCGCCGCATACGCATCGGTGAAACGCATGCCTTCGCTCGCGAGGCGATCGAGATGAGGTGTTTCGTAAAAAGAACTTCCGTAGCAGGTGAGATCGCGCCAGCCGAGATCATCAATCAAAAAGTAAACGATGTTGGGTTGTTTCATGGTGTTTAAAAATCAGTCCGCGCGAGACCAGAAATACTCGGTATCTTCCAGAGCCTCGATTCCACAGTGCAATTGATGAGCGGGAAAGCGGATCACATCACCCGCGACATATTCGGTATCCACTCCATCGTTACGGATGATGAATCGGCCTTTCCACATGACCACGTATTCATCGTAATCATGCAAATGCGGTTTGGGGTTTTCGTATTTCCAACCCTTGCGCAGATTCTGGATCCCCCAGCGTTGGGATTTCGGCGAAGGGATGTCCGTCAGGGCGATCTTGTTGTTCATATCGGGATGCTGCTTGAACAACAAATCGGATTGATCATCTGTGGCCATGCCAAATTCTCGACCCTGCACCAATTTTTCTCCGGCGCACTTAGTGGTTATCGGCGACTGATAATTTCGTTCTGAATTCAACTCCCCCCATCCCCATACCCCAACCATGTCACACTTCTACCCCTTGTTTCTCGCCGTCTGCGTCACGCTCCTCCCGATCACTAATCCTTTGGGCAATGCCGCGATCTTCTTGTCCATGACCGAAGGAAACACGCTCGCCGAGCGCCGCAGTCAGGCTCTGCGTGGATCGATCTACATGTTCATCCTGCTCTGCGTCTTCTTTCTCAGTGGGGCCCTGATCATGAAGTTTTTTGGGATCACACTTCCGGGCATCCGGATCGCGGGTGGACTGGTCGTCGCTAAAATCGGTTTCGATCTGCTCGCTTCCACTGATGACAGCACCAATACGGAGGAAGAACACGCCGAGGGCCGTAAAAAGGCCGACATCGCTTTCTCTCCTTTAGCCATGCCGTTGCTCGCGGGTCCGGGTGCGATTGCTGCCATCATGGGATTGGCTGGCAATCTGGAGACCCACGATGTCGCACACTATGCGGTCGCCATTGCCGCGATCCTCACCGTCTGTGCGATCTGCTGGCTCATTCTGCGCTCGTCGGATAAGTTGCTCAAATTTCTCGGCGTAAACGGAGCCCATGCACTGACAAAAATTATGGGATTCCTGCTGCTCTGCATGGGCGTGCAGTTGGTGATCAACGGTATCACGGCGCTGAACTTGGGTTGAGATCGCCAGCCCAAAACAGTGCTAGCCGCTCAGAACCGATAGCTCAAAAATGCGCCGCTGCTGAATTGATTCTCACTACCGCGTTGAACGATCAGAGGAGAGTCGGCCGCATCGCCCATGATCTTGTCGTAACCAACAAAACCGATTAGCACCAATTCCTGACTAATCGGCATCACCAAAGAAGCTCCCCATCCGATTGAAGCGATCCCGCCACCAGCGGTGTAAGTGGGCAAGCCAGACCCGAGTGAGTCGACTGCGTTAATGCCATAATAGGTATTGGTGTAATCATCATCGGCCCAGCGCATACGCGGTCCTGTCGCAAGGAACACCGGTGGACCGGGCTGAGCCTCGCTGCCGCCGAAGCGTGCTTTGTAATCGATGGAGAAATCCGCGATCATACCTTCGTGGCCATTCAATCCCTGAAGCAGCTCCACTTTGGCAGACCACATATCTCGATCAAATTTGGCAAAGCCACCGAGCAAAATCGTCGATTCAACATCTTGAAAACCTCTCAGAGCCGTGGAGGCGTCACCTGCCACGCGGAAAGTATTTTCGCCATCCGCATCGCGTCCGAAGTCGAATTTAATCAGCGGGCCGACAACCCAGTCCGAATCAACTTCGAAATTGTAACCAATCCCTTGCCCCACCGAAGCGAAAAACGTGTCGCCGTATGCGAGCCGAATATCCGGAACCAGCATCATTTGATAGTCCGAGGAACCGGAAAAAGCCGGACCCCAGATCGCTCCCGCTCCGACGCTCGTCGACCAGCCTTCAGCATCTCTATCGGTTTGTGCCGTGGCCGTGGAGACAAAAATTACGGCTGCGAGTGAAAGAGCAGATCGAGTGAGAAGAGATTTCATTGTATTATAAATTTTCGATATCGATTAGAATAAACACGCAATAACAATGCCAGAAACGCGTAGATCGCAAATCAGAGCGACCAACCGCCGAACAAATCTTCCCAACAGTGAGTAATGGCAGCCTCATCTTCGACAGGAATCGCCAATTCGAAAGGCAGCCTCTCAACTTGCGACATCTCCACGGCAAACTTCGCAACCGCGTTGAGCGAAGCCGTCATCACATCGAAATCCAAGCGGCTGATATCATCATCGGCTCGATGATGGAAGAAGCGTCCGCTCGCACAATTCAAGCGCATCAGCGTCAGCCCCGGAATCCCAGCCGCGTTAAATGGAAAATGATCCGCATAGGGCAGCACGCCAACCTCGCGGCGGAAATACTGCCCTTGTCGCTCAAAGCACTTAGCAAGTTGAGTATCGAGTTCCGCGGGACCGCTCCCATAAAGCGTGTTCCAGCCCAGTAGGGATCCAAAACTGTCGAAGTTAAACATCACGCCAGACTCACGTTTCAATTCCTCGCGATGCCCGCGCACGTAAGCGGAGCTCCCCACGGAAAGCTGCTCTTCCGCACCAAACGAAATCATCCGAATCGTGCGTCGGCGTTTGAGTGGCGCCAACACTCGCGCGAGCTCAATCACCCCCGCCACGGCTGAACCGTTATCATCGGCTCCCACTGAATCAGCCTGCGTATCGTGATGCGCCCCAAGATAAAGCACCCCCGTCTCCGGATCGGTGCCCGGAAGCTCTGCGATCACGTTGGCCGAGGTCGCGGCTCGCGGACCACCGACGACGCGGAAGCGCGCTCGGGTCGCGCCGCGTTCACGCCACTTCCACGCTTCGAGATAGGCGACATTGAGTGAAGTTACCGTGCCGCAATTCGCCGCATAGGTGGGAAAGATCGCATCAGCCAAAGCTTCGCCCCCCGGATACCGCACATCAGCCATCAATAATCCGGCCGGCTGGGCCGCGATCAAGCGGCGGTAGTTGTCTTGTGATTCGATATGGCAGCCCAGATGCATCACGATCCGGCCTGCGAGTTGCGGCGCGAGGTCGGCCTGCTGGTAGCCGTTTACTCCATCGAAAAACACCAGTGGTGCTTCGACCCATTCGCCTTGCGTGCCCGGCGCATTCGCGAACAACGAACAACCTGCGGGGTGCCACGCATTATCATAAAAAACCTCGAGCTCCTGCGACTGAACATCGCGAGCATTCACCGCGAATTCCTCGCAGCTCACGCGCGCTCCCACCTTTTCAAATTCAGCGACCAGATAATCCGCCGCCGCACGTTCACCCGGCAAGCCGGCCAAGCGCACGCCAATCGATTCGGTGAGGTGATGCAGATGCTGTTTCAGCTTGTCGGAATCAATCGGGTGCATGCGATCCACGAGAGATCAATCAGCAGGCAAGGGCACGTCGAAAATCGAATCGCCCAAAACAATTTACTTCTTAAATCACGCCCCCATCAATGCCCCACCCTATGAAATCTGAAATCGTGCTTCCCCTATCTTCCGGCCCCGGCAATCCCCGCAACTCCGAAGGATCTTTTATCACCCTAGCGAATGGCGACATCCTCTTCGCCTATTCACGCTACAACGGTGACAGTTGGAGCGATCATGCCAAAGCCGATATTGCCGCTCACTATTCTTCTGACGGAGGGCGCACTTGGACCGACGAACATACCATTATCGTGCCCAATGAGGGTGATTGCAACGTGATGAGCGTGTCTCTCCTCCGCCTGCAGGACGGTCGGATTGCACTCTTCTATGTGCAGAAGAATTCTTTCTTCGATTGCCGGATGCGGATGCGCACCTCAAGCGATGAAGGTAAGACTTGGAGTGACGCCGTTCTTGGAAATCCGACTGAAGGCTATCTCGTCACCAATAACGACCGGATCATCCAACTCGCTTCAGGTCGGCTAATTTGTCCATCCGCACTCCACATCAACACCCCGGTGCCCGAGGGTGAGGAGCAACCTTTCAACCCCCATGGGATCGCCCTGTTTTTTGTTTCCGATGACACAGGACAAACATGGAGGGAAACACCGCAGCGCCTCAAGATTTCGCCTGAGATCAACACCGGCTTGCAAGAGCCCGGCCTGATTCAACGCAGCGATGGCAGCCTCTACTGCTACTGCCGCACTTCGGAGGGGCACCAATGGGAATTCACCTCCACCGATGAGGGTGAGACTTGGACCACGCCTCGACCTTCTCGATTCAAATCTCCCGCCAGTCCCCTTTCGATCAAGGCCATCCTGGACTCAACTCTCTGGATCGCTGTTTGGAACGACCCCATCACTCCAATTAAAACGGAGAGCGGTTTCGCCCAAAATACCAGTTGGGGCCGCACTCCACTGGTCCTTGCCACTAGCAAGGATGAAGGGGCAACCTGGTCGCAAACCCACGCCATTGAAACCGACCCTGAAAGAGGATTCTGCTACACCGCCATTTACGAGACGGAAGATGCTGTCCTGCTGGCCTATTGCAGCGGGGGTCGCGGCACAGCCGTGCTGCAAGATCTGACTATTCGACGGATCGAAAAGAGCGAGTTTGGCGCCTAGTCTGGACTCCTTGAGGGACGATCTGGGATGGCCATTTAATAGCAGTCTCACTTTCTACTTCTTTGTCACAATTATGTGACACTCAGACTTGCCGCCTTGGGTGTTTCGTCTTCATGGTCGGCATGAACTACCCCATGATCGGCACTACCCTTACGATTCTTGGCAGCTTGGGCCTCTTCCTCTTCGGAATGAAGGTCATGAGCGAAGCCCTGCAGAAACTGTCCGGCGAAAAGCTTCGCGGCATGATGCGCACCATGACGAGCAATCGGTTCGCCGGACTCGGCACAGGACTGGGTATTACCTGTCTCGTGCAATCGTCGTCGGCTACGACCGTGATGATCGTGAGTTTCGTCAACGCCAGTCTGCTCACAGTCACCGAATCTATCGGCATGATTATGGGGGCCAATCTTGGCACTACGACCACCTTCTGGATCGTCTCCTTTCTCGGGTTCAAGTTCAGCATGTCCAAGATCGCTCTGCCCCTCATCGGTCTGGCCTTACCGCTGCTCTTCTCGCGGCGCCCCAAGCTTAAAGACACGGGCGAGTTCATCATGGGATTCGGCATTCTGTTTCTCGGTCTGATGTTCCTGAAGAACTCGGTGCCGGATATCAAAAACAGCCCGGAGATCCTTGAGTTTGTGCAAAACTACACGGGGCGTGGTCTCCTCTCCGTATTATTCTTCTTCGCCTTTGGCACCATTTTGACCGTCATCGTGCAATCCTCCTCCGTCGCGGGTGCAATCACCCTCACGATGGCCTACAAAGGCTGGATCGATTACCCCAGTGCCTGCGCCATTATTCTCGGCGAAAACGTCGGCACGACCATCACCGCCAACATCGCAGCGATGGGTGGTAATACCAACGCCAAGCGCGCCGCCCTCGCCCACTTTATCTTCAATATTTTCGGAGTGGTCTGGGCCGTCATGCTCTTCAAACCATTCGTCCATCTGGTGGATATTATCATGCCGGGGAATTCCGGGGATTCGAATCAGATCCCCATGCATATGGCGGCGTTCCATACGATCTTCAACCTGATCAATATCGGTGTATTGATAGGCTTTGTGCCTCAAATAGCTAAGATCGTTGAGCGACTGATTGGGAAGGGCAAAGGCGCGACCGCAGATCATGTCTCACATGGCTCTCCGTTTCTCCCTCAAACCGGAGAGCTCAATATCGCGGAAGCCGAACGCGATGTGGAGCGCATGGGCAAACTTACTCGCGATCTGATGACCGGGTTCCTCGAACTCTTTCACACCACCACCGAAGAGGAACTCGGAACGCGGGTGAAAGATTTCAAAAAACTCGAGAAAGAGAGTGATCGGCTCGCCATCGAAACGACCGATTATCTGCTCAAATGCAGTGCCAACAGCGTGAGCAGTGACTCGATGCTCAAAATCACTGCCATGCTGCGAGTCGTCGCCGAACTCGAGGATATCTGCGATTGTGGCTACCGCCTCGTCATGCTGGCCGAACGCAAACATCGCAAGAAGCGCGAGCTCCCGCCTGAAACGGCCAACCAAGTCCAGAACTTCTCCGATATCGTCCTTCAATTCATGGATTTCTACTCTGCCCGGATTGGTCGTGGTGTCGCCACCTCCGACATGGAGACCGCCTATCAATTGGAAAACTCCATTGATCGCTTCCGAAAATCACTGCGTAAGGAATCCATGCGTCGCATGACCGCCAGTGGTGAAAATGTCAAAGCCGAGATGCTTTACATCGATATACTCAACAACATGGAGAGCATCGGTAATCACTCGCTCAACATCCTGCAGGCGCTACGTCATCGCGACTGACGCGCAGCGAGCATCTGGCTGATTGAATCGATCACCTCAGCGAACTCTTTTCGTGTTCATTCGCTACGACCCCCAGCTTCCCGCGAGAAAGATTACCCCGACTGTCACCCCGTGTAGGGAAATAATCGACATTCCAATTGAGCGGTCTTGCTGCCGTCTTTAACTTGCTTCCATCCCATGAAAATTGACGTCGCCATCATCGGCTCAGGCCACAACGGGCTTGTCGCCGCTACCTATCTCGCCCGGGCCGGACTCAACGTCCATGTCTATGAACGGGAAGATCGCATCGGCGGAGCCACTCGTAATGAAGAACTTTGGCCGGGCTACACCTTCTCCACCTGCGCCCATCTGCTGCACGGTTTCCCCGCTCGCATCATTAAAGATCTCGGTCTCTGGGAACGCGGACTCGAAGTCGTTCCGCGCGACGAAGTAATTTTCCTCAAACGCGACGGCACCTACCACAGCAACCTCGATTTCGATTTTCCTAACCATCTCACCTCGCGAGCCAAACTCACGACCGCAGAACAAGAGGGCTGGGATCGCTATGTGGCCTTCAAGCAATCACTCACTTCCTTGGTGCGGCCCTATCTGATGAAGCTCCCTCCCACGATGGAGGAGCTCAAAGTTCGTGCAGCCGGCACGCCTGCCGGGGAAGCCCTGAAACTCGCGAGCACGATGAGTCTCTGGGAAGTGCAGGATTATTTTCTGCCCACCGAACGACTGCGCGATCGCGCCGCTCAGGAATTTTCCGCCATCTCTGCCGATCCCTCTGCCTTGGTCATCACTTACGCGAGCCTCACCGAACCCGATCCCGCAACCGGCGAACGCGGGCCCTGGGGATTCGTCAAAGGCGGCATGGGCTGCTTCGCCGCCTTACTCGCCGATACCGCACGCGAAGCAGGTGCGACCCTTCATACCAATTGCCCGGTTCAGGAAATCGTCACCGAACAAGGTCGCGTCACCGGGCTGCAACTTACCAATGGCGAACTCGTCGCAACAGACAATGTTCTCTCCTGCGCCGATCCTAAGACAACGCTTCTTCACTTACTTCAGGAAGACGCTACCGGCCCTGCCTTGCGTGCTCGTGTCGATTCGATCAACACCCGCGTGAGCTGTTGCAAGCTGGTCGCCGCCGTCAACGATCTGCCGCAATGGAATGGTTGGGATGGCGATCCCGATCTGCCTCACCGCGGCTCGGTCCAGTTGGAGATGAATCGCGACGCGATCAGCACCAACTACGCCGAACTTGAGGCGGGCCAAACTCCCTCGCGCCCGATGATGAGCGTTAATGTTCCCTCCATGCTCGACGATACCATCGTCCCGACCGGCAAGCACACCGTCTCGGTCTACGTCTACTCCGCCGCCGCCAAACTCGCCGCAGGCACCTGGGATGATCACCGCGAAGAATTCGCCAATCGACTCATCGACCAGATCAACGAATACGCACCCAACTTCCGCGCTTCGATCATCGACTACGAACTGCGCACGCCCCTCGATTTGGAACGCAAAGTGGCCCTCTACGATGGCAACATCTGGCACGCCCATCACGATGCGCACCAACTGCTCGGCAATCGCCCGCTCCCCGAGCTTTCCCACTACCGCGCACCCATCCACGGCCTCTACCTCGGAGGTGCCGGACAACATGGCGGTGGCGAAGTCACCGGCATCCCCGGCCACAACGCGGCCCAGGAAATCCTGAAGGACAGCAATCTATCCTAACCCCGTAGGCACGGCTATCGCCGCGATCAAAATCAAACATGAACACCGCCCCACTCGGCCAAGCCCTCCTCTTCGACGCCTCCGAACTTCCTCGGATCAAACGCACGCTCGAGCGTCCTGAATTCGCCAAATTCTGGTCGGTCAGCCAAAATGCCGATCTCGCCGACGATCAATTATTTCTCACCAATGAGCTAAAGCTCAACGAACCGGTCAAGAATCTCGGTCGCGCGGGCAACATTTTGATGCGCTGCGCCTTCATGCACCTGGTGACCGGAGATGAAGCGCAACTGCCACTTGCGCGATTAGCGCTTGATCGCATTCTCGGCTACAAACGCTGGGATTGGATTCTCGAAGAAGGCACCAAAAGCGTGGGCGTGATGCGCAATGGCATGACCGTTACCAATGTCGTGCTCGCGCTGGATTGGCTCGGCGATCACATCGATCCGGAACAACGCGCCGCCGTCGATAAGTTTATCGGCGAAATAGCTGCCCCTGCCGCTCAACTTGCGGTCTTCGGCATGACTCATCACGATCAGGTCAAAGGTTGGACGATGGACCCGGAGATGACCGGCTATCATCCCGTGGATGTGAGCAAGTGGCCCGCGATTCTGGATCGCATTAACCTTCGCATCATTGCCACTTCCGGTCTCGCTTCCGCCGCCGCTTATTTGAAAGGACGACATCCGCAAGCTGATCAATGGGCCGAGGAAGCTCAGGCCAGTCTGCGCCTCTTCGCCTCGCGCGAACAGCCCGACGCGACCTTCCCCGAAGGCATCGCCTACTGGAGTTTCACTTACAGCTTCTACTGCCTCTGTCTTGAACTGTTGCGTCGCAATTGTGGTCAGGATGATCGCGGTGTGCTCGATTTTCCCGCCATGGCGCGTTACGTGCAAGGCTCGACCGTCCCCGCTCACGGCGACTTCACGGATTGCCTCAATATTTCCGATGCCAGCACGATCGCTAGTCCCGAGCCCCTCGCATGGATCGGCCGCCACTTCCGCGATACCACTTCAAACTATCTCCTCAGTTTACCCGGCGCGGTGCGTGACAGTAATCCGGCGTCATTTTGGGCCGCGATCTGGTTTGATGAAACTGTCCCGGCCCGCCTCGCGGCCGACACACCGCTTGATCGAATCATTACTCCCGGTGTCGTGACCTCCCGATCCGGTTGGAGTGTCAGCGACTCGGTGCTTTCGCTTCGCACCGGCGAACCCGAAAACCACGAACACGCCGACCGCAACAGCTTGATCTTCTTCTCCAACGGCGAACGCCTGATCACCGATCCCCTCAAGGCCAGCTACAACCCGCCGGAAAGCCGCTGGCAGCTGCGCCTTCCCTTTGCTCACTCCGGCATCCTGATCGACGGACAGGGCCACGTTTATCACCACGGCGAAGAAGGCACCAACGCCTCCACCGCGCGAGCGATCTTGCAGGACTATCGCACCGGTCGCGATTGGATGATCGCGGTCAGCGACGCCGCCGATGCCTACCAACGCGCCGATCTCCCTGCGCAACAAGTGCAACGCACCGTAATCTACCTGAAGCCCGAAGTCGTGATCGTCCTTGATCGCGTGCAGCTCAGCGAGCCCCGTTCGGTGCAAGCTCGCTTCCAGGTCTTCAACGATGACGACAAAGGACAAGTCGCCATCTGCGAACACGGTTTCAAAGTCACCCGCCCCCACGCCTCCCTTCACACCTCCGTCGCCACGTTGCAAACGCGCACCATCGAAATCGGGCACCTGCCGATTGCAGACGAGGAAGAGAAATACCCCTTCGCCGAAATCTCCTGCCCCGCATCAAACCATCACGAAATCCTCACCCTTGCCACCGCCACCCCCACCGACGGCAAACACGGTAAACTCACCTGCGAGCATTCCGAATCCGGGTGGCACATCGAAGGAGAACACCGTGGTCGCGACATCAACGTCACGATTCGCACTGAGACCGAGGTCCCACAAATCCTGCTCTAATCCCGCACGCCAAGGTTGCCTGCTTGTTCAGATTCCTCGCATGATGATCACACCCCATCATGCGAACAGCTTGCCTCATCCTGTTTAGCTTAGCTTTGTGCTGCCACGCCTTTGGTGCAGACACAGCTTCCTCAGCCCCTGAATCTGGTTGGGTCGCGCTGTCCCGAATGGATTCGATTACGGCCAAGGAGAATTTTTTGGGCTCCACCTCAACTCGTGAATCTCGACTCGGGCACGCCCTTGCGTTGCTGGGCGGAGCAGAGAAAACAACGGCCAATCTCCAGAACTGCCGACGCGAGCTAATCGAATTGCGTGATGAAGATCCGAGTGACGATTACGGCATCGCGTCGACCTACTACCTCGCCCGGATCGCGCAGCATTACGACAAAGAACCCGACGTCGCCGCTATCATCAGCACTTACCGCGATCTGCTCGCGAATCATCCCGGCCATCCCGTCGCCGAGCTCGCCGCCCCCAAACTCGCCATGCTGTTGCTCTATGCGGATGTAACCAGTGATGAACAAGACGCGCGCTTCGATGAGATCGAAGCGCTGATCCCCTCACTAATCCATCCGCACAACCAACGCGACACACGCCTTGTCCTCGCCGATGCGTTGCTCCGCCTGCGTCGAAATCACGAACGTGCTTACCCACTCATCAAATACTGCCTCGATCAAAATCTCATCCTTCGTTCGACCCGGCTCAACCAATATCTGCTCCAAGCCGCGGAGGCAGCCCGCAAGCTCGGCCTTCGGGTTGAAGCAATTAGACTCTACGAGCGCTACATCGAAACCTTTCCTCATGATGATAAAACCGATGAGGTCGGCCGTCGTTTGCAGCGATTAAAAGGAGAAGACGATCATGCCTAGAGTTTCTCTTCGTCTCGTCACCATCGTCAGTCTGGTGGCCATTGGATTTGGTATTTCAATCTGGCGCGTCGCGTTGCCTTGGTGGGATGAACAATCGAACGGCAAAATCACGCTTCGATTCTGCCACTGGCAACTCGAACCCGGAGTGCGCCGTGCTTTAGACGCTCTCTCGAGAGATTACGAGGCGCTCCACCCCAACGTGCGCGTGAAACAAATCGCGATCCCCGGGCGAATCTATCGCCAGTGGGGCAGCACCCAACTCGTCGGCGGGCAACCACCGGATCTGATGCAAATAGGACTCGGCATCAGTCGCGGATTATTCTTCGACGACTTCGAGCCGATCACCAGCCACGTCACTGCGCCCAACCCCTATAACGCGGGTGGACCACTCGAAGGCGTTCCCTGGCGCAATACATTCCGCGATGGGATGCGTGGTGCTTTTGACGCTAAGACGATGGAATGCTTCGGTGCCTCATTGTGTAACAACACCGCGCGCATCTTTTGCAATCGGGAGCTCCTCGTGAAAGTGACCGGTAGCGACAAGTTCCCAACGACCTTTGCGGAAATGCGCCAATTGAACGGACAGCTGCAAGCGTATAACCAAGAGGAAGGCACTGCGCTTTCCCTGATCGCCGGTTCGAGATTTTCCGCGCTGATATTCTTCCGCAATCTGGCCGGCACCCAGACGCAAAAACTCGCCACACGTCTCAATCCCCTCATCGACTTTCCCATTAAGGATAAGGACTTCAATCTCGCTTATCTCGAAGGCGCATGGGATCTCGATGATCCCGCCATTCAACAAGGCGCCCGCCTCACTAGCGAGGCCGCTCAAATGATGTCTCCCGGCTTCTCACAAGCGGAAGGCGATCAGTCTCATCTTCGGTTCGCTCAAGGACAAGCCTTGCTCATGGTTCTCAGCAGCCTGCAAGCCACCGGGATTATCGAAGGATCGCCCTTCGAAGTGACCATCCATCGCATCCCGCAACCTCAGTTAAGCGATCCCGACTACGGACCCCAGATGCACGGCCCGATTGCCGAAGCCGCTCTCCGAACTTACGGCGCATTCGGCATCACACGCAGCTCTCCCCATCCCGAACTTGCACTCGATTTCCTCCGCTTCATCACCAGTCAGGAAAGCTGCCGCAAGTTCAGCCGCCTTAGCCGAAATCTCCCCACGGTCATTGGGATCGAACCCGCCGAAGAAATGCGTCCCTTCCTGCCCAACATGCAGGGCTATCCCACTGGACCCGACCTGAAAACAAGCTCTGAAGTCATCGCCCTCGTCGAACAGACCCGGCACCTCCTTGCGCCACCAATCAGTAGTCCCGAGCAATACCTCGCCACCCTCAAAGTGGGCCTTCGGGATGCAATGCACACCGACATCAGCCGAATCATTCGAGGCAATTTCTTTTCTGTCCGCCTCGTCGAACCCTCCATCGCAGCCAATATCCAACTCTCCAACACTCAGTCCGACAACGACGAGCTCATCTCCAAAATGTCTATTCAACTGGGGGCCCAGACCGACATCGAAGCCACCGCCTACTACACTCAAATGCGGTTAGCAAAAGTAGATCGTCGAAATCCTTAATAGACCGGAACTGGCAGCCACCTCGCGGGCTATACTCTCGACTCAATAGCGATATCCTTAGACTCCTCCAACCATGCAAATCGAAGTATCCCTAGCCGATTATCACAATCAGGAGCATCGCGATCTGATCCCCGCTTTGCTCGATGCTTACGCCTCCGATCCGATGGGTGGCGGCATTCCC